>JBCCXJ010000058.1:0-2918 GCA_039191905.1 Bacteroidota bacterium | reverse complement strand
TTGAAGAACTTTTCTTCGGAGTAGTTAGGTTCGTTTCCGCCACAACTAAATGCATCGAAGCAAGCTCGGCCACCTGGTAAGTAAATCAAGAGTTTGGTAGAGCTCGTATTGAAGTTCACAGCGTATCCGCCTGTAGACCCATCTCTTGAAATAATATTCTCGTTGTCGATCCAAGTCCATTCCGTTGGAGCTGCTAAAGCTGCCTGGAGTTGCGAATTTTGTTCTATATCTTCTTGTACTTCATTAGTTTCATCGCTGCATCCTGCAATTAGTATGATGCATATGACCAAGGAATACATTTTTAAAATAAATAATGTTGTTTTCATGCTTTTTGATTTTTCATAAGACGTTGAAAAACAGGGGAGGTTGTGTTAAGGGGATGCTAAATAGTTATTTTGTGAACCAAGCGTCTACTGACCGGTGCCTAGAAGGCCAGAATAAATAAAAAAATCACTGCGCATACCCTGAGACACAGCTATGCACCGCACTTATTGAAAAATGGTGCCATTATCAGGGTTATCCAGAAACTTCTAGGGCACGACTATATAAATATTACAATAACCTATACCCAGGTTACCACACCAACTTTGTTGAATTTAACAAGTCCTTTCGATGATTGAACAAGTCCCAAAATTGGCCGATTAAAAGAACAGGATATTCGAACGTTCTGGAAAAAAGACAAAGTCTTTCAAATCGTGCCTGTTGTGAAACTAAAGTAAGGATACACAACTGTTTGTGTATGAGCAGAAGCGGAATTTAAGAAACTACCTTCATAATAACAATATACTTTATTTAAACGTAATAGTGGTTTAAGTTTGCTCTTAAACCGCTATGAACTTGCAACAAAAAAACGGACAAAAAGTTAAGCCGCATTTTTAAACTGTATTAAACTTTCAAATTCATTTTCGTTGGACGTAATTGCCTTAACCATCAATTGTTCGTCTAAAGATGTAAGCTTCATGTCGGCGTTGCCATATTCTTTACTAATTGCAATATAAGATTCAGATTTCAGCAAATCTTCACTAGCCAATGCGTTCAACACAATTTGCTTCTGATTTTGTGATAAAGTTTCAGGATTTCCATCCATTAAAAGTTCAATCGAATTACCAAATAATACAGCACTACCAATCCAAGTTATATGCTCTACCTTAAAATAGTTGTTATCAAATTTTCCCAATTCAGAATCGATTAACTCAAGGCCGGTATTGCCCCCAGACAGTCTTTTTAAAAACCCCATCATTGTTGTAAGTAGGGTTTTGTTCCCTTTCAATTGTTATGAATACGTAATTTCTTGTCTCATATTCCGTTTTAAGTTCAGACAAAATAAGTGATAAGACTTTTCGGCAGCTTAAATAACAATCAAATCGTATCCCAATGAAACTTCTTAACCTATCATCCATTCTGGTCCTAACCGTTATCTCTTGTTCTACTCAGGAGGAAATAACAAATTCCCGCGAGGAAAATGCATCAGATCTTGAACAAGAAAACCAGAAACTTTTAGAAGTTGAGGGATATTCCAATTATGATTTGGTGGGTTTCAATGTTTTTGTTGAAGACAAAGCGTTTGAAAATGATGATGCACTTACCCAGGAGGCATTGGATTTATTGGAAAGAAAATTGATTGAGGTAACTGAACTTGATTTGAGCAGCATTATTCTGAACCAACTCAAGACGGTTAATATTTTTGTCGATTGGAAAACATCCAATGGCTCGGCAGTATTTCACCCATCGGAATTTTGGTTGGCCCAAAATGGTTACATTTTGGAGAAAACAAAGGCAATTGAAATATCCAACATCAAAAATTTTATCAATTGGACGAACAAAAACCAACCCTTTTTGGTGTTGCATGAGCTTGCGCACGGGTATCATCATGCCATGGCTGCCGATAGCGAAAAGAGAGCAGCAATAACCAAAGCCTATCAAAATGCCGTTAGCTCTGAACTCTATTTAAATGTCGGCTACGATTTGGGAAATGGCAATTATTCTACCGCTTACGAAGCTTACGCACTAACTAGCGAAGGAGAATATTTTGCAGAACTTACAGAAGCCTTTTTCGGACAAAACGATTATTTCCCGTTCACCAAAGAAGATTTGGAAAACTACGACCCAGCCGGCTTTAAGGCTTTGAAAATGGCTTGGGCACAGCCTTGAATCTTTCTATAAATTCTAGGGGTGACTCCCTTTGGTTCCAACCCCTTTCCAGGCTACTAGTGCAGAGTGCTTCCACTTTCAAGACTTTCTTTTTCGTTACTTTTAAAGCTGACTTCAGTTCAATTTCTTTCTTTTTTTATAGTTCTTTGGACGTGATAAATGGACGGTCAAGTCTTTATAATATTTTTAATCCGTGCTTTTCAAAAAACTTTAAAGGATGGAATCAACAAGTAATAAATGGAGAAATTTTTCGAGACAGGTGTTCGAAGAACCCATTCCCGCGCTCATTGAAAATGTGATCATCAAGGAGCAAAAGGATGGTCATGGACTAAAAATATGTGCAGGTTCAGATTCCTAGGCCTATAAGTCCTATGTGGCCTATGGTACGGTCATCGTGGTACTTCGTAAGGAAAAAGGGACCCCAAAAATTGGCACCAAAGAGCGTATGCTCCGTGAAGTGACCCTATCCGTGGAAGCTGCTTATTCAATCTGTGATATTTTGGAGAAATATGACGTTGAGCCGGAGGTGCACGCGGATATAAACACCGACCCAAAGTTCGAATCAAATATAGCGTTGAAAGAGGCTATGGGCTATATTTTGGGCATGGGCTTTGTCTTCAAGGCGTAACCATGCGCTTTCGCGAGTTCATCCTGCGCGGACAAGGTGGTTTGATGAAAAGATTATTTCCTAACGACAACTAGGATTATCCTTGATTTGAACTTTCCCTAATCAATCATCAAGATAAGTAGAAATAGAACAGTGCAGA
>JBCCXJ010000057.1:0-3132 GCA_039191905.1 Bacteroidota bacterium | reverse complement strand
TTGGGGCGTTCCTGGAATAAGTCCAAATAGCGTTCTTTAGCAGTTTTGCTCAGTAGGGCAATTTCCCGTTTCGACTTTATCAAGAACATTTTTTCTGCCATTCTCCTACCAATAATATTTCCGCTTTCGGTTTTTTTATACACCTCTTGAAGGTCTTCGAACGATATTCGCCACAATGTTGCGTCGGCAAGCGTTTCGATTTGATATTGGGAAGGCGTTTGGGTAATAAAGGAGTCATAAGCCGTAACGAATTCGTTTTCAAATAAAAACCCAAAAGTCAAGTCGTTTTCTTCTTGGGGAATATAAAACCGAACTATGCCTTCGGAAACAAAAGACAAGTAGTTCTCAATTTCACCAATTTTGATAAGTGTTGCGTTTTTCTTTATGGTTTCCTTATGCAACTTTGAAGCAAAGAAGTTCCAGTCAGCACTATGCATTGGATGGATATGGTCTATGAATTTTTTAATTTCTTCCATGCTTTATTTTCCTTCTAGCTAACGTCTGATTTATGAAGTTCGGAAATTTTAGTCAAAAAAGGTGTTGGTTGTAATGGCTTTCCAGGAGTTACAAACTTGCGCAAAGTAAGACATTCATGATTATTGTTTTAGCCTGTAGTTTTTCATCATAAAGTCGAAGGTAAACCCCATTTTGGCGTACATATTTTTGGCCATTTCGGAGGCTTGCAAGGTGGCCAAATCGTAGTGGTCTTCGATGGCCCTATTCAATACATGGTGCATGATTTCCTTGGCATATCCCCTTTTCCTCTGTGTGGGCAGTATGCCCAAACTATGGATTCCGAGCACCTTGTCGGTAGCAAACAAAATAAGCGTTCCTACCAAGGTTCCTTCATTTTTTACCAGGAAAAAGGGGATGTCTTCCATGGCCTTGACAATCGTATCCGAAGAGATTTCATATTGAAAGGCATCATAAAACGCCTGGCTCCAAAGTTTTGCATTCTCGGAACTACTTACCCTTTCGAGTTCCAGAGTTTTTTCCACCTCAAATTTTGAACTCAGCGGCAAACTCATACCATACTGTTCTGACTTCAGCTCAAATCCATGTTCCTGCAGCAAGACGGTTTCTATTTCTGTTTCATTAAAATGTGAAAACGTAATCGGTTCATTTGTTTTCATTTCAGACGCTATGTTAGCAATGGTCTCTTCGGATAGGGTCTCGGTCACCCAAATTCGATTGGGCCACTCCCCCTTTTCCGCCATCGACACGAAGTATCCATCGTCTTTTTTGAATCCATCGGATGCTTTTCCAGCTATTTCCCATAACTGACCCAGGTTGTGAATGTTTAATTGTGTAGTATTCATTTTGAATTGATTAAAAGGATTCCTACAAGCATCGCAAAGGCCCCTATAAGGCGTTTTGACGTTAGGGGTTCTACGGGAAGGTTCAACCAACCGAACTTCCCCGCAATCAATGAAAAGACGAGTTGTCCACACAGTCCCAGGGCAATCATCTTGGAAATCCCCATTTTGGGAATGGTATAAAAGTAAAGCGATATACCCATCATACTGAACAGCCCGCCGGTGAACCACAAATACCAAGGTACTTGACCCATACTTTGTATTTGGAAGGTTGCTTTTCCGAACATCAAAAAAACAAGGATGCCAAAAATGGTACTGGCTATGGATGTTGCAATTACCGCCAAAACTGGTTGCTTTAAAATGGCCCCGAGTTGCGTATTAAAACCTGCTTGAACGGCCAGAAACACCCCTCCGGAACATGCGAGCACATAAAGAATTATTGATTTCATGATGCAAAGGTGAACCCATAAAAAGGTCTTTCCCTTTACATATGTTGATTTGGGGTATTTTTTTTGATTTTTTTTCGAATTCTGCTCAATTGCGTGGGGGTAATGCCCAAGTGCGAGGCAATATAATGCAAGGGGATTCGCGTTTCGATTTTTGGATGGGCCTTGATATAATCCAGGTAGCGCTCATCGGCATCTTTCAAGACAATATCGATTTCCCGTCTTTCTTTGTCCACGACCCAATTTTTTTCGAGATAGGCAATGTAGAAGTTCTTGAGGTCGACCTGTTTGGTGATGAGCTCTTGGTATTTTCGGTGGTCAAAACTTATCAAGGTGGCATCCTCAATCACTTCCAAAGCGAATTCGGAAGGTGTTTCCTTTAAGGCAGAAACCGTGGACCCTACCCAATCTTCCTTTAGGAAAATATTCTTGTGATAGACGTCTCCATTGCTGTTTATAAAATAGGATACGATGGCCCCTTCGTATAGCATATGTATCTCTCGAGAGACCTTCCCGATGTCGAGCAATGTTTCCCCTTTTTTTAGATGCTGGACCCGAGCAATGGACAGCAATTCTAAAACGGAAGCATCACCCACAGGGCTATACTTCTCTAGAATTCTTTTCACAAAGGCTTGGTATTCCTTCATGTTTTGGTTTTATTCAATTTACAAACTCGCAACGGCCCGAAGGGTCACTTATCATTTAGTATAAGATGCCTTTTATATCGCCCTGTTCAATTCTAGGCTTTCGTTATTTGCTTTCCTTTTTTAATATGTAATAATTATACGTATCATCAACACGGTACTCATCATTTTCTATGATGATTTTACTGTTACCATCCATCCATGTGTTGTTTCCAACATACACTTTCAAGGTATCAATTTCTTCTTCCCCTAAGGATTGTACGGTAATAGCATTTGGTATAGATTTAACCTCAAGGGTTTGGAAGGAGCCTCTCACCGCTCCCTTGTATGTTCCTTGAATATCCGTAAAATCGCCATCCAATTCTACCGGGTTGTACTCTTTTTTGTCCAGTAGTTTCCAAGTAATTTCCTCTGCAAAGAAACCGCCCCCTCTAGGTCCGGTTGTGTTTACTAAACATATAATGTATAAATCCTCGTCAGGAAAATATCGCGTATCCGAAAGAAAACCATTGATTCCCCCTCCATGGGCAATTGCTTTATATCCAAAATTTGAAAAATTGACCAACCCTTGCGCATAACTGACCGTAGTTCCATCATTTAATTGGTCCGGACTAATCATTGTTTGATATAAAGGTTCGGTCAAGACTTTTCCCGTATGTAAGGCCCTCATCCAGATGAGCAAATCGGCTGTGGTGCTACAAAGCGAGCCTGCAGCATAGGGCCACG
>JBCCXJ010000056.1:0-3196 GCA_039191905.1 Bacteroidota bacterium | reverse complement strand
TTTGTTTTGCTTTGTTTTGAATGGTTCGCAATGTACTGGATGAAGGATGGACAATCACACCATCTTCCTCCAACTTTTCCAGAGCATCTACATTGACATTTTCTATTTCAATGGTGAGTACATCCACATCTTTACCGAATTCGCAAACGGTATCAAAATCCATTAAATCACCATGGATAAATTCATTACAGGCCATTCGGCATGGCGCTTCTTTCGAAGGGTCCATTACTTTGGTTCGAATGTCCCATTTTCGAGTTTCATACAGCAACATTTTGCCCAATTGTCCACCACCAAGAATACCTAGTTTAAAATCTGAAGAGAAAAAATGCATTGACCAATTATTGGAATAAAGCAAAAATACGTCAATTCGGGAAAGCAGTAAAAGTCTTGACCTGAAAGACTTTATAAAATGTTATCTTTGCCAACCCGATAAAAACTAACCAAAGCTTTGATTAAACTTCACGACAAGTACTTTAAACCTTTTTTAAAAGAACAGCAGATTTTGGAGGCCATCGATAAAATGGCTGATCAAATTGCGAAAGACTATAAGGACAAAGTGCCTGTTTTCGTGGGAGTGTTGAACGGGGCGTTCATGTTCGTATCTGACTTTTTGAAGGCCTACCCACATCCTTGTGAGGTTTCGTTTGTCCGCCTGAGTTCATATCAGGGATTAACATCCACCGGGATTGTGGAAAGTCTATTGGATATACCTGAAGATGTAGAGGGGAAAAGTGTTATTATTCTCGAAGATGTTATTGACACCGGACGAACCTTAAAACAACTGGTACACCTATTTTCAAAAACCAACGTAAAGGAATTTAAGATTGCCTCCCTTTTTTATAAGCCCGAAGTGTATAATGGTGAATATACTATTGACTACGTTGGCATGGAAATCCCTGATAACTTTATTGTGGGATATGGATTGGATTACAAAGAATTGGGACGTAACTTAAAGGAAATATATCAACTTAATGAATCACATATGATTAACCTCGTGCTATTTGGAAAGCCAGGAGCTGGAAAAGGAACCCAAGCCGGATTTTTGAAGGAAAAATACAATCTAAAGCATATTTCAACGGGAGATGTTTTCAGATATAATATGAAGAACGGAACGGAATTGGGAAAATTGGCTAAATCCTATATTGATAGAGGAGATTTGGTTCCAGATGAAGTGACCATTGATATGTTAAAAGACGAGGTGGAGAAGAATCCACAAGCCGCTGGTTTCATTTTTGATGGGTTTCCAAGAACCGATGCACAAGCAGAGGCTTTGGATAACTTTCTCGAGTCCAAAAACATGCAAATAGATGCTACTATAGCACTAGAAGCTGATGATGATATTTTGGTAGCACGTTTGTTGGAACGTGGAAAAGAAAGTGGACGTTCAGATGATCAAGATGAAGATAAAATCCGAAATCGCTTTGATGAGTACAACGCCAAAACCGCACCACTACGGGCTTATTATGAAAAACAAGGAAAGTTTCATTCAGTAAATGGAATAGGGGACATTTCTGAAATCACTGAGCGTTTGGGTAAAGTGATTGATTCTTTAGGATAGTTCTCCACCATTTTTATAACGCTTTTTAATACGCAATGACCGAAGGTAATTTTGTCGATTATGTAAAAGTACATCTTGCCTCAGGGAATGGGGGAAAGGGTTCTGCACATTTGCATCGGGAAAAATATGTGGCCAAAGGAGGGCCTGACGGTGGTGATGGAGGTAGAGGTGGACACATTATAATACGTGGCAATAAAAACCTTTGGACTTTAATTCATTACAAGTTCAAAAAACACTTTAAAGCAGGTCATGGTGAACATGGTAGTAAAAACCGCAGTACGGGTGCTGATGGGGAAGATGTGTATTTGGAAGTTCCTTTAGGAACGGTAGTACGGGAGACTGAAACTAATCAAGTACTTTTTGAAATTACAGATGACCAAGAAGAAAAAATCATTCTTGAAGGTGGTAAGGGGGGAAGAGGAAACTGGCATTTTAAAAGCCCAACCAACCAAACTCCCAGATATGCCCAACCCGGTATTCCTGGCGAAGAAACTCAGGTTACCCTTGAATTGAAAGTTTTGGCGGATGTGGGATTGGTAGGCTTCCCAAACGCCGGTAAATCTACCCTTCTTTCCGTAATGACCTCTGCTAAACCGAAAATTGCAGACTATGAGTTTACTACGCTCAAACCCAATCTAGGAATAGTGGAGCACCGGGATTTTTCAAGTTTTGTTATGGCCGATATTCCTGGAATCATTGAAGGCGCCGCCGAAGGTAAGGGTCTTGGACATTATTTTTTGAGACACATCGAGCGTAATGCTACCTTACTTTTTTTGATTCCCGCCGATAGCAACGACATTTCAAAGGAATACGAAATCCTATTGGATGAATTACGGCGCTATAATCCTGAACTTTTGGATAAGGAAAGAATTATTGCCATATCCAAATGTGATATGTTGGATGATGAACTTATGGCAGAAATGCAGGTAGAATTGGACAAAGACCTCAAGGATACGCCCTATCTTTTTATTTCTTCGGTAGCTCAAATGGGAATCCAAGAGTTGAAAGATAAGCTCTGGACGCTTTTGAACGATTAACCATCCCAAGGTTGCTCCGAACGACATAGATTCAGTAACTTTAAGAGAAATATTTATAGAATGAGATTTCTTCTAGGTTTTGCTATAGTTTTTTTAATGGCTTCATGTAGTGCGGTGAAAGTAGATTATGATTATGACCGAAATGTAGATTTCTCAAAATACTCCACATACAACTACTTTTCAGATGTAGAAACTGGACTTAGTCAGTTGGATGAAAGAAGATTGATACGGGTTTTGGATTCTACTTTAAAGACAAAAGGCTATCAGTTGGCCGAAGAACCTGATTTCTTTATTAACATTTTGAGTAATGAATTCCGCGGTTCTCCAAATAACGCGGTCGGTGTTGGAATTGGCGGTACAGGAAGAAATGTTGGTGGTGGGGTTTCACTTGGAATACCCGTTGGAAATTCTGGTTTGCAACGTATGATTCAGTTTGATTTTGTTGATGCGGACCGCGATTCACTCTTTTGGCAAGCCTTCAGTGAAAGCGGTTATCGCGAAAATGCCTCGCCCAGTGTTCGTGAAGATAGGCTGCGGGCCGTTGTCAAAAAAGTATTCTCCAAATATCCTCCAGAAAAGAAATAGCTTCCGCTGAGCCTTC
>JBCCXJ010000055.1:0-3439 GCA_039191905.1 Bacteroidota bacterium | reverse complement strand
TGTAAAAACTATGCTGGTCCTGGTTCCATTAACCACGGTAATTTACTATTTGGCACTTTTCCCTTTAAGGGATTTTATGGGAATAATCTGCCAAGACCCGCCTCTTGAATTTAGAGCCAATATTTTTAGAGCTTGGCTTTTAGGTACTGCGGTAATCTTTATCAATCTTTTTTATTTCTCGATGAAACAAAGAGATGAACTTACCAAGCAGATGAATGATTTAAAGCGGGAAATGATGGCTTCACAATATACTACCTTAAAAAATCAAATAAGTCCTCATTTTTTGTTTAATAGTTTGAATACCTTGACCTCCCTTATGTATGAGGATCGGGATTTAGCTTCGGATTTTGTAACGCGATTGGCATCCACCTATCGCTATATTTTGGATAATAGGGAACATGATTTGGTGAATCTTCAAAAGGAAATCAATTTTTTGGATTCCTATATTTTTATGATGAACGTGAGGCACAAAAAGGCGGTTTCGATTTCAGTGGATATCAATATTGATTTAAAATCATATTTCATTCCGACGCTCACGCTGCAGATGCTAGTGGAAAACGGGCTGAAGCATAATCAATATAGCAAGGAAAAACCGCTTCACATTTCAATATCCAATATTCAGAAAGATGCATTGGTGGTAAGGAATAATTTGCAGAAAAGGGCCCAACCGGAGGAAACTACAAAAATGGGGTTGCTCAATATTAAAAAACGATACGCATATTACACCAATAAGCAGGTTCTAGTAAGAGAGGAAGACTCGTACTTTGAGGTGATTATACCTTTATTGGAAAGTGATGTTATGAAAACCAATCTAAAAGTCATTTCTGGATGAAGGCGGTAATAGTGGAAGATGAGGAATTTGCGGCAAAACGACTGGGACAGATGGTCAATGAGTTGGCTCCGGATATTTCAATCGTCGCGGAGATAAATTCAGTGGAAAGTGGCGAAAACTGGTTTGAAAATAACAATATACCGGATTTGATTTTTCTGGATATCCAACTGAATGATGGATATGGGTTTGATATTTTGGATGGTCTTAAGGAACATCCCCCAGTAATTTTTACGACAGCGTATAATGAGTTTGCCATACGCGGATTCAAATACAATGGTTTGGATTATCTACTGAAACCCATTGTAAGAGAAGATTTGAAGAAAGCTTTGGAAAAGTTCAAAAAGAACATCACCAGAAACGGGAACAGCACGGATAATCTTGAGCACTTAAAACAACTTTTCCATAAAGAATACAAGCATCGGTTTATGGTAAAAGTCGGTAATATGTTCAAATCCTTTAATGTAGAAGACATTGCCTACTTCAAGTCGCATGATGGCTTAATTCACCTATATACCCATACGGGAAAATCGTACCCTATAGAATATACCATTGATCAATTGGAAAATATTCTCAATCCTATCCATTTCTTTCGAATTAACCGAAAGTTTATGGTGTCCGTAAAGGCGGTTTCGGAAATACACAGTTACTTCAATAGCCGATTGCTACTAAAGATTTTTCCTAAAGAAGAGGAACAGGTAATTGTTTCTAGAGAACGTACGACAAACTTCAAGCGGTGGTTGGATATGTAACTTTTGGTTTTTTTAAGCGTATTCCTAGACAAGTCTTTTACCACCGTTGATTTCTAAAGCCATTGTTTTTTGCAAATTCGACTGTAGATACCAAATAATCTTCCAAATTATATTTGGGTATAGGCAAAATACTTTCCAATAATGTGGTATCCCATTCGTAGGGCTTGGAAGTTAAATATGGGGTCAAATGAACACCAATTGTCTCATAGTAAAATTGCTCTAACGTACTTTCAAATTCTGTGGCTGTATCCATTAACTCTTGAGTCAACTTAAAGTTTTTAAAATTGACGGTTTCCAGGATTTTGGCGATTCCATTAAATATGTTGGTGCCCTTGGAATTGACAATATTCAATTGGGATATTGCGGTGTCGAAAACCTTTGTAATAACTTGAGCCGCATAGTCCGTTGGGATAATATTGAGTTTGCTGTCATGGTTTGCGCGAATTCTAACAGGCTCCGAAGAGGGACTTTTATAAAAGAACTTTGCGAACAAATAAAAAACCATATACTTCGATATGAAGAAGTTAGGAGTACCCATGATATTACCTCCCAGTACACTGGGTCGTAGTATTTGAATCGGAATTTTAGCGTCTTCGCCTGCTTTTACCAAATATTTTTCTGCAGCATGTTTGGAAGCTTCGTAAAAGTTACGATACTCATTTTGTTCGGTTTCAACATAATTGTTATTGAGAAGACCATCCAATTTTCCAATAGAAAACGCTGTACTGATATATATAAACTTAGCCAGATAGTCTTTGTATGTTTTAAAAATATTCTGGGTGAGGGTTAAGTTTTCGTTGAAGATTTCCTGCTTACTATTTGGATTTATGGAAAGATTGACAAACCCTGCCGAGTGGATAAAGTAATACACCTTTCTTTTTTGTAAAAAAACCTCAGGATGCAACAGATTTTGCGCATCAACTACTTCAATTTTGTGTACTAGTCTTTCTTTGTTTTCATGTATAAATGGTGGAGTAGAATCACTATCCAACATGTTCGATATTCGAGTATAGGCAGAAACTTGTTTCTTCTTGCGAACAATCAAATAAACCTTTTCCAAAGTGTCCCACCTACTTTCAAGCAAGGAGAATAGTATCTGTGACCCTAGGGTACCTGTAGCTCCAGTTAAAACGATATACATGTGGCGGTGATGGTTTTAGAGGGTCTAAAAATAATAAACCCTCGCAATGAGCAAGGGTATATTATTAAATTTCTATATCAGAATACTCTAGTATCTGTAGTATTCAGGTTTAAAAGGACCCTCTACTGTAACACCAATATACTCCGCTTGGTCTTGTTTAAGCTCTGTAAGCTCTGCACCTAAACGGGATAAGTGTAATTTAGCTACCTTTTCATCCAAGTGCTTCGGAAGCATATATACTTCGTTTTCGTATTTGTCACTATGGTTCCAAAGCTCGATTTGGGCTAAGGTTTGGTTTGTGAACGAATTACTCATCACAAAACTAGGATGTCCGGTTGCACAACCTAGATTCACCAAACGCCCTTCAGCCAAAATAATGATATCCTTGCCATCTACGGTATACTTATCCACTTGAGGCTTAATCTCATCCTTGGTATTCCCGTATTCGCCATTTAACCAAGCCATGTCGATTTCATTATCAAAGTGTCCAATGTTGCAGACAATGGCTTTATCTTTTAACGCTTTGAAATGTTCTGCTCTGATGATATCCTTATTTCCCGTAGTGGTGATAACAATATCTGCATTCCCAACAACGGTTTCCAATCGCTTTACTTCATAACCGTCCATACAGGCCTGAAGTGCGCAAATTGGGTCAATTTCAGTGACTGTCACTATGGCTCCTGCACCTCTAAAAGATGCTGCGGTTCCTTTTCCAAC
>JBCCXJ010000054.1:0-4375 GCA_039191905.1 Bacteroidota bacterium | reverse complement strand
GTATAAAAAAACCGAAAGCGGAAATATTATTGGTAGGAGAATGGCAGAAAAAATGTTCTTGATAAAGTCGAAACGGGAAATTGCCCTACTGAGCAAAACTGCTAAAGAACGCTATTTGGACTTATTCCAGGAACGCCCCAAGTTATTGAAACAGATTCCATTAAAATACATTGCCTCATATATTGGGGTTACCCCTCAAGCCTTGAGTAGAATACGAAAGCGAATTACTTAACCGGGGTTCATTGTCTGCCCTGGAATCATTTATGAATTTTGTAAACGAATTAAAGGATGACCTTATGAAACCTCTACTCGTACTCCTATCCAGTTTTATGATTGCCATTTTTGTAATCAAAATTGTCAACAAGCAATATGATTTTGCATTATCAGCAAGAATAGCATTATCCATAATGTTGTGCTTTACGGCCATGGGACATTTTGTATATACGAAAGGCATGTCTATGATGATACCTGAATTCATTCCATTTAAGACAAGTTTTGTTCACCTCACAGGAGTTTTTGAAATCCTTTTAGCCCTTGGCCTACTAATGCCTAAGTTTAAAGTGATTAGCGGATGGACTTTGATTATTTTTCTCCTATTAATGTTGCCAGCAAATGTTTATGCGGCCATTCACCAGGTAAACTATCAAAAAGGAACCTTTGATGGAAATGGTCTTTCCTATCTCTGGTTTAGGATTCCATTGCAGGTTCTTTTTATTGTTTGGACGTATATCAGTTCAATTCGAGTACTGTAGTTAAAATTGCATAGTCTTTTGTTACATCTACTATCACATTTGGGAGATAGGTGATATTGAATTTCTTCTAAGCTAATGACCTTTACAAGGTAATTCAATACACAAGAATGAGGTCAAAACTATTTTTTCTTTTTGCAGCGAGTTTGTTGATGTGTTGCCAAACTCAAAAAAAATCAACTATTGAAATTCCAGAGGGAAAGGTGGGTTTAATAGGATATGGCTCGTTGACATCCCGTGAACAAATGGCGGACCAATTGGGGAAGCCGTACGCAGGAGGTGTGGAGGTCATTCACTTGGAAGGTTTTCAGCGAACATGGACCGCGACTACCCCAAACAAATGGGAATTTCCACCCAACGGCTTTTTGTTGGAATGTTCCCACGCAGGAGATACCATAGTTCCAAAGTGGTTTTCCGCCTTGAATATCCGTAAAAATGATTCTGTCGCCATAAACTGTTGCTTTTTTATTATCGACCAAGAAGATTTGGAACCCATAGACAAGACTGAGAAAGGCTATCAACGCATTGAGGTTACCAATAACATCCGTGAGTTCAGTGTTGCGAATGGAAAAATTTGGGCGTATCAAGCTACACCGGAGTTTACGGAAACCCCAAAGACCGGCGAACCGAAAAACTATGCTGTGGCCAAACTCTATTTGGATTTTTTGGAGGCAGGATTCTCAGAATTGGGAGAGTCGTATCGAGAGGAATTTTATCAAACCACATTGCCTGTGCCAGAAGAGATTGTTTTGGATTGCGATATAGTCACACCTGATGCAAACACCGAGAATGACCAGTAGTTGTTGTAACCGCCTAAGGACTTTTAATTTCAAAATTCTCAAATAACTAAAAAACCAAAATCAATACACATGGAAAATCAAACAAAAACCGAATTTCGATACGGGGGCATCCTCTTGAGTTTAGGTGGACTGACCACGATTATTTGCATACTTCTTGAAGTAAATGCAGGTTGGGCATCACTTTTTACGGAAATCGAAAGGACCAATTATGAAGCCGGAACTTTTCTGTTCGAGAACTGGAGTGAAATGAGCATGATTTGGACCTGGGCCCTACTGGGGAATGTGTTTTTTACTATTGCAGCCATGTTATTCATGAAAAATTCCGTGAAAATTGGATGGTTTCCTTCAAGTCTACTTTGGGCCATATTTTGTTTGGGTAGTTTACTAGGTGTCCTATCGTTTGGAATCACTTTGGGAAGTTATAATGACGCTCTCGCTGTTATTGATGACCACCCGTATGTATTTGATTCGATACGGGGAATTGCCTTATATTTTTTCTTTTTTGGTGCATTTTTTCAACTCCTTGTTTTGGCTATTTATTTTTACCAAGGGTTTCATAGTGGTGGAATAGTACCTCGATTATCTGCAATCGTAATGACGCTTGTATTGGTAGGGTCATTTGTCTTAATGATTATTGGAGTGCTCTCGTTTGGCGTGTTCGCCATTTCATTTTTCCTCGTAACCGTATTGTTGGGCATCTTTTATACAAGGGAAACCTTTCTCCCAGATCTTTCTGAGGCGTAAGTCTCTAAGAACCCTTTTGCTGAACATATGAAATTCATTTGGCTTATTTGTATTGTCATATTCATGTTAGCTGGTCAAAACCAGATTGATGAGTCCAATCAAAAATTTCCTCAGTATCGGCGAATTCATTTTGGATGTTTGTCCTGGATTCTTTGCCATAGGATACATTGTAGTTGTTTTCCTGTCGTAATTTTAACCAATCTGGGTTCTCGATTGCTTGGTTCATCCCATTGATAAAATTTGGATAATATTGGACAGCTTCAAACTTTGCCATATCAGGAGCTTTGGTAAAAAGTATCTTGGCAAAATTTCTTGTGGCCTTGAGCTTATTTTTAAAAGTCTGTTTGACCTCTGGCATATGAGATACGTAGTTACGAACAATGGTTTCAAAATCCTCGGGGTCCTTGCCGGTCAGTTCCTTTACCACATTGGTGGTACCATTTATGGCAAAAACATCTTCAGAAACATCTTTAAGGTAATATCTGATATTGGAATATTCGTAGATGGGATAATTTCCCGCTTTAAGCGACTTTAGGAGCATTTTTTCGGAGATGGGCATTAGTCGTATTTTTTTATTCAAAACCTTGCCAAATATCTTCGCGACGTCTTGTTGCGAAATCACTTTAGGTCCTGTGGGCCTATAGGTCTTTTGATGATGTTTTTCAGGAGATTTTAAAATATGGGCGACCACTCTTCCTTGATCATCTTCAGAAGGGGGAGCATTCAAACCTTCTCCTTGTATGGCTGTGGGCATAATACCCAACTGAGCCATAAATTCAACAGTAAAGAAGTAGGTAAAAGCAAACATGCCTGGGTTTACAAAAGTATATTTCACCCTTTTATGCTTTTTTACAAGCTGGTCCCCAAGCCATTGCATCTTGGTATTAATAGCAGGGTGGTTTTGGTTCAAAAGCCATTGTGACATATAGACCACATGTTCCAGTTCATGGGATTCTTCGGCGGCAATAAAGAACGCATTGGTTTGAAAAAGCGTATTTCTGCCAAAAGGAGGGCAGAAATATGCTCGTTTTATCCCTATCAACGCTTTTTTAATATCCCTATAATCATTCATATCCCCAATAAAGAGTTCTGCTCCAAGACTCTTTAATTCTTGTGCTTTGGGATTAAGCAGGTTTCTTACCAACGCCCTAACCTCAAATCCAAGGCTTAATAGTTCTTTTGCGGCGGGAAAGCCGGTGTGTCCATTTGTAGCAGTGACTAAAATTTTAGTTTTCATATGTATTAATTTATTTGTTGTATATACAACTTATATTAAAAATTTTAAAGTTTTCTTTCTATTTCTGTAATTGAGTCGAATATGGTAGCGTCCAGTTTTTCAACCAGTTCGCACATGACCTTTTCCCATAGGGGAATAAGCTGTAGAACCAGTTTTTTTCCTTTTGGAGTTAGATTCACTTCCGGATGGTATGCTTCACCACGTGTTACATATCCTTTTTTTTCCAAGTGGCTTAGATTCCGACTTACCGTAGACTTCTCAAGTGCTAGGTTTTGCCCTATTTGGTGTTGCGCAACTTTTCCTAGAGAATGTAGGGCAAACAATATGGTCATTTGATTTTCGGTTATTCCAAATTTCTTCGCTTCTACCCTAAAATATGAGTCTATAATCCTAGATATTCGCCTAAACCGGGAACCAATACAGTCTTGTAAGCTATAATTCATGCCCAAATATACATATAAGTTGTATATACAATATTGGTTTATGAATTTTTAACACCTAATCAAGGGGCCGTAAAGATGCCCGCATCTTTCATACTAGGGATATATTTACCGGAACTGGACCATCTCTCGCATGGCGAGTACGCAACGCGTGAAAGCTATTTCAAACTTTGGACTTAAGCTTAAGCCACCGTGCCTTGGCAACTACTTCCAGCACCAGCAGTACAGCCATAACAGTGTTGAGAAATAATAATGTTCCTGTCATTAAGGATATCCTCATTATAATCCTTAATGTGCTTTACCTTACTGGCTACTTTAAGACCCAACATCTGGTTAAAATCGCAATCGTACAGCCATCCATCCCAACTTATGGAAATGGTATTGGTGCACATCACATTGGCCACT
>JBCCXJ010000053.1:0-4497 GCA_039191905.1 Bacteroidota bacterium | reverse complement strand
TGGGTCTACAGGCGGATACGCTGTGAACTTCAATACGAGCTCTACCAAACTCTTGATTTACTTACCAGGTGGCCGAGCTTGCTTCGATGCATTTAGTTGTGGCGGAAACGAACCTAACTACTCCGAAGAAAAGTTCTTCAACAACAATGACGGAAGCCGAGCAATTTTTAATCGAAGTGTTAGAGCTGACAACCAAGAAAATTTATTCAAAGACTGGCATCAGGTTTTCATTGCCTACAGTTCTGGGGATGTATATTCTGGCGATAACGAAAATGTGAATGTAAAAAATGGAGGGGACCAAAATCAGACGTTCAAAGGATTTCAAAATTTTGCTGCTGCACTTTCCGAGATAATCGACTTTTTAAATGGGCAAAATATAGAGGTAACGGATGTCGTTTTGGCAGGATCTAGCGCCGGTGGATACGGAGTATTGGGGAACTTTGACCAGATGGTTTCCATCGTGTCCGGAGTATATGATGAGGTACAATTTACGTTGATCAACGATGCGGGCTATTTACTCTTAGATGAGTCCGTTGTTCCATCATGCCTCAATACCGATTGGCAGGAGACATTTAATATTCAAGTACCTGATGACCTTTCTCAGTTCACAACTACCTCTTATGATTTTCAATTCTTGGGTATTTATGAATATTTGAATAATAAGTACCCTGATGCCAACTTTGGCTTTTACGGGTCTTACTCCGATCTTACGAGTCGGACGCTTTTAAGTTTGGGCCAGAACGAATGTAGTTATCAGGTCGGATTAATTGATGCTGAAATATTTAAGCAAGGTATATTGGCTCAACAAACCAATTTGTTAAGCTCACTGTCCAATTGGAAAGTTTACTACCGTCAAACCGAGAATCACACCTTACTTCCAGCTCAGGATTATACAACAGCAGAGGTCAATGGAGTTAAGTTTGTGACTTGGGTGAATGACCTTCATAATGGGACTGCAGTAGATATCATTGACAACTAGTATCTTTAATCTGTAAGTGTTATGATGCCATTAAAAATGATGAGAAATGTGAATTATTCAGATAGAACTAGGTAATAATTAAAAACAAAACATTAAAAGATGAAAATAGCACTATTTGTCCTGACAGCAATCATTTTGACCATAGTACCAGTTGACACCAACTTCGATTTCGGTTCTAAAAAAGATGGAATAGATTGGAAACCAATAGATGATGGGGTAATGGGTGGACTTTCAAAAGGAAATGTAAACCTTACGGAAAACACGCTAAACTTTTACGGCGAAGTCTCCCTTGACAATTATGGTGGTTTTACCTCTGTCAAAAGTCCTTTTGGAAATTATAACTTGTCAGGATTGAAAAAAGTAATTGTAAGATACAGAACAGAAGGACAATCAATCTCAATAAGCTTAGAAAATAGTGAACAATTCTTTAGGCCTTATTATAAATTATTATTGCCGGAAACAGATGGGGAATGGAAGACATTGGAGCTAAATGTTTCCGATTTCAAACAATATAATTTGGGTCAAGTGACCGAAACAAGCATTACTGATGAATTTCTTGAAAATGTAAAGAGAATTGGATTTATCACAAGTAAGAAAAGTGCTGGAAAATTTAATATTGAAGTAGACTACTTAAATTTTAAATAAAATACATTGCCTAACCACACAAATAGCCTTTAGAGGTTGAATTCCTATTCGAACTTCCTTGCAGTTTGCTATTTTTCGTTTACTGCTGTAAATCACAACTGATTTTCCGCAACAAACCATATAGGCACCTTTGGCTTTTATATTTAAGCGCCGCAATTGGAACTTTTATTAGGACTAGAGATATAAAAGAACTGCTAAGGGCAAAATAGCTTTTGTACTTTTCTCATTTACTATTGTTATTCGACCAATTTACTTTTTAGTGCTTCCTGGTAGGTTTCCTTTTTCAATTTCGCCGTTGAGCGCGTTGACGATTTCCAAGTACATGGCCTGCATGTTTTCCTTTTCACTCGCCCTTTTTTGAAGAAGAAAATAGGAAAACACGTGCTGTGAGGCGTAGTGGGGCACATCCCCAATACCCGTTTCCAAGTAGCCGTCCACAACTTTCTTCCAGTCGATTTCATAGGGCTTTGCCGAAACCATTCCATTCAGGATGGAGTTTACCCTGTCCACCATTTTATCGAAAAGCGTGTTCCGCTTGTTTATAAAGGAAAACCGCTCTATATCATAATTTGGATCATAGGAGATAATCTTGCCCTTTGGACTTACCTGGTAAGCAGATTTATTTTTGTTCATTACACATGTTCATTATCTGTTGTTATTTTGCGCGACCACACTGGTAATCGATTCTTGTTCGTTCAAAGGAAGGGCCTTGTTCTTGAAATAATAGAGTATTCCCAGGATTATACCAAATACCAGTACCAACAAGAGCTTGAAATCCGGCTTATTGAGATAGGCGTCCGTTTTTACCATCACTATCATGGTAATTTGGTACATGCTCAGGCCAACGGGCACCAAAAGGAAGGGTTTATAAAGACTATACTTAGCATCCATCCACCAGCCCGCCCAAAGAATTTGGGCACACATTTGTACGAAAAGGGTCAAGAGCAAGACCCTGTACGAAACAAAACCCCATACATCCCGCTCCCCGAGGGTCAAAAAATCTTCGATGCCAAGGATTGGAACCCAATCCTTTACCCCAACGAACCGCTCCGTAACAATGTCATGGAAATAGGGGAACGTCGAAACAAAGGCGATGGCCAGCCAGGACAGCACCACTTTGGGCGAAATGATTTTCTCGGGGGAACTGCCCAAAGTGGTGCGGACGGCCAGTAATTTTTTTCTTTTTGTATGTTCGCCCCAATAATAAAGCCCGAAGAGCACAATGCCAATACCTAGAGTCCACCAAAGCTTCCATGACGGGTCGTTGAGCCAAGTCAAACGTTTTGCGGAGAGAATCAGGAAGATATGATAGCCTGCACTGGCCGTGCATAAAAGAAGGGCATATCTGTACGCTTCATCCTTGGCAACCGAAAACCAACCGATGCTGGCCACCATGATGTAGAGTTCTATAAGGAGATAGTACAGAAATACCCTAAACTTTGAGTAGCCCAAGATTTTGCTGTTTTCGTCCAATAGGGATTCCTGTATCCCAGGGGGAAGCAACCACTTGGAAAGCGACCCATTTTCTTCGGTGATCAGTTCATTGAAAAAAGGAAGCGATGACATCCCTACCAGGATTGCCATCGCCAACAAAAATCCACGTGTCCTTTTAGTAGATTCAGGTGTCGCCTTCCTCGATTTCGGATTTCTTAACGGATAAAACTTCAAGTTCTGTCTCTGTGACATCTTCCTTTTCGCATGAAATGTTTGTCGAAACCGCCAAGATGAAAACGGCGGCGAACAATAATCGCTTAATTATCATAATTAAAAGATTTGGGATTAATATCAAACCTTAACTATGATAAAGGCTCTAAAATTGTTTTTTGGGGGCAACTTTCGACCAAATACGCAATATGTGACCGACGTCCAATATATAATTTTCCTACATTTTTATATTACAGGAAAACCTTATTTTTTTTAAGGTTTTTAATTGCCTTCACTGTCTTTTTCTCCTTCTGGCATAAAGATTTCAAATCCGCACACCCTGTACTGCAACGGATTCCTCCCTCATTTTGATTTGCCGATTGTCCTGCTACCTTCAATTTGGCCATAAAGTTTTTCACCTTGTGGGGTCTTGGAATTTGGACCGATGAAAGGGGCCTGCGAACCCGAGAAATTTGGATTTCGTGACAACGTCCTATATTTACTGATATTCCCCAACCCTAAAAAAATGCTTTGGAAATGATACATGCAATACAGGAAGGAATACCGCGACATACAATTTAGGGTCTTTTATGACATCAATCCAGGCATGCCGAACAAGCTGGCTTTTGCTGCGCATCCGTATGAGAAGTTGTTGGAGATGGATAAGGAGATGACGATGGAACCCTCCTATTTTCTGGTCAAAGGGATAATTACCGAAGAACAGCGGTTACAATTGACATTTACGGAATTTAGGTTTGAAATGGACCAGGATTTACATAGTCGTTTGGGACTTCTCTACGAAAGAATCCACTCGATTTATGAAAAAGTGGTGCTCAAAAGGGGGGCGTAGGCCATTTAATTGATTCTTGCTTGAATTGTTTTAAGCGTTTCAAGCGGTTTTCGCAGCAACGGAATTCAAAAGACTCCATACTCCTATCATGATGTTCAATGGTATGGGCAACGGAAACAGTTTCATTCCCAACAACAAGATTATCAATATCGTATTCAGTGGTTACTGCCTCACGGCCAATCAGCCTTTTTTTTAGTACAACTAAGAAAACACTGGAAAAGGGGGCTTTTGCATCACTACATTCTATTTTCAAGACTTTGCTATTGATGGTTCTATTACCAAGGCCCTGCGGAAGTCAGAAAACCTTTCCGGTTTTCCGACACCCTTAGAGCCGCGCGAAAGCACAAGCGGCGAAAGGCCGCTTCACCTTTCTTCTCCC
>JBCCXJ010000052.1:0-5079 GCA_039191905.1 Bacteroidota bacterium | reverse complement strand
TCATTAAAAGGAGATGTGGGCGCTACCCGAAAGTGTAATTTTAACGAAAAAGGTACGCAATGGTCACATGAGCGTATAGCGGAAATTGATAAAGCCAACATGGTGATGCGTAATGTAGTCTTCGATGGTGGAAAACTTCCCCTGAATTTTGATAATTCCCAAGCTTTTTACAGAGTAAAGGACAATGGTGATGGTACATCAACCGCTTCTTATGAGTTCCAGTTCCGTACCAAACCATCATTTCTAGGTGCAATTGCCAAAGGTGGATTTAAAAAACAAATGTCCGGAACCCTTGTAGGACTTAAGCACTACATAGAAACTGGTGAACGTGTAACGGGTAGCAATGATGTCTACAAGAGAATCAAAAAGGACTATCCAAAAGCCACGGTTCTGAAAACCAAATAGTATAGAGTGCTGAATTAAACAATTAAAAATTACAATATGACAAATCAAGAAATAGCAACAAGACTTGTATCTCTTTTAAGGGAAGGTAAGTTCAATGATGTTTATGACGAACTTTTTCATCCTGATGCAGAACATATTGAACCGCAAAGTGAATATTTTGCTCACGTTAAGGGTGTTGAAGCTATAAAGAAAAAAGACGCCGCAATGCAAGAAAATCTAGCCGGTGCTGAAGGAATGGAAGTCGGTGATGCGATAATAGCAAAGGATTATATTGCTATCCCTTACAAGATGACGGCAATTTTAAAAGATGGAAATAAATGGCCCCTTGATGAGATTATAGTCTATAAGACAGATAACGGTAAAATAATAAGTGAACAGTTTTTCTACTAAAACTTAGGTCAAATTACTGGACCATATTCCGGAGGAATTGTTCGGTAAACAATACTTATTATTTTTAAAACGATATTTCTACTATTGATTAATAGCTAAGAACAAGGCCCTCATCTGTAAAAGTGGTGAGGGCTTTGATTTATACAAATCGTATTCAAAAAGCACAAATCTCTGGCGTGAAGAAGATATAATTGTTATTGTAACAATAGATGGAACCAATGAGGATACCTTCGTCAATGTCATTGAAAAACACTCGCTTTATTTTTATCCGGTTCACAAAAGTCGACCTGAAAGCTTAAAAATTGAAGACTAGGGCTATAAATATGAGTTATTTGATAGTAACGGAAAAGGAACGATAAATAAGGAGTTAGACTTCCATATCTATCGCATGAAAGACCTTTTGCCAACCGATTCTCCAATCCTCATCACAAGTTTTCGACAACACTTTTATGATATTATGTTCACGCTAAACGTAGGCTATAGCTACAGCTATGTAAATCACGCTTCCGGCCTTACTAGATTTTTTCTACCTTCAGAGGGGTTTTATGGCAAAAGGTACAGCCCCCGACAATTCTCATCACAAATTAGCGTAGTGATGACTACCTGAGAGGTAAGCTTCATACACCTTAAATAATCGCATTATTTATAAGTGGCGAAAGAATAAAATATCACAAAGGGAAATTAAAATTTAATGATAACAGCTTCACTAATTCTAAATATTATTGTTCTTGCATTCGTTTGCTTTGGATTAATTACAGATTCAAAAAGAGTGCAAAAAACAGCAGGAATATTCACTCCGGCCCGCGGTGTATTGCTGGCAATCTACCTAACGATTGCCATTGCCTCATTAGCCTTACTTTTCATTCAAAACAACAATTTTATTTTTAGTCTGTTAATTCTTCAAATCGTGTATAAAATAATGACTCCTATCACAGTAGGGACATATAAAAACCCAATTGTAATTAGTAATTTGTTTATCTCGGTCTTTCATATTATAACAGTTTATTATATGATTAATGATGGACTAGTAACAATTTGAATAACCTAATGAACAACAATATATTTGAAATCATAGTGCCCTTCAGGATGCTACGCGATATATACTAACCGTTCGAGCCAATTCACTTATGGCGAACTTTTATCCGCGCATCCATGGTCCCTTACAACTTAAAGAGTGGGCTGGAGCTGCAGCGCTAAATCAAATGGCAGTCCAAAATACATCACCTCTGGCTGGCATCAGGTTAAAACTAATCAGGGCGACTGCTAATTGTAATTTACACTCCCAACACCTCAAAAACATACACGAAGAAGCGGTTCCCTCTTATAGAACTGTCTTTATAACTCGCCATTTTAAAAACTTAATTTTAATTCTTAAATTACGTCTCAAGTGGTTAACAATGAATGGACTTAGAGCCGAAATTGAAAGACTTTCGGGTGGTACCGAAGTAGAAATTGAAACAATCTACAAAAACCTGACCCTTCATTCACTTAAAAAAGGACGGTTCCTTTTGAGACAGGGCCATTTCTGCAATCAGTATTTTTTTATGGAAAAGGGAGCGGTAAGACTTTACTACCTTAAAAACGATAAGGATTTTACGGTCTGGATGGGAACCGAGGGGCAGATATTCACTGAATTGGATAGTTACTTGAACGGAACACCTGCACTTGTCTCCATAGAAACTGTAGGGGACAGTCTGATATACTCTATTGGAAAAAATAAAAGTGATACGCTGGCATTCAACTTTCAGCCCTACAATACATTGTTGCGGCGAACCGTGGAGGAAGGTTTCGCGAGTATGTCAAGGAATCTCATCTCCTTTCAAAGTGATGACGCGGCAGAACGCTACAGCAGAGTGGAAAAAGAAAAGAACTGGCTTGAGAAATATCCATTAAAGTACATTTCCAGTTTTATTGGTGTGACGCAAAGTTCACTTAGCCGGGTCAGGGCCAATAAAAACAGATAGTAACTAGGCTCCTTTTATCATTCCGTCTTACTTTTCAATGTTCTTTATTTAGGCCTTTATAAAGCTGTTCGAAGAAAAGGTGTTGGTCTTGGTAAGCCTTTTTAATCACACCTACAGGATTCAAAATACTATCAAAACCGTGGATGCATCCATCATAATCGTGAAAGGTCAAAGGCACATCATGGGCGTCCAGTTTTTCGCTAAAGGCGACCGCTTCATCATGCAATGGGTCAAATTCCGAAGTCCAGAGATACGTTTCCGATAATCCCCCAAGGTTTTTGGCCATGAGAGGAGATGCTTCTTCGTTGACTACTCCATTTTTTAAATAATAGCCCCACATCAATCTGTTGGCATCACTTGTCCAATTCGGTGTATCGGTATGTAGGTTGGCCGATTTTGTTGAGCAGCCTGCATCCAATACGGGAAATCCCAGATACTGATAACGAATTTTATATGTACCCAAACGTAGGTTCTTTATGGCCAAACCTGCTGCCAGTCCGCCGCCAGCACTTGTGCCTCCCACACCGATATAATCTCCATCAATCTTCAATCTGGATGCGTTTTTGTGCAACCAACCTAAGGCGAATTGACAATCTTCCAGCCCCTCGGGAAAAGGGTGTTCCGGTGCCAGTCTATAGGCTACGGACAGTATTACGATATTTTCATCCCTGCATAACCTGACACACCTTGCGTGCTCCGTTTCAAGGTTTCCCAAAACAAATCCGCCCCAATGCATAAATACCATTCCCAATCTTTTATATGGTTGTTCCGCTTCGGGCTCATATAACCGAAGCTTGAGAGCGCCTCCATTGGTTTTAGGGCGTGGAATTTTGAAATTTGTGACCTTGACCCCATTGCCATCAACCTTGGGCATGAACAAGTGCATAAAGAATATGCCCATTCTTGCCTTCCATAATGGCTTTAACCGTACGGGCGGTGTTTTTTTTACGGTCTCTTTAAGTTCTGGAGGAAGGTGTTCAAAATGATATTCTCTCATTGTAGTAAAGTGTGTTCGTATTTTAAGGACATAAATATCAAAACATTGTCTTTGGTATTTTTTGCCATATGGTAAAAAATTTGGTAGACTTCGTTTATAGATTTGTTTCCATTAAACCCAAACAAGAAAAGAATGATGACTACAGTATTGATTGGAGCTGGAATGGGATTCCTAATTGCGCTATTGGTCTTGGCCATTAAGCTTCCGACCAAAATCCAATATGTCGAGGAAATAGAAGTGAACGCATCTATCAAAGAAACATATGATGCCATACGGTTTCAGGAACGATTGATGAAATGGTCTGCATGGCCGTCCGAAACCAACTCCCAATGTGCCGTCAAGAATGTGGACGGAGAAATCGAAGCGCAGACAGTTTTCCTACAAAAAGGAAAACAGTTCGGTTATCAAGAAATCACCGATCTCATAGAAAATGAAAAGGTCAGTTTTTATCTTACCAGCAAAGCCCCTTTTGAGCAAGACACACATTTGCATTTTTTCTTAAAGGAATTGGACGAAACAAATACCCGTGTAATGCTTTATTTTGATAATTTGCTAAAAAGGCCAAGCCACATTTTCCCACATGTATTCGGCATTGTCAAATGGACACATGGGATGCATTTGAAAGATTTGGCGGGATTAAAGGCTTTTGTAGAAAAATAGCATGAAATCGTATCGTGGGGAACAAACCATAAAACAACTCGAAAAACGAAAGGGAGGCTATTTCTATCTAAAGATCGATGCTGCAATCATCAATCAATTCAGTCGGAAAAGAGCGACCCGGATGATTTGCACATTGGACGGAAACGTCTCTTACCGTTGCGGGCTTAACCATTTGGGCGATGGTAATTTTTTTGTCATCGTTGCCGCCAAATATCTTGATGCAATTGAAAAGGAACTGGGTGACCAAGTACACTATCAAATAGAGGAAGACCCAGACCAATTAGGGGTCGATATGCCAGAGGTGCTTACCGTATTTTTGGAACAGGAACCGGAATTAAGAGTGATTTTTAACAAGCTGACCGATGGAAAAAAGCGAAGTCTTATTTATCAGATTCTTAAAATTAAGGATATTGATGCGCAGATTCGTTCAATAAGGGATTTTCTTGCCGAGCAAAGGCAACGAATGCGGAATACATAATCATTGGTCAAAGTTCTGAGTAAAGAAGTAGAATCAAAAAACGAACCTTTTTTAGGACTTATTAGTCAATTTAGATTTTTGTTAGTCATCGCTACTGGATTAGAACCTAACTTTAAAAGACCCATAAACATTGGGCTTACAAAAGTCTTTTAAAATTAGGTAACCGAATAGGTAACCTTTACAGG
>JBCCXJ010000051.1:0-5353 GCA_039191905.1 Bacteroidota bacterium | reverse complement strand
CCTGAGCGTTTTCCCTTTTTTGTTTTTTTAACCTTGGTTTCGCTTCCTTTTTATGTTTTTGATATGATTTCATGAGTTCTTATTTTGATTTACTTCCCATAGTGTATCCTATGATAAATCCAAATCCTGAACCATAAACTTTGTCTATTGTTCTTGCTTTTTTCGCACAAAGCCCTTGAATCGATTTACTTATTATATCTGGAGCGTTTTCCTTTTTTGATTTTTTTTGGATCGTTCCATTTTTAAGTTTTTGATTTGCTTTCATGATTTCCGGTCTTGATTTACTTCCCATAGCGCCTTCGCCGTTACCTTTTTTGATGCTAGATTCACTTACGATATCCTGGCTTGGCAGGGCGTATAAAAAAGAGCGAGCAGCGAGCCTGGTTTATGCCGCCGTCCAAGAGAGGATGTTGTTTTTTCGCTGTCAAAAAAGAGTAATGGTGGAGATGTTGTAGTGGGGCAAGACCTTAACTTGAAAGAATACAAGGGCTATGGGACGATACAAAAACGATAGATGATAATCCCTGTCCGATACTTTAATTTTGGACAAAGGAATCCCGTTTCGCCCGAATGCTTTCCATAGTATGGAAGATGCACCCGTCGATTATTGTTAAAGTTCAGCGTTGAATTAAGAGACGTGTCCCATCAATTGGACGTAAGGCGTGCCCCTGGACACGACTGCGAAGGCCCTGGCCACCAATTTATTTCGGATGATGTTGAGTGTACTCATCTTACTCTTTCCAATTTCAAGGCGTCGCTCGTAATAGGCTTTCATCTCCGGATTGCACTTTACGGCCGATAGTGAACATTGGTGCAATAGGGCCTTGCCCTCCCTGTTTGCCAATCGACTTACCCTTGTCCTTCCCCTAACGCTCGTGCCCGAAGTGTGTGGAAAGGGGGCAATACCACAATACGAGGCGAATTTTCGCCATGTGGCGAAAGAAGTGAACCCAACGGTATGCACGATCATAAAACGGGCCGTTACCTTGCCGATGCCCTTGATGCCGGTCAGTAATGCCAGCATTTGTTTCAGTTCCATATCCCCTAGTATGAGCTTGTACATCTCCCGTTCGAGGTCGTTTATCCTCCAGCTCAATAGGTTGATCACTTCTTCCTGTACCCAGAAAAGCAACGGGTCTTCCTCCAGCACCCTTTTTTGTTCCCTTAGGGTCGCCATATGTCCAGCTCGTTGGCCCACCAACTTCCTGCGCATGGACATCAACCGTTTTAACCTTGCCAAGGTGGAACTGGGGATTTTGTTGGGACTGAACTCCTCTCTTGTACGATAGCCATAAAGTGCCAAACGTTTCGCATCCGTTTTGTCATCCTTGCCCCTTGTAATGCCCAATGAACGTTTGACTTCGAGGCCGGAAACAATGTTCATAAGACAATCCCCACAGTCCAACAATCGAACCAGATGGTCAGAATATAGGCCCGTATGTTCCAGTACAAAGAGTAGGTTCCCCTTATCCACTTTACTTTTCTTCAAGGACCAATCCATCAGTTTCTTGATGCCCTTTGAATCGTTATTGAATACTTTGAACTCTTGGCTTTTATGGATACAACAATCCAATGTCAACTTGCTTACATCGATTCCGATGACCTCCTTAATTTCCATATTTTTACTTTGGTTTAATTAGGTTGTTTAAACTAAGACCTTTACTAGCTAAGGCTAAAATCCTATATGGTTCTGACAACCTGGTTATAAAGGACAGGGACTGATACACTATAAAGGCCATTAGCCTGGCCGTCGCTAAAGTTCACCCTGTCCTTTTTCAATCTACTCCATATAAATTTCCATAAATCCTTCAAGGAAAGGGATGGGGACCGAAACTCTATCAAGGCCCAGTGCCTAGCCGTCGCTTTGGTTCTCCCCATCCCCTTTACACTTATCAACAAAATTGTGGGTTATGAGTCTCCCCCAGACCCCCTCTTTTCAACATCATTATCATAATAGATTTCATCTATAAGACAAATCTAAAGGCCTATCGCTGTTACCCTTTTTTGTTGCTGATCGGAGTACAACATCCTGAAATGAAATGGGCGTATAAAAAAGAGACCCCGCATTTGCGGGGCCTGGTTTATGCCGTCCTCAGATCAGGATGTTGTTGTTTTGCCAAAGAAAAAGGAGTGGTGATAGCTATCAGGGATGATGAAAAAGAGGTGTAATGGAAATTGCAAAAAAATGGAAGTGAAAAAGGTTTGTAATACTTATTGGATAGATTTCACGATAATTGAAGCCCTGGAAACGGGGAAGTCTTCAACTTCCCGTTAGCTTTTGGTCAACCTATAATCCTCCAATCTTTTGAACGGCCCTTTGTGCAAATAACTATTCAAAATGACCACATAAATACGTTCTTCCCTAATCGTTGGCTTTTAGAATAATATCATTCTTTTAACAAAGAACTAATGAGGCAAGTATAGTTTTGACTTTTCAATAACGAAATATGAGAAGAGTACTTTTGGTTTTTACAGCCATCGTAGCAAATTTTACAATCTGCCATTCGCAAGAGCAACGCCCATACCAAGAACCCTTTTTTGGAGACGAGTGGAGCAAACCTTCTGAACATCCTGATAGGATAGTGGTTAATTTTGGTGAAGATCCTGCCACTACAGCCAGTATCACTTGGCGCACCGCCCCAATCATCAATGAAGCTTTTGCTGAGATAGCCATAGCTACTGGGGCACCAAAATTTTGGCGTAACGCAAAAACCGTTACAGCAAAAACAACCACTTTTGATGCTTCTGCAATTGAAACTGCTAAAGTCGTTGCAAATTATCATTCGGCCACCTTCAATGACCTACAACCCAATACGACCTATGCCTACCGTGTGGGTGATGGAAACCGTTGGAGCGAGTGGATCCAGTTTAAAACTGCCAGTGATAATCCTGAGGGCTCGTTTTCATTTTTGTATGTGGGCGATACCCAAAATTTTATTCTAGAGTTGTGGTCGCGATTGATCCGCGAAGGATATAAAACAGCACCAGATGCAAGTTTTATAATACATGCTGGCGATTTGGTAAATAATGCGCATCGTGAGCAAGAATGGGAAGAATGGTTTATAGCGGGAGGCTGGATTCACAGTTCTTTGCCTTCTTTTCCCGTTCCGGGCAACCATGAATATCGACCCTTAAATGAAGAGGAACGCGCCAATAAGGTAAGAAGTTTATCGGCGCAATGGAAACCTCAATTTACGTTACCAGAAAATGGTCCAGAAGGATTAAAGGAAAGTGTATATTACATGGATTATCAAAATACCCGAGTCATCGGTCTGAATAGTAATGAACAGACCGAAAAGCAGGCCAAGTGGGTAGATGAGGTGCTTTCAAACACATCTCAAAAATGGAAAGTAGTCACCTTTCACCACCCGTTGTTCTCAGCCTCTGAGGGTAGAGATAACGAAGAACTCAGAAACCTATGGAAACCTATTTTTGATAAGCACGAGGTTGATTTGGTTTTACAGGGGCATGACCATAGCTATGCGAGAGGGCGTGTATCGCCAGGTGACAATGTTTTGGATGGGGTCAATCTAAGGGATAAAACAGGTACCGTTTACGTGGTATCGGTTAGTGGGGGAAAAATGTACAAGTTACGCCCCAATGCCTGGGATGGATGGGAAGCTGACCGTGATAGGGCTGCAGAGAATACCCAATTGTTTCAGGTCATTACCATTGAGGATGACAAACTATCATTTGAATCATACACCGCCATTGGTGAACTTTATGATGCTTTTGATTTGGTTAAAAAGTCCAATGAACCGAACAGTTTTGTAGAGCGAAAAGATCAGGGCATCAATGCAAGACGATTTGACAATACCATTCCCTACCAAGATACCTTACCGGATAACCTAAAAGAAATCATCTTTAAGCAATATAAAGGGCATCAACTGAATCGAGTAAGCTTTGTAAGGGAAGATGGCGTAACAGGCTACCGTGTTCGTATTCGTAATGACAAACAGAGTGTCAACCTATTTATTGACCAGTCAGGCAAAATACTTAATGAGGATATTTATACCTTCTAGGTCGTATTTGTAGTCTTGGAAATTAAGTCGATGGGTGCTTTCCATCGGCTTTTTGCTTTTTAGAAATGATGGTTTTTCAATGATTTCACCAAGATATTTTATAGTTCTATCGACTAAGGTGTTCAAGTATAATTTGAAGTGCTCCTTCATGTACCACCAAAACTTGGGTGCCCCGCCCTGCTATATGTATAGGTCCTTTTAGGGTGTCTCCTGACCATAAATAATTAAAAGTTACCGTGGCAGAATTAGTGTCGATATGAATTATTTCGACAGTATTCATTATATACTTTTCGTTTTTGATATCATGTGACCACGTATTTTCAAATGCCATTTTAATATTGGTAATACCTTGATAGTCCCCGTCATTAAAACGAAACAAGGCCTTGGGGTGAATCATTGGTTTGACCTCTTCGAAATTTTTAGATGCACTGGCCTTTTGAAAGGTGTTGACGAAAGCTATAATGTTTGTCCTATTAAATACCATATGTAAATTTATGTATGTGACAATTGGTCCAAAAAAGACTATAGACACGAAAAAAAGTAGCTTTTTTGGACTTTCATTTGATTTTTGACAGCGGTTGAGCGTTCTACCGTTGTTGTATCGCCTTCAATCTTAATAACCTGACATTTTAAGGTTTCCAGCCACTGGAGGTGATTTTTTCTACTACGTCCCCTGAAAGTATCGTCTTCATACAACTTTGCCCAAGCTATAAAGTCGGCAAACTTTTTCTTCATTGAAGTATCGGTATGGATTTTATCGCCGTAGCGCTCGTATTCTCGTTTTTTTAGACGCGCTATTCGAATGTCTTGTGGAACGTACAGATACACCACCAAATCAAAATCATTCTTAATAAAATCACCCCAGCTGATTAAAGAACCACCCAGTATCCAATGTGAAAAAGGAGCAACATCATTTAATATTTGCTGCTGACGAACAGGAATGGGACTTTTCTCAGAAAACGGAATCTCTGTTTGCTTCCAATAATAATCGTCTACATCAAAATAGGGTGTTTTTTCAGTTGCCAATGCTTTTCCCAATGTGGTAACACCTGATCCTGAGGGACCGAAAATGTGGATTTTCATAAAACAACTAATTGCCCTTTAATTTAAAAAACAAAAAAAGCGGAATCCGTTTTCTTCTTAAGTATTCTTCCTTACTTTCAAAATTGGATGGTATGGGCTTTGATTCTCTCATTTCTACCACCTCAAATTGGGTATTCTTTATGATTTTCCAATATTCTTCAAATGTCCTATGATATTTTACCACTGGCTTGCCATGCCAGTTATTTGTACGTTCTCCCGAATCAAAATAATTATCGACAATCCAATTG
>JBCCXJ010000050.1:0-5413 GCA_039191905.1 Bacteroidota bacterium | reverse complement strand
TCGCGATGTTACCCAAAAGAACAGACGCGACAAAGAACTTTTTGAGGCTTTGGAAGAAATAAAGTCACTGAAAAACCAACTGGAAATTGAAAATGAATATCTAAAAGAGGAAATCAAACAGGAATTCAACTTTGAAAATATTATTTGCCAAAGTGAGGACTATAAAGTGGTACTTGAAAAAGTCAATCAAGTAGCTCCCACGGACACCACTGTTCTAATTACCGGAGAGTCTGGAACAGGAAAAGAGTTATTGGCCCGTGCTGTACATGACAATAGTCAGCGCAAAGAAAAACCCCTAATCAAAGTTAATGCGGCAACGCTTCCTTCAGAATTAATTGAAAGTGAATTATTTGGACATAAAAAAGGAGCATTTACAGGAGCAACTGAGGACAAATTAGGTAAGTTTAGTTTGGCCGATGGCGGTACCATCTTTTTAGATGAAATAGGGGAACTTCCTCTCGATTTGCAACCCAAGCTTCTAAGGGTACTTCAAGAAGGTGAGTTTGATCGGCTTGGCGGAACAAAAACGATAAAAGCCAATGTCCGAATTGTAGCTGCCACAAATCGAGACTTAGAGAAAATGGTCAAGGAAGGCAAGTTTAGAGAAGATTTGTACTATCGTTTAAATGTTTTCCCTATCCATAACATTCCTCTTCGTGAGCGGAAGGATGATATCCCGATATTGGCCCAGTACTTTTTGGAAAAGTATGCTACCAAAGCTGGCAAACCTTTTAAGAGGTTAAGTAAGAAGACCATAGCTTCTTTGATAAGCTATAATTTTCCGGGAAATATTCGCGAACTGGAAAATCTTATTGAACGTGCGGTCATTATTGAAAATGGAACAACATTAAATCCAGGTAATTGGATTCCAGCGACAAATGGGGTCTCAGAATTAAAGGAAGACTTCAAGTCGTTTGAAGCTATGCAGCGGGATTATATCGTGAAAGTTTTGGATAAGACCAATTGGCGGGTAAGTGGCCCAAAAGGTGCCGCCGTTATTCTAGGGATGAAAGACAAAACCCTTTTTGCTAAAATGAAACGGTTGGGTATTGAGAAACAGATTGGTTTGAAGCGATAATTCTGTTTTCTTGTTAACATATTTGACTAAAGAATGTTTTTTTTCTGAATAATGTATCTTAGTTGTAAGAATTAATTCTAAATTAAGGGTGTTAAAGAATCCTATGGCGAAATCACAGCAAACGTACAGCAAGAACGAAAAAGAAAAACTGAAACAAAAGAAGCGCGAAGAAAAACAAAAAAGACGCGAAGCTCGCAAAGCCCAAAGCAAAGAAAGTGGGGGAGGAATCCCCTTTGCTTATGTGGATCAATTCGGGAACCTTACGGATACACCCCCGGAACCCACAGAAAAAGAAGAGATAGACGCTTCTACTATAGAATTGGGCATCCCTAAAAAGGAAGAAAGTGAAGAAGACTTAGACCCAACAAGAAAAGGAAAGGTAGCTTTTTTTGATACTTCCAAAGGTTTTGGGTTCATTATGGATTCGGATACCGATGAAAAGCATTTTGTCCATGTCTCTGGATTAATCGACGAGATTAGTGAAAACGATAAGGTTACTTTTCTTCTTGAAAAAGGACTTAAAGGTATGAATGCGGTTCAAGTAAAACTTCAAGAGTAAACCGCAACAACTCCTAGATTTAAAAGCATTCAAGTGGTTGAAAAGAGCATGGAATTGCTGCTGGTCTACTTCAACCTATTTGTCCATGAAATCTATTAAGGTGCTGACTTCCAGGTTAGAAAGTGTACTTTCGTATACCTCGCCGGCCCCAAGAAAGCGATATCGGATTCCTGCAATTCTTCCCAAAGTTTCTGAATAAGTTCCTTCAAACAAGGTTTTATCACCGGAACTTACTCTAAGGGCCTTTTTTTCCACCCTAAGATGTATTTCTTTTTCTGTGGATAAGTCCAAACCTAAACTGGAAAGGTCCTGTTTCTTTCCATTGGTAAAAGTATCGTTCATCATGACCCAGAGCTCTGAAGCACATCCTGGAATACCCAATGTAACTACCATGGCACCTTTTGTCCCTAAAACAATAATTGAGGTTTTTTGACAAACAGCCCAAACATCATGATATGTATTTTTGAGAATAGAACGCAACTCAAAATTGTCCCCGGAAATAGAATCAAAGGCTTTCACCATATGAAAAGTTGACGTGAGCGTTTTTTCATTAGAGGTAATCTCGGTGAAAGCTTCTTCGGGGAATGATAGTTTGTCGCTATGAATCTTAGAGGATTCAAAATACTTAGGAATGGGGCCATAATCCAATGTGCCAAGCCAACCCTCTGTTTTAATAAAGAGGTCATGTTGTTTAATAACTTCACTATCAACCAATAGCTTAGCTCTAAAATATCCAGGGAAATAGTATTGACCCGTCGCTTGCTTTTGGTCCTTGGTCAATGAAATGGTTTTTTTGGGGTCCCAATATTGCTGGATATGAATACTATCGGATTGGATTCCCAGCAAATTCACATCAAAGACCACCGAATTGGGTAAACCCTGAGTTATCGGTTTACTTTTGAATACAATTTGGGTTGGGTCGATGGGACTTTTCGCAACAGGCACAGCCTTTAAAGAATAAAAAGAAATAAATACCAAGGTCATAACCGAAGCACTCAGCACAATGATTCCTAAATTGGATTGAATCTTTCTTACAATGCCGGAACTTCTTTTTTTTGGGATATTGCCTTTAAAATCTCTCCAATTTTCAAAACCCGCGAATTGACCTAGCGTATTCAATGTGGTTATACTGGGTGCACTTTCATACGCTATCCTTCCCCATACGCGTTTTAAGGTAACCGGACTTAAGAGGACTTTGGTTTCTTGCTGAATACGTTCACTAAGTTCAACAAACATATCATTGTGCCATGAATGGGAGGAGCCCCAACCCAATTTTACTTCAATAAGCTTAATACAATGTTGTATGTAAAATTCCTCCTTATGCATGGTCTAGGTGTTACCGCAAAGATTGCAAAAAAACCAACGCATGAATGTGAATGAATCAACTTGAACGAACTTGTTTCACTTCTTTTCTGGACTAAAAACGTACTTAGCATCATCAAAATCAAAAAACATGAGAACAGTATTAGTATATGCCATTGCGTTTTTACAAATGTCTTTGGCAATTTCACAAGAGCCCATTCCCTTGGATACCGTACACTGGGACATCAATGCCAGGGCTCACGTATTCGAACCCTTTAAGGGAGAGGATACCATTTATCTTCTAGGGGGTTCCATGTCACTCAAAAATGCGGAATTTTTAAACGGAACCATAGAGTATGATATCTATATGACGGGTAATCGGGGATTTCCTGGGGTCTATTTCAGAGTGAATGGGAACAATGCGGAACAATTCTATATCCGACCTCATCAATCGGGTAATCCGGATGCCAATCAGGCTGTGGCATTATTTAATGGCATAACACCTTGGCAATTTTATTTTGGCCCCAAATATTCCTTTGCTCACAAATATCCTGTAGACCGTTGGATGCACGTAAAAATTGTTGTTGAAGACGACAAAGCTCAAGTCTATTTGGATGATAGTGAAAAGCCCAACCTATCCTGGAACTTATTTCATGAGGCCAAAACTGGGGGAATAAGTTTTACCGGAGGCCTTAATACCGGAGTGCACCTAGCAAACTTCACCATAAAAAATGGAAAGGGTGAAATCAAAGATTTCAATCCAGGAACCCGCGAACCTATCAAGGGGGCTATTCAAGAATGGGAGGTTTCGGATAAGTTTGAGGAAAAATTGCTGGACAATCCAACATCCATAGCAGAAGTAATCGATGCGAGAAAGTGGAATGGGAGTATCGTTCTGGAAGAGGGCGTAGCGGCCAATGTTTCGCGCAAGGTTGAATTACGTGGCGATGTTCCTGGCAATACCGTTTTTGCCAAAATCAATATTAATTCAAAAAATGATGCGACCCGACTTTTTGAATTTGGCTATAGTGATAGGGTAGTGGTTATACTAAATGGCGCTCCAATTTATAGGGGTAATAACGGATTTAGAAGCCGCGACTATCGGTATTTGGGAACTATTGGCCTTTTCGATGCGGTCTATCTGAATCTAAAAAAGGGAAACAATACACTTCTTCTCGCGGTTTCCGAAAACTTTGGAGGTTGGTTGGTTACGGGTAGGTTTCCAAATTCGGAAGGTTTAAAAATTCAGTGATTACATTGAATCAATAGCAGCGGACAGTTCTATCCGAAAGTTCGGATGGAGCTGTCCTTTTTTTGGATGACAGTTCAATATCCAAAAACGACGTTCTAACGAAATTCACTTCTCTTTTCTTCTATAAACATTGATTTTTGGTTCATGTATAACCGTAAAACCAAACTTCAATGACAAATGCAGAAATTTTTTCGATAGCCAATATGATGGCGATGCCCATGTGGCTTTTACTAATTATCCTTCCTAAATGGAAGGTCACCCGCTTTTTGATTGACTACAAGGTCATCCCGCTCGTACTCTCCCTCTTTTATGCGTTTTACATTTTTTTGCATATACGGTCTGGCGCAGGTTTAGACTTTGGAAGTTTATCCTCCGTGATGTCCCTTTTTACCATAGAAGAAGCCGTTATGGCCGGCTGGGTGCATTATCTAGCTTTTGATTTGCTGGTGGGCATGTGGATGGTCAATCAAAATAGAAATTTGGGTATCCATCAGCTTCTTATGGCTCCTTGCCTCTTCGCTACTTTCATGTTGGGTCCAGTTGGTTTTCTGCTTTTTATGCTTATCAGAACCTACAAACTAAGAAAGCAATGAAAGCGCTAAAAAACGTACTTCAAATTGTTCGGAAGGAAAGTCCAATACTATATGGGGTCGTTATCTTCCATTTTATTCTTGCGCTCGCTAGTGCCATAGGTTGGATTTTTGATGACCGAATGCTTATGGGTATCAATGTGTGGATTAAGCCTTTAAAGTTTACTATTTCTGGAGGACTTTATGTATTGACTACAGGGTATTTGATTACGTTTTATCCTTTTTCTAGAAGGAAGAAAAACATTGTCAATAACATCGTTTCCTGGACTATGGCTATTGAAATCTGCATTATTGTTTTGCAGGCTGCTAGGGGCGTACGGTCGCATTACAATCAAACCAGTCTCTTTAACGGTATTCTTTTTGGCCTTATGGGGATGCTTATAAGCATTATAGTTTTCGTTATGGTCTTCTTTATTATAGAAACTATCCGGCTAAAGCTCAAAACGTCAAGACCAGTGCAATGGGGAATTCTTCTGGGGTGGCTCGTGGTATTTTTTGGAAGTTGGGTTGGTGGACAAATGATAGGGCAAATGGCGCATAATGTAGGTGTAGCTGATGGCGGTGAAGGTCTGCCCTTGCTCAATTGGAGCACCATAGCAGGAGATTTACGAATAGCTCATTTCTTCGGATTG
>JBCCXJ010000049.1:0-5889 GCA_039191905.1 Bacteroidota bacterium | reverse complement strand
GGCTCTAAATTCAAGAGGCGGGTCTTGGCAGATTATTCCCATAAAATCCCTTAAAGGGAAAAGTGCCAAATAGTAAATTACCGTGGTTAATGGAACCAGGACCAGCATAGTTTTTACAAAAATCGTAAGGCTGTTCTTTAAGTTAAGCCCACTGTGCTTAAGTTGCCTATAGATAAGACGATCATTGTATTCCCACGCTACCATAAAAAAAAGAAACGCAGTGACATAATAAAATATAGGAGTAGGTTCCAAAAAGCTGGAAAATCCCTTTCCGTCGTGATCTACCGAGGCCTTTATTAAAAGATAAACCACATTGACTACCATCCAGCGTAGCAGGAATTTCCGTACTCTTGTTTTCTTAAAAAGCGTAATCATTGTAGTAACAAAGGTATCAGCTGACTCAAAATATACTAAAAGAAATACTGCGAACTGTCAAAATCCCTCCTAAACTGATCTTATAGTATCTAAATTGATTTTTTCGAAGTTGTACATCCTTTTCCTCAAATCAGTTACGTATCCGTCAATTCAACTCTTTTTTTGACAACCAGTTACATCTTCGGTTTAGATAGTGCTTGAAACATGGAATATTTGAGGAAAACAACAACATCATGAGAAAAATTTTGCTATGCCTTTTTGTATTTATAGGCACATATACCTTTTCGCAGAATGGGACAATACGAGGGATTGTATTGGATAAGCAATCTGAAAATCCCCTTGAGGGAGCAACTATTGAGCTTTTAAACATGGATGTCGCCACAGGCGTTATCACTGACCTTGATGGCCGGTTTGTTATAACCGATGTTCCTATTGGTCGACAGGCTATTTTAATAAGCTATATTGGTTACGAGAGCATTACCTTACCCAACATTGACGTTACCACTGGAAAAGATAATTTCGTAACCATCCAACTATTGGAATCCTTTAATCAGTTGGAAGAAGTTGTCTTGACCAACAATGTAAATAAAGACAAACCCCGCAACAAGCTAGCATCAGTATCCGCCCGTCAGTTCGGCCTCGAAGAAGTAACCCGATTTTCTGGAGGTCGTGGTGACGTAGGGCGTTTGGCAGCCAATTTTGCAGGTGTATCCTCTCCAGATGATAGCAGGAACGATATTGTAATTCGGGGGAATTCGCCCACAGGCCTTTTATGGCGTTTGGAAGGTATCCCAATACCAAATCCTAATCATTTTTCCGCATTTGGTACTACTGGTGGACCTGTTTCCGCAGTCAATTCAAACATATTACAAGATTCGGATTTCTTGACGTCTGCCTTTCCCGCGGAATATGGAAATGCAATTGGAGGTGTTTTCGACCTAGGTTTTAGAACCGGTAATGTCGATGATTATGAGTTCACTGCCCAAGTTGGCGCATTCACGGGTGTCGAAGCAACAGCAGAAGGACCTATGGGAAAAAACAATGGGTCATTTTTATTGGCTGCACGCTACTCCTTCGTCGGATTGGTTGGAGCAGGAGCTGGAGGAGGTTCAGCGGCAACACCAAACTACACAGATGTCTCCTTCAATCTCGATTTTGGCAAAAGTAAATTGGGTAATTTTTCAATTTTTGGTATTCTAGGCACCTCAGATATTGACTTTTTAGGTGATGAAATTGATGAGGACGACTTGTTTGCCGCCGAAGATGAAAACCTTTTTGTAGAGTCTAGATTTGGTGTAATCGGTTTAAAACATCGAATTAAGGTAGGCGATAACTCTTTCATAAAAACTGTAATAGCTGGATCACTGGCACAGAACGATATCCTCGCTGATAGGTTTTTCGATATTGACACACCCCAGGAGCGTTCCATACTGTTTACGGAAGTTGACAACTCAGAAACTCGATTAAGTATTTCATCATTATTCAATTCAAAATTGAGCAATCGCATAACCCTACGCACTGGTATTCTTTTGGAGAACTTTGGTATTGAGTCTCTTCTGAGAACTAGGGATGAGCAAGCAGACACTAATGGTGATGGGGATAGGGATTTGGTGACTTTTAGGGATACTGATGATTCCTTCAGTCTATGGCAACCCTTTGTCCAATGGCAATTTCGATTGAGCGAGGCTCTAACTTTAAACGCTGGGGTCCATGCGATTTATAGTAATCTGAATGAGCAATTTGCATTGGAACCTAGAGGTGGTTTGAACTATGCCATTTCTGGTAATCAGACATTAAGTTTTGGGTATGGGCTTCATAACCAACCCATTCCTTTACCACTTTTATTCCTAAACGAAGAGATAAATGGTCAAGCTGTGCAAACCAACCGAGAATTGGATTTTGTTAGGAGCAATCATTTTGTACTGGGTTACGATATAAAGTTGGCTCCTAGCTGGCGCGGAAAACTGGAAGTTTACTACCAAGATATCTCAAATGCTGCGGTAGAAGCTTTTCCATCAAGTTACTCTTCATTGACCGAGGGTTCAGATTTCGAATTCGACAATGACCGTGTTTCCCTCGTCAACGAAGGGACTGGCTTTAATCAGGGCATCGAACTGACCTTGGAAAAGTTTTTTAGCAAAGGATATTACGGCTTGTTTACGGCTTCCATCTTTGAAAGTAAATATGAAGGTAGCGATGGTGTAGAAAGGAATAGTCCCTTTAACAATGGTTATGTTTTAAACTTTCTCACGGGAAGAGAATTTACTATCGGTAGTTCCGGTAGGACCAAACTATTTTTTGACACAAGAGCAGCCTTTGCGGGAGGCAGATACTTTACTCCTATAGATCTGGAGGCATCCCAGCAAGCGGGATTTGAGGTGCTACAGGAGGATTTGGCTTTTAGTGAGCAATATGATGACTATTTCAGATGGGATGTCAAATTTGGCATAAAACTGAACAGCAGAGGCAAAAAGCGCTCACATCAATTCTATCTAGACTTGCAGAATGTCACAAACCGTGATAACGTATTTGTTCAACGCTATAATCGATTGACGAATCAAGTAAACCAGGTAGACCAGGTAGGTTTCTTTCCGGATTTTGGATATAAGTTTCAATTCTAAAATGTAATGAAAATGGGTTTTTCAAATCATCTAAAACAAAAGTTATTGAACAAGTATGGTTCCTGGGCTTTGGTCACGGGAGCATCTTCAGGAATTGGTAAGGCGTTGGCTAAACGCTTGGCTGAATCAGGGTTTAACTTGGTATTGCACGGAAGAAACGCCACGGCGTTAGCCGAGTTAAGTTCGGAGCTGGAGGATACTTGGGGTGTTGTAACCGATGTCATCATTTCCGATATCTCATCGACATCCAGCGTTGTTGGACTTATAGAAAGTCTTGGGGATTTACCTATTGGTCTTTTTGTGGCTTCAGCCGGGTTTGGCACTTCAGGAGATTTTATTCAAGGAGATTTAGAATCCGAAATAAAAATGCTACAGGTAAACAATTTGGCCTTAATGATGCTTACCCATCACTTTGCTCGAACGTTTGCCCAAAAGGGTGGTGGTGGAATTATATTAATGAGTTCAATTGTGGGCTTTCAAGGAGTACCCAATGCCGCTCATTATGCTGCCACAAAAGCGTACGTACAATCATTGGGAGAAGGTCTCTTCCATGAATTGAAGCCCCACAAGGTAGATGTTCTCGCAGCCGCTCCAGGTCCTGTTGCCAGTGGATTCGGAGAAATAGCAGACATGCAGATGAAAAGTGCCCTTACCCCTGAAGACGTAGCCTTGCCCATATTAAAATCATTAGGAAGAAAATCCACTGTATTTCCAGGTAGGCTTACCCAGGTTTTGATTTTTGGACTACGAACAGTCCCACGTTGGGGAAAAGTACGCATCATGAAAATGGTAATGAGTGGTATGACAAAACATCAAGTGCAACCATAAATCAAATTAAGGTGAAAATGAAAATACTAATGGGATTACCCTTTTTTGTGATTGGAATAATCATTTTTAGTCCAAAAAAGCAAAACGACGATAAGGTGTTCTTGGGAAATAAACTAATCGAGCTTGAGAGCTATTTTAAATATCGAGATAGTTTGGACTACAATGTATCCCAGGTACCAGTAGCCTGGCATTTGGACCATAGCCTTAGAACAATAAATGAAATATCCAAGACGATTAAAAAATCAAACCCAGAAGAATATAGGGGAAGCATTAATCTAGGTCGTTCTATGTTATTATTGACCAAAAGCATTCCACGGGGACGGGCAGAAGCACCAAAAATAGTTGCTCCACCAGATACAATATCCATAGACAGCCTACATTTTCATTTGAACGAGGCCCGGGTTAACCTAAATGCTTATGATTCACTTCCAAAAAAAGCCTTTTTCGTTCATCCTTATTTGGGAAGGCTGAAGAAAAAAACTGCCAAAAAGTTTATAGAAATACACACGGAGCACCACCTAAAAATAATTAGGGATATCATGAAAAAATAATACAAAACATCACCAATGAAAAAAACAATCTTATTTCCGATTGTAATTGTACTCACCTTGTTCGGCTCGTGTACAAGCACAAAAAAGAAAATTGTCCTTAGCCAACCATATCCAAGTCAAATCAATTGGCCTAAAGATTACACTCCTGAGGAGGCCGGTTTTTTTGTCCATAACGAAATTGATGTAAAGGCTACTCCGGAAAAGGTATGGAATATTCTCCTAGCAGCAGAAACGTGGCCAGAATGGTATGAGGGAGCTACCAATGTTAATATAACTTCTTCAAACGATGGAATCTTAAAAGAAGACTCCGTATTTCAATGGAAAACCATGGGGCTGAATTTCGAATCGACTATTCAAGAGTTTGAACCTTACTCAAGACTAAGTTGGGTCTCCATTAAAAAAAGTATAAAAGGGTATCATGCCTGGCTTATTATTCCAACCCAAGATGGTTGTAAGCTGGTTACCGAAGAATCCCAACATGGTTTTCTCACTTTTTTGGAAAAGACATTCCAACCTAAAAAACTGGAAAAACTTCATCAACTTTGGTTGGAAAAAATAAAGGAGAAAGCTGAGGCTATTTGATTCAAGTTACTTATTCATGAAAAAGGTAGGGTATATTTTGCTAGTTTTGGTTCTTGTAGTAACAAGCCTTGTTTTGTTGAGAAATTCTGAACCAGGACCTCATTTTTTAGATGCGCAGTTTTCCGATATTATCAATTATATCCCCGAACGAAATCAGCGGAATATAAGGGTATCCCAAGCGGATGTGGCTTGGCATTTAGATCATAGTTTAAAGACGATCAATCGAATCTGTGAAGCTTTGGAAGCCTCAAATCCTAAAAAGTTCAAATCTAATTTCAATCTCTCGAGGATGGTAATTTTCAGTGCAGGTACTTTTCCAAGAGGTGTTGCAGAATCTCCTAAATTGGTACGTCCGCCAAAGGTCATCTTAACCGATAGTCTTTACCTTCAGCTTGAGGAAGCCCAGAATAATCTAAATAAGATAGAGCATTTACACGAAAAGGCTCATTTTAAGCATCCTTATTTTAATGTAATCGATAAGGCGCAAACCAAACGATTTCTGCAAATCCATACCAACCACCATCTAAGAATTATTAGGGATATCTTAGGCGACAAGAAATAAAAAAAGCCCGCTTATTTAGCGGGCTTTTTTTACGTAACTTTTTTTTATGCTTCGAAAGGGTCTACAGAAACAAAAGATTTCCCACCTGCTTTCTTATCAAATCGAACAATACCATCTATTTTGGCATGCAAGGTATGGTCTTTACCAGCATAAACGTTATCTCCTGGATTGTGTTTGGTACCTCTCTGTCTAACAATAATATTGCCAGCAACAGCAGCTTGACCACCATAAATCTTAACCCCTAAGCGTTTCGATTCTGATTCTCTACCGTTTTTTGAACTACCTACACCTTTTTTATGTGCCATGATGTTTCTTTTTTAGTTCTTACTTTTTATTTGCTCAAAGCTTCAATAAGCTCTGCTTTCTTCAT
>JBCCXJ010000048.1:0-6479 GCA_039191905.1 Bacteroidota bacterium | reverse complement strand
TAGTAGCGGGGACTGGACTCGAACCAGCGACCTTCGGGTTATGAGCCCGACGAGCTACCTACTGCTCTACCCCGCGATATCGGACGGCAAATATACAACTCTTTTAAACATATTTCCAAATTAGTGAGACCTTGATTTGAAAAGCGAAGCAAATTCAAATCAATAGGTCGAACCAATGCTGAGTGAAGGCGAAGCATCTATCAAAGGAAATGAAATGCGCCAAACCTTGATTTGAAAAGCGAAGCAAATTCAAATCAATAGGTCGAACTAATGCTGAGCGATGTCGAAGCATCTTTGATATTGATTAAGAGGTTGCAAGTCTTGATATGAATTGTATATCTTCGGACCATGGAGCAACTCAATGATTTTTTGGTAAACGCCGTATCCGCAACCGAATGGCCCATGTTTCTTTTGCTTATTGGAGGGGGGCTTTTTTTGGTGCTATATTCCAAAGGATTGCCCTATCGGTTTTTTGGCCATGCCATTGCCATAACCGCAGGGAAGTATGATGATAAAAAAGCAAAAGGAGACGTAAGTTCATTACAAGCTTTGTCCGCCGCAGTCGCTGCCACAGTTGGATTGGGAAACATTTCGGGAGTGGCTATTGCTATTCATGATGGAGGCCCAGGAGTAGTTTTTTGGATTTGGATGACAGCTTTGATAGGCATGTGTATCAAATTTTATTCGTGCAGTCTTTCCATTATGTATCGAGGTGAAGATTCAGATGGAAAAATGCAAGGGGGTCCCATGTTTTATATCACTAAAGGATTGGGGAAAAAGGCTAAGCCTTTGGCTATCTTTTTTAGTATTGCAGGTTTGTTCGGTTTTCTGGGTGTTTTTACAGCTAATCAGTTTACAGAAACCTTTATGAGCGTTGTTGTTCCTGAGGAGACACTCTTAGCCATGGGTGGTACAGAAACTGACCCTTTATTCAATTGGAAATTGACAATCGGAATTGTGTTGGCCATTATATCCTCCTTCGTAATTTTCGGTGGGTTAAAGAATATTGCCAAAGTAGCCACAGCCATTGTTCCGTTTATGGTAGCGGTATATCTTATTGCTGTAGTTGTGGTGATGGTTTTGAATGCTTCTCAAGTGCTCCCGGCCTTAAAATTGATACTTTCAGAAGCCTGGAACTTTAAAACAGTGGTCACTGGAGGTTTTTGGGGCTTGGTCATAATAGGTGTGCGCCGAGCCATGTTTTCCAATGAAGCGGGGCTGGGAAGTGCTCCTATGTACCATGGGCAATCCAAAAATGATGAACCCATTCGAGAAGGCTTGGTAGCTATGCTAGGCCCTTTTATTGATACTATTTTGGTGTGTACCTTTACTGCTGTGGTCATTATTTTAAGCGGTGCCTATTTAGAAGATACCAGCGGGATTGTGATGACGCTCCAAGCGTTTAGAACAACCTTAGGAAGTTTTGGAGATGATTTATTAATGATTATTGTTTCGGCTTTCGCTCTTTCTACACTATTTACGTATTCCTACTATGGGGTAAAAAGCCTTTCTTTTTTGACAAACGCCAAAATCGGTAAACTCTATAATGTTTATTTTGTGATTATGATAGTTTTTGCAGCTATAGCTTCTTTGGAAGTAGTAAAGAATCTAATTGACCTTTCCTATGCCTTAATGGTAATCCCGAATATGATAGCTGTCCTACTTTTGGCCCCTAAAGTGAATGAGAAAGCCAAAGTATATTTTTCCAAAATGAAACAAAAGCATGCATAAATCAGGATTTGTAAATATTATAGGCAATCCTAACGTAGGGAAATCAACCTTTATGAACGCTATGGTTGGGGAGAAACTCTCCATCATCACCTCAAAGGCCCAAACCACTCGGCATCGGATTTTTGGTATTGTAAACGGTGATGATTTTCAAGTTGTTTTTTCGGATACTCCTGGAATCATCAAACCGGCCTATGAATTACAATCTTCTATGATGGATTTTGTCAAATCTGCCTTTGAAGATGCTGACGTTTTGATTTACATGGTTGAAATAGGGGAAAAAGGACTGAAAGACGAAAACTTCTTCAACAAAATTTCAAACAGCAAGATTCCAGTACTCTTATTGTTAAATAAAATCGATACTTCAGACCAAGAGAACTTGGAAGAGCAAATACAGTACTGGAAAGGTTTATTACCTAAAGTAGAAATTTATCCGATATCCGCCTTGGAAAACTTCAATGTCAAAGAAGTATTTGACCGTATTCTGGAATTGTTGCCTGAAGGACCTGCCTATTATCCCAAGAATCAACTAACGGATAAACCTGAACGTTTTTTCGTAAACGAAACTATTCGAGAGAAAATCCTGTTACAGTACAAAAAAGAAATTCCTTATTCGGTTGAGGTGGAAACCGAGGAGTTTTTGGAGGATGAAAAGATTATTAGAATTCGTTCTGTAATCATGGTAGAGCGCAATACCCAAAAAGGAATTATTATTGGGCATAAAGGAAGTGCTTTAAAGAAAGTGGGTGTTGAATCGAGAAAAGATTTGGAAAAATTCTTTGGCAAACAAGTGCATATTGAGCTCTATGTTAAGGTAAATAAAAATTGGCGTAGCAATTCAGGACAATTGAAACGTTTTGGTTACAATAACTAAAACTTTTTTTAGTATTTGAATAACCATTACTTCATGTTTGGTTTGGACCTTCCAGGGAAATTTAAACCAAGCAAAATGAAGAATTACTTTACACTACTACTCCCCGCATTTTTTATTCTAACATGCTTTTCCTGCGATAAAATAGACGACTTTTTAGGCGACGGAGGTTCTGATGACGACCAACCTACAGACGATACACCAGTTGTGACCTCCGTAGACTTTAACTTCGTGAACACCTTTGATGTTGATGGAGAAGATTCAGCAGAAATTTCTGCGTATGACCCATATACCCAGAGGTTATTTGTAACCAACGGTGCATTGGACGAAATCACCGTTTTTGACATCTCTGATGTCAATTCACCTTCACGTATCGGTACTGTAAACTGCCCTAATCCCGGTTCTCCAAACAGTGTCGCTGTCAGTAATGGAATTCTTGCAGTGGCCATTGCATCCCCAAATCCTCAGGACAATGGATTTGTTGAATTTTTTGATACCGCTACTTTGAATGAAATAGGTGTAGCAAAAGTGGGAGCATTGCCGGATATGGTGGCTTTCACTCCAAATGGTGAATATGCTTTAACTGCCAATGAAGGCGAACCTAATGATGAATACACGGTTGATCCTGAAGGAAGTGTGAGCATCATAAAGGTAGAAACCATGGAGGTCACTACTTTGGGTTTTACGGCATTCAACTCCCAAGAAGCAGCATTGGAATCGGCAGGTTTCCGCGTGTTTGGACCTGGAGCTGATTTAGCTGCGGATGTTGAACCTGAATTTTTAACCATTTCTGATGATGGAACTACGGCTTGGGTTACACTTCAAGAAAACAATGGCGTGGCTGTAGTAAACTTAGAAACGATGCAAATTGAGAGTATTCTTCCTTTGGGATTCAAAGATTACTCTTTACCAGGGAACGAAATTGACCCTAGCAACGAAGATGGAAGAACAGAACTGAGAAGCGTTCCTGTTTTTGGAATCTACCAACCCGACGCTATAGCCTATTATACGGTTAATGGAATGGATTATATCGTTACGGCCAATGAAGGCGATGCAAGGGATTATGATGGTTTCTCAGAAGAAGAGCGCATGGCAGATTTGGTTTTGGACGAAACCGCTTTTCCAGATGCCGCTACACTTCAGTTGGATGAGAATTTAGGAAGATTGCAGTCTACTACGACACTTGGTGATACAGATGGTGATGGTGACTTTGATGAATTGTACAACTACGGTGCGCGTTCCTTCAGCATTTGGTCTGGACAAGGTCAACTTGTATTTGACAGTGGAAATGACATCGCAGAAATCACGTTGGACCTAACACCAGATGTATTCAACGGGGGAGATAACAGAAGTGACGATAAAGGCGCGGAGCCGGAAGCAGTAAGCATCCTTGAAATTGGTGAACGCCAAATCCTATTTGTTGGATTGGAGCGGAACAATCAGGTTTTGGTTTACGATATTTCCAATCCAAGTTTTCCTGAATTTATTCAAATAGTATCTGCTGATGGTGATGTGGGACCAGAAGGCGTATTACCCATTGCTGCAGAAGACAGCCCAACCGGAAATGATATCCTTATTGTAAGTAATGAAGTAAGCGGTACGGTAACGATTTACGAAAACAATTAGTTTCTTTAGTATCACATAAATTAAACCTATTTATCAAAAGGGCGCGGAAATTTATTTCGCGTCTTTTTGATTTTTACGCCCTTTGAAAATCTTGTATCAAATCCTCGAGGAAGGTGTTTAACTGCTTCATTTGGTCTTTACCTTGGGACTTTCCATACCTGCCAAACGCATAAAGGGTAAACCATAACATAACTAAAAAAAACATTCCGACTATCCATAAGGTTATATCATCACCAAGAGAATGTTTAGAGTAGGCGAAGATGCCAAGAATGACAAAAAGAGTACCGATACCGAAATGAAGAAACATGAAAAAGGTCCAAAGAGTTGGGTTGGGTCCAAATACCCCGTGAATTGTGCTCTTATCTTTTTCAAAAGACGTAAGTTCCAGATGTAATTGTGGGGACCAAAAATTCGTGTGTTCCTTTTTAAATCGAAGATAGATGTGCTCATCTAGTCGTTTCAGGACAAAAGGAGGTTCAGAATCTCTATCAAAGTTCTTCTTTAAAGATTCCAAATCAGCGGTTAAATCGATTTTAAACCGAGGACGGAGTACAATGTCATTGGTAAGGTCGCTCATGGTACAATCACATGTACCAAAAAAGGTAACATTTTTTCTTTATAAATAATGGTACTTTTGCCGAAAATAGAAACGCATGGGGGCCATTGTAGCGGTAGTTGGTAGACCAAATGTTGGAAAGTCCACCTTCTTTAATCGATTGATTCAAAGGAGAGAGGCCATTGTTGATGCAGTCAGCGGTGTAACCCGTGATCGCCATTATGGGAAAAGCGACTGGAATGGAAGAGAATTTTCACTAATTGATACTGGGGGATATGTCGTTGGCAGTGATGATGTTTTCGAAAAGGAGATTGACAAGCAAGTGGAGTTGGCCATTGATGAAGCGGATGCTATCATTTTTATGGTGGATGTTGAGTCAGGGGTAACCGGAATGGATGAGGAAGTGGCGAGACTTTTGAGAAAAGTGGATAAACCTGTTTTTCTTGCTGTTAATAAAGTGGACAATGCGCAACGTGCTTCAGATGCTGTTGAATTTTATGCCTTGGGGCTTGGGGAATACTATCCACTTTCCAGTATCAATGGGAGTGGAACAGGAGAATTATTGGATGCTTTGGTAGAAGTGCTTCCTGAAAGCGAAGAGGAAGAGGATGAACTGCCTAGGTTTGCGGTAGTCGGTAGACCTAATGCAGGTAAATCATCTTTTATCAATGCCTTAATTGGTGAAGATAGATATATCGTTACCGACATTGCAGGTACTACGAGAGACAGTATAGATACCAAATACAATCGCTTCGGATTTGAGTTTAACTTGGTAGATACTGCGGGAATTCGAAGAAAAGCAAAAGTCAAGGAAGACTTGGAATTCTACTCTGTAATGCGTTCCATACGAGCTATTGAGCATTGTGATGTTTGTTTGTTGGTTTTGGATGCCACCCGTGGTTTTGATGGTCAGGTGCAGAATATTTTTTGGTTGGCACAACGCAACAACAAAGGGATTGTGATTTTGGTCAACAAATGGGATTTGATGGAAAAAGAGACCAACTCGGTACGTGACTATCAAGAAAAAATCAAAAAACAGATGGAACCATTTACTGATGTGCCCATTCTGTTTATTTCGGTATTGACCAAGCAGCGTATTTACAAAGCCATAGAGACTGCCGTAGACGTTTATAAAAATCGCTCCAAAAAAATTCAAACCCGAAAGTTGAACGATATCCTTTTGCCTATTATTGAAAATACGCCACCACCTGCTTACAAAGGAAAATATGTAAAGATTAAGTTCATTACCCAATTGCCAACGCTCTACCCTCAGTTTGCGTTTTTCTGCAACTTGCCTCAATACGTTCGAGACCCATACAAACGGTTTTTAGAGAATAAGCTACGGGAGAATTTTGACTTTTCTGGGGTGCCTATTACCATTTTTATGCGAAAAAAGTAGTTTAGCTTCCTGAAGCGGGTTTTATGGTTACTTTTTGTTGTATTCGATTTCCGAAATCATCCATGGCAGAAAGCACATAAGTCCCCGCTTGAACGTTTAAAATCAATTCGTGGAATTCTTCCGTGGAACCTACATACGTTCGGTCCAAATACCAATGCACTCGAGCTTCTTCTTGCTGATGGGCTAGCTTGAATATGACTTCAGTGGCATGATTGCCCAAATCCTTCGGAATCAAAATATCCTCATTAAGTTTTGGATAAATAAAGGCCATTCGTTGGCTTTCGTCAGAATTACATGTA
>JBCCXJ010000047.1:0-8072 GCA_039191905.1 Bacteroidota bacterium | reverse complement strand
TAGTTAGAACCTTGGACAATTTCCGATATTAATCAAGGTGGATTTTGGTGTAATCGAGAGATTTCTAAATCTAAATCGCTTTGGGAACCAAAGTTAGAACTCAACCAATGTTTTTTATCGAAATACAGATGGTGTTGTTCTGATTGGGACAAAACTATTAGCGTCTTCTTGTGCCGGAAATTCCTCAGTATATCTAACACTAAACGCGAAGTTTTAGGGCTTAAGCACTCAAATGGTTCCTCCAGAATTAAGATAGGTTTTTCAGTCAGTAATGAACGACAATACATAAGCAACTTGGTCTGACCGGCATTTAGATTGCATCCCAAATCCCCTATACGATTATGCAACTGCAATTGGTCTTTGGGGTTCTCATGCTGCTGTAGTTTTTGCAATAATTTTGAAGCTCTGGACCTACGGTTTGCATTTCTGCTGTAAACAATGGCTTCATAAACATCTTTTCCATACAAAGGGTAATCATTGGAGACCACAGCGATATGTTTTCGGATGGTTTTTTCTGAGAGCTCTGAATAGGGGATTTTACCAAACTTAAGTTGACCATTTTCGGGTGAAACACTTTTTAACAAAAGTTTGATAAGTGTTGATTTGCCGCAACCCGAAGGACCATACAACAATGTAGTGGTTCGAGGCAAGATTTCTAAATTTAGATTTCCAAACACTGGTTCTATACCGTCATCATAGTGAAATTTGATATTTTCAAATCGTAAGGAAGAATTTTTTAAAGATGGCGCTTCTAAAGTAAGTTCGTTCTCTTTAGGTGACTCAAGTATATTGATTAATTTTTGAAAAGAAATGCTCCCCAATTTCCATACGATACTTACCTTCAAGGTTCTGCGGAGCACCGGGAGTATGGCCAAAATGAGCAGGATGACAACCAGTAGTGAACCGCCTCCGATACTATTTTGATAATCGGGTCTTCTAAGTACAAATGCCATGGTAATACCCAATAATCCATAGGTAATTGCAGGGATACTGGCTTGTAGCAAGGCTACGGTTCCTGAATACTTTTTTCCGATTCTATACAGTTGCTCTGATCGTTTTCGATATCTTTTGTTTTCCGGGTTATATTTATTGAATGCTTTGATACTGGCCATGGCCCGCAACCGTGTGTTTACAAAGGAGAGCATCCCCGATTTTCGGTTACGCCTTTCCAAGGATTGTAGATACAGTACTTTGTTGAGTAGCCACAACATTATGGTTGCCAATAGAACAAAGCCCAGAATAAGCCCTGCAAGTGTCATATTCAGCAGGGCTATAACTAAGAACACAATTGCCAAGAGTAATACATCCTGAACAAAGCGCAGCACTCCATTCTTTAAGTAATTCTGAATACTCTTCAAATCCCCACTAAAGCGCAAAAGGTATTTTCCGATGCCTTTTTTGTTATAGATGGGCATGGCTATCTGCAACTGCGCTGCAAACAGTTGTTCCCTTAAGCTTTTGGCAAATCGCTCCCCGAACCATGCAATACCAAAGCGATTGACATATTCAAATGCAAACCGTAAACCTACCAAGCTAAAAAAAAGTAGAAAAAAGCTGGTATGGTCGGTAGCATCCATGTAAGGGATAAACCCAAAAGCCTTTAATCTATGGGAAGAGAACCCAAAGGAAAACTCGTAAAATTTACCAATACTAATGGGTATAATGATGGTGGAAATATTGTAGGCAAATCCAGCCAGTAAGGTCATAATTGCCGACACTACATGGGACTTCATAAAGCTCCCTATAAAACTCCATTTGGTAGTTTTTACCTGCTGTTTTCTCTGAAGAGGCCACATATAACTAAGATTCAATAATCCGAACCTTGTCTTCGGGATCCACCAATCCACAAGACTGTTGTTTTCCAAACCATCTATAGCGATGCTTGGCGATGAAATTGTATATGCTATCCCTGATCAGCTTCGGAACAATAATCAAGGCGGAGAGCATTGGCCATAAGTGTTTCAACTTTCCTAAAATTAATAGTACGGCCTCACTTTTTTCATATAAAAGGTCACCTTCAATCAACACGATGGAACCCATGTTATTTTTAACAGTGAAAGGCCGGAGCATTTTTTCAGCAGTATCCGATTGAAGGGGAGCAAACCGAAATTCCCTTTTTCTTTCATTTCTCATGACAAAACGTACCCAGCCATTACAAAGATTACAGACCCCATCGAAAAGGATCATTGGGGATGAATCATGGGTTGTAGATGGTGCCAGTGATCCATCTGCTTTATTTGCAACCTTTTTCCGGACATTGGTAAACAACTTTTCGGGAGTGAAAAAAGAAAGGAAAATTAATCCTGTCATTTGGTATCGAAAGGTAATTCCCATGATAAAGTAGATACCCCAATGCATGCACCAGGTCAAGAAAGCCCAAAGCTTACCCCATCTTTTTTTGTAAAGTGCCAATGGAGCACCCAACTCTACGATAAAAGTGAAAAGGCCCATTAGGAGAAACAGCCATTTGTGCCTGTAAATTACGTTAAAGAAGGGTGCCGTTTCAGCCCCCAATATGGATTTTCGGATGGCATCCACGGCAATCTGTGAGCGCATGGCACTGCCGTTGGCCCATTCCCAAGCCAAATCCCCGGCAATTTTGGCTACACCTGATAGAAAATAAGAACCTATAGTAACAGCACAAATCAGCATAATGGGCCAACCATATCGCCAATGGGCATCTGTGGGCGGTCTTTTGTTTTGTTGATTCCTCCATGCATCAATAGACCATGCGTCTGCTGCAGCCACAAAACCTAAAATTATGATATGAAGCACCAGGGCATTACGGTTATGGTAAATCATCGACCATGAGTTACGATACGTAAAGAATAAGAGTGCCGAAATAGCGAAAACCGGACCTGTAAGCTTAAATCTCCATCCAAGGATGTAGCAGATATTTAAGATGATCATTGCTATGGAAATCCACCAAAACATGGTTTCATCCAAGGGTTTTTCCATCCAAGACAAGATTCCAATGGCTTCAAAGGCATCTGTATTTTGAGTCATGCGCTGAAGCATATCAAAGCGGGACAGGAGATACCAAAGGCAAAAACTTCCGGTTGCTATTCGGAGAATGGCAAGACGTTTAGGGTCTACTGGTGCAAACCAACTTTTTTTAATGGAGTTCCACAAGTTGTTCATCATTTTCAATTTTATAGGTTGCAATTTTCCGTTCCAAAATAGGTAGCGTGTTATCGTATAGGAAATACCTTTCAAGCGAATAATATCCCTTGACCAACTCCAGAGCTGTAAGCCTACCATAAAGTCCGGGTTCCTTTTTGGATATAGTATGGGCTGTTTTTTTAAGAAAAGGCAAACCACCTTTGTTTTTTCGGGCACGATTGATTTGCCGTCGCACCTGATTGAATCCGCCTGTTCCGGACAATTTATAGGAGATCTTTATACGTTGTCCCAGCGTATCCTCCCCCACAACATAATAGAGACCATAGTTTTGAGATCTTTTTTTGGCAAACATGGGATAATAGGAAAGAGGGAAGCTGTCTTTAGGTTTTTTTACCCAGTTCTGTGCGATAGGAGAGAGCGTTACTAACAGCAGCGTTATGCTAAAAATAAGAGCTTGTATCTTTGAAAAATTCATGAGTATCAAATTTTTTAATGAATTGACTATACAATCATTTTTGCCTTTTTGCCAGGTAGCAACTCATTTAACAAACTGCCATCCATCAGCTTTTTAAGCGTGAGCACAGGAAGGAGTTCCTGCTTTTCCACCTCCTTAACTTGTAAAGGGCTTCCTGTAAACAGCCCGCTCAAAGCAAATAAGCGTTCACCGAATATGGGGAATAGCAATTTAATGCCCGAATTCACTGCCAGACTATCACCGCAGGATAGGATGACATGATTCAAGGTGTCCGTAAAGGGTACGTGGTTCAGTAATTGATAAGTTTCCCTCTGATATAGTCCATCGGCAATTTCTATAACAACATAATCAGGATTGGTAGTAGTTACCTCTTGGAGTAACCCTTCATGGATATTGAGAATCTCCTCCAGATCACATAGGTAGGTTGAAGGATAGCCCATCTCTGAAAAATCAGTCACGTAGTCGGCCCCACAATCATAACAAAGCATTTTATCCTTGTTAAAAATTGTACCTGTCAACTTGATATAGGCCAAGTTGTAGCCTGCATTTTTTAAGCCACGGCAAAGAAAGGCTGCTGTTGTGGTCTTGCCACTATCCATACTGGCCCCCACGGATAAGATCGTTTTAAAGGGCCGTGTTTTAACCGGTTGAAATTGTGTGGTTTCCCTGTGATGGTATCTGGTGTTGATTACTTCTCCCTTCACATTGGTAGCATAGCCTACCAGCTTCAATTTGGTAGGTCCCATGCTTTCCAATTTGTAGCACATTGACGCGACATTACCAACCACCCCACCTTTGCCAACCAAATCATATGCTTCTTGATATTCTTTTGGGATATAGGCTTCAAATTGATTACTGGCATAACGGTTGCCAAAAGTCACCATGATATGGTCACCTTTAAATATGTAACAATTCCTTCCTTCAAAGTCCTCGATGGCTTTTAAGGAACATAATTTCAACACCTCAAAAATGACAGCATCGCCTGGTTTGGGTCTGTAGCTTTTGATAATATCCCGATTGATTGTAAAATCGGTTACGTATTTGCAGCTATTTGCTTTTTTTATCGTGTTCATGATATAATAATTTGGTTTTTAAATACTTAGATGTTAAAGCGATAGGAGAAACTAAAACTCATCGCCAGAAAATTGTTGAAATCCCTTAAGATATCCCCGTCTCTGGGATCAACTACGTTGATACTACGAAATCTACTTCCAATATTGAACTCAGTTTGTCGCATAAAACTCAAACTGACATTGGCACGTTTTAAGGGTTCAAACCGAACTCCAATTCGTATACGATGAGCGTGTAGGCCATTGGGGGACTGGCTCACAATGATATCACCATCTTTGTCCCGATAATTTAAAGGCCTGCCATTTAAATAATAGTGAAGTTCATTGGCCATAAAAGGTGTTATGCCCAAAGGAAATCCAAAGTCGCCCGCATTAAGTCCCAATGAATAACGAAGACGATATTCAAATTTACTGCGTGAGGGAAAATGCCATTCTGTCCTTAGTTGATTAGCAATTCTAAGGGTACCTACTTTAAATCGATAACGTACTCTGGGATCAAGTCTATTTCTTGCAGACTGATCAGGGTCTGCAGGATCAGAAGATCGGATATACCCCAGACCCACCCTGAAATTTCGGTTGAGCCTATGCTCGATTCGTGCACTGTTTTGCAGTGAGGTGAGGTCCATTCGGTCATCAAAGAGGTAGGTTTGCCCTGCCCGAGCACGCCATTCCCTTGTGATATTGGTTCGGTAAGAGTGCCCGGCCCAGAATTTCACACTTTCTTGAGCAAAAGCCGAAAGATTAAAAAAGAATGTCAAAAAAAGTAATAGGGTCGGATTGCTTTTGGAATGCCTCATTTTCATGTTTTTCTCTGTTGTAAACAGCACCTTTGTTGCTATAAGGAGAAAAACTTTGAAACGTGACCAAATACGGTCAGTTTTTTTAGTTAATTATAAAAGGTGATGAGTTGCCGGTTTGATCCGGACGCCCTTCTATCTGGCTTTTTTTATGATTAAAATGAGGGATAGAAAAATACCCATGACTAATAATGTACCCAATGACCAAGAGAAACCCACGGAAGGTTCCACTTTACCTAGCAGGATAAAATTGGCCCAGTAGTAAGGATGACGTTGGCTAGGGGTCGCATTTTTCAGATAGTCTATTTTCGCTTTTTGAAGTGCCACATCTTTAGGTAAATCCGCTTTCACCGCTTTTAAAAAAGAAGTTGTCATGGCTAATGAACTGGTTTCACTGGCGTTCCATAGGCTTGAAAGTACATTTTGGGCACCCGCCAACAGAAATGCCTTACTCATGCCCTGCACCCCCTCGCCTTTGTAGATCTTCCCATTGGCCGAATGACAGGCACTCAGTAACACCAAATCTGCCACTATACGATTTTTGTAAAGGTCGGGAGGGGAGAGCAAAAATTCGTTTTTTGAATCATCAAAGATGATGCAAGATCGGTTGGGGTCATCGGTATCGACCAGACCATGTAGGGATAAGTGAAGAATCTGGGCATCGTTGGCATAACTGTAAAAATTTTTAATGGATGCTTGATCTCCTAATAAAGTACTACCCTCAAAAATTTCAGAAGCCTGTTTAATCTCTTTTTTTGAAAGTACCAACTGCGACAATGCTTGATCACCAAAAAAACGTTTCTTGGATTTAAGCTTGGCATTAAGCGAATTACTATACGAGGCTGCAAAACCCACATAATCCTTGGATGGGGGTTCTTTATCATGGTCTTTACGCTTGAGAAGTGCTGCAGCATAGGCATATGAGAACGCATAACCCTCGATAAGGTAGCCTTCACCGTCATACAACGCTTCAAAAGATAAGGCATAAAGTAAACCGTCAGGAATGATACTTAAGCGTTCCACATTGGGTAAACGTGATAGTCCCTCTTCCATCAATTGTTGAAAAATGAAGTAGGAATCCGTTTCAGAAATTGCCTTTTCAGGATCTCTACATTGTTCTGTAAATCGTTCAATGCTTGTTTTAAGCTTATCTGTAAGGGGCAACGTTTTACTGAAAAACCGGTTGTAGGAAATCCAAAAAACATAAATGCATTCCTGGTCCTCAAAAAATTCGATGACGGCTAAATCTTTTGGGAGCTCATTTTGTATTGCTTGGATGGAAGGCACTTTTAAAAATTCGTACCGTACCATATAATACTCCGGTTTTTTTTGTTCCATTTTTAAAAAAAAGGCGACAAAAGCTTTTTGGGCCTGCAAACACGACTGTAACAGAGAATCCCTATGGTCATCGGATGCCTCAAATAAAAGATGTTGCTGCTCGTTCATCTTTTCGCGAAGCACACTTTCCTTTTTAAGAATAGCCGCTGAAGCAGTGTTGCGTAAAGCGTTGATGCGGTTGAGTTCCTGTTGCAAGGTCAAAGCCTTGGTCTTTGCCGAAAATTGATAGGCTTGTTCTAAATAATAGGGATCTTTGGTCAGGTCATACAGCCGTAAAGCATCTCGGATGGCCTTCCCATAATGTTTGAAACGTACATCGAGAAAATCCAATTTTGACTGTTCAAACTGAAAGGATAGCAATCCCTTTTTGATGACCGAGTCAATTTTATGCTGTACGTTTAAAGAATGCTGTAGTAACTCCAAGTCGCCGTTAACCTCGTACTTTGCCTCAAAAACACGAGTCTTAAGTTCCATAAGCCGAATAAAGATATTCTCGTTCCTGATTTCTACGTTGTTTACGGTAGGCACCATCCTCTCATCAAGCCATGTATTTGGCGCAATCATGCGAAAGCCCTTGACCAACTGTTCGTTCGCCCTGTCCAGTGCTCCTTTTTGTAAGTAGAGTTCCGCAAAATTTTCATGGGTATTGGCAATGACATCGTGCCCACTGCCTCCCCGATAGACTTCCAACCTGAGTTTAAGGACCTGTTTCATCAGTTTTTCGGCAAGCTCAAAGTTTTGCTTATCCATGGCGCAGAAGGCCTTTATTTCAAGACCTATGGCGTAGTAAAATGTATCTTTTTCTTTTTCCAGAAGAGCTAAGGCCCTATTTGCAAATTGTAAAGCCCGCTCCGTGTTTTTGAGTTCCTGTTGAATGGTTGCAGCATTCAGATAAATCAGTGCTTGATCTGTTTTTGGTATTTGGGAATATGCCCTGTCCATAAGATCCAAGGCTTGTTCTACGTAGGCCGTAGCTTTTTCATACTTCTTAAAATTCATATTCAGAATGATGGCACTATTGAGGGTACTAAATTCTTCTAAAACGTTTCTTTCTTTTTGAAAGATGTTCAAAGCGTTGGTGTAGTACAGATTAGCCCTGAAAAAATCATTGTTCTTCTCATAAAAAAAACCTATTCCATCATATTTGTATCCTAATTTTTCCTGTGGATAATCAGCGTCACTTTCGAAGGCAGTGAGCGCTGCGTCCAGATGCTCTTTTGCAAGGTCATTCTGTTCTAAAAACTGGTAACAAATTCCCAAGTTGTAGGT
>JBCCXJ010000046.1:0-9748 GCA_039191905.1 Bacteroidota bacterium | reverse complement strand
TAGCTCTGGCAAGCTGCAAACAAAGAAAATGGATCATTCAGATAAAGCAAGGACTTTAAATCAGCAGGTTTCTAAATCCAAATGTGGCCGCATGCATGCTAACCCCCATTTTTCATATTTACTAAGTGCCTACTTCAATAAGATATATCTAAATCTATACTTATCATTATTTTACAATTATCAGGATATTCTACGATGAGAATCAGCTTCCAGAGAGTTTCTCTTCTTTAGTTAATAGCTCTATGATTTTAATTATTCGATTTGTTTCTTGTTTTCTTTTTTTGCCAGCTTCAACCACCTTAGCCGTTGAATAGGATTAGATCCTTCAGCTTAATCAGTTTATCTACGTCACCCAAGAAGTTCCGTAAGCCGTTCTTTTTGGGCTCTTAGGATTATCTTCCAAACGTAAGGAGTGAACATTGCGATCACACACTGTTAAAATCACCATATCTGTTCGCGGAATTCAAGACTTAATTTTCTTCTGGACCAGCCCGGTAAACGATTTACGTTAGTATTTTGCTAAGAAGACGACAAAATCGAATAACATCTGATGAAATAAGATAGAAGATTTAATCCAATATTACGGTGAATTATGAGAATCCTTTGCAAAACTGGATTTTAGGTTCAAATAGAGGCTTTCGGAATTTCAAAAACGTAGTTTACTGGTCGTAAATTAGGTTTATGAAATTTTGAGTAACGAAGAGTTGGCCAAAAGGCGGGTTTTTCAAAGGGTTCTATGATTCATTTTTGACCTTACTTGGTAAAACCCCAAACTGTTTTTTAAATGCGTTTGTAAAGTGCTCAGGATTGCGGTAACCTATCCGTTCAGCGACCTCTTTCACACTTATTTGTTCGTTGCATAACATAATCTTGGCTTCCTGTAAGCGTAAACCCTTCCAATAGCTATAGATAGTGGTTCCAAAAAGTTCTTTGAAGCCCTTTTTCAGGGTACACGTATTTGAACCCACTTTTTTGGCCAAATCCGCTAAGCTCATAACACTTTTAATATCGCTCTCCAAAAGCTCTTTTACATAGTATATTTTCTCCACATAATGTTTTTTTAGACTATGGCTTTCAGAAAAGATATCGGGGTGTATCTGTTCCATTTGTAACATTAAGAGTTCGATAACCTTGGATTCCAAATACATCTTTTTATAAAGCCCTTTTCTATTGCATCCCAAAATGTCCGCTATGATTGAATACATCTGTGATGTGATCATAAAATTGGATTCGAATAGAAGGTGATTTTTACCACGCTCAATACACGTTTTCATCTTTTGAAATGCGTTGTTTTCGTTCGGTATATATTTCAAGAAGAGGGACGGGCTTAGGTTTATCTTCAAAATTTTTGACGCTTGTTTGGCGGAAGATAATTGCGAACCTTTGAAGTTTTTGATGTATACGATGTTATGAAATCCCTTTCCGAGTATGAAATCTTTTTCGAAGGTGGAAGAAGTAGTACACATATACCCATCCAATAAAAAAGTCATTTCCACAAAATCTGATTCACTTTCATAATAGAAGTTGGTGTCATTAAAAAGGTAAAATTCTCCAAATCCGATATATATATTTTCAAAAAAAACTTCTTTTATTCCGCCTTTACCGAAGAAAAGGTCAACGGAATATTTTCTCTCGGTGATTCCTTCTGAAGCATTAGAGAAGATATCCGGATACCTTGCCTCCATGATCATTTCGTTCATTTCCGAACTGTATACTCTTGTTCTCATAGATTACGTTTCACACAGTTTTTATTACGTTTTGCATAAGTGGTTTTCTAGGTCCCAAAACTAGTTTTGACTTACACTCTAATCTATGATTAATCTAAATAACACCAACTTCTCTACTCATATGATCTGGATATTCTTTACAATTCTTTCATTTTTTTTCATAGCAACAGGTTTAAACGCACAGAATAATGCTATCCAAGGTACCGTCAAAGATGTGGATGGCAACCCCATTCTCGGAGCTAATGTCATCCTATTAGAGTCTTCAAAAGGAGTATCATCAAACCTGGAAGGTGAGTTTATCATTCAAGGATTGAACAAGGGATCGTATTTTATTCAGGTACGTTATTTGGGCTATCGGCCCATTACCAGGAGAATTAATATCCCCGACGATGCAATTATTAATTTTACTCTTTCAGAAGTTTTCGATCAGTTAGATGAAGTGGTGGTTACTGCCAATCGTCGTTTGCAAGATATACAAAAAACAGCGGCATCGGTTTCGGCCATAGGGTTTAAGCAAGTAGAGCAGCTACAGATAAAGCAGTTCTCTGAGCTCAACAGTATTGCCCCTAATTTTCGAACCTATGACGATGGAGGAATTGGCGCCTTTACTTTGGTCGCAAGCCGTGGCATCTCAACGGTGGATACTAACCCCGCTATTGGTCTTTATATAGACGGAATTCCTTATTTCTCCACACTCAATTTTCCGCTCACCTTAAATGATGTCAATCAAATTGAGGTGCTACGTGGACCCCAGGGAACTTTGTATGGAAGAAATGCCCTTGCGGGAGTCGTTAAAATAACCACTAAAAGCCCTTCAAATCAGGTTACAGGATATGGGAATGTAGGTTTTGGTAACCTCAATTCAAAAGAGTTCGGTTTTGGTTTGAGCCTACCTGTGGTGAAAAATAAACTGTTTTTCAGGACCAATGCCAATATTCAGGACCGTGACGGATTTGTAACAAACGACTTCAACGATGAGGAACTTCAAAACAGGGAGGCTATAGATGCCAATTTTAGAATGAAGTACTTTGCCAGTGAAAAACTTGACTTCTCGTTGCTTTACAGCCTACAGCATCGGGAAGCCAAATCCTCTGCATTTGTTTTAGCATCGGAACAAAATCCCCTGACTAGCATCTTAGAAAACAGTCCATTTGAAGTGAACTTTAATGAAGCGGTCTTCCGGGATGCCTTTACACAAAATATGGCATTGAATCTTAACTATAGGTTTGGCTCGTTCTCTTTGAATTCAACGACTTCTTATCAAGTGACTGACAGCGAGAGATTTGATGAGTTCGATTATATGCCTCTTGATTTGCAGGCCGGAGGTGGTGAATTGACTTTTCAGACTGTCGGACAAGAATTTCGATTGCAATCCACCGCTGAGAGAAGCCTTAACTGGACTTCAGGGGTTTTTCTTTATCTTAATAGAGACAAACGGTTCGAAATTTTTGAAAATGGTGCCGATGGTGGTATAGCTAATCCCGACATAGCTACTATAGTCCCTTTTAATCGTTTTGATGATACGGTTATAGAACAAAAGGGAGTGGCGGTATATGGCCAGGCTTCTTATGCCCTATCGGATAAATTTACTGTGACGGGAGGACTACGTTTTGATTACGAAGAAAACAACTCTTGTGTAGACCGTTCTTTTTCAACGCCCGCTCTTCCCGAGGCAACCTTTTCGCAAAATGCAGAGTTTGATGCCCTCTCACCGAAAATCTCCTTGAGCTATCAAGCAAACGACAAGGTATTTCTTTTTGTCAATGTTGCCCGAGGTTTTAGGCCCGGTGGGGTAAATACTCTTGTAAGTGATCCTGCAGATGCCCCATATGATCCGGAAAATACCTTGAATTATGAGTTAGGGATCAAGACTACTCTTTTGGAAAATCGTTTGAAATTGAATTTCACAGGCTTTTTGGTCGACTATACCGATCAACAGGTCTTTACCCTGATTAACTTGGAGGATTTTGTAGTCGGGACGGAGAACATTGGAAAATCCAGAAACTTCGGTGTGGAGTTTGAAAGCCAATGGTCGGTCCGTCGTGGTTTGGGCATTAACCTGAATCTAGGTTACCTAAACACGGATATACGAGAATACAATCCCATTGACTTTTTCACCGGGCAAGAATTGGACTTTTCAGGAAGGGAGTTGCCCTATTCACCAGAGTTTAATGGAAATCTGAACGTAAATTATATTTTGCCGCTCAGCAAGAAAATAAACCTGGAGAGCAATTTTGATTACAATTACCAGACCGACATTTTCTTTGACTTTGCCAATACCGATGCCGTAAATCAGGAAGCTTACGGATTGCTCAACGGTAGACTAGGTGTGACTTCTAAAAATCTGGATGTTTTCATATGGGGAAAGAACCTTACAGATGAGACCTACTTCAGTTATGGTTTCGGAAGCGGAGGTTTGGCCACTGCAGCATTTGGGCTGTCACGAACCTACGGTGCTGCGGTAACAGCAAAATTTTAAAGTATGAATAATTCTATGGCCATTAATTCCGGAGACACACAAACTAACCCGAAAAATTCGGGTGTTGTTCGTTGAGATGATTTAATACGTTAAATATGAGGCAATTGATTTCGAATGAGATGACAAAATCGTTCCTTGAATTTGAGGAATCAAAAATCATTCAGTATGAATATTCAACCACTGTAAATCAATTACTTGAATCAACCCGCCACTATTTGTGGTTGAAATGCGGATTAAATATTCTAATGATCTCGGTAACACAACCACACAAAAAATAAAGCGCAAATGACACGCCTGATTTTTGAAATCGTTTTCCTGGTTTTCGCTTTTGTCCTGGTCATGATCAGAAGGCCTTTTGAAAAGCAGAACAAGTCCAATGTAATCGACGTGGACAAAAAGAGTACGCTCGAAAAGTGGTTGCTTGGTCTAACCTTTCTTGGGGTCACTGCACTGCCTTTCGTCTTTATATTTAGCTCATGGCTGGATTTTGCAAATTACCAGCTTCCATTATCACTGAATATTCTCGGCGCATTCCTTTTGATTCCTTCGGCGATCATTTTTTACCGTTCTCATGCAGATCTGGGGCGTAATTGGTCCGTAAGTCTTGAGCTTCGCAAAGCACACGTGCTGATTACCAACGGCATTTATAAACACATCAGACACCCTATGTATTCTGCACTGTGGATAGCTAGCGTAGGTCAAGCGCTTATCCTACAAAATTTTATTGCGGGATTATCAGGTATGGTCGGGTTCGGGCTCCTCTATTTTTTCAGAGTGGAAAGAGAGGAGCAAATGATGGTGGAACAGTTTGGGGAAGATTACCTTGACTATAAAAAAAGGACCAACCGCTTGATGCCTAAGTTATAATGACCACCTATGCAAAATATGGAAAAATCGGATTTGAACATGCACAAGGAAAAATATGATGTGATTGCCAACCATTTTCACAGAGGAAATAGGATGATTACTAGGGCGGCCCAGGACCTGCCCAAAGGAGGGCTCCATCAAAAGTCTCCCACACTTGAGAATGTGTATTTCAATTCGATACAAAACCAACAAAAAGCCTTGGTACTATGATTTGGAGAATAATAAAACATGAGATGAAACAAAGGGTATTCCATTGGATGACGATTGTTTTTTATGCCCTACTCATTTTCCAAAGTTTATGGTATACCAAAGGGTTTTTTGATTTTTATCCAAGCGAAGACCTTTTAATGAACGCATCTATCGTCAATTACAGGATGTTGGCTTCCGGCGGATTTTTTCTATTGGTGGTGTTGGCAGTTACCTCCGGCACTTTTTTTTACAAAGAAATCCAATTCAAAACCATCAACTGGTTCTACACTTTACCAATACCTGAAAAGCAATTCTTTTTAGGTCGTTTCTTCGCAGCTTTTCTTTACAATGCCTTTGTGACCTTTGCACTCGTTGTTGGGTTGTTTTTAGTCCCTTATGTAGGAATAGGTGAAGCCGATCGATTTGGCCCAGCCCCCATCGGGCAACTCTTACATGGCTTTGGAGTGCTGGTATTGCCCAATGTCCTTTTGGTGACCTCCATGATTACGGCTATATTGGTTTTTACCCGAAAGATTACCATTAGCTATCTCGGAGTATTTCTGCTTTTGATTTTATTCCTTCTTATGCAGTCCATATCTGCCTCTTCCGGAATCAATTTTTTACTTCTAATATTGGAACCTTTTGGTTTTGTGGCGGTAGAGGAAATCAACGATGGTATGTCTGGGGTGCAGAAGAATACGGAGTACATCCGCCTGACGGGAAATTTCTTGACTAATCGCCTGATTTGGTTTGGCATATCCCTATCACTGATCATTGCCTCGTATCTAAAGTTCAGTTTTAAAGGCTTTTTTGGCACTTCCAAAAGCAAAGGCAAAGAAAGAATACAACCACAAGTCAAAAATGATGTGGCGCCCGCTATAGTAAGTATCGGTAGACCACAGCTATCTTTCAAAAATGGAGATTTTCTCAAAAAACTGTGGTCACTTTCTTTTCTTGAGTTTAAGAATGTGGTCAGGCCTGCCTCGTTTAAAATCATATTATCGCTTATTGTATTGATGATCATTCTGCAAAATGTACTGTGGAATGCTTCTTTTTATCTAGGTCCAACCCAGCCTCTAACCTTTACCATGACCAATTTCCGCATCACTTTTGGGGTTTTTGTAATCATTATGATTATGATTTGGTCAGGAGAACTTTTCTTCAAAGATAAAATCGTGAATATTCATCAAATCATGGATACGCTGCCTCTCCCGCTATGGGTCACACAACTCTCCCGATTTATTGCCATATCCGGTGTGGCGCTGATACTATCCATCGCTTTTGTTTTGCTAGGTATCATTTTTCAAATCTTACAGGGTGGCATCGGCCTCATTGAGATGAAATTGTATACCTACGACCTTTTGGGATACAACTTCGGATGGTTGACATTTGTGCTTGAAATCGCCCTTGTATTTTTTATAGCAGGAGTGACGAATAACCGCTATCTGACCCATTTTTTAAGCGTGGGCATTGTTATCGGAAACATTTTTGCTTTTGCGTTGAGCCTAGGGGAACAGGTACGGTTCTATTATGCAGGTGTGCCGGGAGTAGAAGAGTATTCGGAAATCAGTGGTTATGGAATTTGGGAAGTCTCCGCTATCTGGTTCTTTTTTATGTGGACCATGCTGGCCACGGTATTCATATTGCTCGGTATCCATTTCTGGAAAAGGGGGACCGACCAAAACCACTTGCGCAAATGGAAATTTGCCGGAAATCAACTTTCGCTCCCTGGAAAGTTGGCCGCACTTGCTGCGCTGGTCATTTTTTTTACGATGCAGTCCTTTATCGTTAAAAACGCGAATCATGAAGGTAATTTCACTTTGGCTGCCGCGGAGGAAGAGGCGCAGGCAGATTATGAAAAACGATATGGATATCTTAAAAATAAGCCACATCCCAAATACGCCGCCTTGGACCTGCTCTTTGATTATTATCCATTAGAACGCAGAGCATCGTTCCAGGTATCTGCAATGCTGACCAATGACGCTGATACGCCCATTGATACGCTTTACCTTTCACATCGGCACCATGTGGATATGGAACAGGTTACAAGGAACGGGAAACCTCTTTTAGCGGCTTGGATATCCGATGACCATGATCTAATAGCGTATCCATTGACTCCTGCATTACCATCAAATGCCTCCTTTTCACTTGGGATTAAAGCCACCAAACAATACAAAGGCTTCACTCAGGATGGGGGTACTTCCCAACCTGACTTGACATTTAATGGATCGTTTGGCAGTATCAAGGAATTTTTACCCACACTGGGTTATGATTCCGAAGATGAAATGATTGAGAACAGAAAACGGATCTCCATGGGACTTCCAAGGCTGGATTCGAGAATGGCAAATGTGACTGATGAAGTCGCGTTACTGCAGGATTTTTTGGCACCAGATGCCAACAAACTCAAGGGTGCAATCACCATTGGTACCACAGCCGATCAAATCCCTTTGGCTCCAGGGGAATTGGTAAAGGAATGGCAGGAAGAAGGTAGGCGCTATTGTAAATATGCTATTGAAAGACCAGAAAGTTTTAACTGGTACCTGGCTTCCTCAAACCTATCCATAAGACAAGGCGAAATTGGAAAAGTGAAGACCAGCATCCTATACTCTCCCAAACATCCATTTAATCTGGAACTTTACGAAGATGCGCTGCATAGTGGCATTAAATTCGTTCAAAACAAACTTGGAGGCTATCCATATAAAGAAGTAAGGCTCTTGGAAATACCCTTTTACCACGAAGGTTTTTATGCATATCCGTATACCCTAGCCATTTCAGAGAAAGAAGGCTGGTACGCTGATATCAGTGCAATCTCTGCCAGATCTTACCTTTTTCATTCAGTGGCCACACAAATTGCCAAACAGTGGGTCTATAGTAATATGAACATCGGTAATGTGCAAGGCGCAACCATGCTCAGCGAGGCACTGCCTCATGCTTTAGGGCTACAAGTACTTCAAGCGGAATTAGGGGAAGAGGCGGTTGAATCGGTGATACAAAAGAAACTGGATTTTTATTTTATGGAAAAAAATGATGAGCCTAACCGAGAGCCAACATTGGTATTTGCCGATGGAATTGAGTACCTGGAAGCAAATAAAGGGGCTATAGCGCTCTCCCTATTGATGGAGACAATAGGAAAGGAAAAATTCAATACTACATTACTTCATTGGACCACTGAAAACAAAGAGCAACCTTTACGATTCATCGATTTGTACCAAAAGCTTTTAAAAGAGGTACCCGAAAGAAAAAAAGGAGATATTGAAAAACTATTTGAGACTACTGCGCCCATGTCTGAATTAAACCTTCAGAAGCCTTAGCTTATAACCCAACTTGCGAATTTTAGAAGTATTTCAGGAAATTTGGAAAGCAGAAGGCCCTTTAAAGTAAGTATGATACGTTTTTGTGTTGGATTTCATTTTGTGATGTTGTAAGGTTTTTATTTTATCTCTCCCTTTTCCTACCTTGATAAACGGAAAAGGCGGCAAAGACCGCTATACCTTGTTAGGTAAAGAAATGCTTAGTGACTCCGCTCCTACTTCTTGGCTTTTCGACCAAAGAAATGGTTTTTCGAAGGTGAGAATGGCCGGAAATGCAGTGGATCAAGTGTACTAAAATCGTGCAAAGGTCAGCTCTCTGAGCTCAGATCGAAAAGAAGGTAGTACCTCATATATTGCGTCATAGTTTCGCAACTTATTTATTGGAAGCAGGCACAGACCTTCGTTACATTCAAAGTCTTCTTAGACACAGTAGCAGCAAGACCACCGAAATCTATACACATATGGTTAATAACGTTTTGTCTGGCATCAAAAACCTCTTGGATTTGTAAGATTATATGAGAAATAGAAGGAATAAAGTTCCTTATGTTCTGACGTTAGCGGTCATTCAAAAGAAGAAGAAAAAGAATGGAAAACAAAAAGCTGAAAAAGATATCAGAACAGTCAAAACGTTACCAGTTTATAGCAGAACATCGCGGAGGACCGCTTACAAAAGAGAATCATCGAAAGTTAATGAATTGGGCAAGGGAGTGTGCTGAACATGCCCTGTCACTAATTGACGAAAAAATTGATGAAAAGCTGATATATTCTTTGGATGTAGCCAGAGAATGGGAAAATGATAATGTTCCAACTGGCGTAGCTATGAAAGCTTCATTAGGTGCACATGAAGTAGCAAGGCAATCAGAGAATCAGGTATCAAAAGAAATAGCGCGTGCTATTGGACAAGCGGTTGCAACAGCTCATATGTCAGATCATTCTCTAGGAGGAGCATTTTATGCTCTCAAAGCCGTAAAACTTGCCAATAAGAATGTGGATGAAGAAAGATATTGGCAAATTAAACAATTAAATAACCTACCCTCTGACATTATCAATGTAGTTCAGAGTGTGTGGAAAAAGAAAGAATTGGACAGAAGGATATAAAAATAACGAACCGCTAACATTGTATATGAAATCATAGCATCCTACCGGAATGCTATGCTTCATATACTGAGCGTTAG
>JBCCXJ010000045.1:0-10281 GCA_039191905.1 Bacteroidota bacterium | reverse complement strand
GAACCCTACAAATACTAGGGCAACAACCAATAATTTGCTCAGATGTTTCATGTTCAAAATTTTAAGTTTAAGTGTTTATCAGCTGCAAATGTAAGTTGTTAAGAACTATTAACAAAATCAATTTTTCATTTTTTTTAACGCATTATATAGGTAAAAGAGAGCAGTTAAACGATTTTTAGCTCCTGCCCTACTTTAACAAACGCCTCAATAGCTTTATCCAAATGTTCCCTTTCATGTGCTGCAGACAATTGCACACGTATCCTTGCTTTTCCTTTAGGCACTACTGGATAAAAGAATCCTATGACATAAATACCTTCTTCCAAAAGCATGTCGGCCATTTGTTGGGAAAGCTTGGCGTCATAGAGCATTACAGGTACTATGGCAGAATCTCCGTCGATGATATCGAAACCTGCATTCTTTAGACCTTCTTTAAAATACCTGGTATTTTCATGAAGTTTATCACGCAAAGAGGTATCGTTGCTCAACAGTTGGAATACCTTAATAGAAGCCCCTACAATGGCTGGCGCTAGGGAATTGGAAAACAAATAAGGTCGGGAACGCTGGCGCAGCATCTCTATAATTTCCTTTTTTCCAGTGGTATAACCTCCCATAGCACCACCTAAGGCTTTGCCCAGTGTTCCGGTTATAATGTCTATTCTATCCAAAACCCCTTTCTCTTCGAGAGTACCTCGTCCTGTGGCTCCGATAAATCCCGCAGAATGACATTCATCTATCATGACCATGGCGTCATACTTCTCAGCCAAATTACATATCTCATCCAAAGGGGCCAATAAACCATCCATAGAAAAGACGCCGTCCGTAACTATGATTTTGAAACGCGAACCATCTTCTTTACTTTGTTTTAGCTGAGTTTCTAAATCTGCCATATTGTTATTAGCGTACCGATATCTTTTAGCTTTACACAATCTAACACCATCAATGATTGAGGCATGATTGAGGGAATCCGATATAATGGCATCTTCGGCTGTAAGTAAAGGCTCAAAAACACCTCCGTTAGCATCAAAAGCGGCAGCATATAATATTGTGTCTTCAGTGCTATAGAAATTTGCAATTTCTTGCTCAAGCTGTTTGTGGATGTCCTGTGTTCCACATATAAACCGAACTGAGGACATACCAAAACCATGGGAGTCAAGCGTGTCTTTTGCTGCTTTAATTACTTCTGGATGGGAGGATAGACCCAAATAGTTGTTGGCGCAAAAATTAATGACTTCCTGTCCTGTTGAAATCTTTATAACAGCATCTTGAGGGGATGTGATAATACGTTCTTTTTTAAATAATCCAGCTTCTTTGATGGATTCCAGTTCTTGGGCGAGATGGGTTTTAATGTTTCCGTACATGTTAGTTTTAATATTTAAAGGAAGAGAGGTTGAATCTCTTCTCCAATGTATACAATAATAGTGTTCTTAATTGAGAATCCCATAGGTTTTAATGCTTCACTATATTTTGCTATTTGAACCCTATGTTTGTCACTTGGCTTACCAGTTTTAAAATCTAATATGGTAGCTTCATTTTCTAAAACGGCAAGCTTATCAGGGCGAAGTTTTTGCCCTTCCGAGGTTAAAATTTCTTGCTCATTATATATGGTGTAGGGTTTTGAAAAGTAAGATGTAATTAGTGGATGTTTAACTGTTGCTTCTATGTGTTTTGAAACAAGTTCAAAATCATATGCTTGAAAAACAGCTTCCAACTCAAGTTGCTCTAGCACTGAAACTACATCTTCTTTATAGATGATTTTTGATAGTGCATAATGAATAAGATTTCCGAGTTCAATGGCTTCGCCAGCTTCTGTGTCCCATAACTGGCCTTGAATTGTAGCTATTGAAAAATCATTTTCAACAAAGGGTCTGGTGCCATATGGAATAGCATAGCTTTCTTGATCATCTTTTAAACGTGCACTTAAAGTTTCTGTAGGTTCGCCAAAAGAATACTCAGTTAACTCTTCAGTGTAGCGATTTTTTTCTCGCAAGTAAAGCTGAAACAACTGTGCATAGGAATTGACGTTTGTCATTCCAGTTACTGGCTTTACTTTTTCTGTTATGATGTACAGCGCCTTTTCCGCCCTAGTGAGTGCTACGTATAATACGTTCATGGCATCCATCTGGGTTTTATGTTCTTCTTCTAGATAGGCATTTTGGGCACCTTCAGGGTACATCGCCATATCTGAGGTGACATTCAGCAATACACTTTCAAGTCCTAGATCAGAATCCAAATCATTTGAAGTGGACCAGATTTTTTTCCTCTTTTCGTTAATTTTGGAATTGGCAAATGGATAAATTACCACGGGGAACTCCAATCCCTTAGACTTGTGTATGGTCATTATTTTGATGGCATCCACAGAGTCGGGTGCAGTAACGGAAAGGGACTCTTTTTTTTGCTCCCAATGTTCTATGAAAGCTGGAATACTAGGGCCGCTTTTCCTTTCTACTTCGAGCACTTCATCCATTAAAAAGGTAATGTACGCTTCAGAACCTTTGGAAAGTCCAAATTGCGAAATAGCGTGCTCCACTATTTCAAATACCGATTTATGCAAAAGCTTTTCCGAGACAAAACCGTACGTATTAGACAGAAAGGTTTTCGGCGAGGCCATGTTTGCGACCATAAAATCATGTTTGTTCCTTGTTTCCTTTAAATCAAACAAAAACGACAAAGTCTCATAGGTGAAGTTTTGATCTTCTGGATTGTCGATCATGCGCAATAGTGCTATTAAAAAAGCCACCACCTTGTTTTGGGCTAGCAGGAGGGAATCAGATGAAACTATAGGTATATTTTCTTCAGATAGAAAGTTGGCTACAAGTGCACCTTTACCATTGTCACGAACCAAAATGCAAATATCTTGATATGGACATCCTTTTGTTTTTAAATCCAATACAGTATCCAGTACCTTTTTACAGTACAGTTCATCCTTTTCTTTTAATACATTCTCTACGAAAGAAATATTGACATGGCCTCCGAGAGAATTATTTGGTTTTTGAACGCAGCTATTGAGAAACAAATCTCGGTAGGATTTATTTTTGAGTACGTTGGCAGAGAAAGAGAAGAACGAGTTATTGAAATGAACGATCTCCGGGAAACTTCGCCAATTAGTATCTAAATGGGCTATGTTTGGGGCTATCACAAATGGATTTTGTCTGGAATCCAAAAGATTTAGAAATTGTTCGGTGCTACCACCTCGCCAACGATAAATAGCCTGCTTTACATCCCCAACCAAAAACAATGAGCCCTGTCTATCTTGTTCTCCTTGACTTTCAAGGGCATTGGATAGTAAAGGAATCATATTTTCCCATTGCATTTTAGAGGTATCTTGAAACTCGTCAATAAAGTAGTGACGATATTTTTCGCCAAGTCGCTCATAAATAAAAGGAACAGGTTGGTCCTTAATTTCTTTTGAAATCAATTGATTTAGCGCTGAAATCGGAATAGTATCGTTTTCTTCCTCCAATTTTTTCAGCTCTCTGGATATTTCATTCAGCACAGTTAGAGGAACAATATTGGAATAGATATTTTTCAGAAAAGCACGCTTATATAGCGCTTTTTTCATGAATAGAAAGCGTTCAAGTAAAAACGAGGAGAGTTCAGAGGAGTTTCTTGAATCGTTTGCTTTGAGGATTTTGCCTTGTATTAAGTTTTCCTCAAGCTTATTGTTATAGAGTGCTTTTGGGACGTATTCCCCATCTGCAATTTTTTTAAAATGGTTTGGCAAGGTTTTTCTTGGAAAATCTTCAGGTAGAAATCCAAAGGCTTCAATTTTTTCCAGAACAAGTTTAGCCAACGCAACAACATCTTTTTCAAGCTGCCCAATACGGGAACTAATGTTGGACTGCGTTTTTTTAAGGTCAGTTATGGAGTTTTCTTTAAGATGCTCCAAATAGGAAAAATGATTTTCCTGAAATAAAAGCTTTCCACTTTCCATAAGGTCGCGAACAATATTCCAACTTTTGTTTTCCTCAATTTTTTCCAATGAAAAATCAAGTAAAGCACGTGTTAAATCTTTGTTCTCCCCGGTGCGTTCCAATAGATTTGAAATAGCCTTATCTAAGAGGACATCTATGTTTAATTCCACCTCAAATTTTTGAGAAAGCTGAAGGTCTCTGGCAAAGGTTTTTATGATTTTATGATTGAACTTGTCTATAGTGGAAATCTCAAAAAATGCATAATTGTGAAGAATTTGTTTCAAAATGAATGCACATCGTTTTTGCATCTGTTGAGGACTGAGAGCGATTTCTGAACAAAGCTCTTTGAACATACTATTTTCATTCTCCAAGATACTGGGCTGGGAAAACTGAAAAAGACTATCTAAAATTCTGGATTTCATTTCACCAACTGCCTTATTGGTAAAGGTTATGGCCAACATTCTTTTGAATCGGGTAGAAGAATTTCCCGCGAGTAATAGTTGGAGGTATTTTTTGGTCAACGAATACGTCTTGCCAGAACCGGCAGAAGCATTATAGATGACAAAGTTGGAATCCTTCAAAAGTTTTTTTTGCAAATTACGCAATAGCAGTTTTAAGTTAATGAGCGAATGCTACTTAATACATGATAAAACCGTATTTTTACAGGAAGCAATTAATAACTTAAAATGAAATAATTATGGCTTTTGAATTACCCAATTTGCCCTATGCATATGATGCGCTTGAACCACATATAGATGCACGTACCATGGAAATCCATCATACAAAACACCATAATGGGTATACTACAAAATTGAACGGCGCTATTGCAGGCACCGATTTGGAAGGAAAAAGTATTGAAGATATTCTTACCGGCATGGACATGTCCAATGGTGCAGTAAGAAACAATGGAGGTGGTTTTTATAATCACTGCTTGTTTTGGGAAGTAATGTCTCCTAACGGAGGAGGGGCACCATCTGGAGATTTGGCAGCCGCAATTGATGAGGCTTTTGGTTCTTTTGATGGGTTCAAAGAAAAATTCAGTACTGCTGCCGGCACTCGTTTTGGGTCTGGTTGGGCATGGCTTTGTGTTCATAAAGGTGGAAAGCTTGAAGTTTGCTCTACTCCAAATCAAGATAACCCACTAATGCCAGGAACAGGATGCGAAGGATTCCCAATTTTGGGATTGGATGTATGGGAACATGCATACTACTTGAATTACCAAAACAGACGACCAGATTACGTCTCTGCTTTTTTCAATGTAATTGATTGGAGCAAAGTATCAGAGTACTATAACGCAAACAAATAGAGGGGGATAACTTAAACTTTTCCAACGAATTACGGCTCGATAGTCTTTTGATTATCGGGCTTTTTTTATTTGCAAAAAATGTCAAATAGAAAAGGGCGGGAAAGCTCCCACCCTTTTCGTCCCAAATCTTACCATAAACTTAACCTACTTATGCTATGGCAAAACTAAATTACTGGTATTGTGAGAAATAACAAAAGTTTTTTAAGAAATTTTTGATTTGAAGACTCAAAAATAAAGAGGTTGGATAGATAAATCCTTGGGGCTCAAATAAAAAGAAGGCGGAACATTGTTCCGCCTTCTTACCCCAAATCTTACCATGAACTTAACCTACTTATGCTATGGTTTTCCAAAAGTAAGGTGAGTGTTTTGTTGAAGAAAAGCTTTTAGACGAAACCCCTGTTATTTGGTTGAATGACCAAAAGCGTTGAGAGATGACACGAATACCAGAGAAAAAGACTACGAAGGAGGAGCAAAGAAGTTTTAAAAATAAAAAAGGTGGAAAATTTTCCACCTTTTTTGCCCCAAATCTTACCATGAACTTAACCTACTTATGCTATGGCAATACTAAAGTAGGTTTGACATTTACCTGATTGCTAAAAACCCGACAATATGCAGGTTTCATCGACGAAATGCATACATTAACTTATTGTTAATTGCAAGCCTTAATACGCCCTCTCGTTTTTGCCTTCGTAGAAGTTGATGAAAGCTTTGTTCACCACTTTATTCCCTCCTGGAGTAGGGTAATCTCCAGTAAAATACCAATCTCCTAAATTCTGTGGGCAGGCTTTATGAAGGTTATCTATGTCTTGGTAAATAATTTCTACTTCTGCTTTGATTCCTCTGGGTTTTAGTATTTCGCCAATTTTTTTTGAAATCTCTTCGGGACTGAAAGGAGCGTAAAACTCCTTTACATAATTGATAGCTTGAGCATCTTTCGAATTCCTGTGATTGATACATTTTTGATAGATATCATCTACCGTTGCCATAGTGCCCTTATCTTTGTGTAAGTCCAATGCGGCTCTAAAAGCCACAAAGTCTTCCAATTTTGCCATATCTATACCATAACAATCTGGGTAGCGAATTTGAGGCGCGGAAGAAACTACAACAATCTTTTTCGGAGATAGTCTGTCCAATATTTTAAGGATACTCTTTTTTAAGGTAGTACCTCTTACGATACTGTCATCTATAATTACCAAATTGTCATTGGGTTTTACGGAGCCATAGGAAATGTCATACACGTGAGCAACCAAATCATCTCTACTGCTATCTTGTGTGATGAAGGTTCGCAACTTAGCATCCTTGATGGCAACTTTTTCGATACGCGGACGTACATCTAAAATCTTGTTGAGTTTTTCACGAGTGATATCACCGCCTAAAGACAAAATTTGCTCCTCTTTCTTACGATTGAGGTAATTCTGGGCCTCTTTTACCATACCCAAGAAAGAAGTTTCTGCAGTATTGGGGATATATGAAAAAACAGTGTTGGTTAAATCATTATTTATGGTTTTCAATATTTGAGGGAAAACCAATTTACCCAACATTTTGCGTTCTTGATAAATTTCTTGATCACTCCCCCTTGAAAAATAAATACGTTCAAAAGAGCAGGCTTTTCTTTCAACAGGTTCAATAATTTGCTCAAGATGTACACTTCCCTTTTTCTTGATTATGATTGCATGACCCGGGTCCAACTCTTTAACTTCATCAAAGGGAACGTTAAAAACAGTTTGTATCGCGGGCCGCTCTGAAGCGATAACAACGATCTCCTCGTCCTTATAATAATAGGCAGGGCGAATGCCCGCAGGATCCCGAAACACAAAGGCATCACCATGGCCTAATAGACCGGCCATAGCATAACCCCCATCCCAGTTTTTGGAAGACTTTCGTAAAATTTTGGCAACATTCAATCGCTTCGCTATTACTGGAGAAGCTTCTCTTTTGTTGTACCCTTCTTTTTTAATATCCTTATAGATTTTAGCCACGGCATCGTCCAAAAAGTGACCAATTTTTTCCATGACGGTAATAGTGTCTGCAAGTTCTTTTGGATGCTGTCCCAGCTCTACTAGATTCTCGAACAGTTCGGTAACATTCGTCATGTTGAAGTTTCCGGCAACGATAAGGTTACGGTGCATCCAATTGTTCTGCCTTAAAAACGGATGTACACTTTCAATACTGTTCTTTCCGAAAGTACCGTAGCGAACATGGCCGAGCAAAAGCTCGCCAATGTAGGGTATGTTCTTTTTTTGCATTTGAACATCCTCTTCAAATTCTGGGTGCTGGGCGAGCACATTATTGATTCGGTCGTTGATTTGTGCAAAAATATCTTGAATCGGTTGCTGTTGAACGGAACGAACTCTGCTCATGTAGCGCTCTCCAGGGCTCATATCCAGTTTTATGCTTGCAAATCCAGCACCATCCTGTCCTCTGTTGTGCTGTTTTTCCATCATAAGGTACATTTTGTTCACCCCATAGAAGGCTGTACCATATTTTTCTTTGTAGTATTCCAGAGGTTTAAGCAAACGGATAAGTGATATTCCGCATTCGTGCTTAATAGGGTCGCTCATAACAAAAAAATAAAAAAGCCCCGAAATTTTTCAGGGCTACATTTATGTTAATTCAATATTGAATTGTGTCAATTCTTTAAATTGTGCCAACCGTTGGTCAACTTCTTCCTTTTTTAAATCTAGCATTCGTTCGGTCCCAAAACGTTCTACACAGAACGAGGCTAAGTTTGAACCTTGGACAATGGCATTTTTCAAACTTTCAAATGATATATTCTTTGATTGTGCCAAATATCCTGAAAAGCCACCGGCAAAAGTATCTCCTGCTCCAGTTGGGTCAAATACCTCTTCCAAAGGAAGCGCTGGGGCGAAAAAGATATGTGAATCATGGAAAAGGAGCGCTCCATGCTCTCCTTTTTTAATGACTACGTATTTTGGACCCATAGCTTGAATTTTGGCAGCGGCCTTTACCAAAGAATGTTCGCCAGTCAGTTGTCTGGCCTCCTCGTCATTTATGGTAATCACATCAATTAATTTTATAACTTCCAGCAATTCATCCCAAGTATGGTCCATCCAAAAATTCATAGTGTCCAAAACGATAAGTTTTGGTCGTACATCCATCTGTTGAATTACACTAAGTTGAATATTGGGGTGAAGGTTGCCTAACATAACCACATCAGCATCTTTGTAACCTTCGGGCACAATGGGATTAAAATCAGCTAAAGTATTCAGTTCAGTGATAAGAGTATCCCGGGAATTTAAATCGTTATGATATTTTCCTTTCCAGTAAAATGTTTTTCCACCTTTTACTATTTCCACCCCGGAAATATCAATGTTCCTTTCTTTTAGAAGATTGAGATACGCTTCAGGTAGGTCATCTCCAACTACGGAAACTACACTGGCATCTACTTTAAATTGACTGGCGGCCAAACCTATAAATGTTGCGGCGCCACCTAATATTTTATCTGTTTTGCCAAAAGGCGTTTCGATTTCATCAAAAGCGATTGTCCCAACAATCAATAACTTGCCCATTCACGAAATTTTGCTGCAAATATACACTTACATATGGCATTTTAAACATTGAAAAGTGTATTTGGATATAGAGATAGAATTTGTACTTATTTCCTGCCAAAATCTGCTGGAATTTCTCCCCAAGCTTTCGTCTCCCATTTAACAATGGGGGTATCATATCTGTTTTTTTTGAGCCATTTCTCTGCACGCTCGATAAGCTCAAATAGTTGGGCGTTTTTCGCATTCTTCTTTAACTTGGTACCGCATTTTTTCTTTCGCACCCATCCTATGGCAATACGTGAATCTGAGTAAATAATTCGATTGCTTTTATTTTGCTTTAGGAAAGCCAATCCATGCACTAAGGCTAAAAATTCTCCTATATTGTTAGTACCTTGCTTATACGGGCCTTGTTTAAAGAGTGTCTTTTTGGTTTTGGTATCCACGCCTTGATATTCCATTCTTCCAGGATTTCCACTCGAGGCAGCATCAACCGAAATGGAATTGTAGTTGGGGTCCCCAATTTTCAGGAGTTCTTCTGCGGTTAACTCTTTCTTGCCTTTTTTCTTTGAACTTCCCTTATATTCTAGATAGTTGCTGTTAAAAGCCTTTTTCGCCTCGGAAAAATCTTGGAAAGATTTGTATTGAGCTCCTTTATAACCTTCTATCTGAGCTTTGCAATCGTCCCAAGATTCATAGATTCCAGGTCTCTTGCCCTTCCAGACTACATAGAACTTCCTTTTTTTTGCCATTTTAGTTCTCTAGCAGTTTTTCAATAACTTTTGGGAAATATTCATATTCCAACTGATGAACCTTGTTGGCTATGGTTTCAACATCGTCAAAAGGTTCTACGGTAACTCTGGCTTGTTGGATAATGGCACCTTCATCATAATGTTCATTCACATAGTGAATGGTAATACCCGTTTCAGTTTCCTTATTATCCTTTACTGCGCGATGAACATGACTTCCATACATACCTTTCCCGCCATACTTAGGTAGTAGCGCAGGATGAATATTAATAATTTTACTCGGGAATGCGTCAATAATAGAAATAGGGATTTTCCAAAGAAAGCCAGCAAGAATGATCATATCTGGTTTCAGCGCTTGTAACAAGCTTACAACAGCACCAGATTCTGAAAAAGCTATTTTATTAAAACTAAAAGCAGGTATTTGAAGTTTTTTGGCTCTTTCAAGGACCTTGGCCGTATTTTTATTGGTCAAAAAGGCAACAACTCCTATCTTATTATTATCTGCAAAATATCGGGCAATATGTTCTGCATTAGAACCATTTCCCGAAGCAAGAATTACTATTCGTTTCATCTAGATAAGTGCAATTTTGAATGGGCAAAGTTCAAAAGGCTAAAGTAACGTTCTCATTTGTAAGAAGTTTGATTTGAGCACAATTTATCGACAAATAGTGTATTTAATCCAAAGTTTTATATTTTTGCCCCGATTTAAATTTTTAAAACCAATATAATTATGTCAGACATTGCATCAAGAGTTAAGGCTATCATCGTTGATAAACTAGGTGTAGATGAGAATGAAGTGGTAGCTGAAG
>JBCCXJ010000044.1:0-11298 GCA_039191905.1 Bacteroidota bacterium | reverse complement strand
CTTGAAAATCTTTTGCATTTTCCAATCCCTTAATTAATCCGCTTCCGTTCACAAAGCTTCCATCAGAAACTACAAAAACGTGCTGCAGCAGCTTTTTATCAAATTCTTCAGTAATGGATTTTCCCATTTCCTGAACATTTTCAAAATCAGACACATTTCTATTAATCACTTCATAAGTGGTGCGTTCAAATTCAATGGCTGTAAGCGTTATGCTGTTTTCATGTACATTCGTGGAAAGAATCTCTCCCGAAGTGGAACCGAATACTAAATTACCCTTGGGGTACATTGCTTTAACCTCTTCGTAAACGTCTCCATCTTCCAGTAAATTACGGTCTCCAAAAATCAGCACCAATGGATTATTGACTTCTTCTTTTTGGGTAAACTTCCAATCTGAATTGGCAGTCTTTAAGGCTTGTTGAATTTTCATGATTTTTGGTTTTCAGGGTTTTTGGCCAGAGTAAAATAGAAGGTCGTACCCGCTCCAATTTCACTTTCCAACCATACTTTGCCATTATATCTATCAATGATTTTTTTCACTATGGAAAGTCCAATACCGGTAGACCGTTCTTGGTTTCCAATCGATTGAAAAATCTGGAATATCTTTTCGTGGTATTCTTCGGGTATTCCAACCCCATTATCCTTTATACTGAATTCCCAGTACTTTTTAGTTTCTCTGTAGCCGATTTCAATTACTCCTTTGGGCTTGTCAATGTTGACCGCAGCATTGCTCAAAAAGTTTTGGAACAGTTGATGGATTTTCGTTTTATCTGCCTTAATAATGGGTAGTTGTTGAACTATATTGATGGTAACATTTTCTGGAATGTATATTATCTCAGAAATCTCCTTTATTACCTCGTTAACGTCAACCTCTGTATTATCAAACACGTCGTTGTTTACCGTAGAGTATTTTAATATACCGGTTATCAGCTTATCCATTCCCTCAATTTTCTCTTGCATCATTTTGAGGTTATAGCTTCCGGTTTCGTCAAGTTTGTCCTTGTAATCTTCGTAAAGCCATGTGGCTAGTGCGCTTACACTTCGCAAGGGGGATTTTAAATCATGTGAAACAATGTGTGCATATTCTTGAAGCCCTTTATTGCTCGCTTCAAGCTCTTCAACCAGGCTTTCCTTTTGAAGTTCCAGGTTTTTTTGGTCGGTAATGTCCAAGTGAATACCTATCGAACCAATCACATTACCAAAATCATCATATTTGGGAGCCCCGCTTATCAACCAAAATCGTTTTTCTCCAGTTTTGGTAATTACCCCTACTTCATACGAATCTGAAATCCCCTGTTTTCTTTTTCTGTTATGAATCTTTAGCTTCTCTCGGTCTTCTTCGACCATATTGACTACCTCTACGGCATTTCGGCCAATAAGTTCCATAGAAGTATAGCCTACCATGTCACAAAAGCTTTGGTTCACCATAAGAATATTGTCCTCATCATCTACTTCTATAAGTCCCAAATTCATATTGGCTATGATGCTACCATATTTCTCCTTTTGGATTTCAAGATTTTTGCGATAATTTTTTCTTAGCGTAACATCTTGATAACTCCATAAGTGGCCTTGATATTCGCCATTGCTAAATAAAGGAATATAGTCGCGCTCAAAAGTTCTCCCATCCAGTAGTTCCATTTCATCCGAGGTGACTACTTCTTTTTTGTCCAAAACGTACTCAATACGACGAATGGCCATTTCCGATTCGGAAAACAGGTGCTTGTATTTATGTATCGATTTTTTACTGTTTACGCCTTTTAATTTTTCAGGTGCTATTGGAATACCAAACAGGTCACAGAATTTTTGATTGGCTAATAGAATTTTTCTGTTTTCATCTTCCAATAGGATTCCTGTTTGTAAGTTCTTTATTAGGGTTGCCAATCGTTCCTCTGAGGCTTTTAGTTTTTGCTCTGACTTTTTCTCTTGGGTAATATCCTCAATCATTGCTACGCTATATGTAATTTCTCCATTTTCATCCACAATTGAACTTATTGAGGTCTTCCCAAATAGGGTGCCTCCATCTTTCTTGAAAAACTTCCGGATAATCGCAAATTTCTTAAGGTCCTCTCCATTTTGATTTTGAGAAAGATTTTCATACAAATTGCTATCCTCAAGAGAGGAAATTTCATCTAAAGTCTTACGTATCAATTCCTCTTCTGAATATCCCAACAGCTCTATGAAAGAGCTATTTGCTTTTACAATCTTATTTTTTGTTATTAGAAGAATACCGAGTGGAGAATTTTCAACAATAATGTCTTGTTGTTTCTTTTGCTGATGCAGCAGTTTTTTGATTTCCATTTCCTGGGTAATGTCTCGAATCACCCCTTGTGCTGCTATGGGTCTTCCTTCCTTGTCATAGATAAGACTCGCATTGATATTCACATGCTTTTCCTCCCCATTTTTTACAAGAATTCGAGCAGAGTAGTTTTTTAAAATCCCAACCTGAATAAGGGTTTGAAAAGACTCTGCAGTGTATTCTAGATAGTCTTTGTGGACCAGCTCTGACAAATACATTTCTTTTTCCGTATGATCAAAACCCAAAAAATCCTTGGCGGAAGTATTCATGTTAATGACCCGCGTATCCAATCCCATAACCACGTAAGGGTCAATAATGTTTATAAAATCATTATCAATGGAATTACCTTGTTGTTTGTTTAGAAGCGTTTCCAAACGGCCATTGGCTTCCCTAAGATGTAGGGACGCATCATAAAGTTCCTTTGCTTTTTGCTCCAACAAGTTTTCTGCTGCTTTGCGAGCCTTTTTCTCTCGCTCTACAGCCCTTCTGAGCATGGAAGCTTCATTTTTATCCATTTTGGATAATTGCAAATTTGACCTCTGTTCCGTTTTCATTTAATAATTTGTAGTCTACTTTGACCATTTTTTCGAAGTGTTCAAAAGTCTTCACGATAAGACCGTGGGCTAAGGCATAAAGTCCTCGTGAAGAACTGTAGATCATTTCTAGGGTAGTATCTGTTTTGGAAAGGATTTTAAATTTTGGGAGTTCGGCATCTGGATACAGCTTTTTTACATGGATGTGTATGTGGTCCTCAATGCAGCAAAGAAGCGCCAATGGTGTTTTGTAACTGGACACGACTTCGGGGTGTGCCTGGGCGAGACCTGTAAACAGATAGTGACCAAAGGAATACAATAAATCGTTTACGGAAATCTCGGTCTCCTTGCTCAGCTCGGTCAAGAGGGCAACCATTTCGTTAAAATCATAAGTGCCTACTGAAGTATAGGCTCCACTAGAAGGTAAGTCGCTGTTTTCTATTATGGTGTCTACAATGTGTAACCCAAAGGTAGACTCTACCATCTCCAAAAACTCGGTAAATACAATTCCTTTCATAATAAAGAATATTATGATTTAAAAGTAGGAATTGGACTACTTAAGCTAAAAAGAATGTTGTGAAATGCGGATTTTTGTTAGGCTTTGATCAATTCACTGACTTCCCAGTACTCAAAAACGCGTTTTAGCTTTGCTTCATAATCTTCGTATTTCAGTGGTTTAATAATATAACCAGCGATACCAATTTCGAAGCATTTTAATAAATCAACTCGATTTTCAGAAGTCGTCAAAATGATGGTTGGTAGGTATTTTAGCTTTTCATCCGCTTTTAAAATAGATAGGAATTCAATTCCGCTCATACGCGGCATGTTCAAATCCAACAAAATAATATCTGGGAGATTACCTTGTTTTAAAATATCTAGAGCCTCTTCACCATTTTTAGCTTCAATTATCTTGTGTTTGGATTGAAACTTGGAAATAGCCCTTTGCATTTTCATGGTCTCGATCATGTCGTCTTCAATGAACAGAACATTCATGGTACTTTTCTTTAGGTTACAAATGTTTGAAATAAAGTTAAGAAAAAGACTACAAAAAGATTAAGCCATATGAAACTATCGACGAATGGCAAAAACCCTTCGTTGAATTATTAGGGTAAATCCTGCATTTGTTCCCTTACTTTTTTGGGAAGCTTGGAAACCACAAGGTTATAGGAGTGATTCATCAATTCAACAATTAGATTAGGAGGAAGACTATCCAATAGTAATGTGTTCCAATGTTTTTTGCTCATATGATATCCAGGAATAATCAGTCCATCGTACTCTTCGCGTAACTCCAGTGCTCTATCTGGGTCACATTTTAAGTTGCATTGGGGTGGGAGTCTTTCCAAGGCCACCAACGCAAACATCTTCCCCATCACTTTAAAGACCAAAGTAGATTCGTCAAACGGAAACTCCTCGGTAACTCCTTTTTTGTTAAGGCAATTATCTCTAAACGATTCGATATCCATTAGTTGAGGCCAAAGGAATCATACACTACTACCTTTTCCCATAGATCTTTGCATTCCTCAATGAAAAGTAAATGGGCTTCTTCTTTTTGGTACCCTTCTTGGGATTCTGCAGAATCAAAAGTTACAATAAGGGAATACGTAAATGAATCATCCACAACTTCTCTTATAGATTTTGGAGGAATCCCAATAAAGTTGGTTTTGGCAAATTTAGAATTCTTTAAAAACTTCTGTAAAGAAGCTTCAAATCTACTTTTCCCTTCAGAATCCTCAGGATTTTTAAACCAAAAATAAACCGTATGGGCGAATGCCGGGTCAAAAGTTTTCATATCATCTTTGCTTTGTGCAAATGTGGAACTTCCCATAGTGCCAACCAATAGGAGCATAATCATTTTTGTTTTCATTGTTTGTCTATTCTTTTAATAGTTGTATGTCTTCCGTTGTTATTTCCAAGGCAGAATAATCCAAGGTCCATCCAATGGTCTCTACTATCTTCTCCACCACAAGTACGGCTTGTAATGCTTCTTTCCTTGCTGTATCCATCAAACCGCTTTCCGGTATCTTTTGTTTGATGTGTTCTTTGGCTTCCACGTTCAGCTTGGTCAAATCTTCAGGGGAAAAACTGTTGAAAAGACCATTTTTAATATCGTAGAACTGTAAATCCGGCTCAATGGATAAAATCTCTGGTTCGGGAAAAGCGTTCAGAACAATTTTCTTCCTTTTATTATCCGCTTTCATTTTTAGTTTTTTAAGATCGTATCCTATATGAGCTTTTGCCTTTACAATGATGAGTGCTTTCTTCTTACTGCTCAACCAATTCATGAATCCATCTTTGGTATTCTCATAATGATAGATTTCAGCAAAATCACCTTCCACCGAAACCAACTTGCAAACACTTTTGATTTTATCAAGTAGTACCGTGGATTGTTTTTTGGTAAGTTGCTTGCTCTGTTTTTTATTGAACAAAGAATACAGCCAGTATACCAAGATACCTCCGAGGATTAATCCTAAAATTGAATCAAAAAGGCTATCCATGTTTTTTTCCTATTTCCCCAAGATGGGTGAACTTAAATCCTTTTTCATATTTGAGGCCATAACCCAACATCCTGTCCATTGCGCTGTGCGAAAACATAATAATCCCTACCAATTCCAATTCTGGAAAAAGTAAATAACTGACACCTGCAAAGTACAGAAGTATTGCCAAACCTCTATGGTGGAAAACATTATATGTGAATGCTCCAATCCTGTTACCAAAAAGATATCCAAACATTCCAATATCCGGGATAAGCAACAACGCAAAAAACCACCACCATGGCAACCCCATTTGCATGAAAAGAAAAAAGCCGAGAAGCAGTAACATGAGCTCTTCTAGTTTGAGTATTATTTTCATATTCATATAAGGTTATACAAGATAGGTCTGCTTGGTGCCGCGTCGTTTTCAAAAGGTGCTACCTGCAAATTCAAAAAATACAATCCATCTTCAATCTCGTTTGGAACAAAAATCAACTCAGTAATGGTGGCATTTAGCCTCTCTTTTCCTTTAACATTCCAAAACGTCTTGTGAGAAACCAGTTCTCCCCCATCCTGCTCCTTATCCACTGAAGGAAGGTCAACCAACAGGTGCTCTACCCCTCTACTTACTAAAAATTGTATAGCATCGCCCAAAAAATGAGGAGGATTGGTATTGGAATAGTCTTTGGATTTTTTCGATTCCAGATTGGGAATAGTTCTCACAACCAAAGCTTTGGTCTTTTTCTCTCCTAGGGCATATTCCAATTGTTTTAAGGATATTACAAAGTCTTCCTCCATTCTTTCCGGAGCAACGGTAATCAGTTCCGTCAAGAAAAAAAAATCCTTTAGTTTTTGATTTACTGAATACACCTCATCAGTGATATGACCCAAACATTCTGTATGCGTCACATGCGAATGGGGGTTGAACTCTATTATATTAAAGTTAACACTACCCCCTTCCGACACCTTTCCAATAAAGTCATCCCCATCAAAAGGATATATTTTTGGAGGTTCCAAGTACCAGGCATTCACATTATTTTTCCCACCCACTAGTGGAATGGATATGTCCATCGGGTTTGCTAAATCAATTTGATAGCTTTCCAAGCCCTGAGAAATTGTGGCAATCATGTTACCAAATTAACCATAAATAAATCTGAAGCAATTCCATCTACCAAAAACTTCCCTTTTTTGGTAACCAAAATTCTTTCCTCATCTTGGTACAACAGATGTTCGTGAATATACTTTTCGGACTGCATCTGAAGGTAGGTCAGGTATTGTTTTCCAAAATCCTCTTCAACCTTTTCAAGCGATACGCCCCATACGGTCCGAAGACCCGTCATTACATATTCATTATATCTATCCTTTGTGGAAAGTTCTTCGCGCTCTATGGGAAGTATATTTTCTTTTATCGCCTTAATATACTTTATGTTGTTTCGAATATTCCAACTTCTTATGTTTCCATCAAAAGAATGTGCGGAAGGACCTATTCCCAAATAGGATTTTCCTTGCCAATATGAAGAATTGTTTTTTGAAAAATAATCGGGTTTGCCAAAATTGGAAATCTCATAATTGACGTAACCTTGGTCCTCCAACATATTCAAAAGGATATGAAACTGTTTCTGAGCTTGTTCATCATCAACATCTTGAACCAGGCCTTTTTCAATAAATTTCTTGAGAGCGGTTCTTGGTTCTACCGTAAGCGCATAACTTGAAATGTGGGGTAAATCAAACTCTAAAGCTTTTTGAATGTTTTTCTTCCAACGCTGATGATTCATCCCTGGAATTCCATAAATCAAGTCAATGGAAATGTTGTTGAAGTATTTTTTGGCTTCCCGAAGGCTTTGCTCAGCTTGTACAGAGCTATGCGCCCTATTCATGAGTTTTAAATCCTCCTCAAAAAAAGATTGGACCCCAATACTTAATCTGTTAATGGGACTTTCTGAAAAGTTTTTCAGCATTGGGTCGGATATATCATCAGGGTTTGCCTCTAAGGTGATTTCGGGATTTTCAACTACTTTAAAATGGTCATATACGGATTGAATCAGAATTTTTAATTCTTCAGTGGTTAAGAGCGAAGGTGTTCCTCCCCCAAAATAGATGGTCTCGATAGCTTCCCCATCTAATTCTTCCTTACGCAATTCCAATTCGTAGGTAAGTGCATTCAACATGCTATCCTTAACCTTCAATTGTGTAGAAAAATGAAAATCACAATAATGGCAAGCTTGTTTGCAGAATGGAATATGAAGGTATATCCCTGCCATTTTATTTTACCTTTTTGGGGTTCTGTTTCACAAAGGCAGCCCATCCGGTATACTGTTTTCCAACCTCAACCCTACCTTCATTATAAAAATGACAAACTGCAGCGGCCAATCCATCGGTACTATCCAAATTTTTAGGTAATGTTTTTAGTTTTAAAAGTCCCTGAAGCATCTTGGCCACTTGTTCCTTGCTTGCATTCCCGTTTCCTGTTATGGCCATTTTTATCTTTTTGGGCATATATTCAGTAATCGGAATTTGTCGCGAAAGTCCAGCAGCCATGGCCACACCTTGTGCCCTCCCTAGTTTAAGCATGGACTGTACATTTTTCCCATAGAAAGGGGCTTCTATGGCTATTTCATCGGGGTGGAAGGTATCTATCAGTTCAATGGTTCTTTCAAAAATGAGTTTGAGTTTAATATAAGGGTCGTCATATTTCCTAAGCATCAATTCGTTCATCTGCACAAAATGCATCTGTTTATTGATGACTTTGATAATTCCAAAACCCATAACCGTGGTGCCTGGGTCAATCCCCAAAATAATTTTTTCCTTATTCAATGAATTACCGGGTATTAAGTACAATAGGTAACCTAAAACGAACGCTTACCGGAATACCTCTTTTTATGGCTGGAGCCACTGTTGTCAAATCATTCAATCTTCGAGTCACTTCTGAATTAAAATTTTCGATTTCATTCAAAACATTGGCTCTTTCCTCTACATTTTGAATGGTAATGAATCCATGTTCGTCGATTAAAAAATCAATTAAAACCGTATCGTTTAGGTCATTTTGAACTTCAAACTCCAAATTCTCTAAAGCTTTACCTAACTGAGTCGTCATGGTTTCTACAAAACAGGCTTTCTGTTCAGGTTTGGGCATATCTGCCCTGCAGGCATCAAACAAGGGATACTTTTCCACATCGTCCCAATCAATTTGCAAAAGCTCTTCTTCAACCAACTTTTGGGTGGCCTCTTCCTTGGAAACAAAAAGTTCACAGGCGGCAAGTAAGCCCAAAAAAGATATCCATATCAACTTCCGCATGTGTCCATAAAATTTAACCGAAATTACAATTTTAAATATTTACTCTACAATTTCGTATGGATAGTGAATGTAACATTTTGACCCTAACTTTGTCTTATCCAATAAACCCTAAAAATGGATATCGTTTTACTGATTCTTGGTTTCATTTTGATGCTAGTTGGAATTTTGGGCAGCTTTTTGCCTGTGCTTCCTGGTCCTCCATTGAGTTGGGCTGGGCTTTTGCTATTGTATCTGACCAAGGCAGTTCCAGATGATTGGTGGTTATTGGGCATTACCTTGGTTGTAGCACTTACGGTTACCATTTTGGATTATGTGATTCCAGCTGCGGGAACCAAAAAATTTGGAGGTAGTAAAGCTGGAATGTGGGGCAGTATTATCGGATTGCTCGTAGCTATTTTTTTTCCAATACTTGGACCCTTCGGTATTATCATATGGCCTTTTATAGGCGCATTGGTGGGTGAACTTTCCAACAAATCCGACAATAAAACTGCCTTGAAGGCTGCATTTGGTTCCTTTATTGGATTTTTGACCGGTACTTTTTTAAAGTTCCTGATTGCCGTGATTTATTTTGGGCTATTTATTTGGAAGGCGATTGAATATTCTGGAGAGATTTTTACATTCTCTTAATCCAACCATTCCACTTTTTCTTCTATTGGTTTTCTAGGTGATGAATCTACCGTTTCATCATAATATCCCATGTAAAAGAAGCCTAAGCATTTCTCGCCTTCATTCAAATTGAGGAATTCATCCATATACTTGATTAGTCCTGGTGAACTCCAATAGGAACCGACACCTAATTCTGTACAACATAACCACATATTCTGTACAGCCATGGCCGTGGCAGCCAACTCTTCCCACTCCGGTAGGCTTTCATTAGGGTCACGTTGCATACAAATGGCTATTATAGCAGCGGCACGCTGCGGGTTTTCCTGTAGCTTTTTTATTTTTATTTGTTTGGGCTTGGAATCAACCTCCTCATACTTTTGCGAAAGAAAAACCCCCAATTCCTTCTTTTTTTCACCTTGCAGCACCTTAAATCGCCATGGTTCGGTTTTTTTATGGTTAGGTGCCCAATTAGCAGCCTCTAGTATCTTTTCTATGATTTCTTTTTCAATAGGGGTGTCTTTGTATTGAACGGGGAATATGCTTCTTCGTTTCTGGATAAGTTCAAAAATGTCCATAAATACGTTTTACACAAAGGTACGAACAAAAAAAGCCTCCCATAAGGAAAGCCTTTCAATGATCAGCATCATAGATGCTTCACAACACAACGGTTCAAAGATATAAAGGTTTTTTGACAAACAATACTTCACGCTGTATACGTTTTACTTTTTTTGGATTATTTCCATAATAATGGAATTATTCCTTATATTGTTCTCCCTCAATTAAACAATGAAAAATACTATCCTCCATTTGGATTTGGATACATTTTATGTATCCGTGGAACGCATTATCAATACAGAACTCAAGAATAAACCCTTGTTGGTTGGTGGTACTAGCGACCGCGGTGTTGTAGCCGCCTGCAGTTACGAAACACGGGGGTTTGGCGTGCACTCGGGCATGCCTATGAAGATGGCCAAGGAATTATGTCCCGAAGCCGTTGTTATTCGAGGCAATGCCGGCACTTACAGCAAATATTCCGATGTAGTCACAGAAATTATCAAAGAGCATGTTCCAGTATTTGAAAAATCAAGTATTGATGAATTTTATGCTGATCTATCCGGAATGGACCGCTTCTTTGGGTGCTACCGATATGCCTCAGAAATGCGAAAAAAAATCATTTATGAAACCGGATTACCCATTTCCTTTGGACTATCTGTCAACAAAGTAGTTTCTAAAGTTGCAACCAATGAAGCCAAACCCAACAACCAACTCAAAATAGATTTTGGATGTGAAAAGCCTTTTTTAGCTCCCCTATCCATTAAAAAAATTCCTATGGTGGGTGACAAAACTTATCAAACACTTCGAAATTTAGGTATTCGAAAAGTACAGACCATACAGGAAATGCCCATGGATATCATGCAACGGGTTTTGGGTGCTAACGGAACTGTAATATGGAAACGTGCCAATGGCATAGACCACACTCCAGTGATTCCTTTCCACGACCGAAAATCCATATCCACCGAGCGTACTTTTGATAGAGACACCATTGATGTAAACAAACTCAAAGGCATATTGATTGCGATGGCCGAGAACTTGGCCTACCAGCTTCGGCGAGGCGATAAACTTACGGCTTGTATTGCTGTAAAAATTCGATATTCCGACTTCAATACCTATTCCAAACAGCTACGAATTCCTTACACGAGTGCGGACCATGTTCTTATTTCCAAGATTTTGGAGCTTTTTCGAACCCTATATAATAAAAGGATGCTGGTACGCTTGGTAGGCATTCGGTTTAGCCATTTGGTATCCGGAAATTATCAAATCAACCTTTTTGAAGATACCGAAGAAACTTTGAACCTATACAACGCCATGGACAAAGTACGGAATCGCTTTGGGGACCGAAGTGTTTTTAGGGCATCAGCCATGGGCGCAAAGACCATTGGGAGAATGCACAATCCTTTCAATGGATTGCCTCCAGTGGTTTTAGCACATCGAAAACAATAATGTTTGTCATCTCGAGCGCAGTCGAGAGGGCTTTCAAAGCAAAAATTTTCAAAATCGGTCTTGACTGCGCTCGACCTGACAACTGATTACTGATTACTG
>JBCCXJ010000043.1:0-13835 GCA_039191905.1 Bacteroidota bacterium | reverse complement strand
TTAAGGATATCCTCATTATAATCCTTAATGTGCTTTACCTTACTGGCTACTTTAAGACCCAACATCTGGTTAAAATCGCAATCGTACAGCCATCCATCCCAACTTATGGAAATGGTATTGGTGCACATCACATTGGCCACTGCCCCGGGATTATAGGCATCCACAAGAGCATACATATAATCATCATAATTATCAGAAGCAATTAGGTAATCCAAAAATCGCGATATGGGCAGGTTGGTAATGGCAAAAAGACTGTGGAAGTGAATACCAAAGTCCTCTAAGAGTGCGTTTTTAAAATCACTTTCCAAGGCCGCTTGGTCACCGGGCAAAAAAGCACCAGAAGGATTATAAACCAAATCCAATCTCAAGTCACTTCCGGGTTTGCCATACCCTCTTTCATTGAGTTCCAAAAGAGCCTGTATGGAAGCATCAAAGACTCCATCACCACGTTGCTTATCCGTTTTACCGCGAGTATAATGTGGTAAGGAAGAAACTACATGCACATTATGTTCCTTAAAAAAATCAGGAAGGTCCCTAAATTTTGGGTGTGCCATGATAATGGAAAGGTTGGACCGCACGATAAAATCCTTAATGCCTGCTTTGGCGGCTTCCTTTACAAACCATCTAAAGTGGGGGTTCATCTCCGGCGCTCCTCCAGTAAGGTCCAACGTATGTGCTCCGGTATTTCGAATTACCTCAAGGCACATTTCCATGGTCTCTGTGGTCATGATTTCCTTTCGGCCCGGCCCGGCATCCACGTGACAGTGTTCGCAGGTAATGTTGCACATATACCCCACGTTAATCTGTAGGATTTCCAATTTATTGGGACGCAAAGGGAAGTGCCCAATTTCGGAGATTTTGTCCTTAAAAGAAGGCAATTCACCTTCAGCAAAAAGCCCACCATTCAATATCTCCAATTGCTTATTGGCCGAAGCAAGCTCATCCTTTCGAGCATGGAGCGTCTTGGTTTTTGGCTTTTTAGCCTTTTTAAGCTGATGCATTATACTTTCCATTAAACAGCGGGGGTTTTACATGGATAATTTGTTGTACTTGTTCATCATTTGCACGCCATGAACCAAAGTAGCACCACTTTCAATAGCGGCACCAGCATGTACGGCTTCCATCATTTCTTCTTTGGTAATGCCGCGTTGTAAGCCATCCTTAGTATAGGCGTCAATACAGTACGGACATTTTACCACATGGGATACGGCCAAGGCAATCAAAGACTTTTCTCTGGCACTTAGTGCGCCTTCTTCGAAAACCTTACCATAATAGTCAAAAAATTTGTTGCCCAGCTCTTCACTCCATTCAGTGATTTTTCCAAACTTTCTTAAATCTGCGGGATCGTAATATGAATTTGCCATTGTATTCTTTTTACATAAATTTTGAGATGCACATCAAGGCACATGAATTAAAGGAATACCTCAATCACTGAGGTTTTTTTGGTCTAAGGAAATTTAGCTCTTGAATGGCGAACCCTTGTTAAAAGGGGTAGTGAAAGAATAGGTCTTATAAATAAGGACGGGAACCAGGGTTTTTTGTTTCCCAAAGTTGAATAGCGAACTGAATAAACCAATCCAATGCGTGGTAAAGGTTTTTATATAGTTGGAAAGACGTTTTACGTCCATTAAAGAATCAATATCGTGTAATGTACTCAAGGAGGTCAGGGCAGTACCTTGCAATTCCAATTTAAGCACCAACTCTGCATATAGGCGGGCACTTTGCCATGGCAGGGCTTCAAAAGACCGCTTTTGGAACCTATCCCGATGCAATCCCATGAGATAACAGCCACCATCCAAGGTTGGGCCAATCACCGTCATATCCTTTGAAACGTGTGCTTGAGCTTCAAGAATATGCTTTGTGGTTAGATTGGGACTATCGTTCCCCACGGAAATCACTTTGGAATATCCCATGGCGAAAATAGAAGCAAAGGCATGGGAAATGCGTTCACCAAAAGTTTCGCCCAGTTGTTCTTTTTCTGTAAAATGAAAAAAAGGAAGTCCGGTTGATTGGATTGTTTGTAGAGTATGATGCGTCAAATCTTGAAAAAGGGCCACCGCCTGATGGCTAAATTTTTTGCGTGCAAAATCCTTCTCTGCAGAATGGGCAAAGAGAAGAATAGCGGTATCATTCTGAAATGTATTTCGCAACGCGATAGGCTTTTACGTAAACTTACGATAAAAAAGTACATAGTTTTGTTCGAATTTTAAGGGTTTGCATTACGCGTTACGGGCATAAAGTCTAAATTTTAACATTCCGACCCGCCAGTCGGTATCAAAACGGGTCAAGCCTAGCATACGTTAGTCGATGAAATGCATTTGATCGATGAAATGCATTTTCCTTTTATTTGAAAAGGTGGCACAAACCCAGCAGTCTGTAAAGCTTTCTTAAAATCAAGGGGTTTCCCCTAAAATTTTACGCTCGAATTGTACTTTTGTAGTGCTTTAAGCATTGCCATTTATGTCTCAAATAGAAATCAGTAAAAAATCGGTTGGATTGGTCCTTTCTGGGGGCGGAATTCGAGGCATGGCCCACATTGGCCTGATTAAGGCGATGCAGGAACACGAAATTGAAGCAGAGGTTATTGCAGGAACTAGCATTGGGGCAGTAATTGGCGCCCTTTACGCCAATGGAAATTCCGTAAAGGATATGCTACAATTCTTTCAAGAAACCCCTTTGTTCAAATACAACTTTTTTGCCATCAACAAACCGGGCTTTATCAATACAGACCGTTATTTTCCCATTTTTAGAGGGTTTTTCCCAGAAAACACATTTGAGAGTTTGGAAAAACCCTTGTATGTAGTCGCTACGGATTTGATGAGCGGATTGGAAAAAGTCTTTTCGGAGGGCGAACTGATTCATCCTCTTCTCGCTTCAGCGGCCTTGACCCCAGTTTTTAGTCCTGTAGAAATTGACGGGATACTTTATGCAGATGGTGGGGTAATGAATAATTTTCCCAAGGAGTATATAGATGGTAAGGTTGACTTTATTATTGGAAGCAATGTTTCTATTGCAGGAGAAGCGAGGAAAAAGGACCTAAAAAATTCTCTTCAACTTGCCGGAAGAGTCACTGGATTGATGATTTATGCCTCCAGTCACAAAAAATTGGCCGAATGCGACCTTTTTATTGAACCACCTGAGCTTGGAAAAATTGGAGTGCTGGACAAAAAAGGGATTGAAAAGGCTTACCAAATTGGCTACGAGCATGGTAGCCGTGCTTTGGAAACCTTGCTTATCAAAAAGTAGATCTCCAGGGAATCACAAAAGGCAAAACTACACACCAGATTAGAAAAAATAGGGCCATACCGGTTGGGTAGGGTTTTTTCTCTAAAACGGCGGGCAACGCCACAAGCAAGAGCCAACTTCCCTTATAAATCAACTGAAAAAGTAGAACCAAAGCCATTTTTTTGGGATAAAAAACCCCTAAAACAGATAAAATAAAGATGGCTCCCCACAAACATCCAACGAGACGGATGACTTCAGAATATTCAACAGTGTTTTGAAATATCGAACTAACAGCACGTTTGGGATTAAACAGACTGGTTATGCTAATCCAGCCTGCTACAAAAATGTTGGCAATGTACACGAGTTGTAAAAGCATCATTTTTCTGCTATTTTTTTAATGTTTTCCATCACTTTGGGCAATACGCTTCTAAATTCTGGGCCAAACCGCTTGGCAAAGATTCCCCCGGTCAATCCCGTAAACCAAACTTCATGCGTAAAAAAAGTAACGCCTTGTTTTACTTCTAAATAACGCTTCACGTAAAGCGCACCAAAAGGTAACTTGCTTTTAAAGGTATAGGATTTTCCAGAGACGCACTCCGTGACCTTAAATCGTGAAGTACGACCTTCCAGGGAAATGATTTTGCCTTTAGCGTTTAGTTCGAAAGGTCCGTCCAAAGTGGCATCTTTAAGCCCAGAATCCCATTTTTTCCAGTTGGGGACATCTGTCCAAATAGTCCAAATTTTTTCAGGTGATGCTGAAGTTTCAACTGTATTCCAAAAGTGTTTATTAGAGGGTTCTTTGGTTTGTGAACTACTTTGTAAAGGCAGAAAGGCCAAAGTCAGACAAATAATGGTGTTTCTCATTGTTTTTTTAACAAACCTAGACCAGTATGCCTATGAAAAACTTACCATATGGTAAATTAGGAGGGTTTTTGAATATTGCTTCGTATTCTACTCAGTGATTGCGGGGTTACACCTAAATAAGAGGCCAAATGTTTAAGGGAAACTCGTTGCACCAGTTCAGGTCTATTTTGGAGTAACTTGGCATACCGCCTTTCAGCAGTCTCATTTTGGGCTTCCTCCAAAATTAGTTCCGTAAAAAACTGAACCTCCTGAATAAGTTTGCGAACAAAGGTGTTCCAAGACTCTAAACGAAGTAATGCATTATTATCCGCATATGAAATCCTCCATACCTCCGATTTCTCCAGAGCTTCAATATTTTCTCGAGCCGGTAATCTGTTGGAGAAACTATACTGCGAAGTGAAGGTATAGGGGGGTTCGGTAAAAAACTTAGTCACATATTCTCCATTTTTTAACATGGAGAAACGAAGCAAACCTTTTTCCAAGAAATAAACGTGATTGCATATTTGCCCTTCCGCTAATAAAAGAGCTCCCTTTTTTACAGAGAGAGGTTCGAGATATTGTAAAACTTCCTTCCAATCTTTTTCTGGAAGAAACACATAGTTGGTGATGAAATTCTTAAATGAATCAAGTTCCAAGAAATTCTATTTAAATATCGTCAAAATCCACAGTCAGGCTTGGAGTGAGCGGGTGTGCTTGGCAAGTTAAGACAAATCCCTCTTCAATTTCACCATCCGTAAGAATTTGATTTTTCACCATTTCTGCTTTTCCCTCTGTAATTCGGGCAATGCAACTGCTGCAAACCCCTCCTTGGCAAGAATATGGGGCATCAATGTTATGTTTCAGTGCGGCATCCAAGATAATCTCCTTCATTTCCATGGTAATGGTAAAAGATTCATCATCTAAAATAACCTCAACCTTTGATTTCCCATCCAATACCTCAGCTAAGGAGTCTTCAGGCTCCGAACTGGTAAATAGCTCGAAAAGAATTTTATCTTCAGAAATCCCTTTCTTTTTCAAAGTTTCCGAAACGGTATGAATCATTTCTTCCGGACCGCAAAGGTAAAAAGCATCAAAATCAACGTCTTTAAACTTGTTTTTCGTAATGAAGTTAACGGTTGAAGTTTCAATTCGACCAAAAAGGGCATCGTTTTCTTGAGAGCGACTATAAAGGTGCTGCACTTTGAACCTTTCGGTATATTCTTGTTGAAGCTCCTGAATTTTAGATAAATACATGGTTTCTGTAGGAGTCTGGTTGCCAAAAACCAATACAAAAATGTTTTCAGGATGGCTTTCCAAAACGGTTTGCGCAATACTTACAATCGGTGTAATTCCACTTCCAGCAGCAAAAGCTGCAACATTTTTTGGAGTATTAGCAACTTCAAAAACAAATCGTCCTTCGGGGGGCATCACCTCAAAAACATCGCCAACAGCTATGGATTCATTGGCATAAACCGAAAATGTTCCGTTCGGTACTTTTTTGATGCCCACGGTCAATTTTCCTGAAGAAGGGGCTGAAGAAATGGAATAGGCCCTTCGTAATTCTTCACCATTGAGATGATGTTTAAGGGTTATATACTGTCCTGCGGAAAAGCTGAATGTATCCTGGAGATTATCAGGAATGTCAAAGGTTAATGCTACTGAACTTGGGGTTAGTGCTTGAACATCGGAAATTTTTAGACCGTGAAAATCACTCATAAAACAATTTTTGCGCAAAATTAAGGATTAGCGCTGTTCCATCCTTCATTTTTACAAAATTGTGGTGGCGTGTAACAAAACCAGATTTTTGATTACTAACTTGGAGAAAAATTGCCAACCCATGTTCAAACACTTTATTCGACTGCAATGGAAATCCTTTTTTAGATCTTCCTCTTTTGGAAAGGGATTAGCCTTAAAAGTCCTGATGATTTTCTTTGGAATCTATATGTTGGTCGCACTTATTGGGACAGGAGCAGGGGTTTACTTTGTGTTAAGAGAGCTATTTCCAGACCAAAACCCTATGTGGAGTATTAGTCAGTTTATGGTGTATTGGGTGCTCATTGAACTGTTTTTTCGATACTTTTTGCAAAAGTTACCGGTTATGGATATCAAACCCTTTTTGATAGTTCCCATAAACAAAAACAAAATCACCCATTACATTTTGGGGAGGTCGGGAGCTTCCATCTATAATCTCTTTGCTATTTTCTTTTTTCTTCCTTTTGCGGTTGTTCTGCTATTTAAAGGGTATGCTGTCGTAAATGTTCTGCTTTGGTTGCTTTCTATTTTTGCCATTGTGCTCTGTGTTAATTATATCAATTTTCTAATTAATAAAAGTGATAAGGCTCTTTTGGTAATCATTGGGCTGATCTTAACGTTTTACGGGCTCGATTATTTTCAAATTGTTCCAATAAAGGAATTCTTTGGCCCTATTTTTCATGCACTATATGCCTATCCCTGGGCATTTTTAGTGCCTGTTTCACTAGTCTTTACAGTATATTGGCTTAATTTCAAATTCCTTAGGAACCGATTGTTCTTGGATGATTCGCTGAAGGCAAAGAAACAAGAAGCAAAGTCTTCCGATTTGGCATGGACCCGTAAATTTGGAGATATTGCGCCCTTTTTGCAGTTGGATTTAAAACTGATTTGGCGTAATAAACGCACCAAGGCCCAAGTTTTTATTTCCTTGCTTTTTGTTTTTTACGGACTCATTTTTTACACCCAGGAGATTTATGCCAATATGATGCCCATGTTCGCTTTCCTTGGGATTTTCATGACGGGAATTTTCTTGGCCAACTTCGGACAGTTCATTCCCGCTTGGGACAGCGCCTACTATAGTATGATGATGTCGCAGAACATCCCGCTCCGCAAATATTTGGACTCTAAGGCAGGATTGATTTCTGTGAGTGTGGTGGTGATGTTTTTGTTGACCATTCCCTATGTGTATTTTGGTTGGGAAGCCTTGGCCATCAACTTTGGAAGTGCCATATATAATCTTGGGGTAAATATTCCAGTAATTCTGTACTTCGGCTCTTTTAATAAAAAACGGATTGAACTGGATAAAAGCCCGTTTGGAAATATGCAGGGTACCAGCGGGACCCAGTTTTTGATAATGCTTCCCGTGCTTGGGGCACCGATACTCATCTTTTCCATATGTTATCTCGTTTTTTCAGTGGAGGTGGGCGTAGCCGTGCTTTCCATTATGGGAATTGTAGGGTTTATGCTCAAAAACAAATTACTAGATGCCATAACGGAGCAATACAGAAAAAAGAAATACGGTATGATAGCCGGTTTCAAAGAAAAAAATAGCTAATTCAAAACAATACAAAACACCAAGTACATATGATTACTGCGGATAACCTAACGAAACAATATGGCTCCCAATTGGTGCTTAACATTGATCACCTTGAAATTCCCAAAGGGCAAAGTTTTGGACTCGTAGGGAACAACGGAGCGGGAAAGACCACCTTTTTTAGCCTTTTGTTGGATTTGATTCAACCCTCTTCAGGACAAATTGTTAATAATGAGGTGCAAGTAAATACCAGTGAAGACTGGAAGCCTTTTACTTCCTCCTTTATTGATGAGTCCTTTTTGATAGGATACCTGACGCCGGAAGAATACTTTTATTTTATTGGAGATTTGAGAGGTAGGAACAAAGCGGATGTAGATGCGCTTTTAGCCCAGTTTGAAGATTTTTTCCACGGTGAGATATTGGGCCAAAAGAAATACTTAAGGGACCTTTCCAAAGGAAATCAAAAGAAAGCGGGCATTGTGGCTTCTTTTATTGGAAATCCTGAAGTGGTCATTCTGGATGAACCCTTTGCTAACTTGGACCCCACAACCCAAATACGGTTAAAGGCAATAATAAAGGAATTGACGGTACGTGAAGATGTGACCGTTTTGGTGTCAAGTCATGATTTGATTCACGTAACCGAAGTCTGTGAACGTATTGTGGTATTAAATAAAGGAGAAGTGGTAAAAGACATTCAAACTTCTACGGAAACACTAAAAGAACTGGAAACCTTCTTTGGAGGATAAAAAAGCGCCGTTGATAGGCGCCTATCAATTTCCCCGATTAGCCTTAACCACCAAGTACGGAAGGGTCATAAAAGAAAGAGGCCTTCTTGATTTTTCCGTCGGCAACTTCATATACGCATAGTTCTTCCATCTTGCAACGCCCCATACCTTTAAAGGTAACATCGCTCGTCATAGGTATGGTAAAATGGTTTCCTGCCACAACTGGATCTCCAACGGAACCTCCATGTGATTCTTCAATACTGTTGGCCCAAGTCTCGAATCCTTTTAAAATGTTAGCTATTCCTTTGGTCACCTCATTGGGTACCCCAGGCATTTCTACACTTACTGCATCCTCTGCATATAGCCCATAAGCTTCTTGATACTTTCCTTCTTTGCATAAACGCGCTAATTGGTTCGCTACTTCTTGTGTTGTCATTTCTTATCGCTTTAGATTCAAACTGTGTTTTACTTTGCTGGGGACGGGGTATAGAAAAATTCTTCATAAACAATTTTTCCATTCTTCACCTTATAGATACACACCTCCTCCATTATAGTTCTTGGTGCTCCTTTGAAGGTCACATCCATTTTTATTGTGCATGAAAAGAAATTATCAGCCACTAGGGGGTTGGATATTTCCCCTCCATGTGTCTCTTCGACCATAGTATTAAAATGCTCCGTTTTTTGTAGTACGGCATCAAGACCTTTAACCTCTTTCATGGGAGAACCATCTGGTTCAATACTAACAATATCCTGGCTGTATAGTTCTTTTATGGCGTCCATAAATAGACCTTGTCTACATAAATCAACCAATCTGTTTGCTACTTCCTGTGTTGTCATGAATTTGTGTTTAATGATTAATGAATAAACTATGTTGCTAATGCGTTACTTAAATAGTTGTTCAGCGGTCGTATGGCCTCAAAATGGCTCAATACTTCCGTTGATAAATTATCCGAATCATAAAAAGGAGCTAAGGGAAATTCAGCCATTGCATAAAATTGTTTGTTGAAAATCAAGTCTGTCTTTTCAGATACAGGCATGAGTTCCTTATCCAGGCGTTTGGATTTTTCTCCTTTTAGTTTTCCGAAGTTTTGAACAAAACCCGTTTCTTGTACTATAGAAAGTAGGACTTCTGGATTTTGTGCAATATGATACCTCAGTTCCTTTAGATTTGGATTGCTAATCATAAAGAGTCCACCTCCCACATGAATATTTTCCGCATCAATACCTAAGTAAAAACCAGGTAGCTCCGACTTTTTGCCTCCAGCCGAAAAACCAGCTTTCATTATAGTGTTATAAGGTGACTTATCCTTGGAAAACCGAATATCCCGATTGATTCGGAACAAGGCTTTTTTAGAGTCACCATCAATTTTGCTTTCCCATGCTCTTAAGGTAGGTAAAATAGTGTCCAAGAGATTCAAAAATGGTGTTTTCACATCATTTTCGTACCGTTTTTTGTTGGCATGAAACCACTCTTTGTGATTGTGTTTCGCTAACTCTTTAAAGAAGGTACTGTAAGATTCGTGTATCATTTCATAAATTTTTAGACTCCTTATAGTAAAGACGTTTTGGATTATGTTCTTTGGACAAAACCTTAAGAATTTTTCCTAACGAAGCGTAATGCAAGCTCGGCCAATTCTTCCCATGAAGCATAATCTGAATAATCAACTTCATACCATCCCGTTAAAGGCCCTTTGTTTTTAAAGGGGTTAAATTCGAAAAGTTCAACATCTGAATTTAATGGAAGAGTAGTCCCCAATTTAAATACCATTTTGTTCTTTCTGGAAAAGAAAGCAAAGACCTTTTTATTGAAAAGAATCGCGGGAGAGCTCATCATTTTTCCTTCTGTGACTTGTGGGTATTGCAAACACAGTTTTTGCCTAATTTTTTCGAACTTTTCGAATGCCATACCTCAAAACTACAAAAGAGGGTTTCTTCTATAAAGGGCATATAAGACACTTATAAGGGTTGATTCCGCCAAAGGCTTTTTTTATTTTTGAAACAAGCTAAATTCCACACAATGAAACATGTATCCATTTTAGTTCCCAAGCGAAATGCAATTTTGAGTAGTGTAGTTGGGCCCTACAAAGTGCTATCCGTTGCCAATTCTTTTTTAAGGAAAACAGGGGTTCGAGAAAATAATTTTTTTGATGTTCATTTTGTAGGTCTTCAAAAGGAAACGGTGCTTTATGACGGTGTTTTTAGCATACATTGCACTGCCAGTATTGAGGAAGTTGAAAAAACTGATTTAATTCTCCTTCCTGCCTTCCACCCTGATCTGTTGTTTGAGGAAATGGAAGAGAATAAAGACTATGTGCCATGGATCTTGAAACAGCGCAATCAACACGGTGCAGAAGTGGCCAGTATGTGCTTGGGAGCCTTTATTCTCGGTATGACCGGTTTGGTGGATGGAAAACAGTGTTCTACACACTGGGCTGGAATGGAAATTTTTAGAAAACTATTTCCACAGGTCAATTTAGTATCCAACAAAATTGTTACTGAGGAAGATGGGATTTATTCCAGCGGTGGAGCGTATTCTTTTTTAAATCTTATGGCACATCTGGTTGAAAAATATTGCGGAAGACCAACAGCCATTTATGTTTCAAAATTTTTAGAAATTGACATTGACCGGGAAGACCAAAATCAGTTTGCCATTTTTCAGGCGCAAAAGGACCATGACGATAAGACTATCAAGGAAGCTCAAGAATTTATTGAGCAAAACGTGAACCATAAAATTTCAGTTGAAGAGTTGGCGAAGAAGTTTGCCATTAGTGGTAGAAACTTTGTCCGCAGGTTTAAAAAGGCCACGCAGAACACGCCTTTGGAATACATACAAAGAGTAAAGGTGGAAGCAGCGAAACGGAGCTTGGAATCCACTCAGCAGAATGTTAATGAAGTCATGTATCAAGTAGGGTATTTGGATCAAAAAGCTTTTAGAACGGTCTTCAAGAAATACGCTGGACTTTCTCCTGTTGCTTACAAAAGCAAATACAATCGGGTAAGGGCAAAATATGAAAGTCCTTCGGCGTGGTGAAGCGCCATAACGTAATCACAAAAAAGAATTCTGTATTTTATCGATTAACCTTATAATAATCTTACCTTTTCTGAGTTAAGTTTAGATACGATTACGGATTATTTTGAACCATTTTCAAAAAATTTTTGGGGTACTCGTTTTGGTTGGGGCACTACTGAACTCTTGTTCGGTGAAAAAAGACAAATTCATCAACCGAAATTGGCACGCATTAAATACCAAGTACAACACCTTGTACAATGGCAATCTTGCTTTTGAGGTTGGCCGAGAGGAACTCAATGCCAATTATCGAGACGATTTTTGGGAGATACTTCCCGTGGAGCGTTTGGAGGTAACCGATGAGGTTAAATTGGATTCCGAAGATAACAATCCCAATTTTGAAATAGCGGAGGAAAAAGCGACCAAGGCCATCCAAAAACATAGCATGGACATCAAGGACCAAGAACGCAATCCTCAAATTGATGAGGCCTTTTTATTGTTAGGGAAAGCAAGATACTTTGACCAACGCTATATTCCTGCCTTGGAATCCTTCAACTATATTCTTCGCAAATATGTGGCAAGCGATAAGTTGAACGAAGCGCGAATTTGGCGAGAAAAAACCCATATGCGTTTGGATAATCCCGAACTGGCGGTGAAAAACCTCAAACGTTTATTCAAGTATGAGGATTTAAGAGATCAGGAATATGCGGATGCCAGTGCGGTTATGGCCCAATGCTATATCAATCTAAAAACGCCCGACACCGCCATACAAAAGTTAAAAATTGCCCAGGCCTATACCAGGAAAAATCCGGAAAAAGGAAGATATCTTTTTATAATCGGTCAATTGTACAATCAGTTAGGCCACAAAGACAGCGCCAATTATGCGTTTAACAAGGTAATCGATTTGAACAGGAAATCTCCTCGTGTATACATGATTAATTCCCATCTCAAGAAGATTCAGAATATGGAGATTACGGATGGAAATCAGGAAGAGGTTCTGGAGTATTTGACGGATTTAGAAGAGAATCGGGAAAACCGTCCATTCTTAGATAAGATTTACAGGGAGGTGGCGCAATTTCATTTAGCAACTGAATCGGATAGTTTAGCCCTGGTCTACTACAACAAATCCCTTAAGGCTAATCAAGGAGATAGAAAGCTAAGTTCGCTCAACTATCAAAGCTTGGCAGACTACTATTTTGATGAGAATAATTACAAAACGGCCGGCGCGTACTATGATAGTACCTTGACCAATCTGAGTGAAAAGACACGCAAGTACCGAAGGATTAAGAAAAAGCTAGATAACCTGGAAGATGTCATTAAGTATGAAGACATTGCTCAATATGCAGACAGTGTCATCACCATTTATAGTATGCCCGAGGCAGAACGAAAGGCTTATTTTGAGGATTATATTGCTGAGTTGAAACGCAAGGATGAAGCCGAAGCTGAGAAAGAACTGAAACGAACTACTGCTGGTTTTGCAGCCTTTGGTGATTCAAAGGGAGGGAAAGAAAATAAAGGCAAGTTCTACTTTTACAACATTACCAGCTTGGGATATGGTAAAAATGATTTCAAAACACGTTGGGGCAACAGAGCTTTGGAAGACGATTGGCGTTGGAGCAATAAAAGTAGAACACTACCTTCTGAAGCTACGGGAACGGATGTTCTGGCCAGTGGGGAATCACCAGAAGACTTAGCGCCAGACCAAAAATATGATTTGGACTTTTATCTTTCTAGAGTTCCTACAGATATTACAGTGATTGACAGCCTCCGAAAAGAAGAAAACTTCGCTAACTATCAACTAGGCCTTATTTATAAGGAGAAGTTCAAAGAAAATCTGCTGGCTGCTGGAAAACTCGAAGATGTTTTAAAATCAGACCCGGAAGAGCGATTGATCCTGCCATCCAAATACAATTTGTATAAAATTTATGAGGAGTCGGGAAGCCCGTTGGCGGAATCGATGAAGCAAAATATCATTACCAATCACTCTGATACGCGATATGCCGAAATACTGTTGAATCCACAGGCCGTTCTAGAAGGAGACACAGATAGTCCGGATGCCCGGTACTCACAACTTTTTAAATTATATCAAAGACAGGAGTTTTTGCAAGTCATCACGCAAAGCCAGGAATATATTGATCGTTTTACAGGAGACCCCATTGTTCCAAAATTTGAAATGTTGAAGGCGAATGCGATTGGAAGACTGCAGGGCTTCGAACCCTTTAAGGAAGCATTGAATTATGTAGCACTCACATACCCCAATAACACAGAAGGGAAACGTGCGGAAACCATGGTCAAGGAACAGCTTCCAAAAATGGCAAGCCAAGAATTTTCACGCGAAGTTGGTTCAAAAGGAGCAGGAAATTGGAAAGTTGTTTTTCCTTATAAAATAAGAGACAATGAAAAGGCGTTAGCCTTAAAGAGTAGATTGGAAGAAGTAGTAAAAGATTTAAACTACAGAAATGTTATCTCCAGGGATATCTACAATCTTGAAGATCAGTTTGTGGTGGTGCATGGTTTCAAATCCCAAGAATTTGCCCTAGGCTTTGTGGAGCTTATAAAAAAGAATCGTGACTACCGTATCCAAGAGGAGAATTTTGTAGTTTTATCAGATAATTACAAAGTCATCCAAATCCATAAAAATTTAGAATCATACAAAGAACAAATGTTAACCCCATAACCCTAGAACACAATGTTTTCAGACAACAAAAAACCCAGACCTATGACAGAATTTGGCGGACAACCCAACAGA
>JBCCXJ010000042.1:0-13838 GCA_039191905.1 Bacteroidota bacterium | reverse complement strand
GGCGGGCTTGACCCATACCCATGTGCATTGGATTTTGGGCAGGGACGACATAGGAGATATTGAAATTGTGGGCATAGCCGAACCCAACCGCGATTTGGCCCAACGTTATGCCAAACAGCATGGCTTTTCCATGGATTTGGTGTACAACTCCCTAGAAGAAATGATTACTGCCACCCAACTCGAAGCGGTGACCGCTTTTGGAACCATCTATGATCATTTGGAAGTGGTGGAAACCTGTGCTCCAAAGGGCATCCATGTCATGGTGGAAAAACCCTTGGCCGTGAATATGGATCACGCCCAAAAGATGAAGGCTTTGGCCGAAAAATACAACATACATTTGCTTACCAATTACGAAACTACCTGGTACCCCACCAACCATAAAGCCAAACAGCTTTTGGATGAGGGCAAAATTGGAGATTTGCGAAAAGTGATTGTCCGGGATGGGCATAGAGGACCCAAAAAAATTGGAGTTAATGAAGAGTTCTTGGTATGGCTTACCGACCCCAAGGAAAATGGCGGTGGAGCTATTATCGATTTCGGTTGCTACGGGGCCAACTTGATGACTTGGCTGATGCAGGGAAAACGACCCAACACCGTAACGGCCATTACCCAGCAATTGCAAGCTGAAAACAATCCCAAAGTGGATGATGACGCCACCATATTGCTTACCTATGATTCAGCCCAAGCTATTATAGAAGCCTCTTGGAACTGGCCCATAGGGCGAAAAGATATGGAACTGTACGGATTAACAGGAGCCATTTATGCCGATAACCGAAACGACCTTCGCGTGCGCATTGCAGAAGGCTATGATGGCTTTGAGGAAGAAAAAACCACCTTGCCAGAACGCGAGTCCCCCAATAATGACCCTTTTTCCTTATTGGCTGCTGTGGTCAACGGAAAAATAACTCTGTCCCCTAACAGTCTTTCCTCCCTAGAAAACAATATGTTGGTCATGGAAATTTTGGATGCTGCTCGGAAAAGTGCCAAAACGGGGAAAACGGTTGTCCTAAAAAAATAATTGGACTGAAACAAATTCAGAATTCTTACTGGTTAATCACTTATATTTAAGGAGACAAACATCATATTCCTTCTAGTTAACTTAGTCGTATGGGCAAAACCAATTATATATTTGGATACGGTTCTTTAATAGAAAAAGAATCAAGAATGCGCACTACTCCAGAAGCCCAAATAGTTCATCCAGTAATCGTTAAAGGTTTTAAAAGAGGATGGTTTGCTAGAACCGGTGTTTACACACTTTCTACTACTTTTTTAGGCTGTGTCTCTGACGAAAATGCTTTAGTAAATGGGGTTATTTATAAAATTTCGGATGAAGACCTACCCCTTTTAGATAAGCGTGAAGCTAATTATAAGCGAAAGTTGATTAATCCTGAAAAAATTGAATTTCTTTCAGATTTAGACGACTTGGATTGCGCCATTTGGGTGTATACCAACACCTTTACTTCTGAAAGAGAGCTGTTAAAAAACGTACCAGATAAAAATTTCCCTATTGTTCAATCCTATGTAGATATATGCATCAATGGGTGCCTGGAAATCGAACAGGAGTTTGAAAAAGCCAAGGAAATAGGGTTTGCCCAAATGTTCATTGAATCTACAGCCTACTGGAATACATTTTGGGCCAATGACAGAATCTATCCAAGACGCCCCTTTATTCATAGACCCAATGCAAATACCATTGATAATTATCTAAAAACCTATTTGCAGGACAAAACCTTATTTGACCAAATATATATTGAATAAACATGCAAGAGTACTTCAACGTAGAAACTCTAGTCGTCATTCTTTCTGCCATTGCCGCTTTGATAAGTTTTGGTTGGGCCGTGCAATGGCGTTTCTACAAAATCTCCAAAGAGAATTTAATTAGCAACCACAACGAAGAATTGAAAAAGCTGGAAAATTCCCATCAGGAAAAGTTTCTGGATTTTAAACAGGAGCAAATCGAAGCCAAAAAGGATTTGGAGGATTCTCTAAAGAAAGAATATGAGCTAAAATCAATGGAACTTGAAAAACAAGCCAATATTCCATTGGTTCAGGAATCCAAGACGGTCTATGTAAAATATCTTCATATTAGAAGTGAAAAAGACCCTCCCGTTTACACCAGATATAGTGACCGTTTAGAAGAAGATATAGAAGTGCATAGTGAATACCACTACTATCGCTTTAATAAATACAACAAAAAGAATAATGCTATTAAGCTTACTGACCGTTCGAGTGGCATTGTAGACCAAAATATTCTCTATCCTTGGAAAAAGTTGACCTTCACCGACTTGCCCAGTAAAAAACTTCCCGGATTTATCTCTCAAAATGTAGAAAGCAACGACTGTTATTTTTCAGCCACGACATACTACAATGGCTTCTGTGAGGGAAATGAGGACATTGGTTCAAAAATGGAAATGGATACTCTTGAAGCTCGCATAGTTGCCGATTTTTCCTCTATTATAGGACTGGACAAACTCTTCGTAAAAGAACCCGACGCCTATAAATTTGAATTGGACGGTACACGAACCAAACTTTTAGGGCTAGAAAAGATAGCCCACGGAGTCTACCACCTGGCAGCAAACAATCTTAAAAAAGATGAATCCCTATTTTTGGATTTTCATGTTGATTGGGATTATTTGAATAAATGAAATGTTTTAACAATGGCCTATGCTGTACAAAAACCATTTTTGTTATGCTGCCTAAAAACCCATCGACCCAATTTTAAAACGAAACAAAAAAGTATTCCATATGTTCATTATTAATTTAACCTATAAAACAGAACTGGAAAAAGTAGACCAATTTCTTGAGGAGCATGTTGTGTTTCTCAATGAGCAATACGAATTGGGGCATTTTCTTGCTTCTGGTCGAAAGGTTCCGAGAACAGGTGGAATAATTTTATCCAATGTAAAATCAAAATCAGAATTGGAAGAAATTATTGAAAAAGACCCTTTTAAAAAAAATGAGTTAGCTGACTACGAATTGACTGAGTTTGTGCCAAGCAAAACCTGCGAAGAATTAAAATTCTTAATGGAGTAAAAAGGAGAACGTATTTAAAACTTTACAAATCCTATTGAAGAAATCTACCTTGTGAAAGATTATTCAGTTTCACCCTATTCTGTTTTGTAAATACAGGACTCACCCAGTACCCCAACTCCTCATTTGAAAAAGAAATGCAGCAAGGGCTTAGTAAAGCCAAGACATATTGATCTATGCATGAGCGTTTGGAGCATGAGTCTTAAGCATGCCCGGATTCGTTTATAAAAGCTTACATTGAAGTCCTAAACCACCAACCAATACCAAACGCAATGAAGCTCTTTAGAAAAATTAGGCGAGAATTGCTCTCCGAAGGAAAAACCAGAAAATATCTGGCTTATGCCCTTGGAGAAATCGTTCTTGTGGTCATCGGAATTTTGATTGCCTTACAAATCAACAATTGGAATGAAAAAGAGCAGTTGAAAGGTGAAGAACTCAAAACCCTAAAAAGTCTAAAAGAGTCCATTAAAATCAATATTGGCGAGTTGCACACAGCATTAAACGCTCAAATTCGACGTAACCAAAGTTTGCAAGAAGTACTGTTCACCAATATCACCAAGCACCCGGTGGTATATCTGGATTCTATTATAATAAGCAATGTAAGGAACCACACCTTTGACCCCTCTACGGGAATCTACAATGCCATGATCAACTCGGGCAGGATAGAACTCATCTCCAACGATTCTTTAAAAAACAGAATCTCCAAACTCTATGATCGGGTTAAGGATTACCAAGAGAGCGAAGATGAAATTACAGCCTATACCCAAGCGCATTTAGAACCCTATTTTATAGAAAATTACAGCATAGACCCCGGTGTGTTGGCCAAAATCCGCAAACGAACCGTTGAAGAAGAAGTACGGGATAAAGCCTCCTATGCGAAGACCTTTGCCTCTACCACAGTAAAGAACATGTACATTATGTTGCTCAACAAAATGAACGATGTAATCACCAAAGGGCAATATCTGGAAGCGGAATACCTCAGTTTGGTCTCTGATTTGGACGAAGAAACCAAGAGCAAAACCAGTTCTTTAAACCTACATGACTAATTTTTTATGGCGTGACCTTACGGATATCACTTATGCCGCTTTACGTTTATGCGCTATATTTGGGAATATAGGAAAGCATTTTTTTTGTCATATTTCCTTGTAGTTTTATTCCAAACCAAAATCACATCCAAGAGCTATAGCAAATATTAATTTGACACTTTCTGAAGTCTATTTTTATATTATTCTCATCGCCTATCAACTGTTTAGTTTGGTAATAATGTCTTTCGCAGAAGACCTAAAAGTGTACAAATATTTCAAACGATATTTGAAGATTACCTTCGTGATTGGATTTGCTGGAATTCTAATGGATATTTTCAAATGGAACTACCTATGTCCCTTTAATTGCTCACTTTTGACCTTTTCTCCCTTTCTTACCTTACTAATCACCAAAGGGATTATTGAGTTTTATAAAAGAGTACTAAAAAAGGAAGGGTTTCAAATGTACAATGGTAAATTATCAGACGGAATATGGATCCGTAATAAAGGAAATCCAAATAATAAAGGATATTATAGCTGGTATACCACAAACATTATGAGTTTCCCTATTTTTATTTTAGCAATACTATTTTTGATAATTGATAAACACATTTGCTAACAATGGCAACAACTCATAGTAGTTTTATTCCAAATCGAAATGATAGCCGAGTCTATTGAACAACATCTGAATGAAAAAGGAGGAATTCAAAAATTTCGTACGTAAGACTCTTGAGGAACTAAAGCTTTATGCAGAATTGCATATGGCCAAGAGCTTGCCAGATGAATTTGAATTGGAATGGGGTCTTTCTAAAAGCGAAAACCGCTACATTGGAAAGAACACTGTAATTGACGAAATTACCAAAAGAGTGTTTTTAGGGGAAAACAAAATATATCCTTGCGTGGACCTGGTCGTCAAAAAAATAAGTGAAGAAAATCGAATCCTTATTGGCGGACGAATTGCAGGTTACGAACCAAGGGAATTTGGACCTAACTGGACAAAAAGACTTGGCCCTTTTATTTATGGAGTTAGCCAAGAACTTGTAAACGACAATATTGATTATAAATCTGAGGAATTCAAAGATATACTCCGAAATAAAGGTCTTAGGTTTTCATAAAAAGTCGCAAAGCAATGTATAGAATTCATTATAGTTTTATCCCACACCAAAAACCTTGCCTATGGATGTAAATCCCGAATACCTGAACAGCGTTGTAAACCAACTCATATTAGTGGCCTCTCTTTTGGCGGGTTTTTCCATAGCTATTCTGGCCAATCTGCTGACGGACAAAACGGAAAAAAGCAAAATCCATAATCGTATTTTTAAAGCCACAACAGTTACCGCTTGCTGTTTTTTGGTATCGGTTTTTGGGATGACAAAAATCGTAATGATGACCACTAAGGGTTATCCCAGAAATGTTTCACCCATAACTTTGGAGATATCTAACATTATTAGTGCCCTTTCCTTTCTTTTGGGCATTCTGTTCTTATGCACTGTGATTGGTCTTTTCGGTTGGACCAAATCTAAAAAAATGGGGATTTTTACAACAATCATGGGCATACTCACCTTTGTTTTGATCATGCTCACCATGACGAATATCGAAATGAGTAGCTGAAAATGTGGTTCCCCTTTTGTTTAAAAACGACTTCCAGAATTTCTTAACTTCTAAATCGAAATAAAAAAACATGAAATGACCATACGATTGATTCTATTTTGTGTATTTCTATGCGCTTTGGGAATGATTTCTTGCAAAGAAGAGAAGGATACAAAGAAAAAGAAGTTGTCTCTCGACTCAAGATACCTTCAAATTGAAAACATCCATTCATTTGCCAATTGCAATGGACCAAATGGTAATTATACTACGGAGGTGACCTCAGAAAAGGATGGAAACCTCACCTTTTATCAAGTGTATGAATATGGAGATTTGCCCTTTCGGGCAGAACTAAGTTCATATGACAAAGGCTATGTCCTTGCCGAAAACGGGAAAGTTTCAGATACGTTAACCAATATTTCCATAGAGATGATTAGAAGTCATGATTTTCACAGGTTACAGACCAATCCTAAGTCATTTTTTAAAGACATTGAATTTGAAAAAGATTTGGAAAATGAGCTTGAATTGTATTCTGGAATTGACAGACTTAATAATCCGGTCAAACTCTATTACGACCCAAAGATGGAACAGATTAAAATTATTGAGTTTCCAAACATGATGGACACTACGGAAGTAATCAAGATTGAGTATAAAAAGTGGCTTGAAAGTGATTATGGGAAGCTTGCCAAAGAGATTGAAATTATCCAAGCAGAAAAGGACACCTTTAATTTCAATTTTAAAACCATTGAAATAAACGAATAAAACCGGTTACCACAATGTTGTGCACAATTGTTCCTTAATCAAGCCGACCCAAAACCTTAACTATCAATCAAAAACAAACATCATGAAATTAGTATTCATCGCATTATTTTTTAGCCTTTCATCTGTTATTTGCTTCGGGCAAGAAACCATAGAAGTGGTTTACACGGAAGACTATACTGTTACCTTGAACGGAACCCCAATTGACAATTCAACCACATACCAAAGTATTGTGGAAATGCTGGGAGAACCCGAGATTTATAAAGAGTACCCTACGGGGAAAACCAATTACCGTTATTCGGATTTGGGCCTTGTTTTTCATACCGTAGATGGCAACTTACTTACGCTTGCCTTTAACTTCAATTGGGATGGCGACAAAAACTTTCCAAACACTTCTTTTGAAGGGATTCTAAAAATTGGAGAGAGTATCATTGATACGAAAACCACAGAAAGTATAGTGGATGACTTGGAGCGCTTTGAAATAAAGTGTCTTATGGCTGGAATGTGCATGAACAATCCCAGAAAAATCAAGAACCCTTTTTTATTGGGCTTTAAAGACGATTTGATTACCCAAGTAAGCATTGAATTTCATTAGAAAAAAAGCTTAGGACCCTTAAGCTCTTCTAAACCATTTTCAGCTCACTTTGTCTCTTACCTGGGATATGCAGGTAAGACACCTAAGGTATACTTTCTAAAAGACCTACAGAGATTACTTACGGTTTCTTGCGTTTATACACTATATTTGAGAGTATAAGGTGGTGTTTTACATCCAAAAAAAATATTTGCCATTTTAGATGCTAGAAAAAACTATTCAAAGATTGCGAGAGGTAAATGAAGAAGTGCCAATCCCTCTGCGATTACCCACTGATGAAGAAATCTTGAGTGCCGAGATAGCCCTAGACACAAAGTTCCATCCTGATTTTAAGAAATATCTTAAAGAAGCAAGTGACGTTGTGTTCGGTGCTGTTGAACCCCTAGTTGTAGTTCCTGGTGACGACCCTCTTTTTCTTCCTTTAGTAGCGAAAGAAGCTTGGGATTACGGGCTTCCTAAAGAGTTATTCCCAATTTGTGAAGATAATGGTGATTATTTTGCAATGGACAAAAATGGACAGGTTCATTACTGGTCCCATAATGGTGAGACTAACGAAAAATGGCCTGACCTTTCAACATGGATAAACGAAGTTTGGTTAGAGGAGTAAAAATGATACACATCAAAGTCCACATTTTATTTTGTTTTTATTCCACTCTAAAATCATAGCTGAGACCCTAGGAAACAACTAGAAAAACTTAATTCAATGAAAAATAGAATATTGTTAATGTGTTGCGTAGTTGGACTTTTCTTATCCGGAAAGGTCTTTTCCCAGGTAGATACTCTAAATCCTTTTGAATACAAAATAATTGCCCATGGGACCGACTCACCTATTCCTAATCTGCAAATAGTCTGCTTTAACAAATATTTCAATCAAGACTACTTATCTGCCAACTTTCGAAAAAAGTACAATCTTGACGATAAAACTCTTTACAAGAAAAAAATGTTGGTCCAGATATTTCATTCAGATAAAGACAAAAAAGGACTTGACAAAATTGACTTAATTAGAATTAAAGAGGACAAAAAACAGCTTGTAATTGAGTACAACGTTGTTAATGCCAACCTTAATAATGATGATAATCAATTGTCCCCATTTTTAATAATTCAAGTACCTAAATCGAAAAAGAAAATAAAGTTTATAGCTGATGGGGTCGAATTAGGACAAGGTACAGAAGTATATGTGGACTAAGATGAATACCTAATATTGATTTTGATTCATTGTAGTTATATTCCACATCTAAACTATAGTTGAAATCGTTGTATTTAATCAAGGAAACTATCTAACCTTTGAAATCTGTTTTTAAAATACTTACTCTATTATGGTTAGGAATATGGGTATTCGCGGGAATCTCCATACTTCTTGATACTCCCGGCCAAATTAATCGAGATAAAGACTTTATTGAAAATGAAATTAAGCCTTCTGTTGACTTTATTGAAAATTTCGTCTCAACTCATGAAAGACTCCCAAGCAGTCGGGAATATTATACTTGGCAACGAGAATACCATAAAGACTATTCTTCAGATTTAACCCGACCGGAAGATTCTTTAATAGGAGGTTTGGGAAAAACAACTTATATCAGAAAACTATCTGATGTCTTAAAGGAGGACAGGAAGAAGTTTAAAGATGCGAACTGGACAACTGATTATGCTATATCGGTTTGGAAGGGTGAATGGATGGAATACTATTTTTCATGGACAGATACTTATGATACAAACAGTTTTTCATGGAAAGATGGAATTCTAAACTTAATAACCACCTTTACTATTGGAGTCATCCCTTTATTGTTCTGGCTGATTAAAAACAAAAAAGGCGTACTTAAAAATGGCAACAAGCCGTAATAAATACGACCTCACTCCAAAACCTCCCCCAAACCTTTTAGCAATTCTGCGGCATCTTGAATTTCTCGTGGGGTAAATGTATCTTCTTGTAAAAAGTGCAGCATAAAAACGATAAAGTCCAAACGTTTACGGACTTCTTCCTTTGTGCCGTAGGATTCGGTAATCCAGTTGGATAATTCCTGTATTTGGGACAATTCAAGCATTTGATTTGGGAAATCTGTGTCAAACATACAAACAATTATCAAAAATGTCACTAATTAGTGGTAATTAATTAATGGCTCTATTGATTCTTTTAGCCTCATGAACAAATCGATAGAAGTACAAAAACTAGCTGAACGAATTAAGTCGTTGCGCGTAGAAAAGGGATATACTAGCTATGAAAACTTTGCTTTCGATAAAGACATTCCTCGCACCCAATATGGTAGATACGAAAAAGGTACAGATTTGCAATTCACAAGCCTTTTGAAAATTGCGAAAGCTTTCGATATGACTTTGGAAGAGTTTTTTAGCGAAGGTTTTGATTGAGAAATATAGAATCTACTTTTTTGAAAGGAATGATACAATATTAAAACCTACAGTATGACGCAAAAAAGCAAAATGCTCATTTTTTGGATTACAGTTCTAATTCTATCAACGCTATTTCCAACACATGTTATCGCTCAAAAAGAAACTCTAAAAGAAGAAATCCTAAACCATGGGGCCCTAATCAGAACTGCTTTTGCCAAGGGAGATTTGGAAACCATAAAATCGCTTCACCACCCTGAAGTAATCAAGGCACTGGGCTACAATGACATAAAAACGGGAAGAAAAGAAGTAATGCAGGGTCTTGTAAGCACTTTGGAAAACTATAGCCTAGAATTCATTAAAAATGATGTAGAGCATATTTTGGTGGAAGGCAATGTTGCCATAGAACAGACCATGTTTTCCATAAAAGGCATTCCAAAAAGTGGTGGTGATTCCTTTGTTTTTAGTGGAAGAACCATGGTTACTTATATAAAATATGATAAGAGTCCTTCGGGTTGGGCCACTATTCGTGAAATAATCCAATCCGCCACAGATTGAAAAGCCTTCTTGCTTTCTAAATCTTCACTGTAGACACGAAGTTCTTTTTGATCACTTCCAAAAAGTCGTCCGTATCATAAGGTTTTATGATGAGGTCGGTAAAGCCCAATCCCTTTAAATCTTCAAAAGACTTGGTGGGGTCGGTGGCCGTAAGCGCAATAATAGGCACGGTGCTGTTAAAGCCACGTATCTCTTTGGTGGCCTCGAACCCGTTCATAATGGGCATGTTCACGTCCATCAAAATCATATCAAAGACCTCATCGCTTATAATTTCAAGGGCTTCTTTTCCGTTTTCGGCAATGGTGCAGGTAAACTTGTTGTTTTCCAAGATTTTTCGGGTCACCAAACGGTTGATCTTGTTATCGTCCACAATCAAGATATGGCTGCCCTCAATGCTTCGGTCTATGGTTTCTTCTTTAGGCAGTTCTTCCATCTCGGTCTTTTGCGTTACCTCATAGCAAATGGTAAAACTGAATTCGGTACCCACATTTTTCTCACTCTTTAGGTCAATCGTGGCATCGTGCAAATCCAACAATCGCTTTACAATAGCAAGGCCCAATCCCGTACCCTGAAAATCGTTGGATTTCATGTCTTGGGTAAACTCATCAAAAATATGACGTTGCTTTTCTTGGGAAATGCCCATACCCGTATCGGCAATCCTAAAATCCAGTAGAATACATTCTTCCCTGGTTTCTTTGGGCGTTATGGAAATGGTAATTTTTCCTTCCTCGGTAAACTTACAGGCGTTACTGATCAGGTTGATGAGTATTTGGGACAGCTTCACATAGTCGCCTTTCAAATAATTGGGAACCTCTTCGGTAATTTCAATCTCAAAAACATTGTTGTTTTTGGCCCGCATATGCTCCATGGAATTGGTGATGTTCCGCACCAATTTTCGCAAATGGAAGGGTTTCTTTTCCAATTCCCGGGTCTTCAAGGCATCCAGTTTATTCAAAAACAGGAGGTCGTTGATCAAGGCCAACAGGTAATCCGCGGAAAACTTTAGGGAGGTGATGTCTTCCTTGTACTTTTCTAGGGGTTTTTCTTGCTTTAAGATGGAAGCGATTCCAATAATACCATATAAAGGGGTACGTAGTTCGTGACTAATGGCGGACAAAAAGTTGGTTTTTACCTCAGACAGTTCTTCTGCTTTCTTTTTGGCTTCTAAGTACTGTACATTGGTTTCCTGCAAACTTTTTACCAGTGCCTTTCTTCTTTTAAACGAGATAAACATGGAAACGAAGAAAATGGAGAGTACCACCGATGCTGCCAAACTGATGTACAGGATGATTTTGTTTCTATCCGCGCGTTGACGGTTTACTTCGTTCTCCAGTTCTTTAGCCTTGAGTTCCTGCTTGTACTGGTTTACGTTCATGCGGGCAATCACCTCGTTGATGGCCGCCGCTTTTTCTATTTCCTGTTTCTTATCTGCATATACATCCGACTCCTTTCTTGCTAAATAGGCCTGCTCATAATCGCCTTTGCCCACATTCGCCTCAATAAGATATTCATAGCCTTCTACCAATCCATCCGTATAGTCATGCTTTTTGGATAATGAAATATCATTCTCAAAAAACTGAATGGCCTGGTCCCAATCTTCTTCCAACAATGCTAATCGCCCTTTAGAAAAATAGTATCCTGCACGCAAGAGGGGCATTTGAATAGAGTCAATATTTGCATCCAATCCAACAATATGCTGTTTTGACTTTGCTATGTTCTTTTGATCCAGATAGATATCGGCAAGGTTAAAGTGGATGACAAAAACCCTTGCAATGCTGTTTATGCCTTCGTACATTTTAATGGCCTCGGTGTAGTAGGCTATGGCCTTTTCATCTTGACCAATTTCGTTGTTCAAGTTGCCCAAGTTGTTGTAGGCATCAGCGATTAAGGTAGAGTCGTTTACAATTTTGGCCTTCTTCAAGGATTCGGTGAAGGTTTTTTGTGCTCGCACCGTATCTTTTATTCTAATGAGCGCGCTCCCGGTGAATTTGGAAATTTCCACATCCCAAGCCAGATTGTCAATCCTTTCGGCCAACTTAAAGCCTAAATCCCCGTATTTTAAGACTTCCAGGAAGTTATTGCTGTAATAATCATGCATCAGTTTGCTCTTCAAACTGTCCAATCTCAACAAAATTTCCTCTTCCGTAGTTTCTTCGGGCGGATCAAAATATTCAGGGGTTTCCTCTTGGGCTAAAAGAAAGTTGGAAACAAATAAAAAGACAATAAAATAGTATAGCTTTCGCATCGTAAAAATTTGGGGTGCGTGCAAGGCTATATTTTAACGTATCTAAATCGCTTTTAGTGTGTTACCTAAGAAATTTACTACAAATAAAAAGCAAAGAGAACGCAACTAGATGCGTTGCAACCAATAGCGCATGTCCACTTCTTTGGAAATGATTGCTTTTACCTCATCCATCTTTACCCGTTGTTGTTCCATGGTATCCCTATGGCGAATGGTCACCGTTTCATCCTCCAGGGTTTGATGGTCCACGGTGATACAGAAGGGTGTTCCCACGGCATCCTGACGGCGGTAGCGTCTCCCCACGGCATCCTTTTCGTCATACACCGTATTGAAATCCCATTTTAACTCATCTACCAATTTATGGGCCACTTCGGGAAGGCCATCCCTTTTTAAGAGTGGGAGAACAGCAGCTTTGGTCGGAGCCAAAACAGCAGGAAGTTTAAGTACGGTTCGCGTGGTGTTATTTTCCAATTCTTCTTCTTGTAGCGCTTTGGAAAAAACAGCCAAGAACATACGGTCCAACCCAATGGAGGTTTCCAAAACATAGGGCACATAGCTCTTGTTTTCTTCTGGGTCGAAGTATTGTAGTTTTTTATTGGAATACTTTTCATGGCTACCCAAGTCAAAATCCGTTCGGGAATGGATACCTTCCAACTCTTTGAAACCGAAGGGAAACCTAAATTCGATATCTGCCGCAGCATCCGCATAGTGGGCCAATTTTTCATGGTCATGAAAACGATAATTGTCTTCGCCCAATCCCAGTGAAAGGTGCCAATTGAGGCGTTTTTCCTTCCAAGTGTCGTACCACTCTTTTTGGGTACCCGGTTTGATGAAGTACTGCATTTCCATCTGCTCAAATTCCCGCATACGGAAGATGAATTGACGCGCCACAATCTCATTTCGGAAGGCTTTTCCTGTCTGGGCAATTCCGAATGGAATTTTCATACGTCCCGTTTTCTGTACATTCAAGAAGTTGACAAAAATTCCTTGAGCTGTTTCAGGACGTAGGTACAGATCCATAGCAGAATCGGCAGTTGCTCCGAGTTTGGTTCCAAACATCAGGTTGAACTGCTTTACATCCGTCCAGTTTTTTGAGCCCGAAATAGGACAAACTATGCCCAATTCTTCAATCAAAGCTTTTACATCAGCCAAATCCTCGTTTTCCAAGGATTTCCCTAGACGTTTTAGGATACCATCCGCTTTGGCCTGATAGTCCAGAACCCGCTGATTTGTTTCTAGAAATTGTTTTTTATCAAAACTATCCCCAAAACGCTTGGCAGCTTTCTTAACTTCCTTTTCAATTTTGGCTTCAATCTTGGCCACATGGTCTTCCACCAAAACATCGGCACGGTAGCGTTTTTTTGAATCCTTATTATCAATTAAGGGGTCATTAAAAGCATCCACGTGTCCGGAAGCCTTCCAAGTGGTGGGGTGCATAAAAATGGCCGCGTCAATCCCAACAATATTGTCATTGAGCTGCACCATGGCCTGCCACCAGTATTCGCGAATGTTCTTTTTGAGCTCCACCCCGTTCTGACCGTAGTCGTAAACGGCACTGAGTCCATCATAAATTTCACTGGATTGAAATATATAGCCATACTCCTTCGCATGGGAGATGACTTTTTTGAAAATATCTTCCTGATTCGCCATGGGGCAAAAATAGTTTTTTAGCTAAATAAATAATGGGTTATTTCAACTGAAATTCGGT
>JBCCXJ010000041.1:0-16416 GCA_039191905.1 Bacteroidota bacterium | reverse complement strand
TTCTTGCTGATGGGCTAGCTTGAATATGACTTCAGTGGCATGATTGCCCAAATCCTTCGGAATCAAAATATCCTCATTAAGTTTTGGATAAATAAAGGCCATTCGTTGGCTTTCGTCAGAATTACATGTATCCAAAAAAGGAGGTAGGGTTTTGTAGTTCGGATTAGCTGTGGCATAGTAATATTCCATTACCGGCGGTAAAACGAAATAGGTTTTACTTACCATATCTTCCAAGGGATAACATCCTGAGTTCACACGAAACGTTCCAAAAGCATTAAAAAAATGCTGTTGATGGAACGAACAGGCTTCACTTTTTATACCATTTTTTGGAAGGAGTTGTTCTTCGGTGTTTTCACAAAAAATGGACGCAATGGCACCACTTTTCTTGCATACCGTAATAGGTTTGAGTTCATCAAAAGGCTTTTGAAACCACCCACTAGAGGGTAGTAGGTCCAAAATATCAAATAGGATGGGAGCCGCTGCCTCTATTCCTGTCAGTCCGGGCCTTCCTTCTCCGTCTGCGTTCCCAGCCCATACACCTATGGCATATTTTGGTGTGACTCCCACCGCCCATGCATCTTTGAATCCAAAGCTAGTACCAGTTTTCCAAGCTATGGGTTGTGATGAGTCAAAAAACTGCCAATTCTCGGCACCTTCAGGTCGATTAACTTCCCTTAACGATTTAAAGGTGTGAAAAATGGCACCTGCATCCAGCATAGGGGCCTCACGCCGAACATTTCCAAAGGAGATAGAACTGTTCAACAGATAGGTGGGCTCAGCAAATTCATGGTTACGATACGTACTTGAATTATTGACAAAATGATTGAGCGTTGATGCGGCTGAAGCATAGGTTTTGGTGATGTCCCACAAAGAACTTTCAGCGCCCCCCAAAATAAGGGAAAGTCCATAATGGGAAGACGGTTTATCCAAAGTACCAAGATTCATCTTCTTTAACTTGTTGTAAAACTTTTGAAGTCCGTAGGAACGCAAGAGGCGAACGGCTGGAACATTGAGTGAGCGAGAAAGAGCTCTGCTGGCCGGTACAGCTCCTAGATGTTTTTTATTGAAATTTTTCGGGTGATAACCGTTAATTACTGTCGGAACGTCTTCTACCAGAGCATTGGGCAACAATTGTCCTTCGTGCATCAAGGAAGCGAACAAAAAAGGTTTTAGTGTACTTCCTGTACTTCGGCTTTTTGAGATGATGTCCACATAATTACTATGGTTTTTGCTAGTTGGGGCGTTGCCCACATAAGCAAGGACTTGACGACTCTCCACATCCAAAACCAATGCCGAAAGATTATTTATCTCGTTACTTTTGAGCCGGTAATGATGGTTCTCTGCCAAAACATTGACCTGTTTTTGCAAATCCATTTGAATCGATGTTTGTATACACTGTCCGGGATGCTCTACTCTGATACGTTCCGTAAGATGAGGTGTGATATTGGGAAGTTGTACTGGTTTTTGCGGAAGCGGTTCTGCAATGGCAAGTTCGTAAGTAGTTTGGTCCATATGGTTTTTCTCCCATAGTTTCTTCAACAAGCGATTCCTTTTCTGCAACAAGACGGATTCATTTCGACCTGGAAAAATCAACGAAGGTGCGTTGGGCAAAACAGCTAAAGTGGCTGCTTGCCCCCAACTCAATTCATGGGAAGGAATGCCAAAATAACGCCAAGAAGCAGTCTCCAGCCCAACCACATTTCCACCATATGGGGTGTTAGAAGCATATAACCTTAGAATTTCATCCTTGGAATCCCGAAGCTCCAAACGCGTAGCCATGAAAAGCTCAATGCCTTTTTCAAAATAGGTTCTGGGTTTATTCTTTCTACTTAGTCGAATCACCTGTTGGGTGATGGTGCTCCCACCTCTTCGTGTCTCTTTGGTGAGGTTGTGGACCAAAGCATTGAAAATGGAAATAGGATTGAATCCTGGATGTTGATAAAAGTATTCGTCCTCAAAAAGTAAGACACTTTGCTTAAATCGATTGGGAATTGAATCAACTTCAGGGAAACGCCATTGTCCATCATCTGCAATTCGTGCTCCCAGTAAAAATCCTTCAGAACTGGTCACCACAGTTGAGGTGGGTTCCTTAAACAGTTTTTTGGGTAGACAGAACAACCAAATCAGTAAAATGATGAGAAACCCAAATAGTTTTATTCGGTTTTGAAGTAGAAATCTTTTGATGAACCGCACCTTTTTCATAGGCAAACAATACTGATTTGCCCTAAAAAAAGGTTGTTACAATTCTTCTTGGTCCATGGGATGGTCTTCATAAAAGTGTTCGAAAGTTTTCTCTGTGTGATAGTCCTCTGTGAGCACTCGATACACTAAAAACACCACCGAACCCTGACCAAAAATGGTCACATAAAATACCCAGCTGAAGGGGAAGTTCATACTCGCCATAATAACCAAGGTCACCAAAACCAAGGTGGTAAAGGCCACTAAACTCATTACAGAAAATTTCATATCCTTTTTTTGAGAAATTACGAAACTTCAATAATCCTCTAAAAAAATTAGGAAACATTAACGTCATTATCTTCAATTGTTTAACCTTCGCTATAGATATTATTGCACTACGGAGACCCATTTTCCTTTGTTTCTTGCATAGTAGGTGTTGTCGTACATGGCCTCAACCTGTGAACCAGGCAGATAATAATCTCCCAAAAAAGAGGCGTTGAGTTTTACTGTGAACGTTTTTGTTTTTTTAGCACCTAAGTCAAAATAGAAATGGGTACGGTCATCACGAACATCAATGTAATCAGCTTTGCTCGATTTTGTGCTCAAAGTACCTGCGTACGATGTGTCAACAATTTCCCAACCACTTGGAACAATTTGTGTCAAAGCAATATTATCTACATAATCATTACTAGAGTTAAACACCGTAATTCTGGCCTCCATTTCAGTACCTTGTCGTATCTGGCTTACATCAATTGAATTGCCAATTGCATCCAGATAAGCGACTGACAACTTTAGGTTTTTTTGTTCTGCGAGTTCTTGTCCTACAGGAAGTTTTCCACTTTGCGATAGTGTCACATATAAGGTGTTGTCCTGGCTATTTTTGACATCGATAGTTGCACTTGCCGAAGCAATGGTCAAAGGCCGTTGCGCAATAGCTCTATCTGTTTTTACTTCTACATTTTTCCCATTGTGGGTATATGTGAGATGAACGCTTTTGCCCCCATTTTTAGAAACCATTTTAGCCATGGCCAATAAAGCATAGGCTGTTTCTTGGGTACTATACCAACGTTGAGAAGACAAATTTTTAGCAAGCGATACCGCAAGCTCCCTTTGCTGGGAATCTCCGAGAATCACCATGGTTTCCAATGCCATAGCTCGATTTCTGAATACTGAACCATAGGTTCTATAATCATAAGAATTGGATACAAAGTTGATGTTGGCCGTTTTGGACAGGTCTTCCGAAACTTGTTTTTTACCAGCCAAGGCATAGGCGGCTGCCAATCTCCATTTCGCTTCGTTGCTCAAATTTCTAGTCTCGCGAAGACGATTCATGGCTGCAAGCTCTGGTTGCTGAGCAAGAGCCAAAGTATACAATCGATACGCTTGGGTTAAATCATCATTATATGAAGTTTGTTGATTGCTCCACTGTCTGGCTCTTTGTTTCTGATAGCGCAACCAATTGCTCAAGAACGTCAATGGCAGTTGATACCCTTTTTGTTTGGCTTCCAACATAAAATGACCAGCATATGAAGTACCCCAGTCATCTGCATCCCGATACCCAGGCCAATAACTTAAGCCGCCACCTGAAGTTTGAAAATTACTCAAGCGTTTGATGGCTGCTTTTATGTTTTTCTCAATATCCTTTTTGGTATCGAAGGTGATATCCAATACATCAGACAAAAATAACTGTGGAAATGCCGAAGAAGTAGTTTGTTCTACACAACCATGGGGATAACGCACCAAATAGTCCATGCGCTTGGAAAAATCCATAGGAGGTAAAGTAGAAAATTCCAAAGTAGCTAAATTGGTTCCTGAGGTTCCAAAAACCTCCAATGGAATGGATTGCGTTTGGCTTCCATTGATGGTGTACAACTGACTTCTCGTAGAGATAGGATTAGGGTTTTCAACATCAATTTCAATGTCATCCGAAGCATTTTCACCCGCTCCCGAGGCCTTTACCTTAATGGTTTGAAAGGATTTAGCTGGGGTTACCTTAAAATCAAAGTTTACAATCTGCTCTCCTATGGCATCAAAAGAGATATTTTTAGAAGTAGGTCCTAGCGGTTCAAAAGCCTGGTCTGCCTCAATGGATACCTTTACATTTTTTACTTTTTTCTCCATAGCAAAGACAGTGACTGGAATGGTCACTTTCTCCCCAGGCGAAAGCTTTCTGGGCAATGAAGTCAATACCATCAGCGGTTTACGTACTGGAGTGGTTTCTTCAGTTTTTCCATAAGCACTATTTGCATCTCCAGCAATAAGCATGGTGCGGACCGAGCCCACATAGTTGGGCATTTTAATAGTATGCGATGTTTTTTCTCCAGGTTTAAGGGTAAAGGGTCCTAAATAATGCACCACTGGCTTGAAACGCTGTGCTTTTCTATTGTTTGTTCCATCAGCAAAACCACCTCCACCTATGGCATAGATATTATCCACACTTATGGAATAGGCGCCCATAACATCATCGAAAATATCGAAGGTTTTTACCCCAAGGGCTTGTCTAGCGTAAAAAGCACTATGGATATCCGGTGTTCGGAATCGAGTCAAGTCTAAGAGCCCTTCATCCACAATTGCTAGGGAATACGTCATTTGTTTGCGATTGGTTTCTGAAACTTTGACCTCAAATGATTTTTCAGGCTTTAAAACAGATGGCATTTCCAATTTAGGTTGCAAATGAGTAGCAGGGTCTTCCACGGTAATGGGAACCACACCATAAAGACGGATGGGTAAATCATTTTTGACTTGTCCATGGGGTTGCAACAAGGAAATATGGACATAGACATTCGGTGCCATCTCAGAAGTAACAGGAATTCTAGCTTGGGTCTCCTGAGCTGAGGTTTCAATCCACTGCTGTGACAGTACTTCAGTACCATTTTCTATACTTAGTAAAGCACGTCCACCTCTGTCTGATGGAAAAGTAACCACCGCTTCTTCCCCTAAAGTATAGTTTTCCTTATCTGCTGAAAAAACTAGAATTTTAGAACTTTCTGAGTCCCCAGATGCCGGCCTTTTCCACCAGTTTCTATAAAAATAAGCTGTTCGCCCTGTAGCATGACCTGAATCTTCATCTATGACCCGAATCAAGAAGCGACCCCCATCTTCATCTGGGATATTGATTTTAAAACCGCCATTACCGTCAGAACCGGTTTGTATGGTTTGCTCTTGGAATGGACGATGCACCGTGGCATTTTCATAGCGAGAGAGGTTGTCATACCCACGGTTCCACCACCACCGCCATTCAATCTTGAAGATTTGAACTTTAAGCGTTCTGTTCCCCATAGTTTTACCTAGAGCATTAACACTTACCACATCAAAGCTTGTGTTTTCATCTGTTAAGTAAGAACCATATCGTTTTGCTTTGGGTGAACGAAGTCCAACGAAATGAGAGAAGGGTGCCAATTTTTTGGAGAATACATCTATGGAAAAATCCCCACCTCCTTCAAACACTTTGGTGGTAAAAGTTGCTTGGAGCATTCCAGGCGCTTTTTTGCTTGCCGTGATTCTTTTGTTTATGTCCAATGCTCCATTGCCATCCAATTGTGAGGTGATGAATTGTTCTTCTGTATCGGAAAAAGTGCGCACTGGATCTTGGAAATTATAGGCATCGAATTTTGGAAAGGCGTTTGAAGCACTACTAATTCTAGTGTTAATATCCACTTTTAAATTACGTGCAGGTGCACCGTGCAACCATTGTACTGCTACCTTTCCAGTATTACGCTCATTGGCTTTCAGCACTTCTTCATCAAAGGAGATGTTTACTTTTAGGCGGTTGGGTTTTATAGTGGCAACCTTTAAACTTTTGTTGTATTCTGCTCCTCCTACAATGATTTTGGCATTCCAAGTTCCCGTGGGTGCTTCGGGCTTTGTTGGAATAGGGAAATAGTAAAAATCACCCTCTTTTTTAGCATAAAGACCCTCGGCAACAGCTAAGGATGCGGTTTGTAGTGTATTTCGTTGTACCAGCTTTCCACGAGCATCAGAAACTTCTAAGGTAACCGGATGGTCATCTGGAATGGGATTGCCGGTATCGTCCATAACAAAAGTCAAATGGACCGTATCACCTGGACGATGAACCCCACGTTCGGTATAGATAAAACCTTGAAGCCCATTTTGAATGCTCTCTCCTGAAACATCAAATTTGCTCATGGAAAGGGAATTACCATCAGCCAATTTGGCGTAAGCATAGTTGTTATCCTTTTGGGCAACAGCAAACGCAATATTTTTCTCTCCATCATAAATTCCAAAGCCTGAAGCATCAGTGGTGATTTCACCCAGTAATTGCTGCTGATAATTATATAATTTAATGGATGCGTTCGCTTCTGGTTTGGTTGTAAGTAGATTAGTAGCGGCGAAATGATAGGACCTATTGCTCCCCTTTTTTACAATCAAACCTAAGTCGCTTCCCAATAAATTGGTGGCGGCGATTCTATTTTCGTTGTAGTATGCCGAATGACAAGGATTATCACGCTCTTCCCAATTGTAATTGTAGTTTCTCCAGTAATAGATTTCATTGTCCCAATAGCGCTCTTCCAGGTTTTCTGTATTTTGGGAGGATTGATTATCGGCATATGCATTTGAGTCGTCCTCTGAAGATGCGTCTCCACAATCATAAGTGGTATGCTCTTTTTTGAAGCTAAATTCTACTCGATATAAAGAGCCGGGATTGATTTTGATGAGTTCAGAGAGGTCAAGGGCATGCGCTTTCCAATAGCTTATATTTTCTGCACCTCCTTTTGAAAGTGGGATGACCTTGTAAGCAACTCTTCTACCAACGGCCCTAAGGTCTGGGTTATAATTTGAGGTTAGGTTGTTCCCTTGAAGAAACTGAAGCATATTGTTTTCAAAGACCTGAATAACGCGTACCTCTACCGCCGATAAATTTACGGTCTCAAAATAAATAGGGGTAGCGGTTGCATTGGGCAGAATGGTCCCTTTTGAAATGAGTCGTACATTGGGTTTTAACTGCTCAAAGGAAACTAGTTCAGAAAAGGTGTTTTTAAGGGTAAAACCATACGCGCTTTTTATACCTTCAAAAGCATTGACCCGCACTTCTCCCAAAATTCGATTGGTTGGATATACTTTAAGTAAGTTTCCGTCAATTTCGTAGCGAACGCTTTCTGCATTTTCAATGGTTACTAAACCATTGAGGTTTTGATTTTGTTGTAGGGGTTCTGAAAAATTAAGGGTTAAGGCCGCATTGGGAGCTGAGGTGGTTTTAGCGTCTACTATCACAAATTTGTTGAGCCCAGGAACCGTAAATCTCTCCTCACCAGAATTCTCAATACCCAAGTCTTTTCCATCCCAGCTAATTTGCAATTCGGAATCCTCAGTCTTTCTGGAGATACTGTCTATTTTGAAACTAAAATAACGCCCACCGGTTTCAACATCATCCCATTTTACCTTGAGCTGCTTTTCTCCTTGTTTAACCTTAAGTACGGACTGTGTTTTTGAAACTTCCAATACATCAGAAGCATTCAAGGTGCCGGAAAGATACTGCCACTCTTTGCTATACGATTGTAAGTTGCTTAAACTAATATTGAAATTTGGAGTTATGGTTTTAAAACTGAAGGTGTATTCCCTAAACTCTTTGTCAATGCCTTCAAAAAGCTTATTGAGCGCTAAGCTTACTACATATTCTGTATCGGGTTTAAGGTATTCGGAAGGCTGAAACAACAATTCTCTCCCGTTTTCAATAGAAAGTTGTCCTTCAATTTTTGGGCTAATGGTAATGTATTCTTTTGGCAGTTCTTGGGTAAGTTCAAATTGGTCCAACTGCTGAGCCAAAAGAATGGAAATAGGTGTAGAAATACTCTGAAATCCATGCGTGTGCGCACTTATGTAATCCTTGAATTTGAAAAGATTGTCCGTTTCAGAAGCTGGAGCTTTTTTCTTGCAGGAATACGAAACGATTAGAAAAGTATACAGGAGAATTTTAAGGAATCGAGACATGTCTATGGCTTTAATTAAAATTAAACTTGACCACAGACAAGATAGCTCAAAAAAGGATGTTGGGGCACCGCAAGTTTATGAATGGCTCGATAGGATTTACGAATGGTTTTTTCATTCCGGACGGAACCTTAGGAAATATTTATGATTTTATCTAATTAAAGATAATACGTAGGTCGTAAGGGGGAATGATTTATCCAAGAACTATTTAATTATTTTTGAATTTGCGTTTGCAAAGGTGTGTTTAACCAATACTTAGCTATAAAGGCATCCGAATCCTCTCGTTGGTATTTGGGCAATGGCCTTTGTTTGTTTATATAATTGGTGTTCTGGGGCAAGGGTTTTATTGGAAATACTTCCTGTACAAAAAGCTCCCTAAATTGATTTGCCGTTACGGTTTGTTTTTTTCCCAACTTCTTGTTTGATACATCCCTTAAATTCTTTATGCGGTAGGTAATATGTTTCATGGCGTCCGCTCCATCTTCAATCTCAGCGATCGGCAATGTGCCTTTGACCAATTTCACTTTCAGCTTTTTAGGTTCAGTAAGCTCAATGTTATCAATACTAAGCTTCCTTTTTTTGAACAAGAACCTAAAATCCTTAGAGGTGTTTTGGGATTCGAATTTAACTGGATTTGTGAAGCTTAGGTAAAAAGAGTTATCGTCACGATCAAATGTGATATCCTTTATTTCAAAACTCTGTCTATCCGAGGCTTTGAAATAGTTATTGAACGAGATATAGTTGAGATACATGAGACTATCCCTTGAAATATATTCAGTTGTCAAGGTATACAATGGCTTGTTCCTATAGGAAAGATAATATTCAAGTTTATGAATGGCGTGGGTGGTAGGGGATATATAAAGCTTTCCTCTTGCAGAGTATTCAAACTTCGAATCGGGTTTTATATATTGAAAATCAACTTCGTAAAGAGGGGTATTATCAAAATAACTTACCCTTTTTGTCTTGAAAGTATGATTTCCAATGAAGTCCGTTTGTAAAACATCAACGAAGGAAAAACTGGAACGGTTGTAATTACGAATGGGATTATGAAGATAGAGAATGCTTAGTTCGTTTCCCCCCATGTCTGATATTACGGCATTCAAAATATACTTTCCGTCTTCATTGTATGCACGGGCCAATTTTTCATCCTGTGGAAAATTTAGATTGGATTTGTATTGGTACATGACGGTTTGGTTGCTTGGATTATATATTTGGTTGGTCTGAATTCCACCATCAAAAACCTCAATGATAGCTTCATTCAAGTTCAAATACTGGTTTTCAACTTTTTGATAATCCCTGTAGTAGGCCACGTATGAATGGGGTAGGCTTGGATAATTCTGAGGGATTTTATCTATCGCCTTTCTTATCAACGATAGGCCAATTATACCCCTACTTTTTTGTTTTCCTTTTCCAACCAATATCACTTCACTTAGAGATTCGATCTTTGGAGATAAAAAAACAACATTCAATCCTTCATCTTTTAAATTTGCTATCCGTGTTTCCAAAGTTTTATAGCCTATACTTGATATCCTTAACGTGTCAATCGACTCTTTAAGCCTTGCAGGCATTCTGAAATAGCCATATTCATCAGTGACAAGCCCTTTTTTGGTATTTTTAAATTGAACGGTGGCAAACACCACGGGAAGGCTATCCCTAGCATCCAGTACCTGGGCTCTTAGCTCTTTTTCCTGTATATTCTGACCCATGGACATCAGACTGAAAAAAATGACAGTTCCAAAAGCTTTCATTCTTTTGTATGCATACTTTTTGTTGGTCGATATTTTGAAAGCCATAGTATTTGTTATTCGTTTGATGGTATGGTCATTGTTTGGGAAACAAAAGCCCCTTTCTCTGTGATTCCCTCTATAAAAAGAGTTACGTCCAGAGGTTGAACATTAAAATATCTGAATTTCAATAGGCCTTCTTCGTTTGGTTTAAGTCCGGGTAGCCAGTTCAATACCCCATAATAATTAAAGAAGTCGGATTGATATGAGGAATATTTTGGTACATAATACTTGCGCTCTTGGGCAAAGGTAAGGTCAAATCTATGTTCAGAATACTTACTGGACACATCCAAATCTCTTCCCGAAGATTGGCGCTGCCCTTCGGTATATATGCGAATCACTCCACCAGAATTAGGACCTTCTCCAAGCCCTGTCTTGTTTACATCTATAAAATCAATATCAGAAAGTCTGAGGTCTGAGAGCACGCTCAGGGCATCAGAGCGGAAATTCCACCTTTCCGTATCTGTGGTGTCAATTGCGATACTGTTCAGACTAAAGGGATTTAGAAGAATACCATCCAGATAAACTGATGGCTCACCCCTACGACCAAGGTTTTGGGCCTGTTGACTAACAATCAGGAATTCGCCAGATTCTTCTCTGACCAGATATCCTTTGGTACCGATATAGTTTTTGAATGTTATATATCGTTGTCTTTGTGTACTGGTTATCTCTTCAACATCTCCAAAGGATTTACCTTGAAGTATTTCAAGTTCGGTAGGTTTTTTAGTGGCTTCGACAATGACTTCATCCAAGGTTTGAATTTGGTTCAGGGTATAAAATGCTTTAGAGAAACTACTTTCGGAAACATTGATCCTTTTTTTAGCTAAAACCTGTAATTGATGGTCCAATTCAGGTACTTGTGATGGAAAAAAATGTACATCAACATCTGTTTTGCTCAATTTTCCCTTACCGTTTATACTACCAATTCTAAAAAAATCATTTCCTGTTGGAAAAAGTCCGTTTTTTTCTAACTTTTCCTGTCCATCGGTAAAGGAAACAATTTCAAGGTTTTGATTGGTGTAAGGGAACACAGCATATCGCTTCGCTCCCTTTTTAACACCTTGTTCAATAACCGCTTGAATCCCGTCTTCAAAGTCGTAGTCATAATCCGGGGGTGAATGGAATATATTTTCCCAGCTATAACTGCTCCATCCCTGGGTCAGAAGCAACAAATCCATTTCCTCTTTTTTGCTTTTATCGACATCTTTAAAGTAGTATTCCGCGTTTTCTACATATCCTTTTACATAAGGCTGAAGAAGAACATAAGATGCTAAGCTATGATGTGGTTTATAGGTCACTGTTGAACTTGGAAGAACAGAAACACTGACATTGGCAATCGGTTCTGAAGAAGATAAAGAGACTTCGGTTGAATCTTTTATATCTTTCTTATCGACTTGGGCTAAGTTTTGAAAAGATATTCCCTCATAGTTAAAATAAAGTCTTTCTATCAACGGTTTCCCTGAACCATCAAAAACAGTGAATATGTTTATTCCTGGATAAAGGATATCACGGGGCATATTTTTTCTGGACTGCAATCCAATAAAAGGAGCCAACCCGACAAGATGACTTTCACTACCGTTGTGAATCAATAAGTTATAAGTATTTTGTGACACTTCGTCCTTGCTCGCTTGATTTGTCGATAAGCTCAACGTTAAACCATCTTCTTCTTCCAAAAGGGACATTACAATACCTCTGTCTTTAGCAATGGGGAGCGGGTACTCCAACTCTTTTCCCTCAAAACGCAGTTTAATGGCATAGGTCCGGCCATTTTGAGGTGTCACGGTCAATTTTGCATGTCCGTGCTGGTTGCTACTTATTTGTCCTAAACTATTGCCTGTTTCATCAACGAGTGTTCCATTGACATTAGGGATGCCTAAACCGGAGTTATCCTTGAGTACAATCCCTACAGTGTTTTCAACATTCATCACTAAATGGCCTCCTTCTGGTAAGAGCTGTACATCTGGACGATTGTTGGTCGTTTCATTTTCTCTAATGTCTTTTTCTGGATCCAAAACCTCGATTGCTTGCTTAAAATAATTAGGCTCTTGAAAGTTTTTCATCCAATTGGTAAAGGCCATAAGGGTATATCTGCCGGATGTAAATAGACTATCAATACTAAAAATGCCTGAGGCAAGTCCCTGGTCTACTTTTACCAGTTGCTGTTTTACGGGTAGTCCATCCTCGTCCGAAAGCGTCACATAGAGATTCCTGGTCTCCCTTGAAAGCATCTTATTTTCTTTGTCCAGACAATACGCTTGAAAACCTAGCTGCTCTCCCTTTATGTAGGTGGTTTTATTGGTGTGTAAAAAGACTACTTCCCTGGGAAGTTCAACATACGCTTCGTAGGCATCCAGAATATCTTCATCTGAATTCTCTTGGGAACAGAGGTGCGTATAGACCAGGATAAAAAATAAGATGAAAGAAAATCGTCTCATATAGTACAGGAATTCTTTTAAAATTACTGTACAAAATGGTGGTTTCAAAATATCAATACTTCAAAAGTAGTACATGATATACCCGCGATACTTTAAAAAAGGAATATTAATGCCAAGGAAACTATTGGAATAAGAATTCAAGCGGATAAAATGAGACACTTTCTGAATCCAACCTTTAGGGAGTCTTGTGGTAGGGTTTCTTAACAGCAATCTGTTTCAACCGATAAAGATCAGTTTAGATTTATAGTAAAGGTAAGGTCAAATGTATCGGGTAATTCTTGTTCCACACCATTGATTTTAATACTAGTGTAAAAAGGAATGCCACCACAGCATCCACCGGAGGAATTGAGCTCGGTTTGCACATCAAAATCTATCAAAAAATCGCTTCCTAAATCGAGGGAGAATATAAAATTTTTAGCCCTAAAAGAACTTAATCCTAAAAAAAGTATAGAGTCGTCTTCCATTAGGTCAAAAGAAGACAATAAGAGTACGAAATCACTACTATTCGACCCCAAAAGTCTAACGTCCTCTATGGTGTAGGTATCATTGAGAAACACATTTTCACCATTTAATAACAGTTCAAGTGCAATAGATTGAGGACCAGCGCATACCACAGTTGAACATTCAACCTCGGTTTCATCACAGGAGAAGGTGAGCAGTACTAAAAGGATAAGATAAAGGCCTTTCTTTAAAGACATGAACTGGTTTATAGGAAGATACATTTCATAAAAAAAGTTGCTTTAACTCAAGTTAGTTTTGGGCAATAGAGTTTTACCAACCTCCGGAAGCACCACCTCCGCCAAAGCCACCTCCTCCGAAGCCACCGCCAAAGCCACCTGAGCCAAAACCTCCACTACCGAATCCACCACCAGAAGAACGTGAACTACGTCCCATATTGCTCAAAATAATCATGTCCCAAATATCCAATCCGGAACCTCGACCACCGCGATTGTTGCCACCCTTGTTGTTTCGATTTTTTCGGGATAAAATGATAAGGATAATAAAAAAGATAATGAACGGAAGGAGTGCTTTTATTGGGAAATCCTCATTCTTTGAAAAGCTACGGTCTTCCGTAAATTCACCGGTAAGGACTTGAAAAATGGCATCACTCCCCTTATTCAACCCTGCATAATAATCTCCTCTTTTGAATTCTGGGATAATAATGGATTCAATAATCCGCTTGGACATTAGGTCTGTAAGCAAACCTTCAACACCATAGCCGGTATTAATAGCTATGCGACGGTCATCTTCAGCAAGTAGGATAAGCACTCCATTGTCTTTTTGTGCTTGTCCAATACCCCATTTTTGTCCCCATTGCGCTCCTAGAAAATTGATGTTTTCGCCCTGAGTGGAACTTATAATCGCAACTACAATTTGAGTAGATGTGCTATCTGAATACCGAATAAGTTTTTGTTCCAGGGCTCTCTTTTGTCCAGATTGCAAAAGATTTACGTAGTCATAAACACTGGTTTGATTTTTGGGTTTTTCAGGAATGGTGAATTGACCCCAAACTAGACAGGTAGTAAATAAAAAGAGGACAAAAAGACTAGCCTTTGGAAATCTCATCGCTTAGCTCATTGATATCTCCATGCTCCCAAGGAAAATGTACCTCAAGTTCTTTTCCAGCCCGAAGGACGCCTTCTACAATTCCTTGCTTGAAATCTCCATTTGTAAAACGGGCAGCTATGACTTCTTTAGTGCTTTCCCAAAAATTACGTGGAACCGCCCTATCTATGCCACTATCCCCATAAATGACAAACTTTTTATCATCTACGGCCACATATATCAAGACCCCATTTTCATCCTTGGTATTGTCCATTTTTAAAAAATGAAAGACCTGCTGGGCCCGACTGAAATGGTCTATTTTGGCAGAGGCTTCAATATGGACCCGGATTTCTCCTGAGGTATTTTTTTCGGCTTGAAGAATGGCGTTTACAATCTCTTGTTCCTCCTCAGTGGAAAGAAACTCCTCAACTTTTGACATACTTAATCAAATTGAAAATCAACATCTGGCGCATCTTCTGCTCCCGGTTTAGAGCTGAAAAGAGCTAAAGGGTCAAAGTTGGCTAAACCAGCAACGAAATTTGTTGGAATTTGGGCAATCTTTATATTGTATTCCCCGGCCAAATCATTAAAACGATTTCGCTCTACATTAATTCTATTTTCGGTACCTTCAAGTTGCGATTGGAGTTCTAAAAAGTTTTGATTGGCCTTCAAATCGGGATAGCGTTCAACAGTAACCAAAAGCCTTGACAGGGCAGAGGAAAGTCCTGTTTGCACTTGTTGAAATTGCGCCAACTTTTCTGGAGTGAGATTATTAATATCTATAGTTGTATTGGTGGCTTTTGACCTAGCTTCGATTACATCGGTAAGCGTCCCTCTTTCAAAATCTGCTGCACCCCGAACTGTTTTCACCAAATTGCCGATTAAATCACTTCTTCTTTGATATGAGCTTTCCACATTGGCCCATTGTTTGGTGGCTTGACCTTTCATATTGACCAATGTATTATTGGTGTTTACATACCAGCTAATTAAGCCAAAGATGATAACTCCAAGTACAATTAAGGGAATTAACCATTTTTTCATTTTCTATGTATTTAGTGTTTGTTATAGTTATTGGATAAGTGTTAAAAAAAAGAGTTTTGTTACAGCTACAGTTGGTCTTTTATTTTGAGAAGTTCCGCCTTTACCTTTTGCAATTTTTGAATCACCTCAAATTTGGATAAGGTCTTCTGTTTTTCCTCCTTTAAATGTGTTTTGGCACCCTCAAGGGTGAATCCACGCTCTTTGACCAAATAGTAGATGAGCTGAAGATTTTTGATATCCTCCGGAGTAAATTTGCGGTTCCCCTTGGCGTTTTTCTTAGGTTGAAGTACGTCGAACTCTTTTTCCCAAAAACGAATCAATGAGGTATTTACCCCAAACGCCTTGGCCACTTCGCCAATGCCGTAGTATCGTTTTTCAGGAAGGTCTATGTGCATTAATCAAGGGATTGATTCTCTTGGTTGGCAAACTTGAGCATGTTTTCAAACTCTTCGGCCGTCAAACTTCCATAGTAGAAGTTAATGGGGTTGATGCGTTCTCCATCCTTCCAAACTTCATAGTGCAAGTGAGGAGCTTCTGAACGTCCCGTGTTACCCACAAAACCAATTAGGTCTCCTCGCTTGACCTTTTGGCCAACACTTACATTGTATTTGCTTAAGTGGGCATATAGGGTCATATATCCGTAACCATGATTGATACGAATATGTTTTCCATAACCTGATGATCTATTGTCCGCACGAATTATTTCTCCATCTCCAGGTGCATAAATAGGTACCCCTCTCGGAGCGGTAAAGTCCATCCCCCAGTGCATTTTACGAGCTTTGGTAAAGGGGTCCGAGCGCCATCCGAATCCTGATGCCATTCGTTTTAGGTCTTCATTACGTACCGGTTGTATTGCAGGAATAGACGCTAATAGTTTTTCTTTTTCCTCAGCAAGTTTGGCAATTTCATCCAATGATTTGGATTGGATGACCATTTGCTTTTGAATTATGTCAAGTCGCTTGGTAGCATTGATAATGATTTCCGAATTATTGAAACCTTCCAGGGACTTATACCTATTGATACCTCCAAAACCTGCCCTGCGTTGTTCCTCGGGAATAGGATTGGCTTCAAAATACAGACGATAGATGTTATTGTCTCGATCTTCCATACTGGCCAAAACCTGCTCAATCTGCTCCATTTTCCGGTTCAGAATATCAAATTGAAGCTCATAATTTTTCACTTCCCTTTCCAAAGAGAGTTCTTTGGGAGTGTTCAGCCAACTGGTATTCAATAAAATGATTAGGGATAAAGTCCCGAAAAGCGCGGAACCTAGAATGAAAAAAGTGAGATTGCGATATTTTCTCGACTTTTTCGGTTCTATCTTTCGATACGACAGTGTATCAGGATCGTAATAGTATTTAACTTTATGCATGAAGGGAAATTATCCTATTTTTGCCCATTCTTTTTATCAAAACAAACAAATATAAAGATTGTTTTGTACAAAGTGTTAAATTTAATAAAACGCTAGTAAATCCAATGACATCCCA
>JBCCXJ010000040.1:0-20749 GCA_039191905.1 Bacteroidota bacterium | reverse complement strand
GAATTCTAAAATTTTATCTAAAATCCTTTGGATTATTAACATGAAATTATGACTTTAGGGCCAGCTAATTCAAATAATTAAAGTAATGAGAACAAAACTTAATGGATTGTTAACGCTACTATTGGCGTTTGTTGTGCATCTTTCCTTTGCACAAGACAAGACGATTTCAGGTACGGTCACAGACTCGGATGGCCTTCCGCTACCTGGAGTCAACATTGTCGTAGATGGTACCAGTAATGGTACTCAAACAGATTTTGATGGAAATTACTCCATTTCGGCAAGCGTGGGTCAAACGCTTCTTTTTACCTATATAGGCCAAAAAGAGGTTAGACGTACTGTGGGTGCCGGCAACTCCATCAATGTCCAAATGGAGGAAGATGCCCAGGCTCTTGAAGAGGTAATTGTTACCGCCCAGGGTATTAAAAGAGAAAAGCAGGCTTTGGGTTATGCCGTATCAGAGGTAGGAAGTGAAGCCTTAGAACAACGTACTGAAGGTGACGTAGGTAGGGTTCTAACAGGAAAGGCTTCTGGTCTTAACATTACTCAACAGAGTGGACTTTCCGGATCTGGAACAAACATTATTATCCGTGGTTTCAGTTCCTTTAGTGGAAGTAACCAACCATTATTTATTGTTGATGGTGTTCCTTTCGACAGTGGCACAAACAGTGTGGGTAGTATTGATGGCGATGATGATGATGATTTTATCGACGGTAATTCAGGTTCTAGCCGTTTCTTAGATTTAGACCCTAACAACATTGAAAGTGTCAACGTTCTTAAAGGTTTGGCTGCGGCCACACTGTATGGAACCCTTGGACGAAATGGGGTTATCCTAATTACCACCAAAAACGGTGCTTCTACTGGAGCGGTTAAGAAAAACGAGATTACTGTAACTTCCTCTCTTTTCTTCAACGAAATTGCTTCCTTGGCAGACTATCAAAATGAGTTTGGTAATGGATTTGACCAAGCGTTTGGATGGTTCTTCAGTAATTGGGGACCAAGTTTTGATAGGGACGGTGTTGCTGGATGGATAAATGGTGTTGATTCACGGGATGATAGGGGTTTTAACGAGGATGGAACTTTGGCCCACCCGTACTCCACAGCGGCTAGCGCAACGGGAATACCGCAAGCTTTTCCAGAGTTTGATGGGGTCAGATATCCTTGGATACCTTATAACAGTGTACCAAGATTTTTCCGAACCGGAACTGTAAAATCTAATTCCGTAAACATAAGAGGAGCTTCTGACGATGGTAAAGTTTCCTATAACGCCAACTTTGGCCATTTGGACGACGAAGGATTTACGCCAGGAAACAACCTTAGAAGATATACTATAGGACTTGGAGGAAGAGCTATCCTCTCCAATAAGTTTACCGTAGCCGGTACCTTGAACTTCTCAAACACTGATTTCCGTACTCCTCCTGTAGCAGCGAGTACTGGTAACGGTGCTTTGAACCAAGCAACTGGTTCTTCGGTTTTCGGAGAATTGTTCTTTACACCTCGAAGTGTTGACCTAATTGGTCTACCTTTCCAGAACCCAATCGATGGTTCCAGTGTGTACTACAGACAGAACAACAGTATCCAGCACCCGTTATGGACCGTGGCTAATGCCAAAGTACAGCAGGTGACCAACCGTGTATTCGGTAACATGTCATTGACATATGCATTTAATGACAATCTTAATTTATTGTACAGATTTGGTCTCGATGTATTCAGCGAGAACAATACCAATCAACAAAATAAAGGAGGTAGAGGTCAGCCCAATGCAGAGTTGATCAGTGGTTTCTACCAAACATGGAACAATACAAATACCATTCTAAACCATGACCTTATCCTGAACGGTGATTATGATCTTTCGGAGCAAATTGGCATGACATTCAATGCTGGTGTTACTTCAAGGAGAGAGGTGTTGGACAGAAATGGTGTTGCAAGTAGTGGTCAGCAAGTATTTGATGTATTCAGACACGTAAACTTTGCCAACCAAAATGAAATTCAATTCTTCCAAGAAAGAAATATTGCCGGAGCTTTTCTTCAAGCAGATTTTGATTACGACAGATGGATTTTCCTAACCTTGGCAGGAAGGAATGACTGGGTATCTAACTTGGATATTGAAAATCGTTCGGTATTCTATCCCAGTGCGAGTGTTTCCTTCATTCCAACCACAATTTTTGATGGTTTAAAATCTGAAAAAGGAATAAATTATTTAAAGCTTAGAGCAGGTTTTGGTACATCGGCGAACTTCCCAACAGGATTCCCTGTAGCTACCAATCTGAACATCAATACTCAATTCTTCCAAGATGAGGGAGTTGATGTCGTAACAAACTCTGTGGGTAACCGCCTTGGAAATCCAGGCTTACAACCAGAGCTGTTAAGAGAGTTTGAAGTGGGTATTGAAACTCGTCTTTTTAATAATGTTGTTTCTTTAGAGGCGTCCTACTATAATAGAACAACTGAAGACTTAATTGTAGATAGACCTCTAGATCCGTCAACTGGATTCACAAGACAGCAAACCAATGTTGGTGAAATTAAAGGTGACGGTCTTGAAATCGATTTAGGATTGAATCTTTTCAATAGTCCGGACGAAGCTGGATTCAGCTGGAATGTGAATGGTAACTTTACCACGAATAATGCTACGGTTGAAGATTTAGGTGCTGACACAGATATTATTGTGTACTCTGGATTCAATGATATTGGTAATGCAGCTATTGAAGGAGAGCAACTAGGTGTAATTGTAGGTACTAGAATCGCTCGTAACGAAGCTGGAGAATTCTTGGTGGACAGTGCTGGTGATTACATTGAAGAACAAGGACAGTTTGTAATTGGAGATCCAAACCCAGATTGGATTCTTAACGTTAACAATAGTCTTTCGTACAAAAACTTTACGTTTTCTTTCCTTCTGAACTATACGCAAGGAGGAGATATTTATTCTAGAACAATTTCTACACTTTTAGGTAGAGGTCTAACTACAGACACCGTAGATAGGGTTAACACCTTTATTCTTCCAGGTGTTCAGGAATCAGATGGCAGTCCAAACACTCGACAAATCAACAACTCTACATTCTATTTTAACAATGTATTGTTCGGCCCAGATGAATTGGGAGTATTTGATGGAACTGTAATACGGTTGCAGGAAGTCTCTTTAGGTTATTCATTGCCTAAAAAGTTTTTGGATAAGACACCTTTTGGCTCTCTAAGCATAACTGCTACAGGTTTGAATCTTTTCTATGAAGCACTGAACGTACCTGAGGGAACCAACTTTGATCCTAACCAGGCTGGTCTGGGTGTAGGAAATGGTAGAGGATTTGATTTCTTGGCTGGGCCTAGTGCAAGAAGATATGGTCTAAGTGTAAAAGCCACATTCTAATTAAAAAAATTAACAATGAAAAGAATACTTAAAAAATTTGGTTCAAGTGCACTCATCGCTACCTTGCTTCTAGGAGGGTGTGAAACCATTGAACTTGATCTTACAGATAATCCAAACCAATTGAGTTTGGATCAGTCCAGCGCAGACCTTCTTTTGAATTCGATTCAAGTCGATTTTGCGACGTTCGTAGAACTTATGGGACAAAACGGAGCTGATTTGGTACGTATCGGTTACTTAAACGGACGAAACTATCAAAACATTGTCAACCTGAACCCTGTGCAGCTCAACTTGGAGTGGAATATTGCCTACCAAGGGGATAACGCAGAAACCTTACCATCCGGTCTTGAAGTGAACGGTATTTTGGCAGACATAAGGGCCCTGGCTCCTATAGCCGAGGAAGGTGAACTGTTCAGACACACGGCCATAGGGCAATTTATTGAAGCTTATACCATTGTAACCCTGGTTGATTTCTTTGGGGATGTTCCTTATTCTGAAGCTATCCAAGCTGCTGCGGAAACCCCGATACTGAATCCAAATGTGGATTCGGGGGCTAGTATTTATGATGCAGCTTTAGGTTTATTGGAGTCAGCGATTGCTAATTTTGAAAGAGATGTGCAAACTGAACCAGAAAACGATTTCTACTATAATGGTACTTGGAGTAACTGGGTAAAGGCATGTAATACATTGAGAATGAAAATCTACCTACAACGTAGATTGGTTGACGGTAGTGCCGTGGCAAGTTTTGAAGCTTTGGTTGCTGAAAACAACTTTATAGATGAAACTTCTGAGGATTTACAGTTCCAATGGGGCACAAACTCAATTTTGCCAGATTCTAGACACCCGAGATATGCGGATAATTACACCCCTTCCGGTGGTGCAGATTATTTACCTAATTGGTTAATGAATTACATGAATGAGAGTAGTGACCCTAGACTTCGTTACTATTTTTACAGACAAGTATCAGCTACTCCAGGTGCTGAAGCTCCTACCGATGAAGAGACACTAGCTTGTTCTTTGGAGCCTTTCCCAGCGCATTATAATACACCCGATATAACATTCACGTTCTGCTTTTTGCCAAACGGTTTTTGGGGTAGAGATCATGGACAAAATGCTGGTATCCCACCAGATGGTTTCTTAAGAACCGTTTACGGGGTATATCCTTCAGGCGGCAAGTTTGATGATAGTAGTTTCCAAGGGCTCTCTGTTGGCTCTGGTGGTGGCGGTGCTGGAGTAACTCCAATATTGCTAGCGTCCTGGGTGGATTTTATGCAAGCTGAAGTAGCGATGCTTTCCAGTGATTTTACAACCGCTGGGGACTTTATTCAAGATGGTCTTGGTAAATCCATAACGAAAGTAGTTTCTTTTGGAGCCTTGGACAGCTCAGCTGACCAATCTTTCGCTCCTAATGATAGTAACATAACCAGCTTTTTGAATGATATAGACACAGATTTTACAGCTGCAGATGACGATGGAAAATGGAATTTGTTTGCAGAACAGTATTTCGTCACTTTATTTGGAAATGGTATAGATGGTTACAACTTTTATAGAAGAACAGGTTTCCCAACTTCACTGCAACCGAATCTAGAACCTGAACCAGGAGCATATATCAGGTCTTTGAACTACCCAGCGGACTTTGTAAACAACAATTCCTCTGTAGATCCAAAGCCAAATCAAACAATTCAAGTCTTTTGGGATAACAATCCGGCTTCGCCTACGTTCCCAATCGCTAACTAAAATTAGATGCAGACAATGAAAACAAATAACAATAAAATAGCAGTATTAGGTATAGCACTTGCTACGCTCTTTGCCTGTGAAACAGACGATAAGATTGTTGACGAGATTTTGGCAGACGTAGGTACTGGTGCGGTAATCAGGACTATAGATGAGGAAAATGACCTGGTTTACAATGACGTAACTACTTCTTTTGATGCAGGTTCGACATACACCCTTGTATTAGAGGAGCAAGATGAAGAAGAAGGAGCGTTGTTACAAAGTGTTGAAGTCTTTGTGAATTTCGATGACCGATCTTTTGAAACAGCAGGAGATGCGGATGATATGACAACGTCGGAAGTATCTTTACAAACGTTACAGGCAAGTGATTTTAGCACTGGGGATAGAGGACTTCCGCAAGCTACTGTATCCTACACATCAGCGGAACTGGTCACGGCAACTGGAATTGATGAGACCATGATTGTCGGTAAAGATCGTTTTGAGTTCCGTTTGGTACTTAGTTTGACTAATGGTGAAACATTCACCAATTCCGATGTCGGTGGACCTGTAAGTGGTGGTGCGTTTTTCTCCGCTCCATTTGAGTATGCTCCTGAAATAGCTTGCTCTATTACCGAGGATTTATCAGGGACACACTCCTATGTGACCACTATCGAAACTGTGGCGCCAGGACAAGCTCCTCCTGGTGATGACGTACCTATTGGCTGTGATCCAGGTACTACAGTCGTAATGGGCGATGTTACTTGGACAACTGTGGAAGGAACTCCTGGAGAATATACTTCAACAGATATGGGCTTCGGTCAGTTTGAAAGCTGTTTCCCAGGAAGAGGGCCAGCAACAGGAGACGACGTTACCATTATCTGGGATTGTACAGATCTGAATCCAGACGGTGAAGTCTTTATTAAAGACAGTGTGGTTATCCCTGATGATGACGATGAAGATAGATCCTTTTCCTATGGATACACCATTACAGATGTTACAGGTTCTGTAATGACCATTGAGTTTTCAAATTCTCTTGGTGATTCAGGAACAGTAGTATTAACAAGGGAAGGTGGAACGGATTGGCCAGTAATCTTTACTGCCAATAACGAATAACCAATTTTTTAATACCAAAAAAAGGCCATCCGGTTTGGATGGCCTTTTTTGATTTATAGGCTTTTCTATAAGGTGCTGTAATACCTAAATACTTTGGCCACATCACCAGACTCTTTAAGATTTAATCTATTTTTAGAAACAAATTGCTTTATTTTTTTACTGGTCTCAGGTTCCGCATCAAAAAGGGCGTATACCTCTTTTTTCGAGGTTTTAAAAAACTGTATATTTTCTTTATCCCCACTTTTCTTTCCTAAGAAAAGTTGTCTGGATTCAACGAAACGATTAGGAACATTTAGCTCCAAAGAAGTTCTTGCCTCTTTCCCTTCTTTAAACAGTTTTGCTTTTTTTTCATACAATATCATATCCCCTAAGTCAGCCAGCTCAAAAAGATAACCTTGTTTAAATTTTCCTTTCTTATCAGTATAGCTCTTGAATTTGGCAGTGTTTCCATTAATAACACAAAATATATCTTCTCTTGGAAGAAGCACCTGCGTTTCTTCATCTTCAGAAATAGGTTTAATTTCAAACTGATCCCGATAACCATCATATCTCAAGTACAAAACTCCTTCCAGTCCATCCTTGCTATGAATTGAAGCTTTCTTAAAATCCTCATGGAAAAAAGCGGACCCTTGAATCTTTATTTTGTTCTCTAAGCGTCTTTGGTTTCTTATTTGTTGGAAAGCAAAATCCAATCTTGGATTTCTTCCTGTAACATCTAAATCTGCGTTGGAGCCACTAAAATTTGATGTCGCCAGCTGTGCAGTTACCGTCATGCCCACCATCAATCCCACGATTAATAATGGAATTTGTTTGTTCATTTTTCTCATTTTGATTTTGTTTTCGTGTGTCCTTTTAGCTAAAAATCCGAATAGTCAAAATATAAACAACAGAATTGACCTTTGTTCCTTTACTTTGCACTTTAAGGTACGAATAATAGTAACACTGAGTTTAACAGAAGGTTAAATGCCATCTTGAAACGCTATAAAACAAGACATGGAGAAAAAATCCCAAGTATACGGACTACGCGCTATTATTGAGGCAGTTGAAGCAGAACAACCTGTTCAAAAGGTATACTTGCAAAAAGGCCTTAAAGGAACTCTTGCAAAAGAACTTGAGTCTTTAGTTCGCAAAGAGGGCATTAGTACTTCATACGTACCTATTGAAAAACTAAATCGATTATGTAGAAACAATCATCAGGGTGCTGTCGCAAACATATCGCCTGTTGCCTTCAATAACTTTGAAACATTGGTGGAAAAAGTGGCACAAGAAAAAAAGAAACCTTTTTTTTTATTACTGGACGGAGTAACGGACGTAAGAAATTTTGGAGCTATAATTCGTACAGCCGATTGTTGTGGTGTTGACGGTATTATTATCCCCCAACAAGGTTCTGCACCAATTACAGATGATACGGTTAAAACATCTGCGGGCGCGGCGTTTAGGGTTCCCATTGCCAAGGTAAGCCATCTTAAAGATGCTGTTTTTTATTTACAATCTCACCAAATAGCTGTTGTCGCGGCAACGGAAAAGGCAAATGATGAATTGTTCAATCTGGATATTTCAGGTTCGTGTGCTATCATTATGGGTTCCGAGGATACCGGAATTTCACCTTCCCTATTAAAAACTGCAGATAAAAGGGTCAAACTCCCTTTAATGGGTAACATTGGCTCACTTAATGTTTCGGTGGCTTGTGGCGTATTTTTATATGAAGTGGTAAGACAACGGCTTAAGTAAGCCCTTACTCTTTACCCTCTTTCGGTTTAAAATGGTACTTTACCTTAACTGAGGCTTCAACTTCTTCTTCCTTTTCAGCAGAACTTATGAAATTACCGTCAGCATCAAAATGCTGTAGAAAAGGGTCGTTTTCTTCATCAAAATCTTCTTTCTCCCAATCATATTTTTTCTCTTTGGGCACTTCAATCTGCACTAGCAGGGCCAACAAAAGACCCATTACAAAACCGGACAAATGCCCTTCCCAGGAGATTCCATCCTTAACAGGAAAAATATACCATATCATACTGCCATAAACAAAAACTACAATGAATGAAAGAGCTACCCACCTATAGTGCTTTGTAATAATACCTTTAAAAAAAATAAAGCTGGCCAATACATAAATCAAACCGCTTGCCCCAATATGATACGATGGTCTCCCAATAATCCATGTCAAAATTCCGGCACCTAAAATACCTATCAAAATAACCTTGAAGGCTACCCTTTTATAAAAAAGAAAAAGAAAAAAAGTAAGTACTGCCAGTGGAATGGTATTGTTGTACAAATGCTCTACCGAACTATGAATAAAAGGACTAAAAAATACCCCCTTTAGCCCAGAAATGCTTCTGGGTTGTATGCCCCAATGGTTAAAATTATAATTGAAACGCACTTCAACCCAAAAGACCATCCAAATGGTTAAAACTGCCAATAAAGGAGCAACCAATACCTTTCCTGATATTTCAGATATTTTATCCTTCATAGTAATCTTCTTATCAATTTCCCTTCCGCCTTGGGGAAATGGACAAATTGTCGGTTTTGGATTCTTTGTCTTACCAAACTACTAAATCCTAGAACAAAAATTGTTTTACTTTTAGGATTATGAATGAACCATTGGCAGAACGTGTTCGACCCAAGGATTTAGAAGGCTATATTAGCCAACAGCATTTGGTAGGCGACAATGGGGCACTAAGCCTGCAAATTAAGAACGGAACTCTTCCTTCCCTTATTTTATGGGGCCCACCAGGAACAGGTAAAACCACATTGGCCCAAATAATGGCTAATGAAAGCAAAAGACCTTTCTACACCCTAAGTGCAATAAACAGCGGTGTTAAGGATGTCAGGGAAGTCATAGAAAAAGCCAAACAAAGCGGTGGCCTTTTTACCGCCAAAAATCCAATCCTCTTCATTGATGAAATTCATAGATTCAGTAAATCCCAGCAAGACTCATTACTTGGAGCAGTAGAAAAGGGGTGGATTACCCTCATTGGTGCTACTACAGAAAATCCAAGTTTTGAGGTAATTCCAGCACTATTGTCAAGATGCCAAGTATACGTATTGAACCCCTTTACCAAAGAAGATTTAGAAGCTTTGTTAAAAAGAGCAATACAATCCGATATTGTTTTAAAATCAAAAAAGATAGAGCTGCAAGAAACAGAGGCTTTATTAAGATTGTCAGGGGGTGACGGAAGAAAGTTGTTGAACATTTTTGAATTGATTATTAACTCTGAAAATTCTGAATCCATTACCGTTACTGATGAAATGGTTTTAAAAAAGGTTCAGAAAAACACAGTGCTTTATGATAAAACCGGTGAGCAACATTATGATATTATATCTGCTTTTATCAAATCCATTCGTGGAAGTGATCCGAATGCAGCTGTGTATTGGCTCGCTAGGATGATAGAGGGTGGAGAAGATGTAAAATTCGTAGCCCGTCGGATGTTGATTTTAGCATCGGAAGATATCGGAAATGCAAACCCCACTGCTTTGGTGTTGGCGAATTCCACATTTCAAGCTGTAACTACGATAGGTTATCCGGAAGCACGAATTATCTTAAGCCAATGTGCTACCTATTTGGCTGGTTCACCTAAAAGTAATGCGAGTTATATAGCCATAAACAAAGCACAACAAACCGTTAAGCAAACAGGAGACCTTCCAGTGCCTTTGGAAATACGAAACGCACCTACCCAATTGATGAAAGAACTAAACTATGGCAAGGGGTATCAATATGCGCATGACCACGAAAACAACTTTGTGAATTTTGAGTTTTTGCCTGATGAAATTTCTGGGACCACCTTCTACAATCCAGGGGGAAATCCTAGAGAAAAAGGTATGCGCGAATTTCTGAGAAACCGATGGAAAGGAAAATATGGGTATTAAAACTTAATATTTAGTTCTTCTACCATCTTTACGCCATTTTCGACATATTCCAAACGCCATTTACCATCTTTTTGGAAAACAACTCCTGATTTGTCTCCATCATACACCAAATAAAAATCCTTAACTGAGGTTTCCACCAATTTATAACGAATCTGGGGAGCACTATCTACCAATTGAAATCCATTTGGAGTTGGTTGTGCATACAGTAGAGTTGACACGGCAGGCTTCACCTCTATAGCCTTGTACGTCTGATTTACTGTGGTAGCTTCTTGCTCTAAAACCACCTTGGTTCCTTCGGTATAGGAAGTGGTATCCGTCACCTTATTTAGGGTTGGTGGCTCAGGTTTGATAGCTTTGTACACCTGTTCTTCTGTAGTAGCCTTTTGTTCCAAAATTACTTCTTTGGGTTCCTCATCCAATGTTTTCACATCATTTTTAAAGTTCAAGACTAAAGTTTCTTCTTTAGGAGATTCCTTTTTTCCATCTTTGGGCTGATATGTATAGTCCATTCCATCAAAAGAAACAAAAGCAGCTCGGATTGCCTGAGAATATGCAGGCCTAAATTCCTTTAACTTGCTTTTACCTTCAACGGTTCTAAATACTTCAACCGACCGGCAGTCTTTGAATACTAGGGAAACCTTTGTAGTAAAGAATGAAGAATCGTCTTGAAGATTGACTATCAAGCCTAAACATCTATTATTAAACAAATCTTCAGGCATAGCATCATCATAAACCGCATTGAAACCCTTTTGAGTTAATAAAAATTTTATGTTCGTACTGGTTTGATGCATATTTTCTTTTCTAAAAGAATCAAACTTTTTTGGCACGATAATGTATTTATACTCATTAAACTGGGCAAATGCATTAAATCCCATAACAAGAGTAAAAGTCAACGATAAGATGTATTTTGTTTTCATGGTAAGCGGTAATCAATTACCGTTCCAAGATATGATATTAAATCCAAATTGGAAGGATGCGTAATGACTATCTGCTATGTTTTGATAAGCCAGAAGATTATCCCCAAGAATATAAAAATTCACAGGTCCAGCCTGAAGATTTAAGCCCAGACCCACATTGGAAAATGAATATTTATCAATGGTGTAAGCTGCTTTCAAAGATAAGGACCTCCCCAATCTTCGCTGATAAAAGCCCGTAAGAGCAGGTTGGATACCCAATGGCCTTTTTTGAAGGAAAACCTGGGCCCCTACGCTATTGCGATAGTATTGTTCACCTACTCCCCCCACTACATTGATAGCACAACCACAATCGATAGAAGAGCTTTTTGTACTACCTTCTCCAAAATCGTATCGAATGGAGCCATAGGCCTTTATAGGTCTAAAAGAAATGTATCCATCACTATTTTCTTCAAAAGGAACTGCTGCTTCTATTTCATCTATCAGTTCTTGCCATAAATCGACACCTAGGTTATCTATATCTTCCGGAATCAAAACATTAATTCCCTCATTGGAGGTCGCTCCTTCTAAAGTAAAGTTTCGAACATCCTTGGAATTATAAATAAATCCAACATCCAAAATACTAGCGGTTATGGTGGTTTGCTCATTTAACTTATAGGTAAATCCTGCATCGAAGCCCAGTCCTAAATTTCCACCGAGCAATGCCCTTCTCGTAAAAAGGTTTTGTGCATCTCTTCTCCGCGTACCAGAACCTTGGTCAACAATATCTAGAAATTCATCAACTCCTGCGGTTTGAAGCTGTAAATCTGCTTCAATAGAGTTTTCCAAAATATTTTGTTCTCCAGGAGCCGTTCTAAATGTACCTGAATTATTGGTTGATTTAAAGTTGAAAATACTGGAGTATAGCTTCGCTCTAACTCCAACGGTTAGTTCGGAATTCATCTTTCTGTTAATGCCAAAGTGAAGGACGTTTACCATTTCGCCGCGAACATTAAGATGTCCAAGGTCAAAGCTTCTACCAATATTAGCCCCTCCATTACCTTCAAAAGCCAGTATAGCTAGATCTTGAGGCCAGTAAACAATTACGTCGGTCTCGCCATACATTCCAAAACTATAATAATCATTGGGTCTATTTCTCCCTCTAAAGCCAACACTAAAAACTTCGATTTGACTGGTGGTGCTAAAATCATCCCGCTGGTTGAGCGAGTTTATGACCCTTTCCCGAACCTTTACATTGAAGTCTATTCCGTCGTTGGCAAATAAATCGTTTACGGTAACACCACTGCTTCCGGCCTGAAAAGAAATTCCAGATAAAACCGGGATTCCAACGTGCCACTTTTCAGCAGCCTTAACCCCAGGATTCACCATCAATGACTGAGGGATTTCATAGAAATCGTAGAGCAGTTGCTTGTTTTGGGCATTTAAACTTAGGGTTCCAAAAAGCGAAACCAATACCATACATCTTATCCACCTCATTCCGCCAATTCGAATATAAATTCAGCAGCCGATTTCATGGTCACTTTGGCATCTGGTTCCGGGGACACACTTACGCTGTCACCCAGATTTCGTCCCGTTACACGAATGCTTGCAGTATTGATTAAAATATCAAGAGGCTTTCCATTTGGACCATAGGCAACATTTCGAGTCAGTGTTTCATTGGGTCCGGCATTAATATTGAAATTCTCAAAATCCAGTACATTCCCTCCTTCATCTAAAAACTCTACTATAATGTTGAGAGGTTTGCTGGTCGTATTCTCAAAATCATAGGTTATCGTTCCCTCAATCAGTCTGTCCGCCACAAATTGTTCGCTAAAGGCTTCAAAAATGAAAGTTTGAGTGTAGAATGTATTTACTGTAGTGATTGTATTTATAAAAGCTTCATCGGCTTCTAAAGAAAAAATACTGGATGCTACCGCGGGTGTAATGGAAAGATCATCAAACTGATCAAAATCTTGCTCTTCCGAACAAGAATAGCCAAGTAACAAGAGAAATACGAAAGTGGAAAATAGGGACAATGTGGTCCGCATGGTGCAATTCTTTTATAAAAACAAATAGGCAATACTAGTACCCTACTATAACTCTATAAAAGGCTTTTTATTTCGTTTAGATTGTTAATCATCTTGCATAGTTCATGCTTTGGTTCCTTATGAAAATTAAAATGAAGAACTTGCATTCCCATCGCTTGGGCCCCTATAATATCGGCTTCCAAGTTGTCTCCTATCATCAATGAGGTTCTTGCCGAAGTATTTGCACGTTGCAGTGCTACCTCAAAAATTTGCGGATGTGGCTTTTTTACCCCTGCTGTTTCAGAATCGATGATTTCTTTAAAAAAACCTCGAATATTTGAGTTTTCAAGTTTTCTTCCCTGAGCTTCTCGAAATCCATTGGTAATAATGTGCAAATTATACTTCGTCGCCAAATACTCTAGAACCTGCATGGCATTGGGAATTAAATTACCAAAGGTAGATAGGCATTCGATGTATCTTTCCGAAAGAACATCAATTAACGCATCAGAAACGTCATAGTGAAGTACATCAAAAGTCTCCTTTAATCTTTTATAGCGTAAATCCTTTTTACTTATTCTATTTTCACGATAAACCTTCCAATAGGCCAAATTTATTGGGCGATAAACTTCTAAAAAGGAGTCCAATCTCACCTCTACCTCGTTTTGGGCAAAAATTTTTTGAAAGGTCAATGCGGAGTTTCGCTCAAAATCCCAAAGTGTATGGTCCAAATCAAAAAAAATATCCCGTACTCCTTTAAACATGGTAACGTTTTAATAAACTTTCATATAATGAAATCCAAGGTATTCTATGCTTGCTGCCCAGGAGTTCATTTGAAAAAATGGTGATAAAGCTTCCCTTTACTTCCCTGACATTTCTAAAAATAGTATCCATTCTATCAAAAACTTCATTGGGTTTTTTATAATTCAACAAGGCGTAATCGTGCATAGCAAATGGATGAATCTTTAAAGGTTGTTTTGATTCTAAGCTGATATCATAAAAATAGAAGGGAGAACAGGTCCCTGCCCTAAAACCAATTTGATGCGTATATCCCATGGAAAAGTCATCGGTAAACTCCGCTTCAATAAGTGTACGATACGTAACCGGGACATTTACACGATTGTAGCGCAATCTTGCATATTTTATGGGGCGATGGATCAACCCCCCCAAACCCTTTTTTTCTTCTTTTAAAACAACTTTGTCCGTCGAAGACAAAAACGAAGTACTGAGCGAAACCACACTATAATCAGCAATCGACTTAATAAGGTATCGAAAGGTATTGTTGTGTGGAGAGATGTTTTTATCATGTGCAGAATACTCCGCAAACTGAAAAAAGAACATGCTTTTTGCCTTGTACCTTTTATGTATTTGGATAAGTTTATCAAAATTATCAAAGGGATCTTTGGATAGACGCATAAGAACCATAGTGCGCCTGACCATCCTTCTAAAACCCAATTTGCTGAAATCTAACAAATACCCTCCGAGCGTACGAACGAGGCCGCGATGTGCATAACAATGGGAGGCGGTAACGTTCACAATACTGGTAAAATTATATGCTCTTTTTTTTGATTGTATGTCCGGAAATCGAGTTTTTAGCTTTGAAAACAGCTTGTTCGCCCAAAGATCTACAACTGGCAATTCCAAGAACTTGTTCTTGTAAGCTAGACTTTCTTTTGCCGGATAACGACCAACACTATCTTTAACATGAGGAAGGTACTCCTCATAACGGCTCAAGAGAAAAAAACTAGCTGAAAAAACATCGTAAGGGATAGCACTGTTCTCATCCGTAGCAAAAAAACAGGGAACACCTTCCCAATCCGACACCCGAATATCCAAATCGTTTATTCCTTGCTCAAACAATAGGTCATTGCTACGGATAAAAAACTCGTTCTGCAAGGCTTGTTTGGTATATGTTATTTTGGGGCCAGAGTGCTTAATAAAATCTTCCACTTTAGTGGTCAGCTTGGTTTCTACTCCCAAAATGCCACCAAAAATCTGTTTGGTCACATAGGTTAGTCGGTTGGTAATTTTATGGCTATAAATAAGCAGCATGGTCAAAGCATTCCTTTATCGGCAAAGCTAAGATACTGGTGTTGGGTTAAAATTAGGTGATCCAGTACCTTTAAATCCAGAGCTTCTGCTGCAATCTTGAGTTTTTTGGTCATTTGTTTGTCAGATGAGCTGGGTTTTGTGTTCCCCGATGGATGGTTATGTGCTAAAATTATGGCTACTGCACCTAACTCCAAGGCTTGTTTCATAACCAAGCGTACATCCACCAAAGTTCCCGTAATCCCTCCCTTGCTTAGTTGGGATTTATGGATCACTTTATTTGAATTGTTCAAGTAGAGCACCCAGAACTCCTCATGTTCCAATTCTCCAATCAAAGGATATAATAGCCCAAAAACGTCATGGCTACCGCTTATTTTTTCGGATTTTGCACATTCCAGTCCTTGACGACGACGTCCCACTTCCAGCGCGGCAGCAATGGTAATAGCCTTGGCCTCCCCTATTCCCTTGAATTTTTTTAACTGATTAATAGACAGTTTGCCCAGTTCATTAAGATTATGGTCTACCGTAGAAAGAATACGTTGAGAAAGTTGAACAGCACTTTCTTGTCTATTCCCAGACCCAATCAAAATGGCCAAAAGTTCGGCATCCGAAAGTACAGAACGCCCTTTTTGAGCTAGTTTTTCTCTAGGCTTATCATCGTCGGCCCAATTCTTAATAGATAGGGGACGTACATTTTCTTGCATAGCTTAAATATAGGGGTTTCCTTCTTACAATACACTTTGAAAAACAAGCCGTAACCGTGCAAAATTTTTGACATAAAAAACTGAAAAACAATATTTTATGAATCCGTTTTAAAAAAGTAAATTGTTTGTAACTAATTGTAATTGAATACAAATGTTTATTTCGCTTTATTCCTTTAAATCAATTGGATTTTTTGGAGTTTTTATGGAAATTTAAAGAGTTAACTATATCCAACTGTTGGCAGTAATTAAAAAACATGAATCAAAACATCCAAATAAAGGCTACAGACGGATATAATTTGTCGGCGACAATAAGAAAGACAAAGCAAAAAAGGAAAGGTATAATCCAGATTAACTGTGGCACAGGAATTCCTCAAGTTGTATACTCTAACTTTGCTAAACACTTGACCGAAAGCGGTTATGATACATTAACCTACGACTATAGAGGAATCGGGACTTCCGCACCTAAATCATTAAAAGGGTTTAATGCTAACTTAAGAGATTGGGGACAGAAGGATATGACAGGAGTTTTTAGTTGGATTAATCAGCATTATCCAAGAGATAAAAAGATAGTAATTGGTCATAGTATGGGAGGACAGCAGATTGGGTTTATGAAAAACAACTATGCAATAGACCAAATAATTTTAATAGCTTCTTCAACAGGATATTGGCGGGATATGAGTTTTCCTTATAAAGTTATGATGCCACCACTATGGTTTTTGTTCATTCCTATAACCACAAGGACTTACGGCTATGCCAATGCTAAAAAAATTAAACAAGGGCAAAATTTACCAAAGGGTGTCGCTCTTGAATGGAAAAAGTGGTGCATAAATCCTAACTACTTTGAGGACGAGTTCAACAAAACGATTATACCTGAATATTTCAAACAGGTTAAAGCACCTATAAAATCAATACAAATAGCCGACGACCCAATTGCAAATAAAATCACAGCTAATAAGATTCTGAAGTATTATGATAATTCTGAAACTGAAGTAGAATTAATAAAACCTACGGACTTGAATGTTGAAAAAATAGGTCATACAGGATATTTCTCAAGAAGGTTTAGGGATAATCTATGGAACAAACTTGTTGATGACCTAATATTAAACTATTAACTACTGCCAACAATGGCTATAAGTAATTGCTTGAGTGTCCTAAGTGCGAATCGGAATATTCTGCGAACATTCCTCACATTCGGCCTTTTTGCGAACTTCTTTTCCTTTAGCAACTACTCATAGCCTAAGACGCTGTGTTTAATGGAATGAACATATGAAAGACATTATTTTGATTACAGGAGTTAGTAGAAAGGAAGGGCTTGGCTTCGAAACTGCTCGACAGCTTATTGATTCTGGCAATAGAGTTATTATAACCGCGCGAGACATGAGCAAGGTAAGTGAACTTGCCAAAAGAATAAATGCGGAAGGATTGGTCGTTGATATTATAGACCAACAATCAATTAACAATTTGGTAGAGGAAGTTGAAAAACGGTATGAAAAGCTAGATGTATTAATTAATAATGCTGGAGCTTTTTTCGACATGGGAGCCCAACCTTTGGATGTTGACTTGAATTTTGCAAAAAATGCATTTGATACAAACCTGTTTGGAGCTTGGAGAATGATTCGAGCATTTATACCAATGCTTAGAAAAAGTGATAACGGTAGAATTGTTAATGTCTCAAGTGGTGCCGGTTCTTTTCAAGATCCGGTGTTTGGACTATCGGCTCATCAAGGAATAGTTCCAACCTATGGACTGACAAAACTTGCATTAAACGGGCTTACGGTCAAACTTGCTAGGCAACTCAAGGATTAAATAAAAATTAATTCTGTCTGCCCTGGATTTGTTGCAACTTATCCTGGAACAGAGGAATACGGAGCTAGACCCGTAGAAGAGGGTGCTAAAGGAATTGTTTGGGCATCAACTTTAAATAAAGATGGACCAACTGGTGGGTTCTTTAGGGACGGGAAAGCTTTAAAATGGTAACTGAGCACAACAAGGGCCATAATTCATAGCTACTCTACGAATTCATAGCCCAGACCGTTAAAAAACGAATATGCCGAGACCAAAAACAAAAGACGAGCTATTGATTTTAAGTCAGAAAAATTACGATAAGTTAAATGACTACATTGACAATTATACGTTGGAAGAACAGCTTGCCGAGTTTAACCTAGGAACAATGAATCGAAATATAAGAGACGTTCTTGCGCATTTACACCATTGGCATTTGATGATGCTGGATTGGCATAAAGTTGGAATGACTGGAGCCAAACCAGACATACCCGCTAAAGGCTATACCTGGAAAACTACCCCAGATTTAAACAAATGGATTTGGGAAAAGTATAGAAAAACTGACTTAAAAGAGGTACGTGAGATGCTTGGCAATTCATTTAAAATGGTAAGAAAAGTGATTGAAAGCTGTTCGAATGAAGAACTTTTTGAGAAAAAAAGATATAAATGGACCGGTACAACATCCCTAGGTTCATATTTTATCTCAGCAACTTCGAGTCATTACGATTGGGCTTTAAAGCTGATAAGAAAAGGAAAGAAAAAATAATAATTGTGGACAATAACCACAATTCAGCGTGGCTTCTCTTCTAGGCTTAAAATTTTCTACTTTTAAACAATTCGATTTCTCTGCCAGAAAATCCAACTAAGATTTTCAAGCCGAAATCATAGCTAAAACCTTTACGAGTAATTAAAACAACTCTAATATTGAAAAACCACCTAATTAATTATTATCAATCCGTATCTATGTTTTTAACAAATACCTGCAAAACAAAGGGCATAAAAAGCCATTTGAACACAAAACCATGAATGCAAAATACCTAGCCGGAGCTCTAATTTCCATTCCTCTACTTCCCTTAATGTATTACCAAGGCAAACAGATACGTGCTAAGGTTCCCCAACTACCCGAAGCCAAGGGAATTGACGGGGAATATTTGCAAAATGGTAACTCTAGCAAATTGCTTAACGTGATTTCAATTGGTGAAAGTACCATTGCAGGTGTTGGTGCAGAAACACACGAAGAGGGGTTCACGGGAACTTTTGCGAAAGAGATTTCGAGACTATTCCATGTTAGCGTAAAGTGGAAAGTATATGCACGAAGTGGATATACCGCTCGAAGGGTAGAGCAAAAAATAATCCCAAAAATTAAGGAGAAGCAAGTTGACCTCATCGTTGTTGGATTAGGCGGCAATGATGCGTTTACCTTAAACCGTCCATCCAAATGGAAAAATGAGGTTCGCGGATTAATAGCATCGCTTCAAACAAAGTTCCCAGGGGCTGTGATAGTCTTTTGCAATATGCCGCCTATAAAAGAGTTTCCCGCATTCACACCGCTCATTAAGTTTACAATAGGCAACCTTGTGGAAATTTTAGGCGAGGAATTGCAAAAAGTAGTGAATGAGTTCAAAGATGTGTACTACTTCGGAGATAAGGTCACTTTGGAGGGATGGATGAAAAAATTTCAATTAAACGTGAAAAAAGAAGATTTTTTTAGTGACGGTGTTCATCCATCCAAGCTTACCTATCAAACTTGGGCCAAAGACATTGCTAGTAGAACATATGGCACTGAAGCAATAAAAAACGCATTAGAACAAAGGGTATAACCTAAGCTACGATAAGAAATCTAGTTCAAACCTTGGCCCTAATAAACCCAGAAAACATTCACGATTTCCTTCCTGTGGGATACATCACCTGCCGTTCCTTGAATTGACCTATTTCCTCCCGTAAGGTTTTATTGATGTTTTGAATCAAATCGTTTTGAAACTTCATAATCTCCAACAAATCGTGCATGGCATTTAAGTTTTCCAGCTGCTTGTAAACCAGCTCTTCCAAATCTGCTTTGGTGTATCTTTTATTCATGATTTATAGTTTTTGATAGTATTTTTTAGAAAATCTATATAAATATAAAGATTTTCTATTTTAATTCAAAAGAGAACTATAGAAATTCTACAATTTTCTATTCAAGAATTACATTTATCTAAACAAATTCGAAAGGGCTATGACTTCTTTAGGACTATACTTAACTAAAAAATCAGTTAACCGGGCGATGGTTTCAAGAAGAACGGGAATTAGCCAAGCAAGACTATCTCAACTAACTTTGAACGAGTCAACTAAGTTAAGAGCAGATGAATTGTATTTAATTGCTTTGGCAATCGATATAGACCCCGGAGAAATGTTCAAAGAAATTTTTAAGGACCTAAAACTAGAAAACGAGTAGGTCCTTCATTCAAAGAATACACCAAGCTGATTTTAATTCAGTTGGTCAAAATCCAACCCGCCATAATTACCGGAACTCATTAACAACAAAGCCGTGTTGTCCAAACTTTGTCCAAAAAGAAATTCCTGAAACGCACTTGGGTCCGTGTAAACCTCGAGGTTCTTATTTTCAAAAGCATACCTAATTTGAGACTCGGTGACTTCAGCCAGGCCTTTAATCTTAACGGCATCCGGAGAGTAAAAAACAACGGCTTCATCCGCCCTATCCAAAGCGCCTTGATATTCCTGTAAAAACTCGGCATTTAAGCTACTGTACGTATGTAGTTCCAAACAGGCCAACAGTCTTCGGTTGGGATACTGTTCCTTCACAGCGTTGGTAGTGGCCTTTACCTTGCTTGGAGAATGGGCAAAATCCTTAAAAATTACGGTGCTTCCTTTCTCGGCAATCTTCTCCATTCGTTTTGAAGCTCCGGTAAAGGATGCAATGGCTTCGTAAAAGTCAGCTTCATCCACGCCCATTTGCTGGCATATCCATTTGGCGCCGGCCAAATTGTTCAAATTATGCTTCCCAAAGATTTCAATGGGCATATCACCCTCAGGGGTATCCAACAAAGTTTGGCCATCCACAACCTGATACGTTGGCGTATCGTAAGGGAATTTTCGAATGGTATTTTCCGAAGCTTCCACCACTTCTTTCAAGGTTTCATCTTCAATATTATAGGTAATGCTTCCCCCTCTCACTATGCCATCCACAAAAATCTTGAACTGCTCCACGTAGCCTTCAAAGGTTGGGAACACATTAATATGGTCCCACGCAAT
>JBCCXJ010000039.1:0-21525 GCA_039191905.1 Bacteroidota bacterium | reverse complement strand
CCATCATTCCGCGGGATTTTATAGACAGAAGCAGCCAAAAAAGTCTGCTGGAGGGAACGGACATACAAGTCCACTATCTCACAAATTTACTTTTGATAAAAATTAATAACATGGAAGACAATGCAGCACAACGTATTCAGGACCTACAATACTTTGGGGAATTCGGAGGAGTAAATCCCTCCATCTCCGACTCTTCAACCTATACATTTTTGTCCGCAAAAACAATGTTTGACACTTTCGAGGGCAATACCGAAGGTTGTTACTTATATAGCAGACACTCCTCTCCTTCAAATTTATATTTAGGTGAGGCACTTGCTTCCCTTGAAGGTACCGAGAGTGCCAATGTCTATGCCAGTGGTATGGGTGCCATCTCATCTGTAATCTTTCAATGCTGCGATGCGGGCGACCATATTGTGAGCAGCAGAACCATATATGGTGGAACATATGCATTGATGAAGAACTTTCTAAAGAAATTCAATATCCAAACCTCTTTTGTAGATACTACGGATATTTCAAAAGTTGAAAAAAGCATTACTCCAAAAACAAAAATGATTTATTGCGAGGCCATAAGCAACCCTCTTCTGGAAGTATCGAATATTTTCGCGTTGGCTCAATTGGCAAAAAGGCACGATATCCCCTTAGTGGTGGACAATACATTTTCACCTTTAAGCATCGCTCCAGCAAAATTGGGTGCTAACATTGTGATTCATAGTCTTACCAAATTCATAAATGGCACTAGTGATGCAGTTGCTGGTGTAGTTTGTGCATCCAAAGATTTTTGTCTTCAATTAAAAGATGTTAATGATGGTGCTGGAATGCTTTTAGGGAGTACTTTGGACAGTCTTCGTGCGGCTTCAATTCTTAAAAACCTAAGAACCCTGCACATCAGAATGAAAAAGCATAGTGAAAATGCACATTACCTTGCTAAGCTTTTTGAGAATGATGGATTAAAAGTGGTTTATCCAGGCCTGAAAAGTCATAAAGGACATGAGACCATGAAATCTCAGATGATACATGAATATGGTTATGGTGGACTTTTAACTATAGATGTCGGAAATCTTGATACGGCCAACGCCTTGATGGAAACTATGCAAAAACGAAATTTAGGGTATTTAGCTGTGAGTCTAGGCTTTTATAAAACGCTATTTAGTGCTCCAGGCACTTCTACCTCATCAGAAATCCCCTTGGAAGAGCAGCAATCCATGGGATTGACCGATGGACTTATACGATTCTCCATAGGCCTTGATAATGATATTCACCAAACCTACCTCGCTATGCGCGATTGCTTGATAAAGCATGGCGTTTTAAATAGGGTCGAAGTGGAAGCCTAATTCCTCAGCTACTTCGTTTTTTTGCAAAGCTAGGGTCAAAGTTGTAATATTACTCCCGACCAAACGTATACCCATGTCCGAAAAAAAGCAAAAAGCCAAGTATAGACAAAACGAGAAAGTTATTGAAAATAGGGAATTAAACATCTGGGAAGCATTGATTCCTGTATTCGCTTTGGTTGCTATGTTAGCCTACAACGTCTACGTGTTTGGTGATGATGCGTTGAGTGGTTCCAACCAATTTATTCTTCTTTTAGGAGGCGCAGTTGCCGCTATAGTTGGTTTTTTCAACAAGGTATCCTATAAACAGATGATTGCCGAAGTGGCTGAAAATGTTAAATCGACTACTGGGGCTTTGCTCATCCTGTTAATGGTGGGGGCGCTATCCGGTACGTGGTTGGTAAGCGGAATCATTCCCGCAATGATTTATTATGGTCTTCAAATATTGAATCCAACTATTTTCTTGGCCGCATGTGTCATTATTTGTGCCATAATTTCGATTGCCACCGGAAGTAGCTGGACTACCGCCGCAACAGTGGGAATTGCTTTAATCGGTATTGGGGAAGCTCTAGGAATCTCTTTGGGTATGACGGCGGGGGCAGTTCTTTCTGGCGCTTATTTTGGAGATAAAATGTCTCCGTTAAGTGACACAACCAACTTAGCTCCGGCAATGGCGGGTGGAGATTTGTTCTCTCATATTCGTTATATGGCCTGGACCACCATCCCAACCGTTTCCATAACCTTGGTGGTTTTTATCATCTTAGGATTTACTATTGATACTTCTGGAGTTGCAGACACCGCAGCTATCCTTAAAAACATTGATTCTGCATTTAATATTAGCGGATGGCTTTTTATAGTTCCCGTAGCTGTAATCTTTTTGATTGTGAAGAAGGCCCCTCCCCTTTTGGCCTTGTTAATCGGAACCCTTCTAGGGGGTGTTTTTGCTTTGCTTTTTCAACCAGATATTGTGGCAAACTTAGGAGGAGGAGATTCTTTGAATTTTGAGTCGGGATATAAAGGCATCTTAAATGCTATCACAATAGATACTTCAATAAAAACTCCAGACCCCGCCCTAAATGATTTATTCTCTTCAGGAGGTATGGCTGGGATGTTGGGGACCATCTGGCTTATTGTATGTGCTATGGTCTTTGGGGGTATTATGGATGGTATAGGTGCGCTTCAGCGTATTACCAAATCCCTTTTAAGTTTGGCCAAAACTACTTTTGGACTTTTCGCTAGTACAGTGGGCAGTTGCCTTGCCTTGAATGTGACTGCTTCAGACCAATACTTGGCCTTGGTAGTACCCGGAAAAATGTTTTCCAAAGCCTATAAAGAAAGAGGGCTCGCACCTGAAAATTTAAGCCGTACACTCGAAGATTCGGGTACGGTAACTTCTGTTTTGGTTCCATGGAACACCTGTGGTGCGTATCACAGCGGTGTTTTGGGTGTAAGTGTTGGCGAATACTTTTTCTATGCCATTTTCAACTGGTTAAGCCCCTTTATGACTTTATTGTTTGCTGCATTAAAAATCAAAATCAAACAATTGGCAACACCCGTTACAGCTTAAAAAACTATCATTCTTTTGTTATTAAAAATTCTAAAAGAACCTAGTTCTTCATAGTGAATATTTTTACCTTCACACCAAACTTAAAAATTACGTTATGGCATCTATAACTCTAGGTGGCGCTGCTGCCACAACCGTTGGCGAACTGCCTGCCTCCGGAAATGCAGCTCCAGGTTTCACATTGACTAAATCTGATTTATCCGAAGCTTCTTTAGAAGACTTCAAGGGCTCAAAACTGGTTCTCAATATTTTTCCCAGTGTGGATACGGGAACTTGTGCTAAATCCATTCGACAATTCAACAAAGAAGCAGCAAGCTTGGACAACACTAAAGTGTTGTGTATTTCTAAAGACCTTCCTTTTGCCCAAGCGAGATTCTGCGGCGCTGAAGGCATTGAAAATGTAGAAATGCTATCAGATTACAAGACTGGAAAATTTGGTAAGGATTACGGTGTGGAATTTGCGGATAGCGCATTTCAAACCTTGCATTCACGCGCGGTAGTGGTTTTGGATACAAACGGAACAGTGACCTATACCGAACAAGTTGCCGAAACTGCGGATGAACCTAATTACCAAGCTGCACTGGACGCCTTAATGAATGCCTAAAGAATCTTTTTTTGTAAATCGAATCAAAAGTGTTGGCTTCGCTCTAAAAGGTATGTTCCTTTTACTCAGAACCGAGGCCAGCATACAAATACAGTTCGTCATCGCTCTCGTGGTGACTGCTGCAGGATTCTATTTTAGTATTTCAGCAACAGAATGGATCATCCAGCTTATTTCAATAGGCTTGGTTATGGGTATTGAAGGCGCCAACACGGCTATCGAAAAATTGGCGGACTATGTACAACCTGAACATGATAAAAAGATTGGTCTTATAAAAGATATTTCTGCTGGAGCCGTTATGATTGTATCCATATTGGCAAGTATTGTAGGATTCATTATCTACGTACCTAAACTATTCTAAACCTCATCCAAGGGCCTTATTGGACTCGTAAATTTGTAAATTAGCCCCGTTATTTAAGTACTTAATGGCCAAAAAGAGAACAAAATCAAAGTCTTCAGCCTCAAAAAAGAAGATGTCCTTTGCGCTGTCCAAACAGAACAAAATTATTTTTGGAAGTCTGTTGATTGTGCTAAGTATTGCCCTCTTTTTTTCATTCATGTCCTATTATTTCACCTGGCAGGAAGACCAAAGCCTTCTAAGTGAATTCAAGGATAGAAATGCAGAGGCTAGCAACCTTTTAAACAAATTTGGGGCAGCTGTAAGCCACTTTTTTATGTACAAGGGCTTCGGATTGGCTTCATTTACCTTCCCCCTACTTTTAGCTATAACTGGTCTATATCTTTTTCTAGGGTTAAACCGAAAAGGTCTCATATCAAAGTGGATTTGGGGCATGTTAGGAACCATTTGGGTTTCCATTTCCCTAGGTTTCTTTGCCTATGAACAGCCCTTGTTAGGAGGTTCAATTGGCTTTGAAATGAACGATTTTCTTCAAGATTATGTAGGTAAGATTGGCATATTCTTGATTCTCGTTTTTGTATTGATTGTAATTCTAGTGAGACTCTTCAATTTTACTCCAGAAGGATTCGCAAACTTTTTCCGTAAACAACGTGATTCGTTCAAAACAAATCCAAAGAAAAAAACACCTGCTATGGCAACTGTCGCTGCCGGGGACAATAGTATTGAACTCAGCATGGAAGACACGGAAACGGAAAAAATAGATACATACACCCATAAAAAGGATATTCCTCCTGTTGTAAAAGAAGCCGGATTGGATGTAAATCTGCCCGAAAAAGAAGAAGAAATTGCGGATATCGGTTTGAAAGTTGAGAAAGTTGTTGAAGAGAAGGAAGAAAAGAATCTAAAATCTGAAAAGTTGGTCAAGGATTTTGGTGAATTTGACCCAAAGCTTGAATTAAGCCAATACAAATTTCCGTCCCTTGACTTATTGGACCCACATGGTGCTTCAGGCGGAATTACGATAAATCAAGAAGAACTTGAAGAAAATAAAAACAAAATTGTAAGCACACTCAAAAACTACAAGATAGGCATTGCCCAAATTAAAGCGACTATTGGTCCAACGGTAACCCTTTACGAAATAGTTCCAGAAGCGGGAATTCGAATCTCAAAAATTAAAAACTTAGAAGACGATATTGCGCTTTCCTTGGCTGCTTTGGGTATTCGTATTATAGCTCCTATTCCTGGAAAGGGCACTATTGGTATAGAAGTGCCTAATAAGAATGCGACCATCGTCTCCATGCGTTCTGTGATTGCTTCGAGCAAATTCCAAAAAGCTGAAATGCAATTGCCCATTGCTTTTGGAAAAACGATAAGCAACGAAACTTTTGTGGTGGACTTGGCCAAAATGCCACACTTATTGATGGCGGGGGCTACGGGTCAGGGAAAATCTGTAGGACTTAATGCAGTAATAACCTCCTTGCTTTACAAAAGGCATCCAGCAGAGGTAAAATTCATTTTAGTTGACCCGAAAAAAGTAGAGCTTACCTTGTACAACAAAATTGAGCGACACTTTTTAGCAAAGCTTCCAGACTCTGAAGAAGCTATTATAACTGATACGACCAAGGTCATTAATACGTTGAACTCCCTTTGTATTGAGATGGATAATCGCTATGAGCTTCTTAAAACAGCTATGGTGAGAAATATTAAGGAGTACAATACAAAATTTAAAGAGCGTAAGCTTAATCCCAATGATGGACATAAGTTCCTACCCTATATTGTTTTGGTCATTGATGAGTTTGCTGACCTGATAATGACCGCTGGAAAAGAAGTAGAAACTCCAATTGCCCGTCTAGCACAATTGGCTAGGGCCATTGGAATCCATTTGATTATCGCTACACAACGTCCTTCGGTAAACGTGATTACCGGTATCATCAAGGCCAATTTCCCGGCGAGACTTGCCTTTAGGGTTACTTCAAAAATTGATTCTAGAACGATTTTGGATGCCCAAGGTGCTGACCAATTGATTGGTCGGGGAGATATGCTCTTTACACAAGGTAACGATGTGACCCGATTGCAATGTGCTTTTGTAGATACGCCCGAAGTAGGTAAAATAACTGAGTATATTGGTTCACAACGTGCATATCCTGAAGCCCACCTACTACCTGAATATGTAGGTGAAGATTCTGGCACGGGTATTGATTATGATATCGCGGACAGAGATGCCATGTTCCGAGAAGCTGCAGAAGTAATAGTGACAGCACAACAGGGTTCAGCATCTTTGATACAACGAAAACTGAAATTGGGATATAATAGGGCCGGTAGAATCATTGACCAGTTGGAAGCGGCGGGCATTGTTGGTCCATTTGAGGGGAGCAAGGCAAGACAAGTACTTGTCCCTGATATCTACTCCCTAGAACAACTATTGGAAAATGAAACTAAATAAAACACACCATGTTTAAAAAAATACATATCTCCACCTTTATCCTAATGGTAGGGTTTTTGGGATTTTCCCAGAATTCGCCAAAAGCAAAAGCGCTACTGGATGAAGTCTATACCAAAGTAACCCACTACGATAACATTTTTGTAGACTTCAAATACAGTTTGGAAAATACCGAAGCCAATACTAAAAGTGAAACGAGAGGAAACGCTACCTTAATGGGTGACAAATACCTTGTAGACCTCTTTGGCTCCAAACAACTATACGATGGCAAAAAAGTATATACCGTTGTTCCAGATAATGAGGAAGTGACCATTGAAGACAAGTCCAACGATGAAAATACCATTACCCCTTCAAAAATGCTGACATTTTATAGAGAAGGACATACATACCAATGGGACATTCTACAAAATGTACAAGGAAGAAAAATTCAATATGTGAAGTTAACCCCAATCGATACCAACTCCCAAATCACTTCAATTCTATTGGGTATCGATGCCGAAACCAAGCACATTTACAAGCTGATTGAAACTGGCAGCAATGGAACCAAAACCACGATAACCGTTAATTCTTTTAAAACCAATCAGGCCTTATCCAATACCTTGTTTACCTTTGATGAGAAAAAGTACGAAGACGAAGGGTATTATATTATAAGAAACTAAGCATTGGATTTAAAAATTCTTGACCGATATATTCTATCGCGATTTCTTTATAATTTTTTCAGTTCCTTTCTAATCTTGATGGTCATATTCATATTCCAAGGAATATGGCTCTTCATAGATGATTTGGCTGGAAAAGGATTGGGATTGGTCATCATCGGCAAATTCCTCTTTTATTATATGCCCAGCCTAGTGGACAAGGTGCTGCCACTGACTGTTTTACTCTCTTCCATTCTTACCTTTGGTACATTTGCCGAAAACTATGAGTTTGCCGCCATGAAGGCTTCTGGTATTTCGCTTCAAAAAGCCATGCGCAGCCTTATTATTTTTGTTACTCTTTTGGGTGGCGTTACCTTCTTTTTTGCTAATAATGTTATTCCAAAATCAGAACAAAAAACATTTAACCTCAGAAGAAACATTGCAAAGGTAAAACCTGCAGCAGCTATAACTGAAGGGGTTTTTAGTGACTTTGAAGGAACAGGAGAAGGAATGAACATCAAAGTAGACCGCAAATACGGGGAACAAGATAGGTTCCTGGAAAACGTTATTATCCATAAAAAAACGAGGCAAGGCGTCAACAATACCGTAATAAAAGCAAAAGGAGGGGAACTAATCAGTAGTGAAGAATCTGATATTATCCAATTGGTTTTAAAAGATGGCAATTATTACGAGGAATTAAAACCTAAAGCCAACAAAGACCGAAGAAAGCATCCCTTTGCAAAGTCTAAGTTTGAGACCTACACCATCAATATTGATATATCTGAACTCAACAACCAGGATTTGGAGGAAGATGGGAATATCACGACCAACAAAATGAAAAATGTGACCCGTTTGATAAAAGATATCGATTCTTTGGGTGATGATAATCTAAAAAAGGTAGAAGCTTTCTCTAAAAATATTTCCAGACGCATGGGGGCTTTTCCCCTACTCTCCAAAAAAGATAGCCTGAGACTGGAAAGTGCAGAAGTGGTAAAAGAAAAAACCATTGATGATATAGAGACTGAAGTTGAAGGTGAGCCTGAATTAGAAGTGAAAAAGGATAGTATCCAAAGTACGGATGAACTTTTAGATGAAATGCCTATCTGGCAACAACTTCAGGTCATTAACAATTCCAAGACCACGGTTACCGGTATTCTGAACACAGTAAAGTCAAAAAAAGACGAACTGCAAAAACGATTCAAGTTTTACAATAGCCACATCCTATCGCTACATCAAAAGTATGCACTGGCGTTTTCCTGTATCATTCTGTTTTTTGTAGGTGCGCCCTTAGGAGCCATCATACGAAAAGGAGGCTTGGGGCTTCCAATGGTTGTTGCGATTGTATTATTTTTGACCTATTATTTTATTGGTGTTTTTGCGGGAAATTATGCTAAGGAAGGAAACATACATCCAGCCTTTGGCGCCTGGTTATCCACATTAATCATGCTTCCTTTGGGTATCTTTTTAACCCAACGGGCTACTGCAGACCGCGGACTAATGGGTGATGGTAATTTAGTAGAGCGAATAACCAAATTCTTTAAGTTTAAGAAAAAAGAAAAAAAGACGTCTCAAGAATAAAATGATCATTAAAGAAAAAATACAGCTTAACACGATTCAGGAAGCTATTTCTGATATAAAACAAGGAAAGGTAATCATTGTTGTCGATGATGAGAATCGGGAAAATGAGGGTGACTTTGTTGCCGCCGCTGAACTGATTACTCCTGAAACCGTGAATTTTATGGCTACCTATGGAAGAGGGTTGATTTGTGCACCCTTGACCGAAGGACGTTGCAAGCAGCTTGGCCTTGGGATGATGGTAACCCATAACTCAGACCCGTTGGAAACCGCGTTTACAGTATCAGTTGATTTACGCGGAAATGGTGTCACTACAGGCATTTCAGCTTCAGACCGAGCTAAAACACTTTTGGCCCTTACGGATAAATCCGTAAAACCTCATGAATTGGCTAGACCAGGACATATTTTCCCATTGATTGCTAAAGAAGGTGGTGTTCTGAGACGTACAGGCCATACCGAAGCTGCCATTGATTTTGCGCGTTTAGCAGGGCTTCAACCGGCTGGAGTAATTGTAGAAATCATGAATGAGGACGGGTCGATGGCCAGACTCCCACAACTTATGGAAGTAGCCAAAAAATTCAACCTTAAAATTGTGTCCATAGAAGATTTGATTGCTTATCGGATGGAGCATGACAGTCTGATTGAGCGCAAAGAAGCTTTTGACATAAAAACACGGTTTGGAGATTTTCGCCTTCGAGCGTATAAACAAACCACCAACGACCAAATTCATATTGCATTGGTAAGAGGCGAATGGAAAAGTGGAGAACCGATTCTCACTCGAATCAACTCTACTTTAGTCAACAATGATATGTTGGGAACGCTGACCAACAATCCAGACGAAGTACTCCATAAAATGTTCAACGTTCTCAATGCCGAAGAGAAAAGTGCGATGATATTCATCAACCAGGGCAATCAATCGATGAACCTTTTAGGCAGATTGGCGGAATTCAAGGAATTACAAGCACAAGGCATCACAAAAGCCCCTAAAATTGAAATGGATAACAAAGATTTCGGTATAGGAGCTCAGATTCTTCACGATTTGAATATTTCTAAAATCCGTTTGTTGACCAACTCAGGTAAAACACGCAGAGTAGGAATGGTAGGGTATGGACTTGAAATTGTAGAATACGTTAATTACTAAGTAAAAAACCAAAGTTTTATGGCCATTGCGATGACCATAATCACTAAAAAGGTTTTGATAAATCCATCTCCTTTCCTGACGGAGAATCTACTGGCCACCCATGCTCCAGAACCATTGCCAATGGCCAAAATGAACCCCAGTTTCCAGTTTACCTTATCATTTAGGGCAAAAACTGCCAATGCAGATAACATATAGATAAATACTACCATAACCTTGGTGGCGTTCACCCTAACCAAATTCATTCGGTTTACAAAATGCATAAAGAGAATCATCAAAAAGCCGAGCCCTGCATTAATAAATCCACCATAAATCCCAAAGAAGAAAAACACCACAATTCCCAACCATAGATATTTCCCTGTAAGGCGTTCCTCCATTTCCTCTAACTTCATTTTGGGCTTGAAAATAATGATGAGCACAACGGCCATCATGACAATGGCTAAAATGCGATTAAAAGCCTCTCCATCAACATCTACGGCAATTTGGGCACCGATAATGGACCCCAGAAAAGCGGAAGTCCCCAGGTACAGACTGAAAGGATACGTAGAAACTCCCTTACTTTTAAATCCAGCCGTGGCTAAGGCCGTTTGGATGACAATGGCCACTCTATTTGTGCCATTGGCCATAGCAGGCGGCAAGCCAATAAAAATAAGCGTAGGAAGTGATAAAAGGGAGCCGCCACCCGCTATTGTATTTATAAAACCGACTGCAAAACCTACAGCCACCAGAAGCGGGTAGTAATACCATTCATCCATGGCTACAAAAGTACTGGGTTACCCTTGAATTTTGGTGCAGAAAAATTAAAGTTTACAAACTTTCACAGAAACAAAAAAGCTTGTTATATTTGCACCCGCAAAAAGGAGGAATGGCAGAGTGGTCGAATGCGGCAGTCTTGAAAACTGTTGAGGGTCACACCTCCGGGGGTTCGAATCCCTCTTCCTCCGCAAACAAGTGAAAAGCTTGAAAATAGAAAACCGCAGAATTTATTCTAGCGGTTTTTTGTTTTTAAGACTTTGGCATTTGCAAAATGCCGTAAGAGGGACGTTGGAACAAAATCCTTCTTCATCCGCGTAATAAACCCGCAACTTAAGTTGCGGGTTTTGTATTTTCTGAATGAGCCAAATTTAGTTTAGCGAAATGAAGAAACATACAAAATCAACAAGCAAAGCATTTGAGGTGGTGGAATTGTACCACCATTTGCGCTTTAAAAACTACAAGGTGAGCATGGCCACCATCTATAACAACATGAAACTGTACAAAGAAGCAGGTCTGGTAACGAGACATAGGTTCGGGAATGGCACGACCCAATATGAGAAGTGCTACTTCCGGGGTGACCACCACATTATATTCACGGATACGGGAGAGGTCAAGGAGTTCAAAGACTCAAGGATAGAGGATATCCAAAGAATGATCGAGGATACCTATGGCATTGTCGTGGACAGGTACTCCCTGTACTTTTATGGGAGACGTTGTCCAAACAAACAAAAGTTTGAAAGAGAAGAGACCGTTTTGTTTGAACCAAGTTCAAAAACTTCTTAAATAAAGTTTGCGTCCAACTCGCCAGTTTATTATCAAATCGCTTAGGAAGAATAATAATTCAATAGGTTTAAGAGATAAAGTCTTGTCTTGTGTAATCCCACCTGACAAAAAACATAAATTCTGTAAGATATTTATTACCTCCAGATATCGTTTCACCCTACATATCTGTTAAAATTTGCTTTATTTAGAATCATTCCAGATATTTAATGTTAATTTGTTCATCCTTTCAAGGATAACATTAAACATTTCCAGTGGATATACTATGGACCAATATTTAGTATGAAATCTAAGGCAACCCAATCACAATATACCGCTTCAGATAAGGAATCACCTATCATATTCAATCTTGCATCCGCGAAGGGTTTCGAGATGATTTACAAAAAATATTACCGTAAGATGTTCAATGTGGCCTATGGAATACTTGGAAATATTCCCCACTCAGAAAGCATTGTTCACGATGTATTTTTATCAATTTGGGAAAGGCGGAACCAAATTACAGTTCAACAATCTATGGAAGGCTACTTGGTAGGAGCTACAAAACTTGCCGTACTTACTCACATCAGGAACACAAACAACAGTAGGAAACATTTAAAGTTGATAAAAGATAAATCAGAGTTAACGGAAAATAAGGTAGACCAGGATTATGAAGCACAAGAGCTTCAAGAAAAGTTAGACGCATTGGTCGTAGAACTCCCAGAAAAATGTCGCAATGTCTATCACCTGAGCCGAGTAAAAGGAAAAAATAATAGAGAAATTTCTAAGGAACTTAGCATATCCGAAAAAACGGTTGAAGCACATATTTCAAAGGCCCTACGCCATCTTCGCAGGCACTTGAAACAGATTGGTTTTTTATTTTTCTGAATCTCCGCTAAGGGAATCACATAAGTTGTGCTACTATATTATAGAAGCACAATTAAAAACGATGAAGGTTTCCAAAAGTTTATTGCAAAAATACGTAGCCGGGCTCTGTACACCCACAGAAAGGGTGTTGGTAGAGACTTGGCTAAGCTCTCCTGATACGGAGGAAGTGGGCTTAACTCAGAAGGATTTGGAAAGTTCCGAACGACGCGTTTGGCAAATTTTGACAAAAGATATCTCTGAAATACAATCAGATTCTTCTTTTAAGAAAGATACTCATGGATATGGTCTTTTCAAAATAGCTGCAGCTGCTTGTGTTGGACTGCTTTTATTTGGGGCCGGATTGTTCAGCAATCATCTATTCGAAAATGAGCGTAGTACTACCCTAGAACCATCTAAAATAGTAAGTACGCAAAGCACCAAAACAGACCTTGATTACATTATGGTGCGTTCTTCATCTGAAAAACCCCAAAAAGTATTTTGTGATGATTGTGAGGTTACCTTTTCGGGTATCATTGAAATCTCCAATCCTTCTCAAAATACAAAGACCGTATTCTGTAATAACAAAAAACTAACCCTTGAACCCAATTCCAAGTACGCTTTAATAAGCGAACGAATTGGGGAAACTACGAGCATCCTCCAAAGTGACCTGATTTCTACTTCAATGACGGATAGGGGTAAATTCAAAATCTGCACCTAAATGCTTAAAAATATATGGTTTTTGGCAGTGATTCTGTTACTGCCCTGGATAAGTATGTCCCAAACTCAGCGGGAAAATTATAACATTTCAGGTAGAATCACAGATGCCTCTGGATTTCCCTTACCCTTTGCTAATGTGCTCATAGAATCTTTAGGCAAAGGAGCAACAACCGACAATAACGGACAGTTTCTTTTAAAAAACATTCCTTCTGGAAACTACACGCTTACCCTTCAACTATTAGGCTACGCCACACAAGAAAAAAAAATTACCCTCACGAATTCGGATGTATCTGGTTTGGAATTCAAGCTTCAGGAATCATCAGAACAACTTGAAGAAGTTGTAGTTGAAGGCGAATCCAAAAAGTCAGAACTGGAACGTTCCGCACAAGCGATAACCGTAATTGAAACGGAAAACGTAAAACTACAAACCATAGAACTCGCGGATGTATTGGCCAATACCGAAGGAGTTGTGGTCCGAAGAACAGGCGGATTGGGTTCCAATACGCAATTTTCCCTTAATGGTCTTCAAGGAGAACAAGTACGTTTTTTTCTGGATGGAATACCCTTAAACTTCCTGGGATTTCCCAATGGTATTGCAAATGTTCCGGTTAATCTGTTAGAGCGAGTTGAAATTTATAAAGGTGTAGTTCCCATACGCTTTGGGGCAGATGCTTTAGGAGGAGCTATAAATCTAGTAAGCTCCTCTGGTATATTAGGTACTGGTGCAGAAGCATCCTATCAAGTGGGCTCTTTTAACACTCATCGGGTCACTTTTAATTTTAGAAATCAAAAAGAAGGAAAAAAGTTTTTCACAAGAGGGAGTGGATTTTACGACTTCACCAACAATAATTATAAAATAGATGTTGAAGTTGATGATGAAAGAGGACGTCCTGTTCCTGTTAACGCTGAACGTTTTCATGACGACTATCGAGCCATTGGCGCAAATTTGGAATTGGGTTTTACAGACATTACGTGGGCTAATAAACTATCCTTTACCGCATTCTACAACGAGTTCGATAGAGATATCCAAAACAATAATTTTCAATCGATTCCTTATGGTGAGGCCACGACCGATGAAACCGTATTTGGTGCTTTATTGCGATGGGATCAAGAGTGGAACAAGAAATGGTCAAGTGATATAAACATTGGGTACTCCTATAATTCAGTAAGTCTTTTTGATATAAGTAATTGTCGTTACAATTGGTTAGGAGAATGTGTTTTTACAGGAACTTCATTGGGAGAAATAGAGGATTTCCCTTTTGACCAAGAAATTTGGGACAATAATTACTATGCTCGTGTTCTTTCGGAATATGAATTGAACTCATCAAGCTCCTTTCGATTTTCTTTAGCACCTACCCAAACCATTCGTTCCGGAGAAAACTTCCGAATTACAGATCCTGACACTCCTGACCCACTTGCTGTAGAACAAAGGGCCTTCGCATTGGTTAGCGGTATTGAATATGAGTGGACCGGTATTGAGGATAAATTGGAGTTCCTGACGTTCGTCAAAAACTATCAACAAAATATCAGAGGAGAGTCTTTGGGCTTTGCCGGCGAAATTATTGAAAGAGATTCTGATGAGAACATTTGGGGTGTAGGTGCGAGTCTTCGCTTTAATTTAATCAAGAATGTACAGGTTAAAGCCTCTTATGAAAGAGCAGCCCGGGTTCCCACGGCTAGGGAAGTATTTGGAGATGGTGCCCAAATACGTCCAAATTTGGATTTATCGGCTGAACGAACTAATAATGCGAATATTAGTTTTTCGTATGCCAGCGGTATTGACTCCAAAGATGATTGGAGTTTTGGTGTCAATGGTTTTCTTCGTGACACAGAAAATCTCATCCAGCTGCTTGGGTTTGAGAATTTATTTGTTTTCAGGAATGTTTTTTCAGCCCTTTCCATAGGGACAGAGCTTACCGCACGTTGGAGTGGTTTCAACAATCGACTTAAAATTTCAGGTAATGCTACATGGCAAGACTTTCGAAACACAGCTGAAGAAGGTGCTTTTGCTGTATTCAACGGTGACCGTATACCCAATCAACCTTATTTGTTTGCCAATGGCTCAGCGAGTTATCAGTTTAATGAATTAATTAAATCTGGAGATGATCTTACCCTATTCTGGGGTGGTCGTTTTATCAACGAATTTTTTAGAAACTGGGAAAGCATACAGGCCGCGAACCGAATAACTATTCCATCGCAGTTCATCCAAAATCTGGGTATAACGTATCGATTGCCAGGAAAGCCATACAATTGGGCACTTACCGTTGAAAGTCAAAATATACTGGACAGGGACGTCTTTGACAACTTTGGGGTGCAGCGTCCAGGGCGTAGTCTGTTCTTTAAGCTCAATATTAATATTTAATCTTTTACTTTTTATTAAACTATATTTATCATGAACAAATTTTTAAAATTGAATACCTTTCTTTCTTTTTTTATCCTGCTTGTTTTGGCAGGTTCTTGCAATAATGACGATGATACAGATACACAAACGGATGATGTAGGAGTCACGGATGATGACCCGATGACCGATGATGACCCCATGGACGAAGGGTCGCTTTTTGTGGTACACTCATTCGTATCCACACCATCGGGAAGTGTATCGCTCATAAATCAAACAGGCGAAATCAACCAACAGCCTGATTTTAATTCCAATACTGCCAATATTTTGGAGTTTGAAGACTTTACAGGAATCTCAGGTCTTCCAAGCAGTGGATTCTTTCTTGCCGTCAATCTGGACGGTTCGGTAACACGCTATACTTTTGGAGAAAATGATGAATTTATAGAAGGGGAAACATTATCATTTACCAATTTTGGTGGAGCCAGTTTCCCTAGCAATTCTCAAATGCTTTATGTAAACGAAGACAAGGCGTATCACTTTCCATTTGGGGAATCTTTGATGATTGTTTGGAATCCAACTACCATGGAAGTTATTGAAGCCATTGATTATCCAGCGGAATTTGACTCCCCAGATTTTGTGTTCAGACAAATTAAACCGGTACTGCGTGGAACTGATATTTACATTGCATTGGATTATACTTCCGAGACTGATTTAATTGGTACGCGTCGTCAAGGAGTCTTTGTGGGTAAAATAGATAGTAATACAGATCAGGTCACACTAATTTCAGATGACCGATTCTTCAGTGATGGCGAAGTTTTGGGAGTAGGACCAGATAATAATATCTATGTTTTCAGTCATATTGATACTGCATTCCGTTCAGCCCAGACAGCTGCAAATCAAGACTTTACTGATTATGTCCTCCGGATTTTACCTAACGATGAATTTGATCCGGATTATGAAGTATCTCTAGTGGAATCTACTGGGATACAGCGCCCTATTGCTCCAAATTTTATGACAGCTGAAGGTAATGTAATAGTCCAAGTGCGAAGCGAGAATGCACCAACTTGGGAAGAAAGACTCGATGGTGCCAATTGGAATTATGCACAGGTACGTTGGCCAGATTTCACCCAAATAGACGTTCCCAATAACATACCGGATGCAGCTTTTACCACGGCCATCTCAGAAGTTGATGGAATCCCGGTCCTAACGGCAAACAATGCCGATTTTTCTGCAGCAACTATGTGGACCATTACCCCACAAGGTGTTGGGGAAAATATTATTGAGTTTGGAGAAGGCTCATCCGTTTTCGGAGTTCTGAGAATTAGGTAGTCCTCAGAATAAAAAAATTGAATCCAAGAAGGCTGTTCTGCCTTCTTGGTTTTATTTATCTACTTACCCATTTTAAATCATACGGTCAATTTGAAAATCAAAAAGTTCATCGGGAAGCTTCACCTGTGGCTTGGCCTAATTTCAGGTTTAATTGTATTCATTGTCTCCATCACGGGTTGTATTTATGTTTTTCAGGAAGACATTAAAGACACCATGTACCCTGGTAGGACAGTAGAAATAATTGGCGATAAAACTGTTTCCGTTGAAAAAATGATTGCCAACGCCGAGCAAGCTATAGATAATAAGCATAAGGCTAATTTTATCGTGCGATATACCTCTTTGGATAGGGCTTCAATGGTACAGATTTACAAGTTTAAGCCACTCGAAGAGACTGGACTTTTTACATGGTATGGTGAAACCATGGATTACTTCTACCGAATATATGTAGATCCTTACTCCGGTAAGGTCCTGGAAGTTGAAAATACTAAATGGGAATTTTTCAATCTGGTGGAATTTACCCATACCAGTCTTTTGTTAGGCCCAATAGGAAACCGGATAATTGCCCTTTCGGTACTCTTTTTTTTAATTCTTGTAGTTACAGGAATTATACTGTGGTGGCCAAAGAATAAAAAGGCGTTTAAGATGAACACTTGGTTTCGCTGGAAACCAACAACCAAATGGAAACGAAAAAACTACGACTTGCATAATATTTTAGGTTTCTATGCTTCCTTGGTTTTATTGGTAAGCATAATTACCGGTCTTTCGTGGTCCTATGAGTGGTTTAAAAATGGGGTACACTGGTTTGCCAATATGGGATATAAAAAAACGCAAGTAACCAATCAAATGAGCAATACGAACCTGAATTCTGTACAAATTGAGGACCCCATAGAATTTGTGGATAAAACGATTCAACAAAAATATCCAAATTCGATACGATATTGGCTAACACCTTCAACCACGAAAATATCTCCAATCAATATCTACATCGATAATGGGCATATAACCGAAGCAATTATCGAAACTTATGATAGTCAAAATGGCAAATTGATTCAGAAAAAAACCATGCACGATTTTGACAATGGAGGGAAAATAGATTGGATGAATTACGATATTCATACAGGGAGCATTCTTGGATTTCCTGGAAAACTCCTCGCCTTTTTTGCCAGTCTGATAAGTGCTAGCCTGCCCATAACTGGATTTTTGATTTGGTATAATCGAAAATTTAAAAAGCGGCGAAAAGCCAGTAAACCATCAAAGTTAAAAGTCACTACCTGAACTGTAAAATGTGCTTTAAAGAGTAAAAGGTGGTATACCCGAACCTACTCAATACGTAAACCAAATCAATTAAAATGGAGAACACAAACGATAATAAAAGTAAAAATTGGACCTCCTCAAAATCTGCATCAGAAGTTGATGAAAATGAGGTGACCATTGTTAAAAATGTATTTATTGAGTTTTTAAATACCAGAGGCCATAAAACAACTTCAGAACGCTTAGCCATTTTGGAAGAAATCTATAATCTTGACAGCCATTTTGATGTAGTGGAACTGCATCACCAACTTAGACTGAAAAACTATAAGGTCAGTATGGCTACTATTTACAATAACATAAGGTTATATGAAGACGCAGGTTTGATAACCAGCCATAGGTTTGGCAAAGGAATGGCTCAATACGAAAGATGTTACTTCCGAGGCAGTCACGATCACATCATCTTCATAGAATCGGGTAAGGTTGTGGAGTTCAAGGATGACAGGATAAATAAAATCAAGAAGTGCGTAGAAGAAACTTTTGGTATCACGGTCGAAAGACACTCCCTCTATTTCTATGCCAGACCCTGTCCAGAATCCAAGAGTCTAAATAGCGTAGATACCTTTCTTGATAATTTCTCAAGTTCTTTAAATAACGAATAGAACTTGAGCCGTCTCTCTTCTTCGTATAGAAAACTCAAAACTCGTGAGATTTTTTTAGTTTTTGCAGTCCTTTCGAAAAGTCAAACATTAGATATTCAAGAAGATGAAAAGAACCACTACTATATAGCCAAATTGGCTTTTGCTACTTCCAAAATGTTGAAAAAAGCATAGTTTTCAATATCTTTAAAAGATAACCACCAACCCACCGAGCATGAAAATCTCTAATTACACTCCCCCTCGAGTCCCTGAAACCTTTGTGCCACCCAGAATTTATAATAGTTCAAAGTTGCATAGGAATAAGGTCAATAACGGAAGTTAAGTATAAGCTTTATTAAAATAAGGCTTCATATACCAATACCAATGAGGAAAAAAAACTGCTTTCTTTTAGGTTTGATATTCTGTTTCACAGGAACTTCTCTATTAGCCCAAAGTGAGGCGGATTCCTTAAAAAAGGTAATAAAACTTCATAAAAATGATACCCTTGCCATTAGCGCTTACCTTAATCTCTATGAAGCTTTAAAGTTTGAAAACCAAGATGACGCTGTCAACTATTTAGAACAATCGGCAGAGTTATCATCTAGATTGGGCTTCAAAACAGGAATACTCAATGCGCTCTTGGCTAAGGGAGAATATTTTGAAACCACAGGTTATCAAGATAGCGCCCTAGTCACTTATAGAAAGGCTCAAGCGGTTGGTAAGGAAATTGGACAAAGAAGTGGTGTAATCGAGTCGTATATCGGTGAAGGAAGCGCGCTTTCTTCGCTTCAACGTTTGGATGAGGCAGATTCCATTGTTTTTTTAGGCATTGCGTTAGCAAAGAAGACACCATTGGATTCCATCAGTATGACTCAATTCTATACCATCCTATCCAATACAGCTTATTTCCGGAACAATTATGAAAAGTCTATTGGATTTGATAGGAAAGCGCTGGAATACAACGCTTCTGACCTGAGAAAAAGAGCAAAATCTTTACTTAACATTGGAACCTCCTACGACCTGTTGCGCGATTACGAAAAGACCGATGAATATTACAATAAAGCTTTAGAGGCGGCGAAAGCTACCAAGGATAAACGTATGACCGCTTTGGTGCAGTCTGAAATGGGCTCGTTAAAAGTAAACTTGAAAGAATTTACAGAGGCCAGAAGATTGTTTGGGCTGGCACTAGCTCATTTTGAAACGGTCAATGATAAGACCATGATGGCACATACACTGCAATATCTGGCCAGAGTCCACGTAGAATCGGGAGAGTTCGACCAAGCAATAGCGAAGTATAAAAAAGCCCTATCCATTGCGAATGAGATAAATTCGCGTTCAACTGAAGCCCATTCTACCTATCAATTGGCCCTCGCCTATTATAAAAAGAAAGATTATTCTAATGCGGAAAAGTACTTTTTAGAAGCGAAATCCAAATTTGATGCCCTGCAGGAAAGCAATATGCAAACTTGGGTCTTATCAAGGCTAAGTGATTTGTATGCTTCGAAGAATGACTACCAAAAAGCTTTTGAATATCTACAAGTGGTAAAAGCCAGGGATGACAGTCTTCTTTCGGCTACTTCTGCAAAGAATATTGCAGAAATGGAAGAGAAATACCAAAACGAGCAAAAGCAACAAGAGATTGAGTTGTTAAGTGCCGAAAATGAAATTTCTGCACTCAAAATTCAAAAACAGCAAAACCTACGGAATTATTTGATTCTAGCTGCCTTTCTTCTTCTGGTCATAGTCGGAGTGGTATACAACCGATATCAATTGAAAATAAAAGCAAATACCAAATTGAGAGAGTTGGATAGTCTGAAAAGCAATTTCTTTACCAACATCTCACATGAATTTAGAACTCCACTTACCCTTATCCTAAGTCCACTTCAGGAACTTATGGGTAAGAAGAATGATAGGGATACTGCGAACTCTTTATCCATTATTCATCGTAATGCCAAAGTACTGACCAACTTGACCAATCAATTGTTGGACCTTTCCAAATTGGAAGCAGGCAAACTAAATCTTCAGGTTCAGGAAGGTGATTTTAAGTCCTTCTTAAAAGTAGTTTGCGCTTCTTTTGACTCCTTAGCTGCCGCACAAAATATCAAATTCGTCAGAAATGTGGATGATGCTCCATTACTAGCTTACTTCGACGAAGATAAAGTGCAGAAGATTTTAAACAATTTACTTTCCAATGCTTTTAAATTCACTTCAAAAGAGGGAAAGGTGGTAATTACCAGTAGTTGTACCGATAAAGAGGTTTTTATTGCAGTTCAAGATACAGGCAAAGGAATTTCCGCAGGAGAACAGAAACTTATATTTAAAAGATTTCACCAGAATCAAAATAACGCAGAGAACACTACTGGCACGGGTGTTGGGTTAACCTTATCAAAAGAACTGGCCCTTTTACATCACGGAGATATTGACGTAAAAAGCGAAGAAGGGGTGGGTTCCGTGTTTACGTTTCATTTTCCAGTCAAAAAGTCTGCATATGCACTAAATGAAATTGAGAAAACTCCTGATGAACCTGCTTTGTCACCTATTACACCTAAAGCTGTTTTAATCAATGACAATTCGGTTGAAGATTCACTTTCGGACAAAATTGTTTTAATCGTAGAAGATAATCCCGACCTCAGTAACCATATGCGTTCTTTGCTAAAAGATGAGTACACAATAAAACAATCAGCAAATGGAAGGTTGGGTATCAATGATGCGTTGGAAATTATTCCCGATATCATTGTTTCCGATTTAATGATGCCCGAAGTGGATGGGGTTGAATTGAGCAATACCTTAAAAGCCAATGAAAAAACAAGTCATATTCCAATCATCCTGCTTACCGCAAAGGCTGACAGAAATACAAAACTTGATGGTCTCAAAACAGGCGCGGACGATTTCTTGACCAAACCTTTTGACAATGAGGAATTAAAGGTGCGAATTCAAAACCTTGTTGTCCAGCGTGAAAAACTCAAAGCCAAATACGAACAGACCTTACGGTTGGCTCCTTCAAAAATTAAGGTGCAATCCCCAGAAGAAACCTTTATTAAAAAATCCTTGGAAATAGTTGACGAGAATTTGTCAAACTCAGAGTTCACGGTTGAGGCTTTTCAAAAAGAGATGGGGATGAGCCGTATGCAATTGCACCGCAAATTGAAAGCATTGACCAACTTTTCTTCTAGTGAGTTTATTCGGGATATTCGACTGCAACGTGCTGCTGATTTACTATCTAACAAAGGTCTACAT
>JBCCXJ010000038.1:0-25353 GCA_039191905.1 Bacteroidota bacterium | reverse complement strand
TGAATTTGTTGATGAACAATATGCCCGAAAATTTGAAGACCAACAACGAACAGAAACCTTGGCAAGCCTATTTTCCATCCTTACCATTATTATCTCCTGTTTGGGATTATTTGGATTGGCAAGTTATATGGCAGCAAACCGTATTAAGGAAATTGGCGTGCGTAAAGTGCTCGGCGCCACTGTTCCAGACATTACCGCCTTGCTTTCAAAATCATTCTTAAAATTGGTTGTTATTGCTTTTGTAATAGCAGTACCCATCTCATGGTATATCATGGAAGCTTGGTTGCAAGACTTTGAATTTCGTATCGATATTTCAGCATGGACCTTTATTATTGCTGGTGTTCTAGCAATGGGTATTGCCCTTTTAACCGTGAGTTATCAAGCAATCAAAGCTGCAATTGCCAATCCTGTAAAAAGCTTGCGAACTGAATAACAAACTAAAGAATAGAAGACTATGCTGAAAAATCATATCAAACTCTTCCTAAGGAACAGTTTTAGAAATAAGAGTACATTTCTTATAAACCTCATTGGGTTGTCTTCAGGATTAACCTGTGTACTCCTAGTTTATTTATGGGTTTCGGATGAATTGGTAAAGGATACCTTCCATTCCAATAAAGAACATTTATATCAAGTGTTTAGAAACGTTCCTAACGGGCAAGGGTCTTTAAACACATATACCTCCAACTCTAGCATGATGCTAACTGCTTTACAGCAAGAGGTTCCTGAAGTTGATATGGCTGTGGCTATTTTTAGAATTAACGGAACTGCTTTGGTTGAAAACAAGAACAAAAAGCTTAGAGGTGCAGGCTTTTTTGCTAGTGAAGATTACTTTAACATGTTTTCCATACCCCTTGTTTCGGGAAATAAAAGCACTGTTTTAAAAGATGTAAACTCTATAGCCATTTCAAAGAAATTGGCAAGTACTCTATTCGGTTCGAAAGATTCGGCCATTGGGAAAAGCCTTATCCTGAAGAATAGCGAGGACGAACTGGAGGATGTGTTTACCATCAATGGTATTTTTGAGATTCCTGAGAATTCCTCTGAGAATTTCGATTTTGTCCTTTCCTACAAAAAGTTTTTACAAAATAGAGACCCGAGTGACATTCACTGGGGAAGTAATAGCTCAAACATATTTGCGCTTCTAAAGACCGGTGTTCAAATTGAGGGTTTTAACTCTAAAATAGAAAACTTTATCAAAGACAAAGATTCAGAAAACCAGGCAAGCGTCTTTTTGGGTCTATATGCCAACAACTATTTAAAAAACCGATTTGTAAATGGCAAACGATCTGGAGGGCGAATTACGTATGTAATCTTACTTTCTATCATTGCCTTTTTTATTCTATCCATTGCCTGTATTAATTTTATTAATTTATCTACAGCAAAGGCTTCAAAAAGAATCAAGGAAATTGGGGTAAAAAAGGTGATCGGAGCCGAAAGAAAGTCTTTGATTTTGCAGTTTCTTACGGAATCCCTTCTCCTCACTTTCCTATCGTTGGCCATTGCTTGCACTGTTGTTATCCTGATTTTACCTTGGTTTAGCAATCTGACAGGAAAAGAACTTACGCTTTCTTTTGATAGTAATCTAATACTATTACTAACTATTATTACTCTTTTTACAGGTTTAGTGGCCGGAATTTACCCAGCTTTCTATCTTACCAAATTCAACGCCCTTTATGTTTTAAAAGGAAAAATACCTACCTCTTTTGGTGAGCTTATGATCCGGAAAGGACTAGTGATTTTTCAGTTTAGTATTTCGATTTTATTGCTAATTGCAGTAAGTATTATTTATATGCAACTCGATTTTATTCAGTCAAAAAACTTGGGATTGGATAAAGACCATGTGATTGCCCTTGAGCGGCAAGATGGGCTTATTAAAAACATGGACGCTTTCCTCGAGGAAGCAAAAAACATAAATGGGGTTATAAATGCATCATACATGCAAGGAAGTATTACCAACTTTAGTAATTCATCTTCAAATCATCGTTGGCCTGGCCAAAGTGAGGAATCTAAAAAACTAACTTTTAGGCATGCGCATGTTGGTCCAACTTTTATTGAAACCATGGGTATCGAGATGAAGGAGGGGCGTTCATACGCCCGTGAAACTCCCAACAATAATTCTAAAATTATTTTGAATGAAACTGCGGTCAAGCTCATGGGATTGGAAAATCCTGTTGGCACTGTAATTGATATGCGAGGCCCAAATCGCGAAATAATTGGGGTGGTCAAAGACTTTAATATTCAATCCTTATATCAAGAAATAACCCCCATGGCCCTTTTGTGCAGAACAGAATGGGTGAGCACATTGCTTATCAAAATAAAGGCGGGTGAAGAAAGCCAAGTGATTTCTGATTTGACTAAACTTCATGAAGAATTCAATCCTGGACTTGCCTTTGATTTTCAATTTTTAGATGCTCAGTACGAGCAACTCTATCTATCCGAGCAAAGGGTAGCTTTACTTTCCAAATATTTTGCTGGACTCGCAATTTTAATTTCATGTCTAGGTCTATTTGGATTGGCTGCTTTTACTGCAAATCTTAGAAAAAAAGAAATCAACATTCGAAAAGTACTCGGGCAAACTACGTCCCAGGCTTTTGTAATGTTATCCAGCGAGTTTGTGAAACTTGTACTAGTCGCAATTTTTTTCACCTTACCGATTGCGTATTTGTTGGCCAAAGACTGGTTGTCAGGTTTTGCTTATCATATTTCATTACAAATTTGGTACTTCTTAGGTGCAGGACTTATAGCTGTCTTAGTTTCACTTTTTACAGTAGCCGGTCAAGCGCTTTTAGTAGCAAATAGTAGCCCTGCAAATGCTCTAAGACAAGAATAAAAACTAAAAAAACAATAGTATGCTTCTACAATTAAAAAACATATTCAAATGGGTCAACTCCGGTGGCCAACGTATTTTTCTACTCAAGGATATCAACTTTGAGGTATCCGAAGGAGAGTTTATTTCCATAATGGGACCTTCAGGGTCCGGAAAATCTACTTTACTCAACGTGATAGGAATGTTGGATGGGTTCAACGAGGGAGAATATCATTTTTTAGACGAATCTGTGCATTCTCTGAAAGAAAAACATCGATCAAATCTATATAAGGAATACATTGGTTTTGTTTTTCAATCCTATCATTTATTGGATGACCTAACCGTAAAGGAAAACTTAGAAATGCCTTTGCTTTATAAGAAATATGGTTCTTCGGAACGAAAAGCAAAAGTTGCTGATATGCTGGACCGCTTCAATATTGTTGGTAAAAAAGACCTTTTCCCCGCTCAACTCAGCGGTGGACAACAACAATTGGTTGGGATTGCTAGGGCGTTAATCTCGAACCCTAAACTCATTCTAGCTGATGAGCCCACAGGGAATCTTAACTCCAAACAAGGTGAGGAAATCATGGAGCTTTTTAGACAGCTTAATGACGAAGGTGTTACTATAATTCAGGTTACCCATTCCGAAAAAAATGCAGCCTATGGTTCAAGAATTATCAATCTTTTGGATGGTAGGATGGTCTAAAAAGATATTCTATTGGTCTTTGCAATATAGAGGGTCTGCCTGTTTATAACACTCTTTTATCTGATTATTGGTCAATAGATAAAGTTGGGAAAAGGCTGATTTGTTCTCTGAATATCCTGAAATGTCTGATTTGTTCTCCTTTATCCAATTAATAACCACATCTACAATTCTTTTATTTGCTTTGATATGTCCATTATTGCCAGTAATACTGGTTAGCATTCCTGGCAACTCCAATCTAGGTTCTGGCGCGAAGATAATTTGCGAAAGTTTTCCTCGGAATTCTCGTATTTCACTGCTCCAACTTTCAAACTCCTCTGGATAGTATTTTTGGTCAATGCTGTGTCTTCCTTCATGCGCAAGCATCGAAGCTTCCATTCTATACTGTTCGTATTTCGACAGGAAGGCTAATTTTAAATCTTTCCCAGACAATCCTTTTGAGGCAAGATCATTATACAAATGATTTACGGCATCAAACTTTAGTTTTGCGGCCAGGCCCTTTGCCGCTTCCAAATGATTCGAAGAAGAATTCTCCAAAAATTCACCGATTTTCTTTTCGGTCTTACTTCGTTCTAAAGAATCCGTTACCATTTTCCAAGCATTAATTGGTCCATTCAAATAAACTTCCCGTACTCTTATGATTTCGTTATCTGTGGCCCATCCGCCAATAGCCTTATGTTCCCAAAACCAACTTGAAAAACCATTTGAAACCATCATGTCTATTTGTGTGTAGGTAAATTCAGGCTTGTAACCATACTGTTCTACCTTAGCTTTTTCTTGGTTTACAATGTGACCAAGCGCTAAAACATATCCATCATAATTCCCAGTACTACCTGTAAAACCTCTTGCGCCAAAATGTTTTTCAGTTTTATTAAAAAAAGCATCTTCATTATATTGGTTCTGTGCGGTAAATGAGAGGTTGCCCCATAGTTCCTTTCTTTTATTATTTAACCATCCTATGTAAGTGGCTTCATCTTCTCGCTCAATTGCGATTAGGCGATAATATGCATTGGTTTCTTTTTCAACCTCTTTGAGGTATTGAGAATAGACAATGGCATCTCTCGTTTTTGAGTTATAGAGAGATTTATCTCCATTTTTTGTAACAAAAGCAGGTATAAATTCATAAAACCTTGTTGATGAGAGTGCGTCAATCAACACTTCCTGATTTAGAACAGACAATTTGTCTCCATTCCAGTTTTCACAAACCTGATTTATTCTTTTTGCTGAAGCTTTTAAATATTTATTAACCTTTTGGATGTCCTGAATTTGAAAATAAGACTGCCAAGCTTTTACCACATTATCTCCATCATTGTTTAATAAAGCTATCCCCAATAGGAGTTTAGACGGTCTAGGCAAACCAGCATCGGTTTCTAGAACCGTGGAAAGCAGTCTGGTTGTTTTTTTTAATGAGTTGGTATCAATTGTCTCTCCTTTGGCAAGCTGTTCTAACGAACAGTTATATACTCCATGCGCATACTCGGTATTCGCCTCATTGACTTCATTTTCTGATTGCGCAAACTCTTTAGCTTTTAAAGCAGCATATAATGCTTCGTTTACATGCTTGGATTCTCTTTCAATCCTACTCAGAAGCATCCACGTTTCATGTTTTTCACTGCCAATTGAATCAGCCGTTAGCAATCTTTCTTTTGCTGAAGTATAGTTCTGATAATATTTCCAATCCTGATGTGCAAGTCTTCTTAACACCTTACATTTTTCTTCCTCCTGAATTGTATCTATACTTAAGATAGATTTCAATATGGTATGTGATTCTTTTAAATTGAAATGGTCATAGGCGGAATCTGAGGACTCAATTGTATTTTCTTGTCCCATAATAAGCGCTGAATAGGTCAGAAGTAATAACAGTAAAAAGAGAAATCGCCTCATATTGGTTTTATTGGTGCTTCTTGAACATCCTATGGATGACTACTTGGCGAAGTAAGTCCAATTGGACAATCTAAAATTGTATCAGGCTAACTATTTTAAGAGTAATCTAAATTGATGTGGCGTAATCATATTACAAGCTCTGAAAGTCCTAATAAAATGGGATTCATCAAAAAAACCGCAGTCCGAGGCTATTTGCGCGATGGAGTTTCTCTCAACAAATAATTTTTTTGTCGCACTCTTAATTTTTCTTTCCATTTGATATTGCCCTATGGTAACCCCTAGGTTTTCCTTGAAAACTCTAGACATATAATTCGGGTGGACAAATACACGCTCAGATAGCGTTGTCAAAGAATGGTTTTTCTCTATTTCGTTGTCCAAAATTTGAACTAATTTATTCAACCAAGGCTTTCTTAATGAACCGGTTATCTTTTCTTCTCTAACAATAAACTGCTTCAGTAACTCCTCAAAAAAATCAATTTTTCGGTGTTTTAAAAAGTCTATTAGTAGGCGTAATACCAATGGGTGGTTTTGTATGCTTTTGATTTGTGGTTGAATCTTTTTTGAATTGATATCATGTTTTTCAAACCATTCCGGACCAAACTCAATGTTCAAGCATTTGGTCTTATCTGTTATAAACTGGTTTTTATGTTTGTAGTGCGCCGGTCTATATAAAACATTACTGGGGGAAACAATTTTTTGTGTGTCTAGGGTTGTCTCAGAATATAGCCCCGAGAGTAGAATACTCAAATAGGCGTTACGATGTGCATGGAACTTTGATTCGGACTTTTCGTGAAGCGTACTTTTTACCGAAATCATATCGGTCTTATAGGATTTTATAGTTCGCCCTAAATATTGTCCTTCATATAATATACTCTCTTCCATTAAAAGATTTGCTAACGATTTAAGACAACTCGTTTTAATACTTTATATAATAAGATAAGTGAATTTCGGGAATTTAAATCAAAAAAGTTGGTCCAAGAATTATCAATCTTCTGGATGGTGGGAGGGCTTAGTCATACCCTCCTGGGTGTAGTTCGTCATAATCTGTGACTTCCTGAAATTGTTTCGCCAACAATAGTATTTTTCCTTCGTCGTAGAGATTGCCGACCAAGGTTAGACTGGTAGGGAGTTTTTCATCATCCAGGCCTGTAGGTACAGCTATAACCGGATGCCCCGTTAGGTTCGTAATGACCAACTGTCTATTTCCGAACGAAGGGGATATCAGCACATCATACTCTTTCATGATTTGGTGCATCTTTTCAATAAGGATTTGTCTATGTCGATTGGCTTGTAGATATTCCACTGCCGGAATGAAACGAGATTGTCGCAATGAATTTGCCCGTGACCTTTTGTGTTGTTCCACCATGATATCTACTTCTCCAGAAAGTACCAATTCATCAAAAAACGCCCCGGATTCTGACCTCAAAATAATATCAAACCCATCATAAGGCACGTCTTTGGGTAAATGTACAGGGGTAGGTTCTATTCCCATTTTTTTAAACGTGGCCATGGCCTTTAGCAAATTGGTTTTACCCGAAGTTGTGTCCTTTTCAATGTCGTCTTTTAAATAGGCTACTTTTAGAGTTTTGACATCTAATTTCTGGTTATAGAAAAAAGGAACTGATGTTGTGGTTTTGTCCTTCGTATCTTTTCCTTGAATGATGCTAAATACAATAGCACAATCTTCAGCATTCCTGCACATAGGTCCCACCTTGTCCATTGACCAAGCTAGACTCATTATCCCATGTCTACTCACCCGCCCGTACGTAGGCCGTAGGCCCGTTATTCCATTTTTTGAGCTCGGTGAAGTGATTGAGCCCAAGGTTTCCGTACCCAATGCAAAAGGCACCAAACCTGCTGATGTTGCACTACCGGACCCTGCGGAAGAACCACTGGCCCCTTTCGAAATATCCCAAGGATTCCTGGTTTTTCCCCCAAACCAGACATCACCACGAGCAAGTGCTCCAGAAACTAATTTAGCCACTAAAATTCCACCGGCTTCATCCAAACATTGCACTACAGTAGCTGTTTCTTCAATGCGCTGAGTCCTATAGGGTTCTGAGCCCCATGTGGTGGGATAGCCTTTAACTGACATCAAATCCTTAACGCCATAGGGAATACCATGCAGAATTCCCCGATAGTAACCTTCACTAAGTTCTTTGTCGAGTTGCCTTGCCCTCTCTAAGGCAAGTTCTTCGGTTATAGTAATGGTACATTCCAATTTGGGGCTGTACTTTTTCAGCCTGTGGAGGTAGAATTGGGTAAGTTCCAAACAGCTTATTTTCTTATGCTTTATCAGGGAAGCCAACTTTGGAATGGTGAAGAATGCCAGTTCACTTGAATTGTCTGGCTTTTGAACATTATCTGGGATTGTCCAAGTTAAAACAGTGTCCTTGGAATTGGGAATCTGGAAATCTCTTGGTTTTGGGTCGAATAAAATGGCTGGAAAAACCTCATCTGCAATAGGGTATTTGCGTAAGGAATCATATCCTTTTTTGTTCCTCTTCAAGTAATCGTAAAGGGTGTCTATCTTTTGTTTTGAAAAGTCAATCCCCGTTAATTTCTGTGATGTTTTTACATCCCTTTTTGTGAATGTTCTTTTTTGCGTTCCACACGCTACCAACAAAAGAGTCGTCAAATAAACAGCAAGTGTTGAATTGGGTGCTTTTAATAAGCTCATATGCGAAGTTTAGCTAATAGTATGCTTCCAATTGATTTTAGTATGAACAAAAACTGCGTCCACACTTCGTCGATCAAATTAGGTGAATATAAGCATATCAGAATTGCTTTTTTTGAACTAGGCCAGTCCAGCTAAATCCTTTCCTACCGTGCTTCCGAGTGCTACGCCCATTCCTCCTAGTCTTATCCCACAATTTACATTAGTTGAAACCCGTTCAATTATTGGCGTTTTATGATTGCCCACTCCCATTATGCCGCTCCATCTTTGTGCAATTTCAAAGGGTTGATTGGGAAGAATAACCTCTTTCAATAAATTTTCTAGTTTGTTTTGGATTAATTCAGTTTCTCCCATTTCAGAAGTTTCCTCAGCCTTAAAATCCAAATTTCGACCACCTCCAAACAAAATACGGTTATCTATATTTCTAAAATAATAATATCCTTCATCAAAATGAAAGGTCCCTTTAATATGCAAGTTTTCTATAGGTTTTGTTATCAGTACCTGAGCTCTGGCTGGCTTTACATTTTGTTTTTCCAATAGTTTTGAAGCAAAGCCGTTTGTAGCCACAAGGACTTTTTTCGTAACAAACTCAAAATCATTTACTAAAACAGACACCTTGTTCTCAAGCTCTTCCAGTTTTTTCACTTCCATCCCATTTAACACCAGAATTCCCTTGGAATAGCATTGCTGTAAAAGGCCTAGCATCATACTTCCTGTATCAATTTGACCTTCTAAGGTATGGGTGATGTATTGGTCTTTTATTTTAGTAAACCCAAAAACATTATTCTTTTTTTGAAAGACGTCTTTCTCAAAAACTGGTTTTAGTAGTTTATTTGTATACTCAAGCTGCTGGTTACACTTCTCGTAAAGCTCATTATGTTCTTCCAGAAAAACCTCATATCCACCATATTGTTGATAGTTTAAGGCTTTATCTCCCAAGAGTTGACGTAACAATTGAATACCCTCCCATCGGGTTTTCACCAATTTCTGTACTTCTTCTTCCGAATGTCTTTCTAAATCTGATACTATTTCAGAAATGCTTCCGAAACAAGCGAAACCTGCATTTTTGGTGCTGGCTCCCTGTGGTAATAGGCCTTTCTCTAAAACCAAAACCTTACTCTTTGGATACTTTTCTTTTAGAAAAAGAGCACAGCAGAGCCCAACAATACCGCTACCCACTATTGTAAAGTCTACATTGGAAAACCAGGATTTATATTCCCAATAACTTAGTCTCATAGAACAAAAAACCCCGATAAATCGGGGTCTTATTTAGTAATCATATTTTTCATCCATTTCAAAATCCTCCATAAACTTGGTCGTGTAATTTCCAGCCAAATAATCTGGGTGATCCATCAATTGACGATGAAATGGGATAGTTGTTTTTACACCTTCAATTACAAATTCATCCAAGGCGCGCCGCATTTTGTTAATAGCTTCCTCACGGGTTTGGGCGGTCGTTATCAATTTTGCTACCATGGAATCATAGTTTGGTGGGATAATGTATCCGCCATACACATGAGTATCCAAACGCACCCCATGTCCTCCAGGCATATGTAAGGTTGTGATTTTTCCTGGAGACGGTCTAAAGTTATTGTAGGGATCCTCAGCGTTGATACGTACCTCAATTGAGTGTAATTTTGGCACATAGTTTTTCCCTGAAATTGGAACACCTCCAGCAACTAAAATTTGCTCTCTAATCAAATCATAATCAATTACCTGCTCCGTGATAGGATGCTCTACTTGAATACGAGTATTCATTTCCATGAAGTAGAAGTTTCGGTGCTTATCCACCAAAAACTCAACAGTACCTGCACCCTCGTACTTAATATATTCCGCTGCTTTTACCGCTGCAGCTCCCATTTCTTCACGAAGCTTGTCGGTCATAAATGGGGAAGGAGTTTCTTCGGTTAACTTTTGATGTCTTCGTTGCACAGAACAATCTCTTTCAGATAGGTGGCATGCTTTTCCATATTGGTCTCCTACTACTTGAATTTCAATATGTCTTGGCTCCTCAATCAATTTCTCCATATACATTCCGCCATTACCAAAAGAAGCGGTGGCTTCTTGAACTGCACTTTCAAAATTGCTCTCTAATTCATCCTCGCTCCAAATAGCGCGCATTCCCTTTCCTCCTCCTCCAGCGGTAGCTTTAATCATTACGGGATAGCCCATTTTTTTAGCTACCTTCTTAGCATCTGCAGCATCTTTTAAGAGTCCGTCCGAACCTGGAATAGTTGGAACACCGGCTTTTTTCATGGTTTCCTTAGCCGTAGCCTTATCTCCCATTTTGTCTATCTGCTCTCCAGATGCACCAATGAACTTAATCTCATGTTCCGCGCAAATTTTGGAAAACTTAGAGTTTTCCGAGAGAAAACCATATCCTGGATGTATTGCATCGGCATTTGTGATTTCAGCCGCAGCAATAATGTTGGGTATCTTTAAATAGGATTCGCTACTTGGGGCTGGGCCAATGCATACCGCTTCGTCCGCAAACCGAACATGGAGACTTTCTTCATCTGCTTTTGAATAGACAGCAACAGTTTTAATGCCCATTTCCTTGCAGGTGCGTATCACTCGAAGGGCGATTTCTCCCCTATTCGCTATTAGTATTTTTTTGAACATAACTTCTGGTTTAAAAATTCAAATTCCAAGAACCAAATTCCAAGCTTTTGTTTTGGGATTTGAGATTTGAATATTGGAATTTCTAACTAGGGTCTACCAGGAATAGAGGTTGGTCGAATTCAACAGGAGAAGAATCATCTACCAATACTTTAACTACTTTTCCGGAAACTTCAGACTCTATATCGTTGAAGAGTTTCATGGCTTCGATTACACAAAGCACATCACCTTCGCTAATGGTACTACCTACCTCAACAAATGGTGGTTTGTCTGGAGAAGGTTTTCTATAAAAAGTTCCAATAATAGGGGACTTAATGGTTATGTACTTGGAATCATCAGAAGCAGATGCTGGCTCTGCTACTGGGGAAGGGGCAGGCGCTTCTGGTGCTGCCGCAACAGGCGGCGCAGCAGGAACCACCGGAGCTTGTGCCATCGGTATTTGTTGTACAATAGTAGTTTCTGGAGTACTGGAGCTAGAACCTGTGCGAATGGTTATCTTCACATCCTCCATTTCCAGCTTTACCTCACTGGCACCAGATTTGGCTACAAACTTGATTAAACTTTGAATTTCCTTAATGTCCATGGAATATGATTTAGTTAGTCAGTTTTATGAATTATAGGCCCATTTTAAGTAAATAGCGCCCCAAGTAAATCCTCCGCCAAATGCGGCAAAAATCAGGTTGTCCCCCTTTTTCAATTGTTTTTCATAATCATGCAATAACAATGGAAGGGTTGCAGAAGTGGTGTTTCCATACTTATGTATGTTCATCATCACCTTGTTTTCATCCAGCTCCATTCTATTTGCAGTGGCATCAATAATTCTTTTGTTGGCTTGATGTGGAACCAACCATTGAACATCTTCATGCGTAAGTTTATTTCTGTCCATTATCAGTTTGGATACATCGGCCATATTGGAAACCGCAAACTTGAAAACGGATTTTCCGTCTTGATGCACAAAGTGTTGTTTGTTCTTTACCGTTTCTTCCGAAGGTGGGAGAATAGAACCTCCAGCTTCAATTTTCAAAAATTGTCTGCCTATGCCATCAGACCTTAGGTGCTCATCTTGTAATCCAAAGCCATCTTCATTGGGTTCAAAAAGCACAGCTCCCGCACCATCTCCAAAAATGATACAAGTAGTTCTATCCGTATAGTCAATGATTGATGACATTTTATCAGCTCCAATCAGCAAAACCTTTTTATATCTTCCTGATTCTATATAGCTAGCTGCCGTAGACATTCCATATAGAAAGCTAGAACATGCTGCCTGCAAATCGTAAGCGAATGCATTCTTTGCCCCAATTTCAGAAGCCACATAGGCAGCCGTTGCGGCAACTGGCATATCTGGAGTTGCTGTGGCCACTAAAATAAAGTCTATTTCTTCTGGTTTGGTTCCGCTTTTTTGCATCAAATCCTCAGCGGCTTTAATGGCCATAAACGAGGTTCCTGCATTTTCTTCTTTAAGGATTCTCCGTTCCTTAATTCCGGTTCTGGTAGTTATCCATTCATCAGTGGTGTCTACCATCGTTTCCAGCACTTTGTTCGATAAAACAAACTCTGGGACATAAGCTCCTACAGCTGTAATTGCTGCTGTTCTTTTTTTCATACTAGTGCCTTTCTCTGTCAAAAAAGTTGAAATTTGACCAAAAAGTGGTGAAAATTAGTCAATTTTACTGAATTTCAGTCGAAAATCGGTTGGTTTTTAAAATTCAGCTTCAAACAAAAAACTCCCGTTATAACAACGAGAGTTTGCTTCATATTTTCTTATGATGTCTTATGCAGCCGTTTCTTCTTCGGTTTTATCAATCAAAACCTGGCCTCTATAATAGAGTTTGCCTTCATGCCAGTGTGCTCTGTGATATAAGTGCATTTCTCCAGTAGTTGGATCTTTGGCAATAGTAGGCATGGTTGCCTTGTAATGGGTTCTTCTTTTATCCCTTCTAGTTTTTGATGTCTTTCTTTTAGGATGTGCCATTGTTACCTATTTGTCCGTTAATAATTTTTTTAAGTCGTCCCAACGGGGATCTATATTTTCTGATGATTCTTCTTTTGCTTTTGGTTGCAATTCTTCCAACTTATCCAAAACGTCAGATCGGAGGCTTCCATCCAGTACTCCAGGATGTACTCTTTTCTGCGGAACAGCCAATACCAACATCTCATACACATATTGTGCAATATTGAACTGGTGTTCGCCGTGTGGAAGAATTAGAATTTCGTCATTCTCATCGTCGTAGATTTCGCCAAATTTGATAACGAGTTTTAACTCTGATGCTATGGGTTGGTCAAAAGCTTCACCGGTAACATCACAATCTACATTCACCTTTCCGTTCGAGCTGAGTTCCAATTCCATCATATTGTTCATCTTGTTCAATATGGCGGTAATGTTTACTCCCGCCCCATTAAATTCCTGATAACCAAAAGATTCAAAGAACGTATTATCTATTTTGTACTCAAACTCGTGTTTCCCTATCTTCAATCCCGAAAAAGGAATAAAAAACTCCTTTGGCTCCATCATTTTACACTTAAAATTCGTGCACTGCCTACTAAGGCGGGTGCAAAGATACTATTTATTTGAAAACCTGCAATCTGTACTCATTATTAATACATTGAACCGTATTAAAATTAACTTACCTTCTTGGTTTTTTGTTTTTGCAGTGGGTTTTTTACCAACTCTTTATATTCCTTCCGATTTCTATAAATCTGTATTCCTGTAAAAACAGCTTCTTTAAAAGAGCTTGGGTCGGCTTCTCCTTTTCCCGCAATTTCAAAGGCAGTTCCATGGTCCGGAGATGTACGTACCCCATTTAGTCCCGCTGTATAATTTACACCTTTTCCAAAGGAAAGTGTTTTAAAGGGAATCAATCCCTGGTCGTGGTATGCCGCAATTATCGCATCAAAATTTTTATGCCCGTTTGAGCCAAAAAAGCTATCTGCTGAATACGGCCCATATGCCAAAGTGCCTTTATCAAACAATTCTTGAATCATGGGCTTCAGAATTTTTTCATCTTCCTCTCCAATGGTCCCGTTATCTCCACTATGCGGATTTATACCGAGCAAAGCTATTTTAGGGCGACGAATTCCAAAATCCATCTTTAAAGACTCCGTAATGGTGCTTACTTTTTCTCTAATCAGTTTTGCTGTGATTGCTTGGGCTACATCTTTAACCGCAATATGATCTGTTAGCAAACCAACCTTTAATTCATCGGTGACCATGAACATAAGGCTGTGCCCTTCCAGTTCTTGTGCCAAATAATCCGTATGGCCAGGAAACCTAAACCTGTCGGACTGAATGTTATTCTTGTTGATTGGAGCGGTTACCAAAACGTCTATTTTTCCTAATTTCAGTGCCTTAACAGCAGCTTCAAAAGATTTTATCGCATAAGCTCCCGCTTCTTCTGTTGATGCTCCAAATTCTATTTTCGGATTCTCGTTCCACACATTGACCACATTGATTTTCCCATCAACCGCATTAGAAACATCTTTAATGCCGTTGAAGTTCACGTTTAGTCGCAATATGGATTTTTGTTGGGATATCAGTTTATTTGAAGCAAAGATGATTGGTGTGCAAAAGTCCAACATCCTAGAATCTTCAAAGGTTTTCAACGCAACTTCACAGCCAATTCCATTAAAATCCCCAATGGAAATTCCCAATTTTATTTTTCCTTTTTCCTTCATTGAATCAGCTTCAATATGGCTACTTTTACATTACAAAATTACTCATTTATACAATGTCATGTTTACTGGTATTATAGAGACTTTGGGAACTGTTCAACAGCTTGAAAAAGAAGGCGGCAATCTGCACATTACAGTTTCTTCCTCCATCACACACGAACTCAAAATTGATCAAAGCGTTTCCCACAACGGGGTGTGCTTAACCGTAGTTTCCATAGATGGAGACACATATACTGTAACCGCTATTGAAGAGACACTAGAAAAAACCAATCTGGGTGATTTGCGTATTGGTGATGTTGTGAATCTGGAGCGCGCAATGAAATTGGGAGCCCGTTTGGATGGTCATATTGTTCAAGGGCATGTAGATCAAACTGCTACCTGTATGCAAATTGAACAAAAAGATGGAAGTTGGTTCTTCACGTTCTCCTATGATTCAAGTTTGAATAACGTGACTATCGAAAAAGGTTCTATAACCGTTGATGGCGTAAGCTTAACCGTGGTTGATTCCAAAAAGGATAGATTTAGTGTGGCTATTATTCCCTATACCTATGAACATACACGATTTAATGCTTACAAAAAAGGTATGACAGTAAACTTGGAATTTGATGTGATTGGAAAATATGTAGCTCGATTGATGGAACTTCGTAGCTAAATCCAATGGAGCTATTCGACAATTCAGCTTTTTCAGCATTTCTGTTGGCCGCCTTGGCCGCCTTCCTTATGGGCCTTTCCAAAGCCGGGTTAAAAGGCTTATCCATATTTAATGTAACACTTATGGCATTGGCTTTTGGAGCTAAAAGTTCTACCGGATTGATTATGCCGCTCCTTTTAGTTGGCGATGTTTTTGCAGTTTCCTATTACAATCGACATACGCAATGGAACTATATCCTTAGGTTTTTACCCTGGATGGTAGCAGGTATTTTGATTGGTGTTTTTCTGGGAAAGGATCTTCCTGAAAGAACATTTAAACTAGGAATGGTAGTGGTCATTTTTATTAGTTTGGGTATTCTTATATGGTGGGACAGGAGGAAAAGTCAAAGTGTTCCCGAGCACTGGTCCTTTGCAGGATTTATTGGCATAATTGCTGGAGTATGTACCATGATCGGCAATCTTGCTGGCGCCTTTACCAATATCTTCTTTTTGGCTATGCGTCTGCCCAAAAATGAATTTGTGGGTACTGCTGCTTGGTTATTTTTGATAACCAACCTCTTCAAACTACCTTTTCATATTTGGGTTTGGAAAACGATTTCTTATGAAACTCTGTTGATTGATCTAAAGTTATTGCCAAGTATTATTTTGGGGCTTTTCGCCGGTGTGGTTTTGCTTAAGAAGATAAATGATAAAAACTACAAGAAGTTCATCTTGCTCATGACCGCAATTGGAGCTGTTGCCATTTTGTTCAGATAGCCCTTAAAATCATGGTTATTAATCCATTGCCTGTTTTTTTCTATATTTAAGTCTTACCTCAATTCATGAAGAATTGTACCGGCCATATTCTAATCCAACTCTTTTTGGGCATTACGCTTTGCGCCGCCCAAAATTTTCGATATACCTATTATACGGATAGTGACCTCCCTTTCAAGAAAGTTTCACAAATCAACCAAGATGCCAAAGGCTATATATGGATAGCTTCGGATAAAGGATTGTTTCGATTTGATGGCACCGAATTTGAAGATTTTAACCTTACCCTTAAAAGTAAAAACATAAAGTCCCTCCTTTCCACTCACAAAGACACCTTGTTTTTTTCAAATGACGAAGGGCTTTTTCAATTGACCTATCAAGAAGAGCGGCCAAAAATTAAAAAGTGGGTCGAAGCAAGTGAGGCCGAAAACATGATGGGCTATCCCGAAGAATTATTTAAGGATACCAAAGGGCGGTTTTGGGTAAGTCAATTAAATGGAAATGTATTTTCTATTGATCCTTCAGGACAGTTACAGAATCGGTTTCAATTATCAAGCCGCACAAAAACTGGAAAAATCACATTCAGGGAGGATAAAACCAAAACGGTTTGGGCCATGGTCCCACAAGAAGGTTTGTTTTATTTCAATGAGAATCAAAAGAAGTTTACCTTTTTCCAATCCTTTCCTTCAGGTCAACATTTCAATGTAGATAGGGAGAACCTTGTTGTGGTTAGTGATAATATTCAGATTTTCACACTCGATGCCAACTATAAAGTAAAAAAGGAAAAAACGATCAATTCCAATGGAATTGAATTTTATCAAATTTCAAAAGACCTCACAGGAAATTATTTCTTATCTGCGAAACAAGGGCTCTTCGCTTTGGATGTTGTTAATGGTATGTTTCAAAAGGTGTTTGGGTCCAATGACCCGCACCGTGTTGAAGAACTTCCATTTGTTTCCATTGACCATTTGTTTTTTTCACCAAGTACCTTAAACAAAGGAGGAGATATTTGGGTGAGTACGCAACAAGGCTTTGGAATATTGCAGTTTCCTTTTTTTCAAAGTGTTTCTGGCTTACCACATGATAATGTTTTAAGCATAAATACCCATTCCAAAAGCAAAGTGCTATTGGCCATGGGGAATCTGTTTCAGCTAGAAAAAACCAACACCTCTTTTTCTTTTGACAAAAAACCAGAGCTATCACGCATTTCTTCCATAAGCACTTTTAAGGATAAAACATGGTATGGAACAAGTGACGGCAATATTCTTTCCTTTAAAGGCAGTACACAAGATAGAATTCATGATCTAAGCGATGTAGGGGGAGGAATCTTTTTTATGTCTACCGATCATGATGGAGAGACCTGGTTCTGCCAGGCCCCTCTTGACAAACCTATTTTGGGAGTAAAAAAAATATCAAATGACGGAATCGTGGTTGACTATGGTATCGAAAAAGGCATAAATTCTCGTATTTTAGTAATCAAGGAAGGGGGAAGGTCTGAAATCTATGCTGCTGGAATCGGAGCCGATTCATATCTGTTCAAATATGATAGAACGACCGATTCATTTCATAATAAGAGTTTGGCCTTTAATTTTCAGGTAGGCGGCAATTTTGAAGTCCATGATCTTACTATTGATTATCAAGGAGTAGTTTGGTTGGCAACAACCGACGGTCTCCTAAAGTATGATACCGAAACTATTAATCGTGTGGATCTTGGCCCCTATACAACCCAAGAAATCCGGTCCATAACTTCTTCAAAGGAGGGTAATCTTTGGTTAGCCACGGACACCAACGGTTTGATTTTCTTCGGAAAAAGTAAATCATATGTTCAGTTTGATGAGAGCAGTGGAATACCTTCAAAAGTCTCCACCTACAGAAACTTAAGTATTGATCAAGACGGTTTTTTATGGTTTGGTACTGCTGAAGGTATAGTTCATTCGTCCGTTGCCAATGCAAGCCCTTTGCCTACCAAGTCTCCGATCATAAAGTCTATTCTGGTCAACGGCAAGAATGCTGAACAAGGGGAAGCACTGCATATTAACGAAAAGTCACAAGTAGAATTACATCTTTCAACAATTGCGTTTCCCGGTAAGGAAGTAACCTATCAGTATAAGCTAATCAACAAGGAACACTTGGAACTAGGTACAGACCATACGCCTTGGTCCAACCCCATTGGCTCCTCGACAATTCCATTGCCAGAAACCAATAGCGGTGAGTATTCGCTTAAAATTCGAGGGCAACAAAAAGGTGGACATATGTGGAGCATCCCGTCAACACTTCACTTAACGGTAAAGCCCATTTGGTATTCCACCTGGTGGGGCATCTTAATTCTTTCTGTTGCAGGGTTGTTTCTTTTTTGGATTATTGCCCGACAATGGGGTCGTTTTAAAACACGTAGTTTACGAAGGCTCTTATTGAACGAGCAGTTGGTCCTTGCAAAAAAAGAGGCTCTTTTGGTAGAAAAAGACAGCGCGCTCAAGCTCCGGCAAGAAGAACTAAAAAGCACGGGCGCGAATGTTTATATGCTTAATCGACTTTTATCCTCTTTGCCACAGTCAGGCACCTGGCCGGAGGTGGTCAAAGGTCTAAAAAGGCTGGTAGAGCTACCAACCGGAATCGATGCTTTTGAAATTGCCCAGGTGGAAGGAGGGGAGATTACCTATCAAGGGTTCCAAAGAAACAAAACTGAGCATCTTAGAAGAAAGGAAGAGTTTAATGAAAAAGAAAACTTTGCCAGCTATGTAACTACAACTGGAAAACCATTGATTGTAGACAATGTGCCCGAGCAAGCTCTGAATTACTTGGGCAACGTGCCTGAAAATGGCTTTTCCTCCCATCTCTTAGTGCCCTTTAAACAACAGAACAATGCCGCGGTTTTTTGTATTTATGGCGTAGATAAAAAGAAGTTTTCACAACGCGATTTGTCTTTGATACAGATTCTTACAAATTTTTTAAGTCTTATCACATCAAAACCTACAAAATGATGCATAGTTTAATCAAATTACTAATGGGTTTCTGTGTGTTTCTCTTCTGGGGAGGGGCAAGCTTATTTGGACAAATCCAATCTGATACCCTAAAGGTTGGTGTTTTCAAACAAGTTCCATTTGTTAAAGGGACCGGTGATTCCTCTTTTTCAGGGTTGTCCATTGATTTATGGGAAAATATCGCCTCAAAGAACAATGTTCGCTTCAAATATGTTGAGTTTAGTGATGCCATTGGGGTAATACGAGCTTTGGATTACAAAGACATTGACCTAGCCATAAACCCAATGAAGAATACTGCGGGTCGAATGCAAAAATTTGCTGTTAGCCAACCCTTTCATATTTCAAGTCTTGGTGTTGTAGTTACCTCATCAAGTCAGAGTCAATTTCAGATTTTTATCAGCAACTTTTTTTCGCGCGATTTTTTAAACATTGTGATTTTGTTGTTGCTGATATTGCTTTCCTTTGGAACCATACTCTGGTTTGTGGAAAGACGTTCAAACCGATATCAATTTAGACCAGGAATTTTAGGGCTTTTTGACGGCCTTTGGTGGGCGGCCGTTACCATGACCACGGTGGGTTATGGCGACAAAGCGCCAAAAACTAATTTAGGGAAAACAATTGCCATCATTTGGATGTTTACGGCAGTAATCATTATTTCAAGTTTCACAGCCACCATTGCTTCTACACTTACCGTAAATAGTCTTGAGGGAGAAATCAATAGTTTGGAAGAACTTAAAAATGTAGAACGTGTAGCAGTGGTCGGAGCAAGTTCAAGTTCGGATTTTCTGCAACTTAAGGAGTTTGCGAATTTAGAGCTATACCGTAGCCCTGAAGAAGCGCTTTATGCACTTTCAAAGAAAGAAGTGAATGCGTTGGTTCATGACCGAACCACAATGCATCATTTAATTCAACAACTGCAAATACAGGAAAGCGTTCAGCTTTTACAGTTGAGTTTTGAAGAGGGGTATAGAAGCTTTATGATGCCAAAGAACCATGATTTTTTTGATGAGCTGAACCAAGAGGTCATTTTTCAAATTCAACAGGACTCATGGACCCAGTTCTTGGTTAATTATGGATTGTAGTAGCCTCAATCATTTTCGCCAAAAACCTATTCTTCAGCCACAACATTTTGTGATAGCTTCTTAAGGTCGGCCCGAGTCAGTGGTTTTGTTATGTAACCGTCAATGAATTTATATTCTTTGGATAGGTTTAGGTCCTCAGGCGCAATGGAAGAGGTTAAAATATGAATCTGAACGGAATCGCGTAGGATACTTTTTTCCATTCTTAGCTCGTCCAACAATTCCCAACCATTCATTACCGGCATGTTAATGTCAAGCAACATAATTTCAGGAAGATGTTCAGGGGTTTCTGAAAGCGCAACCAGCCTATTGAAAGCTTCCAGTCCGTTTTCAAAGTGTACTACGTTTTCTGTTAGGCCTAAAGAAGTGATAAGAACCGCTGCAGCTTCTCTAAAAATAAAATCGTCATCAACTAAAAACACTTTTCTTACTTTCATGCCTTTGTTTTTTTATGGTTTGGAAACTTTAGTAGAAAAGTGGCACCTTGGTCCACTTTGCTGACTACTTCAATTTCAGCATTCATTGCATCCATTTGGTTTTTGGAAATAAAAAGTCCTATGCCCTTGGCATCCTTATTCCCATGAAAGGTTTTGTACATGCCGAACAATTTATCGCCATGTAGTTCCATATCAATTCCTCTACCATTGTCCTTAAAAGAGAGTATGGTATGGTCATTTTTCTCCTTGGCTTCCACTTCAATCCTCAATTTTACTTTGGGTTTTCTATACTTTAAGCTATTGGTCAGTAAATTCAAGAAAATACTTGATATATAGGGTCTTACTCCTTGAATCCTACTATTATCAGGAATCTGGATGCTGATGTTTGGATTAATCTCTTCAATATGGGCGTTTATACTCTCCAAAACTTCGGTCAAGACTACTTTTACATTTACCCATTGTAGATTCACATTGGGGTCAGATTGAATTTTAATTACTTCGTTTAACTGAACCACGGTTTCGTCCAAACGTTCAGAAGAAATTCGAATCATTTCTAAAAACCTTTGTTGTTTTTCTGGATTGGTCTTCTCCAACAACATACCGGTGAGCATGGATAGGTTGCTTGAGTTAGACCGAAGATTATGGGAAACTATATGGGCGAAATTTAAAAGACTTTTGTTTTGCTTTTCAGTTGTAGAGAGAAGTTCGCGTAGCCGTCTGTCTGCCTTTTTTATTCTGGAAATGTCAGTGTTGGCACCTATCATTCGTGTGGCTTCCCCAGCTTCGTTACGAAACACTTTTCCCAGTCCGTGAATATATCTTACGGATCCGTCGGAGGTTTTGATTCTAAATTCTGTGTTGAATTCCTTTTTGCCTTCAATGGCTTGTTCAACAGCTTTTAGACTTCTATCCCGGTCATCAGGGTGTATGGTACTCTCCCATGCTTCCACCTCTCCTGAGAAGTCTTCTTTATTTACTTGATATAGATCATACATATTATCGTCCCAGACTAAAACATTATTACTAATGTCATAATCCCAGATACCAATGTTAGAGCTTTCCACTGCCACCCGCATTCGGTCCGTAAGTGCTTGATATTTTATACTTGTTCTTTTTGACTGATCAATATCCTGGAATACTCCAAAAATTCTTGAAGACTTGCCATTTACCATTTCGGCATTGCCAATGGCTCTTACCCATTTCTCCTTTCCCTTTGCAGTAATAATGATTAATTCAACATCATAGGGCGTTCCATGTTCTATCGCTTCTGAAACAACTTGTATTATTTTATTACGATGCTCCCCTTCTTTGTAAAAATTGATTCCTGTTTCCAAATCAGGTTCAAAGTCATCGGGCACCTCGTGAATTCGCCTGGTCATTAAAGACCAAAAAATCTTATGATTGACCAAATCAACCTCCCAACTGCCTATTATTGCTGTTTGCTCCGCCTGTAGTGATAAATCAAAGGCAATTTTGTCTTTGGTTACATCATCAAAGTACACGTAGTATTGATTATTTGCTTCGCTGGGATAAAGTTTGAGTTTGTGCCATCTCAATTCACCCTTTCTCGATATATAGGAAACAAATTCTTTGACACTGGTATGGTTAAATTTTTGAGATTTCTTTAGGGTCTCAATAGACTTCGGCAAACCACCTATCAAATCTTCAAGAGTGGTGGGTCTACTATCATGATGGATAAAATCAAAAAAATCATAGAATCCACTGGAATGCTCCAAAATATTCAAGTGAGCATCCAAAAGCGCAATAGGAAAGGGTAGATTCTTTATATCTACATGGGCTTGTAAATCATTGACCATACTGGAAAACCATGTCCTGATTAAACGTAAGATTTTTCTTATTATTGCTTTTATTCTGTTCGGTCAAATAAACCCCCTCTCACTTTCTGAGAAGGACATTAGGAAAAAAATTTTCGGGTTATATACCCACTATTCATTTAAAATGATTGTAACGTATTTTTCCCTGTTTTTGTTGAGGTTATCAACTCGCCTATCATTACGCTACATGGAATTTAGATAGGCTCTAAACCTTCCTGTTCCTATTCCTAACACAAAATCTTGCTGTCAAACAAAGTATAGTCAATCTGGTTAAAGCAGCCTTTGAAAGATGATTCACAAAATCAGTAGGTTTTTTAGACTATCCACGTAGTTGTCTGGAAAACAACTGGTTAATTTTGTTAACGATTTGTTAATTTGAATGCTTTGCCGTATTTTTAGAGAACACTTACCAATAACATATGAAAACCTCTGAAAAATCACTTCCCGAGCGCATTATCATCTGTTCTTTACTTTTAAGTCTTGTTCTGGTTGGCCATACCTTATATGACCGCTATTCGGAAGAGATTGGACAGAAAGTTACAAAGGCTATTGTAGATGTAATGCCTGACCTAGATAATGCCGTAGCCAAACTTTAGGTAAATACTGAATCACGCAAATTTTTAATCCAAGAATCACAATTCGTGTCCACACAAAGTGTACATGATAGTACCATTTTTAATTTTACAGGTGCCATTCTGCCCATTCAGGGACACTTTTAAGGTTGAAACACATAGAAACTGACCTTTTCCTTCGGTATTACTATATGTTCCAAACGTACGAGCATATTGGTGACTTGAGAATACAATATGTGATATACCCACATAAAATATTCCTCAAAGCTCACTTCCTTTGAGTATAGGGAACGCTCATAACCTTTCTTCAATACGGGGTCGTAATTCAATAAAATGTCAATCAGATAAGGTTTAAAGTAATTTGCTAGTTCCTGAATTTCCAACTGACATTCTGATGTAACTATGGGATAGTGAAACACTTCTCCTTCTTTTATGTTTGCATAAGTCTTACCTATTTGGGCAGTCATCCCCAATACTTCTGGAACGTATCGTTGGTTTCCATAGCGACATAGCATAAACCCATTGTCTGATTGAACGTGATTTCCATAAATTCCTAAAGCTTCAAACCAAGGATTTTCTTTTTCTTGATAGCTAGCGTAATAACGGCTTTTGTTTCTCTCGGGTCTTTCCGTTCTTAAATACTCCCTTTCTATATTATTCAGTTGCCCATTATCCAGCAAAATATTGCTGAATACCAGAAGTGACAACTCATCCATGGTAAATCTTTCAAAACAACTTACGGATACTGCTTTGATTGAAAGACGATCCTTTAGGTTTACTATAGTATTCAAAATCTGGTTAGCAATCGTGTTCAAATCCTTCCGTACTTTTTTGGCCTCCTGCTCTGAAATTATCATTACACTTGGAACAAAACCATCTGTTGTTTTTTTCAAGAAACCATTAGTGGTCAAAATCTCAATCTTTTCATTAAGATTCTCCTCACTCCAACCGAAACGTTTTTTTATTTTATTTACTGTATAGCCGTAGTGCAACAAGATGGGGATAAAATGAATTGAATCCTTCTTGGTGTCAAAACCCGGTCTATTGTTTCCCCTACTAACCATTTTAAACTCCCAATTAGACAACTGAAGAAAATCTTCTGTTTTATTGGATTGTTTACAAGAAAAAATCAGCAACAGGAATAAAATCCATCTTATTTTTTTATTCATGTTTCTATGGCTTTTAGGTATAGTAGAGGAATGCATCCATTGTTTTTCTTATTATAATTCGTTCAGCACCTTTTCATTGATTTGTTGCGCAATACCTATCACCAAAACCAATGAACTTAAAACCACAATCGAATACATTCCTTACTTTCCTTGTACATTTAACGGCGTTGCGTTTTGATAATAAGATAAAAGATGTTAATATCAAATATGGTATATCCCCATGAAATCTTATCTGAAAAAATCCTTAAATAGGTCTCAATCTTAGTTTAATACCGCTTATTAGAGCAAATAGCTTTTCTAGGAAAGTTTTAAAATTCAGAGTAATGGAATTCTATTTTACTTAAAATTTTTGATGGACTTGGCATGGGCTTTGGATTGCTCAACGGCCTCATTAAGGTTGATGTTCTTAAAATAATTCTCCAATTGAACTAGAGAGTTTCCTGAATCATATGGCGAGAACTGATGTACCTCTTTCAATAAAAAATAAGCCGTCCTAAGTATTAACTCATAACTGTCTTCGTCATCTAAAGGCATTTTTGCACATACGCCAAACCACTCTTCATTCATATTGTTCGCGCCCTTATCGTCGTCTCTGTGATATCCCGGATTGTTCCACGTAGCATCGGTATCGTGCACATCTAAATTTTCTGTTTGACTTACCTTCCACCAACCGTCACTAAATTGAAAGGTAAAGCCCCCTATAGTGTTCTTTGCTCCTCCAATGCCAGCCGTATTGGCGTAAATCTCTTTCCAAATGCTCAGCAAATAGTACGCTTGCGACTCAGGGTCCTCACGCTGCTCCATTGCGTTGTACGCATCGGCACCAAATTCTGTAAATAGTAACGGCTTGTTGAGCTCTTCTGCAACCCTTTGAAAGGTGTCGCCAAAGGATGTTCCCCGGTACATATTGGTTCCAAAAATATCGACATCGGGACATTTTTCCCTTATGGTTTCAATAAAGGCAATGTCTCCATTGCAAAGCGCAATGGGGTGAGAGGAATCTATAGATTTCATGGCAATAGCGGCTTCATTAAAAAGGGAATACATTGCTTCTGCCCTTTTCACCACCTTCAGGTCAAAATCCGAGGAATCTTTTCTTCCTTCCTTGGCCGAAAGATTTTTGTTTTTCTCTTTGCTCAATAAGAAAATCTTATACATTCCTCTATTTTCTAAGGAAGTATTTTCTTTTTTTCTCACCGTTTTATCCTTTTCTGTGTCCTTCCAAAAAATATGGTAGTTGTTTTCATTCCCCAATAAGTATAGTAATAGGCCAGGCGTATTTTTATATTCCCTAGCCAACTGTATGGTTTCCCTAAGCAGTAGTTCTTTTACTTTGGGGTTGTCATACTCTGTATTGGCCATCCATTCATTGTCAATCGTAAGTCCGTACCTTCCAAAAGTGTGATTCAGCATCGTGTAGATGCCGTAATTCTCATAGATATAGGTAATCCACTTCTTTGGCATATCCAAATAAATACGCAAAGCATTTACACCCATATCTTTAAGCAAGGTCATTTCTTT
>JBCCXJ010000037.1:0-26227 GCA_039191905.1 Bacteroidota bacterium | reverse complement strand
AAATCTTAACCCCTAAGCGTTTCGATTCTGATTCTCTACCGTTTTTTGAACTACCTACACCTTTTTTATGTGCCATGATGTTTCTTTTTTAGTTCTTACTTTTTATTTGCTCAAAGCTTCAATAAGCTCTGCTTTCTTCATCGATGATATACCTGTTATACCTGCTGCCTTCGCCAATTCTTTCAACTCAGCAACTGTTTTGGAAGATAAATCTTCTGTCACCTTAGCCTTAGGTGCTTCTTTCTTAGGAGCAGCGGCCTTTTTTGGAGCAGCCTCTTTTTTCTCAACGGGCTTTTCAGCTTTAGCCTTCGCAGGTGCAGCTTTCTTAGCTCCTTTTGCCACAATACTTTCAACCACAATCTCGGTCAAAGATTGTCTGTGACCATTCTTCTTACGGTATCCTTTTCTTCTTTTCTTTTTGAAGACAATCACTTTGTCTCCTCTCAGGTGCTTTACAACTTTAGCTTCAACAGCTGCACCTTCTATGACGGGGGCGCCTACGGTAACGTTACCATTATCATCCAAAAGAAGAACTTTATCAAAAGTGACTTTTTTACCTTCTTCTGTCTGCAAACGGTGCACGTATACCTTCTGGTCTTTCGCAACTTTAAATTGCTGCCCTGCCATTTCTACAATTGCGTACATAATGCGTTTATTAGAATTTATTAGATAACTAAATTGAATTTAGCGGGTGCAAATATACTCCTAAATCCTTAATCTACAAGCATTATTTACTACAATTGCCTTGATTTTTTTGGGTTGTTGGATGTTTTAAACAACTGCATAAAGGAGAGGGTCAACACAAGAGTGGTGGCGAAACCCATAATCGCAACTGTAAAAAACACAATTCCCTCAAAATTAGCATAATCCTTAGACCATACTTCGGAAAGCTCATTTAAAAAATTGGAATTCAATTCCGTTGAGTAAAATGCAAAGAAAATAGAAAATAGCAATGTGGCCACAAACCCCATTGTGATGCCGGCAGTAAATCCTTTTCCATAGTTAAAATCCTTACCCAGTTTTATTTTTGTGTACTTGATGGTTTCATAAATCCCAAATCCTGTGATTACCCCATTGAACAAGCTAAAAAATACATTGGTATGTTTTCCCAAGAGGGCAAGAATCAAAAAATAGGCAATCAAAATACCACTGGTCACGATACCAAAACGAATGGGCAAAGTTAGATTTTTCATGTTGCTGTTTTTTCGGATGGGTATATAATTTACTGAATGTTTGGAAATTAACCCACATATCCTTCAAAAACTATGCAGTGGTAAACTCAAAACCTTTATGATTTAACAGTATATTCGTGTAACATGGCACCTAAATAGGTGTCTAACCCTTCATGACACGTTAACTCTTAAATTATGAAAATGAAAAGAACATTTTTTTTGGGTCTTCTCATGCTAGGATTTGGAGGCTTTTGTATTGCACAAGAAGTTTCCTTTGAGGAGTATGATTTACCCAATGGGCTTCATGTTATTCTACATCAGGAAAATGGGGCGCCCGTGGTTACTACATCCGTAATGTATCACGTTGGCGGTAAGGATAGAACCGAAGGTCGAACAGGCTTTGCCCACTTTTTTGAACACCTTCTCTTTGAGGGAACCCAAAATATTAAAAGAGGGAAATGGTTTGAAATTGTATCATCCAATGGTGGACGAAACAATGCCAACACTTCTCAAGATAGAACATATTATTACGAAGTATTCCCATCCAACAATTTGGAACTTGGACTTTGGATGGAATCTGAAAGAATGCTTCACCCCGTAATTGACCAAATAGGGGTAGACACCCAGCAAGAAGTAGTAAAAGAAGAAAAGCGTTCTACCTACGACAATCGTCCCTACGGTCAATTTTTGGCAGTGTTGGGAGAAAATCTTTTCGACGTTCACCCTTATAAAGACCCGAACATAGGCTATATGGAGCATATTGATGCGTACACCCTAGAAGATGTGAAGGCCTACAATAAAAAGTATTATGTGCCCAATAATGCTGTGTTGGTTGTTGCTGGAGATTTTCAAATGGAAGAAACCAAAAAAATGATAGAAGACTATTTTGGCCCTATTCCAAGAGGTGCTGATATTGTGAGAGACTACCCCAAAGAAAAGCCCATTACCGAGCAGAAAATTGCCAAAGCGTATGACCCAAACATTCAGATACCTGCGATTGGCTTGGCCTATAGAACTCCTGGTTTTAGGGAAAGGGACGCCTACGTTCTTGATATGGTCTCCACCTATTTGAGCGATGGAAGAAGTTCAAAGCTGTATAAGAAAATGGTTGATGACCAAAAGCAAGCGTTGCAGGTAGGGGCATTTAATATAGGACAAGAAGATTATGGTATGTACTTAGTGTTCGCCCTTCCTGTAGGAGAAACAAGCTTAGAAGTGCTTAAAGCAGAAATGGAAGAAGAGGTTGCAAAGGTTCGTGACGAACTAATCTCAGAAAAAGACTATCAAAAACTACAAAACAAGTTTGAGAATAACTTCGTGAACGCCAATTCTAGTGTAGAAGGTATCGCCAATTCGCTGGCGCGCAATTACCTGCTTTATGGAGACACAAACCTTATTAATAAGGAAATTGATATCTATCGTTCGGTAACGCGGGAAGAAATCAAGGAGGTGGCTAATACATATTTAAAGCCAAACCAAAGCGTAATCATTAACTATTTACCAGCGGACAAAACGGAAAATTAAGATGAAAACAATGAAAAATTATATTTCAATACTTGTTATTCTCTTCGCATTGGGTCTCAATGCACAGATTGATAGAAGCAAACAACCGGAAGCAGGACCAGCTCCCAAAATAAATTTGGACAAACCCAATTCTTTTGAGTTGATGAATGGTCTCAAGGTCATGGTGGTTGAAAATCACAAGCTTCCACGGGTACGAATTCAACTTGAAATTGACAACCCCCCAGTACTTGAAGCCGATAAAGCAGGCGTGCAAAGCTTGACAGGCTCTCTTTTAGGACAGGGTTCCACAAACATGTCCAAGGATGATTTCAATGAAGAGGTTGACTTTTTAGGAGCTACCATAAATATCGGTTCTCAAGGTGCTTTTGCCAGTAGCCTTTCCAAATACTTTCCCAGAATTTTGGAGTTAATGGCTGATGTGGCATTAAATCCAAACTTTACCCAAGAAGAATTTGACAAGGAAAAAAATATTCTGCTCACAGGTTTAAAGACACAGGATAAGGATGTTTCCGCCATTTCCGGAAGAGTGCAACTGGCGTTGGCCTATGGCAAGAACAATCCAAATGGCGAATTTATTACGGAAGAAACCGTAAATAATATCACCTTGGCTGATGTACAGCAGTTTTACAGAAAGAACTTTGTTCCTGCTAATGCCTATTTAGTGGTGATAGGCGATGTACAGTTTGAAGAGGCTAAAGAATTGATTACGGAAGCATTTACACCATGGACCAAGGCAACTCCGCCTTCTTTGAGTTACTCCAAGCCTCAAGACGCCCAATACACCCAAATTAACTTTGTTGATGTACCCAATGCCGTTCAATCTGAGGTTTCGGTACAAAGCTTGGTTGAGCTTAAAATGAAAGACGAAGATTATCTTCCGGCTTTAATCGCCAACCAGATACTAGGCGGTGGTGGAGAAGGAAGATTATTTTTGAACCTTAGAGAAGATAAAGGTTACACCTATGGTTCATATTCCGCCATTCGTGACAACAAATTTGGTCCAACACGATTCAACGCGGTTGCCCAAGTTCGCAACCAAGTAACCGACAGTTCAGTTGTTGAAATCCTTAAAGAGATTGACCGAATAATTAAAGAGCCCGTTTCAGAAAAAGAACTTGAAAATACCAAAGCCAAATATGCTGGACGTTTTGTAATGGCGCTGGAGCAACCAGAAACTGTTGCCAACTACGCCTTGAATATTGAAAAGGAAGGTTTGCCTGCTGACTTCTATGAAACGTATTTGGAGCGCATCAACGCGGTTTCCGTGGAAGATGTTCAAAATGCAGCCCAAAAACACTTATCCATAGACAAGGCCAGAATAGTTGTTGCGGGCAAAGGAAGTGATGTAATTGAGAATTTGGAAAAGGTAGAATTTAATGGTAAAAAAGTACCTGTATTGTATTATGACAAATTTGCCAACAAAACTGAAAAGCCAAATTATAGTGCAGCTATTCCTGAAGGTGTAACCGCCACGTCCGTTTTACAAAAGTATATAGAGGTTATTGGAGGGAAAGATAAATTAGAAAGTGTAGAGTCTTATGCCATGTTTGCTGAAGCTCAAATGCAGGGGTTAACATTGGAACTTGAACTGAAAAAAACCTCCAAAGACCAATTTATGCAGAACGTAAAGGTAGGTGGCAATTCCATGCAAAAAAGAGTCTTGGATGGAGATAAAGGCTATATGGTAGCCCAAGGCCAACGTAAAGATTTATCAGACGAAGAAATCAATAAAATCAAAGAAGAATCTGCAGCTTTCCCAGAGTTAAATTATTTGGCAGCAGGAAATATAACTTTGGAAGGAGTTGAAGCGGTGGGTGACACCAAAGCCTATAAGCTCAAAATCACAGATAGCAAAGCTGCTTTTTACGATGTGGAAACTGGATTAAAAATTCAAGAGACCGAAGTTCAGGAAATACAGGGGCAGCAGATAAGTCAGACCTTGATACTTTCGGATTATAAAGAGGTATCAGGAATTAAATTCCCTTTCAAGTTATCCCAGACCGCAGGGCCACAAACTTTTGATTTCACGGTTAAAGAAATTAAAGTGAACGAAGGGGTTTCTCCGGTAGACTTTGAATAGAATATGATATAAAGCGAATAAAAAGGCGCCTATTTAGGCGTCTTTTTTTTGTTGACCAAGTACACGCCAACTAAAATAACGGTTGCTGCCAATAGTTGTCGAAACTCAAACTCCTCTCCATCCAAAACTCCCCAAAAAATCCCAACTAATGGAATAAGATAAGTTACCGAAACCGAAAAAACCGCAGAAGATATTTGAACCAGTTTATTAAACATCACCTTAGCTACACATGTACTCATAATACAAAGGATGACAATATATCCTAGTGAGCTCCAAAAGTACTTTCCTGTGGTCACTTCCTCTGAGAAAAATCCAGAGAAAGGGAGAATTACAAGTGCGGGAACGATGATTGTGGAAAAATTGCCAACAGCAATCCCCATTGCCGATACATTTTGGAGTTTGCTTTTGATGATGTTCGCATTGGATGCATAGCATATGGTTGCCGCAACTACAAATCCCGCATACCAATAATTCTGACTAGGATTGATTTGGCTTCCAAAAACAATTAAACCAATTGCTCCTATAAGTCCTATAAATACACCCAAAAGTTGGTTTCGCCCAAAGGTGATTCCAAAGGCAAAAAAACCAATGAACAAGGTAAAAAGAGGTACTAACGAATTCAAAATGGATGCAATGGCGCTATCAATCTCTGTTTGTGCAAATGCAAATAAAAACATCGGGATAAAACTCCCAACAAAACCTGATAATGCTACCCACGGCCATTCTTTTTTGCTTATTGTACGAAGAGACTTGAATCCAATAACAAACAAAAACAGTCCCGCCAAAACCACCCTTATTGCGCCTAATTGAACAGGATTAAACCCCTCCAAGCCTTTTTTGATTAAGATATAAGAAGTACCCCAAATACAGGAAAGAACAAAGAGATAAATCCATTTTTTGTTGTGAAGACCCACCATGGAAATTTAAAGTGCAAAAGTGCGGTATATTTAAGAGAATTTGATGTTTTGTGTCCTATTTTTGTAACCCAAATTCAATTGATTGAAGAACTTTATCGTATATAGTTTTGTCCTTCTCTATTTCATCGCAATGATGCGACCCATACTCCCTTTGATGGAATACGTTATCTACGAAGACTATATCGTCGAGTTTTTATGTATTAACAAGGACAAGGTAGAACTTCAGTGTAATGGAAAATGCTATTTGATGCAGATGCTTCAGGAACAAAATGACGATAAAAAGCAGAATCTTCCAAAAATAGCAATGGAGGAATACCCAATTGGATTTGTTCAGTTGCCCGCTTTTATCTCAGAAATGGTTCTATTAACTGACAGTGAGCAGAGGTTCCACTATGTAAATCCATATAGCTATATCTTCATAGCAAAAAGCTTTCATCCCCCAAGTATTTCTTGTTGATTTCTCCATCCATACCAACTAAGAAGAACCTTCCATAGTTCTTCACTTTTCTGTTGGTCTTAATCAGACAATAAACTTTTATATACAAAACAATGAAATACTATATATCCATCATTGCAATGATGGCTGCTTTTGCATTATATGCGCAAGAAACAATAACAAACGATATACAAAATTGGTCCGCAGGAAGACCAGATGGACACGCACCAATTCCAGTAATGGGAGATCATATGCACGGCAAAGGAGAATGGATGTTTTCCTACCGATACATGTATATGAGCATGAAAGACTTAAAACAAGGGAGTGATGATGCTACTTTTGGAGATGCTTTGGCACAGACTATGGTTACACCGACCGAAATGCCTATGAACATGCATATGCTAGGCGCCATGTATGCGCCAAGCGACAACTGGACCCTCATGGTTATGTTCAATTACCTCTCCATGGAAATGGACCATATCACCCGAATGGGAGGAACTTTTATCACGGAGGCTAGTGGTTTTGGAGATATTCAACTTTCTGGTTTGTTTCGTTTTTTTAACAAAAATCGACAGACCATGCACGGTCAAGTAGGGGTCTCGATTCCAACAGGAAGCATTACTGAAAGTGATGTGACCCCGGCATCTGCACCCAATGAGGTAGAACTGCCTTACCCTATGCAAGTGGGCAGTGGCACGTTTGACGCTAATTTGGCCGTGACTTATCTGGGTCAGGCAGATAAGGTTTCTTGGGGAGGTCAACTTAGAGCTATTCTTCGATTTGGAGAAAACGACCGTGAGTTCAGATATGGGAATAGACAAAGTTTAAATGGCTGGTTTGCTTATAAAGCAACCGATTGGCTTAGCTTTTCCACACGACTGGAAGCCCTGGTTATTGGTGAAATTGATGGCGAAGATCCTAATTTAAACCCCATGATGGTCATCACTGCCGACACAGCTAATTCAGGAGGTAATTTTTTAAATGGGGGCCTTGGTTTTAATATTTATGTTCCACAGGGACCATTGAAAAACCTGAGGTTTGGATTTGAATTTGCTTCTCCCCTATATCAAGATGTTAACGGGATTCAGTTGAAGACACAAGAGACCTTTACCCTTGGAACCCAATATGCATTTTAAAAACAGAAGCCCGGAGGTCAATCCTCCGGGCATATATTAAATACATCAAAATGAAACTATTAAAAATACTATTGGTCCCGATTCTAATACTTTCCTGCAAAGACCATCAACCGATTACCGAATCTATCGGACAAAAAAAAGAGAAAATAAGAAGCACAAAAAACAGAAATGTAAAACCCGACGGGAGCCTCTATTCCAATGAAGAATTGAAGGAGATGGGGCATGCAGAAGCAATGGCCTTGCTATATGAAGTTCCTAGTGACACGGTTAAAACGATTGGTTTTTTGGTATATGATGGTTTCTTTACCATGGACGCGATGGGCCCACTTTCAGTTTTGAACAGTATGTATCCAACTCAAAAAAATGCTTGTCGGTAGAACAAAAGGAAAAGTTGTTAGTAGTGATAAAGTTACTTTTCAAGTGGATTACGGTATAGAGGACATTGACCAATTAGACATGCTCGTTATTCCCGGTGGATTTATAGATACCTATCAGGCTACGCAGGATGAAGAGCTTTTGGAATGGATTCGAAAAATTGATAAAAACAGCAAATATACAGTGAGTGTTTGCACGGGAGCATGGCTTTTGGGAGCCGCAGGGTTATTGGAAGGGAAAAAAGCCACAACACACTGGTATAAAGCCAAACAAAACCTTGCAAAATACGGTGCCGATTTCGTTGAAAAACGGTATGTTACGGATGGTAAATATTGGACCAGCGCAGGTGTTTCTGCAGGAATTGATATGAGTTTGGCCCTTGTCGACCAGATTCTAGGAAGAAATTATGCGGAATTCATTTCCCTGAATCTCGAGTATGACCCCCAACCTCCTTTTGAAGGAGGCCATCCCAAAAAAACGGATAGGGCTGTGGCTGCAATGGTGGAAAAGATGTTTGATGAAGGATTGGCCCCATATCTTGAAAAGTAATAGTTTTGAAAAAACCGGTTTGAAAATGAAACAGATTTTAGTTTTTGCCCTTTTGATTCTTTTTGCCTTCAGTTGTAAGGAACAAAAAAAAACGCTTGAAGGACCTACCCAAATGGAAGAGGTCATGGCCATTCATGATGAGGTAATGCCCAAAATGGGAAAATTGGGGAAGTTGGTTGGAGAGCTTAAAAGCAAGGTTGATACTACGGAAACAGGTAAGCAATATGAAGCAGCGATGAAAGATCTTCAAGATGCCAATAAATCCATGATGGATTGGATGATGAGTTTTGGCAATCGCTTTGATTCTGACGAGATATTGGAAGGAAAAGCCCTAAGCGAACAAAAGCAGGCATGGCTTAACGAAGAAGAGAAAAAAGTAAAAGCACTCAAAAAGCAAATTACTTCCAGTATTGAAAAGGCCGAAGCACTTTTGGCTCAGTAATCTATTTCTTCCACTGAAGACTCTCCATTATCTTTCGGATATCTTTTTGCAGGTAAATGGCAGCCGGAAGAATGGAATCATAATTGGGTTTGGCATAAAAGTATAGCGAACCTGTTACAAAATGAGCGGTACTATCTGTCACATAAAATTGAGATTGTGAGGCGGCATTACCGCTCACTTCATAAAACATTCCGTAAACCCCCTCATTTGGATTTACAAAAGGCTGCTCCAAAATGTTATCTGCTTTCACCACGTGTTCATACGATAGCTTTTGTGCATCAGTAAGCAAAGTGTCCAGATTGTTCTCTACTTTTTTGTACGTAAGGTAGATAGATCCCTTCAACGCGGGATAATCCAAAATTAACGAGCAATCCTTGTTTTCTTTAACAACGGAAATATCATTTTTATCAAAGGAAAAGGAACAGTCCAAGTTCAGATTTTGATACGAAGCTTCAGGGTAATCCAAGCGAAGCATGGCCTTAGGCTTGGGCAATACATCATCTTTACATGCTGAAACCAGCAGAACGCAACATAAATACAATAACAATCTAACTCTCATGCGGCAATGTGACCTTAATTCGTTTCAATCGTTTTTTATCAAGACTTTCCACTATAAATTGGTAGTTACCGAACATAACTTTTTCACCTCTTTTTGGAAAGCTTCCCGAAATCTCCAACACAAATCCTGCTATCGTTTCTGATTCTCCTTTTTGGCCTTCAAACTCCTCTTCGTCTTCTATCTTTACCACCCTATAAAAATCTTTTAAGGTAGTTTTTCCATCAAAAACATAATTGAAATCATCCAATTTGGAAAAAATTAGGTCCTCATCATCAAATTCATCACTAATATCTCCAACAATTTCTTCAATAATATCTTCTAAGGTAACAATCCCAGAAGTTCCTCCATACTCATCAACTACAACCGCCAAATGGTTCTTTTTTTCTTGAAATTCAAGCAAAAGGTCATCCAACTTTTTGTTTTCAGGAACAAAATAGGGCTCCCGTATCAGGGACATCCAATTAAATGTTTTTCTTTCTAAATAAGGTAATAGGTCCTTAACGTATAAAACCCCAAGTACATTATCCATGCTCTCAGAAAAAACTGGTATGCGCGAATACCCATTCTTTTTGATTTCAGCAATTACCTCAAGGAACTTCATTTCTTCGTTAAGGGCAAAAATATCAATACGGGGGCGCATTACCTGCTTGGTGTCCGTATTTCCAAAGTTTACAATCCCCTCCAAAATCTTTTTCTCTTCCTTAGTGGTATCGCCTTCCGATGCTAATTCTAATGCTTGCGATAAATGATCGACTCCGAAATTAGATTTTTGTCTTCCCAGCCTATCTTGTAGAAAAAGGGTGGCAGAGCTCATTGGTGAACTGAAAGGTGTTAAAATTACACTCAATAGACGTAAAGGTCGGGACATCAGTCTGGAGAATTGTTTTTTATTTCGATTGGCATAAATTTTTGGCAGGATTTCTCCAAACATCAAAATCAAAAACGTCGCAACTACGACTTCAAGCAAAAAGCGTACAGATACCACTCCAAAAAGAGTTTGGTTTATTTCAGCAAAGAGTGTATTCCCAATTGAACTAAACAATAAAACAATTCCAATATTAATAGTATTATTGGTAATTAATATAGTTGCCAAAAGGTTCTTGGGTTTATCCAATAGCCTATTGATCAGAGTGCCGCTTGATTCATCTTCTTCTTCGAGTTCGGTTACATCTGTTTGCGAAAGGCCAAACAAGGCTACTTCAGCACCGGAAATAAGAGCCGAAAAGCAGAGTAAAACAAGCAGTAAAATCACTTTAATTGAGAATATCCCGCCGAAAGCGAATAAGGGAATGGACAAACAATACGGGTCAGGGTCCAAATCGGTAGCGTTTAATTCTGGTGTTAGAACGGTAAATCATCATCTTCCCCACTCTCTTCAACCATTGGCGCACTTGGCTGGGTAGGTTGACTTGGAACATTGGGTGTTGACGAAGGCTGGGAAGGTGCTACCATTCCCTCTTTCTTTGTAGAGAGAAAAGTGAAATCTTGGACGTGAACCTCTGTGGTGTACCTCGTATTTCCATCTTCTCCCTGCCATTGTCTATTTTTCAATCTTCCTTCCAAATAGACTTTATCTCCTTTGCTAAGGTATTTTTCACAGATTTCAGCAGCTTTGTTACGCACCACAATATTATGCCAATCCGTGTTCGTTACTTTTTCACCTGTTTGTCTATTGGTATACGTTTCATTGGTAGCTAACGGGAAGCGCGCAATACAATTACCTCCTTCGAAGTAATGGATTTTCACCTCGTCTCCTAAGTGACCAATTAGCATCACTTTATTTAATGTTCCGCTCATATCTTTCTAATTGGTCAAAGGTACTAATTTTTAAAAGTCTTAATAAAGTCTGCTATCAAAACAGGCACGGCAAATACGCTTATCTCTTTCCATGGAATTCCATGCTCCAATTGGCTTGACACCTCAATAATCCAGAATTGGGTATGCAGATGCTGATGGGAAAGTTTGTGAACTATGGGCTGCGAATTATATAGGGCAATTGACTTTATAAATTCTCCATAGGGTTTACTTCCCAATTCTTTTGCAATCTCATTTTGATGGGCCACATGTTCTGTCTCAATTAAGGGAAATTGATACAAGTTTTGCCATATACCCTTTCCTTGCCTTTGCTCAACAATGGTGTTTTTCATAGGGTCTAATACCACCAAATAATTAAAAAACCGCTGCTTGATTTTGGTTTTGTTCAGTTTAACAGGTAGATATTGTACCTTGTTCTCCCTCAAGGCAACACAGCTATCATTCAATGGACATAACAGGCAATACGGCTTTTTGGGGGCACATTGAATAGCGCCAAATTCCATGATACCTTGATTGTAATCCCTTATATTTTTGGTATCCATAACCTCCCTGGCCAATTCCTTGAAATACTTTATCCCTTCTGTGGAGTTGATGGGGAGTTCAATGCCAAAATATCGAGATAAGACGCGATAAACGTTACCGTCTACAACGGGTTCAGGAATATCAAAACAAATGGAAGCAATAGCACTGGCCGTATAATCCCCAACTCCTTTTAACTTTTTTAACCCTTCATAGGTATTGGGGAATTGGCCGTCAAACTCTTCAACCACCATTTTTGCTGTGGCATGCAGATTTCTGGCTCTAGAGTAATATCCGAGTCCCTGCCATAGCTTCAAAACCCTTTCCTGGGGTGCTTCGGCTAAATCATGGACCGTAGGAAAAGCCTCAACAAACCTAAAATAGTAAGGCGTGCCCTGTACCACTCTTGTTTGTTGGAGAATAATTTCTGAAAGCCAAATGTTATATGGATTTCTAGTACTACGCCAAGGGAGTTCCCTCTTGTACTCGTCATACCATTTTAATATTTTCTGCGAAAAGCTCATCAAAAAAAATAGAAAATAAAAGTAGTAGTTTATATACTTAAAATTAAAGGGATTAAGCGAAAGATTAATTTAAATTTTTATATTTGCAAGCCTAAAAAAATAGAAAATAAATAACAAAATGACGAAAGCTGATATCGTAACTAGAATCTCTGAGAAACTAGGTATGGAAAAAGGAGATGTTCAAGCAACTGTTGAATCTTTTATGGAAGAAGTGAAATCGTCCTTGGAAAATGGCGATAATGTATACCTAAGAGGTTTTGGTAGCTTTGTCATTAAGACAAGAGCGGAAAAAACAGGTAGAAATATCTCTAAAAATACTACCATCAAAATTCCAGCCCATAATATTCCTGCCTTTAAGCCTGCCAAGGTTTTTGTTGAAGGTGTTAAGAGTAACGTACAAGTAAAATAATTCAACTAATACTAAAGGAAAAGCTATATGCCGAGTGGTAAAAAGAGAAAAAGACATAAGGTAGCTACTCACAAGCGTAAGAAACGCAGGAGAGCAAACCGACACAAGAAAAAGTAGTTGCTACAACTACTTTTTCATTTTACACACATACGTTCTTTGACATAGAGATTCAAAACGAAGAATTTCAATCGGTTTAAGAGAAAACCGATTCTAAATATTGTTTAATCATTTATTCCAAGAAATACTTCGCATTGGAATAAATTAAAATCGATTCATGTGAATAGAGAATTAATCGTAAGATCTAGTTCAGAAGCAGTCGATTTTGCCTTACTAAAAGATGGAAAACTCATTGAACTTCACAAGGATGAGGACGACAACAACTTTTCCGTTGGGGATATCTTCCTAGCCAAGATACGCAAACCCGTTACCGGACTCAATGCGGCCTTTGTCAACGTAGGTTATGAAAAAGATGCCTTTCTGCATTATCATGACCTTGGCCCGCAACTGTCATCCATGCTCAAGTTCATCAAGAAAGTTAGAACGGGGAAGCTTAAAGAATATGCCCTGAAAGATTTTCCATTTGAAAAAGATATTGACAAGAATGGTAGCATCAACGATGTTATTAAAGCCAATCAGTCATTACTGGTACAAATTGTTAAGGAACCCATTTCCACCAAAGGACCGAGAATAAGCTCCGAGCTTTCCATAGCTGGACGTTATTTGGTCATGGTTCCTTTTTCCGATCGTGTTTCCGTATCTCAAAAAATAGGAAGCAAAGAGGAAAAGGATAGGTTGATACGCTTGGTAAAAAGTATCAAACCTAAAGGATTTGGTGTTATTATCCGTACCGTTGCAGAAGGCAAAAAAGTTGCTGAACTGGACAAAGATCTTCAGAATCTGCGGACCAAATGGTCTGCCATGTGCAAAAAACTGCAAAAAGCACCTCATCCATCCAAAGTATTGATAGAACTTAATAGAGCTTCTTCCATACTACGGGATGTCTTCAATGATTCCTTTACCGGAATTCATGTGGATGATGAGACTTTATATAATCAAATCAAAGATTATTTGCTTGAAATTGCACCTCAAAAAGAATCTATAGTTAAACTATATTCTGGTTCTGCCCCCATTTTCGAAAAATTTGGGATAGAACGTCAGATAAAAACTTCTTTTGGCAAAACCGCATCCATGAGCAAGGGAGCTTATTTGGTCATTGAACATACCGAAGCGCTCCATGTAATTGATGTAAACAGTGGAAACCGTTCCAATAAGGCAAAAAATCAAGAGGATACTGCATTAGAGGTAAACCTTTTGGCCGCATCAGAAATTGCAAGACAGTTGCGACTCCGAGATATGGGCGGTATAATTGTGGTAGACTTTATTGATATGACCAAGGGAGATCATAGAAGAAAACTCTTTGATCACCTAAGGGAAGAAATGAAGGAAGACCGCGCAAAACACAAAATTTTGCCCCCTAGTAAATTTGGTCTGGTTCAAATTACACGTCAGCGTGTTCGCCCCGAAATGAACATTAAGACCAGTGAGGAGAATCCCAATGGTTCGGGAAGAGAAGTTGAAGCTCCAATTGTATTAATTGATAAGATAAATGCAGATGTGGAGCGTATTTTGAAAAGCAACAAAAAGCATAAGGAAATTGTGTTGAATATCCACCCATTTATTGCAGCATATTTGACCAAAGGGTTTCCATCCATTCAATTCAAATGGTGGTTAAATCACAAGAAATGGATTAAGATTCAACCTCGAGATGCCTATACGTATCTAGAATATAGATTCAAGAACAAGGAAGGAAGAACCATCCGATAATACAAAGCGACTTCAGCAATGGGGTCGCTTTTTTGTTTTTGTACTTTTGATATATGAATAGTTCTTATGTGCACATTTCGGTTCAAGAAGCTCAAAAAAAGATGGAGCGATACTGTGCTTACCAAGAGCGTTGTCATAAGGAAGTTGAAAAAAAGCTGAAGGAAATGCGGATGATTCCAGAAGCCATTGATAGTATCATGGGACATCTTATACAAGAAAACTATTTGAACGAAGAACGTTTTGCCAGAAGCTTTGCCCGCGGAAAGTTCAATATTAAAAAATGGGGTAAAAACCGAATTAAAAATGAACTAAAGCAACGGGACATTTCCAGATTTAATATACAGCTTGCTCTTAAAGAAGTTGATGAGCAAGCTTATTTTTCAACCTTAGACACTCTTGCTAAAAAAAGATTGACACAGCTTTCTGAATCCAATAAAGCCAAAAAAAGAAAAAAGCTATCAGATTATCTCCTTTACAGAGGTTGGGAAAGTCACCTAGTCTACGAAAAGGTCATGGAGCTTACCAAATAACCATTACTTCTGGAATGCCAAAGAATGGGTGCGCTTTATAGCTTCTTCATTTTTCCAGTCTATCCACTCTTGCCCCTTCCACCTACGCATCACATTATCAAAATGCCGCATAAAAAATATATTGTAGACCGCTTTGCTGAAATTTCTTGGCTTTCTAGCAATGGCTCTCAAGCTCATGGAAAATCCTGGACTAATATATTTCATATGATGCCAATAGCCCTCAGGGATGTACAATACGTTTCCATGTTCCAAATGCGCAATATGTCCTTTTGCATTCTTTAGAGCAGGCCATTTGTCCAAATCGGGGTTGGCAAAATCGATATCCTCTCTGGTAATCAAGGAATGTGGAATTTTATACAAAAACTTCGTCTCCGACTGTGGAAACAGGATGCATTGTTTCTTTCCTTCAAAATGGAAGTGGAAAATATTGGCCAAATCAATATCATAGTGCATGAAAGTATGCGAGTCACTTCCTCCAAAGAAAAGCATAGGTAATCCCTTCATCAAACGAAGGCCAAAATCCGGGTAGTTATAATCTTTTTGAAGCTGAGGAATTTCCTTTAATACATTCCAGAGAAAAATACGATACTTGGTAGGTTCTCTTTTGAGAAGGTTGATGTAATCCTTCATCTTCATCTTGGCATGTGGCTCGTTGAACCCTTCATCATGTTTCACCGGTCGGTCATCATATAACGGCACTTCCTTCTCCCCAGCAATTTCTGACATATAATCCAAGCTCCATTTGGTATATGCTGGCCAGTCCTCTATGAAGTTTTCTATGACTACCGGCTTCTGAGGCTTAAAATACTTTTGAAGAAACTCTTTTTTTGAAAGTGTTTTTTCTCGAGGGATTTGTTTAAGGTTAAGCTCCAAAATTCCAATGATTTAGAATCAATAAAAATAATAAAACGTTTTTAAATCCTACTTAAGGTTATACATCTTTGTCGCAAGTTTTGATTTTTCCTTAGCTAATTCATTACGTTCAATAGTGTGCTTAGGACGTGTCCATCTCGGTTTTTCACCTAATGACTGATATTCTGAATCTTCAGCTTCTACTGTTTTTGGCTGTGAAATCTTGGTAAATGGCTTTTGTGCTTTTAATCCAAGTTTCCTAAACATCTCCATATCTTGATTTACATCCGGATTGGGGGTTGTCAATAATTTATCTCCAGCAAAAATAGAATTAGCTCCAGCAAAGAAACACATGGCCTGACCTTCACGGCTCATTTCGGTTCGTCCTGCAGAAAGCCTAACCTGCGTTTCTGGCATTACAATTCGAGTAGTAGCCACCATACGAATCATTTCCCAAATCTCAACTGGCTCTTCTTCCTCCATTGGAGTACCTTCCACGGCAACCAAAGCGTTAATGGGTACAGATTCGGGCTGGGGGCTCAAAGTAGACAAGGCCACCAACATTCCCGCTCTATCCTCTATGGATTCGCCCATACCAATAATACCACCACTACAGACGGTTACATTGGTTTTTCTTACGTTTTCAATGGTTTCCAAACGGTCTTCAAATCCTCTAGTGGAAATCACTTCTTTATAATACTCTTCGGAAGTATCCAGATTATGATTGTAGGCATAAAGTCCAGCTTCTGCCAAACGTTTTGCTTGATTCTCCGTGACCATACCCAAAGTACAGCATACTTCCATATCCAATTTGTTGATGGTTCGGACCATCTCCAATACTTGGTCAAATTCAGGGCCATCCTTCACATTACGCCATGCTGCACCCATACACACCCGTGAGCTTCCTGAGGCTTTTGCCCGTAAAGCCTGCGCCTTTACTTGCCTAACGGACATTAAACCATTCCCTTCAATATCCGTGTGGTATCTTGCCGCCTGTGGACAATACCCACAATCCTCTGGACAGCCTCCGGTTTTAATAGATAATAAAGTAGATACTTGAACCGTATTGGGGTCATGAGATTTTCGATGCACAGTTGCTGCTTCATACAGCAGTTCCATTAAAGGTTTATTGTAAATCTCTAGTATTTCTTCTTTGGTCCAGTTATTTCTAATTACACTCATATGTCTTGGATGTGGAGACAAAAATAGGTCTTATTCTTAAACCAAGATAAGATAGATATTATGAAAAGAAAAAGGCCCATAGTTAAAACTACAAGCCCTCTTCCTATTAAACCAACTAAATTCTACATTTTATCTTTTTCTGAGGATTCATCGGTTTTTTACTTTTCACAAACCCTCCTCTAAATTATCTGGAAAGAAGTACCGACACCGCATTGCCCCCAAAGCCAACCGCATTTACCAAAACCTTACGAATGGGTTTTGCTGGGGTTTCCCTTTGTGCAAAAGGAATTTGTATGTATTCTTGGTGTTGTAACATCAGTATGGCCATTTCCACACTGAGCATTCCTGAAGCTCCGAAAGTATGTCCTACTTTCCATTTATTTGTAGTCAAAAAAGGGGTTTTGTTACAAAAAACTTTTTGGACAGCTTTGTATTCGGATAAATCTCCTTTTACAGTACCTGGTGCATGAAGTACAATTGCATCGACCTCGTCCGGCGACATCCCTTTTAAAGCCATAACCATGGAACCTTGAAAACATCTGGCATCTGTAGAAATAGAAACATTATGGGTCAAAGGTTCAGTGGCATATCCTATACCCTCAACTTTTGCAAGTCGATTTTCTTGCACCCCAGCCTCCAAACAGGCCATGGATGCCCCCTCTCCCAAAATCATGGAATTTTTTTTCTTCTCCAAATCTAAGGCTCGACAAGGGTAGGGTTCTTCCAATCTAGAATAAATCTTCAACGCTTGAATCTGGGCAATGGTAAAGGGAGTGAGAGGAGCTTCACTTCCGCCGACTAAAAATGTGTTTGACATTCCACTTTGAATCCAAGCTACTCCATTTAATAATGCATGCAATGCCGTTGAACAGGTTATGGAATGTGAAATAGTTGGTCCATTGGATTTTAAATCGTGAGCTATCCAAGACGAAATGTTTCCTAAAGTAGTTGTGGGTGAAGCCAAGGTGGAAACATTACCCTCTTTTAAAAATTCCTGGTGATACACTTCAAAAAGAGATGTAGCACCACGGGAAGAGCCAATGTTTATTCCAAAATTTGTGTTTTCATTCCATCCTGCATCAGTTATGGCTTTTCTTGCGGATATAATGGCAAACAAAACCGAATCATCGAGAGCATGGTACTTGGCATCTGATTTCTGGAGTGTTTCTACAATTAGCCTCTGATTGGCATCTAATTTTGAGACCCAGACTTTTTTTCCAAGTATATTCTCTTGGGTAAATTTATGATTGTTCTCGTTATAGGAATGCCATACTTCTTCCGAATTGCTTCCCAAAGCAGAGAATGATGATAAAGCAGTTATGGAAATAGGTTCTTTAAGCATAAGGATTACACTATTTCCAAAGCTTTTTCAATGGAATCATAAATTTGATGTAGTTGGCCATCTGTAATGACATAAGGTGGTAAAGTATAAATCGTATTGCCCAAAGGGCGCAGATTAACTCCTTCATCCATAAAGAATTGATACAACCTATCGCGAACTGAGCCATATCTATTTGCATCCAAAGCTAAATCCAACGCCAAAATCACCCCCTTGCTACGGGTATCTTTTACTTTAGGATGACTTTTTATTTTATTCACGAAGTGTTCATGTTGCTTGGCGATGTATGTTCTACGTTCCGAGATTTCATTTGAGTTTAGCAGTTCAATGCTAGCCAATGCGGCAGCACAACCTAGAGGATGGGCGCTGTACGTATGGGCATGAAAAAACCCTTTAGAGACCTCTTCACTTAAAAAGGCATCAAAAACAGCTTGGGAGCAACTTGTAATGCTTAAAGGAAACATCCCTGCAGTGAGAGCCTTACTTAAACAAATAATATCGGGTGTATGCGTCAAATTTTCTGATGCAAAGTTTTTACCTGTTTTTCCAAAACCGGTCATGATTTCGTCAGCAACACAAAGCACGCCCGCATTTTGGCATTTGATAATCATTTCGTCCAACCCTTCAGCAGAATGAAATTTCATCCCGGCTGCTCCTTGAACCAGGGGCTCAAAAACAAAGGCAGAACATTGGTATTCTAAAAGAATCTTATCCAATTCTTCCAGAACAACTTCGAGATTTTCCTCTGTTGGTACAGGAACACGAATTACTTTCAACAAAAAATCCTTAAACGGTCCATTATAGCTCGATATTCCTGAGGCTGACATCGCCCCAAACGTGTCTCCATGAAACCCATCCTCAAAAGCAATGATAGTATCCCGCTTTTCTCCTTTATTGTGATGGTACTGAATGGCCATTTTAATTGCCGCTTCAATTGCAGTAGACCCATTGTCATTAAAAAAAATCTTGGCTTGATTATCCGGAAGTATTTTGACAAGTTGTTCAGATAATTCTACTGCCGGTGTGTGAGTGAATCCACTGAACATTACAAAATCCAACTGTTGCATTTGTTGGGTCATGGCCTCTACAATATAAGGATTACAATGCCCAAACATGGCGGTGTACCAAGAGGCTATTCCATCTATATAGCGTTTCCCATCTTCGTCCCAAACCAAAGCTCCTTGAGCCTTCACAACGCCCAATGGCAGATGTGCGGTCTTATGTTGGGTGAGTGGATGCCATATATGGTTTTTGTCCCTTTCGGCCAATTTTTCCAATGCTACCGGATTTTTCAAACCTTCATTTTTCTATCTTGCAAAGATGACAATTAATCGCCAAAAACCCAGCCTTTCCCTTGTTCGATAAAATACTTCGCGTTGTGACTCCAGATTATCGAAACTTGAATGGGAAAACCGTGTTGCTCTTTCTTTTTGTAGTGGCGTTTTTCATCCGATTTCCCTTCTTTTTCAGGGATTACATCGATAGGGATGAAAGTACCTTTATCATCATGGGACAATCTTGGGTTGATGGTTTTTTGCCCTATACCCAATTATGGGATTTAAAACCCCCTATTACCTTTTTGTTTTTTGCACTTATTATTAAAATTTTTGGAAAGAGTTTTATTGCCATACGTTTTTTTGGAACTGTGTTGGTGGCCTTAACCGCACTATTTACTTACTTGATCGGATTACGAGTTACTTCTAAAAAGGTAAGTTTTTGGAGTGCGGTGGCAAGTGTTTGCCTTATGAGTCTTTTTGGGAGTTTACAAGGTGTAATGTCGGAACATATTAGCGTTACTTTTTTTATCGCAGGGATATATCTTTTACGCTCTAAAAAATATCCTATCTGGTATTTCTTGGCTGGTACACTGTTTGGTTTGTCCATCATGTCTAAATTGAACATGGTCTACCCCTTTCTTGCTTTAGGTGTGTATATGTTGTGGTCCATCAATAAGCATAAAGAGTATTCCAAGGGACTTCTTGGACTTTTCCGTATGGGAATAGGAACCATTTTACTTGTAGGGCTTACAGCACTGCCCTATTCCATCGAAGGGAAATTTCACATTTGGTGGGAATCTATTTTTGAGGCCCCATTGGTCTACTCTGAAGGAAAACTAAACTCTCCTTTGAAGGTACTACCCCTAGTACTTTTGATACTTCTCTTTTATTATACCACCTTCAAGAAAAAGCTGCTGAATTATGGCAGTAAGGATATTCAGGTTCTTTTGATTGTTTTTTCGGGGATAGTCTTATCCTTCGTTCAAGCAGGAAAGGTAAATGGTCATTATTTAATTCAAGTATACCCTTTTATATTGATTCCGGTGGGGATTGTCTTTAGCAAGCTTCCTCAGATAAGAAGAGCATACCAACCCCTGTTATTGATTCTTATACTTGTCCCTATGGAATCCTATCTGGAATATGGGAACATCTTATCCAATAGATTAGAGAAAGGGACATTTTTTAATGGAGAAGGTGTTGAAGTGCCAAAATATCTAGTAGAAAATAAAATACAACATCAATCCATCTTTTTTGCTGAATATCACATTGGGTATTGGTTGTTGGATGCCACACCGCCCACAGTAGCTTCAACACATCCGAGCAATATTACACGACAAGAGCTTTTTCCTTATATGAAAAATCCCAGGAAAACCTCAATACAAGAACTACAATATATACTTGAAGTAGTAAAGCCTAAAATCATAGTAGCCCGAAAAGGAAAGTTGATTTTTGACAAAAAATATGATGAGCTTAATGCTATAATTGACCCTTATTTGGAAGAGCATTATGCTTTAATAGAAACTCTAGGTCGGGGCCTTATCTATCAACGACTAGAATGATGCCAGCGCAACCCTAAGTTTTTCAGCATATTTCTTTACTACTTCCTTGTTAAAAACAGGTTCTTCATTTATCCTTCCTAAAAAAGAAACATTGGTTTTGCTTAGTATGATGCTCTCTGTAGTTGGGTGTTCATCCCCGCTGAAAATTATCCCAATATCAAGATTCTTTTCCTGAAGCTTTTCCACAGTAAGCAGAGTGTGGTTAATACTTCCTAAATAATGGCGTGACACGACAATCACTTTGTAATTGGGGTGAATCAAATCATTTATCGTATCCTTTTCATTTAATGGTACCAGTAAACCGCCTGCACCTTCAATAACCAAGTGATTTTCTGTTTGGGGTGGGGTTATTTTTTCCATATCAATCCTGATACCGTCTATTTCTGCAGCTGCATGAGGACTCATAGGAGTATTCAATGCATAAGAGTTAGGGTGAATCTTAGTTTTAGTATTGGATAATAGCCTTTCTATTTTATGGCTATCCGAATTATCCAAATCCCCAGCTTGAACCGGTTTCCAGTAATCAGCTTCCAAAGCTTCAACTACGATTGCAGCAGCAACAGTTTTTCCCACTTCCGTAGATATTCCGGTAACGAAGACAATCATATTGTTGGTCTTGTGATAAAGTTACAGTTTAAGCATCTATATTTCTTGGGTTCAAAGAAGGGGAAAAGCTTATAGAAAATTCCCTTTCTTGAATAGTATATTTCAGATTTGGTAGCCTTGCAGTTCGGACAAACAATCAACTCACCGTTTTCATCTACTGCATAATTCCGCACTTCATTAAAGATTTCCTCAGCCTTTTCCTTGTCTGATCTATATACCTGCAATTTAATCCCGCCCAATGCATTGCTGGCAAATGGGTCGATAGAAATAGTATTTTCATCCTTTAGAATAACGGTTATTCCTTCGGACTCCAATTTGCCCTTGATTATTTGGACGTCAGCTAAAAATTCAAAACTACCTAAGGTCACTAGTTCCTTGCTCATATGTGCTCTCTAATCATTTTAAGTACATTTTCAATTTCTTGCTTTGTATTATAGGAGTGCAAGCAAAATCTAAGTCGTTCCTCTCCCTTTTTTACTGTTGGCGAAAGTATTGGTTTAACATCATACCCTTTATCTCTTAGTATGTGGGACAACTCCTTTACCTTTTTATTACCTGGCACTAGCATACAGTGAATGGCCGATTCGCTTTCCAAAAAGTGCATGTTTAAATGCAATCTTCGTGTTTCTTTTTTAAAGAAATGAATGTTCGAGTGAAGTTGTTCCCGTCTTTGTATACCTTCTTCGTCTAAAAAAGAGTAGCTTCCCAACATCATAGCTAGAGCATCTGGAGGCATTGCAGTAGTATAAATCAAGCTACGGGCAAAATTGACTAAATACTCCCTTAATGATTGATTTCCCAAAATAGCTGCGCCGTGATATCCCAATGCTTTACCAAAAGTTAATATCCGTGCAAAAACTGCTTCGGATATGCCATTGCTGTCTACAAGACCTTTATCAAATACCCCAATAGCATGTGCTTCATCTATAATGAGATGAAAGTTTTCTTTTGCGCAAAAATCTGCAAGTCTCTTTAGGTCAGGTGAATCACCATCCATGGAAAAAACAGATTCAGTGACCACATACACTTCATATTCGTTACTTGTAGAATTTCCATCTAGTATCGCTTTCGACTTGTTTCTTAAACTCTCCAAATCATTATGGGCAAATTTGTAGCTCTTGGCATGGCTCATGGAAATCCCTTCACGCATACTAGCATGTATCAATTCATCGTAGAAAACAAAATCTCCTTTCTGGGGTACGGATGAAAAAAAACCAATATTGGCATCATATCCAGAATTAAATACTAAGGCAGCTTCAGAGGCATAATGTGCGCACAGAAAGGCTTCCAACTCATTGTATAGTTTGTGATTTCCCGTTAGCAGTCGAGACCCCGTAGCGCCATGTTGTGTAATTTTTGCCTGCTTTACTAGTTCTTGGGCTTTTTCTGATATCCAATTGCACCTAGCCAATCCCAAATAGTCATTGGACGAAAAATCCACTGAATTTTGCTTTTTTGGCAGTTCCCTAAAAGCATTATCAATTCTTCTTTTTTGAAGTTTTTTCTCCAGTTTTTTTGGAAAATTTGGCATGCTTCAAAAGTACTATCTTTATTGAAATAGGTTGGCAATGATTGCATATAAACAGGCATCTACCCCTAAAGAATTACAGCAAATCCTGGCTTTACAACAAAAAAATCTCCCTAAAAATTTATCCAAGGAAGAAATACAAAGGGATGGTTTTCTTACTGTTGAGCATACATATGATCTCCTTAAGGAAATGAATGATATCTGTCCCCATATCATAGCACTTGAGAATAATGAAGTTGTTGGCTACGCACTTTGCATGCATCCAACCTTTGCAGAAAGCATTGAAATATTGCGATCCATGTTTTATGAAATCAATGAGGTTGTAAAAAACAGAAACAATTACATGGTAATGGGGCAAATCTGTATTGCCAAAACCCATCGAAGTAAAGGTATTTTTAGAAAGTTATATACCATCATGAAAACAAAATTACCGGCAGGTTTTGATACAATTATCACTGAAGTAGATGCAAAAAACCAGCGTTCAATGAACGCACATAGAGCTGTCGGTTTTAAGGAGCTCAAAAACTATCATTCCGATGGAAAGGATTGGTCATTAATAATTTTGAGATTATAAGTCTTCGTGCTCTATCCATTTTGGATTATGAGGGTTAGAAGAATCTTTAAAATCTCTTTTCAACTTTTTTGCAATCATTTTTCCCAAGTTAAGTACCGGTTCATCGTGAATATATTCGAAAAGCTCCTTTCGCTTTCCAGATTTAAACCAAATACTTACTTCAAAAAGGTCAGGTCCTGAAGCTTTTTTAGATTTAAAAACACACACAAAATCAATCTCCTCCATCTCTTCCCAACTGCCCATCTTAATGGGACCAATTTGCCATTGTTCCATATATCTATTTGATTCCACATCCAAAAAAACGTTCTTAGTCCTGCTATATAAAATTCCCAAGGGAAAGAGGATTATTGCTGTATATAAGGCTCCAACCTGATATTTTTTATAAATCAAATCAGGCATCAAAGGGTTATGTCCGGCAAAAAAAATTATTAAGAAAAATAGGGATAACGAAAAAGCAAGTGCGCTTAAAATTCGAAAAAGCAAGGGTCTCCTGCCTCCAGATATAAGAATGGGTTCTTTCTTCACTTTTCTTGCTTTATTTAAAGTACTAAAATAAAAAAGCCCCTTAAATGAGGGGCTTTTATTTTATTTGTCTGCGCTAGTCTAATCAGCTAAAACAATCACTTTGTTATCTTTCAATTCTACAGTTCCGCTTGTAATGGCAAGTAGAGTTTCACCACTAGCACCTTTGGTGAATTTATTTTGAAAGTCCTCATGAATTTCAATATCCCCTTGCACTTTAACATCGCCCTCTCCTAATAAGGAAACAATAGGCGCGTGATTTTGAAGCATTTGAAACTCGCCGTTAATTCCAGGTACGGTAACTGAGGTCACTTCTCCTGAAAACAAAGTAGCTTCTGGTGATACAATTTCTAAATACATATCTACTAAACTTCTGCTAACATTTTCTCTCCAGCTTCGATTGCATCTTGGATAGTTCCTTTAAGGTTGAAAGCAGATTCTGGAAGGTGATCTAATTCACCATCCATTATCATGTTAAATCCTTTGATAGTATCCTTTATGTCAACCAAAACTCCTGGAATACCTGTAAACTGCTCCGCTACATGGAATGGCTGTGACAAGAAACGTTGAACTCTCCTTGCTCTACCAACAGCTAATTTATCCTCTTCAGAAAGTTCTTCCATACCTAGAATGGCGATGATATCTTGAAGCTCCTTATAGCGTTGCAACAACTCCTTAACCCGTTGTGCACATGAATAATGTTCATCACCTAAAATTTCAGGAGTCAAAATCCTTGAAGTAGAATCCAATGGATCTACCGCCGGATAAATACCAAGCTCGGCAATTTTACGGGAAAGTACGGTAGTTGCATCCAAGTGAGCAAATGTAGTTGCAGGAGCAGGGTCAGTCAAGTCATCCGCAGGAACATATACTGCCTGTACTGAGGTAATGGAACCTTTTTTAGTGGAGGTAATTCGTTCTTGCATGGCACCCATTTCTGTTGCTAAAGTTGGTTGGTATCCTACCGCAGAAGGCATCCTACCCAAAAGTGCAGATACCTCTGAACCAGCTTGTGTAAAACGGAAAATATTATCAACGAAGAAAAGTACATCCTTACCTTGGCCATCTCCAGCACCGTCACGGAAATATTCTGCGATGGTCAAACCAGAAAGTGCCACACGGGCCCTTGCTCCAGGAGGTTCGTTCATCTGACCAAAAACAAAGGTTGCTTTCGATTCCTTCATGGCCTTCTTGTCTACCTTGGTCAAATCCCATCCACCTTCTTCCATTGAGTGCAAGAAATCATCTCCATATTTGATAATACCAGATTCCAGCATCTCACGAAGCAAATCATTTCCTTCACGAGTTCTTTCACCTACCCCGGCGAATACGGAAAGACCACCGTGGCCTTTAGCAATATTGTTGATCAATTCTTGAATCAATACGGTTTTGCCTACCCCGGCACCACCGAACAATCCAATTTTTCCACCTTTGGCATAAGGCTCAATCAAATCGATTACTTTGATTCCAGTAAACAAAACTTCCGTAGAGGTTGATAGCTCTTCAAATTTTGGTGCCTCTCTGTGAATTGGAAGACCATTGTCTCCGGTTTTAGGTAAGTCTTCAAGGCCGTCAATAGCGTCCCCGATTACGTTGAAAAGTCTTCCATACACATCCTCGCCAATTGGCATTTGAATGGCATTTCCAGTTGCATTTACCTCAACTCCTCTGCTCAATCCATCCGTGGAATCCATAGAGATGGTTCTTACGGTATTCTCGCCAATATGTGATTGTACTTCCAACACTAATTTGGAACCATCTTCTTTAGCGATTTCCAAAGAATCATAAATCTTTGGTATTTCAACTCCGGATTCGAACTCAACATCAATGACCGGGCCAATAATCTGGGCAACTTTACCTGTAACTTTAGACATTACTCTATTAATTTTTAATTGAATAGGATAAAAAATCTCTCGATTTTTTCGGCTGCAAAGATATACTTTTACTTCTTTAAAGAGAAACGAAAACAACCTTTTT
>JBCCXJ010000036.1:0-27774 GCA_039191905.1 Bacteroidota bacterium | reverse complement strand
TGGACCGATCAGGGCAGGGGAGGGGACGGAACCGGCACCGCTTGAAACCTATCCTGGATAGTAGTGGTATCGTTCCGAAGAATAACCGCTGCAGCTTCCCCGGAGAACGGCGACCCTTGGAAGCCCGTTGGACGGGAAAAAAGGTGCAAGGGTGATCCAGGAACATTTAACGGATAGCCGGAACAGATGATTAAGGCGTTTTAAAAGCCCCTCTTTATGACTTTGATTTATCTGAAGGGATATTCAGGCAGAAATCAAGAAATGCCTTAAAATCGCCTTATTTCGCTTTATACATGGCCGATACTTTGGCGATGTCCTTTTTGATCATGCCCAAGAAGTCATTGAAAAAGAATGTCAGTGAGTAGAGAGGATTGAAAACATCGTCGGCCTTGTATAGGAATGAATAAATCAAATTGACATATTTCTCGTAATGCTCATTGGTAGGTCTTAAGTACATGACCTCCTTTTCACCTTGGTCCGGTGTATTTGGGCGAAGCCCCTTGCGCTTGATATGACTTAAAAATTCCTCTGGTGCAATGTGATAATTACTTTGACGCTTGTACTTCTGTACCAAATAATCGACAAAGGCCTGAAAATAATGACTGGGGTTGCTAAATGCAAAACTCTTTACCTCTTGTTGAAACTCCATACAAAGTGCGGTATAGGCCTCAATTTGGTCAACTGGAAGTTTCATTCGGACGATGTGATAATCATCCACCGAGGTTTTGGACGGTTTATCCGAAGCCTTCGGTGTATTAGGTTTCTTAGAAGATTCTTTAACATCTTTAATATCTTCAACTTTTTCAACATTTGATTCTTCCGTTTCTGAAGAAAGGCCCTTTTCGGTTTGTTCGATAAAACCGGTATCGAATGTTACCACTTTCTTTTTAACTTCTTGCTTACTGTTCTTTTTAGCCATCCTCAAGTCGTTTTAATAATTCTCTAGTAAATGCTATATAATCAAGGCTTGCCCTACAATTTGGATTATATTGAAATATTGTAAGACCCTCATCAACCGCCTCTTCAACCTGTGCATCGGTTCTGATAAATGATTTAAAAAGCTTGTTGGAAGCCTTTTCCTTCATGAATTCTGTCCAGACATTGATGCTTTTCTTTGTTACCAAAACATTGGTAAAGAAAAACCCTATGAACCTTAGCTCCTTGTTCTTCTTCATAATCTTTTCCTGAACAGATCCTAAAAAGCTATTGGCATTTTTTACCGAGTACATCTTGGGCTCAAGGGAAATCATAAAGAAACTGGAAGCCATTAACGCAATTTCCGCTTGTGATATTTCTTTTTTATTTATTGAGGCAGGCGGGGTGTCGATCAAAACAAAGTCAAAATGTTTTGAATAGGGTTTAAGTGCTTTCTTCAAGGCCGTTGGTTCGAAATCCGAGGCAATGAGCTCATCGCTACCCGGAAGGATAAACAAGTGATCACTCCTTTGGATTGGGGTAAATGGACCATTTCCCTTTAAAAAATCAAGAACATTGTAATCGTTATCCTGGGAACCGGTCCCATAGGTCAAATCCATCTGAGGGTCTAAATCGACCAGAAGGGTATCATAACCCAAAGCTGCCAACCTGGCGCCTAAATGAATTGAATTCGTGGTTTTTCCAACACCACCTTTTTTATTGGCAATACAGCCTGTTTCCATAACATCTAAGATTTAGAGTTAATCAAAGATATTATTAATGTTCTAAATATTAAAACTCAATATTAAAAATAAATATAATATATGTGTACCCCCAATGTATATAATAGGCATAGAAGAATAAAAGTCAGAATTAAAGTGTTCCAACAGGCATGGTATACCGTCGAGGAAAATAGCGCCTTTTTATGAAACTCAGTATCGTCCTCAAAATTATCAATGTCGCTCTCGGCTATGGCTTTGTGGTAGGATATTACATAGACCTTGGATAGAAAATAGCCAAATACCATCAGTAATATCATTCCCATTAAGTTAACACCGACGAATCCATGGAACAGCCCAAATATGGCAGATGAAATAATACGGGCCTTACGGCTTAATTTTTTAAACCTGAATATTTGTTCTTCCAAATGGACCAGTTGTGGGATGAGTACAATCAGAAACACAATAAAGGCCATTAGTACTAAAAGGGTGGGTAAAGTATCTATAAGTGATACCGTATCTTCTGAAAATATCAATGACCCTCTTTTCTTGAAGAACAATGAAAGCCAGGAAATCTTAAGTATTGGAACTTCCTTGAAAAGATAAATCAATATACCAAAGGGGATTAGGAGCAACAGGTTCCGGAAGATAACACCCCATGTGAAGGATTTCCATATAGAGACATGGAAGCGCCAATGCGTTTTGAACTTCTTTATGAACAAGTAAATTTCAAAAAGGAAAAAGCCCAAAAGAAGGGCTTGCAGTATTTTTAGGAGAATAGAGTTTGCCAAGGTTAAAGTATGGGCTTTAGGAACCAAGTAACTATAGGGTTCGTTTTGACCGCTTTGGATACATAGTCTTTGGCAACTCTTACTTTTTGTGATTGAAGTTGTCTAAGATGTTTCTTGTTTTCGGATAATCGAATGAACTGTGCAGCAGTTATTTCTACCACATCCGTATGTTTCAATGCAGTCCGGACCATAGCGTCTTCATCACAGTCCACGGTTGAAAGAAGATCGTAACAAATTTGAGGGTTCGAAAAAAGCCCATTGCATGCATCTTTTTTAAAAACATCAATTCCCTGTTGGCTTGAAAAAAGGAGGTATTGTTTCATTTTCTATTCTTGGGTGAGCAAATAACTAAAACTATTTTCCTCTATAAGGTTAATGGCGTTGTTCAATACCTTTGTGTTGTCCTGAGAGAAATGAAATTCCAACAACGTTTTGGGGTTTACTTCAAATTCGTGGATCAGGTCTAAAAAAGCCACGACAAAGTCATCACTTTGCTCTTTGTACTGTATCCCCGAGACTTCTATCCGGTAATGGTTGCCATCAAGGTTGATTTTAGGCAAATGCCCAAGTGATTCTTGTATCTCTGTAAGAAGGTCTATTGCAATATAGTCTTGATGGACTATTTGGGAGATTCCTTCAGTTACTTGGTGAATGGAAAAATGTACTATCATAATCTTTGAAATTTATTGGTTCTGCCATGGCCTACGTTCAAGGAGGAAATTAAATCGTTCATATTGTCCCGGGCTTTCTCCCCAGACGTATATAATCCTTTTGATTTGGATTCGACAACAAGCTGTTTCGCAAACTTTAAATCGACTTTATTGTATTTCCCAGAGTTGTCCTTAACACGAACTGAACCATCATTGTGTCGGGCCAGAGAAACAACGTTACCGGTTTTCTTTTGTGTTACGTCAACCTTTGTCGCCTCCAGTATGTAATCCCCGGTTTGTATCATGTCCGAAATTCTGGAAGCAAGGTTACTGTTTCCGATTTCTTTGAGGAAATCCTTTTGGTTCTTCCATGAATATTTGCCCCCATCTACAGTACCAAGCTTAAAATCTTTTGTTTGATTGTTAAACCCTAGATAAATGTTCTTATCAAGCTTGGATACCAGCATGGTATTCACTTGTTCAAGGCGTTGATTGGCCTTGGCAAGATCAATCTTAATGGGGGTAGAAAACTTATCTTGTAAGATGGGCTGTACGGTCAAAGAGTTTTTATCCCCGTTGACCACGGTGAAAATCTGGTCCTTCCCGCCAAGGGAATCAATCTTAAGTTGTTTTCCTTTAATATCGTTTATATTGGCCTTGGTTACCTGATCCAATCTCAACACTTGGTCACGCAGAAATGGTGAAGATTCCATAGTTTTAAGCATGATATCCTTTACTTGGGATTTCAGTTCCTTATTTGCCATCCCCAATTTTGAAAGATGGTCGATATCCTGTTTAATTTGAATCTTTGACTCTTTGCCAGGGGCCTTGGAAAAAGAGTGCTGAAGATTTTCAGCATTTACCGGTTTCCAAATCCGGATTCCCTGATTGATCGTATTGGAAACCATTAATTGTTTTTTCTGGTTGTTGTAGCCGATTAACATTGAATTATCTCCCTGGGACATCTTGGCCAAAACTGTCGTTTTCAAATCAATATTGAGCAATTTTGTGAGGCCTTTATTTTTCTTCAATTGGGCGTCTACGGCACTCGTATCCAGTTTTTTGAACTTAAGGTCTTGTTTGAGATATTTTAGTTCTGTATTTGACAACTTGCTTGTGTCGGAAAGATCTGCAAGGGAATATGACTTGTAAGAGGGTCGCAGGTTATTGAGAGAACGGGTGATACCCATTCTTAGATTTTGGAGGAAATGCAAAAATCGGTTAGGGTTTTTCTTGATGATCATTCCACCTTCCAACGACTCATCAATGCTATCCTTTATCTTCTTGGAGCTTTTAATTTTTGACAATTGACTATCCATGTCCAAAATATTATTATATTTATCTAATACATAAATATATTAAATATTTATTTAATACATATAGTTATGAGGAACTTATTGATTTTTTTAGTGCTGACTACCCTAGCATTCCAAGTAAATGCTCAGGTTGATGATGAGGGACCTGTTGAACTTACGGATGAGGAGATAGAATACCTGATTGAAGAGGAAGGTCTCACCCAAGAGGAAATAGACGCTTATCTCAACAATGGCCTTAGCGAAGAGGAAGCAGCCGCGATTGATAGCGCATTGGTCGCATTCAGAGAAGAGTACAATGAGGAATCCCTTCAGGAACTTCTTAACGGAATAGGGGACTTTGAATTTGAAAATCTTACGGAGCTCACCCCGGAGGATATTGATAGGCTTTTGCAGGAATCTGATGCAGTAATAAATAATCTTCAGCTGACGGATTATACCGGTTTGGACCTTAAGGCCACTCAAACCAAAGAGAGCTTTTTAACCTTCTTAAAAAACAACAGTCAGTTCGTTATCAGAAATGCCGAATTGATCGTTATTATCCATGCGGTTGTTGATTTGGTAAACGGTAACGCCAATCTCTTGGAAATATTAAAAGATGAATTGCTGCCGACCATAGCCCCTTCCGGCAATATTTACCAAACTCTTTATGACAGGGAAATGGGGTTTGACAACCTTATTTTCGAGGATAGATTGCCAAGAGCCCAACTGGAAAGATTGGAAAATACATTTAATTCAGCCCTTGAAACTAATTTCCCTGCCGATGTTGCTGATATCATTAAAAGAAACTATTGATGAAAACACTTTTGTTATTTCTATTTATCATTCCCCTTACTTTACTTTCACAACAAAGGACAGATGCTGAAGCGGAGTTGCTTGCATTATACAATAAGGCTATTACAAACTGGAAGAACAGTAATGAGGTTCAGGACCTGGTATCACAGAACCCTGAACTGTTAGATGTAATTAATGGAATTGAGGCAAAAACTTCCAACGGGAATATCAATAATGTCAAGATGCATTACCTAAGCCTTTTTGACGGTAAACTGACGGATATTCAATTGGCCACTATAAAGGAATTCTTTAATCCGGAAAATTTGACTTTAATTGAGGGGGCTTACTGGGGAATCGTTGAATCCTCAGAATCGAAGGAAATCGCCAACGCTGCTTTATCCTACCTTGAAAGGGTGAAATCTGATTTGACCAATAGGATAAATAACTTGCCAAAAAAACATTAAGCCTGGCTATTTAAGCCATGTGGACCGCTTAATCTTATATTTTCTTAAAAATAAATCAAGCTCATAATCTGCCCGTTGGTAGGTTGGGAAGTTATCCATTATCCTATCCACAAATTCCAATTTTCTAAATGGCCCCAACAATTTTGATTGAGATACCGGGATATAATCATTGCCATGGTTCACAAATATTTTAAAAAGTTTTTTGTTAATCTTTACTATGATATAATCAGATTTTCGGATTTGTCTTTGCAGACTAAAGAGAAGTAGAAGTCCGATAACAGAAATAATTGCGAAAAAAGAAATTAAGTATATCATAATCACTGTTGAATAGTGGTCTAGGATTTTTTAAAATAATAGTAAACGGCCGGCAAAATAAAGGAGAGCTACCCTGTTAAAAAGCCTAGCCAAAATGTTGGGTCAAATTCATCACTTCTTACTACTTGGAATATGAAAGTCAAAGCTACCCCTATCAAAATAGACCTTTGAGCTTGAAGGACTTTGCGCAATTTATTATTCTCCATTTCTATTTAGAATTCAATTGAGTAAATAATATTTTATCTTGTTTGATTAGCTCTTGGGGGTAAAAACGTGTTCTTTCGAAATTTAAAGGCATACCTTCATGTTCTCGTTTTGGTGTGCTATGATTGTTTCTAAAGCATTAGCGTTTATTTATTCTTTTTTTCTAAATCCTTTTTTTATTTGTAGAAATGCAGGGAGCGTTGAGTTAACAAAAGACCATTCTTTGAACTTCCAAATAGGTACCTTTTCTTTCATCTCCTGCATTTCCTTGATCTCATTTGCTACAGATTCTAAATCATATTTACCTTCATTCTTCAAGAATTCCGTGTATGTTAATGCTGCATGATCAATATATAAGTCATCGATTTCCTTTGATGGTGGAATCCCGCTATGCACCTTAAAGACAAACAGTCCACCAAGGATTACAACAATAGCCGCGAGTAATCTAAGATATGTGGATAAGGTTCCTTCGCCAAATTCTTCCTCCAAAAGTGAAAAAGCCACGAGAACTAGAACAAAAGTGAATGTGGTCAACATTAAATTGGGAATAATATCGCCTGAATAAATCCTTTGGTTTTCATCAGGCCTGGGGTTTAATTTTTTTATGAATGATTTCATTTATCGTTTGATTTGATAACACTTAAATTTTTCTTCCTGAAGCCAGGCGTTCCTTTCTAAAAACGAAAAAGGGTAGGAAGAAACAAACTAGAAATAACCCCAATGATATTAAAGCTAGCGGTTTATGGACTGAATCAAGCCATTCAAATTCACCCTTTAGGGTTAGCGGAACCACAATAAGAGATAAAATGCAGCTAAAAACCGATACTTGGAATACCACCATATAGGCCTTCTTGTATTTCCTTAAAAAATTTTTCATGGTATTATTTTGATCTATCTTTTTCATCGATTTTAATTAGACCTTATTTCTTCATTAAGTGTATCAAATTCTTCTTTCAAAGCTTTGATTTCGTTTAGGGCCTCTGGATTGTTCTCATACTCCTTTTCAAGCCTTTCTAAATCCTTTTGGCCTTTGGCCCATTCAGCATCGAGAAGATGCTTCCCTTTATTCCTGAAGTAGAGAAAAGCACCGTGTGTCAATATCAAAACAGCAAACATTAGGATGAGTGAACTTAAACGAATAGAATCCAACCCATTGGATATAAAGTTGATTATGTAATAAAGGCAAATCAGAATCCCTATGCCTGAAAACAAATAAGAAAGATATTTTGCGGTTCTTGAGTTCATGATATTATCGATTAGATTTTCTACAAATGGAATGCTTGACTTTACTGGATAGACCCACAAAGGTGGTCCACCATTGGGGTGCAACATGATGTTCATCAAGCATGTTCAGTACCTTCAGCAATGGTAATACAAAAACCCAGGCACATATGACGATAAAGACTAACCAAAAAAACACCATATCAAAAGTTCCTTAAAAAGTTTTTGATCCCATTCACGATCTGCCGTTTATAAACGAAGCACCAACTGGCTGCTGCAATTAATGCTCCAGCTAAAGCCCCATATAGTAATGCTTTCTCCATATTCTGAATTGTTTTATTGATTAAACCTCAAGTAAATTCTCCAAAGTACGAATAGAGGGATTATGATTATGAAAGTGATAATAAAGCACCATTGGTACCACAAGGGCATCAAGGACATTAGCTCGTAAAAGCTACTTGAAATCAAATCAGTTGTTGTTACCAATGGAGTCCAATCAATGTGTTGTATGACTAAAATTATAGACAACACCAAAAGAACAATACAAAGTAGTTTTCTCATAATTCAATCTATTTCTCTTACCCCTTTTTTAACTCTATTGATTTCAACCAATTCGCTCAGTTCCATTCCAATGTTACTTCTGGGGATACCTTGCATAGTGAATATTTTATCGGTAAAATCAGAGGTTATCATGGTCAGTACCATGGCATTGATCAGCCTAAGTGTAAAAGGCCTTTTCTCAATGAAATCTTTGACACGGTATAGTTCGATATAATCGGTTTGGATACTGAAGACCCCTCTTGTATAATTCAATTTTTCGCTGGAGATAATATATTTTCTGGAAAGTATGAGTGCGCATACATAGAGGTAATGAAGCATAAAAACCACCCCTATGGCCCAAAGAGCGTAATCAAAGTAATGTGCATAATGGACCAAGCTTGGGAAATATGACACAAGGATTCCGGAGAGATAGAATATGAGCATTATCAAAACAGCTCCGAGTATCAATGAAGGAAAGGGCTTGATTATCGCGAACAAAAGTCGCGGTCTAATGATAATCTGTTTGGGGGGTGCTTTATGATTCATCATTTCTTCCATAGGGCTTCCTTAAAAGTTACCAAAGGTTTTCTTGGTTTATTGGTCTTCATTGGATGTCTTAAGGAGAAATCCTCACGAATCTTTTTCACGGTAATCTTCTCAAGGGGATAAGTTCTCTTTTTACCATCTCTTTTTCTTATAACATCGATTTCACCATATCCCGGAGAGATAAAAAACCCATCATTTCTATTTTTGAGCCCCAAATACACTTTAATATCAAAAAGGCTTCCCATAATATCATTGGAACTAAAAGTCGATATAGCGGGGTTCTGAAACTGATATATAATATCCTGGACAAATGATTCATCAAAGAAGTAGGGGAGTCCAATACATAGCGTTAAGGGGTCAACAATTCCTTTTTGTTCGTACATCAAAAGCTCTACTGGATCCTGAAACAGCAGTATATGTTTTGGTTCTATTATGGGTAAACGAGAGAAAAAATAAGAGGGCTGTTCAACGACATTCCCCCAATCCTCGACCCCTTTGTTCAGTTTCAGGAGATTGATTCTGGCTTGAACAAGATCTCTATATTCAAACTGAAGGTGATTGGTCCGCGGGCAAACACTTATAACATGGCTATATTTTTCCAAAACTGCTTCGGAAATTTTACATGTGTATAAAAGAGGATGGTTTATTATTTCACTAATCATTGTCGATATCACTTTCGTTTGGAATTAAAATGAAACCTTCGGGCTTGCTCAAATCGATTATCAGTTTTTCTCCTACTAAATCAACATTCCCCTTGGCCTTCAGTTGCTTCATTTGCTTTTCTGAAAAGTCAATATTTATTGCGGATAAATCGAGTCGTAGCATTTCATTGGTATCGTTATCTCTTTGTATTACATATACGTTTTCCTTATCGCCTACCAATTCCTCTTGGATTATGACACCTCCATCCCTAATTTTTCTGACCTCATTTTGGTTGAGATTAAAACTATTCTTCATCCTGTTTAGCACTGGATGGATTAACAACTGTACGACTTGGCCATCGTTCATTTCAAGGGATAGTTTGGCCATTAAAGTTTGATTTCGATTAGGGTGCTTTATCTCCAGGAGATTGGTTCTTCTAAAGGTCATCAAGTAAATAAGCTCCTGTTTGAGCTGAAGAACCTGACTTCTATCAAAACCAATCTTTTTGAAATCCTCGAAAGGAAGCTCTTCAAAACCTATAGTTTTTCTCATATTTATCTAATAAATATATTTATATTGCAATATAGTGTTTTTTACTTTCATATATTAAAAATATGCGTTTAATACATATTTACTTTATGTTGCTCTTTACAATTGCCATTAGAGGGCAGTTTAACACTATTACCAATAAACCGGTATATGTTGCTGTCCCGAAGGACACCATCAAGCATGCAGAGTTAAAGTCGGTCAAAACTGTTGAAGCACCGGTTATGGCAATGCCTTTGGACACCATTGTGATTACAAGCCCGTTTGGACCTAGAACACACCCAAAAACAGGAAAGAGAGGGTTCCATTACGGCCTTGATTTAAGGGGAAAGAGAAAAACCGTTTATAGCATGATGCCATCAGTTATAGAAAAAGTGGACTACGATAGCAAAGGGGGAATAAATGTTGTTCTTAGGACCACCGCAATTGATGAATATCAAATATATTATTTACATCTATCGAGAATATTCGTAAAAGAAGGAGAAAAGGTATCTGCGGGGTGGCCTATTGGTACTACCGGTGCAACGGGTTTGTCTACGGCCGAACATTTACATTTGGGTGTTAAGGTAAATGGTGTTTTTGTTGACCCTATTGATTTTCTGGATAGATTTCGTCAATCAATTCGAGAAGGTCGTTAAACTTTGAGGACATATCCTCTTTAATTGCCTTGGCCTGGACTTTTATCAAGTCTTTGCGTACCTCATTAACCTCTGGACCGTCCATTTTTTTAATGGGAATGAAACGCCCTTTATCATCCAAAAGATTGTCAAAGTTGAAATAAGGCCTATAATATTTCAGCAGGCCCAAAAAAGTTTCTATGGATTGGGCTTTCCCGGATTCAAAATTGCTGATTTGGGTCTGAGACAAACCAGAAGCATCGCTAATGCGATCCTGCCCATGGTTTAGGATTTCCCTAAAAAGTTTAAATCGTTTACCTAATTTTATCCTATCTAGCATTTATTTAAAATTGTGATACAATATACTCAACTTCGTCTTTGATCTTCAAATAATTGGACAGCAAAAGTTTATCTCTTTGAATTTCAGAGCTAAAATTGTAGTATTTTGGAAGTTTAACATAATTCTTTTCTTCTTTTTTAACCTCATTTACATCTATTTCAATAGAGCAACGGTATGTATTCATATTCTGGTTGGTCATTGAACGCTGTTGATATCCATGGGCCAACTTTGCCACTACCTGGCCAGTCTTCAAGTCAGCTATCTTACTGGAGGGTATCAGAAAATCCATTTGTTCATTTACCGAAGTGGATACATCCTTACGGTTTATGCTTATTCCCTTCTTAAGCTGTTTCGATTTCCCGAAAAGTTTTTCCAACCATTGTAGTGTATTGGTGTTTCTAACCGAACCACTAATTACATTTCCCACAACTGAGGTTACCGAATCGGCTATGGTCTTTCCGTACATTTCGACCAATTGTGGCAATTCCTGAAGACCTAGTATGACCGCTACCTTGTTGGACCTTGCAGTTGCAATAAGCTCTTGGATTTTGTAAAAGAAAATAGTAGGCAACTCATCAACAGATACGGTTATTGGAATATTTCCGGGCTTGTTTATCAACTTAATCAATCTGTTCAATAGTAAGGAATTGATGGCCGAGTTGGTGCTTTGGGTATCCCTTGAATTCCCAATGACAAAAATTGAGGGGCTTTTTGGATTTGAAATGTTCAAGTCAACATCATCACCGCTGAACACCCAAGCGCTTTCCTTGGTATTCATTTTACCAAGGTTTACACGTAGGGTACCAAGTTGTCCCTCTAGCTGCTCATAGGTCTTCTTATGGTAAGCGCTTAAAAACGGGGTTAGTAATGAATCCAGCTCAGGATCGGTCGTCAAAACATCAAATATCTCCTCATATTCAAGGTTGAGAAAGAAGAGAACATGGGGTAGGGTAGAGTACTTTCCTCCCTCAAATTTTGAGAAAAAATAAAAGGTGGCCGCCAAAAAATTAATTGATGATTGCGAGAAGAATTGGTCGGCTCCGGAAGAATTGCCCTCGGACTTCTTTTGCATCGCATAGACTAGAGCTTCTGCGGTTTCGACAGCGTGTGAAAGCGAACTAAAGTATTTTGGTGAGAGTGGATTGACCCTTCTCGAATATTCTATATTGGACAAGTTGACCACATGAAACCTGTAATTTTTTGTTTTCCCCTCTTTTTTCATTCTCAGGTGATGGTAATAAGCCATCTCAGCGAAATCGGGATATTTGTAATCATAAATCAACTGCGTGAACCCCTTTCTTATCGTTTGCTTTATTGCCGGTGCAATCACAGAAAATGATTTGCCACTTTCCGGTATTCCGATGACGATTGTACCCCTGAACAGGTTGGTTATATTGAACCATCCTTTGTTCATTCTACCCTTATGGTAGTATTCCATGGGTAAATTGACCGAGTATTCATTTTCAATAAGCTTCTTGTTCTGTTCAAAGCTCTCGTTCTCATCATTGAATTTATCATCACCCAATTTGAACCTTATCAGTTTGGAAATGTTATCGACACCGGCATGTGTAACAACCGCACCAACAAACGCACAACTGGTATAGGCAATCTCGTAATTTGACACGTTGTTGGGAACAAAATTGACATCAAAGAAGTAAAAGTAAGAGGATGCAAAAAATATGATTAGTCCCAGAAAAATTGGAAGTAGCACCTGTCTAGAAACTTTGATTTCAAGGTTTTTCTTGGGTCTGGTCCCTATACTGGTCAACAGTATGAGAAACAGGGTAAATAATTTGGAATAAAGAATATTGTGGCCCTCATAAATTTTCAGTTTCCAGAATTTTTCGAACAGTGGGTACACCGGTTGGAAAAAATAAAAATCATAAAAGATGTATAGCAGTATTTCTACTGCTATACTTACGTAAATCGCTGCTTGGAACATCCCAAACAGTTTCCACAACCTTTGATTGTTCTCGTCCATATGGGCGAATTATCTTTTGGCCAACTGCGTATTTGGCACCGGTAGTTTTCTTGCTCGAAGGATATCCTTGTAGGAAACATCCAGGGAAACAACTCTCCCAGAAATCTGGTCCTCGCTTATTTCTATGCGGAATTCCTTTTCGTTTGGAAATGTGAATTTTTTGAGCACAACCACCTGTCTCATGCTCTTATCGAATTTTGACAATGCGTTGTACTTTAAAATTGGTTTCATTTCCCTTGTTTGGCTATTGCTTGATTTCTTGACCTTCTTATCGTCTATTTTGAACCGAATCTCATCAATGTCATATTGGATGTTGGTTCTGTTCTTAATGGTATAATCAATAAAATAGTGCTCTCCTACGACCCAAATATTGTTGAGAACCAACTGCATTTTATTTGCCCTTTTCCCCTTCTTGGAAAGTTTTGGGCGCATTGAGTGCATTCTTTTCATATAGTTCTTCATTTGAACCGAGGTTAGGGATATGGCTGGATGATCGTAATCAAATCGTGGCTCCCTATTGATGTTAACCTCCTTGTCGGCCAATAGAGGGTTAAAAACATAGACCAACCGAAATTGTTTGAAAAAACTTTCTCCAACAATGGTAACATAACCGTATTCGGTACCTTCTTCGTTCTTTGGTTTGATTCGTAAAATGTTTTCCAATGGAAAATCGCCATCAACAAGACTTGTAACCGATATATCCGTATAGGTCAATATTTCATCGCTTATAATATGGGTTGTAACATCTTTGTTGATTTTTATTTCCCGAATATCCTGTCCCATAAGCAGGGATAGATTCAATAGAGCTAGGGTTATTATCAGTGATTTCATTTTAATTGTTTTCAGTGTTAATTAAGAGTACTTTGGTGTTGTATTTAAGTCGTGCTTTATTCCTTTTCAAAGCTTTGGCCAATGCCCTGGATGAAGACTGTACCGCAGTGGACAATGAACGGTACAAGGCCTCAGTCCCTTGATTTGTAGTTGCTCCGGCACCGTTTGTGAACTGTGCGGCATTTCTTGATGACTCGACACCAAGATCTTTTACAAATTCACGGAATTGGCTGTCAGGGACATATAGACCCTTGATTCCATCGTTGTCATATAGACTTATTTCTACCGGGACCACTTCATCCCCGACAGCAATCGAATTAATTGTTATTTCTACCCGTTGGGTTTTGAAACCCGTAACCGTACCATACAGATATTTACCCTTTTCCAACAGCACATCATTGATGAACAAATCCTGTGTCAGGCGTATCTTGACCCTGGAACCCTGCCAAACCTTAACTCCTTCGTCTAGCATGGCGGTCATGAATGTATCTTCTGTATTTGCCGTAATGGTCTTAAAAATTGAGCTAGTGGTATTTTTTGTTTTGGAAAGCTTGGCCACGGGTTCCTCTTTCTCTAAGGTCGGCACATCAAATTCTTCAGCAATGTATCGCCCAGGGTTTTGGATGCTGTCAAGTATGCGCATTTGCTCCTTGAACATATCAAGCTCCTCTTCCTTCTGGCTCTTTTTTGCTTGGGTTCTTGATTGCTTTCTCTCATTAAAACTCTTGCTGGAGCTGGCAACTTTTTTGGTGTCCCTGAAGCTGGGCTGACCAAAGTTCTTCTTCTTAAGCACGTCCGTGGCATTCCTGGCACGTTTTTCGTCTCTTTTAATCACTTTCTGTAAGGAATCCAACTTTCTTTTTTCGGCATCGGTCAAATTGTCTTCGATAGTGATTTTCTGGATTTCTTCCTCCCCAACATCATTGACAAGGGAGTATTCCCGCTTTTTGTTAAGGTTATCCTTGAACGCAGCGGTCTTGTCCTTGTCATGGTTCTTTTTTAAAATAGGTTCGGGAATGCTCGAATTTATTCCGTTGTAGGAAACCGCTACTGGACCATTATCATCCTTACTGTATTTGCCGTACATATAATTGGCAAAAAACAGAAATGGAAGGAGTATTAATGGCAGCACGTATTTTGGCTGTTTAAAATTAATTTTCTTCATAGGGATTTAATGATTTGATTTTTGATTCTAATAATTTTAGTCTAAGAGTATCAACCACAGTGTCCTTTTTGATTTCTTCATACTCTTTCATGAGCTGTAGGACATTTGCAGCATCCATTATAGACGGCGTATTGTTTGGAACACCTTTCTTCAATTCGTTTATCTGGTCATCAAAATTGACCTCTTGTATCGGAGCCTCTTCTTTTTTTAAATAGCCTAGATAAACATGTATGCTAATAGCCAGGAACAATACACAGGCCATCACAATAAGTGTGCGCTTTGGGTTTTTGTTGACCACTTTTGAGAGGTCGAATTTTTCCTCTCCCTGTTTGGCCTCATTTTCTTCTTCCTTTTTCATTTAAATGCGTTTTTATCCTTAGCTTCAATATCCTTGTTCAGGACCGTCCTCCAATCATATATCAAGACCCCATGAGGATTTTGATCTGATCGGGTATCCAAATCCTTGATCTTTCCGGTTGTTTGAATCTCCCTTGTAATTACCATGGAGGGTCTATCGATTCTTTGGGTTCCAAAAAACTTGAAGGTCATGTTTCGCTTGTCCAGCTGAATGGAATCCGTAGTTATCGATAAGGATGATGATGAAGCCAATATTTGGTTATAGAAACCCCTTTCCCTTAAATTGTTATACTCCATCAAACCGCTATTGTCAATCAAATACATGGCCTTGTCCATATTGTTTTTGATAAATGCATCATCTGGAGGGATGGTAAAAAACATCAAATGGAACATATTGATATGGGATCTGTATTCGGTATCCCTGTTCTCTGCCAAATCAGTTTGGGTCAGTAAAACCGGTATTCCGTTATCAAGGGCATATATCTTCTTTTGTGCTTCCTTTTCACTCTGAAAAACATAGTAGAAGGCCCCAAGCATAATTAACACGCCAGCTATCAGGAACATGGCGGAAACACTCATTGAGAAGCGCATTTTACTTTCAAGACTTTTAATTATCATTTGTCAAATTTTTAAGTTTAAATTCCTATTAGTTTAGTTCCTGCTGCAGCTGCTGTCTGAGCTGCATTTACCGCTTTATTGGCTACGCTCGAACTACTTGCTGAAGTAATTATCCAGTTAGAAATAATGGGAACGGCCAACATACCAAGTGCTCCAACCAACAGAGCCACTATAAATGAATACTCACTTGAATTGTGCCCTGCGGTGTATACATAGAAAAGCACATCGGATTCAGGTGTTCCTTGAAGAATCACGTTTAAAGTTGCTATTTCCCGACTGACGGCATTTTCAACGTGCGTAAGCGCTACTAGTAAAACAATGTATCCCATAACACCATACAATAATGTGCTGACAAAACGGGATATCCATTTTAGATATGAACTTCTAAAACCCGGAATGATGCTAACGGCAAATGCGAATGGCCCTAGGGCAATCAGAAGTCCGGCAATGATGACCTTCAGGTAGAAAATCAAGTATATCATCCCTTGGAACAACATGATTACGATAAACTCCAGTACAGCATATAAGGCCCATTTCAATTTAGCCTGTAGGTAAACAAAGGCAGCATTTATCTTGTTCCTAAACTCTTCTATCGATGGTAATGAGGGGAAGAAAGAATCGTCCTCCTTGGCATCTTCCAGTTCCGATGTTTCCGACCACAGCTTGGTGTAGAGATCGGTCAAACGATCGTTGCGTATCTTGTACAGCTGGTTGACCCTATCAATCTTCGCTTCCGTAAATTGTTCCGATTTATTTTCAAGAGCCAAAATTGGTGCCTCCAGAACATCGATGAAGGGTTGCCATAATAGTATTACCAGGACAATTCCAAAAGGTCTAACCAACGGCATGATTTCAAATCTTTCATCACCGGTCATAATACCGTAGGCCTTAACGGACAAGTAAACCAAAATCAGTGCAGCTGCCAACGACCTCGCATCCACTAAATAAGTGTCCGCAATGGCCCTAACCAATCCGTATAATTGGTCGATTTGGTCGAACACCAGTTTGTTCAGTAAATCTCTATTCATCTTCTATGGGTGTGTTTTGAAAATTTGATATGCTCTGAATCTTTATGTAGAAATCAAGGAACCTATCAAAATCTTCCAGTTCTTTAATCAGTTTGTGAATCTGCAGGGATTTGTCCGCATCTGGTATAAAGCTCCCCAACAATGTTTCTATACTCTCTGTAATGGCCAACAGTTTTCTCCCAAGAACCAGTTGTTCCGATGTGGACCAACCCAGTGCATTGCCCCTTTCAAGTTTTTCCGTAATCCTGGCAACATGTTCGTTCACTTTTCGCTCATCAAATAGAATCCAACGTTTATTGTTTACCCTATCTATTGCATCGATGACCTTTGCTCTGAAGATGGTGTCAACCGATTTTTTTTGGCTCTCGGTATAATCCTTGGTTATTGAGGTTTGAACCACAGTTGGGACAAGCTGAAGAATATTTCTTCTATCCTCGTTATCATACTTGCGGTATACTATTTTGAACCACCACCACGGACGGAATTTATCCCATCTCTTGTACACCCTTCTTTCAAAAGCATACTGTACGTTGACCCCTTGATGACTCTGCGAGTATGCATCATCAAACCCAAAGAGGACAACTAAAGCGAAAAGAGTCAGGATCAGCTTTTTCATTGTTCCAACAATTGGATGGTTTGATTGATGTTTTGGATGGCATCATTGTGCAAACCTTCATAGTCCACTCCCCAATCAAAGGTTAGTGCGTCCACTTGCTCCAGCACGTTCACAAAAGTTGCTGCTCGCATTTGTTTTAACAGCGCATAGCTCATATTCCTCAGATCAGTCATATCGGTCAATATGCGATAGAGCAGGTCCAGGCGCTGTTTGTTGTCCATTAAATTCGTATCGCCCCCAACGGTTGCCAAGAATATCTCGGTCAACAGATTGGCAGACTTTTGTAAAAAATAAGCCTCGTACTCAAGTGCGACTATCACTAGCTCTGGATCATCTGCAGCCGTGATTGCGATTTGCTGTTGATAGAAAGCAATGTCCTGTCCCATTTGCGTAATGTCCAATATTGTCTGTGCATCGGTGATAACAGATTGTACCGTTGAAAGAGATCGGTAAAGCTTTTGTTCCAGTTCTTTGATGACGAAGGTTTCTTCGGCGATAATGGTTTGTAGGCCCATAATCTGAAGCTCGTTCTCAACAACTTTCTTTAAGTTCTCATTTTCGACATAGTGTCCAAGTGAGACAGCTGCAACAATAGCAGCATCCCCCTGGGCCTTGGCCAAAAGTGGAATCATGGCAATCAATGTTAGAATTAGTTTTTTCATGTTTGTGTTTTAAGTGTTAATCATTTCTTCTGCGGATTCCAGTACTTTCGGATCTTCTGTGGATTCCAGCACTTTCGAATCGTTGGGAATCATTTTTTGAACAAACCGTTCCTTGGATAGTCCGCTACTCTTCCAGTCAGCAACCAATCGTTTAAGCCCAGCCTCGTGACTTCCGGTTGCATGCACATATTTGGCCACTAGCTTTTTTTCCTTGGATTCAGTGGTATAGGTCAGATAACCGTAGATGGATTCTTCAATCCCATAGACCTCTCCTCGATTCCCGCGTTTGATATAGCACTCTTTAAATGGGCTTCTTCCTGTTCTGTTGTCCAGTTGGTTTATAGTGAAGATTTTCCTTCGTTCAATTTCATTGATGCCCAAAAGATTGGCGATTCTATCGTAGTTGTCCTTGAACTTGCTTTGGTCAAGCAATACAATCGTATCAGAGTTGTCAATGATGGCTTCCTTCACAATGGGATTGTCCAAAATATCATCAAGGGATTGGGTAACAAGGTTGGCCGAACCATTGAACTTCCGGACCGTTTTATAAACATAGAGGATATACTCGGCCATCATTTTACTGGTTAGCGCCTTCCATGCTTCCTCTATCCAAAGTTCCTTTCTGCCTGTACGGTGTCTCATTTTTTGTAGGAAGACATCCATAATTACCAGCGTGATTACCGGAAATAGGGCTTTGTTGTCCTTGATATTGTCGATTTCAAAAACGATGAACTTTTCCTCAAAAAGGCTTTTGTCCATATCGGAGTTCAAGATGGTTTCATATTCCCCGCCCTTGTACCACTTTTTTAGGACGTAGGCATAGTCCTTAACCGGGACCTCAATTTTGTCCTTCTTTGAAATCTCCTTCATCTTCTCGATGGAGTAGATATAAAACCCGTTAAAAGAGGCATCAACACTTGCGTTCCCTTCAACAAAAATTTCATTAAAGTAGCAAGTGATGATTTCCAGGAGTAAGCTATCCTCAAGTTGTGTCAGCTTACCTTCAGCCCCTTTCCAAAGAACACCAATCAATGTCTTTATATATTCTTTTTTCTCAGTGTTGTATTCCGTTTTGTTGAATTTGAACGGATTGATAGTTATAGGCTTTTCCTCGGTATAGGTAATGTATTTCCCATTTAGATAATTACACAACGGGCGGTAACTATGCCCCGTATCCACCATAATTATCTCAGCCCCTTGCCCCATAACTTGCCGACAAATGGTATTTGTGGTAAACGATTTTCCCGTACCTGATGGACCAAGAACAAACTTGTTCATATTACTAATACGTCCAGTTGCGCGGGGCATTTCACTTAAGTCTATGGCTATAGGAATACCACTCCTGTCCGTTAAATGGATAAGGGAATGTGATTCTTCGTCCTTCTGGATGCTTTCCTTGTAACACAGGGCAATTGAAGGATCTGAGGTGGTCAAAAACTTATCATAACCTTTTATCGTGTTTGAATGGCCGGGAAAGGCCCCCATAAACAGTTCTTTTTGATTATATGAATTCTTCGAGGGTATGATTCCAATACCAAAAAGTTCATTCTCCACGTAGTTTTTTGCTTTAAAAACCGATGAGGGTTCCCCGAACAACATGATATTATAGTGTGCGTAAACCAAGAGCTCGTTTTCCTTGGCAATTAGATTGAATACAAGTTCAATATCCTTTACCGCCACATCATTTGCCGGATCGGGCATTGATGAGTGTTTCTTCTTTTTAGCCTCAAGCTTGAGTTGTTCTTTCTTTTGATTAGGAATCTGAATAAATTGGTGATATACCAGGGTCTTGGTTTCCGGAACCGTATGCAAAAAGCTCATGATATCCTTTGGAATATCATACCCGACGTTTTCCATTTTATAGGGCTTTACCGCATTGGGCAGGTCTACTTCATCAATGTTGATGAGCGATACTGATTCCATTACATTTTCGCCCATACGAATTCGCTCCTCACCAATATCGAAATTGGATAGGCTGAAATTCGATTCAGAAAAGTTCATACAGGTAAACCTTGATATGAGCTCTTTGATTTGGGGTTCTGTCAAGGATTCGGGATAGAACTCATTTTTGTCCAGGATGTCGATTACCTTGGAAATGTTCTTTAGGAATGTGGCAAATTCTTTTGCATCGTATTGGAAAAATGTGGAACGGGTAACATTCTTGGTAATCGTCAAGTAGGTGGTAACATCATTGTAGACCCTCCCCTTGAAGTGATTAAAATACTCTCTATCCAAGAAATCATCCGTGGGAGCTTCTTTGTTGAATACCTTTTGTGCAAACACATCATGCTTCTGAATAGAGTAACCAGCCCCGAGGGTTTTGATTATGTTCGCGAAAACCTGTTGGAACCTATAGTATTCGGAAGAATCGGCGCACAGCTTTTCCACGCCATTTCGAATGGAAAGTATCACCGAATAATCTCCCATCTTATGGTATACCACAGCATGTTCCAGTGGTTCAATGCCTATATAATCAAGTTCAAATTTTTTGAATCTGCTCATTGTCAAAATGTTTAAATGTGCTCTGAATTATGTAAATCCCTTTTTCATTATTTTTCTCATGCATTCCCCTTTTTTGCTTTCTGGACAAAATGAAAAACCCAGTTGCTATTATCGACACCATTGCCGTGACCCCAACACTGATTGAGGTTGCAACGGTGATCACCGCACACACGAGGAATGACCCCACAAAAATTCCAAGGCCCCAATAGATATATTTGCCTTTGAAACTTTTGAATACAAGGGGCATTTGCAGCCCCTTGTAAATCAGATACTCTTTTTCGTTGTTTTTCATCTTAGGTTCCGAAGAATGCATTAATCACGACTCCAACGAGTACCAAGAATAGACAGGCACCTACCCATCCCATGATTTTCTTGGTAACATCCTGATCGCCGTTGTTCCAGGCAATGTATACCCGGGCTGCTCCAATGAGGCCCACTACGGCCCCGATTCCTAAGATCATGTCCCCAACCGGGGCCACATACGAACGGATCTCTGTATCCGCTTGTTGGATACCTTGTACACCTTGTGCGAAAGAGTTGTACACGGCTCCAACCAGAAGAATAAGGGTATACCTAATCCTTCTCAAGGTTGACGTACTCATAATGAAATATTTAAAGGGTTAAAAAATTACGTTTCCATTGTCTTTTTAATTTGTTAGAAAAAAATTGCGCGGATGGCCCCTCCGACTATTATCAGCATCAACGCCCCACCAAAAAGGTTTGTCGAATCTGAATATGGGTTGCCATTTCCAAGCTGCATGTTGTTATAAACCTTTACAGCACCCAAAGCGAACAAAACAGCACCTATGCCCATCATTAAATCTGCCAATGGGTTGAACCAAGAACTGAAGGCCCCTCCAGAGGCATCCCAATCCTGAGCCATGGCCAATGTTGGAAAAATCAACAGAATGCTATTGATCAACTTCCTCAATGTCATAAATACTGTTGGCTGTTTCATTTGCTTCTACCATGATATCCTCGATGAGGATTCGATTGTTTCCAGTTTCATCCAAGCGTCTCAATTGTTTAAAAGACCTGGAGTGTGGTTTCAAGCTGTTTCTTTTTTTTTATACTCAACAACTTCTTCTTTTACATCGATATCCTCGACTTGTACGGCCTGCTCCTCGATTAGGTTCCCTAAATCGAATGTAGTATCCGACGAAGTGGCCACTTTTCTTCTTCCCTTTAGGGAATCCAATAGCAGATTGATTCCATACCATGCCAGATATAGCACGGTCAGTATTCCTAAAAATTTTCCCCAGCTCATGATTATAGATATTTGTTGTTTTTAGCGGTTAATTTTTGGATGTCCTGGGTGTAGCGCTTAATAAACTGCTCACCAAAAAAAGAGAAGACCTGCCCCATATTGGGACCGCCCCCGTCTCTTATTTTTTTAAAAACATCGTGTACGTCCACATCGACATAAACAACCTTTTGGTTGTCAAAGTGTGAGTTTTTTATCAGTTGAAGAATACGTTCGAACTCACTTGTGGTATTCAGGCTCACTACATCCTTTACAAGGTCTTTTGGTCCTGTAATGATATCTTTGCTTAGTATATCATCGAAGATATTTTGGTCTGACTCATTTGGTTTCATAAGACCAAAATATGTATTTAATGCATATTATACAAATTTTATTTATTTAATGCATATTGTGATATTATGTAATCGAAGAAACCTTCAGTAATTTCGGCCTGTTCACGGGTTGTTGCAAAGAAGTTAATTCTCTCCATACAGACCCTTTCTGAAATATCGTGTTGGTATACGTCCCCAAAAGTCCCCAGCGCTTCTCTCACCCTTTCCCGGAGCTTGTATTTTGCTACGGTTTTGATGCGGTTGGGAACAAAGAGCATTCTAACGTCCGGATTTACATGTTTTACGATTTTCGTAAAAGCATAGGTTGATCTAAAAGTTTTTCTCTCATAGGTAAAAGGGCATATCAAGAGGTCTATGTTGGTAAAGAGCTCCAGAACTTGTTTATCATCGGTCTTCCCAGGGGAATCCAGTATAAATATTGTTTCCGGATACGAGTCCATGTTTCCAAGGGTTGTTCTCGCATTGGCCAAGGAGGCTTTACCAACCTTATAGGGGTCATCACTTCCGATAACCTTCAAGTCGGTTTCCCATTGGTTATAAAAGGATGCTTGAAAATCAAAATCCAAGCCCATAACTCGCATGCCTTTTTTGTACTTGAGGTAGTTGGCCAGGAGTATGGCCAATGACGTTTTCCCCACGCCCCCTTTCTGGTTTGCAATTAAAATTTTCATATTGAAGATGTTTATCTTTTGTTTCTGAATCTTTTTTTCTTGTTTCGTTTCCTGTCGTCCATCTCCTCATCCTCCTCCTTGGGCAACCACAACAGTTCTTGCATTAATCTAGGGACCATCTCTAGATTTCCAGCTTTTGCCAATTCGTGCTTTTGATTGGAAACCTTATAGACAACATGATCGGGAAACCTTCCTATTCCACCCAGGTCAACATCTAGATTGATGAGAAATTTTTGTTCCTTGTCCCAAAAGAACTGGTGCCCTTTTGCCTCAAACACCAAATATCCTTTCTCATGCAGGGAGTCTTTGGAGAGATGGGAGGTCTGTAGAAGCAACTTTACTTCATTTTTGTAATAGGCTGCAGTAGCCTTTGAAATCTTGTCCGGTTTCATTTCTAAGTTTGGTATGCGCAGAAAAGAGGTCAGTGCCTTCATTGATTCCTTTCCATAAAATGTGGTCCCCTGCGCAATGGCAGTATTGTTTTTTTGGTAAAGGGTTCTTATTTCTTGGCGTGTTAAATCAAATATCCGTTGCTGGGTATCATCCAGAAAAATGGAATGGTTTTGGCCGAGATAGTACCCATAGCCATTTAATCCCCGTTTAAATTCTTGAATGGTATTTGATTCCTTTAAGAGAAAATTGACTACCTCTTTGACCACCTCGATTTTGGGTTGACGATCAGGAGCATTTAATATTCCTTTCAAAGGGAATACTTCTGAGCCTTTATAAACAAATTGTGCCTTGTGGTCCAGAATGGAATAACCATACGGTTTTTCATGTCCTTTTGCCGTGTGGAAAATAAGCTCCACGCCCATTTTTTTATGTACCAACTCACTGAACGCATCCCGACTCAGCCCATTTGATAGTTTCAAAAATATTGGATAGAGTTGTTTGGCCCTTTGCTTTTTTTGTTGGCTTCCTTCCTCAAGCCGAATGCTATCCAACGGTACCTTTAACAAAGTCCTACCGGAACTGACAATGTTTAAAGAATCTTGTTTCTGTGAAGTTTTGTACCCTAATTGTTCCCACAACAATTTATATTGCTGAACGGTGCTGATACCATACCCTTCAATCCTTAACTTATCCTTTTCGAGATTTCTACCGAAATCATAGGAGAACTTTTCTTTTAAGATCTTCTGTGAACGAACTCTCTCATATTTATTATTTATATGGCGTCCATCCATATCCACCCTGGGCGACACGATATGGACGTGGTTGTTCTTGGTGTCATTGTGGGTATAAATTAGATAGGGGTTCTTTCCGTAACCCATCTCCTTCAGATAGGTTTTTGCAAATTCCATCAATTGTTCCGGAGAAAGCTCACGGCCCTTTGCGGAAAGGACGGCATGAAACTGTTTGTTCTTTACCCTGCTGTTTAAATTCCCAACAGCTGTCATATATGCTATGTAATCATCTCTTGTGGCGGTATTTGTATCCAAACCTTCAAAATTTTCAGCTGCTAGCAACTCACTCCTCCCCAATTCATTTTTGTTTTCATTGTAGTGGATTCCGGAAAATGTATTTGAAGCGCCCAAAATTTTAATTATCATATTCCTTCACATTATATGATTCTTACATACTCATATTCCTCTTTTGAAAAGTAACGGTCGTCCGAATGTATTTTGAACTTTTTCTTATCCTCATATAGAACTTCACCGGAATTGATCGCCTTTTCTTTTCTAGTTCCAATCAAGTGAACATCAACCATTGTACCCGTCATTTAATAATTCAACATATAGAGATCTAAGATCATTGACTTTATTAAAAAAATACAACGTCCTATTGACCCTGAAGAATGGAGTGTTCAATAAGGTTCTTTCCATTTCAAGAATCATGATTTCCAAGGAAACCTTATCGAATACCATCATATCCTGAAGTCCATTTTTAAGATCTAACTTTCTTCTCTGTTTGGATTTTATCAAGAGCCTCTTAGGGAAAAAAAGCTGTGCCAAGTATTCACGAAAATGATACACCGAAGCCATCATAACAAATAGGGCCAAATTATTCACTATAGGGAAAGTCCATCCTAAACTTTCCAGGTCAAAGTATATGATAACTATGGTGGTGATTATCCAAACACTTATGATTGTGGCAAACACAAAAACAATAGGAAAAGGGTCGGGCCGATCCCATACTTTTGTCAACAGCTTATGCTGATATCTATTCTGCCTTCCTGAAACTGACATTCAAAATTGATGGTGTATTTCCATATTGGTCTTGCTCGTCAAAGGAGTACTGAACGTAAACTAAATCTCCCACTTTCACCTTATCATAAAATGAGAAATCATTTATGGTCCAGACTTCACCATCATCATTTTTGTAGATGACCAAAAACTGGTCCTTGGTTTTTTTGGTCCCCAGAAACCCTGGGCGATATCCTTTTGGCAAATGAACCCTCTGCAGGATCTCGGCCTCTACAAATCCAATAGAAGCATCCTGTCCACCAAACAAAACCTTTTCAATTGGCTTAGTTTCTTTTTTTGTTTCTTCAGATGGACTGTTTTCCTCATCATCTTCTGAAAAAAAAGTGAAGCTAAAATCATGTTCTGGGTTGTTGACCCAGCTTTTTAGACCAAGAGAATCCTTACCGTAATAATCGAAGGCCGCAGTGCATATAAGGGTTGCCAAAATCAAAAGGAACCATTGTGTTTTTGTAAAATCCATCTTGGTAATGTGTAATAGTTATTATAATAGTATCATATCTTATGAAGTAGCTTCATATAACAATCCTTTAAATAATTGGATGTTGTCAGATATTCGGATACCACTTCATTAAAAGCTTCAATAGTCATGTCTGACAACTCACCGCGTTTGGCCTCTATATTGACCTGCTTCACTACCTGGTTGACATTGCTCCCTGATTTATTCAACTCGGCACTGATTTTATTTAATTGTTTCAATAGCTTGGTCGAATCCACAACTGCAATATTGTCCTCCAAAACTATCTTTCTCAGATAGTCGGATTGGCTTTTTTTCACCTTTCCCGCCTTTCTAAGAATGTCCTCCTTCTCCTTCTCCGTTACACGGAAAATTGCTGCCTTTGTTCTATTGTTTTTCATTGAAAATGGAGTTGCGACAAATTTCCGGCTCGCCGGCAAGAAGTTTTTGTATTACAAAAACACATCTTGCAAATTTTGCGCTGTATTCAACTTTTCGGTTCAACTTCATTCAAGAGCCCATTAATTGTGGTCTCTTGTTTCTCTCTATAATCCTCATAAAAATCAGCTCGCACGCCGATTATTTTGTCCTCATTGACCAGTTTTAAAAGATTTCCGGTTTCATCAAGACGCATCCGATAAAGTCCAAAACCTGGTAAGTCGGATTCGATAGCTTGGATACTCTCATTATAAGTGAAGACAAACTTCTGACCCTTGTAATTTGTGAAGTGCAAAGTACCGTTCTCCAAAAGTTCAAAGGTTACCGTATCCCTCCTTTTAGATGAAACATCAACATATGTACCTTCATAATCCGATAAATCAATCTTACCGGAACATGAAACAAACAATGTAGAAACCAACAATATGTAAACCCATATTCTCATATCCAATAATTTATATTAATTATTATTCATTTAATGCATATATGATGCAATATATTTATTTTATGCATATTAATTGCAAGAAAGGTGATGAAAGGTCAAAAAAACAAAAAATGGCCCCAACCAATTTCAGGTCCATTTTCCATGCAAAGAGCTCTCCTTTTTGGTGCTTGGGCTGGTTTGATGAAAGGTAAAAAAAGCAAATAAAAACCATGCCAAAAAAGGCATAGTCTTGAAAATTATGTACTAAATAAATATTCCGCCATAATATTCATCTGTGCTAAATTAATAGTAGTTTTGCCATATGAAAATAGAGGATTTTTATAAGGACTTGGAGTTTCAACTTAAATCGGAAAGGCATTTGTTAAAGTCAGGTTTGGTGAAGTGCAAACATTTATTCGTAGGCGGGGAATGCATTTTATGCCAACAAAAAAAGGTGGACAAATCTGCCCACCTTTCTCACTAGAAACAAACAATGAAACCAAACATTAACCCCTTAACGTTAGGTTTTTATCTTGTAACAATTCCTGTATTTTTTCCATTTCTTCTTGTTTGCTTTCCACCACGAATCCATAAAGGACGCTCACAATGTTCTTTATGATGTTCGGGTTGGGTATCTCTACGATTACCCTATCGCTCGGATCGGGCAATTCCACTAAAACGTCATCCGAGGTATCGGACCCCAGGCCTTGGATCAAGGCTAAATAATAATGGAATGGTGTTTCTGCTCGTTCAAAAAAATCGTTTTTGGGTTCGTGTACTTGTACTTGCTCTAAGTATAGTTCCAACTCTTCCAAAACTGGTTTTAGGAGTTCTATTTTTTCATCATAGAATTTCATCCTTTTACCGTGTTGGTTCAGTTGCTGAGCAACATCAATAATCTTTTTGGTGGAGTAATTTGTCTGAAGGGGGGAGAGGTCTTTTGGGTCTACTACCTCGATGTCCGAAATTGTTTCCTTTGAATCGTCCTCTAAGGTTTGTAAATTTGACTCCTGATGACTATTCTTTTCTTTAGTACTCATAATGAAATGTTTTTAGTTATCGAAAAGAAATAGCGAGGGTGCGACCTCGCTATTTCAATATCTATATACTACTTGCTTCCAAGCATCAATATCTCACTACAGTTTACTTCGGTGACATACTTCTTGTTGCCTTCCTTGTCCTCATAACTACGGTTTACCAATTTTCCTTCGATGGCCACCTCTTTGCCTTTGGAAAGATACTTTTCCGCAATCTCTGCTGTTCCATTCCAAGCTACGATGTTGTGCCACATGGTAGTTGTTACTTTTTCTCCATTTTCATTCTTGTAGGATTCATTTGTCGCCAAAGCGAACTTTACCAACTTTCTACCATTTTCCAATTCTCTGACTTCTGGGTCGATTCCTAGATTTCCAATTAACTGAACTTTGTTTCTCAACGTACTCATAATGTTTGATTTTAATTAAAACTTTGTTTTCTAATTTGTTACTTAAATATACGCCAAATATATCGAATATGCAACATTTTTAATATTTTTAACATTTATTATTTATCTGTTTTTCAGATAGTTAACTAATACGTAAACTTACCTTTTTTTGATGTTTTTTTAGCGAACGGAACGGAGTGAAGTGCT
>JBCCXJ010000035.1:0-27914 GCA_039191905.1 Bacteroidota bacterium | reverse complement strand
ACAACTTACATTTGCAGCTGATAAACACTTAAACTTAAAATTTTGAACATGAAACATCTGAGCAAATTATTGGTTGTTGCCCTAGTATTTGTAGGGTTCAACAACATCCAAGCGCAAGACGAAAATAATCCATGGCAAATTAGTTTTGGTATCAATGCGATTGACGTATTCCCTACCAATGATGAAGATGCTTTGACTAATTTCGGTTTCCAAGCAGGTGGTCTTTTTGACGAATACTTTAATGCAAATGATCATTGGAACATCTTGCCTTCGGTATCCACTGTCTCTGTAGGTCGTTACATTGGCGATGGTTTTTCTGTTGGTGTTAGAGGTTCTTTAAATAGAATAGAAAATTTGGGAGATGTAAGCGTTGCCGATTTGTCCTTTTACGCTATCGATGGTACTATTAAGTACAACTTCCTTAAAAATACTACTATAGACCCATTTGCTGAAATCGGTGGTGGTTACACTTGGGTTGATGAAATTGGTGCAGGTACTGTAAACGGGGGTATTGGTGTTAACATTTGGTTCTCTGACAATATCGGTGTTATGTTACAAACACAGTATAAGCATGTTTTTGAAGACAACGTGCCAATTCACTTCCAGCACTTAGCTGGTGTTAACATCCGTTTCGGTGGTACTGATACTGATGGTGATGGTATTTATGACAGAGATGATGCTTGTCCAGAAGTAGCTGGTCTTCCTGAATTCAACGGTTGTCCTGATTCTGACGGCGATGGTATTGAAGATGGTAAAGATAGCTGTCCAAACGAAGCTGGTTCTGCTGAAATGAACGGTTGTCCTGATTCTGATGGTGACGGTATTGCTGATAAAGATGATGCTTGTCCAAATGAAGCTGGTTTAGCTGCCCTTAGCGGATGTCCTGATGCTGACGGTGATGGTGTTGCTGACAAAGATGATGCTTGCCCAAGCGAGGCTGGTCCTGCTGAAAACAAAGGATGCCCATGGCCAGACAGAGATGGCGACAGCGTATTGGATAAAGATGATCAATGTCCTGATGTAGCTGGTACTGTTGCTAACAATGGTTGTCCAGAAGTAACCGAGGAAGTTCAAAAGCAATTGAACGATTATGCTAGAACTATCTTGTTTGATACTGGTAAATCTTCTATCAAAGCTGAGTCTACTACTGTTATGGTAGATATCATTCAAATCTTAAACGAGTATCCAAATGCTAAGTTTACCGTAGAAGGTCACACTGATAGTGTAGGTAGTGCAAAAACTAACCAAAGACTTTCTGAGGAGCGTGCTAACTCAGTTAGAGACTTCCTTATTGACAAAGGAATTGGAGCTGATAGGTTGACTGCTATTGGTTATGGTGAAGACAAACCAATCGCTACAAACAATACTAGGTCTGGTAGAACTCAGAATAGAAGGGTTGAAATTAACCTTGTAAAATAAGACAGTAGAAAATTAATTTTCTACCAAAAGGCCCTGCACTTGCAGGGCCTTTTTTATTTTTGGGAATGCACCAAAAGTTTATTGAATTTGTTCTTCAAGATCTTGCCAATAATGGTTCTTCCATAGAACAAAACATCTATGTTCTTCCTAGTAAAAGATCAGGTGTTTTTCTTAAACACCATTTAACTACTATTCTCAAAAAAAACATATTTACTCCCACCATTATTTCCATTGAAGATTTTGTCCAAGAAATCTCAGGATTAAAAAAAGCATCAAACATTGAACTCCTTTTGATACTCTATGAGTCTTATAAAACTTTACCTATCAAAGAACCAGATGATTTTGACACTTTTATAAAATGGGGGCAAACGTTACTCCAGGATTTTAATGAAATTGACCGCTATCTCCTCCCAGCAGAGGATATTCTAAACTATCTCAAATCCATTAAAGAACTTGATCATTGGTCGTTACAGCCCGAGAAAACCCGCTTGGTTAAAGAATACTTGGATTTTTGGAAAAACATAGAATCCCTGTATACTAATTTCAATAAAAGACTTGTTGCAAAAAAAATAGCGCATCAAGGGCTTATCTACAGAAAAGCTGCTCAGAATATACTAGAATACACCCAAGAAAATGTAAAGGCCCCAATAATTTTTTTAGGTTTCAATGCATTAAATACTGCTGAATCAAAAATAATTCAACACCTTCTTGATTATACCGAATGCGAAGTGTATTGGGATATTGATCGGTACTTCTTAGACGATCCCATACACGATGCCGGTCTATTTATAAGAAAGTACATCGATGAGTGGCCATATTATGCCAAAAATGCACCGAAAGGAGTTCATAGTAGTTTTTTGGAGAACAAAAACATAGAAGTTACAGGGGTTCCTAAAAGTGTTTCGCAGACAAAATATGTGGGGGATATCCTTAAAAGACACGTTTCCACTCATTCGGAAGTTAAGAATGATATTGCCATAGTATTAGCAGACGAATCTTTGCTGTTTCCTGTTACTAGGTCAATCCCAAAGGAGATTCAAAATATGAATATTACTATGGGCTTGTCTTTAAAAAATACACTGTTGTATTCTCTTTTTATTTCAATTTTTGAATTGGTTGAAGGAAAGACGGATAAAGGCTGGTTTTATAAAAATGCGCTCGCCTTTCTAAACAATCCCTACATCAAGAAATTAGATAACAAATCAAGTATTTTTGATACAATTTCACAGACCATAAAAACAAAAAATCTAGTCTATGTCGACACAACCGACTTACCTTCCGATTTCACCAATAATCATATAGACTTTAACCTATACCCCTTTCAAACGTTCACTCCCAATTCAATAATTGAATACACTATTTATCTTATTGACCGCTTAAAAGAAGTATTTCAGAAAGAAAGCAATGCTTTGGAACTTCAATATTTGTATACCTTTCATACCCTATTCCTTCAGTTAAAAAAGCAAATTGAAACCGTTGGTTTTATAAATAATATTAAAACCGTCCACAACTTTTTTAAGCAATTAAGCACTACCGAGAGTTTGGACTTTATTGGTTCTCCCATTGGAGGTTTACAACTTATGGGGGTTCTGGAAAGTCGCACCTTAGACTTTGAGACCGTTATTATCACATCTGTAAACGAGGGAATACTTCCCGCTGGGAAAAGTAATAGCTCTTTCATTCCCTTTGATGTGAAAAGAGATTACGGCCTTCCAACATATAAAGAGAAGGACGCCATCTATACCTATCACTTTTACCGTCTTATTCAAAGAGCAAAAAACATCCACATAATCTATAACACCGAACCAGATGTGTTGGAAGGTGGTGAAAAAAGCAGATTGATTTCCCAGTTGATTACTGACTATAATCTAAAGTCTTTTGTAACTCATAAAGTAGCTGCGCCAAGAATTCATATAGAACCTCAGATAAAGGAAAAAGTAAAAAAGACGACTCTGTTGCTATCAGATTTGAAAGCTGTGAGTGAAAAAGGGTTTTCCCCTACTTCCTTGAGCAACTATATAAGAAATCCTATGGAATTCTATAAGAAGCATGTGCTAGGGCTACCTGACTCCATTGAAATTCAGGAAAACATAGCAGCAAACGCTTTTGGAACCATTATTCATGATGCTCTTTTTTTATTGTATCAACCATACTTGGGAGCTATTTTGGACCGTGGCAAAATCTCATCAATTCAAAACAACATAACCTCTACCATAAAACAATCCTTTGCACAACATTTACCCAATACAGCTATAAAAAAGGGAAGATATTTGCTGATATTCCATGTAATTGAACGCTATATTGAAAACTTTGTCAAAATGGAAGCCAAGCTTGTGGAGCACCATCAGATAAAGCTATTACATCTTGAAGAACGGTTTGAAACTTCTTTGAATTTTGAATCATTGCCCCGTACGGTGAAACTTAAAGGATTTATAGACCGTATTGACGAGTTCGACGGGATGTTACGAGTTATCGACTATAAAACTGGTAATACCGAGTCACGAGATGTTAAGATCAAAGGCTGGGAAGAACTTACTTCAACTTATTTGAAAAGCAAGGCCTTTCAGCTTTTGTGCTATGCCTATCTCCTAAGCAAAAATACTGGACAAAAAGCATTCATTGCAGGAATCTATGCCATAAAAAACCTCAGGAATGGACTTCACCAATTTTCATTTAATACCAATCCAATTATTGACGAACATGTTTTAAACGAGTTCGAAAACCAACTGAACATTCTTATTCAAGAGATTTTTAACCCTGAAATTCCTTTCGCCGAAAAAGAATAGCGAATATTATTTTAAATCAGGACGTGTTGGTCGAACCTCAATTTTACTGGGAAGTGTTCTTGGATGCATTTTAAGCAAATCAATAACAATTTGTCCAATATCTTCAGATTGAATTTTCCACGCATCTTTTTCTGAAGGTTCGTTATTGTTAAAATACGTCGCAACAGAACCAGGCATGATCGTACTCACTTTTATGTTGTATTTTCTTAAATCCAACATAGCTGCCTGAGTAAAACCTACAACCCCAAACTTAGTTGCATTGTACCCAGCGCCCTGAGCAAAAAAATTAGTTCCAGCCAAGCTAGCTAATGTAATGTAATATCCTTCTGAAACCTTAAGCGCTTCAAACGAAGCTTTTAACGTATGAAATACCCCATTAAGATTGGTATTTATCATTTGGTTCCACTTGTCTGCTTCCATTTCATAAATGGGTGTAAAATGACCCACTCCTGCATTGGCCAAAACCACATCCAAACGACCCCATTTTTCCATAATCGTATTTACCGCTTCCTTTTCATCTGAAGCTATGGAAACATCAGAAACAAGAGCCAAAACGTTTTCAGAATCATCCAAAGTGTTAACTGCTGAATTCAAACTTTCTTGGCTGCGTCCGCTTATGGCCACTTTCATACCTTGATGTAACAAGGCCTTAGAGACTCCTAATCCGATTCCCTTTGAGCCACCTGTAATGTAGGCTACCTTTCCTTTTAATTCCATATCTCTATTTTTTGAAGTAAACAAAAAAACCACCCTGTTTTTAGGTGGTTTTAGTGGAGAATACCGGATTCGAACCGGTGGCCTCTTGCCTGCCAGGCAAGCGCTCTAGCCAACTGAGCTAATCCCCCAAGCGAGCGCAAAGAAAATACATTTTGGGAAAGTTTCAAAATGTAAGCAGAACCCTTAATCCTTTTTAACGCTTAATATCAGTACAGGTATAGGTACGAAAAACTCAGATTTAGGAATGGTGTTCTTTTCCCATAGTTTTTTGAAAAACCCTCTCTTTCTTCTAAACACACAAATCAAATCAGGGTGTTGGTTTTGATAATACTCCAAAACGCCTAAATAGGTGTTTGCGTTTTCCGAAATAATCAACTGCTTGCTTAAATCTAAAAGTGCCGTATTCACCTTTAAATCATCCTCCGAATACCCAGGCCTTTTCACCAAAAGTAAGTTGACTTCAGATCTAAATTTATCCTTTATGGAAATCAAAGGATTCAAAACACGTGTTCGTTTCAAAATACCTGAACCAAAAGCGGTCATTATCTTTTCAATAGGCTTGTACTCCGTTCCTTGAGGAACAATAAGGGTTGGAATGTTGGTTTGCTTTACAATTCTTCCCGAGGTATTTCCAAGATATAGTTCCTCTTTAATATCATTACTTCTTGGGGCTATGATGATTAAATCAATACCCAATTCTTTATCAATCTCCTTGAGACCATCAATAATATCCCCATTGTAAGAAGCAATCTTAATCTCAACATTGTTGGTATTAACGCCCGCAATTATTTCCTTTATGTGTTCCTTGCTGCTCTTTGCTACTTTTTCTTCAAGATTCGCAAGGCTTCCTGCCACAGAAGAAACAGAAAACACATCCATTACAAAAACCTGTGCGCCAAAATTAGCGGCAAAATCAATTGCATATTGCAAGGTGTTGGAAGCACTAGGGGAAGTTCCAATAGGTACCAGTATGTTATTCATTGTTTGGTGGTTGTGATTATACCTTAAATTTACAACTTAATTGAACTGAATCAATGATACGACACGCAAAGTTACCTGAAATTAAGGACATTCTGCAGATTACACGGGCCTGCGCCATAAAAATGATGGGCAATGGAATTTACCAATGGAATGAACATTATCCTACAGAACAGGCTTTTCTTAATGATTTAGGGAGAAACGAGCTTTATATAAATGAGCACGATGGCCAAGTTATTGGTGCCATTGTCATATCAACGCACATGGATGAAGAATACATCCCAATTAAATGGTTAACACCCAACGGAAACAATACCTATATTCACCGAGTTTGTATACATCCCGATTATCAAGGAATGGGATTTGCCCAAGCGATGATGGATTTTGCTGAGAACTATTCCAAAACCAACGGATTTGATTCGGTTAGACTGGATACCTTCTCACAAAATACGCGTAACCAGCAGTTTTATGAACAACGTGGCTATCAAAAGCTAGGGGATGTTTTCTTTCCTAAGCAAAGCGAACACCCTTTTCATTGTTACGAACTGGTTTTATAATCTTCGTTGCCCTTGCGTACACCTATCAATTTTAAATCCATTAACCAACTGGCTATCCCAGCGACCATCTCTGGTATTGCAGAGCCTTTATTGTCCATTACTGATACAGCCATTGTAGGCAATATTCCTGTAAATGGTTTGGAATCATTGGCAGCGGCTGGTATTGTGGGGTCATTTTTGTCCATGCTCATTTGGGTACTTGGCCAAACCCGTAGCTCTATTTCTGCCATTATCTCCCAATATTTGGGTGCCGGTAAACTAAAAGAGGTGGAAAACCTTCCTGCCCAAGCTATTTTCTTCAATGTTTCGCTTAGCATTGTGATTTTACTTTCCACTGTCTTCTTTATTGAAGATATTTTTAGACTATTTGAAGCCAAGGGAAAAATATTGGAGCTCTGCGTTTCGTATTACGCCATTAGAGTGTGGGGATTTCCGTTGACCCTGTTCACCTTTGCCATTTTTGGAATTTTTAGAGGCCTGCAAAACACCTATTATCCCATGATAATAGCCCTCATTGGGGCTGTATTGAATGTAATCTTGGATTTTATCCTTGTCTACGGAATTGAAGGATGGCTTCCAGCCATGTATCTTGAAGGTGCTGCGTGGGCCAGTCTTATTTCACAGGCCATCATGGCCTTGTTGGTTTTTATCTTGCTGCTAAAAAAAACCAATATCCGATTGCGTTTGACCTTTCCATTGAACAAAGAGATAAAACGCTTGGTTATCATGAGCTTAAATCTATTTGTTAGAGCTCTAGCCTTAAATGCTGCGCTTATTATTGCAGTACGGGAAGCCACTTCCTTGGGGGATAAATATATTGGTGCCCATACGATAGCCATCAATCTTTGGCTGTTTGCCGCTTTCTTTATTGACGGATATGGAGCCGCTGGAAACAGTATGGGAGGAAAACTGCTTGGTGCTAAAGATTATGACAGCTTATGGAAATTGGCCAAGAAAATAATTCAATATGGTTTGGTAGTAAGTCTGATTATTATGTTGACAGGCTTCATTTTTTATTATCCCATTGGAAGGTTGTTTTCCAATGAAACTTCGGTCTTGGAGACCTTTTATAGTATCTTCTTCATCATGATTCTTGGTTTGCCCATGAATACGTTGGCTTTTGTATATGACGGCCTTTTTAAAGGTCTAGGCGAAATGAAATACCTAAGAAACGTACTTTTATCCGCTACGTTTTTAGGATTTATCCCAACGCTATATTTCGGAAAAGCTATGGGCTGGGGATTTTATGCTATATGGATTGCCTTTATTGCATGGATGCTCATCCGAGGATTGGCCTTGGTATGGAAATTCAGAAGAAAGTTTAAGCCCTTGGTCCAAAACCTGTAATTTTGTTTTAGGCCTGATGCCTGATAATTGATAATTGATAACTGAATATAATGCCAACAGATAGAATCAACGGTAGCTTATATACTTCAATTCAGAATAGAGTGGCCACTGTTGAATTTGGTCATCCAGCCAGTAATTCCTTTACCTCCGAACTTTTGGATAGGCTAACGAAAGAGCTTTATGCCTTAGGCGAAAATAAAGAGGTTTCCGTAATTGTTTTGAAATCAGAAGGCGAACGTGCTTTCTGCGCCGGAGCTTCATTTGATGAATTGGTGACTATTTCCAATTTGGAAGAAGGGAAAGCCTTTTTTAGCGGATTTGCCCATGTTATTAATGCTATACGAAGCTGTGGAAAAATCATAGTAGGACGAATCCAAGGAAAAACTGTGGGTGGTGGTGTTGGACTAGCCTCAGCATGTGATTATGTGTATGCCACAGAAGCAGCATCAATCAAACTCTCTGAAATTTCTATTGGAATAGGACCCTTCGTAATCGCCCCAGCTGTGGAGCGTAAAATTCAGAAATCTGGTTTGGCAGAGCTTTCCCTGAATCCAACAGAATGGAAAAATGCCTATTGGGCCAAAGAGAAAGGTGTTTTTTCCAAGGTTTATGATTCCATTGCCGAAATGGACAAAGAACTCGATATCCACATTGCCAAATTAGCATCATACAATCCGGAAGCTTTGGCAGAAATGAAACGTATTTTATGGGAAGGTACCGAACATTGGGATGAACTTCTTTTGGAAAGAGCCGCCGCGTCTGGTAAACTTTCGCTTTCTGCGGAAACCAAACAAACCCTTGACAAATTTAAAAAGTAACCATGGACATTCTCAACTTTCTAAATAGCGATATCATTTTTCCCATCGTGGCATTTTTAGTCATTGTGGTGTATCTAGTTACCCGAGTCCGGAATCGCAGACGGTTTAAAAGGTGACTTCGTATCTTTAAATCCAAATGAAAAAACTGAACCTTCCGAAAGGCAAAAAAATATACTTTGCCAGTGATAATCATCTAGGGGCTCCAACTTCGAAGGATAGTTTACCTCGTGAAAAGAAATTCGTTGCATGGTTGGATAGTATCAAGGCCGATGCAAGTGCTGTTTTTCTATTGGGAGATCTCTTTGATTTTTGGTTCGAATACAAAACCGTTGTTCCCAAGGGATTTACCCGAACTTTGGGAAAATTGGCTGAATTAACGGATTCAGGAATTCCAATATTCTATTTTGTTGGTAATCATGACCTTTGGATGAATGGGTATTTTGAGAAAGAACTGAATGTTCCTGTATTCCACAAACCTCAGCAATATTTGGTCAACGATACTACATCTTTTTTTATTGGGCATGGAGATGGTTTGGGGCCTGATGACAAAGGCTTTAAACGCATGAAAAAGGTGTTTACAAATCCAGTCGCACAATGGTTTTTTAGGTGGTTGCATCCTGATCTGGGTGTTCGCTTGGCGCAACATTTATCCATAAATAACAAAATCATTTCTGGTGAAGCTGATGCTAAGTTTTTGGGAGAAGACAAAGAATGGCTGGTTCAATATGCCCAGCGAAAACTGGAACAACAGCATTACGATCACTTCATTTTTGGGCACCGACACCTTCCTTTGGAAATCCAACTGAGTGAAAATTCCAGATACACCAATCTTGGGGATTGGATAAACTATTTTACCTACGCTGTGTTTGATGGGGAAAAGCTCAGCCTACAGAAGTACGAATCTTAGTTCTTGCCATTTCGAAGGAGCCTGCGACTGGGAAATCTATTAATCTAACCAAGACTACAATGAGATTTCTCAATCAATGCTTTGCATTTCATTTCGAAATAACATTTAGCTAAGATTCCCCCTCCCTCTCCTCAACATCCGCCGTTAAATCCAGTCTTCTGAATTTAGGAAAGAAGGCGGCCATACCCCCAACGGTCAATAGCGTCATGCAGCCTCCAAAAACTACGGCTGGAACCGTTCCCAAGAGTTTAGCGGCAAGACCGCTTTCAAAAGCACCCAATTCGTTGGAAGAACCTACAAAAATGGAATTTACGGAAGCTACCCTACCTCTCATATTATCTGGTGTTTTTAACTGGAGAATAGTTTGACGGATAATCATGGAAACCCCATCAACTGCCCCACTTAAAAACAAAGCCGCCACCGAAACCCAGAATATCTTGGATACCCCAAAGACAATGATACAGATTCCAAAACCAAACACAGCCCATAATAGTTTTTTACCTGCTTTCTTGTGGAGTGGAAATCTAGTGGAACCCAACATGGTAATTGAAGCTCCCACGGCTGGTGCGGCACGCAATATGCCAAATCCTTCAGAACCTACATGGAGTATATCTTGGGCATAAATGGGCAATAGGGCTACAGCCCCTCCGAATAAAACGGCAATCATATCCAAGGTCAGTGCGCCGAAAATAGCTTTGCTATTGAAGACAAACTTCAACCCATCTTTTAAACTCTGAAGAATAGGTTCTCCAATTTTTGGGTTGAGGATGGGCTTTCTAGGAATTCGAAATAAAAATAAGAGCGCCATGAGCGAAAAACCGAAAATAACACACATGGACCAGTGCACGCCAATCCAACTAATGGAGAATCCAGCTAAAGCTGGACCTAGAACCGAGGCCAATTGCCAAGTGGAACTACTCCAAGTGGCCGCATTGGGGTAAATCTTTTTTGGAACAATCAATGCAATCAACGAGAATATGGTAGGCCCTATAAATGCCCGGACCAAACCACCCAAAAAAACTAAAGCATAAATAGAGTAAAGAATGGTCTTGGAAGATAGTGATTCTTCCAAATCAGGGTCACTCAGGAAAAATAATCCCAAACTGATTACCGAAAATCCAAGAATGCACTTTACCAACAAATCACGCTTTTCTTTTTGATCTACGACATGCCCCGCGAAAAGTGCTGTTCCCACTGCAGGAATTACTTCCATCAAACCAATAATTCCCAAAGAAAGAGGGTCTTTGGTCAAGGAATACACTTGCCATTCGATAACAATAAACTGCATGGACCAAGCAAAAACCATGGCAAAGCGTACCAGTAAAAAAATATTGAACTCCTTGTAACGGAGCGCTGCGTATGGATCCATTTATATTATCGAATGTCCCTCAGTTTCAACTGCAAGCTAACATTTCCGTTCCATTCATTCTCATCTAAAGAGAAAACAATATCAAAAGGGCTGTTATTTGTGATTTTATCCTTGTAATGGCCTAAATTAAATCCAATGGCATCAATAGACTTCTCGACTGTTCTCGAAGTGACATCTGAGTTTTGCGACACCCTACACTTTAAGTGTTTTTCATCTTCTCCAACACACCTTCCATAACCCGTATCGTGTACCTGGGACGTCATAAAAACAGGCGTCATATTACCCGGTCCAAAAGGGGCAAACTGTTTTAATATTCGATAAAGTTTTGGCGTAATCTGATGGAGTTCTATTTCTGCATCTATGGCAATTTCGGGTTCCAAAAGTGTCGTATCTATTGTTGACGAAACAACAGATTCAAACTCTTGCTTGAATCTCTCGTACTGCTCCTCCAACAACGTTAAGCCCGCTGCATATTTATGTCCTCCAAACTGCTCCAAATACGCTGAACAGGCATCTAAGGCATTATACACATCAAACCCTTTTACAGAACGAGCCGAAGCTGCCAGTTTATCTCCACTTTTGGTAAAAACCAAGGTGGGTCTATAATAGGTTTCGGTCAATCGCGAAGCCACAATACCAATCACCCCTTTATGCCAATTTTCATCATAGACTACAGAGGTGAATCTGTCTTCTTCTTCATTTTTCTTTATCTGAAGCAAAGCTTCATCAGTAATTTCCCTATCGAGTTGCTTCCTATCCGTATTGAACTGTTCAATTTCCTCAGCCCACTTTTGAGCGGCTTCCAGATTATCTTCCACTAACAGCTGGACGGCGTGTCCCCCATGCTTCATGCGACCCGCAGCATTAATACGCGGTGCTATTATAAAAACCACATCCGAAATGGTGAGCTCCTTTTTTTTCAACTGACCAATGATAGCCTTTATTCCGGCTCTTGGAGCCGAGTTAATAACCTGTAACCCAAAATACGCCAGCGCTCGATTTTCTCCTGTCATCGGAACAATATCTGCAGCTATGGCAGTAGCTGCCAAATCCAAATAAGGTATTAAATCTTTGATACTTTCCCCCCTGTTCTCGGACAGCGCTTGAATCAGTTTAAAACCAACTCCGCAACCACATAATTCTTTATAGGGATATTCACAATCTTCTCGTTTTGGGTCCAAAACAGCCACTGCTTCTGGAAGTATTTCCCCTGGTCGGTGATGGTCACAGATTATAAAATCTATCCCTTTTTCGTTCGCATATTTCACCTTGTCAATGGCCTTTACCCCGCAGTCCAAGGCAATTATCAGTGTAAAATCATTGTCCGATGCGAAATCAATTCCTTGAAAAGAAATTCCATATCCCTCGGTATATCGGTCTGGGATATAGGTAGCCACATTGGGGCAGGTCTCTTTCAGAAAAGAGGATAGCAAAGCTACTGAGGTGGTCCCATCCACATCATAATCGCCATACACTAGAATATTCTCTCCCTCTTTTATTGCTTTTTCAATACGTTGCACGGCTTCGTCCATATCCTTCATAAGGAATGGGGAATGGATGTCCTCTAAACTGGGACGGAAGAATTTTTTGGCTTCTTCATAATTTGTAATCCCCCGTTGCAGCAGCAAATGTGCAATTAGTTTATCCACCTTAAGAGATTCCGAAAGGGTAGTGATGTCTTCGGGTGAGGGGGTTGGTTTTAGGTTCCAGCGCATACGTTTAAAATACAAGTTCAAGTACAAAGAGCAAGCTCAAGAGGTTTTGTTTTTGATGATAGTCGATATGATTCTTACCAATTGTTCAATCTCATCCAATAGACTATGTTTAATTTGGTCCGAGCCGTAATCAATCCTATTAAGAATTCTCAAATTCACTCTAGATTCCTTCAACTCTTTCAAAACTAATGAAGCCTTAAATATATAATCTTTAGGTGATGTGGCACCTTGGGCTTCGCCAAAGTTTAAAGCTGCACTCCCACCAGAACGCAGTAATTGGTTACCATAATATTGACCGATAAAATCTGAGGGGAAGTCTTTACAAAAGAGTGCAATGTTGGCAGCTAAACCAACAAATCTATCCTCCAAATCAAACTTTCTGTTACGCATTGTATTGAGATTTGATTCTGAGGTTGTAAACAGGCTTAAATGTAAGCTATTTCTTTCAAAGTATTTGAACTTTAAACTTGAACTTGCTCTTGAACTTAAGTCTTATGAAAAACAGTCTTGATCTCCAGCTCTGCAAAACGACGGAACATTTCCATAACACCACAATATTTTTCAACGGATAAGTCCACTGCTTTTTGGAGTTTTTCCTCATTCAGATTGCTCCCATGAAAATGGTATTCAATAACTACCGAATCATAATATTTGGGATGCTCTTCAGTTAAATTGGCTATTGTTTCCATTTGAAAATCATCTACTTCCAATTTCATTTTTTTGATGAGCGAAGCTACATCCAAGCCAGAACAACCTGCCAAAGAAGATAGCATCAACGCTTTTGGGCGCAAACCTTCGCCTGCACCGCCATTCTCAGGTCCGGCATCAATCTTTAGGGAAAGTCCCGAAGGATTATTGCTTTCAAAGGCCATTTCACCAAGCCACTTGGTGGTAATATGATTTGTCATGATAGTAAATTTTCGTTTCTTGTAGCTCACAAAAATACAAAAAGAGATGTCTCGACTGCGCTCGACATGACATCCACATTTTAAATAAAATTCTTTATGGCACTTGTATCTCCTTTGAATCCCAACCACGATCCTGAAACCAAAAAATTAGCTGAATTCTTCAATGAAACTTTAGGTTTTTGTCCTAATTCCATTTTAACTATGCAGCATAGGCCAGCAATTTCCAAGGCTTTTATTAACCTAAATAAGGCAGTAATGGCCAATGAGGGGAGAGTTACTTCCGCTCTAAAACGAATGATTGCCTGGGTAAGCAGTAATGCAACGGGATGTCGCTACTGTCAGGCGCATGCCATACGAGCCGCGGAACGTTACGGCGCAGAACAGGAGCAATTGGACAATATCTGGGAGTATCGAACCCACCCCGCTTTTTCGGAAGCGGAACGCGCTGCTTTGGATTTTTCGTTGGCAGCTTCCCAAGTACCCAATTCGGTGAATGCAGAAATTAAAGAACGTCTCTACGCACACTGGAACGAAGGTGAAATTGTGGAAATGCTTGGGGTTATCTCCTTGTTCGGATACCTTAACCGCTGGAACGATTCCATGGGGACGTCCATCGAAGATGGGGCCGTGGAAAGTGCAGAACAGTATTTAGGCAAAACAGGTTGGGAAAAAGGAAAGCACGACGGGTCTAGGTATTAGACTTTAGAAGATAGAGCGCTTCGCTTTTAGATTTTTGGATAACGTCTAGCTAAGATTTATGGAATTCGTCAGTTTGAGTGAATTTCCACGATTGAAATGAGTGAAATTTGTATCGAAAATAGGAATTTCAACGCGTCTACACTTCTCGATACATCTCCTTCGTGCACAGCACTACGGAAACACTCGAAGTGACGTTTGAAACGGATTTCACCAATTGAAACCAATACTTGATTCTTGATTCTTGATTCTTGATTCTTGATTCTTGATTCTTGATGCGAAAATACTATTTCTTGACCTGCATCAAGTTTTAAATAATACTCTTGATGGAACTTTGTTGTAATTAAAAAACGAACAGTTATGGCAAGCTTAATCTTGACTTCCGAAAATCAAATTCAACGATTGAATGGTATCCTTTCCAACGTAGATTCCCTTTCAAAGTTAAATGTGCAACAATTAACCCAAGCGCCCAATCCAAAATCATGGAATGTGGTTGAAGTGATTGAGCACCTTAATATGGCCTATCGCATTTACGTGCCTAAAATTGAAAACGCACTTTCCCAGTCTCCAGATGTACAAAAAGAATCTGAGGGATTTAAGGCTCGTGGATGGCAAAAGTTTGTGATTGAAGGCCAACGCCCAAAAAATGGCCAACGCCCGTGGAAAATGAAAACACTAAAGCGTTTTACACCAATACTTGAGGCGGAGGACTTGACCCAAGAAAAAATAGATGAGATTTTTACTCAATTTTTTGAACTGCACAATCACTTGAAAGAATCCATACTCGAAAGCAGAGCGAAAGACGTAACCAAAGTCACTTTTTCTTCGGCCATTGGTAATATTGTACGGTTTTATCTTCCAGAAAGCTTTGAGTTTTTGATTTGCCATATGGAACGGCATATGGTACAGATTAATGAGATTTTGGAGAAGAGCGCCCTAACAACGAGTCACTAGAATCCTTTGTCATTTGTGGATATGTTCTAGCCGATATGCACTATTTTTGAAATAGTTCAGATGTATTAACGCTTACTATCCCAAACATAAAAATTGTCCCGGTCAAACAAAATCAACAAAAAACTTTGGAGCATCCACAATTGGGTTGGATTATATGCTGGTGTGGTCATTGCCATTTTAAGTGTTACAGGCGTAATCGCTCTGTTTAGAGTAGAAATCGATGAGGCTATCGATGCCAAATATTTTAAGATAAGCGCACCAAACGAGACTACAATGATTCACCCTGAAGTGAATACCCTCATAGACAGCCTGAAATTGGAATATGGCGCGGATAATTTTGGGGGTATTACTCCTTCTCTAGATAAATCCAAAAATTGGATAGCCAGTGTTGGCATTGTGGGCAATAACCCTTTGGATGTGGATAGCTATCAAATATTTTTCAATCCATATACCGGAAAGGTGGTAGGTAAAAGGGACTTTTTCAAATCTTTTCGGCACTACATCAGGCATTTGCATGTGCGGATGTTTAATGGTCTTTTGGGTCGTTGGTGGGTAGGCTTGGGTGGACTTGCCCTATTGATATCAACAATTACTGGAATTCTGATTTATGGTGGGTTTATGAAACGGCAGTTCTTTGGAGCGATTCGGAAAAAAAACCTAAAGTTGCGGTCAGCTGATTACCATAAGATTATTGGCATGACGACTCTGTTGTTCAACTTGATGATAGCCATTACCGGTGCTTGGCTCGGACTTCAAGCTATTCTTCAGCCTGTATTACAAGTCAAAAGTCCCGAACGCTATAAAAGGACTGAAAAACCCATATCAAAGGAAGATGATATCGCCTATGCAGTGGATTACATCAAAGCCTTTGAAACCTCTAGAGCCTTGTTTCCTGACCTTGAACCTACTTCTATCGCACCTTCCCAAAATGGAAAACGTACAGTGACCATAAGGGGAGATGTACCAAAAACCGCGTATCAGAACAGCGTGAATTTTATTGTCTTGGATAAAAAAAACTATACTGAGTTGGGGCGGTATGATATCCGGGAACAATCATTGCACAACAAGGCATATTATGCCCAGGAGGGGCTGCACTACGGGGATTTTGGGGGTGTTTGGGTAAAGGTTATCTATTCGTTTTTTGGCCTTACCTCAGGAGCCCTCTCCATTTTAGGATTTGTGCTTTACCTCGAACGGACCAAATCCACCCAAAAAAAGAAAGTGAACTACAAAACCACAGGCAAAAAAGTAGGTTTATGGACCTTTTGGCTAACCGCCTTTTGCATCCTGTTGTTTGTCACGCTCAGAATCATAGGGAGAGATATTCCGACCTTGATAGTTACTTTGGCGTTTTGGCTTCCGGTGCTGTTTTATCTAATCAAGTATCTTGTTGTTTTTTCGATACGGGGAATTAAGTTACTGCTAAAAAAAATAAACCTAATTTTTAATGGAAGTAAGGCAAGGAAAAGCCCCCAATAAGATCAATGAGCAATATATATTGCCCGTTCTTTTTCTATTGGTGAACATTACGGTAATTATATGGTTCTATATTCTTCATGAATACAGCCAATCGGATGCCACATTTAAGACCAAGTACCATTTTGATACCCTGGCCATAGAAAACTATGCAAGTGAATTAAAACAACAACTTTTGATGTTTAGCCTAGTACTGCTTATTACACCACTATATCTAAAATTTAAAAAACGATGGCTGCTGGTGGCCATTACACTTTTACATCTGGGCGCCTTGTATTACTTTTTCTATTGGAAGTGATTTTTCGTTTGGCAAAGACCGTCCCACTTCTAAAGAACTATAATTGTTTTCACGTACCTTGGCTGGCAATCAATCCGTTCTATAAAGGTTAAATGCGGTAAAATTGATACGATCTTCATTTGTGAAACCCTTGAATAGCAATTACTCCCCCAGGTTTTTGAAACTATTTTTAGGTTTGCTTTTAATGTTTAGCTTAAGCTGCCTTTTAAATGCCACTTGTACATCGTGAATAGTTTTTACTTCCAATAATCGTTTGCTGCTGAAATTGTCTGAAAATTTAAGGCTATTACCTGTGAGGCAGCGGTTAAGCTAGAGGCATCATTGGCATAATTAGGCCTTAATCTCTTTAGCACTTCCATGTCAGGTTGGGTTGACTTCACCCCCATTCTTGAAAGTTTGATTGCTAATTCAAAACCTTCTTGAGGATTACTGGTTTTTAAGCTTTCAAGCCAAAGTTCTTTTTGATTCGCCATATCGTATTTGACTATTAGGCATCAAATGTATTGACAGACTACTTCAAAAACAGTGACATATATTACTTTATAGGATTTTTATTTTATGTCCTTCCTGTTTAACATTTTCAAGTAGCCTTTTGCTTTTCATTAGCCGTGAAATCACTTCCCGTGAAGTTCCTAAATCATCCGCTATGTTTTTATGGGAAATGTTGAGTAGTGTAGAATCCAGAATTTTGGATTTGGTCTTCAAATATTCCAACAACCGGTCTTCAAGGTCGGAAGAAATTACCTGCTTGGTAGTATAAAGCAAATCTTCGTAGTGCTTTTCATAGTTGTTCAAAATAATGTTATGTAATGATGGATACTTTTTAATCCAAACCTTTACTCGCTCCGTTGGAAGCAACAATAAATCACTTTCTAACTCGGCACAGGCAGAAAAGTTTGCTTGTTGGTTATTGGTCAAATGCGCAAAACTATAAATACAAGACTCCCCCGATTGTATGAAGTATAATAGAAAGTCTTTAGCCCCTTCATGGCAGAATACCTTTATACATCCATTTCGAATGATGGGCAAAAACCTGATGTATTGCCCTTGTTTGACAATATAATCGCCTACTTCAAACTTTTTCAAAATAGAGTGCTCTTCTATTTCTTGCAAAAGCTCTTTTTCAAACTGAGGATAGCATTTTATTAAAAAATCCGATTTCATTTTTTTCAATTACGCTTGGCGATTAAGATACGTTGCGTTCCAATAAATCTTAGGGATTGCTGAGTGAAGTTACCTGTTTTTATCTTAAAAGCCATTGCAGATTTCAAGAACCCTAAAGAGCATAGTTTTCAGTAAAGATTTTTGATGTATAACTGTAGCAAAATCAAGGTCCGTTCGTCTTTTATATAATCAATCAAAAAAAACCATGAAGCCTATTTTACCCACTTTGTTAGTATTGTTTACTGCAATAACCCTTATTAACTGTAAAAGCCACACCTCCATAGATTCGTATATGAAAGAGCTAGCTGCTAAGGGCAAGTTCAATGGAAATGTTTTGGTCGTTAAAAATGGAGAAACCATCTATGAAAATTCTTTTGGTTTTGCCGACGGTTCCAAGACTACAAAATTAACTAACCAATTCAGGTTTGATTTAGGGTCGGTCTACAAAGAATTCCCGGCGGTTTCCATAATGCAACTTCAGGAAAAAGGGGTGTTACATACAGATGATACCATTGACATGTATCTAAAAGATTTGCCAAGTTGGTCTTCTAAGATCACCATAGAAAACTTACTCCAATATACCAGCGGCCTCCCCCAGGTGGCTTGGGATAAGTATTTTGGAAATAATGAAAGAATAACAGACCAAAAAATAAAAAACGATTTATTGTTTCTTAAAGAATTGGAATTTGAGCCTGGGTCCGATTATCTCTACACCAATTACAGTCCTATCTTATTGGGACAAATTGTGGCAACTGTTACAAAACAACCCTTCTCAGAGTATGTAGAGAAAAACTTATTTATTCCTTTTGGCCTGAATACGGCCATAATCCAACCCGAAGTCCCCTATTTGAGCAATGATTTTATGGCAATGCCCTTTGATGAAGATTTTAAGGAAGATGCCTACAAGGTCAGCATTTCCGGGGTGGTTTTTAGTTTTACCGCAAGAGACATCCAACATTGGTTGACTAATTTACATGCGTTTAAGATAATCAGTAAGGCGTCTTTGCAATTCTTATCTGAGGAAGCGGATTTTTGGGGCAATACACAAGCGCCTTTGGGCGGTGTTACCTGGAAAAACGGAATTGTAGAAGAGCATTATCACCATGGTGAAACCGGAAACTATGAGTGCATTGTAAAAAGACTGAACAATGGCACAGATGTGCTCATTATCATTGTTCAAGCCAATCAGAAACGTCAGAATATGTTCAATATCTCAGATGAGATACAACGTATTTTGGAATACAATTAAAATGTACCTTACTCACTATGGCTTTTCTATCTAACGCTGAAGATTAAACAGGCTTGGAGATTGATGTGACCTTAAATAGCATCGCTATGGATAGAAAAAGAGTGCTAGATTTTTAATACCCATTTATGGATAACACCCCTTCTGCGTGCAGGTAGGGGCGGAACTTTGTGCGTAATATACCTTAAGGTCAGGGTAGGATCCTTTTATTCTTTTTTTGACATTGAATCGCAACGCGTTTATGCATGGTTGTGAAGGGTTTTTAGGTATTGCTTTCGGATAAGTTTTGTTCCATTAGCAAACCGATTAAAGGAAACTGTACCCAAAATGAAAAGTAAAAGAAGGTCAACACCCAATATTTTGGAATAAATTTTAACCCCTCACCGCCTAGTATTCCAATAAATATGACATCATAGGTAAACAAAGGAACGGTCAAATAAAACGCCAACCACAAGGAATTTTTAAAGTACTTTTTGGTAGGGAACATTTTTTTGAGCAAATAATTCCCTAGAGGCACATATAAAACCGTTACTGCGATAACGCCAATTACTTGGGCGTCATAACTCCAACTTTGGTAATATTCCGGAAGCCCTATGAGTACAAAAAGTCCCCATGTTACAAAACTCATCAATACGAGCGCCAAATGATTTTTAAGTGAAAGTTTAATCATAGATTCTTGGTTTAACACTGAAAATACTCTTTTTCCATCTAAAGCTCAAGATCGAACATTATTCCTCGGGCACATTGGTTATAAACCAGTCAATAGTTTCTTGTTTGCCGTTAATCCATTTTAGGGAAATATCATATTCGGAGGAAATTCCCAAAACCAAAACATTCATTTTATAGGAATCCTTGGTCTCTAGTAAAGCTCTAAATCCACTAACCGGATTAATCATCACCGACCTCATATCCAGATTTGAAGACTTTTCAATAAACTCCCTTGCCAAGTCTGAATTATCAGGTTCAAACTTGCCATCCAAATATCCCATATCCATTGAGTGTTCCTCAAAAACTCCAATGTTGTTGCCCTTCCAAAAAAGTTTGTGCTTCTGCATTTATTGACTCTAAATGAGGCCTATTTTAGTTTTTCTAGCTGCCATTCTATTTCTTTTTGAATCTCGTCTTGATTTTCAATTTCCATTTCTGAAAGTTTAGGATTTAATTCGCAAACTTTAAAATAAACCGTATCATAACTAAAGCTAGTAATGTCCATTATCCGCTCTGATTTTTTATCCAAAATAAATTTCAAAGTCTCTGTAATTGCCGCGCAAGAATTCAAGGCCAAAGAACCACTAATTTGTCCAAAGTCTTCGGTGTCTGGAGTGTTCTTTTCTAACTCTATGATCATTTCCCTAATTATTTCTGCTCTAGTGGGTTGCTCATTTGAAAAGTTTTCTATCAATTTCCAGGCTCTTGAGATGACATTTGCGTCTCCCCAGTTGGTTTTTTGAACGAAATTGTAATAATCAGGAAGGAGTCTTTCGCAGATTTCCTTGGCAAAATCCAACTTTTGCTTTTCGGAAGATTTTTTGATTTCAGATTTAAGCTGTTCGGTATACTCCTTCCAGTTCATAAAGTTATATAGGTTGCTTTAAGATATGCTCTGTTTTAATGAAGTTACCCCTTTTCAATCTAAAGCTCAAGATTGACCTTTATTTCTCCATTCTTGGTATTCTTCCCAATCATTCTGGCGGAGTTCTTCTTTCTCTTCTTCGGTCATTTTGTTTTTGTCAGACCAACTAAATTGCATTATGCGGGGAAATTCTGCATAGGCGATGACATCTCTAGGGTCTGCATTGGCCTGTTTAATCAGTTCTCTTATTTTGTCAAAATCACCTTTTGCTAGTTTAAGGATTGCCGCCTTCGTCCTATTGGTATTCATCCAAAATTCATGAAGTCCAGAAAACTTATTCTCAACTTCTCTCGCTCTTTTAGGAAACTCTCTCACGATTAAAAAATCTATTTCACCTTCTTTAAAATTAGGTATTCTTGGACCTCTCTTTTTCTTGTTCCCTTTTCGACTCATTTTAAACTTTCAAGGTATTTCTTTCGTTTGAACGCATTATAATCATCAATAATAATTCCGTTGGTGGTATGAAAGTAAATGGAGTCAGAGTTAGCTTTTTTTATTATCGAATCTCCAACTCTAAGTTTATCAAATAGCTTTCTATAAACAATTAAGTAGGGCCCATTGTTCAAATAAATTTCATTTCCCCTTGTTGGATGTTTGTCAATTTTAGAGGCTAGTGTTGCCTTGAACTCCATTTTTTTAAAATCCAAGTATTCTTTCTTTTTGTAGTATCCAGAACTTGTAAGCCATATAATCAGGGCAAAAATCAATACAAATATGCCTAGCACCGTAACTTGTACTTGTCTCATATTAACTTCTACCATATCCTGATTGATTTCTTAGCTAAATCAAATTACATATTTTCAGCTCTTGTTTTTTATTATTCTTTTCAATTCATCCACAGTTAAAGAATCTATCTCACGATGAAGCATTCTATGACAATTTGCACAGACTAAAGCCAAATCATCTACTGATGTTAGAGATTCCCCTTCTATTTCAGACAATGGTGTTTTATGGTGACATTCCATAAATCCTTTTCCTAATTCTCCATAGATTTCATAAAAATCAAATCCACATGTTTCACAATCTAATTTTCCGTGCTTCTTTAAATAATTCTCTTTTTTCCTTTTGTTAAGTTTCGGATTCCGTTCTCTATGCTTATGTAATTTATAAATTACTTTACCCTCTTTTACTTTTAATTGTTCCTCCTCGCCATCTTCTCCAATTCGATACAGGACTTTAGTTAATGTCGAATCAGAAATAGTATTTTTTATCTGTTTTGCGATTCTTTGAAGTCCATTGTAATTATTTTGAAACTCAAAGAAAACTACTTCGTCAAGCTTACTGTATCTATCCATTCCTTTACCTTCATATTTAGGGTCAATGGCCTTGAAGTTATTTAGCTTCATAGATACACCATTCGGGTTTCTAAATTTCACATTATCAATTCTCTCTTTATGAATGGGAAGCTTATTTAGTATTTCGGAAACTTCAATGACTTTTGGATTCTTGCTATCCATTTCCCTTGGTTTAATTGAGTGATAAAGGTCAAGAGCTAGAATTATTTCATCTCGATGCCATTTTGGAGGTTTCATTGTGTTATGAGGTTGTAGCTAAGGATTCAAGATATCCATTATTTCAATGTATCATATCTTCTATAAAGTGAAGTTACCCGTTTTGTCTCAAATTTCCCACCATTCTATTTTAAACTATATCTTTGAGGTGCGAAACACATCTTTATTCTTACGCCTACAACCTCTCGTGTCGTAACAGATAAAATTGGATAGGCAAATGGGTGCGAGTCCCTAGACCAATCAAGGCGTAGCTTTGATGTGTTTCGCGGTGACCTATCCTCATTTATTCACTTTTTTATCACTTTCTTATGCGAAACACAGAAGGTTACAAATCATGTCCGCATTGTAATGGGTCCATGACTAAAACGCTGAATCCGGCACAGCGCAAATTGTTGGACTATGTGGATGCCCTAGATGGCCCAGACCGGGTAAAGGCCCTACAATGGGTGCACGATGTGGCCCTGTACGAATCTCACGAACCCTTGTGCCGAGAAGAAAAAGAGGCGCTCTACCAAGTAAAGGTGCTTTGGGAGCTTATTGAGGCTACCCTTGCTTCGTACAGGACTTCGGAAGAGAAGGGATGAGTTTGTATTTTCATCCTGAGCGGCCCTTTTTGCGCTTGCCCAGGATGAAATTTTTATGGCTACTGAACTATTTTAATTGGCCAAGGCCGGCAAGATGTACTCTTGTAAAATATCTCGGGGCTGGTTGCCTTTTCGGTTTCTAAAATTCCCCGAAGTGACCACCACCACAGCTTCCAATTCCGGAAGGATAAAGATAAACTGCCCGCCAGCGCCCCTGGCTTCAATGGCGTCTACGGACTTTCCGTTTACCTGATAAGTGTCGTGCCACCAGAGATAACCATATTCGTTTTTGTCTCGGGTATCCTGCAATCGCCCATACTTCCTAAAAGATTCGGCAACCCAAGCTGCTGAGATAACTTGTTTTCCGTTCCATTGGCCTTGGTTCAAAAACAGCTGCCCAAATTTAAGCAGGTCCCTAGAGGTCAACAGCATCCCTCCGCCAAAATAAGGTACTCGCTCCGTGTCATCCGTCTGGTTGATGTAGTTGGTTATACCCAAAGGAGCAAACAGTTTTTCGTGCATGTAGGTCTCCATGGGCACATTCAAGCGTTCGTTCAAACACACGCCCAGCAAAAACGGGTTAGCCGACCCATAATCGAAATAAGTGCCCGGTTCGTTCACCATGGGCGCTTCCAAAACCGATTGTAACCAGCTTTTGGGATTGCTCGGGTTTTGGTAGAAGTCTTCGCTAGCTAAATTGTTCACATCCATGCCGGAGCTCATGGTGAGCAAATCCTTTATCCGAATTTTTGATTTTTGGTCATCCTTGGTGTGTTGGTATTCCTTTGGAATAAAGCTGTACACTGTTTCATCCACACTTTCGATAATCCCTTCATCAATGGCAATCCCAATCACCGCCGAAGAAATACTTTTTGAGGCCGACCTCAGGTCATGGGGAATGTTCGCGTTGTGCCCGTCAAAATAGGATTCAAAAACCAATTTGCCCTCTTTTGAAATCAAAACGCTGTGGGTATTCACCAACTTTTGCGCATGCACATCTTGGATGAGTCGGTCCAGTTGGTTGGTATCTATTCCAAAGTCCTTGACATGGGCCGTGCCCCAACCATCGTTTAGTTGAGCGGGGGTATCTGAACTCTGCGGTTGGTCCACCGCATCCGAGTTATAATCCCAACCTTCAGTGGTGTGGGTTAAGCTGGTCTTGGTTATCAAAACATCGGTCAATAAAATTTCGAGCTCAATGGTACCTTCCAAAAGTTTCGCCCGAAAATTAAGGCCGGTGTTGCCATCTTTGAACAAAATTATATCCCCTTCCCTTTTAAAACCCTCTGCCCAAGCTCCTCGAAACCGTTGGTCTCCAAAAAAAGGATAGGCTACCAAATTTTCGCCTTCGGTCAATTCTGTGTACAGCATTATATCGTCTGACTGCAGGCCATTGTCCACCATAAAAGCGTTCCAATCCCCCTCATATTTGTCGCTTTCTGTCTGGGCTAAGCGCATACGGTACAAAAACCTTCCGGACTTTATAAATCCTGTGAGCGCTTGTTGGTCTTTCGCGTATACTAAATCAAAAGACAATTGTTCATTTATATTGAATTTGATTTTATCCGCTTCGGATGACACTACGGTTTTTTCCAAAAGCATTTCGCCATTGGTTATGTTGAGATTGAAGGTAGTGTCCCCCACCTTTTCCAAAGACACTTTAAAATTGAAACTGTTTTTGTTAGGCAAATGACCTATACATTCCCCTTCAACAGGCCGTGGAGTACTTTGTTGTGCGCAGCTTGTGATTAGGAATAAGGATAGGACTAAAAGGGATACTTGATGTTTTTTCATTATTTGATTGATTTAAACCTCAAAAGTAGTGTGTTCGCAAACTCCGAAATTGTATGAAATTAACATGGGTGGTTTTTTAGAAAAAAAATCGACGATAACCGGAGGTCTGATGTCTGATGCCTAATGTCATTCCGAACGCATGTGAGGAATCTCAACAAAATAGATTTCTCAGTCGTCACTCGCCCTACGCCAAAGGCTATGGCCTACGGATGTCCTTCGAAATGACGTGGAACGTAGATAGATGTGCAAAAGCATTAGTATTTTTGGAGAAAGACCCTTTTATGGACGATTCCAACTACTTAAAATTAAAAGCCTTTTTTCCGCAAGTCAATTTTGAAGGTTTGGATGAGTCTTCGTTTCGTTCGCTTTGGGTTGAGAAAAGCTTTAACCAATACCATATTATAACCGAGGCGGGTTCCATTGAGCATTATTTCTATTTCGTTTTGGAAGGGGTGCAAGCGCTGTACATCCTCAACGAAAAAGGGCAAAAGGTGGTGCTTGGGTTTTCGTATACGGGAAGTCCGTCTGGGGTTTTTGATTCCTTTATTTCGCAAACCGCTTCTTTTACTTTTCTGGAAGCATTGAAGCCTTCCACGCTGTTGGGCATTCGTCTTTCGGATTATCAAAAACTTTTTGAAGTATATCCTGAATTCCATAAGTGGGGACACTTGTTTTTCCAAGAGGTACTTTTTGGCCGCCTGTATCGCGAAGCGGAATTACTTACCCTATCAGCAGAACAACGGTATATCACTTTTATGCAGCGCTGTCCGGAGGAACTCAAAATCATTCCCCAAAAGTATCTGGCCTCTTACCTCAACATGAAACCGGAGACGTTTAGCCGGTTGCGGGCTTCGGTACAGTATTAGCTATAATTCTACTCCACAAGCCAAGTAATTATAAATAACAAACCCACCGTAAAAGGGTGGGTTCGACGTTTTTAAAGGAAGTCCGTTGCTACTGTGCATTGTCGTAATAAAATCGCTCATGCACAATTTGATCTCCTTGCCATTGTTGTACGGCCACTTGCTCCATCTTGGCTCTATACCCACCTTTGAAGGTTACATCCATGGTAGACTCCACAAAAGAAGTCCCTGCTGCTTCATCAGACCCAACTTTGTTTATTTCCAAACTGTGGAACTCTTCAATATCGTTCAAAAATTGTTCCTCATAGGCTCGGCATTCGGCCTTGCCGTTTCTTGTTCCCCTTGGTTCGGTCATTACCACGTCTTCTGCATAGTATTTATCAAAGGCACTTAAGAGTTGGCCTTGCTGAAGTTGGTTGTAAATGTCCCTTGCTTTTTCTTTATAACTCATTGTAATAGTTTTTATGATGATATAAATCTAAAACATATTTCTATACAACTATTGTATATACAAATGTTTAACATGAATTTATAAAATACCCCGATTTTCTTATCGGATGTGTTTGTCAATACACTTCTGGAATTCTGGTAAAACCTCTTCCTCAAACCAAGGATTTTTGGCCAACCAAAACCGGTTTCGCGGCGAGGGATGGGGCAAAACAAAGTATTCGGGGGCATAGTTTTTAAAATTTCTAACGGTCTCTGTTAGGTTTTTTTTCCTGTTTGTTCCCAAATAATGTTTCTGGGAGTACTGCCCTATTAAAATGGTGAGTTGAATATGGGGCATTTGTTCTAGAAGTAAATCGTGCCATTGCGGAGCGCATTCCGGTCGAGGTGGCAAATCGCCCGATTTTCCTTTTCCGGGATAGCAAAACCCCATAGGCATTTGGGCTATTTTGGTTTCGTCATAGAATTCTTCATCTGAAACCCCCATCCATCTTCGAAGTTGCTTTCCACTCTGGTCACCCCAAGGAACTCCACTTTGGTGTACTTTGGTTCCCGGCGCATGTCCAATAATCAAAATCCTGGCCTTACCATGTCCCACAACAATAGGCCTTGGCCCCAGCGGCAGATGTGCTTGGCAGATGTTGCACTTTCTGATTTTCTCCAAAAGATTCTGCATAGCTTATTTCCCCTCAACCACAATAACAAATTCACCCTTAGGCGATTTTGCTTCAAAATGCTTTAGTACCTCGGATATCGTTCCTCGGATAGTTTCTTCATATAGTTTGGTCAATTCGCGCGATACGGAAACCTGCCTATCTGCTCCAAAATAGTCACCCAATTGCGTCAAGGTTTTTATCAACTTATGTGGGGATTCATAAAAAACCAGAGTTCGTTTTTCTTCAGCCAAAGCTTGCAGTCGGGTTTGTCTACCTTTTTTGACGGGCAAAAAGCCTTCAAAAACAAAACGGTCATTGGGAAGACCACTATTCACCAAAGCAGGCACAAAAGCAGTAGCTCCTGGCAAACATTCCACCTCAATATTATTTTGGATACAGGCACGCGTCAACAAAAATCCAGGGTCGGAAATAGCAGGTGTACCCGCATCAGAAATCAAGGCCAAGGCAGCTCCGCCTTTTAGTCGTTCCAGCATGGCCTCAAGCTGTTTGTGCTCGTTGTGCATGTGGTGACTTTGCAAAGGGGTATCAATCTCAAAATGTTTTAAGAGCTTACCACTTGTTCTCGTATCTTCGGCTAAAACTAAATCTACCTCCTTTAACACCTTAACAGCGCGGAAGGTCATGTCTTCAAGATTTCCTATAGGTGTTGGAACCAAAAACAGTTTTCCCATAGACCAAAGTTAAGGCCTTACGTTTTTTGCTGTGAAATAAGAGGTAAGCACAAAAATAAAGGCAAGCAGTGCGCCCATTTGTTGTCCATCACTAATCATCACATGGGCAAAAAAGGCCAAAATAGAATTAAAAAAGAATCCCGCATAGGCCCACTCTCTTAGCCATTTTGAGAAATTCCCCCATACGGCAACAAGACCTAAAAGTTTGGCAATGGCCATGGGATAAATCAAATACGTGGGATAGCCCATAGCTTCAAAAAAGCCACGAATCATTTCGTTGTTGAAAAAGTAATTGTACGCAGAAAAACACATGATAGCTGTCAACAAAGCTGTAGACAGCCAATACGCAATTTTGATAAATTTCATCTGTAGTTAGGTT
>JBCCXJ010000034.1:0-30162 GCA_039191905.1 Bacteroidota bacterium | reverse complement strand
TTAATAAGTTTGGCGGGCATCTATTCGATAACCCCTGACAAGTATGTTACGTTTGGAATTTTGACAAAGAAAGCCCCGGAAGGCTCCAAATACGCCACCATACACAACAAGAAAAACCGGGATGGTGAAAATAGGCAAGTCGTTCCCTTGGACGAAAAACAAGTAAAACAATGGCTATCCAACGATTTGGACAAAGACGGAGTTTTTGAAATCGTGGCCAATGATTTGCCACATGACCAAATACACGCGCATTCGGTAAGTAAGGACGTGTTCTCAAATACCATTAACTCAAATTATCCTGAGATCATCGAACGCGTAGAATTTCCACAGGTACAAATCCCCTATTGATTATTGGTAAGGCAACATTAAACTTTCTTTCTCACACACGGAGTATTTTCTTATTTTTATCTCAGTAGATAACCATTGACCACAATACAGGCCCATATCGATACATGAACCTTTACAACTATCTAATGCTTAGTGAGCATGATCAAGCAATGGCCCTAGCATCACAAGGGAAATTCGTTGCGCTATATGACAATGGCAATACCCGCTTTCAATTGTTCTCGTTAAGCACTTTCTTTTATGAAATGGAGCAAGACAAAAAGACTAAAAAATTAGTGGGACGTAGGATATTCCAATCAGGTAGGCAATTGGATAAGTATATACCCGATTCCAAAATGATTATATAGTTCCCTCTCTACGTTCTACTATACCATCGATAATCTCTAAGTACATCGCCTGTTTACTAGCATCATTATCTAGTTTGCCATTCATCGCATGCCAGCCAAACGTATAGCTCGAGGAAAATTCAGCGACATCCCCTATCCCCAATTTATCGTATTGAGCTAAGACATCATCCCAATCCAAAACGTAAGGTTTTGCATCAATTACACCCTCTAGAATCAAGTTCACTTTTTGTAATGCTTTGTCAAGTAAAGAGCCTTCCGCCCTTAGAAAATTAAATCTGGATTTATCGATTTTCATTTTCATTAGATTTAATGGTTGCACGTTCTTTTTGAATAATTCTTGTTTCAGGGGAGACTTTGTTGTTATAGAAAAAATTAATGGCCAATAATAGACTTAGGCCCAATGTGATATATAAGTTAGCGCTAGGACTGTTAAATTCCGTTTCTCTCCATGACATCAAGATAATGATGACTTGATAGAGGCTGAGTACCACCGGAACCAAGAGGAACGGTCTTATTCGACTTCCCCTAGAATCCATGAAGGCACCTATCCAAGGAATATGCGCAAAAAGGTATATCCCCAATAGATACAGCAATAGTCGATAGCTGTTCAAGCCACGCACCATATTATTTTCATCCGTAAGCATTTTTTCTATGCCGAGATTGGGTATATGTGGCAAAAGCCCGTTTCTATCCGTTATGACATCATGTAAAAACGGTAATAATGAAATCAAAAAGAAGGCTACACAAAACCCAATAGTTTTGAAAACTATACTAGCTTTTTTAGTGGAATTATTCCATTGCTTATTTATGGTTAACAACGCCAACGTTAAGAAAAGCAGAGCAAGCCCCAATAGCTTATATTCCGGGTCGTTCAAAACCGTTCTCCTAAGCTTGAATAAAATAAGCATCACATGGTAAATGCTCGATATGGTAGCACCTATAAGGGCATATCGATAGAATTTATGCTTTGCGGAGGAAAACCATTTTAAAAAGCCCACCATTCCAAAACTGAAGATAAGGAAGGTGTACAGAAATACCCGGTAAGTAGAATAGCCCAATATGGATTTATCAGTTCCGGTAAGAAGGCGCTCAATCCCCAAAATGGGAACCCAATCCTTTAGGCCGTCTTTCGTGCTGATAATGTCATGAAAATATGGGAGTGTCGATAATATCAATATTACCAACACCCCCATAAATGGGCTACATATCCTGTTCTTTAATTTCGTTGCCGTCAATTGCATTAATGTCCGCTTCTTCTTGTGCGATGTCGCTTTTTTCGCATGATGTGGATAATCCAAGGGTAAACAATACGGCTAAGGCAAAAATCAGTTTTTGAATTTTCATAACTATGAAATTTTAAGGTTTATAATGCCTCAAAATTACCTAGCTGCCTAGCCGTTTGTACCCTAGCTCAACTAAAGATACCCAACTTATATTAACAAAAATTAACGTAGTTTCCTACTTTATATAACTTTAAATCTGTCACTAAAGTACGCCAAAGGACACTCTTTGAGTGTCCTTTGAGAGCAAAATTTAGTATTCGCAGCGTTTTAGATGGTAAACCCTTCAATTCTACAAGAATTCGTAATCGTTGACAACGATTTGGCTCACATCGTCAATTTTGATGTAGTTTGCTGCGTCTTCTCCAACGTTTAGGATTGTCTCAAAATTTTTCATGGTCTTATATTTTGTATTCGAGCCTCAAACTGGACGGGCGCGATAGACCATAAATCCAATGCTATGGGCATTTGCAGCCCAAGTCCTATATTTGGTGAGAGAGCCAAACATGACCAAATTTTGAAATCCCCCAAGCAGTATGGTAAGGTGTAGGCATTTTTTTACATTAAAAGCACTTGGATATGGAAGAATTGAAGCAGAAAAGCCAAAGAAAATTAGCTCCTTCAGCACCACAGGGTATAAGCGTACTGGTGTATGACAAGGTTTATAAGGAAAAGGAATTGAAGTCAATTTCTACCAACGAGATATTGGACAAATTCCCCAAGTCTAGAGCGGGCCAAATATACAGGGAGCATAATTTCCGTTTCGTAACGTGTTTCAAGGCGTTTCTTGAAACCTACTTCGGAAGTAAGGTAGAACCCATTAATGAGATACAGGAAATAGCAGGGATAAGCTCCAAAGAACTATCCCTCTATGAGAAATTGTGCAAAAAGAGAATGAAAGTCTAGCACATTTCGGGCATCTATTGGGCTTTTGTTACAATCATTTTAAGGTGTTTTAAGACATCTTAGGGCTTCCGGTAGCTTCTTGGTCGCTTCCTCATTCCAAATGTGCTATATAACCCCTAGAAATGGATTTTTACGCTATCCCGGATGCTTTCTTTCCATGTTCTTGCGGAAGTTGAAAATTAATCCGTCTCCAGATCCTCCGAGCGTACCAAATCCGGTACGCATACGGACATCTTCCCGCCTCCATAATCCCCAACACCCTCAGAACCGCGCGCAAGAGCATATTATATTTTCACTCCCCTTTCGCCGGACCACTCCCCCACTACCAAGATCATACCGGGAGCGGTCAAGGCGGGAATCGTTCCAATATTTCATGCAATTGCCTTTCCCCTTTAGAATCTGAAATCGGGAAGCCTTTTCCATTTGCAAAGTTTGTAGTTCTTGTCATGCCTTTTGATAGAGACAAAAGACCCGCCAAGAAGCTAACCTAACCGTACAGGGTTAGGACTTCATGGGGCATCCCTCAAAATATATTTGTAGCCCTTTATTCCGATGGTTCGTTGTCCTCCATCGACGGCAAATGTAGCCCTTGGCTGATTCCAAGCTGCAATGAAATTTCAAAAAATAGGGTATCCCTCTTTACAGGGGAACCTACCAACGATTTTTTGATTCGGCCTTATGGCCAATTGCCTTTTACATGGAAGCCAAGGCCAGTTGAAACAGCATCGACGGGGGGGCTAACTTCACCTATCGGAAGGTCTACCCCTTTAAGGGGTTCTAATAGTTTTGCAACGCAAAAAGAAAGGAAAAAGTTTGGTAAGATTTGGGGCTGCGCACTACGTTTGCCAAAGAAATAAAATAAACTAAATAAACTAAATAAATACTTGTATTAAAAGTAAAAAAGTCGTATATTTATGTAAATAAACAAGGGGAGCCGTCCAAGCAAAGAAACCCCTATAATTAATAACCTTATGACTACAAAAGAAAGAGAAATCCGTAGCGAGTTGAGCCAATGTTACGGTACAGAAAACAAGTATTTTAATGAACTTTTCAAAGATGTCTTTTACTCCGATGGAGTACGTGAAATGGCGTTGCTCTGTGATGCCACTTGGCTATTGATTGACAGTCTTTCCAACATGGTACTATTGCGAAGGGAACACGATTTTATCGTGAGCAAATTGTACCGGGTTGATGGTGAAACCAAATGTTATATTGACTATGAGGATGGAAACGGAACCCACATAAAACGGGTAAGCTATCCCTATACGACCTTTCCCCTATCCAATGTCAACGAGGGCAAAAAGGTTGGGCCAGCCTTGACTATGTGGTATCAAAATGAAATGCTCTACTTACCACAGGAACATTAAAATAAATACAAGTATTAAAATAAAATAAATAATAACTTTTAATTAAATCATCATGGGATTAAAAAACAAAGTACAGCTTATCGGGAATGTAGGTCAGGAGCCAACATATACCGAATTGGATGGAGGCAAGAAAGTTGCCAGATTTTCCTTAGCAACAAATGAGGACTACAAGGACAAAGACGGGAGCAAGAAAACCGAAACCAATTGGCATACCGTAGTAGCTTGGGGCAAGACTGCCGAGTTCGTTCATACCTATTTAAAAGTAGGTACAAATTTGGCACTGGAAGGAAAACTAAAGTCTAGAAGTTACCCCGGCGAAGATGGCAACACCAGATATGTTACCGAAGTCGAGGCCAAGGAAATTTTATTATTGGGCAAGAAACCCGTAGAAAACTAAAAAGAAAAAGAGGTGTCACCGTCCAAAGTTTCACCTCTTTTATTAATAACCTTTATTAAATAAAGATATGGCGAATTTAAAGAGATTTTTAATAAGAAAGCGGAGAAAGACAGCCGAAGTGATTGAGCTAAAAACTAATATCAGTACGGCACTTATACCCACAACCGAGAATATCAAGCGTATTGAGGTGTTCAATACGAAGATTATAGACCCTTTGGGTATAACCCTTGAAAAGATTGAGGGAGAAGAATAGAATAACCCTTTTCTAATACTTGTATATGTTTTCTAGCTCCCCGGATCTCCGGTGGAGCTTTGAAGTATCAAAAAAATAAATAAAATAAATACTTTTATTTAATTAAATACTTGTTTTAAAAGTAAAAGTATCGTATCTTTAACAAAAGAAATCGGGGAACCGTCCAAACAAAGAAACCTCGATAAATAACCTTTCATTATGGCAGAACAAAAGATAAAACTTGTAGTGGTTGACGAGAACACGTTAGGCTACATCTTTCCAGAACAACCGAACAGCATCCACGTTTTAAGACCGAGCATACTTAGAGGTTCCCACTATCCAGATTGCGCAAGTATTACCAATCATGGGAAATCGATTCGGTTGGCAAGTGAAAAAGATTTTGAGTATTACCGTGTAGTTTTTGACGGGTATAAAAACTCTCCAGAGTATGAGTATGATAAAAAATGTTTTGTACAAAACAATTAATCATGGGAGAATATCAAGATAAACCAACGCTGAAATTTTACGGTCTTTTCCTCTATATTTTTGACCATTTCAATCATAGGCTTTTCAATGATCAGTTAAAGGATGTTGTTATTACCATTACTAGGCAACACAATGTTTTTGGACACTACATTTTTAAAAACTGGTTTATTGTCGAAGGGAAAAAAGTCTTTAATGAGGATGAGACGGTTGGAACCGATGAAATAGCCCTTAATCCTTCCATGTTCACAAGGTTTCCATTAATAGAAATCTGCCAAACAATCGTTCATGAAATGTGCCACGCATGGCAACACCATTATGGGAACCCATCACGGCCGGGATATCATAATAAAGAGTGGGCCGCCAAAATGATGGAAGTCGGCCTAATGCCATCACATAACGGAAAAGTAGGGGGCAAGACAGTAGGGCAGCACATGGCAGATTATCCCATCGAAGGAAGTCCATTTATGAAGGCTTCTGAAGAACTTTTGACAGGGGATGTTTTTGCGGGGCTGTACATCGAGGCAAACCCGGCATTAGAGGAACTTATGAATAGTGGCGAACTTCCCACGACATTTGATGAAATAAAGGATTTTATAATCAATGTTCCCAAACCCAAACCCAAACCCCAGACTAGAGCAAAGTATTCTAATAACGGTTGTTGCAGTGTTTGGGGCAAGCCGGGTATGGACATTACTTGTAACACTTGCGGAGAGCCATTAAAAGAAATAAATTAAACAAATCAAATAAATAAAAGTATTTAAAGCAATGAATTATCACGCTCTTTTGAATAAAGCAATGAAGATAATCGTCCTTGCGAATAATAAGGGTGGTGTGGGAAAAACTACCAGTACCTTAAACTTAGCGGCACAGGCCGCGAAAAAATTTAGGGTGCTTCTTATTGATGCAGACCCGCAAGCCAATCTAAGCACAAACCTTGGTTATGTAGATGAGGAACTAACGATTAATGAACTCCTATTGGGAGAAGATTACAATATCATCCAAGGCGTTAGGAAGAATATGGATCTGATTCCAAATTCCGAAGCTTCAATAGGTGTAGAGCATAAACTCCCGGAGGTAGATAGGGAATTTGTTTTGTTGGATGCTATTTCAAAACTTGATTACGATTATGTTTTTATCGATTGCCCGCCAAATCTTGGACTGATAACATTAAATGCTCTGGTGGCCGCCCACTATGTCATTGTGCCCGTCAAAGCCGAGCAATTCGCCCTTGATGGTTTTGATAGGATGTACAAGTTTGTGTCACAAATAAAAAATAGGCTAAACCCCCAATTAGTGCTTTTGGGAATACTGCTGACCCAATATGAAGAACGTTTGATAATAAGCAAGCTCATATTGGACGACATCAAGAAAAACAAATGGGGCGTTCCCGCTTTCAATACAGTTATCCGTAGGAATACGGATATTCCAAATTCACAGTATAAGGCGAACCGAAAGACCATTTTTGAGTACAAAAAAGCTAGTGGGGCTTCACAGGATTATGCCAAGCTAGGCAACGAAGTTCTACGAAAGATTAAGAAACTAAAAACAGATTAATATGGGAATGGAATCACTAACGGGAGACGATAACACATCGAGAAGAACCGTAACCCAAAAAGGAACCGGAAGAACAGCCCCAAAACAAAAAAGCGAGAACATTCAAATTACCTTTTCGCATGAAAAGAAAACCAAAAAGATGTTGGATGAATTGGTGTGGCTCAAACAGTTTGTTATCGATATGGAAGAGCTATCACAAGGGGATGTTGTTCGCCAAGGATTGGAGCTTCTGGCAAAAGAAATCGGTTACGAGAAATTGCGTAAAAAGTATGCTGATAAACTTGACAACTATAAACCCAAGGTTGGAAGAAAGAGCCGTTAAATTTATTTCCCAATCTGGGAAAATTTAACATTGATAATTTCCCAATCCGGGAAAAATTGCCGATATTTGACCTATGCGAATTTTTTCAAGAAGCACCCTGTCTAACTTTTGGAAAGAGCATCCCAGAACCGAAAAACAACTGAGGGCATTTTACAGTATTGTAAAAAATACCGAGTTCAAAAACTCAAACGAAGTTATCGCCCTTTTCAATACTGCGGATGTGGTGAAGGATGGAAAGATTGTTTTCAATATCTGCCGGAATGATTATAGGTTGATTGTTAAGTTCAATTACCAAAAACATGCGGCATTTATCCGATTCATCGGAACGCATAAAGAATATGATAAACTGGACATTGATAGTCTTTAATAAGCTTAGTTATGGAAGTAAAAATCATCAAGACGAAAAAACAGTATAAGGAATACCTGGATCGCCTCAATGAAATCTTTGATGCGAAAAAAGGAACGCCCGAATCGGACGAGTTTGACCTATTGGCATTGGTCATTGAAAAGTACGAAGATGAGCAGTACCCCATTGAGGCACCGCACCCCTTGGAGGCCATTAAGTTTATGATGGAACAGAACAACATCAGCGATGAACAGTTTGGGGAAATCATAAAAAGTAGGTCAAGGGTTTCGGAACTGTTCAAGGGGAAAAGAAAGCTTAATCTAAATCAAATCCGGGCCATACATGAAAAGTTGAAGGTTCCCGCAGAAATATTGATAAAGGAGTATGAACCGCTTTTGGCAGGGGAGAACCCCCAGAGCCTTTCGGCCTAACAAATAGTATATGGAACTCCAACGAATGGAAAGATTTTCACATGATGATTTTGAGAGTGGCGACTTATTGAAAGCGGTTGACAATCTCGACAACATGCGATACGTGTTGGCGGACAAAGACGATATAATACCACCAGAATCCAGACAAAATCTTATGAAGCTGCACCGAATGGTTTTCAACGCTTTGAACTATAAAGGCGACCACGATAAGGAAAAGATGATAGAGCTTATTGACGAAATACGGGACGATGTAGACCAAGTTAAACAGAACGCAATTTATATCGTGGACAAACTGGTTGAACTTGAAAGTGCCCTTTATAGGACAACACTAAATGAAGAACATGAAAAATAGTATTGACGTATTCGACATTAACGCCCAAAGAAAAGTAGGGGCTTTTCCAGTCGAAAGACTGGACAAAATGTACGATGAATGGCGGGCAAAGGGTATCGGTGTACTTCTTGACAGGGACGGAGATATATGCTTGGATGACGAGGAACCAGATGATGACGGGCTTTATTATTCGGAACAGCTAAAGGATTTGGAAAAATGAAACTGGCCCATAAGTGAAATAAAACGATTATTGAAAAATCAAGGACAAAAGGATATGCTACCAGATATAATTTCGGAGAGTGAGAGAGTTTTAACGGAAGGGCTTGAAATCTATTCCGACCCCGAATACGAATACCCAGAAAGGTATTTGGAAAGGACTAAGAAAATCATAGAGGACATGAAAAAGCTTAGGGAGGAAATCGACGAATCGATAAAGAACGATTGGGGGTGAAAACCGTCCTTATGATTTGTAGGAATGCCGGAAGAATCGGGCTTACAGATTTTGACCAAAAAAGGGGATATCGGGTGTGAAATCGTAAGCAGCCCTACACGAACGTTAAAGAAGCCTTAAAAACGTTAAGGCGATAATTTTGGGCCACATGGCCACTCGAGGGGGAGAAAGTGGGCAATGAAAGGGGATTCGGGGGAAAATCCCCGAAAAATGGGGGAGTTTCATAACGGGTATTATGTCAAGCTACATTTAACATTTGACATTAAGGTACGGAAAACCATAAAAATTTCAAAGTATGATACAAAAGGTAAAAAAGTACAAGATTTTCGCTAGCGATAGTCCTGTTATATTGGAACAGATTGTGAACAACAACCTTGCTGATGGTTGGCATCCCATCGGTGGGGTGTCACATTTTGAAAGTGATGGCGACCTGTTCTGCCAAGCCGCAGTTATGTATGAAAAAGATAGGCTTTAAAAGGAAAGAGATGATCGCGCTAAGAAAAATAGTCTTTTGCCTAATGTTTGTTAGCATTTTTTTACCCCTCATTGTTTATTACTACACAGATAGTTACATGTTGGGGGTTATTTCAGGGATAATAGAGCTTCCCTTGTGGTGGGCTTATGAAAAGATTTCAAATCGACACGGATAATTAATTATAATAAATCAATTGAAAAAGTATACTTTTTCACTGTCCGGAAATCCGGACCAGCTCAACCAGGTATTTAAAAAAGTATACAAATTTTTAAGCACCGGCCTCAGATCCTTGATCTGGCCAGAAAAAAAAGTTAACTTTTAAAGTTTTGAATTATGGCTATCACTAGTAATACTATGGTTAGGAACATATCACCAGAGAATGTAAAATTGCTCAAAAAACTATCAAATATCTTTGATATTAAGACTACAACAGGGGTTTTATTGCGCCTTATTCCTGAATATTTCCGTCATCAAGAAGCCATCAAGTTATTGAAGCAAAAAAACAATAAACTTGAACGGGAACTATCTGAGGCCAGAGCGGAACTGAAATCTCTAAAAGGAGATATAAAGTTCTTTTTTGAGATTCAGGAAGAGGCCCAGAAGCAAAAAGAAAATCTATTGTCCGCAGTATGAACGAAACAAAGAACGTTACGGAAGTTGAAGTTACTGACCCAAAGGTTTTACAACCGATGCGCTTTGTGGATGCTATTTACAACTTCACCCCCGTACAAGAAGATTTTATCTTACTTGTGCAAAAGCAAATGACTAAGAGCAAGAATATCAGGACTAACTTTACAATTGACTTAAAGCCTTATTTGGAGGGTAAAGGGTTAGACCTCAAAAACATTCGATATAGCCATTATGACAAGCTAAGTAAAGAGCTTCTTGAATCCCAAGTCAGCTTCAAATTCTTGAAAGGGGATAAGCTTTTTGTACACTATAATTTATTCAAGAAAGCCAGTGTTGACAAGGACTTTATTTTGGATATTGGAATCATTGAAGATGTCCTACCTCTTTTCTATATCAATAAACTTAAAGAGGGGCATTTTAAGGACAGCAAATTGATATTGGAGCTTTTTGAAGCGTCCTTTCCCGAGTATGATACCTATGTGGCCATCCCGCCAAACACGTTCATTGAATTTGAGGAAGCCCCGGTTAAGAAATTATATAAGAAGCTATTGCAGTACCGGAAAAAGAAGGAACATACTTTTGAATTTGCGAAAGACGAAATTTACCATATCATGGGTTTCGGTCACATCGAGGACGTTGAAGAAGAAAACCTTCTGGGGATTCCTAAACAGGTATTTGTCCAAGACTACTATAAGGGCATAAATGGATGGAAAAACCTTAGCAAGAACTTCAATAAATGGCTAATTAAGATTAGTGAACATAAAAGGTCGGGCCTTAGCGTAGTACCATCCGGGAGCAAGTATTATACCACCAAAGGAAGGCCAATCCGAAGCATTTTTGTTCATGTTAAGTATGACAAGGAAATGCAAGAACTCACCCTCGAGCAACAGAAAGTGTTCATTGAACTTGGGAAGTTTGGGCTGTCGGATAAGCAACGCTATAACATTATGAAAGATTTTGAGCTTGACCAAATCATTCCTTCTATTAGGGAGTATGTGGTTAAGATGAAGGAACCTAGCACCAACGAGACTTATTATGGTGAATATAAGCGTTCAGATTACAGGAAGATAGAAAACGTGCCGGGATATATCTATGGCGTAGTGTTCAAATATGGAACGAAAAAGAGTAGTGAAAAAGAGTAAAAACCCTTTACGGAATGAAAGTACACTTTAGAACCATCTTATTAACAATGGCCTCTGAAACCCTGATGTACACCTTATGGAGAGAAAGCACACTTTACGGAATGAAAGCACACTTTACGGAATGAAAGTACACTTTAAAAAACGTATTATTTTACCGTAAATATTATGTTAAACATTTGTTTTATAGACATTTAACCTACAAAAACAGCATTACCCAATATGGAAAGAAAGCACACCTTTGCGGAGAGGAAGTACACCATAGCGGAACAATTGTACACTTTCATCTTTGTAACTATCTCTAATACAGTAAATTACAAACCCCATAATTTGAATTATAACTCGTTATAATACTGGTAATTATATAGTTATAATCCCACCCACCCCTCCTACTCGCCGTGAGGCTTATATAAGGACGTTGCACGAAGCTTTTTTTAAGTGCTTCGCACTGTTGGGGCTGTCTGCCCCAAACCCCGAGGTTTTTATTCCTCTGGAATAGGTGAAAAAGTGTTTTGTACAAAACAGATTTTTTTAAAGCGATTTAAGCGACTTTTAAATAAAAAAAGTAAAATTCCCCGCAGAAATGTTTTGTGTGGAACAGCGTTTGGATATGGTGGTAAGGCCGGGTCTTTTGAAGTCTTTTTTAAACGGAAAAAGCACCAACTTTCAGCTAGTGCTTTTCTTTTCACATTCCGTGAGTTGCCGTTGACACCACGTCAGAGCGGCATACCAAATATACAAAATTACGTGGTTCTGGCCTAGTGCATTTTATCGAAAACTTGGGCATATGAGAACAAAAACCTATAAGAAATCGTTTGCCAATCCGTTAACTATAAATGGCGAACTCCAAACTGGATAGGCAAGTTGTGGATGAAGTCCGCAAGATGCTTGATAAGAATGAGATGAACAATGAAACGTTCATCAAGAAACTTATTGAAACTCGCGAAACATCCCTCGAGAGAACCCCAAAAATTTTCTTTCTGAAAAGACAACGGTTAACAAATCGAATAGAAGTTCTTCAATATCTCCTTAAAGAAAAAACCAAGAAAAAAAAGCAGCCCGATTCCGAGTCCGACCCGGTTGAATGAATTCATTTATATAATATTTGTTTGGGTGGTACGAATGTTCAGGCTGCATTTCCTTACTAAATCTTATGTAGCCAATCTAGCAACAATAGTTACACTCCACAAGTAATTTTCCTACAATTCGACCAAAGGTATTTCAACTATAAAATCACTCAATTTTTAATGGCTTTACCGTATGACATTTATTTGTTTTAAGAACCGCTTCGTCTCTTGGTGAAAGCAATTCTTTAATCCTAAAAAAGTAAGTCATGAATCAAGTGATCACCAAAAAAATCAAGTGGGAAAATATTGAAATTGAAGCTACGTATAAACCCAATTACTTTGCCTCTGCTGAAGTGTCACATTTGGAGATTAGAAGTAACGAAGTTTTACCTATCACAGAAACAGGTTACCGTTCGATATTCTTATTCAAAAATGAACTAGAAAACACATCCCTCGAGGACTTTATTTTGGATGGTTTGGACAAGGCCAGTAAGTCCAAAGATTGGCAAGATTACATCAAGGAAAAAGCGATTGAAAAATTACAGAAATCCCAACTTTCCCTTTTCTAAAATTTTCTAATTCCAGAGGAAAAGAAACCCGATTTTTAAGCAGCGCTTAAACGGACTTTTTATGAATTTATACCGATTAGAAGATTATACCGGGTTGTGTAGTTCATCGATAATATATCAGAAAACGAATTAATGGTACTGATTTTCACTACTTTGTTTGACTATCCGTAAGAGTGAGAAGAAAAAGAGAATGTAATGAGCAAGAAGGTATCGGGTAAACCCGATATTTTTATTGGAAACCAATAAGTTACATTCTATTCTTTATAAATAATTTATTAAATACTCTTGAAATACTCATATTTACTGTAATATTGCATTTATAAATTTTGAACATTATATGACCGCCAAAGAAAAGCTTACTTCAATCGGTGTCACTACCGGAACCAAAGGTGATTTCCTGAATTTGCAGCGCAAACACCGCTATAAAAACGCCGATGATTTTGTAGCGGATATGGTTTTTTTCTTTGAAAACAATGATGTGAGTCCAAGGCAAAAGGACTCAATTCAAAAGCAAATGGGATCGTTCCGGGAATCCCTTTTTAAAAAATTAGGAGCCTTTGAAAGGGATTATTACAAAGCCCATTATCACGACTTTAACCAAGTAAGCGGTTACATCAAAGAACAGTTTGAAGTGACCCAAAAAATGATAGCTGATTTTGGTATCAAAAGAGGTTCTAAACCTATTCCAAAAGATGTGCATTCCAACGAAGTTTTGACCCCTGAGAAACCTACCGAAAATGTCTTTGAAAAAAAGATTGCAGCAGTAGAATATTTGCTTAAAAATTTTGAAAAGAAATGCGCCAAACAAGGCGAGAAAATGACGGTAGAATCTGAACGATATACGCAATTCAAACTAGGGTTAATGAACGTCCTAAAAAGAGATTGAAATGATAGTCCGTATTCACAATTCATCTGGTGCAACGGGAGGTAATAAAGGTAGCTCTGAAAAGCTATTTGATTACCTGACGAAGGAGGACGAGGCCAAAAGTTTTTTTGAAAGAACAGGTTTCTTCAATATGGATAGTGACAAGATTACAACTGCCGAGGCCATTAAAGGAATCGACGGCAATAAAGGAAGATTGGGCAAGACCGAAAACAAATTTTATATGCTGACCATTAACCCAAGCGAAAGGGAACTCCAACATCTTATGCCAATTGGGGTAAGTAAGACGGAGAACCTTAGTACCCAACAAATGGCAGAATATGAAAAGAAATTACAGGCGTACACGAATAGGGTAATGGAAAATTACGCCAAGGCTTTCGATAAAAACGTAACCGGAAAGGATTTTGTTTACTATGCCAAAATTGAGCATAACCGATATTATTCCGGCAAGGAGGCCAAGGAAAAAAATGTACAGCAGCGCACAAAGAAGGAAGGTCTGCAAAGTCATGTCCATGTGGTGGTACATCGCTTTAATAAGGATAGGACTAAAAAGCTATCTCCGCTATCAAAAAAGTATGCAAAGTCAGGAAACACAACCATTGATAACCGTAAAGAGCAAGCGGGCTTTAATCAATTGGCGTTTCGGGAGGACAACGAAAAATCCTTTGATAAAATGTTTGCGTACAGTAGAACCAATCAAGAAAAAATCACCAACCGGATAGAGAACAATAAGAAGGGTTTTTCCACCGAGGCAAAAGACGCGCTTCTTTACTCTGAATTAAGCCCGGTTTCAGATATACGGAAGGAACTGAACAAACAGGATTTGGCGTACATACTCCGCTCAGAATTAAAGAGTATGAACCCTATTTCATCTTTCTTGAAACAGGAGAAGCAAAATATAAAGACGGCTTTGAACTATGCAAAGAATTAGAATATATGCGATTATCCTTTTGATAGGTCTGATTACCGTGATCAGTCTATATGCCCTATTGTCCTCAGACAAGAAGGGTCAAAAGGTAATTGGTTCGCTATTGATTCTATTTGCTTATCTGGGTGGGGCTTATTTTTTTAGCCCTAAATGGCTTTATGTGCTATTGGTCTGTACGATTTTAGTACTGCCGTTTCTGTTATATAAATTTTACAATACTCGAGATACCCAAGGCACGAAAATAATTTTGAAGCACTCAAAGGGCCAATTGGAATTTTTCAATGCTTTTGTGGGATGGTTGGTATATGGCGGTGCGGGTTCCGGTAAGACTGCAAGCCTTGGAAAACCCTTGTTATCGGAATTTATGCGAAACAACTTTGTTTTCTTTATCTATGATGCTAAAGACAACGACTACACCAACACGGCTTTTTGGTTAAAAGAAGAACTGAACTACCCATATCCGATTTACAACATTGATTTAGTAAACCTATCTAATAGTTATCGTTTTAATCCCATCAAGACAAAGTTGATTACTGATGAAATGGACGTTGCTGAATTTTTTAATAACACCTATCTATTACTGGCAAAAAAGACCACGACCACAGAATGGGATGATAAGGCCAAAGGGGTACTTCTAGCATCAGCCTATTACATTTATTATTATCATCCAGAAAAGTTCACATATCCGCACGTTCTTAATTTCCCACTACAATTAAAGGGCGAGAAACTAACAGAGCTATTCGAGCAAAATCCGACATGTAGAACTTTTGCAAGCGCGTTCCTTGATGCTAAAGGTTCTGTTGCAACACAATCATCCATCATGTCAACCCTCTCCGGCGTGATTAGCTCATTTGCGGTCAATAAAAAGATAACATATGTGCTAACAGGCGACGACTTTGACTTTTATTTGAATGACCCGGAGGAACCCAAATCTTTCTCAATTACCAATTCGTTCCAATATAGAAACCAGATAAGCCCCTTTGTGGCCCTCTTATTTGTGAGCGCAGTAAAGCGTATCAAATTCGGGAACACCGTTCCGATGGTGGGGTTTCTTGATGAGGGAACCACATTTAAAATTCAAGACTTAGAACAGTACCCAAGTGAATTGCGCGAATATCTTTTTGCGATGGTAATTCTAACACAGAATCCCTCTAAAATTGAAAAAATGTACGGTAAGGCTGATTTGAGAAGTATCGAATCCAATCTTCAAAATCATTTTTATGGACGTACCAAAGACCCAGAGGCCGCAAAAAAGTTTAGTGGAATGTTCGCTGAAATCAAAGAGCGCAAAAAGAGCTATACGGTGGGCAAGAACCAACGCAAGAGCGTGACCACTTCCACACAGGACAAGGAAAAATATAAACCTGAATTTTTCAAAGGGCTTCAAGTAGGGCGATTCGTAGGTTCCGCTACGGAAAGCAACGTTGTTGAATTTGATGTTAGGTTCAAGCCCTATAAAGGTTCAAAATTGAGTGAAAACCCTTTCGTCCGTATGGTTACGGATGAAGATATTGAAAACAACTATGAAAAAGTCATTAACGATATTTTCGAAATCTATACCAACGATGTTAAATCAAACGCAATTAAACAGTAATACCATGAGCAAGAAAAAACTATTGACCGGAGTACTTTCATTTAGCCCGTTACTTATGATGGCACAAGACAATGCAAGGGGAATCCTTAACTCATTTCTGAGTGATTGGCTACTTCCCGTATTTGTCCTTTTTGTCATTGCTGGAATCGTCCACGGCATTATCAGAAACCAAAGAAATGTGGTAGACAATGACGAGGAAGGAACAGTATTTAAGGGCTTTAAAAATGTGGGTATTATGGTTGCTTTCTACACTTTGGCCTTTGCGGTTCTAGTACTTATCGTAGCCGGGGCAAATGAAGTGATCAACCAAATTAGGGTAAACTAATGTTGGAAAGCACGCCCATAAAAAACATTGACAACCCGCCTTATTTCTTTCGGATAAGGGGAAAGCTGTTCATGAACTTTATGCTGATATGTTCGGGTATTGTTCTTATGGGGCTAATAGGTTCTTTGGTCTGCATCCTATTAGGCTATGGTTGGGTCGCATTAGGGGTTTTCCTTTCAAGTCTTTTGGGTGTAGTAATCGTACATGCTCACTATGCGAAGAAAGGCAAATCAGTTCCCTTTAAAGATTTAAAAAAGTCGGCTGACATTATCAGTCATATCAATTTCAATAAGATTACCGAATGCTAATAAAAGGAGTCGAAGCATATAGTATTGACCATATTTCAGGGAACGCCCTCTTTTCCAAAGATGGTACTGTTTCTTTATTGTATCAATTGGTGCTTCCCCCAAAGTATTCCATTAGCGAAAGCGAATATGATGAGCGTTGTTTGAAATTGAACCAAGCTTTTAGAAATTTTCCCAACAACACTTATGCGCACAGACAAGAGCTTTACCTAAAGCAGGGATTTGACGGGCTTACCATTGAAAGGGATTCTTATTTGGGCAGGGATTCACAAAAGTACTTTGATGGAAGGGAATTCATGCAACATACCAGTTTGGTTTGTTTTACCATCAAAAACCTTAAATCATTAGAGAAAGCCTACCAGAGCAATCCCTTTTCATACAAGAAGGGGTTACATAAATCTGATTTCTCCAAATTGGAGGATTTTGAATTCAGTATTGATAAGGCGGTCAACGTTATCAATAGTATTCCCAAAACTTCCATTATAGAACTGGAAGAAAACTTCATTCGTGAACACATAACCAAAATCCTAAATGGTTTTGAGGACAGTGGATATTACGACCTTGATTTCAGGGATAAAAGTTTTGGCAGCAATTCCCATTTTGAAGTAGTCACCCTGAACAGGGCCGAATACTTTCCAAAAAAGTTTCCCAACGTTAGGAAAAGCGAAATCAGTAAAACCTATCAAGCCGTTTTTGAAGGTTTCTTGGAATCCATAGGAGAATCTTTCAATTGTAACCATATCGTCAACCACATCGTATCCTTTACGGGCAAGAAAGAGCTTATCAAACAAATTGAGGTTGCCAAAAAGGAATACGGGAATTTTAGAAAGCAAAACGAGGTCTTTGAAAAGAGGTACAAAGATTTGACCGATGTTCTCGAGGAACAAAACAATACAGATGATGACCTGGTATTGTTGCATATCAACATTATCCTATTTGAGGATGACCCCATTCAATTGGAAAGAAACCTGAAAGAGTTAAAGAGACGGTTGGATATTATTGAGGTCAGTTATTACCAACCCAAAAAGGAAGTACTCCAAAACGTTTTCCTTGGTTCGGTCTTTGGGAGGGAGAAATTATTGCATCCCGATTTTTTCTTTATGGCCAATCTATTGCAAACACAGTGCCTTACCCTTCACACATCGACACCAACAGATGAAGAAACCGGGATATATCTGAACAGCCGACTTGACCAACGCCCGTTAAGACGGAAGCTTTGGTACGAGGACATGGCAAGAAACGGGCTTATTGTTGCCGCTACTGGTGGCGGTAAATCTGTAATGATGCTTACGATAATGACCCAATTCATGGAAAAGGGCATTAACGTTGTTGTTGCAGAATTTGGAAGGTCTTTTGAGTTCATAACAAAGCTGTACCCGGACATTTCCCAACACGTTCGACTTAAAGCGGACACTCCTTTAGGGATAAATCCATTCGATGTACAGAACCCAAGTAATGAGAAAATAGGTTATCTCGCCCAAATAGTCATGAAATCATGGCGCGAGAAAAAATACATCGATGATACATCCGTGATCGTATCGGTAGAACGAATCCTCGAGCATTATTATAAGGAGGTTACCGAAAACCATAGCTATGAATCCTTTTACAACTTTGTTTGCGAAGGGGGCAATAGTATGTTATATGCTCTTGAAATAGAGGAAAAGTTTTTTGATTTGGACAGCTTCAAACACAATTGCCGCCAATTCATCACAGGCGGTAAATACGAAAATGTGTTCAAAGCTTCCGACTCCGGTACGGCCAACATCATAAAACAAAAGCAACTGGTGGTTTTCGAGTTGACCGAAATTAAGAAAGACCCTTTTTTGGTGACTCTTATTCTTCTTATCCTTCAAGATACCATCGACCAAAATATTCTTGCCGACAGGAGCAAGAAAGGAATTTTGATTTTTGATGAGTTCGCGGAAACGGCTCAGATTCGCAATATGTACACGGGTGAAGAAGTAATTCAAACCGTATCAGTTTTGAATCAGAAAATACGAAAGGAAAATGGAGCGGTCTATTTGATTATACAGGACTTTGTTCAGTTACCCGACAACAATTTCAGTAAAAGTATTGTGGCCAATACCCAACTTTTCTTTGTCCTCCCTTCAGGACGGGAAGGTTTTGAGCGTACAGCGAAACAACTGAAGCTTCAACCCAGTGAAGTGGCAGAAATGCAGAGCATTGAGAACGGCTATAATGCCAAGTACCCATACAGTGAACTATGGTTAAAACGGTATGAGAAAACCGAAGTTTTGCGCAATGAGCTTTCACCCGCGACCTATTTGGCCTTTCAGACGAAAGGGGAGCAATGGGATAAACTCAACAAGGATTATGAAACAACACAAAATTTAGAAACGTCAATTGATAACCTATTAAGCGTAACGACATGAGAAAGATTTTAATGACCCTATTTCTTATATCACCGATTTTGATTTCGGCCCAAGTGGGCGGTACGGTAGTTGCACCCAATACCGATGCCCTACTGGTTAAGGAATCGGCAGAAGATAAAGCCCGCTTTTTGGAGCGTATGAAAGTGGCCTTGGAACAGAGCAAGCTTCTTTTGGAAGCCAAGGAAAAATTGGAAAAGGTAAGCAGCGCGGTAAAGCAAAGTATTCAGGTCAAACGCTTGACAGAACACCAACAAGAATGCTTTGAACTTATCCAGTGGGTGGTAAAGGACATCGACGAAAACGATTATGCGAATGTTGTGGTAGAAAATTCAGCCGAAGAAATAGCCGATTTGAGTATTCAACTAGAGCAGAACATTTCTTCATCTACGAAAATTTTGAGCAGCAATTTCTTTAACATGAAGGACAGTGAACGATTGAAGTTCATAAGGGAACTGAACGAGGAAGTCACGGAAATTGAAAATAGCCTTTACCGTTTAAAGCGCAAAAACAGAAGGTACAATGACCTTTACAGATATTATAACGAGTTAGCCAAAAAGCAAGATTAATATGGCGTTGGTACAGCAATCAGGTGGTTTTTCCGATTTAACGGGCCTAACGTTCCGGGATGTCGAGAGCATATATAGAAGCGTAGAGTTTGACTATGCCCTATACCTGTACGCCGCTGTCCTTTTTGGTGTGATATTGGGAATAATCAGAATCATCATGTCCTTGTACAAAATCAGCTTTAAGGGCATATCAAAGGATGATGACGAAATGACCGTTTCCGACTTTTTCCAACTGCTTTTAGAGAAGTGGAAAATAAGTTTTGTAATCCTTCTAATACCCGTGTTTTTCACTGGTATTGATGGTTTCCTATCCGTACTCTTTGGGGCAATAACTTCCGCAGCCAACGAACCGGAAGGGGATTTCTTCAAAGCTTTGGCCGCAGAAGTGGCCCTATTAATGGAGAACGAGCCGACCATTTGGGATTTAAGCCCCGGCGACCTACTGGACTATACGGCATCATTGGCCATTCAGCCCTTGGTGATTTTGATTGACCAATGGATTTATGGCCTAGCCTTGTTGTACCGCTTTTTCTTCTTGGGATTGGTCAAGATGACATCGGGATTCGCTATTGTGTCCTTACTCAACGAAAACACGAAACAGATGTTTTTCACATGGTTAAAGGCACTATTGATATGTTACCTTTTGATACCTGCTTTCCTTTTGGCAAATGCCATGATGGAGGCAGTAAAATCCTTGTATTTGTCCGATGCAAATTTCAACTGGTACATATCCCTTTTAATAGTTGTCATTGCGGGTAAGCTGCTTCTTTTCGCAAGCAGTAAAATTTTATTATGGAGAATACTATAAGCTATGAGAAACAAAGATTTAGAAAAGGGTTTCAATGAATCGGTAGGAGCGAAAAAAACAAATCGCTTTGCGATGATTTTGGTCACTGTTTTTTGTGGCGTGATTACGCTTTCTGCACTGTTTCTTTATCTCCTTTCCAATATCTCAATAGCAGATAAGGTAAAGGTTTTCGATAACACGGGGAAAGAGGTTCCTACGGAACTCATGTACCGTACAGACCTAATAAATGCCGGAATCCAAAGGCACGTTTTCAACGCCATGTATTATCTGAATAGCGGAGATAGACAGACCTTGGAAACCAATAGAACCAAAGCGCTTTTCTTGGTTGATAGACAGGATGCATTTAGCATTTATGAAAGATGGAAAAAACAAAAAGCCTATAACGACATTCTGAAAAACGGCCACGTTTACAAAATATTGGATGTAAAGGTCACCCATGTTGACGAATCGAAAAGGGAGCCTTTCCGTTTCAAATCCGAGGCCACCCTACTTATTCAAGACGGTACAAGGCAAGAGTATTGGTTGATTGAGGCACAAGGGGCCATCACCTACACAACACCAAGTTTTCCAAACAATGAGTGGGGAATGAACATTTCAGATTATTCACAGGATTATCAAAAAGTTGAGTTGGATGGAGAATAAAAAAATCGTCACAATGGGCTCAATTGGGGCCATAGTTCTTCTGGTGATCATATTCATTACCTCACTTCCCATTTGGGGGGATGATTCCGAACGCAGCGAAAAGGACAACATACCGAGATTGCAACAGGACGAGGAATTTACCATTGAGGATATGACCACCTTTATGGACGACGACGATTTTAAAGGCGAGGATGATATCAGTGTAGACGAAAACGTGAGCATAACGGATTTGCTCAAAGAACGGTTGAACAAATCAGACTCCAACTATGATAACGAAAACGATTCTACGAATATCAAGATTCAACAAGAAATCGAGCGCATGGAGGCGCAAAAAACAACGCCCCAAGCCACTTCAAAAGTGGTGCGAACACCCGTTAAAAAAGAGAAAAAACTTACCTACGAGGAACGTTTACGCCAATCAAAAAAGGAAATGTTGGCTGAATATGAACAGACCAACCAAACGGCCTCTAAATATATCGAGCCTTTAAGCTTTGTTGCAAAGGTATTCCCAGAAGATGGGGACTTAGAAGAATGGGTACTCCCCGGCCAAGAAAAAAGGGTTAGGCTTACCCTAGAGGAAAAAGTATATCTAAGCGGGGAAGTGTTCCCAGAAGGCACGTTAATATTCGCGAACATTAGGATTCAACAATCAAGGGTTTTGTTTGATGTCAAGTCCGTAGGAGGAATTCCCGTTACCCTAAAATCTCGTGATATAGAAGATAACGAAGAAGGGGTCTATTCAGAGCGTGCGGGGGAACTATGGAACGAATTTTCAAACGATGCACTTACCAATACAGCAGAGACAGCAGCTAGGGATTATGGTAGGGAAATCGGGAGCAACACAGTAGGCAATTTAGCCGGAAGACTAACCCGATTCCTTTCCAAGAAAAAGCTAAGGGAAGATGAAAAGATACGATTGCCGAACACTTTAAAAGTATTGTTTACAAACCAATGAGATATTTAGTACTACTATTCATATTGCCCTTATTTGTCGTTGCCCAGAAACGCATACCCGTAAGTAAAGAAGACTTTACCATCCTAGTATTCGAGGAACCCGTTTTGGATAGCGAACCCAATAACGATGAATTTGTAGTGTTTCCCGCAACTGGAAACGGGGCATTTAAACAGAATGGAAAAATGTTGAAGGTAAAAGCCAACAAACTCTCAGAGGGTAAAAAGGAAGCTACCCTTTTGGTTATTACGCGAAGCAACCGACGACATGAAATAATCCTTTACCATGAGCCAAAACCCGAAAAGTTTAACTACTACTTCGATGCTGGCCTACCCCTTTTTAAATCCAGAAAAAACCAAGCTTTTGAAGAAGACCAACAGGGAACAATAACAGTTAGAAAAAAAGCCTATCGAGAACTGCCCAAATGGGTAGATACCGTCAAGGCAAAGTCCATTAACAAGAAACCCGCATGGTTAGGAAGGGGAACGACCAAGAACCAAGGAATTTACTTTACGAACAAAGGAACCTATCACGGAACAGATGCCATATATATTGCCCTATCAATCCGCAATGAAAGTGGACAACGCTACGAATTGAAGTTCATAAACTATTCTAAAGTGCCAAAAACAAAGGGTAAGGGTGCGGTTTCATCGGAACCCATTAACAAAAGAGAATCCTTTGAGTTCCAATTGCCCGAAAACATCATGCCCGATACGGAAGTTCACTTTGTGGCCGTACTCAAACGCTTTACCCTGAATTCAAAACGTGATGTGCTAATTGAAATCAGTGAGAATAACGGGGAGCGAACCATACAGAACCGTATCGCACATACATTGATTAACAACCCCAAAAGAATGAATCCATGAAACGAATATTGCCCCTACTTTTTTTGTTCTCCTTCGCCTTTGTTTCAGGACAACAGTACGCTAATTATAGTTCCTCATTGGAGCTAACAGGAGGCTATACCAATGATGGTTATGCTATAAACGGGGGCTTCAACTATTACCTTGACCGTTACAGTTATGTTCAGGGCGCGGTCTACCTTTCTTTTGCTAAAAACGAACAAGAAGGCTTTGAAGTTCCATATAACAATTTCACACTAAATGTTGGTTATTTCAGAAACGTATATGGTAGCCTTAACCGCAAATTTTATGCTGCCATTGGAGGGGGTGCGGTTATAGGCTATGAAGTTGTAAATAACGGTAACGAAGAACTTGAGGGAGGGGCTATTGTGGACAATCGTTCCAATCTTTTATACGGAGCCTTTATAGGTGCCGAAATAGATATTTATTTAAGTGAAACATTTTCATTTCTCATAAAGGCCAATGAATATTACCACCCAAGCAGCGACTTGGGAACCTTCACCTTTTACGGTGGAGCAGGAATTAGATACATCCTTTTTTAAAGGGTAAAACGTAAATTAATTATTAAACAGAACACTATGAAAAAATTGCTACCCCACATAGCATTTGTTTTTCTCTTGGTTCTAGCTTGTACCAAGGAAGCAACTGTTATAACCAGTTTTGATTTCACAGCAACCGTCCAAAATGATAGCGTTGCCACCATTAACGTTATGCAGCTCACAAGGCTTTTGATTTCGCCAGAAAGGGTTGCAGACACCCAGAAATTTAGTTTTAAGTACACCCTTCGAGAGGGGGATGGTGTATTTATGGGCATGGATTCGATTTCACCGTTACCAATAGATGATTGGATAGTACTGGACAGCCTTAATACCGACCTTGGCTATTTGGCACGTTCCGTAGGCAAACACGAAATAGACGGTATTATCAGAGACGAGGATGGAAGGGAACAACCTTTGAAAATTTCTTTTAATGTCAAACATTCTGATTTACAGGTTTCGGCAACCTCTCCCATGAATACTTTGGATTTTCAAACTCCGGTTCCAGTAACTCTTTTGATTGCCTCAAATAGTCCTGATACCACGTTAACATATAAAATCACTTATTCCTTTCCAGAAAGTGAAGGAGCGCTTTATCCCGCCCTAGAGGATGGAACCGCCAATATGGAGGAACCCATAACCTTGGGGCAATCAGGTGATATTGAAAAAGGGGAATATGATTTTATAGCCCTAATGGATGGTACAGGCGCGTCGATGCTTCAATTTGTCGTAGAGGACAATAACGGGAACAAGGTTACAGAAACCATCGACTTTTCAATTCAAAAGGAAGAATTTGAAATTTCCGTCAGGATGTCGCCTGATGGCGTGACCTTTGGGGAACAGGCCAAGGCCATTATTACCGTTACTGCTCCCAACCATGTGGAAACGGTTGAATACGAGTTGATGTACGAGTTTTTGGAAGGGTCGCTTACGTTCTTGGATAGCAATGGTAATCCAGTACCACAAGAAACTTTGATTTCCGTACCCGTAGGCGTAACCGAATGGGATATATCAACGGATTCCCCCGAAGATGTTCAGGTTAAGTTTTTTGGCCAAAACAATACTGATTTTAGTGACGAAGCAGAGGAAACCTTTCAGTTTGGTCAAGAAGAATTTGAACTTACTGCCAGGATCACACCTTCTACTATTACCGTTGGTGAAGAATCGACAATCACCCTTACTTTTGATGTTCCCGAACATTCAGAAGTAGTAACCTATGAGGCACTATTCCGATTTGAGGAGGGAACGGCAACCGTAAAGGATGCCGACGGAACCACTCTCAACGCAAACGCTTACTATCCCGTAGTGGTTGGCACAAACGAATGGAAGGTTACGGGTGTGGAACCGGGCGTACCCAATATTGAGTTTGTGGGACGTAATTCGACTAACTTTACCGACAATGCAAGTGATAGTTTCGAGGTCAAGCAAAAGGATTATACCCTTAGCGTTACCTCAAATGAGCAAGGAGGATTCACGGGGGAATCGGTTATTATCAGGGGAGAAATTGAAGAAATTGGAATAGGGGGCGACGGTTATAGCCTATCGTTCCAAAATGGGGCCAGTGTGGGTACATTGGTCTACAATGGCAACACGTACAACCCCGGAGACGAATTTTTAGTACCCGTGGGAAATTTTGAAATGGTTTATACAGGAACCAGTGAAGGAGACCATAACCTAGTATTTAATGGATTGTCTACTTCCAATGTTCCAAAGCAAGCCCCTATATCATTCAGGTTTGAAAAATATGTTGAACCCTTTACTTTATCTGTGACCCAAGCCAATGGCCGTAAACTTTCTGGGGAACCGTTCAACATAGCCGTAACAGCGAATGCAACCAATGGCCACGACCCAAACACGGATTATTTTATTTCGTTCAGATTTAACGGCACTGATAGAGGTTCGATAGTCTACCAAGGCGTAACCTATACAGAAGGGCAACCAATCCCCATACCACACGGCTTTAGCAACATTTCATTTACCGCAAATGACGATGTTGACTTTCCGATAGTGTGGACGGCCACAAACACGACAGACGAGGAAGAACAACAGAACATGCAAGTAGATATGTACCCCAGACCAAAAATAAGCGGGGTACTTACATGGTTCTTTGCCGATAATAAACGAAGCTGTGGTAACGGCTGTAATTGGGATTATCACGGATTGGTAAAAATGGACGTCCAAACCGACCCATCAGCATCCGCAGATATTTTTAGGATTCGTGTACGAAACAATAGGCCAAACCATCCGACACAAGGGCAGTTTGTAACCTATACGACCAGTTTTACCTCTGGGGTAAAACGTGACGGCTTCCACGAGTTCTATTACGATACTTTCGTTCCTACTGGTACGAGTGAATGGTATGATAATCAACCCTACACGATTACCGTTGTGGATAGCAACGGGGTGGAAGGTGTCATTGAAGGAATATTCACCAACGATAAGAACGACGGACAATAATTGTTAACCCCAAAAAACCCCTTACCATGAAAAAGACCTTTTATTTACTATTGTTAGTTTTTGTTTTCGCATGTGACGATTCGGATGACTTTGAGCCAAAAACAAATGCCTTCGGAACACAAGTACAGTTAGAGGCAAATGACCCGGAAGCTTTATCCCAAAGGTCTTTTGCATTCGTGACCATTACGACGGCACAAGGCGAGCCTTATGATTTCAACGAGGACGGAAACGCCAGTTTCGACATATTGGCACAATTCCCTGAATGTGCTAGGGATGACAACTACCTGTTCCAAAACCAACTTTTTGAAACGAAGTTTGTGGGCGAACAGTGCGATTCAGGCGTTAGCCCTCTGGACGGTCTTAATGATTATGTGATCGCGGCACAGGACGAAACGAACACAAATTTTAGGCTTATTATCAGAAATACCGAAGATGTGTTCCAAAGCATAAGCATTGACAACCTAGAAATATTCGAGGATGACCAAGGCATGCGTACCATCATCGGAGAGTGGACAAGCTTCGACCCTGATTTTGTTTTTGATGTAATCATGACCGAAGTTGAACGCTCCTAAATATTGAACAATGAAAAAAATTGCCCATTTATTTTTGCTATTGGGATGCTCCTTGGGGTTCTTGCACTCGTGTAACGACCCTATGGAGTTGAACAATAAAAAGGCTCTGCGGATGTTGGAGGAATGCCCGGACGAATACAAATTAACCCAAGTACTTCCCGTAACAACAAGCTTTATCGATTTTAGGGAAGATGATTTAAAGCCCCTACAAAAAGATTATGAAGCCTTGGCAGAACAAGGTTTTATTAAGCTTGACAAAAAGGGAGAAATGTACCACATTACCTTTACGGAGTTGGCAGAGGATTATCTGTTATCGCCAAAGGAGGCTTCAAAATACAATAGCGCATATGGAAGGACATCCGTTTTTGCTTCTTCTATCAAATATGTTATTTCCTCTAAAAGAAAGGTTGAAAAAGTGCTTGAAATTCAAGAACGCCCACGGGTGAATATTGCAGAAGTTACGACCAAGTTAGAAATCATTGATGAAACCCCATTTTACTTTTTGGAAAGCAAGTATGATTTCAAACAACAAAAAAGATTCGTTTTTAGAATGACCACAGAAGGTTGGAAGTATTGTAAGCCCCAATAACAATGCTTCGTTGTTTTGCTGTACTTATCTTCCTTCACGGTTCTTTGGCTGCCCAAAGCGATAGCCTTGTAGTCAAATACCTTACCCTCTCCAAGGATATAGACGATGTGGAAAAGCTGATTACAATACTAGGTAAGAACGCCCTTGACAATGAACATTTCGAATATGTTCCCACCATAAACCCTTTGAACCCGAAAAAGCTAAAAAGATTTACGGATGGTTTTGGAATGCGCTTCCATCCAGTAGACAAAGAGAAGAAACCACATTTGGGGCTTGATATATCCGCCAAGGCAGGAACCCCAATCCATGCGGCAGCTTCGGGAACCATAAAGCGCACCCGAAAATCAAACTCTGGATATGGAAACCAAGTCATCATCGAACATGATTTCGGTTTCACCACCCGATACGCCCATATGTACCTTTTTGTGGTTGAGAAAGACCAAGACGTGAAGAAAGGCGATATTATCGGATATGTGGGCAACACCGGAAAGAGTACGAATAACCATATCCATTACGAGGTCTGGAAAGACGGAATAAAGATTGACCCCTACCCTTTCTGCTTCTTGGAAGATTAAAAAGTATACAAATTTCGTTGCCGGCAACAGCTCGAGAAACACCTGGCCATTAAAAAAAGTATACTTTTCTGCAAGCTGCAGAAAAGATTCGACCTGGTGGACCACCAAAAAAAGTATACTATTTTTTTGTTTGGTCTAATTTTTTCACTTATTCCAGAGGAAAAGAAACCCGATTTTTAAGCAGCGCTTAAACCATTACTTTCCTAATTTTAACGTCCTATTTTTTTGTGATGTACGGAATTCTGGATTGCAATAACTTTTATGTAAGCTGTGAGAGGGTATTCAACCCCGCATTACAGGGCATACCCGTTATCGTACTCTCGAATAATGACGGTTGCGCGGTAGCTCTGAGCAGCGAGGCTAAGGCATTGGGCTTAAAGAGGGGCGACCCTTACTTTAAAATCAAAAATCTTTGTCAACAACATGGCGTAAAGGTGATGAGTTCAAATTATGCCCTTTACGGTGATATGTCCAGTAGGGTCATGAACATTATCTCGAGGTATTCGGATTCAGTTGAAATTTACAGCATCGACGAAGCTTTTTTGTTCTTTAAAGGGTTTGAGCGTTTTGACCTCGAGGAACACGCATACAAGATTAAAAACTATGTACTTCGTGCCACGGGAATACCAATCTCAATAGGCTTTGGCGAAAGCAAGGCTTTGGCCAAAGCAGCCAACCGGGTTGCCAAGAAGTTCCCTGAGCGCACTAAAGGGGTATATATCATCGATACCGAGGAAAAGCGCAAAAAGGTTCTCAATTGGGTCAAAGTTGGTGATGTATGGGGCATTGGTTCCCGATATGCGGCCATGTTGGAACGCCATAGCGTAAGAACGGCACTTGATTTTACCCTATTGCCTGATGATTTTGTACGTGATAAAATGACGGTTGTAGGATTGCGTTTGAAGCATGATTTGATGGGAAAACCCTCAATTCAAATGGAGGAAGTACAGGACAAGAAAGCCATTGCCTGTACCCGCTCCTTTTCCAAGGATTATACGGAGTTAGAGCAAATCGAGGAAAGGGTTAGCACATTCGCAGGGGAGTGCGCCCGAAAATTACGCCGTCAGGGTTCGGATTGTTCGGTAGTGATGGTATTCTTGCGAACAAACCCATTTAAACCCGGTACACAGCAGTATGGGCGTTCTCTTTGTGTGAAACTTCCTTTTCCAACCAATTCCACCATTGAAATCACGAAATACGCCTTAAAAGGGCTTAAAATGATTTTTAAAGATGGATACCTCTATAAAAAGGCGGGCCTTATGGTGATGGAACTGACCCCTACTTCTGATAAGCAACTCAGCCTTTTTAGAAACAGTGACCCAAGGCATTTGCCCCTAATGAGAACAGTGGACAAAATCAACTTGTTAAACGGCTACGATTGTGTTAAATTCGGAGGGATGGATTTACGGAGAAAATGGAAAATGAACCGTAACCATTTATCCCAGAATTTCACCAGTAGAATTAGCGACATTATAACGGTAAAATGCAATTGACCAAAAGGGCCAAAATAGAAATAATCATCCCAAAGCAGAGCAAAGGTTCCGGGCTTCCCTTTTTTGATGGGGGAATTTCTGCGGGCTTCCCCTCCCCTGCTGATGATTTTATGGAAAACCGTATTTCCTTGGACACTGAATTAGTCCGTGACACCGAAGCAACGTTTTACGCGAGGGTAAATGGCAGTTCTATGGAAGGGGCTGGGCTATATGATGGTGACTTGCTAGTTATTGATAGGAGTATAGAGCCGTATGACGGTTGTATTGCCGTCTGTTATGTCGAAGGGGAATTTACCGTAAAACGAATCAAAAAAGAAAACGACAAGGTTACGTTGATGCCAGAAAACCCCAAATATGACCCCATCGTAATCGAGGGTGACATGATTTTAGTGATATGGGGGGTTGTCACGTATAGCATCAAGAGCCATAAAAATAATTAACGATGTGTTTTCATGCCCGAATAGTCAGTACAGCAGAAGAAATCGAATCCCATTACGGGGTTAAAAGGTCAGAGAAAACACTTCAAGAAGGGGTTGAATTCATATACCACCATTCAAATGGATATAGCCACGAAACTTTTTGGGTAATCCCGCAAGAAAGAAGTACGCACATGACCCCCATGATGTGGGGGCTTCTCCCTTACAACAAGGACGGTGAAAACCATAAGGAATATTATAATAAGTCAGTTGGTTGGGGTGCGGGTCTGAACGTTCAGGCCGAAAAACTTTTTGATTTTTGGCAGTACAAAAAGCATTCATTGACCCAAAGGTGTATCATTCCCTTATCCGGGTTTTATGAACCCCATACCTGTGAAAAACCAAAGAACTTTAAAGTTCCTTACTATTTCCAACAAAAGGATTCCCCGTTAATAAGTTTGGCGGGCATCTATTCGATAACCCCTGACAAGTATGTTACGTTTGGAATTTTGACAAAGAAAGCCCCGGAAGGCTCCAAATACGCCACCATACACAACAAGAAAAACCGGGATGGTGAAAATAGGCAAGTC
>JBCCXJ010000033.1:0-32093 GCA_039191905.1 Bacteroidota bacterium | reverse complement strand
ACGTGAGGTTGTGGAGTGTATGAACTTGATATCGTCTCCCTTTACGTCGACTACCAATCCAACATGGTTGATGCGTTTTCCGCTTTTACTGGTCTTAAAAAAAAGCAGGTCTCCTTTCTGAACCTGTCCAACTTTAATTCGCTTTCCTTCTTCGGCCATCTGATAGGACGTACGAGGAAAAGCAATCTCATGTTCCTTTAGACTCACATAAACGAGTCCTGAACAATCCATACCTTTTCTTGTGGTCCCCCCAAACTGATATCGGGTCCCACTAAAGGTCAGGGCCGTGGCAATAATATCCTTGGCCTTTTGGTTCTTTTTTCTTTCCTTTTTGGAAATCGTAGGAGTGAGGTTAGTCTCCTCGGATGACCCCTCTACCGTAACGGTTCGGGTCTTGCTGTACGTTCGTTTTTTGCTCGTTCCGCAGCTAATCACTGCGAAAATACAGAGCAAACCAATAGTTTTTCGCAACATCCAAGAATACAATTTACTTCTTGGTAGGTAAATCTAAGCATTTTTGATGAGTAAATGTGCTGCTTTTTCGCTGGCACCCTCTCCGCCTAATTTCTCTTTTAGGCTGGCATAATCCCTCAAAATACGTTCTCTTTCGGTTCCTTCAAGGATTTTTTGAAGCTCGGTTTTGAGGTTTTCAGAAGTTAAATCCCCTTGAATCAATTCTTTTACTACCTCTTTATCCATAATCAGATTGACCAAGGATATAAAATCCAAAGTGATGATGCGTTTTGCAATTTGGTATGAAATCCAATTCCCTTTATAACAAACAACTTGAGGAACATTAAACAATGCAGTCTCCAAGGTCGCCGTACCACTGGTTACTAGTGCCGCATGTGCATAAGTGAGCAATACATAGGTCTGACTGGATACAAACCCCACATGGTTTGCTTTTTTAAAGGCATCATAGAATTCGTTGGGCAAACTGGGCGCTCCTGCTATCACAAACTGATAATTCGGAAAGTTCTTTTGTACCGAAAGCATTACCGAGAGTATTTTCTGAACTTCTTGCTTACGACTCCCAGGTAACAATGCGATGATAGGTTTCACCAAATCCAAATTGTTTTTCTCCCTAAAGGTGGTCTCATCTTCAATTTGGGTGTTGGCAATCGCATCAATAAGAGGGTGACCCACAAAATGAACGGGATACCCATGTTTTTTTTCATAGAACTCCTTTTCAAAAGGAAGAATAACATACATATTTTCGATATCCCTTTTGATGGCCTTTATTCTACCTTCACGAGAAGCCCAGATTTGTGGAGAGATGTAGTAATTCGTAGAAAAGCCCTTAGCTTTGGCCCATTTGGCAATCCGAAGATTAAATCCTGAAAAATCTATGAATATGATTAAATCAGGGGCAAAGCGCTGAATGTCTTCTTTGCAAAAGCTTATGTTTTTAAAAATAGTGGAGACATTTTTAACGACCTCCAAAAAGCCCATAAAGGCCATATCCTTATAATGCTTGGCCAATTCACCACCCGCTTCCTGCATCAAGTCCCCGCCCCAACATCGAATTTGGGCCGAATTATCGTGCTTTTTAAGGGATTTTATCAGGTTGGAACCATGTAAATCCCCAGAAGCTTCACCAGCAATTATATAATACTTCATTACAAAGAATATTCAGAATCAGCCCATTAACTTATAATACAAAATAACCATGGCCGTAAGCAAGGTAGCAATCATAACCCCCCGAGCTCTATAGTCACGCTTCAGCCGTAAAAAGCCAAAAAATGCGACCAGATTTAAAATAGCTCCCAATGCCAGAAGACTTCCAATATGACCTTGTTTGACCGCTGCATTATAGGTTTCAACAATTCCAAGGTCGGAAAACAAAAGCATATACAATAAAGTACCTATGGTATTCGCAATAATTCCTACTACAAAACCTACTATAATTTCTTTTTTAAGATTCATTTAAACTCCAATTATTGATTTGCGGAATCATGTGATGTGCTGTGAGGTCAAATTGGGTGGGTACCACGGAAACATAACCGTTTGCCAAGGCCCATTCGTCAGTATCTTCTCCTTTATCTAAAAGTTCAAATTCGCCTGTGAGCCAATAGTAATCCTTCCCAGTAGGACTTGTTCTCTTGTCAAACTTTTCCTTCCAATTGGCTCGCGCTTGTCTACATACTTTTATCCCTTGCGGCTCATTTTCGGATTTGGGAATGTTGACGTTAAGCACGGTTCCCTTTGGGATTCCATATTTTAAGGCTTGTACCACAATTTTCTTTACTGCTTTCAAAGCTGGTTCAAAATTAGCTTCCCAGGAATAATCGCAGAGGGAAAATCCAATGGCAGGAACGCCTTCAATTCCAGCTTCGATTGCCGCACTCATAGTGCCTGAATAAATCACATTGATAGAAGCATTGGACCCATGATTAATGCCACTGACACAAATATCAGGTTTGCGGTCCAAGATTTCTTGGAGGGCCAGTTTTACACAATCGGCCGGTGTTCCGCTACAACTATACTCAGCAGGGGCACCTTGTTCCGTGTCTATTACCACCTTTTTTGAATACAAGGTATTGTCAATGGTAATGGCATGCCCCATTCCACTTTGTGGACTATCCGGCGCAACCACAATAACGTCACCAATCTCCTTCATGGTTTTAATCAAGGAACGTAGCCCAGGAGCGGTTATTCCATCGTCATTAGTCACTAAAATGAGCGGTTTATCCATTTTGTATAATTAACAGCCCAAAAATACGTTTTCATAGGGATATGAAGACGAGGTCGTTTAACAAAAAATTATACGGGCTCTTCCCATCTGGCATGGTTTTTTCAGTATCTTAGGGAATTCATAGAAAAAGAAAACAGAGTAATGTAACGCGGATTTGGTGAGGTAAACCCATCGTATTTGCACCCAACAAATACCACTTTTATGAAAAAGAATTTCACGCTGGCATTTTTAGTGATTTTAGTAGCTGTAGCATCCTGCAGTTTTACCAATAAATCTTTTGAAAATGATGATAAGGACAAGTTGTTGCTGGATTTAATCACCTATGTGCTGGAAAAGGGACATTATGAGCCCAAAAACCTGAATGATAGTTTCTCTTCCAATGTCTTTGATGATTTTATAGATATTCTGGACCCCACAAAACGCTATTTTTTAGCAAGCGACATTAGGGATTTTGAAAAATATCGGTTCATGATTGATGATGAAATCAAGAATACAGATATCACTTTCTTCAATATCGTATATCAGCGCCTAATGAAGCGTATGGGCGAAGCCGAAGAGTTATATAAAGACGTGTTGAGAACTCCGTTCGATTATAGTAAGCAGGAAACCATCAATATTGATTATAAAGACCAGGAATTTGCAGCAAACAAGAAGCAATTGCGCGAAAGGTGGAGACAACAGCTTAAGTATAATACCCTAGGAGTATATGACAATAAATTAGAAAATGCTTTTGAAGATAGGTCAAGTGAAAATGGTCAAGACCTCACAAAATCTGAATTGGAAGAAAAAGCTAGAGAAATTACAGGAAATACACTTGACGAGTTTTTTGATTTCGTAAACGATTTGGAACGTAAGGATTGGTTCGTACAATACATCAATACAATCGTAGATGAGTTTGATCCGCATACGTATTATTTTGCTCCTGATGACAAGGAGAAATTTGACATAGGAATGTCCGGTAAGTTTGAAGGTATTGGTGCTCGACTGCAGAAAAAACCGGAAGGAGCCAAAGTTGTTGAAATTATTTCCGGAGGCCCGGTTTGGAGGGAGCAAAGCCTAGAAGTAGGTGACGAAATTCTAAAGGTTGGTCAAGATGGAGAGGAACCCACCGATATTGTTGGTATGCGTTTGGATGATGCAATTAAATTGATAAAAGGGCCTAAAGGGTCAATCGTTGATTTGACCATACGTCGCGTTGATGGAACAATAGAAATAGTTTCAATTACTAGGGATGTAGTGGTTCTTGAAGAGTCCTATGCCAAATCAGCCACCGTAAAAGATGAAGGAAACAAATATGGATTAATCAATCTACCTAAGTTTTATGTAGATTTTGAAGACTACACGGAAAGAAATGCTGCAACAGACGTGGCAAAGGAAGTAGAACGCCTCAAACAAGAAGGTGTGGAAGGAATTATCCTTGATTTGAGAGATAATGGTGGGGGGTCACTCAAAACCGTTGTAGATATGGCCGGATTGTTCATCAAGGACGGGCCCATAGTTCAAGTTAGATCATCTGGACAAAGAAAAGAAGTTCATGAAGATAAGGATGAAAGAATCCAATGGGATGGCCCTTTGGTAATTTTGGTCAATGAGCTTTCTGCTTCTGCCTCAGAAATTTTAGCGGCGGCTATGCAAGATTATAAAAGAGCAGTTGTTATTGGAAGTAAGCAAACATTCGGAAAAGGAACCGTACAAAATGTAATTCCTTTAGACAACATTGTTCGTAGCAATGAGCATGGTAATCTTGGGGCTATCAAATTAACAACACAAAAGTTTTATAGAATTAATGGAGGTTCCACACAGTTGGAAGGTGTTAAAAGTGATATTGTAGTACCAGACCGATATAGCTACATTGATTTAGGAGAAAGAGATCAAGAAAACCCATTGGAATGGGATAAGATTTCTGCGGCGGATTATGAAGCTTGGGATGGATATATCGATTTTGAAACCACCATTGCCAACAGTAAAAAACGAATGGCCGAAAATCCATACATCGAGTTGATTGAAGAAAACGCCAAATGGTTGAAGGAACAACAAGATGAAACTACCGTGTCCTTAAATTACGACGCTTATAAGCAACGAGAGGAACAAGCCAAGAAAAAATCCGAGCAATTTAAAAGTTTAAGAGAATATGATTCCGAGTTAACCTTCGAATCGTTGAAATACGAAACGGAATTATTCACTCAAGACTCTGTACTCCGTGAAAAACGTAACCGCTGGCACAAGAATTTGGCTAAAGACATATATGTGGAAGAAGCCATTAACGTTCTAAAAGACCTGAAACTGAACAATTTTAAAGGGGCAGAACGTAGACTTGCCAGTGTTAAGGGATAAGTCTCAAATGCGATACTAAAAAAACCGACCTATTCAGGTCGGTTTTTTATTTTAAGACTGTTTCATTCCGGCATGTCAGGTTTATGTCAAGTCAATCGTTATTCTGCATCCAGTATTCCAATTAAGGTTCTTAGGCGAAATTTTCGAATTTCATTTACCTTGTTTACCTAGTTTCAGTGCTTGATGCCATCGATTAGTGAAAATTGTAGCACAATCGTGAGCCGCATTGAATTAAAATAATTCAAAAGTTGAGGTAAATCATATTTCTCAAAAGAACATCAGCATAAATTTGTGTCGTTCGTATGTAAATAATTGAGATGATGATACTAAGATTTTTTCTAATTCTAATGTCGATACTACTTGTAACTTCCTGTGCCCATAAAAACAGTAAGGCTGAAACCAATAAATATGCTGCCCAATTCAAGGAAGATAATTTTACTTATTCAGGCGAATATGTATGGGCATTCAACCTTATGGGAGAGCAAGTGTCAACGCATAAATTTTACCCAGATAGTATTGCCTATACCATGGATGGTAAGGTATACTCCACAGATTATACCATGAAAAAACTATCCTACGAAAAAGAAAAGGATAAGTGGATAGGAGAAGATGGGAATGGAATTATATATGTGTTGTTTTTTAAAGAAAAAACAGATAGCACACTTACAATTTACAAGCATAAATGCAAAACGAACGGGTTGGAAGAAGCGCTAAATTTTGACATTCCAGCAGCTGATGCTACGGACGACCATGGTTGGAACGTGTATGCTCTAAATGGAAATGACACTAGGGATGTCTTGCCCATTATGGGACGTTTTGCCAATCTGAACAACGAAATTTTTATAAGCGATTCCTTGGTGAGGTTTAATCAAAAAAATACTAAAAAAATAAGTTTTCACTCAGGAGAACGAAGATGGGTAGGCAAGTTTAATGATAGCTATTTACAGGTATTCTTTACCAGTTTCGAAGTAAAAGATTCCATTCGGTTGTCCGCAACATGGTTCACGGATGTTCAGGCTATGTACAATACCAAATACAGTTCATTAAGAAATTGGGAAGTCTATACAAATCAATAAATATCCCATAAATCCAATAAAGGCTATTCATTTATAGCAGATTTACCTGTGTCCATTGGCGAAATACGTTCCAGGAAGTACATAAACTTTTGTAGGAGAGATTAGGCAAACGCATCGAATTAAGAGGAAAGTAAATCATCTATACTTTTTAGGGCATAGTAGAATCTATCAATTACGAAAAATGAAAACAGCAAACATATATCAAGACATACGATGGAACGAGCATAAACCTGTTAGTACCGTTTTATTTGAAACTGGTTTCACCAAAGAAATCAGAATTGCAATGCAGAAAGGAACTTTAATGAAAGAACACAAAACATCTTACCCAATAGTGGTGGAAATTTTGGAGGGCCTCATTGACTTTGGCGTAAAGCAGGAAACCAAGAGTTTGACGAAGGGAGATTTAATCACATTGGAGGGAAACATGCCACACAATTTGAGGGCAAAGGAAAACAGCATTGTTCGACTGACCTTGACCAAATATGACAAAACCAACAGAGTAGAGGCGTTGTTGAGAAGTAAAACAGGGAAAAATGGGAAATAAGACAATCAATACACAACAGGGACATTGGATACTTGCCAAAATGGGTAAAAAAGTACTACGCCCTGGTGGAAAAGAGCTGACCCAAAAGCTTATTAAAAACCTAAAAATAGATTCTGAAGACGATATCGTAGAATTTGCTCCAGGGCTTGGCTTTACCGCTTCCATTGCCTTAAAATCCAATCCAAAAACTTACACAGGCATCGAACTCAATGAAGAAGCGGCACGTATTCTTCGCAAGGTGATAAATGGAAAGGACCGAAAAATAATAATAGGTAATGCAGCCCAATCCACTTTAAATGAAAATTCGTTTAGCAAAGTATATGGTGAAGCAATGCTTACCATGCAAGTAGATCATAGAAAGTCAGAAATTATAAAAGAAGCGCACCGGGTTCTTAAAAAAGGAGGTTTATATGGGATACATGAGCTAGGACTACAACCTGATGCTATTTCGGAAGAAAAGAAAGCAGAAATACAACGAGCATTGGCCCAAGTAATAAAAGTAAACGCAAGACCTTTAACCCTTAACGAATGGAGTGATTTGCTGGAAAATGAAGGTTTCAGAGTAGTAAAGACCGAGACTAATCCCATGCATTTGCTCGAACCAATAAGAATGATTGGTGATGAAGGTTTTTTCAGGACCTTAAAAATTGTATTTAATATGTTGACGCACCCTAATGAAAGGAAACGCATTTGGGCAATGCGAAAAGTCTTCAGGAAACATCAATCCCATTTGAACGCAATATGTATAGTGGCCGAAAAGAAATAACCGGGCCCTTCTTTTTTAAGTAATTGCGAGGTTCTTTTCCTATCTATTTATTAACTATAGGTCACTGTCACTCTAAGAAGACAAGTTTCTTTTGTCCTTATCTATGAATTAAAACAAAGCTTTACGATTGGTTTTATTTGAAATCCGTTTCGTTTTGCTACTTTGTGCCTATGAGCAAAAGAATGGTCTATACGATTCTATTGGCTATTTGTATAATAGGGTTTTGGCTTTTTGAGAACTTTTATACCCCACGGACGTATTCTTCTGATAAAGGAAACGACACAAATTTGTCAACTGTCCAGGAATTGCTTCCTTCCTCAACCCATGGATCTATAATAAATCATAAGCATTATGTATTGTCCTATAGTGAACCCCATGAACAAGCCGAATGGGTTGCTTATCCCTTGAAAAGAGAACATCTAACAGATGATGACAGAAGAAGACCCTATTTCATCGAAGACCCAGAGGTAAAATCAAAATCTGCAGATTGGCGAAATTATAGAGGTTCTGGGTATGACAGGGGGCATTTGGTTCCGGCAGGTGACCGTAGATTTTCAGAACAAGCGTATAATGAAACATTCTACACAAGCAATATTAGTCCGCAGGACAGAGACTTCAATGCTGGAATTTGGAACCGATTGGAACAAAAAGTACGCTATTGGTGCAAACGGTATGGGGATTTAGTAGTAATTACAGGCGGAGTTCTCGAAAGTAATCTTGAAGAAATTGGCGAGGAGGATGTCGATGTGCCCAATGCGTTCTTTAAAGTCATTTATCGGGAAACCGAAAATGGAACTGAAATTATTTCCTTCCTAATCCCCAATCGGGAAAGCAACTTATCCTTGCAAAGTTTTATAGTGAGTTTGGATGAGTTAGAACAAAAAACAAATCTTGATTTTTTCTTTAAACAACCAGAAACTTGGCAAACTAAAATGGAATCCAAGGTTGAAACCTCCCAATGGAAATTTTAAATACCGTCCCTTAATCTATTCGAATCCAATTTCAGGAAGATAAACAGGAGTAAGGTAAAAAATAGCAATCCGGAACCGCCATAGCTGAAGAAAGGTAAAGGAACTCCAACCGTGGGCAGCAAACCAATTACCATACCGATATTGATAAAATAGTGCATGAGTAAAACAGAGATTACCCCGTATCCATAAATCCGACAAAAATCATTCTTCTGTCTTTCGGCAACATAGATTAGCCGGAGAAAGAAAAGAGAAAAAAGAATGATAACTGCAGTAGTTCCCATAAAACCCCATTCCTCTCCCACGGAACTAAAAATATAATCAGTATGCTGTTGTGGTACAAAATCTCCCTTGGTCCGAGTACCTTCAAGAAAGCCCTTGCCAAAAAACCCTCCTGACTCAATAGCCTTTTCAGATTGATAAGTATTATAGCCAATGGTTTTACGTATTTCTTCCAACTTGTTTTCATCTTTTTCCAGGCTTAACCATAGTGCAAAACGATCTCTGTGTCGTTGTTCAAAAATGTTTTCATAGACAAAATTCACCGAGAGTGAAAAGAGGATGGCCACAATGAGTGCAATACTGAGAGGTAGTAGTGGAATCTTGGTCGACTTTTTCTTAAATAGAAAAGTAAGTACAGTAAGAATACCCAAACCAATGGCAATCCATACAGTGCCAAACATTAAAGTAGTAGCAAAAAGAACAACTATTATTAATAGGATGCCCAAATAGTAGAGTGGAAATCCTTCCCTAAACAGTACAAAGAAAAGGGAAAAGTAAATCAGTGCACTACCAGGGTCAGGTTGGGGTATTATTAGCAATGCAGGTAAAATTATAATAAGTAAGGCATAGAGTTGATGCTTTTTATTGCGTATATCGGTTTGGATGTCACTTAAGTATTTTGCCAATGCCAGGGCAGTAGTGACCTTTGCAAGCTCAGAGGGCTGCAGGTTAAAAAAGCCTAAATCGTACCAAGAGGTTGCTCCGGCAATGGTCTTGCCGAAAACAAAGAGTCCTACCAAAAGAACCAGGGATGAAATATAAAATATGGAGGCAAAACGTTCGAAAAAGCTGGTTTCTACAAAAAGAACCATAACGATTACTCCCAAGGAAACAATCATAAAGAACAATTGTTTTCCGTAAAGGGTTGAAAAATCAAAAAAAGAACCTTCTGGGTTGACTAGGGTAGTGGAATATATATTAATCCAGCCAATAAAAACCAGAAAAGCATACAAGAAAACCGTAATCCAATCTATTCTTTTAACCAGCCCTCTACCAGACATATTCGTTTATCTTGAAAGGTTCCCCACTATACGGTTTTGCGTATTCATGTTCCAAGGTTTTCTCCAACATTCGTTTTTCCAAATCTTTTCTGGTAATCTCCCCCTTTATATATTTTTCAATTAAAAGGGAAGCAATATGTCCAGCATATCGCGCACCATAATACCCATTCTCAATATACACTGCAAGTGCAATTTTAGGATTTTCGACAGGAGCAAAAGCGACAAAAACGGAGTGGTCTGTCAGTTGCATACGCTCTCCGTTGATTCGTACAAAATTTTCTACTGTTCCTGTTTTTCCGGCAATTTCTATTTCTGGAATTTGAACCCAGCGGGCCGTTCCATATTTGTATACGTTGGCCATTCCCTCAACAACAGGCTCAAAATGTTCACGGTCTATAGTAGTATATCTGGGCTCGGTAAATCTCGGGTCAATCGAACCGTTCCCAATATTTTTGATGATATGAGGCGTATAAAAATAACCTCTATTGGCGATAGCTGCTGTCATATTGGCCAACTGCAGTGGGGTGGCAGCCACTTCTCCTTGACCGATTGAATTGGATATAATAAATGAAGATGCCCATCTATTGTCTCCGTATGCCTTGTCGTAATAGGCTTTGTTTGGAATACGACCTGGGCGGCCCGTAGGCAAATCAGTTCCCAAATACTCTCCCAAACCAAAGCTTTTCATATGATTTTCCCAAACATCCATTCCTTCATCCGTAGTTGGATATTTGTTATAGATTTTTCTAAAGGTTCCCGCGAAATATGCATTGCAGGATTGGTAAATTCCTGAATTCATATTGCGCATACCACCTCCACAATGGCAACCTCTTTTCGTACTGCCTACATAAAACCCGTTATAGCATCTGAATTTTGTTGAAGGATCAATTACACCCTCCTGAAGAGCTACAAGGGCATTCATAATTTTAAAGGGAGATCCGGGTGATGGTTCAGCTAAAATGGAACGGTCCCAGGTAGGTTTAGAAATTGTATCGTAATGAAGTTTAGTATAATTTTTGGAGCGTTCTCTTCCGACCAAAAGGGCAGGGTCGTAGGTAGGTCCGGAAATCATGGCCAATATTTCCCCAGATTTTGGTTCTATAGCGACAATGCCTCCTCTTTTTCCATGCATTAAGCGCTCACCATACTCTTGAAGGGTTTTGTCCAACGTAATTCTTAGCTCCTTCCCTTGTTGGGGCAAGGTATCCAGTTTACCGTCTTTATATGGGCCAATATCACGGTTAAAACGATCTTTCTGAATGTATTGAATTCCTTTTCTACCTCGCAATATCTCTTCGTACTGCTTTTCAATTCCAGTACGGCCTTTTAATTCTCCAGCTACATAATACGGGTTATTCTGAAGGTCACGATCGTTGACTTCACTGATGTATCCCAAAACATTGGCTGCGCTATTAGTGGCATAGTATCGCAATGATCGTTTTTGGATATAGAAACCTTCAAAGTGCCGCATTTTTTCTTGCAACCCAGCATAGTCTTCTTTAGAAAGCTGAGGTACAAGAACTGAAGGAAGCCGAGGAGAATACGTTCTGGCTTTTTTCATTTTGGAAATAAAGGTTTCCTTGTCAATGCCAAGTAGACCGCAGAATTCCAAGGTGTCCAAGGGTTGAACTTCCCTTGGTATCACCATTACATCATAGGCGGGTTGATTACCTACTAAAAGTTGACCATTGCGGTCATACACATAGCCCCTTTCAGGGTAATCATAAATGGCTTTAATAGCGGGATCTTCTAAAGTTTGGTCTGGAGAAAAACTAAAAAGCTGTAGATAAGATAGCCTGCTGATAAAAACAAAACCAATAATAACAACTACAGAAGAAAGTAACAGTTTTTTCATATGTCAGACCTAATAAGAAACCCTATATTTTTCTAACGTGAATATGAAGGTTTTATTCGCTTTTGGGGCTAAAAAGTGAACTGAACATGGCACATAGGAAAAATGTGACCAAGCTAGTAGCACTAATTTTCTTCAAAATTAAAAGGATATGTGATAAACTTAAAATTTCTAGGAAAAAGAATACAAGATGATGTGTTAAAACCAAAAGTCCCAAAAAAGTGAGGCGTTGGACCTTGGTTGTATTCTTAAAACTAAAGTTTTGAAACTCATAATTGACACCAAAACAAAACCGCATAATTAGAGGTCGCACAAAAGCGGTTGTCAATGTTGCAAATGCATGCAGGGCAAGGGTGTCTGAGAAAATGTCAATAATCAAACCCAAAAGAAAAGCTGTAAGAAGAAAAACGGCCCTATTCCCTTTTATCGGGTACCAATAGAGGAAAATCACATATACTAGCGGGTTGATTGACTCAAGGAAATTGAGGGTATTAAAAATTAATACCTGTGTCAAAACAAGCAATACAAACCGCAGAATATTTAGGAATACAACATTATTCATCAGTGGTCAGCTCTTCAAGTTCTTCGATTTCCTCTCTGTTTTTATTCTTGATAACGTAAATATTCTTGACGTTGGCCATATCATTAAATAACTCTACATCAATATTGTAAAAACTCTTTGAAGCGTTTAAATCATACTTTTTGATAACACCGATGGGCACGTTTTCTGGAAAAATACTTGACATTGCACCTGTCACAATCGTATCTCCAACAACAAGTGGAACCAACCTAGGAATATCAATAAGTTGAACTACCCGATAATCACGGGCATCCCACACGAGAGAACCAAAATAATCCGTATTCTTTATTTTGGCATTGATATTTGATTTGGTGTTGAGAACACTTTGCACTGTGGAAAAATTGGAGGAGGTGTTTTCAACAATACCAAGAATACCTTTAGTGGTTATAACGCCCATATCCTGTTCTATACCTTCATTTTTTCCCTTGCTGATAGTAAGATAATTTCTGGGTGAAGAAAAACTATTCTTTATCACCTTGGCATTCGTAACCGTATACTGCACTTCTGTGCTATCAATGTTCTGTTGAATTTTGGTGAAGGAATTAAAAAGTTGTTTGCGTAAGCGTTCATTTTCCTGGACTAATCTGGAATTTTCTTCTTTTAGTGAGAAGTAACCAGATACATCAGAAGCGGTACCGTACACCTTTCCGGTCATCCATTTTGATGAATTGAAAAACCGAGATTGATGATAGGAATGCGAGCGAATGGTAAGAACCAACGCAATCAATGCCAAAAAACCATAGAGAAAGGAGTTTCTATAGTTGAGTATAAAATTGATGATGCGTTGCATGCAATCGTTGGGTTAGAAAGGTTGTGTACCATTCACGCACACAGGTTTGTTCAATACACGTCTATTTTATCAAAATACTTTTGTACCGTTCCAAATTTTTTAAGGCTATTCCCGTTCCTCGTACAACAGCTCTTAAAGGGTCTTCTGCAATGTAGACCGGTAAATCCGTTTTCTGGGAGAGTCTTCTGTCCAATCCTCTGAGCATGGAACCACCACCTGCTAGGTAAATACCTGTATTATAAATATCAGCTGCCAGTTCTGGTGGAGTTTGGGAGAGCGTTTCCATAACGGCATCCTCTACGCGCAAAATACTTTTATCCAATGCTTTCGCAATTTCTCTGTACGAAACCTGTACTTGTTTAGGTTTTCCAGTTAAAAGGTCTCTTCCCTGAATTGATTTATCGTCTGGAGGAGATTTTAAATCCTCTGTGGCAGAACCTATTTCAATTTTGATTGCTTCAGCGGTACTCTCACCAACATATAAATTATGCTGGGTACGCATGTAATAGATAATGTCATTGGTGAACACATCCCCTGCAATCTTAACTGATTTGTCGCAGACAATACCCCCCAAAGCAATAACGGCAATTTCTGTAGTACCACCTCCAATATCCACAATCATGTTTCCTTTGGGTTGCATAATATCCAAGCCAATACCTATAGCAGCTGCCATGGGTTCATGGATGAGGTAAACCTCCTTCCCATTTACACGTTCTGCAGACTCACGAACGGCTCTCATCTCCACTTCGGTGATACCAGATGGAATACAGATAACCATACGCAAAGCGGGAGGAAACCATTTTTTCTTTAAAGCAGGAATATTCTTGATGAACATATTGATCATCTTTTCAGATGCATCAAAATCAGCAATAACCCCATCTTTCAAAGGTCGAATCGTTTTTATGTTTTCATGGGTCTTTCCCTGCATCATATTTGCTTCTCTCCCCACTGCGATAATTTTTCCAGATACCCGGTCTCGCGCAACTATGGAAGGGCTGTCTACTACAACTTTATCTAAGTGAATGATAAGGGTATTTGCAGTACCGAGGTCAATAGCGATTTCCTCGGTCATGAAATCAAAAAATCCCATAAAAAGTTTTGGTTTTTTGGATTAACGGTAAAATTTATCGGCTAATGTACTAAAATTAATGCTTAAAATGTCGAGTCCCGGTCATAACCATGGCCATGTCATTTTCATTGCAAAAATCAATACTCAATTGGTCTTTTATAGAACCTCCGGGTTGTATAACACTTCGTATTCCTGCTTTGTGCGCAATCTCTACACAATCAGGAAATGGAAAGAAAGCATCACTGGCCATAACGGCGCCATTTAAATCGAAGTTAAAGGATTTTGCCTTGTTTATAGCTTGATTCAATGCGTCTACCCGAGAAGTTTGCCCAGTTCCGCTGGCACAAAGCTGCTTGTTCTTAGCCAATACTATAGTATTGCTTTTTGTGTGTTTACAAAGCTTGGAAGCGAACAACAGGTCCTCAATTTCTTGAGCACTTGCCTTTTTATTGGTTACGGCTTCCAGGTCATTTTCAACATCTGTTTTAAAGTCTTTTTCCTGAACCAAAGCTCCATTAAGGCAAGTTCGAACCAAGGTTTCGGGAAGAGCAGTTTCCTTTTGAATCAAAATGATTCGATTTTTCTTGCCTTTCAATACTTCCAATGCATCTTCGGAGTAGCTTGGTGCAATTACTACTTCACAAAAAAGTTTATGAATTTCTTCAGCGGTGTCCAAATCAATTCCTGTGTTGGCAATTAAAATACCACCAAAAGCTGAAACTGGGTCGCCAGCAAGGGCATCGACATAGGCTTGTCTGATTGTACTTCTGGTAGCCAAACCACAAGCATTATTATGTTTTAGAATGGCAAAAGTAGGGTCGTCATTCTTGAATTCTTCCATCAAATTCACAGCGGCATCCACATCCAATAAATTATTGTAGGATAGCTCTTTTCCGTGCAACTTGTCAAACATGGCTTCAAAATCCCCAAAGAAGAAACCTTTTTGATGCGGATTTTCACCATAACGAAGCGCCTTGCCTTTCGTCTCACTGATTTTTAAAGTGGCTATCGCATGGTCTTGGTTGAAGTAATTGAAAATAGCCGAATCATAGTGTGAAGAAACATTAAACGCCTTGCTTGCAAAACGTTTCCTATCTTCTATAGAAGTAGTTCCATCTCCTTGCGAAATCACGTTTAAGAAATCTTCATAATCTTCCATAGAAGAAACACAAAGGACGTCTTTATAATTCTTAGCTGCAGCTCGGATAAGTGAAATACCTCCTATATCAATTTTCTCTATGATGTCTTGTTCAGAGGCACCACTAGCCACGGTTTTTTCAAATGGATACAAATCCACAATGACAATATCTAACTGCGGAATATCAAATTCCTCCATCTGCGCCACATCTCCTTGATGATCCTGTCTGTTGAGAATACCTCCAAAAACTTTTGGGTGTAGCGTTTTTACGCGTCCTCCCAAAATAGAAGGGTAGCTAGTTACGTCTTCAACAGGAACTACGGGAATCCCTAGTTCTTTTATGAATTTTTCAGTTCCTCCGGTGGAGTAAAGAGTTACACCTAGCTCGTGCAGTTTTTTTACAATAGGTTCCAACCCGTCCTTATGGAATACTGAAACTAAGGCGCTTGTCGCTTTTTTGGAAGTGCTCATGAGATGTCTTAAAAATCAATTTCTTAAGCACACAAAAGTAAATTTTTTGTTAGGAAAATCAGAGAAGGTTTATCAACAAAAAGGGGAGAGTTTTAAAGAATTTCAGCCACTTTTTTATTCACGTATTCCAAAAAACGCTCATCTTCTTCAGAAAAAGGGTCCGGTGTATTTGAATCTATGTCGATTTGACCAATATTTTCACCATTCTTGAACAGTGGAATTACAATTTCTGACTTTACGGTAATGCTACAAGCTATATAGTTGTCTTGTGCAGCTACATCAGGAACCACAAAGTTTTCATTGCTGACCGCCACTTGGCCACAAATACCTTTTCCAAATGGAATGATGGTATGATCTGTTGGCTCACCTGCATAAGGCCCCAACTTTAACTCCTCCTTATCACCGTTTTTAAAATAGAATCCTACCCAGTCATAATAACTGATTTCCTTTTTTAAAAGGTCGCAAACCAATTGTAGACGATTTTCTACTTTGTCTTTCTTGGAAAGAATTTCTTCTACCTGTGGTTTTATAGCTTCAAGCATGATGTTCTTTTGTATTTACCGTGCGATATAGTCGCGCAAAAATCGGTAAAATTTCAGAATTGGTTCCCTAAAGTTTGGTTAAGCTTCACATCAAATAAGTAACAGAAATTACATATTTTGTATTTTTGCTATGTGAAAAAGGTAATACAACAAGTTATTTCTGTAGCGATGTCCCTGATGGTGCTGCTTTCCACAATTTCGTGGAGTGTGGATAAACATCTTTGTATGGGACGTGTTATGGATGTCTCCTTTTTCTCCCAAGCTGATGATTGCGGTATGGAAGCAGCTCTTTCCCTAATCGAAACTAACACCGAAAAACCGGGTTGTTGTGACGATGAATCTTTTGTTCTGACGGGTCAGGATGACCTCAAGCTTACATGGTCAGACTTAGATTTGGAACAGCAAAATTTTCTCATCGCCTTTACCACATCCTATTTGGATGTGTTTGTTCCTCTTGAAGAATTACCAGTTCCTCATGAGGAGTATCCCCCTCCTATTTTGGTTAGGGACATTCAAGTCCTGGACCAAGTCTTTTTAATATGATGTATTGAATCTTACTGGATATCCTCGCTTCTAGAAAGCCGAGGAGTGTAATTATCTATTTAGTAATGATTCAATATATACATGAAAAATATTTGCATATTACTTTTTTGGTTTCCTGTTTTATTGACCGCCCAGAATACTATAGAAGGTGTGGTCTTGGAAGCCAATACAGAAAATAAACGCATTGGCCTCTCAGGAGCCAATGTATATTGGTTGAATTCCCCTTTGGGAACGATAACCCAAGAAGATGGAACATTTTCTATTCCTTACAATCCTGAGTACGATAAACTAGTCATAAGTTATGTCGGGTTTAAAACGGACACCTTGATGATTGATTCACCAAGAAAAGTGAATCATTTTCTACAACCTTCTAACCAATTGGATGAGGTTGTTGTGGAACAGAAGAAAGAAACGGTCGAAAAGGCATTTTTCTCTGCACAGAATGTGGTTACTGTAAATAGCGAAGAACTTTTGAAGGCAGCTTGTTGCAATCTTTCAGAAAGTTTTGAGACCAATCCGGCTATTGATGTCAATTTTAATGATGCGTTGACCGGGACCAAGCAGATACAGATGCTAGGTCTTACCAGTCCTTATCTTTTGATTACCCAAGAGAATATACCCATGGTTCGAGGCGCTTCGCAAGCCTATGGTCTAACCTTTACTCCTGGTACCTGGGTAGAAAGTATTCAAATCACTAAAGGTGCAGGTAGCGTGACCAATGGATATGAGAGTATTTCAGGCCAAATTAATACAGAGTTGCAAAAGCCTTTGTCTGATGTGCCAGTTTTTGTGAACGGTTATGCCAATCTAAATGGAAGGTTGGAGTTCAACACCCATTTGAATACAAAACTCTCCGACAAGTTGAGCACAGGATTTTACATTCACGGGAACCGTCGGGATGTTGAAGTGGACAATAATGATGATGGTTTTTTAGATATTCCATTGGCCAATCAAATCAATGTGATGAACCGATGGCAGTATCAAAATCCAGAAACAGGATGGGTGAGTTTTGTTAACGTTCGTTTTTTGAACGATGAAAAACAAGTGGGGCAATCCGATTTTAATCCAGATACGGACCGTTTCACCACGAATGTTTGGGGCAGTGAAATTGATACCCGAAGGTTTGATAGTTCATTAAAGTTGGGCTATGTTTTTCCAGAACTTCCTTTCCAAAGCTTTGGATTTCAGGCTTCATATAGCAACCATGCTCAAGATTCGTTTTATGGATTCAATGTGTATGATATTGACCATGAAAGCATTTATTCTAACTTTCTGTTCAATTCCATTATTGGAAATACGAAACATAAGTTTACGACGGGAGTAAGTTTTGCCTATGACGGTTATGATGAATTGGTCAATACACAGAGGTTTAGTAGAACTGACCAGTCTTTGGGTGCTTTTTTTGAGTACAGCTATACCAATTTGGAAAAACTGAGCCTTACTGCAGGTTTGCGTTTGGATACGCATAATCGCCTAGGAACATTTTTAACACCTCGAATCCATATGCGTTATACGCCTTGGGAAAGAGGAAGTCTCCGAGCTTCTTTTGGGTTGGGTAGGCGAGCGGCCAATATATTTGCGGAAAATCAAAAACTATTTGCTTCCAGTCGAGTTATTCAGTTGGATGGTAATGGAGGAAATATTTATGGTTTTGATGCTGAAAAAGCCGTCAATTTTGGATTCGGTTTTCTACAGAAGTTTACCTGGTTGAACCGTTCAGGTTCGTTTTCAGTTGATTTTTATAGAACCGATTTCCAAAATCAAGTGGTTGTGGATTGGGAAAATCCCAATGAGGTCCGGTTTTCCAATTTAGATGGTGAAAGTTTCGCCAACAGTCTACAAGTTGAGGTCGACCATGAAGTTTTACCCAATGTAGAACTACGGATGGCCTATAAGTATTACGATGTGGAAACGACCTATCAAACAGGGCTGTTGCAAAGACCTTTGCAAGCACAACATCGGTATTTTGCCAATGTGGGCTACAATACGGTCCCCAAGGAAAACGGTAGTCAATGGCGGTTTGATTATACTCTTCATACGTTAGGGAGGCAACGTTTGCCTAATACGGCATCCAATCCTGTTGAATTTCAGCTTGGAGATTTTGCAGATGGCTACAGTCTTATGAACGCTCAGATAACCAAGGTCTTCTCTCCCAAATTTGAGTTGTATTTGGGTGGAGAGAATTTGACTGCTGTGAGGCAAGATAATCCAGTTTTAGGTGCTCAGGACCCATTTGGACCAAATTTTGATACTTCCATAGTGTTTGCCCCAATCCTAGGAAGAATGGTGTATTTGGGGTTTCGATTTAAGTCATAAAAACAAAAAGATAATTTGAAAAAAATGAAAAATAGAATAGTAATTTTAGTGAGCCTTTTGATTTCGGTAGCTACATTTAGCCAAGAAAAAAACAAAAAAATGGCTTTTGAGGTGGATGGCGTATGCGAAATGTGCAAAGCTCGTATTGAGAAGGCCGCATTGGGCGTTCCAGGAGTAAAATATGCCGTTTGGGACATTCCAACACATCAATTGTCGTTAGTGGTTGATGAGCGTAAAACCAATTCTATGCAAATTAAATCGGCTATGGCGCAAGTAGGACATGATACCAAGGAATTAAAGGCGACACAAGAGGTGTATGAAAGTGTTCACCCTTGCTGTAGATACCGTGAACTCGATTCGGACCATAACAAAAAGCACTAAATGCAACAAACGTATTCTGTAACAGGGATGACCTGTCAAGGCTGTGTGGCTTCAGTTAAGGAAAAACTATCCCAAGTGGATGGTGTTTCCGATGTGGTGGTTAATTTGGAAGATGGCGTAGCCAACTTAGAAACCTCTAAATCCATTTCATTAGCACATCTTCAGTCTGCTTTGCCTTCAAAATATACCATTGCTCAAAAGGGGAATGTTGTTTCAACGCATAAGGTTTCTAAAGAAAAATCGAAATGGGGGCAGTTACGCCCCCTTTTCTTGATTTTTGCATACCTTTTTGCATCTTCTTTTTTATTGAATTACAAGGATTGGAGCACTTCAGAGGCTATGATGGATTTTATGGGATTGTTCTACATCGTTTTCAGCTTCTTCAAGTTTTTGGATTTAAAAGGCTTTCCTGAAAGTTTTCGGATGTATGACCCACTTGCCAAAGCACTCCCTCTATATGGTTGGGTGTATCCCTTTATTGAACTAGGCTTAGGACTTATGTTTTTAATGCGGACTCAAGTCTCAATGGCACTTTGGGTAACGGTAATCATTTTGGGAATAACCACCATTGGAGTGACCAAGGCTTTGTTGGATAAAAAATCCATTCGTTGTGCTTGCTTAGGAACGGCATTGAATCTTCCTATGACGGAAGCCACATTTATAGAAAATGCTGTGATGCTAGTGATGGCAGGTTTTATGTTAGTCCAATGAGATTTTTTCGCTGTGTGAAATCAAGGTACCGTCATCGGCCATTCCTTCGAAGAACAGGGTGACAATACTAACCCCGTTATCCGGCAAGGTCAAGGTAGCTTTCCCTTTTTCATCAGTAACTAGATTGGGTTCCCAATGCACAATACCATTGTTCAAAAAACTCTCATTCGAATAATCGTATTGAGGGCGATAGAATTTCTTAGGTCTTGTGAAACTATTTTCAACCAGCTTTTGGGCAAAGCTTGGTGTCGTGGGAAAGTAGCTGCCTGTTTTTCTATAAATCCGTATGGTGCCGCCACCAAAGTCTGGTCCCTCAAAAAGCCCATCTTTTGTCAAGTAAATTTCGTCAATTTGATATAAAGGGGTATTTGCAAGCTGACTAGCATCTGTGACGAGCATATCATTTTCATACACAGCTACCGGCCCTGAAAACGGTATAGGACTTGATATAAATAACGTATTATTCACAAAATCTTCTTGAACACGGAACCCTTGCCTTCTAATAAAATCCGATAACAAAGGATTTCTTTTAACATCATCATCTGATATTTTGAATCCGCTGAATAAACCATTGATAAGGGGCGAAGCACGGGTCAGCTTCTTTTCAATCCGTTCTTCCGATACTGTTACTTCTTCTAGAAAAATAGTATTGTCTTGTTTAAAGAGTGGTTGGTCAGAGGTACTATCATTTTGATTTCTTTAGAGACATCAAAAGGGATTTTCTTTCCAATAAATTCTTGGGACATAGAATCACTGAACACCTTAGAAGATAAGAATGTAGTTTCAATTTCTGGCCTTCTCAGTTTTTTGTTCCTGTTTCGTAACGACAGCATCAGAGTATCCCCATTGAATCGAAGAAAATTGTTTATTTGGAAATTTGTAGAGTCTTTAAGCTCTATAAACTTCATATTGAACATATTCCCTTCTTGGATGACCAATTGATCCCCCTTCTTTACTTTGGAATTCAATTTGCCTGAAACTAAAATCCCATTTTCAAAAGGATGTTCAATCTCAGGAACGCCATCAAAAATGGTACTCCAGTCGTAACTGCTCCATCCTTGCGTCAACAAGATTAAATCAAGTTCATACTTCTTGGTTCTATTAATATCTTTAAAATATCTAGCCGCATTTTCGACTTCCGACCCCAGGTAGGGAGTGAGCAAAAAATTGGAAACAATACTTGAGTGGGTGTTTTTTGATGTAGTTTCCGATGGAAGGGCTGAGACACTTAAGGATACCGGAGTGTTGTTTTTTGAAAAAGCATTGATGAATACGGAAACGGAATCTTTATTTTTTCGTTGGGGTGCTTCAACCTTCAGCTTGCCTACTTTTAGATTTCGGTAATTAAATACCAATCTTTCCGAGATTGGGTTTAAATCTTCATCGAAAAGCGTAATGATATTGGTTCCACTAAGCAATTTGCTCTTATCAATTTTGATGACTTTTTTCAGTTCATCTATTTCAAAAGTTTTTAAGTTCATAAGGCCGTCGCGGTGAATTGCAATATGGAAATTCTTACCCGATATTTTTTCTAGTGTAAATGGGTTGGTTTTCAAGGAAATGACAATTTTATCCTCTAGAATATTGTTGACATTTAAGACTATACCTTTCCGTTTTGGTTCTGGGAGTTTTTTGCTAAGGATTTCACCATTTGCCAATAGAGCCTTCAGTATTATCGGATATTCAACGTTTTCTGGCAGTATGAATTTACCAACCCCGTAATTGTTGGTGACAACATCAGCCACTTTCTCATCATTTTGAGCTATAACCTTTCCTTCTGTGATTTCCATTCCCATTCCATTGTTATCCACAAGTTTGACCCCTATGGTATTTTCAGCACCTTTTATAATATGTCCACCTTCAGGAAGAATTTGCAGATTATATGGTTTCGCTGGGAAAGGTTTATTTTCTGTAATCGTTTCATTGATGACAGTAATCTCTTTTAAAAAATCTTTTGCTTCTTTAAAATTCTGCATCCAGTTTGTCCCTGCCTTTATGTAGTAAACACCACTTTTAAATGAATTGTCAAGTTCAAAACTTCCGTGGGTAATGCCATTTTCTACCAAGAACATCCCACTGCTTACTCGATTTCCATCAGCATCATAAAGGGCACAGTGCAAGTTCGCCGTTTTTAGTGAAGGCTCTTGAGCTTCTTTATTGTATAAATATGCAGTCCACCAAATCTCTTCCCCTACAAAAAAGATATCCTTGTTCAGGTGTAAATGAACAGATTCCCTATCATCCGAAAAGTGATTCTCGTAACTATCCTTTAGTTGATAACTACCGCTGTCTTCAGTGGAGCCATTCAATGAGATTTCTTCAGTATGAGAAATGAGGGAACCATCTTCTCCTATGCCTTCAATAAAAATTTTCACTGAAGAAATGCTGTCTTTTGGAATTTTGAATTCCACTTCCCCTTTTTTATTTGTTGTCAATTGGGGCTCCCAATGTACAATACCATGGTTTTCAAATGCCTCCCCTTCAGTTGCAACATACTTTGGCCTATAAAAGGTTTTGGGCCTGGAAAAACTGTTTTCTACCAATTTTTCAGCAAAATAGATTGAATTTGATCGTAATCGAGGACCTACTTTCCTATAAATTCGGATTACACCGTTTTGTGAATTGAATGTATCACCAGCTGCTCCATTCCGTTCAAAATAGATTTCGTCTATTTCGCTCATGGGTACGTTGAGGAGTTGTCTTAGGTCGTTGACTAAAAAATCATCTTCGTAAATCCTGACCCCAGCTCCTGCGGAACTCGAGTTAGCTAAGAAACCAGTTCCATTAGCTTCTGCGGGGTTATCTGTGGTAGGGGCGGGAATTGCTCTTCCACCTTGAAACCCTGGTCTACTATTACGTATTGATACTTGTCCCGTTTGTACGACAAAGTCTACTAGAAACCCGTTTTTTGCTATAAAATCCAATAAAAACTGGTTGTGTTTAATTTCTTTCTCTCCAATTTTGACTCCTGTAAAAGACTCGTTTATTAAGGCCGATTTTCTTACCAGCTTGGGTTTGCTTTTTTCTTCGGTCAGTACCACTTCATCCAATTCAATAATATCTGTTGATAATTTAAACGGGATGTCTCCTAAAGGTTCATTCGAGAACGGATTCAAAAACAACTCTTCGGGTAAGAGATGTTTAACTAAATACGTTGAATCGTTACTTTTTTTGACACTAGGAAATTTGACTTCCAAATCAGGCTTTTTTAACCCTCCTCTTTTTTTTCGAATAGAAAATCTAAGTGTATCCCCATTTTTTGAGAACAAGTCCGTCAGCTCAAGAGTCTGGGAGTTGTCCAAATCAAGGAAAACCATCGAGCCAATACCATCTCCAATCAACGCTAAACGCTCCTCTTTTTTTAGTTCAGAGTTTAGTTTCAATTGAGCGCTTACCCCATGTTCAAATGGATGTGTGATTTCAGGTTCCCCGTTAAAAATGAGCCCCCAGTCGTAGCTGCTCCAACCTTGGGTTAGCATGGCCATATCCAATTCGTACTCCTTGATTCTATCAGAGTTCGAAAAATACCGGGATGAATTCTCTATAGTCGATTTTAGGTACGGATGTAAAAGGAAGGAAGAAAAAATATTGGATTTCTTAAGATTGTGTGTGTTTGAAGAAGGTAAGGCAGAAACGCTTAAGGAAACAGCTTTTCTTTTATTAGTGTAAGCCTTTATTTTAAGATAAACTGAGTCCTTTTTCTCTTTGTCTTTTATTATGGATGCATCAGCTAACTTCAGTCCGGTAAAGTTGAAAATCAGTCGCTCACATATAGGCTCCAAATTTTGATTGAACAAGGTAATAATGTTTGTGCCGGGTAAGAGATTTTTTTTGTTGATTTTCAGGTTTCTGGAGATACTATCAAAGACAAAAGAATTCAGAGACATTATCCCGTCACGATGGATGGCCAGATGAAAAGAGTCTTTTTGAATGGTCTTAAAAGTTTGATTGTTTGTATTCAGTGCGACCACCAAGTTCTCCTCTAAAATATTATTGACTGCCATAGCAATTCCGTAGTTCTTGGCTTTTGGAAGCGTTTTTTCAACGGTACTGCCATCTTCAAGTGTTGCCTTTAAAGTATAGGTTTGTTGTTTTTTGGGAAGTAACTCGAATCTACCCAGCCCAACCTGATTAGTGAAAACCTCGGTCAATTTATTATTTTCACTATCGAACACGCCTCCTTTTAGAATCTGTACACCTCTTCCGTTCGCATCAATAATCCGTAGCCCCACCATGTTATCTGTATTGTTTATCAGATGTCCCCCTTCGGGTAGTAATTGTAAATCGTAACCTTTTTGGGGTGTAGATGACTCTATCTGGGTCAAAGGCCCGATTATTGTTATTTTTTTAATGAAAGGAACATCTTCTTTAAAATTATTCATCCACTTGGTTCCAGCTTTGAGATAATAGGTGCCTGAATTCCATGTAGAGTCTATTTTAAAGTTGCCCTGGGCAACTCCTTTTTTAAATAAAAAAAGATCTTCAATAATTTGTTTTCCATTAGAATCATATAGGCCGCAATAGAGGTTTTTTGTTGGATTTGATGGTAGATTACTTTTTTTATTGTAGGCATAAGCCGTCCACCAAATCTCATCCCCTTGAATGAAGGTGGTTTTGTTCACATGCAAATGAACGGTCTCTCTATAGTGTTTGAAATGAGATTCGTATGCTTCTTTTAGTTTAGAAGTTTCAGATTTTTGTGCGTGGAGATTGAGGTTGAGAAAAAGCAGAAAAAAGAGTAGCGAACTAAAGTGAATGAACTTCATGTAGTTTTCTTTTAAAATACAAAAAAGCAGTCTTTTTAGTAATCATTTTATCAAGGTTTTAACACGTAAAGCCATAAGAAGTGTACTATATTTAGTACCCTTCTCTGAAATGATTAGGTGGGTATGTTCTTGGTTTTAATTAACTTAATTGGGGCTTACTATGAACCACGCCAAAAACAGTAAAATCTTGGCAGTTATTGGATTTGTTGGCTATTTTCTAATTGATGCTGTGTATATAGATTTCAGGAGGCTATTCTTTTCTTTGACGTCGTTCCCTAACTCCCAGAACATTATACCTCCCAATTTGTTTTTGATTGCAAACTCTGTCTTCAGACGTACAGAAACAGAATCATCGTAACTGATTAAAATACTGTCTTTGACGCTATATAGATAGGGTGCTTTAGCTATGGAATCCCAATGTCTTTTATAGTTCTCATTCGTCTCAAATTCTGCTCGTATTTGTCTATATGCCGACCAACCAATATGAGAACCAGTATTTGATTGATAGAGTCCATTGTTTTTAGGAGGAACACCGTTCCAAGCTCTACCGTAAAATGCTGCCCCAATTACAATTTGCTCTGGTTTTACTCCCTCCTGAATACAAAAATCAACGATTTTTTCAGCAGACCTTGGCTCATATGAGAGTCCTCTCATTTTCATGGCTTCTTTCCGTTCTTGAACATAGTTCCAAGCAGGTGTGCCTTTAATGTCTTTTTCTTTAATTCTTCCAAGAGCAGTATGATGCCCAGTAAAGGGGGATGTAGCACCGATTTGGTCATAGGTCATGACGTTCATGTAGTCTACGTGTTTCATGACCTCACCAATTTCAATGTTCTTATAGTAAGGTTTCCATCCTGCAGAAGCAAAAGTGAGCGTTTGTTCCCTATCCATAGTATCCAAAGCTTCACGCAATTCCTTCATTAGAAGTGTGAAATTTTGTTTGTCTTCTGGTCTTGCCTTGGTATTTGCTGCTGGAATGGCCGGATATTCCCAATCAATGTCAATTCCATCCAATTCATATTTTTTGTTGAATGCTATGACACTGCGAACAAATTTTTGTCGGTTCTCTGCGGTATGGGACATATCCGAAAATCCATCGGCTCCCCAACCTCCACAAGCTATCATTACCTTCAAATGAGGATACTTCTCTCGTTGTGCTGCCAGCTGGCGAAGTTTTTCTCCGGCCTCTTCATTTTCAAAGGCCATTTTTCCATCAATCACTCTAGAGAAAGAGAATATGATATGTGTTAACTGATCCAATGGAAGTTGATCAGGATTATATTCTTTTTCAGGAACATAATACGCCATTATTGAAATAGAACGTTCTTCCTGTCTTTTATCGGAATCGGTACAGGAGACCAAGAAAAAAAGAACTAAAAGTGCAACATAAAGGTTTGTTGATCGCATGAAGGAATAAGGTGTTTATTAACACAAAAAGTAAGTAATAAAAAACATCCTTATAAAATTATTAGATGGAGGACTTCAAGTGACGTACGAACAACGGAATAGCGGGGTGGTTTCAGAAGGTTGTGAAACAAAAAAAGTCCGCGGAATTCCCGCAGACTTTTTTCTATTTTAAAAGATTGAATCTTACATCATCCCTGGCATTCCACCGCCACCCATAGGAGGCATAGCTGCAGGTGCATCTTCTTTAATATCTGTCAACGCACATTCTGTGGTCAGAATCATACCAGAAACAGAAGCAGCATTCTCCAAAGCAACACGTGTTACTTTTTTCGGGTCAATAATACCTGCTTTCATCATTTCAACATAATTGTCAGCTTTTGCATCATACCCAAAATCAGCTTTACCTTCCAAAACTTTGGCTACAACTACAGAACCTTCACCACCTGCATTTTCAACAATAGTGCGTAGTGGAGACTCAATAGCTCTAGCTACAATCTGAAGACCTGTATCCTCGTCCGCATTTGCAGTTTCAGTTTTGGCAAGCACGGACTTAGCGCGCACCAAAGCAACTCCACCACCAGCAACGATTCCTTCTTCAACAGCGGCTCTTGTAGCATGCAAAGCATCATCTACACGGTCTTTTTTCTCTTTCATCTCTACTTCAGAAGCGGCACCTACATATAGCACGGCTACACCACCAGCTAACTTTGCTAAACGCTCCTGTAGTTTTTCTTTGTCATAATCAGACGTAGTCGTTTCAATCTGAGATTTGATTTGATTTACTCGAGTCTTAATATTTTTGGCAGAACCGGCACCATTAACGATAGTGGTATTATCCTTATCGATGGTCACTCTTTCGGTTGTACCCAACATATCGATAGTAGCGGTTTCTAAAGAGAATCCTCGTTCCTCAGAAATCACGGTACCGTTGGTCAAGATGGCGATATCTTCCAACATAGCCTTTCTACGATCACCAAAACCAGGAGCTTTTACCGCTGCAATTTTTAGAGAACCTCTTAATTTGTTCACTACCAAAGTGGCCAATGCTTCTCCATCAACATCTTCAGCAATAATCAATAAAGGTTTTCCAGATTGTGCAACAGGTTCCAAAACAGGAAGTAAATCCTTCATGGAAGAGATTTTCTTATCGAAAAGAAGGATATATGGATTGTCTAAATCCGCAATCATTTTCTCAGAATCAGTCACGAAGTAAGGAGAAAGATACCCTCTATCAAACTGCATACCTTCCACTACATCAACATAGGTATCGGTTCCTTTAGCTTCTTCAACGGTGATAACACCTTCTTTGCCTACTTTTTCAAAAGCCTGGGCAATCAAATCACCAATAGTCTCGTCGTTGTTCGCAGAGATAGCGGCAACTTGTTTTATTTTTTCTGAGGAGTCCCCTACTTTTTTGGATTGCTTGGCAAGATTGGTAACAATAGAGTCAACCGCCTTGTCGATTCCTCGTTTCAAATCCATTGGATTTGCTCCTGCAGCAACATTTTTAAGACCTTCTTTTACAATAGCTTGTGCCAAGACCGTTGCTGTGGTTGTACCATCACCGGCTAAATCGTTGGTTTTGGAAGCTACTTCCTTCACCATTTGAGCTCCCATATTTTCCAAAGCATCCTCCAACTCAATTTCTTTAGCTACAGTTACCCCGTCCTTTGTTACTTGAGGTGCTCCGAAGGATTTGCTAATAATTACGTTTCTACCTTTTGGTCCTAAAGTTACTTTAACTGCGTTGGCCAAGGCATCAACACCTCTTTTAAGACCGTCACGTGCTTCTATATCGAACTTAATATCTTTTGCCATTTTCTTTTAGTTGATTTTTTAATTATACAATTGCTAAAATGTCATTTTCGCGCATCATCAAATAATCGACACCATCCAATTTGAGCTCAGTGCCGGCATATTTACCATAAAGAACAGTATCACCAACTTTTACAGTGATAGCCTCATCTTTGGTTCCTGGGCCAACGGCAACTACTTTTCCTTTTTGGGGTTTTTCTTTTGCGGTGTCAGGGATTATAATTCCAGAAGCAGTTTTCGTCTCAGCAGCAACGGGCTCGATAAGAACTCTATCCGCTAATGGTTTGATGTTAACTTTAGCCATATTCTTAATTTTTAGGTATTTGTTTTAAAAATTCTCGATTGGAAGGACAGAAATTATGCCATTACCTAAAAACTGCCATTCTTTAAAAGAAAAATGCCAGCTTGTCATTCAAGCTGGCATTCATCTAAACTTATGTCATTTGTACTTTAGTTGATTGTATCTGCAGGATTGGTTTGGTCTGCAGCAGGAACTTGTTCAGGTACTTGCTCTGGTACAGTTTCAGGGATTGTGGTCTCCACGTCATTCCCGTCCAATACCTTGGATTGTGCCTGACCAAAATTTCCTTTTAAAGAAACATTGGACAACAAAATCAGGACAATTAGCAATGTTGCCAAAGTCCATGTGCTTTTATCTAAAAAATCTCCTGTTTTTTTAACACCGCCAACCACTTGGTTGCCACTACCACCAAAAGACGAGGAAAGACCACCACCTTTAGGGTTTTGTACCATAACCACCAACATCAACAGAAGGCAAACAATAATTATCAGAATCAAAAAGATGGTAAACGTACTCATTGTTATTTCTTTTCTTTTTGCAGTTTTTTGACCGCTCGAATTTGGTCGGCAAAGAAACCACTTTTTTCTGGATATTTCAAACTCAATATCTTAAAGGCTTGAATCGCTTTTTTGTATTTCTTTTGTTCAAGATAGACTTTGGCAAGGGTTTCTGTCATCAACTCGTTCTTGTCCATGCGAACGGACTCCTTAATATCTACCTTTGCTTGGGATACTTCTTTTGGAACAATTTTAGGATTGTTTTCTATGAATTTATCCAAGAGTTCAAATTTTCGCTTTTTGTCTATTTCGATGGGTTCCACCACATGAATCGCCCTTGTGGTTTCTTCAGACGTGAGTTGCAGCCATTCCACGAATGAATGCTTTTCACTTTTCGTGAAGGATAAGGGTTTTCCAATGCCCAATTGGGTTTCGGCATCTTGGGTTTCTTCAACTTTCGGTTCGATTGTGGTATCTGGGTTTTTGGATGCAAAAAGTTTTGGGTCCAAAATTTGCTCCGCATCCTCAATGTTTTGGGGTAAAGGCTTTTCTTCGGATTCCGGTATAAAAATCTCCGTATCCGGATTAGGTTCAATCTCTTCGGATATGGTCTTTTTATCTTCCAATTTAGGAGCTCTTCCCGCTATGGAATCTGCAATTCCGTTCTGTACAAAATCATTGGAAGTGATGTAATCAAAAAGAACATCCCTATCCGTGGTATGGGCGGCTGTAACCTTTAAGGCATTGTTGTATTTGTAACTATCCAAATTCTTCAATCCCTTAAGATGCAAGGCACGTGCAGCCTGAAAATAGGGATATTCAGAAATGATATCCTCTAGCTCCCGAGTTTGTTGGGGAGATAGTATGGTGTTCGACTTGCGAAGAATATGTAAAAAGTCCGAAACGTTCATAATGTGTTACCAATTTCCCAGAGAGGCATTAAAAATGTCCTGGGTCAAGCGTTCAAATATTTCCTCATGGGCCTGTGCCTGTATTGATGTCAATGAAGCCGTAGCATCAAAATCAAAGAAGAAGGAAAACCGTTTCTCAAAATCCGCATCTTCCTTGGTCTTATTGAAAAAGCGTACGTTAACGCTCATGGTCAGTCGGTTTTGGGCCGTTAACTGGTCGGATGTGGCGGTCATGGGCGTTACGCGATACTCTACTATTTCACCCTCATATAGCAAATCACCATTGCTGCCCGTCAACGAAAGACTCGTCAAGTTGTTGATTTGGTCTTGGAGTGCCAAGGTAAAATCCCTATCCAAACTGGGTACAATGATGGAACTTGGATTTTGGTCGGCGTAGTTTTGAAAAAAGTTCACCTGAAAGCTTTGCGCAGTCCCAATATCCGCCCCAGAAAAATTATAGGCTCCACATCCCGCTACATAAAACATGCTTGTGAGCAGTCCAACTATCATTATCTTTTTTCCCATCCACCCAATTTAAGAATTTACTATTTATAAATCGTATTGTTTTATTTTTCGATACAAGGTTCGCTCTGAGATGCCTAGTTCAGATGCTGCAGCTTTGCGTTTGCCACGGTTTCTTTCCAAGGATTTTTTGATAAGCTCAATTTCTTTTTCCTGCAGTGAAAGGGTTTCTTCTTCCTGAATTTCTTCTGCAAAATGGTAACGGTCTTCCGATGGTCTTGAAATTTGGGTATTGTGATTTTCCACAACTGGCTCTGGAAGATGGAGGACCTCAGTTGGAAGCGTTTCTTCTCTTTCCATTTGAGCCTCTTCCCGGTTTCCATAAATCTTTTGAATTAAGGTCTCGTTTTCTTCTTGTACTTTTTGCGTGTCGCTATTCTGAAGAAGCTCCAAGGTGAGTTTTTTTAAATCATTCAAATCACCTTTCATATCGAAAAGCACCTTATATAAAATTTCACGCTCATTGCTGAAATCGCCTTTCTTCTTTTCTTGACCTATAACCGCAGGTAGGTTAGTGCTATTAGCATTGGGTAAGTAACCGCCTAAGGTGGCTGCAGAAACACTTCGGTTTTCTTCCAGAACCGAAACCTGTTCGGCAATGTTCCGTAATTGCCTAATATTCCCAGGCCATCTGTATTTTAAAAGAAGGTCAATTGCATCTTCTTCCAAACGAATGGTTGGCATTTTGTATTTCTGCCCAAAATCTGAGGCAAACTTGCGAAACAGCAGGTGAATATCTTCTTGTCTTTCCCGAAGAGGAGGAATGTTTATTTCTACTGTGCTCAATCTGTAATAGAGGTCTTCGCGAAATTTTTCCTTCTCAATGGCCTCAAACATGTTCACGTTGGTGGCCGCTACAATGCGCACGTTTGTCTTTTGTACTTGTGAAGACCCTACCTTAAGGAATTCCCCGTTTTCCAAAACACGTAGCAATCGCACTTGGGTGGTCAAAGGAAGTTCCCCAACTTCGTCCAAAAATATGGTCCCGCCGTCAGCCACTTCAAAATACCCACTCCTCGTCTGTGTAGCTCCCGTAAATGCCCCTTTTTCATGACCAAACAACTCACTGTCAATGGTTCCTTCTGGAATAGCACCACAGTTTACGGCAATGTATTTTGCATGTTTTCTATGGGACAACGAATGTATAATTTTAGGAATAGCTTCTTTTCCCACACCACTTTCACCGGTAACCAAAACAGAGATATCCGTAGGTGCTACTTGAATTGCTTTTTCAATGGCGCGATTCAGTTGGGTGTCATTTCCAATGAGCTCAAATCGTTGTTTTATGGATTGTATTGATTCCATTTGTAGTGTTGTCTTTCCTGCAAAGGCAGGAATCATGCGTGTTTTTTATAATGGATTCCGTGTTAAGTTCGGAATGACATTTTCTCGTTAATTATTTTTACTAAACCCAACAGCTTCGCCAATTAATGTAGCAGATGTACAGTCATTGATTTTTACATTGACAAAATCTCCAACTCTGTAGTTTTCCTTAGGGAATACAACTACCGTGTTCTGCGAATTTCTTCCCATCCAATGCGCATCTGATTTTTTGGAAGAACCCTCAATAAGTACTTCTTCCACCTTCCCTATATGTTCCTGGGTCCGGAAAAATCCATGTTTTTGTTGGAGGTTTATAATTTCTTGTAGCCTTCTTTTTTTAGCCTCTTCTGGAACATCATCTTCTAATTTACGGGCTGCCAAAGTTCCTGGTCGCTCGGAATACGCGAACATAAAGCCAAAATCATACTTCACATATTCCATTAGACTCAGCGTATCTTCGTGATCCTCTTCGGTTTCCGTAGGGAATCCTGT
>JBCCXJ010000032.1:0-32961 GCA_039191905.1 Bacteroidota bacterium | reverse complement strand
GTAGGTGTATAACCGTCCAACCAGATGTACTCTAATTTAGATTTGCTCATAATTCCGGTAGTTATTTGTTCTCAAATTTATGATTGACAAAAATATATTTTTCATTTAATAATATATCTTTTAAAGGGGTAAATTAACAAAGAGAGGTTCATTATTTATATTACCCCTATTTTGAATAGGGTTCATTGAAAAAAAAGTAATTTTTTCTCTCAATATTATTAAATTGTTAATTGTAGTTTTGCTTTTTAAACAACAAAGACGATAATGAGATTTGATGCTTTGGCCGAGAGCCGTCAACGACAGTATAAGTCCGTAGAAGAAACTGGGAAACGCTCAGAACTATTTGGAAAGAATGTTTTCAATGAGGAAAAAATGCGTCAGTTTTTGACCACTGAAGCATTGGAAAAAGTAAAATCCGCCATTTTCCAAGGGACAAAGATTGACCGTAAAATCGCGGACCAAGTAGCAGAGGGGATGAAGGCTTGGGCGCTTTCTATGGGAGCTACGCATTATACACACTGGTTTCAACCGTTAACCGGCTCCACTGCGGAAAAACATGATGCTTTTTTTGATATTATGTCAGATGGCAAAGCCATGGAGAAGTTTGGCGGAAGGCAATTGGTGCAACAAGAACCTGATGCTTCAAGCTTTCCAAGTGGAGGTATTAGAAATACGTTTGAGGCAAGGGGATATACGGCTTGGGACCCTACTTCACCTGCATTTATCTATAAAACAACTTTATGTATACCCACCATCTTTGTGGCGTATACCGGTGAGGCGTTGGATAATAAAGCTCCTTTGTTAAGAGCTTTACATGCGGTGGATGAGGCAGCTACTGCGGTGGCTCAGTATTTTGACAAAAATGTACGAAAAGTCTACGCCACATTAGGTTGGGAGCAAGAATACTTTCTATTGGATAAGGCTTTGGGACAATCCCGCTTGGATATTGTCATGGCGGGTAGAACTTTGGTAGGCAATAAAGCGGCAAAGGGCCAACAGTTGGATGACCATTACTTTGGAGTGATTCCAAGCAGAGCCTTAAGCTTTATGAGTGATTTGGAAAAAGAATGCACCAAATTGGGAATACCCGTAAAAACAAGACACAACGAAGTGGCTCCCAATCAGTTTGAGTTGGCCCCTGTACACGAAGAGGCCAATCTGTCTGTAGACCATAACTTATTGTTGATGGACGTGATGGAAGAAATAGCCGACCATCATGGGTTTATGGTGCTTTTTCACGAAAAACCCTTTGCAGGGGTTAATGGTTCTGGAAAACACAATAACTGGTCTTTAGCTACGGATACAGGTGTAAATCTTTTGAGCCCAGGAACAACTCCGATGAAGAACCTTCAGTTTTTGGCCTTCTTTGTGAATACGATTAAGGCTGTGGATACCTATGAAGAGTTGTTACGTTCCTCAATCGCTTCTGCTAGCAATGATTACCGACTGGGAGGCAACGAAGCACCTCCTTCTATTTTGTCCATATTTATTGGAAAACAACTGACGGATGTTCTAGATGAGCTTGAAGGCGTTTCCAAAGGAAAGCTCTCTCCTCAAGAAAAAACGGAGCTAAAGTTGAATGTGGTGGGTAAAATTCCGGAAATCTTGTTGGATAATACGGATAGAAATAGAACATCACCTTTTGCATTCACAGGGAATAAGTTCGAGATGCGAGGCGTAGGGGCAAAGACCAACTGTGCCAAACCCATGACCATCTTAAATACCATAGTGGCCAAACAACTGACCGATTTTAAAAAGGAAGTTGATGCATTGGTCAACAAGAAGAACTTGAAAAAAGATGAAGCAGTTTTTAATGTCCTTCGTGAATACATTAAGACATCTAAGCGAATTCGTTTTGATGGGGATGGATATGGAAAAGAATGGCAGGAAGAAGCCAAAAGAAGAAAATTAAGTAACAATCAAAATACTCCTGAAGCCGTTCAAATTCTAACAGATAAGACTAGTGTCGCCTTGTTTAAGGATATGGACGTTATGAGTGAAGTGGAACTTAAGGCCCATCAGGAAGTGGAGTTGGAAACCTATATCTTTCAACTTCAGATAGAGGGAAGGGTCTTGGGAGAGATGGTGTATAACTACATTTTACCCGCCGCAATCCGATATCAAAATGAATTGTTGGAAAACATAAAAGGGCTTAAAGAAGTCTACGGAGCTGCACATAAGAAAGTGGCCGAAACCCAATTGAATCTTTTGGAACAGGTTGGGAATCACATGGCGGATATTCGAAAAATGACAGAAGAAATGACTACTGCTAGGAAAAGAGCAAATTCCCTTTCCACCATAAACCGAAAGGCTCAAGCCTATTGTATCAACGTGAAGCCGTATTTTGAATCCATCCGGGAACAGTCAGATATGCTTGAAAAGTTGATAGCCGACGATTTATGGCCATTTGCAAAATATTCGGAATTGTTATTCACAAAATAAATAGTATGCCGTAGAATTCATAAGTAGTTTTTCAAGACACTATGAATCATCAAAAGAAAACTAATGACTTTAGTACTAAAAGATATTGGGCGCGCTAAAGAAAGAATCGCTCCTTACACTACCAACACCCCTATTTTGACATCTTCTCTGCTCAATGATTGGCTTGGGCATGAGGTTTTCTTCAAATGTGAAAACTTTCAAAAGATAGGTGCTTTTAAAGCCAGAGGTGGAGTGAATGCAGTTTCATGGCTTTTGGAAACGGGTCAGAAACCTAAAAAATTAGTGGCCAATAGTTCTGGAAACCATGCGCAGGCTATGGCTTTTGCTGGAAAACAATTCAATATACCAACAACTATTTTTATGCCAGAATACTCGTCTCAGGTCAAGATTCAAGCAACAAGGTCGTATGGTGCAGAAGTAGTTCTCAGCAAAGATCGTAACATCACTGACAAATTGGTTCAGGAAGCTGCCAAAGAAGATGGGGCGTATTGGATTCCCCCCTTTAATCATGAACAGGTCATTTGTGGCCAAGGAACATCGGCCTTAGAAGCGCTTTCCGAGCTGGATGCAATTGATGCTGTATTTGCGCCTTGTGGGGGTGGAGGATTAGTGTCTGGTACATATGTCGCTACAAAAGGATTGGTGCCCAAGGCGGAAGTAATCGGGGTTGAGCCTTTGAATGCAAACGACGCAGCAGAGTCACTTCGGAAAGGGAGTATTCAAAAACTCTCGGCCATCCCAGATACCTTGGCAGATGGTGCTATGACCATGGCCGTAGGAGAGATAACTTTTGAATACCTAAAACAGTTGGACGGATTCTACGAGATTGAAGAAGAGTACATTATATATTGGACCCAATGGCTTACTCATTTATTGAAATGTCGTTTGGAACCAACTTGCGCCATGCCTATGGAAGCTGTTCGCAGATGGTTGAAAGGAAAGAAATCAAAGCAACGTGTTTTGATGATTGTTTCTGGGGGTAATGTAGACCAACCCACAACCCAAAAAATTTGGCAAAAGGATTACCTGTCCAATATACCCTCACTATAATTTGAATCAGTATTTTTGCGCAAACCTGAAATATGTCCTCAGAAAATAGCAAACGATACAATTTACGAGGTGTCTCAGCTTCTAAAGAAGATGTCCACAATGCCATTAAGAATATTGATAAAGGGCTGTTTCCCAAGGCATTTTGTAAAATAGTTCCAGATTATCTTACCGGTGATTCTGAATACTGTATGGTCATGCATGCAGATGGCGCTGGAACCAAGTCTTCTTTAGCCTACATGTACTGGAAAGAAACTGGGGATATTTCGGTGTGGAAAGGTATTGCACAGGATGCTTTGATTATGAATATTGATGATTTATTATGCGTTGGTGCCACAGGAAACATTATGCTTTCCTCCACCATTGGAAGAAACAAAAATTTAATTCCTGGTGAAGTTATTTCAGCCATTATTAATGGTACGGAAGAGTTGATATCCGATTTAGGGAAACATGGCATTACCATTCATTCTACCGGTGGGGAAACTGCGGATGTTGGTGATTTGGTACGGACTATTATTGTAGATTCCACAGTGGTAGCTCGAATGAAAAGGGAGGATGTGATTGATAACGCAAATATTCAAGCTGGGGATGTCATCGTTGGATTGGCTTCCTATGGGCAGGCAAACTATGAGTCCGAATACAATGGAGGAATGGGAAGTAATGGCCTAACCTCGGCTCGGCACGATGTTTTTTCAAAGTATTTGGCAGAATATTATCCCGAAAGTTTTGATGCCAAGGTCCCGGAAGAATTGGTGTATTCTGGAAAGGTAGGGTTGACCGACAAAGTTGAGGATTCTCCCTTGGACGCAGGTCAACTGGTTTTATCGCCTACACGTACCTATGCTCCCATTATCAAAAAAATATTGGACGAATACACTAAGGAAGAAATTCACGGGATGATACACTGTAGTGGTGGAGCACAAACAAAAATTCTGCACTTTATTGACGATTTGCATATAGTAAAAAACAACCTATTTCCAGTGCCACCCTTGTTTAGATTAATCCAAGAACAATCGGGAACAGATTGGAAAGAGATGTATCAGGTTTTCAACTGTGGACATCGCATGGAATTGTACGTAAAACCTTCTGTGGCAGAGCATATTATTGCCATTTCCGAAGAATTCAAGGTGGAAGCTCAAATTGTGGGAAGAGTAGAAGCATCGAATAGTAAAAAGCTGACTATTGAAAGTCCTTTTGGGCGGTTTGAATATTAGCATACGATTTGCCCGATTTCCACGTTCTTTTACAATAACCCATTTAAAACGCTATGATAAAGATGAAATATTGGGCTTTTGCCCTTCTATTGGTGATTATTGGTTGCAGTGGTGATGATTCCAATGATGAGCCTGACGTACCAGGAATACAACCTCCCGTAATTTCCGAATTTACTATCTGGACGGGGCCTACACTTACATTTCAAAAATCGCCTGGAGCAGACCCTACACAAGCTGAGAACCAAGATAGAATTACCAATAACGTATGGATTACAAGAGGAAATTCAGGAGGGCAAATATATAATGCCGCAGCGGAAAGTGAAGCAGATATGGATTTGAGCCCTGAAGGAACACTTTGGGCCATAGGAACAACCGCCAATATTGAAAATTTAACATTTGATAGATTTAGAGCCACTTTAGGAAAACCCAAGGATAATGTGGGCGTAGATTTGGTCATGCTTCTTGTAGAGGACCAAATCGCAATTGATCTTAAAATAACAGGGTGGACTCAACAGCAGACCGGAGGATTTATTTACGAAAGATCTACGATGGAGTAACCTAGATGTATCACAAAAGCCCCATTAACCATGAAAAATGTAGTACAGTTTCAACTTATCGCACTGTTTTTGTTTTTTTCTTTAACCCAAATAGCACGGGGTCAAAACTGGAATGCTTCGTACAGCGATGCTCTTGTTCAAGCAAAAGCTGAAGATAAACCCATTATATTAGTCTTTTCGGGTTCGGATTGGTGTGGGCCTTGTATTCGTTTCAAGAAGACTATTTTAGATTCAGAAGAATTTGTTGGTTTTGCTACGGACAATTACGTTTTGTACAATGCAGACTTTCCTAGGAAGAAGAAAAATTCACTTCCAGAAGAGAAGTTGAACGCAAATAAAATACTTGCTGAAAAGTATAACCCCAAAGGTTATTTTCCCTTGGTCGTTGTATTGGACAAAAATGAATCTATTTTGGGAAAGACCGGGTTTGATAAGAAAAAATCCCCAGAAAAATATCTTAGTCTTTTTAATGGTTATGTAAAATGAAACTTTCCAAGATACTCCTAGTCAGTTTTTTTCTGTCGCTGTTCGGGGGTATGGCTCAGGAAAGTAATGATGTTTCCGTAAAAAAAGCCTTGGAATTGATGGGCACACGCTTTGAAATAACGGTCGTGGCCCCAAATGAGGATATTGGTTATATCAACATTGACGAAGCGGTCTCGGAAATCAAACGTATTGAAAAGATGATATCCTCATGGGACGAGGAATCAGAAACTTCCCGAATCAATCGAAATGCAGGAATTAAAGCAGTTAAGGTATCCAAAGAGCTTTTTGGTCTTATTGACCGAGCCATCCGGGTATCTGAAATTACGGATGGAGCCTTTGATATTACCTATGCCTCTGCAGATAAGATATGGCGTTTTGATGGTAGCATGAATCGAATGCCCACCCATGAAGAAATTACCAAATCAGTTGCTAAAATTGGATATAGTCGAATTGTACTCGATACCGAAAATCAAACGGTTTTTCTCACTCAACCAGGCATGAAAATTGGTTTTGGCGCTATTGGAAAAGGCTACGCAGCCGATAAGGCCAAGGAATTATTAGTTTCCAAACAAGTAAAATCGGGAATAATCAATGCCTCAGGCGATTTAACTACTTGGGGAACCAAAGCAGATGGTGGAAATTGGATGGTGGGAATTTCCAATCCTTTGGACAAATCAAAGGTATTTAGCTGGCTGCCTGTAGTTGAATCCTCCGTTGCGACCTCGGGAAATTATGAGAAGTATGTTGTATTTCAAGGAAAAAAACACTCACATATTATAGACCCTAGAACGGGATATCCCACTTCTGGGGTGAGTAGTGTCTCCATTTTTGCAAAAAAGGTAGAACTCTGCGATGCTTTGGCCACAGCGGTTTTTGTTATGGGAAGAGATACGGGCTTGCACATGATAAACCAATTAGATGGTGTAGAAGCAGTAATTGTGGATGCGGAAAATAAAATACATAAAAGTACCGGAGTGGTTTTCGAACAAAATCAATAATTTTAAGAATATGCGAATATTGATTGTTTTAGTGTTAGTGGTAATTCTCTCGAGCTCATGCGTGGCTGTAAGAGAATACGATATGATTTACTTGAATGATGTAGAGATGCAATTGGGCGCCAAGGGAATGGAACGTTTTGAGACCAATTTTCAAATATATCGGGAAGCATCTGCAGGTGCGAACGGAGGTAAAACCGGAGGGGGTTGCGGGTGTAACTAACTACAAATGAAACAAGCTCCAAAAATTTTCATCTATTTTTTTCTCACTCTGTCTTCCGGCTGGGTTTTTGCACAGCAGACCAATGCGGCTTACACCAAAAGGGTGTTGGAAAGTAGCGAGATTGATTTTCTCTTCAGTTATTACACTCAGGATGGTAACAATGCTGCAGTAACCGGTGGTGAAGGTACAGAAGAACTTACCGATGCTACATCAACAGTGGTATTGCGCTTACCCATGAACGAGAATGATATTTTGACCGTAGATGTTGGGCTTTCCGCATATACATCAGCTTCTTCAAGTAATGTGAATCCCTTGGATGGTGCCAATTCAAATTTGACTCCTTTTGATGCATCTTCAGGCGAATCCAGAAGAGATGAACTTGTGTATATCAATCCAACCTATCAACATAGCTCAGACGATAGAAACTCCATTTGGAGCATCAATGGTTATTTTTCAAATGAGTACGACTATGTTTCCGTTGGATTTGGTGGTAGCTATACGAGGCTCTTTAACCAAAAAAATACTGAACTTACCGTTTCTGCTCGAGTGTTTTTAGATACATGGAACGCCATTTATCCTATTGAATTGCGGCCTGGTTTTTTTGACGATAGAATCGTGGGTAATGGAACTTATAATCCCGAATTTATAGAGTTTGATAATGAAAATCGGAACTCCTATTCGCTTTCTCTCAATTTTTCCCAAATACTGAGCAAACGACTACAAGGGGCTTTGTTTGCTGATGTGGTTTCCCAAAACGGACTGCTGAGTACACCTTTTCAAAGGGTCTATTTTGGTGATGTTGAAGATTTTTTCATCGATGATTTTCAATTGGCAGATGATGTAGAACGACTGCCTGATACTAGATTGAAACTACCTTTGGGAGGTAGACTTAACTATTATTTGAACGACTTTGTCGTACTCCGTTCATACTATCGCTTCTACTGGGATGACTGGGGCATAGTATCTCACACCGCCAATATTGAAGCACCTATCAAATTATCCGATAAGTTTACAGTCTATCCAAATTATCGCTATTATACCCAAACTTCGGCAGATTATTTCTTTCCAAAAGAGGTAGCGCAATCCACTTTTGAATTTTACACCTCGGATTTTGATTTGTCCGATTATGATGCCCATCAATATGGAATAGGAATCCAGTACAAGGATATATTGGGCAAGGCCCAAATTCTGAGTTTTGGATTGAAAAGTATAGATGTGCGATTCAATCAATATGATAGAAGCAACGGACTCAGTGCCTCAATAATTACTTTGGGAACCACTTTTGTGGGCAACTAAGGGTCCAATCCTAGGGAAAACAATCCCATCAAAAATTGTAACTTCGTGCCTTCAACGAAGATTGATTTATGCTCGATAAACTGAATATTGTTAAGCAACGTTTTGATGAGGTTTCCGATTTGATTATTCAACCGGATATTATTACGGACCAAAAGAAATATGTAAAGCTTAACAAAGAATACAAAGACCTCAAAATATTGGTGGATAAACGTAAACTATACGTAGAGTTAACCAATAATATTACAGAGGCCGAAGAAATCATTGCGGACGGAAGTGACGCTGAAATGGTTGAAATGGCCAAAATGCAGATGGATGAGGCCAAGGAAGCATTACCCAAGTTGGAAGAGGAAATAAAGTTTCTTTTAATCCCAAAAGACCCAGAAGACGAAAAAGATGTAGTGATGGAAATACGAGCCGGTACAGGTGGAGATGAGGCAAGTATTTTTGCGGGGGATTTGTATCGTATGTATGCCAAATATTGCGAATCTAAAGGTTGGAAAACCAACATTATTGATTTGAATGAAGGAACGAGCGGGGGATATAAGGAAATACATTTCGAGGTCTCAGGTGAGGATGTGTATGGGACCTTGAAATTTGAAGCAGGAGTGCATAGGGTACAACGTGTTCCGCAGACAGAAACCCAAGGTAGGGTGCATACCAGTGCTGCAACTGTAATGGTAATTCCTGAGGCCGAAGATTTTGACGTCCAAATAGACCCTAAAGATGTCAGAATTGACTATTTCTGTTCTTCAGGACCAGGAGGGCAATCTGTGAATACAACCTATTCTGCGGTGCGCCTTACACACGTGCCAACGGGATTGGTTGCCCAATGTCAAGACCAAAAATCACAACATAAAAACAAGGAGAAAGCCTTTAAGGTACTGCGTTCGCGACTCTATGATTTAGAATTGGCCAAAAAACAGGAAGAAGATGCGGCCAAACGAAATTCGCAAGTAAGTAGTGGTGACCGTTCTGCCAAAATTAGAACATACAATTATCCACAAGGCAGGGTAACCGACCATCGCATTGGTTTAACCCTATATGATTTGCAAAACATCATTAATGGCGATGTTCAAAAGATAATAGATGAGTTGATGTTGGTGGAAAATACCGAAAAACTGAAAGAGGCATCAGAGATATTCTAAATGACCACGGAATTTCTAGTAAATCAAATTAAACAGAAAAAATCGTTCCTCTGCATAGGATTGGATACGGATTTGGATAAAATCCCGTCACACCTGTTAGAAGAGGAAGATCCTATTTTTTCATTCAATAAAACCATTATTGATGCTACACACGATGTTTGTGTGGCTTACAAACCCAATATCGCATTTTACGAAGCGTACGGATTGAAAGGATGGCAGGCCTTGGAAAGAACCATGAGTTACCTGAACGAAAACCATCCAGAAATATTCACGATAGCTGATGCGAAACGAGGTGATATCGGGAATACCTCTACACGATATGCCAAAGCGTTCTTTGAAACCTTGAACTTTGATTCTATCACCGTTGCTCCATATATGGGAAAGGATTCCGTGGAGCCTTTTTTAGCTTTTGATGACAAGCATACGATTCTGCTGGCCCTGACTTCAAATGAAGGCGCTTTTGATTTTCAAACAAGGCTATTGGAGAAGAAGGAGCTGTATAAAGACGTTCTTTTGACTTCGAGTCAGTATAAGAATTCACAGAACCTAATGTATGTTATTGGGGCTACTAAAGCTTCGTATTTGGAGGAGATTCGAGAGATAGTACCAGATAGCTTTTTTCTGGTTCCCGGAGTTGGGGCACAAGGTGGAAGTCTCAAAGAGGTATGTACGTACGGAATGAATGACCAAATAGGTTTGTTGGTCAATTCATCTAGGGGGATACTTTATGCTTCAAAAGATGAGCAGTTTGACCAAAGTGCTAGGGCAGAAGCACTAAAACTTCAAAAAGAGATGGAAAAATACCTCTAAACTGATACAGCTGCAATTACGCCAAACTCTCCAGTACTTTTTTTAACTCCTGGGCTTTTCTACTAAAGAATTCTCCTAAGTCGGTGTTGATGTAAGTAGCATCAGCCGCTTTTTCCAAGAAGCTTTGGTATCTGAACTTTAAAACAGCTACAGCATGACTTCCACTAGTAATTGGAGTAACTGTACCTACTTTACAATATTGATTATGCATGACTAAAGATTTGTTATATCAAAGATACGTTGAAATTGCTTTTTTGGATGAGCTAGGCACGGTGTATACATCTATAAATCAAGTACTTTATCTAAAATTTAACATCAAATGGCCTAGTTCGGAAAGTATTTACATTTTCTTCGAAAAAAATTAACGTACTTTTAGACCAAAGAGCTGTGTTACACTATACTAAATACATACATGAAACTTCTAAAGAATGGGTGACGTTCGTTCACGGAGCGGGAGGTAGTTCTACAATTTGGTATAAGCAGGTGAGGGATTTTAAAAAACACTTTAATGTGCTTCTCTTAGATTTGCGAGGTCATGGTAACTCAAAACCTAATTTGAAAGATGCGTTCAATGACCGTTATACATTCGATTCCATTACTGAAGACATAGTGGAGGTCATAGATTATGAAAATATAGATAAGTCACATTTTATTGGAATTTCCCTAGGCACCATACTTATTAGAAATCTAGCTGAGAATTATCCCAATAGGGTTAAAAGTATGGTAATGGGCGGTGCAATAATGAAGCTGAACTTTAGGTCTCAAGTTCTAATGCGCCTAGGTATAATTTTTAAATCTGTGGTGCCCTACTTATGGTTGTATAAATTTTTTGCTTTCATCATAATGCCCAACAAGAACCATAGAGAATCACGCTCGCTCTTTGTTAGGGAAGCCAAAAAATTATACCAAAAAGAATTTATCCGATGGTTTAAGCTCACTTCTGAGATTAACCCTTTACTGCGGTTTTTTAGAGGCGCAGATATTCGTATACCTACTTTTTATATCATGGGAGGAGAAGATTATCTTTTTCTTCCTACCATTCAAAAAGTGGTCAAAACCCATAAGGAATCAAGTCTATTCGTAGTTGAAAATTGCGGACATGTGGTAAATGTGGAGCAGCCGCTAATTTTTAACCAAAAAGTAATCGATTATTTATATACTGCATCATAAAATCTTTTATGATGAAAATCTTCATTCCTATTCTTCTTCTGTTCGTGTTTCAAACGGTAAAAGCACAAGATTCCACTTCATGTCCCTGCTGTACTAAAAATCATTCGGCTTTTGATTTTTGGATAGGGGAATGGGTAGTGACCAATGCCAATGGAAGTCCAGCTGGAGAAAACATCATACAAAAGCAAGAGCAGGGATGTATACTTCGCGAAAATTGGACAAGTGCCAAACAAGGATATACGGGCACAAGTATCAACTTTTACAACCAAGTCAGCCAGCAATGGGAGCAACTTTGGGTAGATAACTCAGGTGGCTTTTTAAAATTAAAGGGGAATCGTGTTGGCAATACCATGGTGATGTCTTCCGAAGAATTCATAAGGGAAGGGAAAACATTAAAAAATAGAATCACTTGGTTTAAGAATGAAGATGGGACGGTTCGCCAACTTTGGGAGGTTCTTGAAGGAAAAGAAGTGGTGTCCGTTCTTTTTGATGGATTGTATAAAAGAAAATAAAACAGCCCAAGGATATTTTGCTGACTAATTCAAAAAACCCAATTCTAGAGACAAAGCAGTTTGTGAAGAATATGGTGGGCTGTTTTCTTAAGTTAAAGATAGGTGGTGCCCATAGTTGTTACACTAACCCTTATAAACCATTACCTTCATCCGCTCAATAGTTACCTTTACGAAGTTGATTCAATTACTGTCTTTTGATATTGGGTAGGGGTTAAGTTGGTATCTTTTTTAAATGCCTTATTAAAAGTAACCTTGTTGTTGTAACCTACTTCATAGGCCACATTAATTATGTTTAGTTTTTTGTTGCCATCACTGATAAGAAGCTCTTTAGCCTCTTTTATTCTATACATGTTGACAAACTCATGAAAACTTACATTAAAGTGTTCATTGATCACTTGTGATGCATTATGACGTGTTGTATTCAGTCGGTTGGCTACCATATCCAGATTAATGGTATTTTCCTTGTACATTTTTTCAACGGCAAAAAGGTGTACAAGACTGTCTTTCAATTCAAGTGATAAGCTAGGGGTGAGTCCAGACTTTTCGTATTTAGGAAATAGCTTGTTGGTTGTATACGAGTATACCCCGTTGAAAACATCAGGTTGGATATTCGCTGAATACCCTACATAAAGTACCATAACTGCCATGCTTGCGGTCGAAATATCGTATAACCAACCGTTGGAATACCCGTTTATTACAACGATACCATAGGCCGTATAGGTAAGTACATACAGAATGTGAATTACATACAAGTTTTTCTGCCACTTCAGGCTTTTCAAATCTATCAGTTTTTTCTTTCTTCCTGAATGGTATGCTTTAGCAATAAAGAAACCATAAACCGTGAGCGAAAGTATTTTTAAGACTACAATCAACACAAGACGGCTGGAATCTTGGGGCCCTAGACCATTTTGCATACGGGAAAGCATTAAAACTATTTTACTTTGGGCAGACATCGTGTAGACTTCAATAATCAGGTAAACCAAAAGAATAAATGTCGGAATCAAATGTAAAAGGTCGAGCAACTTGAAAGAATACTTCTGAGAAGTTCTTTTTATATAGAAATACAATAATGGCCCATACAAAAATGTTCCCCAGGTGGACATTAAATAGGTATGGGGGTACTCAAAGAAATAGTGGGCGGTGTTAATGCTAATGTGAAGTATGAAAAAGGAATGAATAAAAATAAAACTCCCAATAAGTATGCGAGATACCGGCTTAATTTGATTGTTCAAAGCGATTAATAACACAATATAAAACCCAATAATGGCCACAAAAAGATGAATAACGGACCAAGTGGTGACCTTAGGGATAACAAGCTCTTCAATTCTTTTGAATTCATTGGTTTCCCGAATAGGATCAAAACCTTCGTTTACTAAAAAATTTGGATTGAATTCCAATTGTAGATACCTGTTTAGGTTTTCGGTAGATTTGAATGAGTTTTCCAAAGCTGCCTGACTGAGGGCCAAACGTTTTAAAACGCGTGTTTTGGGAATATTCGGATTTTCCAAGTTCTTTTCATAAAGGGGGATGGCCTTGTTGTACCGTTGTATGTTGTAAAAATAATCTGCCCATTTAATGGAATCTTGATAGGAAAGAAGGGATGCTGCCAAGGTTTTCTCCTTTGATGGACGAAAGTTGGCGTTTCCAGAAAATGTAAACAATGACAGGACAAGTATGAGTATTGACCTCCTCACTTTTTCGATTGATTGAATTAGCTTGTATGTATTCAATTTACTTATTAAACACCCTAGAAATGTTAAAAATGTCCTAAATCCCGTAATTCCCGATAATAGTTTACTTCAGGGAAAAGAGTCTTGAAAGAATTTTCAGATTAATGTAAACAAATGAAAATCAGTTTTTTAAAAAAGAAAAAACCGGTGCGAACACCGGTTAAAACTAACTAACTCAAAAAAATGCTAACTCAGATAATTGGTTACAAAATTCCTTTTTAACCAGTTTGCGAAGGTTAATTTAACTTTAGGATTAGGTTATAATTACCTTGCTCTGATATAAGTATAACGGAGGTATTTCGTTGATATTGTGCGTGTAAGAAATTCTTATTTACCATCTTGAAGGGCAAAAACCCTTTTCAATAGATCGGTGGTTCGCGAAGACAATTTAGTACGGATTTCCTTCTCTTCAACCGCAATCATAGTATACACCCCACTAAGGGCTTCTTGAGTTACATATTCTGTTAGATTTGGATTTACGTCGGCAGTCAAAGGAAGTGCGTTGTATTTGGTTATCAATGAGTTCCAAATCTGGTCAGCCCCAACTTTTTTGAAAGAAGCTTCTATCCTTGGCTCGAATTTATTGTAGAGTTGCGAGCTAGTGGATTGCTCCAAATATTGTGTCGCCGCGTTTTCAGGACCCAAAAGAATCTGTTTGGCGTCTCCAAAAGTTATTCCCTTTACCGCATCTACAAAGATGGGTGTAGCTTCACCAACGGCATCTTCTGCAGCTCGATTTAAGATGCGCAAACCTTCATCAGCTAAATTCCCAAGGCCTACGTCCCTAAGCGTTTTATCCACTTTTTTTAACTCATCTGGCAGTAGGATTCTTACCAATTCATTTTTAAAAAAACCATCTTTTAATGATAATTTTTGGACTTGTTTATCAATACCCTGGTCTAGGGCGGCGCGTAAACCTTGCGCAATTTCTGCATTGCCAATACCACTGGTGCCCTGAGGCAATTGATTCACAACTTGTTGAAGTTCAGTACATGCTGAGGCTGTAAAAACCAGAATCAGGCCTAAAATTATACGTTTCATCGGGACTCTTTTTTTGAAAATTTCTTCAAAATACATTTTCTAAAGAAGAAAGGCTCTCTCTACCAATGAAAATCAAGAAAAAATAACAGTTTTATTATTGTATACCATGGTTTTTCGTGACAAATGAAGTTTAACGGCCCTGGCCAGAACAATTTTTTCCAAATCCCGGCCTTTGGCAATAAAATCCTTGACGGCGTGGGTATGGGATACTGTTGCCACATCTTGCTCAATAATAGGTCCGGCATCCAATTCTTCGGTAACATAATGACTAGTAGCTCCAATGATTTTTACCCCACGTTCAAAAGCGGCATGGTAAGGCTTGGCACCGGCAAACGCTGGCAAAAAGGAATGATGGATGTTGATGATGTTGTTTGGAAACTTATCAATAATCTTTGGGGATACAATCTGCATATAGCGGGCCAAAACAATAAAATCCACTTTATGCTTTACCAAAAATGAAAGCTGTTCGTCTTCAGCTTTCTCTTTAGTATTCTTGGTTACCGGAACATGGTAGTAGGGAATGTTGAATTGCTCACCGATGTATTCCAAATTGGGATGGTTGCTCAAAATAAAAGGAATATCTACCCATAACTCACCAGATTGGTATCGACTTAGTAAATCATAAAGGCAATGATTGTATTTAGACACAAAAAGAGCCATTTTTGGTTTTTCTGAATCAGTGAATACATTCCATCGCATTTGATACTGTTGTGCCACTTCTTTTTCAAAATCCGTTTTCAAGGCAGATAAACCAAATGTTTCCACAAACTCACATTCCAAGCGCATAAAGAATACTCCGACTTGCTTGTCCACGTGTTGGTCCAAATACACAACGTTTCCTCCAATGTTGGCGATAAACCCAGTTGTAGAATGAATGATTCCAGGTTGATCAGGACAGTGAATAAGTATGGTGAGTTTCATAAATCACGTTTTAGGCCTCAAAATTATGATATCAAAAAAAAGTAATGGGTTAAGTTTAATATTTTTATAAAATATGGATTAAAATCAAATTTTTGTTGCACTTTTCGTAAATTGCATGGGAATTTTTGACCTTAAATTAACAATGGAGCAATCGAAGCCCTACCAACCAAAAAATAAAATACGAATTGTTACCGCCGCTTCGCTTTTTGATGGCCATGATGCTGCTATAAATATCATGCGGAGAATAATTCAATCTACTGGTGTTGAGGTTATCCACTTAGGGCATGATCGAAGTGTTGCCGAAGTGGTTGATTGTGCCATTCAAGAAGATGCCAATGCCATTGCCATGACTTCGTATCAAGGGGGGCATAATGAATACTTTAAGTACATGTATGATTTGCTACAAGAAAGAAATGCAGGTCAGATTAAGATTTTTGGAGGAGGAGGAGGAGTTATTCTTCCCAAGGAGATTGAAGAATTGATGAAACATGGGGTTGAGCGTATTTATTCCCCGGATGATGGCAGGGAAATGGGACTTCAAGGTATGATTAACGATTTGGTACAACGGAGCGATACGGGATTTCCTGGTCTTTGTATTCCTAAAAGCAAGGATTTGCCTCAGCTTCTTCAAGAAAAACAACCCAATACAATCGCTAGATTAATTTCCTTAGCTGAAAATACACCGGAAGCCTACGCTGAGTATCAAAGCCAAATAGAAAATTCAAGAGCTACTGTGCCCGTCTTGGGGATAACAGGAACAGGTGGTGCTGGAAAATCGAGCTTGGTAGATGAGCTCGTGCGAAGATTTCTAATGGACTTTCCAGATAAACATATAGGTATCATTTCCGTAGACCCTTCTAAACGAAAAACTGGAGGTGCTCTCTTAGGAGATCGTATTCGTATGAACGCCATTAAAGATGATAGGGTCTATATGCGTTCACTGGCTACAAGACAATCCAATTTGGCCCTTTCAAAACATGTTTCGGAAGCCGTTGAAATACTAAAGGCCGCCCACTACGATTTGATTATTTTGGAGACCTCCGGAATTGGTCAATCCGATACAGAAATTCTGGAGCATAGTGATGTTTCCCTGTATGTGATGACTCCAGAATTTGGCGCAGCTACACAGTTGGAAAAAATTGATATGTTAGACTTTGCCGATTTAGTGGCCATCAACAAGTTTGACAAAAGAGGCGCTCTGGATGCCATTCGTGACGTGAAAAAGCAATATATGCGCAATCATGGTTTATGGGATACCCATATGGACGAATTACCCATTTATGGAACCATAGCTTCCCAGTTCAATGACCCAGGAATGAACAAGCTGTACAAAGCGATTATGGAGACGCTTGTAAGTAAGGCAAATTCCAACTTGGTCTCGGGTTTTGAGGTTTCTACGGAAATGACGGAGAAGGTCTTTGTAATTCCTCCTGCACGAACCCGTTACTTATCCGAAATCGCAGAAAACAACCGGGCTTACGATACTAAAGCAGATACTCAAATAGCTACTGCGCAAAAATTGTATGGTATTTTTATGACCATAGCTTCCGTAGTTGGATTGGATCTAAAAAAGGGACAAACCCGATTTCTCTCTAAATCTGGTCTTGATGATAGTGGCTTAAAAAAACAATGTAAACAAGACGACACAAAGGATGTATTAACCATACTAATCAAAGAATTTGATAGGGTCAAAATGGATTTAGACCCTTACAACTGGGATTTGATTTTAAAATGGGAGCATCAGGTTAACCGATATAAATCTCCGGTATATACTTTCAAGGTAAGAGATAAAGAAGTTCACATTGATACGCATACTGAATCTTTATCACATAGCCAGATTCCCAAGGTAGCCTTACCTAAATATGAGGCTTGGGGGGATTTATTGCGTTGGATGCTACAAGAAAATGTGCCAGGAGAGTTTCCATATACTGCAGGATTGTATCCTTTTAAAAGGGTGGGTGAGGACCCAACTCGCATGTTTGCTGGGGAAGGAGGACCTGAACGGACCAATAAGAGATTTCACTACGTAAGTTTGGATATGCCGGCAAAGCGGCTTTCAACAGCTTTTGATTCAGTCACCTTATACGGGAGTGACCCGGATGTGCGGCCAGATATCTACGGTAAAATTGGTAATGCGGGTGTATCCATATGCTGTTTGGATGATGCCAAGAAATTGTATTCTGGATTTGATTTGAGTAATCCAATGACCTCGGTGAGTATGACCATCAATGGACCCGCTCCCATGCTACTTGCTTTTTTCTTAAATGCAGCTATTGACCAGAATTGTGAAAAGTATATTTCCGAAAATGGACTGGAAAAAGAAATTGAGGCAAAGATTTCGGCGATTTACAAGAAAAAAGGAGTTTCCCGTCCAATATATTATGGTGAACTTCCCGAGGGTAACAACGGGTTGGGACTCATGCTTTTGGGAGTAACGGGAGATATGGTGCTACCCGCGGATGTGTATAAAGAAATCAAGAAAAGTACCCTCTCGCAAGTTAGGGGAACGGTGCAGGCGGATATCCTAAAAGAAGATCAAGCCCAGAACACGTGTATATTTTCGACCGAGTTTGCCTTGCGGTTGATGGGAGATGTTCAAGAGTATTTCATTGACAATCAGGTTCGTAATTTTTATTCAGTTTCAATATCCGGGTATCATATTGCCGAGGCGGGCGCTAACCCAATTACCCAGTTGGCCTTTACTTTAAGTAACGGATTTACCTACGTCGAGTACTATTTGAGCAGGGGGATGGACATTAATAAATTTGGTCCCAACCTTTCGTTTTTCTTTTCCAATGGAGTAGACCCGGAATATGCGGTGATCGGTCGAGTTGCCAGAAGAATTTGGGCCAAAGCATTACGGGATAAATACGGTGCAGATCCTAGAGCACAAATGCTCAAGTACCATATCCAAACATCTGGACGTAGTCTACACGCTCAAGAAATTGACTTTAACGACATTAGAACCACGCTGCAGGCCTTGTATGCTATCTATGATAATTGCAATTCTTTACATACCAACGCCTATGATGAGGCCATCACTACGCCAACGGAAGAATCGGTTCGTAGAGCAATGGCAATTCAGTTGATTATAAACAAGGAATTGGGCCTTGCCAAAAACGAAAACCCAATACAAGGATCCTTTATAATTGAAGAGCTTACGGATCTAGTTGAGGAGGCCGTATTATTGGAATTTGATAGAATTACTGAAAGAGGTGGAGTTCTGGGAGCTATGGAAACCATGTACCAACGTTCAAAAATTCAAGAAGAAAGTTTGCATTATGAAACTTTGAAACACTCCGGAGCATATCCTATTATTGGAGTAAACACCTTTTTAAGTTCCAAAGGCTCCCCCACAATTCTTCCTGATGAAGTAATTCGTGCAACAGAAGAGGAGAAGAAAAATCAAATTAAAACCCTTAAAAATCTGCATCAAGGAAATAAAAAAGAATTCGTGAAACAATTGGAAGCCCTAAAACAAGTTGCTGTTCAGAATGGAAATATGTTTAGCACGCTAATGGAGGCTTCAAAATATTGTTCCCTAGGTCAGATTACCGAATCACTTTTTCAGGTTGGGGGTCAGTATAGAAGAAATATGTAAGAGTAGGGTTTTAGTCCATTCCATTTTGGAAAGACTTTCGCCATTTTTTGAAAGAAACTCGAAAACTTCTGATTTCCTTACGTAAAAGATTCAAGTACTCTTTTTCTTTGACACCGTCTTTTTCCAATCCATTGCAATACGCCAAGATGTTTTGGGTCATTACATTGATAAAGGCCAAACTTTTCATTCTTGTGCTATATGAATTACTTGAGGAAGCCAGTCGGATTTGTTTAGTAATCAAATTTGCATCGGTCACCAAAGATTTTGAGACATCATCTCTAAAACTACTGTAACGCTTTATGGCAAAGGAATCTTTGTTGGAAGAAAAATAGGCCGCAATAGCTTCACTTAAATCCTGTAAGGCTACAGATTTACGATATATTTTTTGTGAATTAAAAGAAGCAGATTCCATTATTTAACCTAGCAATTTTGTAGACATAAATTTAAAAATGAATACTTTAAAACTACTTTTTATTGTAAAGTTAAAGACAATTTTTACTTTTGAAATTAAGTATATTGTACAAAATTGCTTTAGCTATGAAAATTGATGGATTAAATTGGGAAATCCTTAACTATTTACAGGAAGATGCGCGTGCTTCTTTGGCCAGTATCGGCAGAAAAGTAGGGCTTACTCCACCAGCGGTTGCAGAAAGGGTCAAAAAGATGGAAGACGCTGGTATTATTGAAGGTTATTTTGCCAAGGTATCGCACACCAAGCTGGGACATCAGCTAAAGGCCATAATAATGCTCAAGGCATTTTTGGGAAAGTTAAAGCCATTCCTAGAGAAAGTGAAGTCTTTTGATGAAATTGTAAACTGTTATCGGATAACGGGCAATGAAAACATTATCATGGAGGTTATTTTAAGGGATCAAAGCCACTTGGAGCAATTTATCGATGAGCTGATTATATATGGAGAGTGTCGTACTCATATCGTATTATCCAATGTTATCGGCAATTCCCCAATCAAAGCCAACTAGGTTTGCTTCATATTATGGCGTACCTTTAAAATGTTTTGCCGGATTCGGAATTTTGGCCGGATTTTTGTTACAAACATGCTATGAAAAAAAATCTGTTGTTCCTTTTGGCCTGTCTTTTTTTTCAGATGATAATTGGCCAACAGCTTGTTTTAAAAAAAGGAAAGATTATTGATTCCTTAAAAATCAACGACTCCATTCCGGATGTCTACTCCCTTTATCTTCCCAAGAAATTTGATACCACTAAGAATTGGCCCTTGCTATTGGTGATTGATCAGGAGAAAAAGGAAAAACAAGTTGCATCTTGGTTTGTGCAAGCAGCAGAAAAAGAAGGATATATACTCGCAGCAGTTGGGATTGAAGATTCTCTCAGCTTAACCAAAAACATGCTAAAAACAGGTCAAGTTCTGGAACGGGTTGCAAGAATACTACCTATCCAAAGAAACAGAATTTACATAGCTGGTAGGGAATCGGGCGGAATATATGCTTCATTGACTCCTTTGTTTTTAAACAAAATTAATGGAGTGATTTCAATTGGGAGTTCCGTGTCCAATACAGATGTTTTGAACTTGAAACGTCCTTTTCACTTTATTGGCATAGTGGGAAAAAACGATCATGCATATACGGACATGTTAGCTACCGAAAAAGTGTTTAACCGGTTAAGATTCCCGAATCAAGTTTTAATTTATGATGAAAATAAGGAGTTGCCGGATAATGATTTACTTCTAAAGGCATTTCAGATTTTTACACTTCGGGCAATGAGCAAAAAGCTAATACCAAACGACTCAAGCTACGTGGCCAAGGCTTACAATGATGATGTTCAAAAAGTAAATGGCTTACGAAGTCAACAAAAAATGCTATTAGCCGAGCAATACCTTGGTGAAATGCTTTCCATTTATGGAGCCCATAAAAATTTAGACTCTCTTCGATTGATTTTAAAAGGGGTGCGTAAAAGCAAAACTTTCAAAGCCATGAGAAGGTTGGAAAATGCTACCTTCTTTAAAGAAGCGCTTTTGAAAGAAGAGTATGCGTATGATATGGAGGAGGACGTGCAGACTCATAATTTCAACAATTTGGGTTGGTGGCAGTATCAAATGGAAGAGTTGGACAAGTTCATCAATGGAAACTCAGTTTATGAAAAACAAATGGGGAACCGTCTTAAAGGATTTGTTAATGCTCTGGCAGAGGATAATATTGAGTTGGTTCTAGCGAATAAGGTAATCGATGAAGATGGTTTGGCCTTTTTATATATGTTGAAAACCATTACCGAACAAGATAATTTTGATTTCTATATGAAAATCATTGCACTCAGTGCAAAAAATGAAGACTTTGGAACATCGCTGTTCTATTTAGAAGAAGCGTTTAAAGCTGGTTTTAAGGACAGCGAAAAGTTATATGGTTTGGAAAATACAGCTCTCCTCAGAATAAATCCAAAATTCAATGCACTGGTATCGAAATATTTAAAAGATGCCCGTTATAGGATTATTGAGGAATAACTTTTGGGACTTCCTGTAGATTCCAATCTATAACCAATCCACCCGCCAAAGACTCTGCAATTTCCTTACCGTACAAATACTCGCATAAATAAAGTGCAGCCTCGAAACTTTTTGCTCCTCCGGCCGAAGTAATGTATTTTCCATCGTGCACAAAAAGTACACTGTCTTTAACGTTAAGTTTTGGAAACATCTTTCGGTACTTCTCGATATCACTTGGAAATGTTGTGGAAAGAACACTGTCCAAAAGCCCTGCCTTGGCCAGTACAAAGGCCCCATCACAATGTGAGGTCATAAATAGTGCATTTTCATCTACTTTTTTTATAAAATCAAGCATGACCTTGTCCTCTAAATCCGTATCCAGATGATGTTCAGCACTGGGAACGACCAAAATATCAATTTTGGGAATAGAATCTTGGGTGTAATCATAGTCGGGTAGTATTCGCAAACCTTCAAAAGAAGAAATTGGTCCCAAGGTATTTGCCACGGTAAACGTGTTCATAGCCTTTATGCTTTTACGGTATTGGGTATGTTGAAATATATCATAAGGTGCCGTAAATTCTGTATTATAAACGCCATCCATAATCAAAAAAGCCACATTATATCTATTGGGCTTTAAATCAGGAAAAACCCTTAATGTTTGTTTCTTATTGCTTGCCGTCTCCTGCTTTGGGGAACAGCATATAAAAAAAGCGAGAAAAATTAATAAAAGGCCTCTAGGTAACATGATTGAAAATTTGTAAGTGAATGCGTGTTGCGAAGATAGCATTACCTTTGAATAGTTTTATTTTGAGGAATTAAAAAAAGGATGAGGAGCTTTTGGTTTTTGATATTGGTTGTATGTATTTCTTGCAATGGGAGAAAAAAGTATCACGATGAACAGAAACAATTGGAAGTTGCCACGGCTGAGCTTTTGGATATAATTGAATTTCAAGAAGAGATGAATGCATCCTTCCGTAATCCAGAAACTTCACCGCTACCAGATAGATTGCGTAAGGATTTTGAATCCTTATCATTTTTTGATGCAGATACTTCATACAGCATTTGGGCTCAATTTGAAAGAACACCAGATGCCATTCCTTTTTTAATGCCTTCAACAACCGATGAGAAGACAGAGGAGGTAGTATACGGGATAGCGCATTTTGAGCTCAACGGAAAGCAACATCAATTAGAAATTTACCAAACTCCTGAGCTACGTTCCCAGGAGGGGTATGAGGATTATTTGTTTTTGCCTTTTCTGGATGATACTAATGGAGAAGAAACCTACGGCGGCGGACGTTATATTGATTTGACGATCCCTAAAGGAGATTCTATTTTGATTGATTTTAATAAGGCTTATAATCCCTATTGCGTATATAATAAAAAGTACTCCTGCCCTCTAGTGCCAAGGCAAAATTATTTGAGAACTAAAGTGAGAGCAGGAGTGAAAGATTTTAAAAAGGACTAAAAAAGCCTTACTCCTTTTCGGGAATAAGGCTTTGATGTTTTAGCTGACCCATCAATTAAAAGCCATATACTGCACCTAATACAAATGAGATTAAACTGTCACCTGGTTCTAGATCACTATCCAAGAAGAAATCATCGGATGCTGAATCTACCCTAAGTTCTGGTTTAAGAACTAAATCTCCAATTGTGGCACTACCTGTTAGGGTAACTGCGATTACATCAGAATCTTCAACACCAGTACCAATAGCACCAAAGTCTCCAGACTCGGCAAAATACTCACCACGTAGTCCAATAATAAAGTTTTCAGATGTCTTTAGCTGTGGATACAATGCTACTCCATAAAAACCAATGTCATCGGTATCTTGATAGGTGGCGTTGATTCCCAAATATAAATCTTCAGTAATGTCAAATCCACCTGTATAATCTACTTGGAACAAAGCATCAACATCTCCTTCAATCAAGGTGCCCGCGGCATCCACAAATGAATCTCCTGCTTGGTTTCCGTAAATGAAATTTAAGAACTGGCCGCTATACCCTAGTTGGGCTCCAAAAGAAATTTCCCCAAATGGATTGAAATCCGTGAAGTCGGTTGGATTCAAAATAGCTAACATAGCACTCCAATCGTTCCCTAGATCAAAATCAGCTTTAATACCTGTGTGTGAAAAAGGTCCATAGGAGAACATATAAGAAGTACTATAGTTAAAATTAGCTACAGGAGAAATCACTTCATACCCCAAGAACGTATTGAAATTACCAAAAGTAAGCGTGGTACTTTCACTTACATTCCAATACACATAGAGTTGGTTAACAATTGCAGGAGAACCAAAGGAATTAAATACTGCATCCTCACCACGTGGTCCAAAAACCAAGTCGGCTACAAAACCTACTTTATCACCTTCATAGGCAGCAACTAGGTTTACCATGCCCAATGCAAAGCCCGGGTCATTAGCAAAAGAGGTTCCCGGTGCGGCGGGGATAAAATTTCCTGTTACGTTACCATCTGCGTCCAAAGTTGGAATTTCTTTGTTTAAACCATTAAAATTTGCTCTATAGTAAGCATCCACACTTCCACTAAAAGTGAACTTTTTGGTTTCTTCTTCCTCCTGCGCCAACGCAGTAACTGAAACTAAAGCCAAAGCGGCAAAAGCTAGATTTTTTATGTATTTTGTATTTATAATCGTTTTCATGTCTTACTTATTTAGTTGCTCACGTTATGTGAGTTTCTATTTTTTTAATTGAGTTTAGTAATTGAAAAAGGTTATACTACGGAGCGTTTGGCAGAACGCTCCGTTCCTTTTTTAGTGCTGATTCATTCTAAAGTCAGCATAGGCATCCATACCATGTTCGTGGATGTCCAAACCTTCTAATTCTTCTTTTTCAGAAACCCTGAGGCCCGCTACTTTCTTAATGACGAATAAGATGATAAATCCGGTTACACTACAGAAAGTTGCTGCAGCACCTACTCCAGCTAACTGTACCAAAAATTGGTCAAAACCGGCCATTTGTCCAAAAATACCGACTGCTAGGGTTCCCCAGATTCCACATATAAGGTGAACAGCGACAGCACCTACCGGATCATCTAATTTAAGTTTATCAATAAGTGCAACACCAGCAACAATAATGATACCGGCAAGTAGTCCAATAATAACCGCTTCGTTTGGAGACATTTGATCGGCTCCTGCTGTAATACCTACTAAACCACCCAATATTCCATTAAGGAACATGGTCAAGTCAAAGTTTTTATACGCAAAGAAAGAAGTTACAAATGCAGATACACCTCCAGCAGCGGCTGCCAAAGAAGTGGTCACCAATACCAATGAAGTCAATTCTGGATCTGCTGAAAGCACGGAACCCCCGTTAAATCCGAACCACCCCAACCAAAGGATAAGAACACCCGCTGCGGTAAGGGGTAGATTGTGACCAGGAATGGCCTTTGCTTTTCCATCGTCACCGAATTTCCCAATACGGGCACCTAAAAGGAAAATAGCAATTAAGGCTCCCCATCCTCCTACGGAATGTACCAATGTAGAACCTGCAAAATCGTAGAACCCTTCGGCTTCACCGTAAGAAAGGGAGGAAAGGAAACCGCCACCCCATTGCCATGAGCCTACTATAGGATATACAAGGCCTACATAGATAATGGTAAAAACCATAAAGCTTCCAAGCTTAATACGCTCTGCAACTGCTCCAGAAACAATAGTGGCAGCCGTCGCTGCGAACATACCTTGAAAAAGGAAATCTGTCCACCAGGTGTAACCACCATCAGCATAATCGGGAGTCATCCCGCCTTCAGGAGCGGCGATGCCAAATCCTGCAAATTTCAAAAATCCAGCATCTCCATCTTCAAATCCTGGATACATTAAATTGAATCCCCCTATATAGTAGAGTAGTAATCCAACACATATAATAAATACATTCTTAAAAAGAATATTTACGGTATTTTTTTGACGGGTAAGACCGATTTCCAAAAAGGAGAATCCTAAGTGCATAAAAAACACAAGGCCGGTACAAACCATCATCCATACATTGTTCGCTGTGAATAATCCTGCGTCCATAATCTAAATATTGTTAGTTAGTTTTTATCTTAGTTAATACCTGCGCTACCGCTTTCTTTGGTTCTTATTCGATAAGCTTCCATGACGTCCGAAACGAATATCTTACCATCCCCAACATTTCCTGTTGCGGCAGCTTCAAGTAATGTGTTTACGGTTCGTTCCAAAAAATCATCGGAAACCACAATAACCAAATACCTTCTTTGGATATCGGTAGTGCTGTACGAAATACCACGATACACGTGGCCTTGTTTCTCATTGCCTACTCCAGTTACATCCCAGTAACTGAAGAAGTTTACCTCAATTTCATGAAGTGCTTTTTTCACCTCATCAAATTTGGATTTTCTAATAATTGCCTCGACTTTTTTCATATTTAAGTAGTTAATTGATAGGCCAAATATATAGGAATTGACATGAGACCATAAAAAATTATAGGTTCTTCAGAGTATTTTTATGTGTATAAAAAAAATACCCCTATTTTTTTAGGGGTATATGATTTTAAAAATACTTTTTTTAATGATTTGATGATTTTTTCTTAATATAAAATCGATTAACCTTAATTTTTTTATGGTTTAAGGGTGTTTATGCTGATAAATGTGTAATAATTAACAAAAATTAACAGAATAATATGATTTTATAACTAGCTAAGAATACGAACTAACCAAGTCCCTAAAGCTACAGCTAAAATGCCCAAAAAAACACTGGAAGATAGATAGATAAGAAAGGGTAGAAAATTACCATCCTTTAGCAAAGAGTGTTTTTCAAAAGCAAAGGCGGAGAACGTAGTAAAACCTCCGCATAGTCCAGTGGCAAAAAAGAGGGTGCTTTGTTGGGATATCATTTGGTTTTTGGAGGCTAGACCCATAATAATCCCAATAAGTAAACATCCCAGAATATTTACCGTAAACGTACCTAAATAGAAATGGTTATGAAGTGTGTTGAGGGGCTTTGAAATAAGATATCGGAGCATACTTCCTAAGCCACCGCCTAGAAAAACAAGAAGAGCCTGTTTCATACCTTAAAGGTACAAACTAAACCGCCTTTTTGTATTTGGCCTGAGAAGATTCTTTAGGAAGTAGTTTAGCAACGGAAGCTTCGGAAATTTTCCGCACGGGTTTTTTAAGACTTTCTTTTGAACCGTTAACGCTGAAAATCAACAATATGGCATTTATGACCAGCAAAACGGATAAAATAGAAAAAAAAGCTATCATTTATTCGGAGGTTATGCTACCACAAAAGTACGTGTTTTCCTAATGTGAACGTTCCAACTTCCGAATTAAGTTGTAAAACCGTTCATTTTTGTAGGGAAATCAATATATCTGTTAATTTTTAAGGAAATACTTAATTAAGAAAAGGAAAACCACGAATATCATAAAAGAAAACAAAATCCAGATAACGCCCTTATAATTTTTTGTGTGTAATTTTTTGTCTTTTCTATAGGAGAAAATCATAACTCCAATAAAAGCTACAATAAACAAACTAGCAAAAATCAGTTGCCCTGAGCTGAACATATTTTCTATTTTTAGCAAAATTAAGTCAATTACTAAAACAATGAAAAGAAAGATAGAAGCAGTAGAAGAATTTCACAATGCATTTGGACTGGGTGTTCTGCATAATCCAAAAGCTGATTTGGGAATTGCAAAAAATCAATTGCGGTTTTCATTGATGGATGAGGAAAACAAGGAATATCTGGAAGCAGCCAATCAGGGTGATTTGGTTGAGGTGGCCGATGCTTTAGGTGATATGCTTTACATTCTTTGTGGTACTATTTTGGAGCATGGCATGCAATATAAAATTGAAGAAGTTTTTGAGGAAATCCAAAAAAGTAACATGAGCAAACTTGGAGAGGACGGAAAACCCATATATAGGGAAGATGGAAAAGTACTTAAAGGCCCCAACTATTTTAAACCAGACATTCAAGCCGTATTGGATAAATAAAAAAGAGCACCGATGTGCTCTTTTCAATTAGTCTTTATACTTTAAATCGCCAACCAAAACTATCTTCGGTTCTATTGTATTGGATATCTGTTATCCGTTTCTTGAGTCTGGAAGCATAGTTGTTTTCGATTTCCGGAAGTTCATAATCTATGCCTTTATACCCAAATACAGCTATTGGGGATATGACTGCTGCTGTGCCAGCTCCGAACATTTCCTTTAGGGAACCATTTTTGGCAGCTTCAACCACTTCGTTTACTGATATTTTACGAACTTCTGTGGTAATTCCCTCTGCTTTGGCTATATCCAGAATACTTTTTCTAGTAATACCATCTAAAATTCTGTCGTTTGTAGGTGCTGTGATAAGCGTATCGTTAACACGAATAAAAACATTCATTGCACCTGCTTCCTCAATAAATTCGTGGTTGTTGTCATCAGTCCAAATCACCTGATGATATCCTTCGGCAACGGCTAGTTGAGTTGGGTAGAACTGTCCCGCATAATTACCACCAGCTTTGGCATATCCAACACCGCCATTGGCCGCCCTAGAATAGGTTTCTTCAATTTTCACTTTGACCTTCCCTGAAAAATAAGCCCCAGAAGGTGCCAAGGCTATAATAAACTTGTATCGGTCAGCCGGAGATGCATGGAATCCAGTTCCTGAAGCAAACATGAATGGACGAATGTAAAGTGAACTACCAGGGTTTTTGGGAACCCAATCTTTTTCCAGCTGCAGTAAAGATGTAAGTCCATCCATGAAATGGCTTTCTGGTAATTCTGGAATGGCAAGTCTTTTGGCAGACTTGTTTAATCTTTTCCAGTTTTCCAATGGTCTAAACAACCATATATCATCTGCTTCATCTTTATACGCTTTCATTCCTTCAAAAATGGACTGTCCATAATGAAATATTTTGGAAGAAGGTTCCAATGCAATGGGTCCATAGGGTACAATTTTAGGTGTATTCCAAGAGCCATTTTCATAGTCGCAGACCAGCATGTGGTCGGTAAACGTATTTCCGAACGCAAGATTTTCAAAATCCACATTATGAATCTTGGAAGTAGCCGCTTTTTCCACAGAAATGTTGTTAACCATCGTATCCATAACTTTACATATTAGGGCTTAAAATTAGCCATTTATTGTTAGTTTTGGTCTAACTCCCAATTCTAATTGTTATCCTTATTTAGGATGTACTTAAAACTTGTTAATTATGAGGCATTTTAACATATTCGCTGCTACTTTTTTAATCGTTTTTGTCACATCTCTTCATGCACAGGAAGAAAAAACTGACCGTTTTTATGGACAGGAGTTCAGCTTGGTGAAGGAAACTGAGTCGGTCACTTCTTTAAACAAGCAACTCGTTACAAAAGACACCATAGAAACACAATTGACTGGGAAAATCAAATCGGTATGTCAAGTTAAAGGATGCTGGATGAAGGTCACACTTGAGAATGAAGAAGAAGTTTTTGTTCGATTTAAAGACTACGGATTTTTTGTGCCAATAGATTCTTCGGATAAAGAGGTTACCGTTAACGGCATTGTATTTACATCCGAAATGTCCATCGAAGACCAAAAGCACTATGCTAAAGACAGAGGGGCTTCTCCTACAGAGATAGCCAAGATATCCAAACCAAAAAAGCAACTACGTTTCGAAGCGGATGGTGTCTTAATCCGTGAGTAAAAGATGAAACGTCGAATTATTGAAACTGCAGATGGTTCAAAAACCATACAACTCGAAGAGTGGCAGGAACAATATCATTCAAAACATGGGGCTGTTCAAGAAGCGTATCATGTTTTTATCAAACATGGACTGGAATGCATGAACCTCAATAAATTGAATATTCTAGAAATAGGATTTGGAACAGGACTCAATGCCCTGATTACATTCATTGAGGGGAAAAAAAACGATAACTTCATACACTACGTTGGAGTAGAGCAGTTCCCGGTAACCATAGAGGAAGTGCAACAATTGGATTATGTTTCCAGTCTATCTGCCCAAGCTTTTGAAAGTGAATTTCATTTGATGCACCAGTGTTCTTGGGAAACCGATACTATGATTTCCGAAAATTTTAGGTTGACAAAACAAAAAAAGGATTTTCGCGACATTACAGAGACCAATTTGTTCAACCTTATTTATTTCGATGCCTTTGGTCCCAGAGTACAACCAGAACTTTGGACAGAGGAGATATTTCAAATTATGTATACGGCATTAAAAATGGAAGGAGTTTTAGTTACCTACTCCGCCAAGGGCAGTGTGAGGCGGGCTATGCAGGCAGTCGGTTTTCGGGTGGAGCGGTTGGAAGGGCCGCCAGGAAAAAGAGAAATGTTACGGGGAACCAAAAAGGCAAGCATTCCTAAATGAACGTTAAATTGGAAATGGGGACTTATCATAAATTTACTTAAAGTTTAAACAATTGTGTTAAAGCTGAATTAATCCCTCAAAAACAGCGATTTAAACATTTACTTTTGCCTCAAAAGCACGTTATGAAAGTATTGATAACTGGAGCAACAGGATTAGTTGGCAAGGCTATTACAAAGGCCTTGCATCAACGCGATATCCCTGTCCATTATCTAACTACACGGAAAGAAAAAATTGTTTCCAAAGAAAATTATCAAGGTTTTTTTTGGAATCCTTCCAAAGGTGAAATTGATACAGCTTGTTTTGATGGGGTTACCGCAATTGTAAATCTGGCCGGTGCTACAATTGCCAAAAAGTGGACAACATCATACAAATCGAAAGTGCTTTCCAGTAGACTTGATAGCCTCTCTACATTGAGTTTTGGCCTAGATCAAGTCGATGCCTCCCAGATTGAACATTTCACCTCTGCTTCTGCGATTGGAATCTATCCCAGTTCTCAAATCGATTTATGTGATGAAAAGGATGTTGGGGTTGACGATAGTTTTTTAGGAAAAGTGGTCCAAAAGTGGGAAGAAAAAATAAAGGAGTTCAAAAAATACTCTTTCAATACGGTCATTATGAGGATAGGTATTGTATTGTCCAATGAAGGTGGAGCGCTTCCCAAAATGGCTAAACCAATAAAGAACTTTGCTGGAGCTGCAATGGGCAGTGGAGAACAATGGCAATCGTGGATTCATATTGATGATTTGGCAGAAATGTTTGTTTTTGCAATGACAAATAATCTTAAAGGGGTTTTTAATGCAGTGGCGCCAAATCCGGTTACCAATTCAAAAATGACAAAAGAGCTGGCTAAAGTGTTGAAACGACCATTGGTATTGCCCCATGTTCCAAAACCTGTTATGCAATTGTTATTGGGAGAAATGTCATATTTGCTTTTCGCTAGCCAACGCGTATGTAGCAAGCGAATAGAGAAACAAGGCTTCATCTATACCTACTCAAATATTGGGTCTGCTTTGGAACATCTTTTAAAATCAAAACATCCTCGACAAGAAGGCTCCATGGTTTCTTTGGATAAGGAATACGTTTAATAAAAAATACATAATGTTAATGGTAAACCGCCTTTTGGCGGTTTTTTATTGTTTTCCTGTGACATTTTGACATTTTCAGACAAATGGCAGTACTTTTGCCACTTCAAAAACGAAAAACGAAACTCTAAATATGGATAAGAAAAGTAAAGTTGAGGAAATACAAGAAGAGGTAAAAGATGCTCAATCTGTAGAAACCCCTGAACTGAACGATGATACTGTGGGAGAAGGAGAAGGTAATGAGGTAGAAGAAAACAAACTTTCCGAAGAGGAAAAACTACAAGAAGAATTGGCCAAAGAAAAGGATAAGTTTTTACGTCTTTTTGCAGAGTTCGAAAACTTTAAAAAGCGCACATCAAAGGAACGTATGGACCTTTTTAAAACCGCGGGTCAAGAAGTAATAGTTGCCTTATTACCAGTAATGGATGATTTTGATAGAGCCTTAAAGGAGCTGTCCAAATCTGAAGATAAGGAAATGTACAAGGGTGTTGAGCTTATTAGTGCAAAGTTCAAGGAAACTCTTAGGAATAAGGGGTTAGAGCAAATTAAAGTAGGTGAAGGAGATGCTTTTGACGCAGAAGTACACGAAGCAATAACCCAAATACCAGCTCCCAATAAAAAAATGAAAGGTAAAATCATAGATGTGATTGAAAAGGGGTTTAAACTGGGAGAACGCATCATTCGACATCCAAAAGTGGTAGTCGGTAATTAAACAAAACCTATGAAGGAGGATTTTTACGAAATATTGGGCGTTGCCAAAGGAGCATCTGCAGCCGAGATAAAAAAAGCATACCGTAAAAAGGCCATCGAGTTTCATCCTGATAAAAACCCAGGAGATGCTAAGGCTGAAGAGATGTTCAAAAAGGCAGCAGAAGCGTATGAAGTGTTGAGCGACCCGGATAAGAGAGCTAAATATGACCAATTTGGTCATGCAGCTTTTGAGGGCGGTGCCGGATTTGGCGGCGGGGGTATGAACATGGATGATATTTTCAGCCAGTTCGGCGATATTTTCGGAAGCGCTTTTGGAGGCGGTTTTAGTGGATTTGGCGGATTCGGTGGAGGTCAACGCCTTGTGAAAGGTAGTAACCTGCGTATTCGAGTAAAATTAACTTTGGAAGAGGTTGCAAATGGAGTCGAGAAAAAAGTCAAGGTCAGAAGGAAAGTCCAAGCTGATGGAGTTACCTACAAAACTTGTTCAACCTGTAACGGTAGTGGTCAAGTAACCAAGATTGCCAATACCATTTTAGGAAGAATGCAAACCTCTACAACATGTAATACATGCGGAGGTTCTGGTCAAACCATTGACAAACGTCCAAGTGGAGCGGATGCGCAAGGACTTAACACGGTTGAAGAAACCGTGTCCATAAAAATACCTCCAGGTGTTGAAGAGGGAATGCAACTAAAGGTTTCTGGAAAAGGAAACGGTGCTCCAGGAAATGGAATTCCAGGAGATTTGTTAGTGGCCATTGAAACCCAGGAACACGCAACACTAAAGAGAGAAGGAGATAATCTTCATTATGACCTATATATTAGTTTCTCTGAGGCCGTTTTAGGGAGTTCAAAAGAGATAGATGCTGTAGGAGGTAAGGTTCGAATCAAGTTGGAATCTGGAATTCAATCAGGTAAAATATTGAGGTTACGTGGGAAAGGTATTTCCAACATTAACGGTTATGGAAGCGGAGATTTATTGGTACATGTAAATGTGTGGACTCCGAAGGAACTGAACAAGGAACAGCGAGAGTTTTTTGAGCGAATGCAAAATGATGACAATTTTATACCAAAACCTCAAAAATCTGATAAATCTTTCTTTGAAAAGGTTAAAGATATGTTCTCATAGCGATTAAAAGTTTTCCGTTCAAATAAAAAACGTATATTTGAATCTGATGTTGGGAAACCAATATCTAATTTTCTTTTTCATAGCAATTTTT
>JBCCXJ010000031.1:0-33496 GCA_039191905.1 Bacteroidota bacterium | reverse complement strand
TTTTGTCATTTTTGAAGACGGCAAAGTTACAAATAAAAAGAAAAGGACGGCCTTGGGGAGGACCGTCCTTTTCATGACTATTGGGGAAATTGGTTATGGTTTTTCAAAAACCAAAGTTTTGAAATTCACATTTTCGTCTTCGTAGACTAATTCAATTCTGTTGGCATCTACATTAGTAACAAACCAAGCTTCGGTTAGTTCTCCATATATTCCATTATCATCGAAGTTTATGAAAAGTACAAGGTTGTCAGAAGTATCTCGAATAACTCTCCAGAGGCCAGAAATTTGAGGGTTATCATTTATGGACACCTCTAGTTGGTTCATCATAGAAAAATTAAAATCCAAACCTGAGTAGTTGGCGGTACCGTCCATTCCCTCATCATCATATAGGGTAACATTCCAGTCGCCCCCAAACATAATATTTCGGATTTCAGCTACATCACTATCACCTGCATTATCGTCACAAACTTTTTCAAGAACCATCTTATAGTCTGCACTTTCATCAAAGAATACCAATCGTGTTGCTCCTGCAATACTTGGTCCATCAATTTCGGTCAAAGGCCACTCAAAAGATACCGCAGGCTCATCACCAATGTTAATTTTTAGCGTACGTACGTTATCATTATTCGATATTATTTCCCAAGTGCCGTCAAAGGTAGTAATACCATTACCTACGGTTAACGTACCGTCTTGAGTGAATATGAATTCATAGCCCAAGAGTCTTTCAATTTCCTCGCCTTGATTGGTTACCTTTTTAATAATCCAATCACATTCCAATAAAGCATTGGTCAAGGTTTCGACGCTAATAATACCATTTCCATTTCCGTTGTCCGGACAATCTTGTCTAAGTACGATTTTATTTCCTTCGTCAGAGTATAGTTTTATCTTGTGGTCTCCTATTTCGTAAACCAACCATTCCAAAGTAAAGTCAACCAGTGTTCCGAATTCAAGATTAAGTGCGATACCATTATCGGTAACCCTTGTACTCCATTCTCCGGTTATCATGCTACCTGCTGCATTTTGGTAGACTACACTTCCATCTTCAGAGAAATTCAATGTATTTTCAAGATACTGACCGGTCTGGTCCATACTCATGCGAATTACTTCACGAATCTCCCATGGGCATTCTACCAATAAATGATCTAATCTTTCTTTAGTAAAATCATCATCGTTAAAGTCATCATCATCATCTTCATCACATTCATCTTTAGCACGTTCCAAAGCGGCGGCTAATTCAGCATTGGTATTCACTACAATTTCACTTCCATCAAATTTTTTCAAGGTCAAGGGAAATTGAATACTTACTAGTTCGTTATCTTCCAAGCCAGCAAAGAATCTTCTCAATTCCATATCACTGCTTACGGTAACTTCACCTGTCTGTTGTTCATCAATATCGAATGTGAACAAAGTAATCGGATAAACAAAGTCAATACACTCTATATCATCATCTCCTCCACCTTCTGTACATTGTGCAGCGAGTTCACGCAACTGTTCAAAGTTTTCAATAACCAATTCGGAAAAATCACCAAATGTGATTGTGATGGGGAAAATGATATCAAGAATATCATTATCGGTATCCAGCTCGTCAAAGATTTCCTCAATTGTGTGCAGATCTTCTCTTGAATCGATAGTTATTTGAATACCATTTACTTCTACAGTGTATGGGAATTTGATGGCCAAACAGCTGGCGCCGTCAACAATATTGTCAAAGGAACCATCATTGGAGGTTGTGTTTTCTATCAGAATTGCCGTGTTGGAATTGGCAGAGATAGTTTCTTGGGTGTCTCCTCCTACTTCTTCAAATTCTTCCTGACAAGCTGTAAACAGCAAGGCCATGAAGAGGAGGTTTGTTAGTACTAGTTTGTTGAATAGATTTTTCATAACGATTTGGATTTTTGTTTCTTGGTACACCTCTAGAACAATTGCCTAAAAAAAAACCCTACTCAATCTTCCATTTTTTTAAGATATATTTGAACACAAACACGCCACCGTAAATGAGCAATGTTTGTGAAGACCAAGTATATAGCTCCATATTCAGAGCTAATTCAAAAACGCTTTTCAACTTTATATATTATAAATTTGGCAATGAGGAAAAAGCGCATGATGCCGTACAGGAGGCATTTGTAAAACTTTGGGAGAATTGCAATAAAGTATCCCCTGAAAAGGCAAAATCTTATTTGTATACTGTGGCCAATAATATGTATTTGAATGTTCTTAAAGCAGAAAAAGTGCGATTGAAGTACGCAGAACCAAGTAAAGAACAATTCAACGAGTCTCCTGAATTTCTATTGGAAGAAAAAGAGTATAAACAAAAACTGGACAATGCGTTGAACCGTTTACCAGAAAATCAAAGAACTACTTTTTTACTCAACCGAATTGATGGAAAAAAATATGCCGAAATAGCAGAAATGGAGGGGGTAAGCGTAAAAGCTATTGAAAAAAGAATGCATCTGGCGTTAAAATCACTGAGAGAAGAAATTGATGGAATTTGAAAAATGAGCAATAAACAATTGACAGTAAGGAGTGAAGAGTGAAGAGTGAAGAGTGAAGAGTGAAGAGTGAAGAGTGAAGAGTGAAGAAAAATAACAAATGACAATAGGTAATTTGAACAGGACAAAAATTACAATTGAACAGTGTACATTGATAATTTTAAATTGAAAAGTAGGGTTTTTTTACATGTAGTTGTTATATTAAGGTAAAGCCTGGAAATCATGCAGGAAAATTATTTAGCAAAATGGCTTAATGGAGAGCTTTCCGATGAAGAACTTGCAAAGTTCAAATCATCGGAAGAATACGCTTCGTATAAAAAACTTAAAGAGGTTTCTTCTTCTTTAAGATCTCCTGATTTTGATGTTGAAGATGCTTTAAAAAGTGTCCAAAGCAAGCGTTCGCAGACCTCTTCAAAGGTTATTGCCATGAAACCTTACAAAAAGTTTCTTCGTATTGCGGCTGCCATTGCTATCCTAATAACAGGCTCTTATCTATATCTTACTTTTACCAGTACCTCCTACACAACCCAATTGGCGGAAAGTACCGAGGTTATTCTTCCCGATAACTCCGAAGTTATATTGAATGCAGGTTCCGAAGTTAGTTTCAATGAGAAAAATTGGGACACTAAAAGGGAAATCAACCTTAAGGGTGAAGCATTTTTTAAAGTTGCCAAGGGAAGGAAATTTACCGTTGAAACATCCCAAGGTAGTGTTGCTGTATTGGGAACCCAATTTAATGTTGAGAATAGAGACGGTTTCTTCGAAGTAAATTGCTATGAAGGACTGGTTCAGGTAAATTACAAAAACACTCAAAGGAAATTACCTGCTGGAGAATCTTTCTTAGTAATTGAAGGTGATGTAATAACCGTAGAAGAATCCAAAGCTGCGGAGCCCTCATGGGTAAACCGGGAAAGCTCATTTGTGAGTATACCCTTAAAATATGTAATAGAAGAGCTTGAAAGGCAATATGATATCTCTGTAGAAATCAAAAATGTAGACACTAATCTACTTTTTACAGGTACTTTCAGCAACACAGACCTAAAAATGGCGTTAAAAAGTATAGCTACCCCATCTAGAATCAAATTCAAAACTGAGGGTAATAACGTACTTTTCTATGCTGAGAACACTAATCAGTAGTTTTAGAAGGTTATTTTTTACACTTGTGCTGTTTTTGTCATTGTCTTCGATGGCTCAAACTTCACCTAGCCCTGAGCGCTCAATGGTTGGTATCTTAAAAGACCTAGAGCAACAATTCAACATTAAGTTTTCATATATTGATAAGGATATTGAAAATTTCAATACAACCATTCCCAACAACCTTGTTGCCCTCAATGATATCATTTCGTATTTAGAAGCTGAATTCCAAATAAAACTTGAAAAAATAAGTGATAGGTATTATTCCTTAGTGAAGCAGAGTTTAGTGGATGTTTGTGGAAGAGTTTTGGACAATTTCGCCGAAAATACGGTAATGGGTGCCACAGTGGAGGTTTTGGATTCCGAGATAGCATTAACAACCGATTTGGAGGGTAATTTTAATTTAAGGGATATTCCGAGAAACGCCTCCTTAAAAATCAGGTTCTTGGGCTACATTACCCAATACGTTTCTATTGAGGAGTTGATTTCAGGTAAAGACTGTCCAAAAATACTATTGGCTCAGAACTACCAACAACTTGAGGAGGTAACTGTTTATACCTTTTTAACTACCGGTATAACTAAGGAAGAAGACGCCAGTGTTACGCTTAATACAGCTGATTTTGGGATTTTACCGGGATTGATAGAACCTGACGTTCTTCAAACCGTACAGGCTTTACCTGGTATAAAAAGTATAGATGAAACCGTCTCTGACATTAATGTCAGGGGAGGGACGAATGATCAGAACCTTATCCTTTGGAATGGTATCAAAATGTATCAATCGGGGCATTTCTTTGGATTGATTTCCGCTTTTAACCCTTATTTGACAGATAAGGTGACCATATTTAAAAATGGTACGCCATCAAACTATGGTGATGGTGTGAGCAGTGTTCTCCAGATGGAAACCAACAACGAAATATCAGATACATTTTTCGGCGGGGCAGGTTTCAATTTTATAAGCGGTGACCTTTACGGACAAATCCCGTTAAGGCATAATGTCGCTCTTCAATTTTCTGCACGACGTTCTACCACAGATTTTTTAAACACGCCCACCTATGATCGTTTTTTTGATCGTGCATTTCAGGATAGCGAAGTAATTGATGAAAATAATATGAGACGGGCTCAAGCTTTTAGTAGGGAAGAAAACTTTTTCTTCTACGATTTTACGGCAAAACTTCTCTACGATATTAATGAAAATCATAAGGTTCAGCTCAATTTCATCAACATCAACAATGATTTGAATTTTGAAGAAACTAATTTGGACACTGATGAAATAACCAATAGTCTTTTAGACCAAACCAATTTTTCAGCCGGAGCTCAACTAGCGAGTCAATGGACGGATAAGTTTTCAAGCAATCTTAACTTTTACTACACCAATTATAATCTGGATGCGCAGAATCTTTTTGCCAATCAAATTCAGTTGTTGTTTCAAAACAATCAAGTAGAAGAAACGGCGCTGAAACTGGGTACATCTTATAGATTCACAGAACGTTTTAGTTGGAGTAACGGATACCAACTCATTGAGACGGGAATTAGAAATAGAACGATTATCAATCAACCTCAGTTTTCGAGCAATATTAAAGGTGTAATCCGTATTCACGCGCCACATTCCGATATCTCCTATGCCACAGAGAACAAACATTTTATTGGACGGATTGGGGCTCGTGTAAATTATATTGAGAACTTGGGCACATTCAACACATTGTTAGTAGAGCCAAGATTGAACATCAATTTCAGGGTAGCCAATTATCTAAGGGCCCAGATTTTAGGAGAATTTAAAAGTCAAACCACCAACCAAGTGGTGGATTTGGAACAAAACTTCTTAGGTGTAGAAAAAAGACGTTGGGTTTTATCTGATAACGATTTACTTCCTGTAACCCAAAGCAAGCAGGCTTCTCTTGGTCTTAATTACGAAAAGAACGACCTCTATTTTGGCATTGAAGGATTTTACAAGCATGTTGATGGTATCAGTACAAGCACACAAGGCTTTCAAAATCAGAATCAGTTCAATGGCGAAATAGGATCTTATGATGTAAGTGGTTTGGAGTTGCTTATAAATAAAAGAGGTGCGAACTACAGCAGCTGGCTGAGCTATACTTTTAACCAAAATGACTATACATTTGAATCACTTGACCCTAGTAGCTTCCCTAATAACTTAGATATTACACATACACTAACATTTGCAGGAACCTATACCTACAATAATTTAAAACTAAGTTTAGGTATCAACTACAGAACGGGCAGACCCTTTACCGAGCCTCTAGAGGGTGATGAGGCATTGAACACCTCCGTTTTTCCCGCTCAAATCAATTTTCAAGACTCGAATTCAAGTAGATTGCCAGAATACTTCCGTGCAGACGCCTCGGCCATCTATAATTTTGATATAAGTCGTCGTATCAAAGCCAATGCAGGAATTTCAGTTCTAAACCTTACTGATAGAAAAAACATCCTAAATACCTATTATAGGGTTGCAGATGATAATCAAATTGAAACCGTGGAAAATATTTCTTTGGGTATTACCCCCAACTTAAGTTTTAGAGTTAGTTTTTAGCATCTTTCTCAAGCTTTGACATAACAAACACGTGCGGAAAAGTGATGGCAGCCAAAAAATAAATCAAAACCGCCACCATATTGTAAGAACTATCGTTTAAAAACCATAGTAATCCAAACAAACCTATAATAGATACTGCCCAATAGAGAATGGATTCCTTAAGGTATAAACCGAAAGTACGCCAGTTGGCTTCTCCATATAAATGATCCATTTGGTCTTTCAATGAAGGGATACTGTGCCAAACAATGAAGTAAATACAGAAGCCCCACAGTAAAGAGGCTGTATTGAAAATGATAAAGAACACAAGCAACACAAAAAGCTCTTCCCATACATTGCTATTGACAAGCCTGTTTGCATAACCAAAAACACCCAAAATCAACAAGCCAGCACCTGTAAACAGAAAGATTTGGCCCATACGTTCTGGAGAAACAGAAAATTGAAGAATACTTTCCAATATAGGCACAACCTGTTCATTCCTTATCCAAAAAATCATGAACAAGATGAACAACCCGTAAAAAACATAAAACAAAATCTTTAAGGGAGTTTGAGCGTTTAAGCTTTTTGACCAATGTTGCTCTCCAAAATGATACCCACTTATTAAAATAAATAAGGAAAGAGCCAAAATAGGGATGGTAAAAAATAAGGCAAGAATCCCTAACACCACCAGAATATAGGTTACAAGTACTTTTGGAAACGTTGATTTTGAGTTATTTGAACTTATACTTTGAATCAATCGAATGTCATTTGCGCCATGCAAAACGCCAAAACTCATGATTAATATGTAAGAAAGTGCAGTTTCAACATAATCATCGAAATACACAGAAAACCATAGCGAAAAAATTGTAGCTACAATCATTCCGCTTTTCATTTTCGTAAAATTTAAAGCCTTCTGTTGAATCATCGTAAAAAAAACATAAACAAAATTATGAAATTATGTTCAATTTTATTTAAATTTGGTTGAACAAAATTAATAACTCAATATATATATGGAAAATTTATTAACTTCTTTACCTATGGTGGCTAAGATAGCTACCAACGATTATGTCGGCTTTACCTTTTTTGTAGGGTGTATGGCCATGATGGCCGCTTCGGCTTTCTTCTTCTTGTCTATGAACGGTTTTGACAGAAAATGGAAAACTTCCATTTTAGTCTCAGGACTTATTACGTTTATAGCTGCTGTACACTATTGGTACATGCGGGACTATTGGGCAGTAAACGCTGAGTCTCCTACATTCTTCCGCTATGTAGATTGGATTCTTACCGTACCATTAATGTGTGTTGAATTCTATCTCATTCTTAAGGTTGCTGGAGCCAAGAAATCCTTGATGTGGAAGCTTATCCTGTTATCCGTAGTGATGCTAGTAACTGGTTATTTAGGAGAAGCCGTTTACAGAGATCAAGCCCAAATTTGGGGTCTAATATCTGGTATTGCTTATTTCGTGATTGTTTACGAAATCTGGTTGGGCAGTGCCAAAAAATTGGCTCAAGAGGCTGGTGGTGCAGTTTTAAAGGCACACAAAACGTTATGTTGGTTTGTATTAGTAGGATGGGCTATTTATCCTATCGGGTACATGGCCGGTACACCAGGATGGTATGAAGGTATTTTTGGCGGTCTAGCCCTTGATGTTGTCTACAACATTGGTGACGCCATCAACAAAATTGGATTTGGATTAGTTATCTACAATTTGGCAGTGACTGCTGATTCAAATTCATAGTTAATTTAGTTGGTTATTGAAAAAGCCATGCTTTTAAGCATGGCTTTTTTATTTGGTTTTATCTGAGCTCAAAATTCAACATCCGGCTCAAGGTGTCGTATAGCAAAGGGAAGTCTTTTGACATATGTCCAGGTGTTTCGATAAAGTTTTCCATGGCAACAGCAAAAAACTCGTAAAAATTGGTCTTTCCATAGGCCCTAAAATAGTTGGACCCTTCTAATCTCTTCTGAAAATCGCTCCGCTCGTATATTTTTTTGATGCGTGCCAGACCAACTTTAAAACGTCTTGCCTCCCAAGAAGACTTACTTCGCGTCTCAAACATTAAGGCATGGGCAACTTCATGAATCCCCAGGTTGCGATTATCGTTGGGGATTCTAAAACCCTTTTCCAAATTTTTAGCAGAAAAAACCAAAATTTTCAAATTAGGATTAAACTCACCAATGTGATGGTTCTTTCCAATACGTGAATAATACTTATCTGGATAAATGATAATTCTCGAAATAGAACGTTCAAACTTGAAATCTTTAAATCCCATAGTCATTAGAGCAGCGGAAGCGGAAACATAGGCCCTTATTTGTTCTTGTTGTACTATTCCACCGTAGAATACAAAGGGTTTCTTGGATTTAAACCAAGCAAATCGCTTTAAAAAATCCTTTTTCTGGTCTGAATTAAATTTTTGGTAGGGCACTAAAAAATCAGTGATGAACTTCCTTTCCTTACTATTGATTCTTTTTACTGGATGAAAAACATGGTAGAAAGTAAAGCGTTCACCCAGAAGGTATTCATAACCTACTCTAACAAACACATAAAGTAAACCTAGGGCCAGGACTAGGGCAGCAATTTGTTTCTCGCTTTCTGATAGGCCCAAACTGTCCATTACATGCGCTCAGGTACGTTTATTCCCAATAACTTAAATCCAGATTCAATTACCTCACCTACTTTTTTGGAGAGTTGAACTCGAAATTGTTTTTTGACCTCATCTGTTTCCCCCAAAATGGTCACCTGTTGATAGAATGAATTGAATTCTTTTACTAAATCATATACATAATTTGCTATGAGGGCTGGGCTATAGTTTTCCGCCGCCAATTGAATCGCTTCAGGGAACAGCTGAACCTGTTTCAGCAATTCCTTTTCCTTTTCGTGCAATTCAATATTGGTTTCCATTACACTTAGCTCGACGTTTTTAGCTTTTCGAAGAATGGATTGTATTCGAGCATAGGTGTACTGGATAAAAGGTCCCGTATTTCCCTGAAAATCCACTGACTCTTCAGGATTAAATAGGATACGTTTCTTAGGGTCTACTTTTAAAATGTAGTACTTCAAGGCTCCTAAACCAATAATGCGATATAGCTTTAGCTTCTCTTCATCAGAATAACCATCCAATTTCCCCAGTTCTTTGGAAATTTCACCTGCGGTTTCTTCCATACTTTGAATAAGGTCATCCGCATCCACAACCGTACCTTCCCTACTCTTCATCTTCCCACTGGGTAAATCGACCATACCATAACTTAGATGATATAATTGTTCTGCCCAAGTATATCCCAGTTTTTTCAGAATCAAAAACAAGACCTTAAAGTGATAATCCTGCTCATTCCCCACGGTATAAACCATCCCATTAATATCTGGAAAATCCGTTACCCTTTGAATGGCGGTTCCAATATCTTGGGTCATGTAGACCGCGGTTCCATCCGCGCGAAGTACAATCTTTTCGTCCAATCCCTCATCACTCAAATCAATCCAAACGCTACCGTCCTCTTTTCTAAAGAAAATACCCTTTTTCAAACCATCTTCCACCACATCCTTACCAAGCAAGTAGGTATCACTTTCATAATACAATTTATCAAAATCCACCCCCAGGTTCTGGTATGTGGCATCAAAACCAGCATACACCCAGCCGTTCATCATCTTCCATAGCTTGACCACTTCTTCATCACCCGCTTCCCACTTTCTAAGCATGCTTTGAGCCTCTAACAAAATAGGAGCCTTTTTCTCTGCTTCTTTTTTGTCCTTTCCTTTCGCTACCAGTTGGGCAATTTCTTCTTTATATGCCTTATCAAAAGCCACATAGTATTTTCCAACCAAATGATCGCTCTTTAATCCAGAACTTTCAGGGGTCTCTCCATTTCCAAAGCGTTGCCAAGCCAACATACTCTTACAAATATGGATACCCCTGTCATTCACAATTTGGGTTTTGTAGACTTTATGGCCTGAAGCTTTTAAGACTTCAGCAACTGAATATCCCAGTAAATTGTTTCGGATATGCCCTAAATGAAGAGGTTTATTGGTGTTTGGCGAAGAATATTCCACCATAATGGCATCCCTACTATTGGCTTTTACCAAACCGTAGTTTTCAATGTTTTTGATGGAATTGAAAAAATTCAGATAAAACACATCGGAAACCACAAGGTTTAAAAAACCCTTTACTACATTGAACTTACGTATTTCCGCCACATGTTCTTCTAGATACGCTCCAATCTTGGTCCCTATTTCCACTGGATTACCCATAACATAGCGAAGCATAGGAAAAATGACCACGGTGATATCTCCTTCAAAGTCCTTTCTTGTGGGTTGAAATTCCACGGAAGGCACTACCACATCATACATCTGTTTGACTGCATTCGTTACTTTTTCCACCAACAAGGGCTGCAAATCCATAAAAGCTGTTTTAAGGCAGCAAAACTACATATTTTTTACCCGTTTACACGAACAATAATAGGCTTTGCCCCTTATAAACCCATCAATTTTGGTTAATTTTAAAGATGCTTCTAAACGTTTCGTACACCGATAAAAAAGTCACACAAAAGGTTGATGCTGAAGTGGGTAAGCCCTTTACCCTTAAAGAACGTTTTGCTATGGGTGGAATTGGCTCCCCGAAACTGCACATTACCGAAACCAGTTTGGAAATTCAGAACCTATTGATTCTCGATAACAATCTCAACACCTGTAATATTGAGATACGACCTAAGGGTATCATAGTTAGGTTTCGTTCATTATTGGAAACCTATGCTTTGATTATCCCATTTTATAAATTAACCATCTATAAAGGTGATTTTGCAGTGTATTCCATGTATCGGGATAATTATTTTATCAAGGTAAAATCGGATACTAAAGCCATACAGAAATACTTTAAAAAACTCTTAGATTATAAGGCAGACAATGCGCCTACTTCAATTGAAGATTTGTAACACATCCTGATTGGAAAAACAAGTGAAATCCTATGCTCCATAACCATCCCAAAATTGAAGTCAGGCCCAATAAAACAGACCATACAATTTTGATATTAGGTTGGGTTATAATTGGGTTTCACGCATTGTATATCTGGTTTTCTTTTACCAAACTCCCTGAAACCATCCCTACACATTTCAACATAAATGGAGAAGCTGATGGTTTTGGAAGCAAAAACACCATTTGGTTTGTCCTTGTGATAAATATCTTTATGTATGCACTCCTCGCATTTTTGGCAAATAAAATGAAACCGTGGAGCTTTAACTACCCAACAAAAATCACTGTAAACAATGCCCCTCAAGTATACGCGATGAGTATCCGGATGATAGTTCTACTAAACTTCGGAATTGCTCTTATATTCCTTGTGATTTCAGTCATGATAATTACTACAGCTAACCAAGACCCTTCTCGCATGGCAACATGGCTATTTTGGATTTTGATCATCCTGATTACCTTCGGCCCGCTCTTTCCCATTTATAGAATGATTAAAATTCCTAAATAATGAAAATTCTTCTCACAGGCGCCAACGGTTATATAGGCATGCGATTGTTGCCCAAACTCCTAGAGATGGGACATGAGGTAATCTGTGCCGTTCGGGATGAAACTCGATTGTCTATTGACAGGGAAACCCGAAAAAAAATAGAGGTTATCGAAATCGATTTCCTCCAAGAAGTAGTCCCAGACAAACTCCCGAAGGATATTGATGTAGCGTATTTCCTAATTCATTTAATGACGGTTACCACCAAGAATTTTGATGAGCTCGAGGCCCTGGCAGCACAAAACTTTAATAGCTATGTGTCGGAAACCAATATCAAACAAGTTATTTATTTGAGTGGCATTGTTAACGATAAGAACCTTTCCAAGCATTTATGGTCGCGTAAAAATGTAGAAAACATCCTCCAAGATGGACCATTCTCACTAACGGTACTTCGTGCTGGCATTATTGTAGGTTCAGGAAGTTCTTCTTTTGAAATTATTCGAGACCTCTGCGAAAAACTTCCGCTGATGGTAACGCCAAAGTGGGTATTGACCAAAACCCAACCCATTGCCATACGGGATGTCATCAAATTCATGTTAGGGGTTTTGGGCAATGAAAAAACTTATGATGATTCCTTCGATATTGCAGGACCTGATGTACTCACCTATAAAGAAATGCTTCATCAATATGCGGAGGCTAGAGGCTTTAAAAATTGGATATTCACAGTTCCCGTGATGACCCCTAAACTATCTTCCTATTGGCTTTATTTTGTGACCTCAACCTCATATAAGCTAGCCTTGAATTTGGTAGATAGCATGAAAATTGAGGTTATTGCCGAGGATACGCGACTTCAAGATTTGCTGGATATCAAGCCACATACATACAAAGAGGCGATTGATATGGCCTTCATAAAAATTGCCCAAAACTCGGTAGTGAGCAGTTGGAAAGACAGTATGGTGAGCGGGAATTTCAATAAAAATCTGGAAAAGTACATTCAAGTACCCAAATTTGGTGTTTTGAAAGATATCCAAACCTTAAAGGTAGAAGACGAGAACAAAGCTCTGGATAATATCTGGAAAATTGGAGGTGAAACGGGCTGGTATTATGGCGGTTGGCTTTGGAAAATCCGAGGCTTTTTGGACAAACTCAATGGGGGCCCTGGTTTGCGAAGAGGCCGCACGCACCCCGATAAAATTTTTCCTGGAGATGCGTTGGACTTTTGGCGTGTTCTTCTAGCCGATAAAAAGAAAAAACGGTTATTACTTTTTGCTGAAATGCGTCTTCCTGGCGAAGCTTGGTTGGAGTTTCATATAGACGATAACAAGGTTTTGCACCAGACAGCTACTTTTCGCCCCAAAGGTCTAAAAGGCCGTTTGTACTGGTACAGTGTGCTTCCTTTTCACTTCTTTATTTTTGGCGGCATGATTCGTAATGTGGCGAATTCTTGACATCTTCATTCCTCTAGCTGTTATAAAATCAAGTTAAAGTCGTCTAAAGAGAGGCAACCCTTTGCCTACTTTTACTGTCTTTATGTTGATGATAGCCAAAAACAACCCTATGACCGCACATAAGTCCCTCATCTTTTTCGTGATTGCTTTGGTATCCATGCCCGTACTATTGGCACAAAATGTAAGTTCAAAGTTGATTGATGCCAAAACAAAGAAAGGCATTCCCTACGCTACCGTGCAATATGGCGAGAATCAAGGAGTAATCACAAACGAAGAAGGTCGCTTTAGTTTTCTATTGGAAAAGGATTCTTTGGCCCTGGATTCCGTCTACATTTCTTCCTTAGGTTATGAAAAAAATGGATTTACCTTGGAGCAGCTGCAAGATTCAGTGGTTCTGGTACAACCCAAAAATATTGAATTGAGCGGAGTCTATCTTTTTGACAAGGAATTGGAGGTAGAGGAAATCATACGAAAGGTAAAGGAGCGTTTGCCTCAAAACACCAACGACCAACCTGTAAAACAACGCTATTTCTTGCGACAATCTATTTTTGGGAACATTCAAAAAATTGACTTCGGCTTTGAAAAATCCTCCATTGAAGGGTTAGACAAGGAACTTATGGACAGCATCGAGCGAAGTCTGCCCCGCTATTCTTCTTATTACACAGAATCTTTAGGGGATTTCTATAAGACTGGAGACAAGTACAAGTTGAGCGTACTACGCGCCGCTGAGCTTTATGATAAAAAGAACATAGGTTCCTTTGAAGATTTGAGCGAGCAGATGGAGACGATGTTCAAGAAAAACGTAAAAAAAGATTCTTACCTCAAAATAAAATCAGGATTGTTTAGCCAAAAAGTACAGGTAGACTCCATTTTAACCGAAATTGAGGAGGAAGAAGCAAGAGAGCTGGAAAGAGAACTAGGCAAGGATACCGTCTCGGACTTTACGGATAGCCAAAAACGGGTTTTTAAAGATATTCTAAACGAGGTCTATTATGCCGAAGACAGTAAATTAAATGTAATCCGTAAAAGCCGAAAGTATAAATTTACGCTGGATGGTTATGCGGATATTGATGATGTCGGCGTCTATGTGGTAGGCTTCGAACCCAAGGGCAGTGCAGATTTTAGGGGAAAATTGTATGTGAACATTGAGGACTTTGCTATAATGCAGATTGATTTTGAGAACCTCAAAAACCTCCGAAACTTTAGGTTGTTGGGCATTTATTATCGCGAAACGGTGTATAAAGGCACCATGCGCTTTGCCAAACTCTCCAATAATCGCTATGACCTCAAGTTTGTGGATTTTAGCTTTGGGCGTTGGTTCCGATTTGATCGCCCACTGGATGTGATTGAGAAGAACAAAAACGTAAAAGGCCGTCGCAAGCAAAACGAGTTGCGTCTTAATATTGATTTTCGGATGGCCAACACCAACAAATGGGAATTAGTTGTCTACAACAACACCCTAATTAACGCACCCCAGTTTGAAAGCCTAAAAGAAAACAAAAGAATCAAAGCTACCTATATGCCAGCCTACAACCCCGAGTTTTGGCAAGGCTATACCATTATGGAGCCCAACCAGGCCATTCGGGAGTTTACGGTTGAGGAAGAATAAAGTCAAAAGGTGAAGGTTTCATAGAAATAGCTTTAAATCAAACGAAAGTGCGTTTTGCGAAGCAAAAAAGAGCATGGAGTGACAAGATTTGTAAGCGGTTTTGTGAAGCTTCACAAAAATTTCCTTGAAACCTTCTTGAATTTTAGGTTCGTTTTGTTTCAAGACAAAATGAACAATTAAATCATTTTTACTTTTACTACCTTGTCATAAATGACATGTAACACTTCAAACTAAAGTACTTTCTTGCCCAACAAATTCTAAAAACGTTGAAAGAAGAGGTTTTTAAAAATTGGATTGAAGAAACCTATGGTTCCCCAGAAAAATTGGCTCAAGTACTGGATTTTGTAATAGAAATGCTGTTTTATTTGGAGGAAAATACTTTTGAAAAACGAGAAGTACAGGATGTGGTGAGTGCGATGAGCGGAATTGTTTTAAAGTTAAGAAAATAAAAGGTTTGTCATTTCGAACGGTCGGACTGAGCGCAGTCGAAGTCAAAGTGAGAAATCCAAAGCATAATAAGATTTCTCATTCGCTTAGCTCATTCGAAATGACAGGAGGTAACAAAAAGTGAGACCCTGAAACAAGTTCAGGGTGACGTTATTTCTTTAGCTTTGAGAAGTCGCTTTAATTCTTCAAAAGCTTTGTTTCGCTCATAGGTATAACCAAAATAAGCCATTCCAATTCCGAAAATAAACATAGCGCTCAATATCATTATTCCGGTTGGCTCATTTTCACCAGTGCTATAAAGCCATATCGATACAACTAAAGAGAGACCTATCAGACCCAGCCAAAGGACCATAAAAACAATCACAAAAGGAGGCATCTGGAATTTCAAACTCACTTTAGTCCCTGAAGCTGTTGTCTCGAGATTACCGGCAATTTTTGGAAGAAACGAGTTTCTATGATTTATAGCCCTCTGTAGTTCAAAACTGTCCCATTCTAATGTACCTTCAAAAAAATTCGTAGATTTTTTCCGTTTGAATAGCTCTGCTGCCGTCCGTTTAGGTTGAATATTCTCTGCCAAGGTGTTCGCGACCTCCCCTTTGTCTAACGGGCTACGAAGTTCTCTTTTTTCGGAAAGCATAGTTATCGATACCTACAATTCAGTTTTAAAGATAGATAAACCAATGGTCTTGAAGGTCCTTTCGGAATACTAGCCTTTGCCTCTATTGAGAAATTACTTTTGGTTTCGATTTCTCGCTTACCTGCCCGTTCCGGTCAAGGCGGATGCTCAGCCTGACAGCTCGAAATGACAGGTGAAAAAAGATGGCAAGAAATCCAACTATCATCTCGATAAACTGCACTAAAAACAGGGGAATTAAACAACCTATCCTCTTCACCATATCCTTTAAAGGCTACACAACAATTTTTTCTCCGTTTCCTCAGCATTCCTTAGGTTTATGGCAGTAAACTGCTATGTCAAGACAAAAATCCCCCTTAATACCTTCAAAAGAGGTAGTCACCAAGCTGTGTCACCTATGGCTTATACTGTTGCTCCCGTTAATCGGTTTTTCGCAGACCGGACCAGGAGGTGTGGGCTCCAATGATGGTTCTTCCTCTTTGCGTATTTGGTACAATACCACGGGAGGAGTGGTTACCACAGGTGCTATAGTAGATTCCTTAAGGAACTTAGCTGGTGTAAATGCTTTTGATGTAGGAGAAACCGGAGGGCAAAGACCTACATTGGTTGCCGGGGCCGTCAACGGATACGATGAAATCAGTTTTTCCGGTTCTAATCGTTTACGAACTGGCCTGACCCTAACCCCAGCTAACTTTATAGTGAACGAAGCTTCTTCTTTTGTAGTAAACCGAGCAGATAACACTACCCAAAGGTCATGTGTATACACCACCGACCCCTTGGTAGGCTCCACACGTTTTACCAACCACATTCCCTGGAGCGGAACCGTTTACTTTGATATTGGCACCTGTTGCGGCAGTAGTGCCCGGATTCAGGTTGGAGGGCTTACGGGCTTGACCAACTATTCGTATTGGTCCTATGATGCGCATCCTACCACCGGAAAACAACTATACCGTAACGGAAGTTTACTGCAAAGTAGAGCCAATACTACCACCTACACCAGCTATGCTTCCCAACGCTTCAATGTGGGAGGAAATACCTCGGGAACGCAGGGTTATGTGGGCGATGTGGCCGAACTTATTGTGTTCAATGCACGGGTAAACTCGGCCCAACGTATTATTGTAGAGAACTATTTGGCAGCCAAATTTGGCTTGAACAGTACATCAAACAATGTGTATGACGAGGACGATTCAGCAAACGGTAATTTTGACCATGATGTAGCTGGAATAGGAAGAATAGATGCCTCCAACCTTCACAATGATTCCCAAGGTACCGGCATAGTTCGGGTTTCTGACCCAACTGGTCTAGACAATAACGAATTCCTTATCTGGGGGCATGATAACGGCGCATTGACATTAACGAATACCACAGACGTCCCATCCAATACAACCTCTGCACGGTTAAACCGGGTTTGGCGTGTTAGTGAAGCTAATACCACTGGTACTAGCGTTGATGTAGGTGCTATAGATATTCGCGTGGATATGACTGGAATTACAGGTTTTAGCGCAACCAATTTACCTCAACTTATAGTGGACACCGACAGTGATGGAAGTTTTGATGATGAATTTCCTATTTCAGCCACAGCTGCTTTGGGTGATGATATTTACCAATTCAGCGGGACCTCGGCGTTTTCGGACAACTCTCGATTCACTTTTGGAATTGGAGTTACCACGGTAATTACCAACCGCAAAATTACATATCGGGTAAACAAAAACTGAGTTAAGCAGGCTGTCCTTTGGGAAGGAATACTTCCGCCATCATGCAACGGGCAGAGCCACCCCCACAGGTTTCAATGGTATCCAATGGACTATGTACTATCTCGCAATGTTGGGTTATCGCATCAATTTGGTCTTGCCTCAGGCTGTTGTAGGCTTGGGTACTCATCACCATCAAACGTTGGTCGTTGGCACCAATTACCTGCAACATATTTCCTGCAAAGGCATGCATCTGAGCTTCCGTTATGGAAATCACTTGCTTGCCATCCTTTTTGAGGTGTTCCACTACGCTTTTACGTTCTTTTTTATCATCGATGCTATCCAAACAAATTACAGCAAAGGTTTCGGCCATAGCCATCATCACATTGGTATGGTAAATGGGTTTTCGCTCGCCCTCTACCGTCTGGTTGGCGGTAAACAACACCGGGAAACAATCAAAATCCTCACAGAATTCAATAAAAAGTTCCTCATGTGCACGCTCGGAAAGCGCGCAATATGCTTTTTGGTGTACTCGGTCTTTTAAGATACTTCCGGTACCTTCCAAGAAGACCCCTTCCTCTTCGGCATCTGTATAATCTTGAATGGTTTCTATATGAAAACCGTTTTCTTCCAATACCTCAAAAACCTCCTCCCGTCGTTCCAATCTGCGGTTTTCAGCAAACATAGGATACACAGCTACGGTACCACTGGCATGAAAAGACACCCAATTGTTGGGAAAAATAGAATCCGGGGTATCCGGTTCTTTAGTATCCTGTACCACAATTACCTCAACGCCGTGGCTTCGCAACACTTCTACAAAAGTGTCAAACTCTTTTTGGGCTTTTTTATTAATTTCCTCATTGGTGATTTCAAGAGTTTCTTGAAAATAATTGTTCACAGCGGTCTGCTCGTTCATACGAAACGCCACTGGACGAATCATTAAGATAGTGTTCGTAATCTGCATCAGTTTGAAATAAAATCCCCCAAAAGTAGCGAATCCGCCTTTGATTTTGTAACAAAAAATTAGCATCGATATCTTTATACTATGTGGGCCAATTATTTAGGGAAATACAAAGATTGGTTGTTGTGTTTGTTATTGATTCCAGTCATCAATACCATCAACTATCATCTTACCTATGGTACCATTCGTTGGGACTGGTATACCTATGCCACCTACGCTATTGATACGGCCCAAGGTTTTATTGCTTGGTGGTTGTTACGGATTACCATTGTGTATTTGGACAAGAAAATGCCCTACGAAGATGGTCTTGCGAAAAGATTGATAGTTCAGTTGTTACTTACCAATCTTATCGTCCAGGGATTCATCATACTAGCCACTGAAGCCATCAATGCCCTATATACCGATAAACCTTTGCCCATAAACTTCTATACCTATAATTTGTTCATATTTTTTATTTGGATTTTGGTTATTAATGGCCTCTACATTGGTATTTATTTTTATGATGAGTGGCGAGGCTCCCAAAAAATGCGAGAACAGGATAAAGTGTTACGGGAAACAGGTTTTGAGGTTGGGTTAGGAAATAAAATGAACCACATTCCTTTTTCTTCAATAGCTTGGTTTTTCGTGGATGGAAGGGCTGCTTATCTCGTGACACAAACCGGCAAATCCTTTGTTTTGGATGATTCATTGAATAAAATTATGCCCAAGTTACCAGAGGAATATTTTTTCAGGTTAAACCGCAGATATATTGTTAATCGCTCTCAGCTCATAGGCTATAAAAAAGAGGTCAACGGAAAGTTAGTTGTGGAGTTTGGGAATGAAGTCGAACCGAGCAAAACAGAAATTGTAAGTAGAATTACCGCTCCCGAGTTCAAGCAATGGTTCAGTCTTGCGGTGCATAGTGCATGAACAACCTACCCCTACATTCCAACCCTAAAATTGCTACACTTTACACATTTTGGTGACCACAAACCACAGTAAATGAGCTGACTTGCTAGATATTTGACTCAAAATATCAATCATGAAAAAACAAGCAGTAACTCTTATTTTAATTCTTTTATCGGCTCTAAGTATGGGGCAAACCAATGGATTTCCTGAAGAAAAAAAGGAAGCCGTCAAAACCGTACTCCAAAAGTATCTGGAGATGGGCATTCCAGGTCTTGCATTAACAGTGTATAGTCCAGAGACTGGTTTCTGGTCGCATGCTGAGGGGTTTTCCAATGTGGAAAACAGCGAACCGCTTACATCAGAACACCTATTCTATCTACAAAGTGTTAGCAAAACCTATATGGCGGTAGAGATACTTCAACTATACGAGAAGAAAAAATTGGATTTGAACGACCCTATTACCAAATACTTAAGCTACAACTGGCTTTTAGATAAAGAAGGTGTTGAAAAAGTAACCATCAAAATGCTATTAAATCATACTTCGGGTATTCCCGAATACAATACCGACCCCGTTTTGGTCTCCAAAATTTTAGAAAACCCTTTAAAGGTGTTTTCAGTCGAGGAATTAGTGTCACACATTAAGGGAAAGAACATGGATTTTATTCCAGGAACAAAATACGCCTATCGAAATACAAACTATGAATTACTGTCACTAATTGCCGATAAAATTACGGGAGACCATATGGCTTATATGGAAAAGCATATTTTTAAAAAACTAGGATTGGAGTCCACCTATTACCTCTCTTCTAAAAACATTAATGATGATTTGAACATAGTAGGTGCCTATTGGGATGTTCTACTGGTAGGAATTCCTACCAACGTATCAAGAATACAACGAGCCAATGTTTCCTCTATGAAAGGTGATGACGGTATGGTTACCAGTACCAAAGACGCAGTGCTGTTCCTCAAAGGATTGGTCTCTGGCAAACTTTTAAAGCCTAAAACCTTGGAAATGATGCAAGAGTTTGTATTGAATGATAAAGGAGAAAAAAGATACGGGTTGGGTATTCAATATTATGACCTCGACGTGACCTATGCTCTAGGGCATTCTGGTGGTGGTATAGGCGCGGGCTGCGTATTACTTTATCTCCCAGAACTAGACTCTATAGTATTCCTTTCTACAAATTTCAACACGATGATGGATTCTCCCATTCGAAGGGAGGCAGAAAATATGCAACAAGAAATTCTTATGGCCCTGTTTATGTAATACTATTCACGAATTAGGGGTAGTGTACTACAACGAAGAAGTCCCTCTTGCTTGGCAATCTCGGCATAAGGGATTTCTTCCACGGTGAATCCCTGACTGCGAAGCCATTCGTTCAATCGGGTGAAGTTCCGCTCAGAGACAACTACTTCGGGCGAAATGGAAAATACATTGCTGAACATTTGGTACATCTCCTCTTTGTCAATCTCGAAAATGTTCTCCTTCCCAAAATAATCCACCAACCATTCGTATTCTTCTTCCAACAGAAAGCCATTTTTGTGTAGAATAGCCTTGTCCTTGCCTACTGGCTGAAAGCAACAATCCAAATGAAGGGCATTTTCCTTAGCACTGGTGTTAGATTTTCGCAATTCAAAAGACTTTACCTTTTTGTGTGGAAACAGCTCTCTAAGATATTCCACAGCTTCTTTATTTGTCCTTGCCGTGATATAGTCGGGATAGTCTTCCCCAGTAAATGTGCCCACGAAGATGTAGTCGTGCCAGGGCATCACATCCCCCCCTTCGATATGCACTTCCTCTGGTGGCCGTATAATCTTATTAGGGTCAATTTGCTTCAGAATCGGCCCAATGGCTTCGAATTCTTTTTCCCTATCTGGTAAAATGTTAGAGTGAAAGAGTTTATCTTCAATCACAAAAGCGATATCTCTCGAAAAGATTTGATTGCAATCCTGTATTACCTCGGGTCGGAACACTTTTACCCCATATTTCTGAAAAACACCTGCAAAAGCATCCATCTCATTGACCATATCTTCCTCTATAGGATATGTCCCATTCAAAATATGTTCCAATGATTTTGGATCATACGCCTCTTCCGGCTTGGGTACTGGACCACAGCTTTCCGCCGTTCCTAAAACCACTGCTTTCAGAGGTGCTGTTTCGTCTACAATATGTAGTTTCATCATGTGTGCAAGGTGTATTGAATGGTTTAAGTTATCGCTGCCGCAAAAAGAAAAACCTTATAAATTTAGGGGCAAATCTACTATTTTACGTTTGATTTCCCTTAACCAAAAAATAAAAAAACACCACCCGTAAATGGGTATACCCCTCTATGCTACAAAGGCTTTTATTTTTTACTTAACCACCTGATTAGTAAATAGTTAAATATAAACGATTTTACCGTTTTTTCTTACAAAACATGCTGTTCCATTCCAATATTTTGCTACATTTAAGTGTATTAAAGAGTTTATGATGAAACGATTGATTGTAATTCTCCCGCTAGTTGCCCTCAGCTGTATATGCCTATTACACATGAATGCCAATAAGTCAAATCCCTTTTCTTTCGGTGCAGTTTCCCAAACTCCCAATAGAGTGTCCAAATCGGGATTTAAGTATGAAGACTGTATTCAAAAAGAATCTCTGACTTCTTTTGAAGTTTTTTTGAGAAGGGAGAATCGATTGCCTGACGGAGAAAATCTTTCCCAAATTGATTTTCAAATAAAAAAGTACCAAAGGTCTTTAGACTCCACCATTCAGAACTTAAGTACCATTGACGCGCATAGTTTTTTGCACAACGAATACAAAAGATGTAAAAGTCTCATATTATCCTCTGAACGCACTCCCATACAAACGTATTATCATTTTAAAATCATGGAGTCTTGCTACGAAAAGGATAAAGCCCTAAATGAAAGTTCCCAAAACAGTTTAGCAAAACTGTAAATCAAAAAAGCGCCCTTGGAGGGGCGCTTTTTCTTTAAAACATTTTCTTTTTTATCGTTTGGAAACTTCCACAAATGGTCTGTGGTTTTCTCCGATGTAAATTTGTCTAGGTCTTCCTATAGGCTCACCACGCAAGCGCATCTCTCTCCATTGGGCAATCCAACCTGGAAGCCTTCCCAAAGCAAACATTACGGTAAACATTTCGGTTGGAATCCCTAATGCTCTATAAATAATTCCTGAATAGAAATCCACATTCGGATATAGTTTACGCTGTACGAAGTATTCGTCTTCCAAGGCTTCTTTTTCCAAACCTTTGGCGATATCCAAAATAGGGTCTTCAATCCCTAGATTACCCAATACCTCATCAGCTGCTTTTTTAATGATTCTAGCACGTGGGTCAAAGTTTTTATAAACTCTGTGCCCAAAGCCCATCAAGCGGAAAGAGTCGTTCTTATCTTTAGCTTTAGCCATATATTTTTTAGTATCCCCTCCATCAGCTTCAATTGCCTGCAACATTTCCAATACAGCTTGGTTAGCACCCCCGTGAAGAGGTCCCCAAAGTGCTGAAATACCAGCAGAAAGCGAAGCAAAAAGTCCCGCATGGGAAGATCCTACAATACGTACCGTAGAGGTAGAACAGTTTTGCTCATGGTCCGCATGTAAAATCAATAATTTATCAATGGCGTCAATTGCAATTTGGTCCTTTTCGTATTCTTTGTTGGGTCGCTTGAACATCATTTTATGAAAGTTCTCCACATATCCTAAAGTATCATCGCCATAATTTAGCGGAAGACCCTTTTTCTTGCGTTGTGTCCATGCTACCAAAACCGGGAACTTAGCTAAAATCCGTACAATGGAATGGTACATGGCTTCTTCAGAAGAAACATCTACAGAAACCGGATTGAAGGCAACCAGGGCACTGGTCATTGAGGATAAAACCCCCATAGGATGTGCTGCTTTTGGAAAAGCTTCTAAAATCTTTTTCATTTCCTCATCCACATCGGCTTCTTCCTTGATGTCGTGATGAAACTTCTCCAACTGTTCTTTATTTGGCAATTCCCCGAAAATAAGCAAGTATGCCACCTCAAGAAAATCCGCCTTTTCAGCCAAGTCTTCAATGGAATAACCGCGATATCTCAGAATTCCCTTTTCACCATCCAAAAAAGTGATGGCACTTTCGCAGGATCCCGTGTTTTTATATCCTGGGTCTATGGTCACTATACCACTAGCAGACCTTAGGGTTTTGATATCTATAGCCAATTCATTTTCACTACCTGTTGTGACTGGAAATTCGTAGCTGTTACCATCGTATTGAAGTGTTGCTTTATCCGACATTGAAATTTTTAAAAGATTAGTAAAATAGAGGCGCAAAATTACGAAAAAGCAAAGGCATTAACAATTTACCGAAGCTATTTATATCCTTCTTAACAGATACATAAACCCAAAAATCTGAACGCAAAGTTTACTTCAAATTATAGAGCAACTCGTAATATTTATCCACCGATTTTTTCCAAGTGAAACGCTTTCGTTTTGCATTGGCCTGAATTTTTTTCCAGGTAGCCTTGTCATTGGCATAGACATCCAAAGCAATATCAAAAGCGGTCAGCATATTTTTTATTTTTTTATCATAGGTATCCCCATCAAAAGTAAAACCAGTTTTCATATGGCTGACCGTATCTTTTAAACCTCCGGTATGATGGACTAAGCAAGGATTGCCATTTCGCATGGACAGCATCTGACTTATACCACAGGGTTCAAAAAGGCTTGGCATGAAATACAAATCAGACTCCAGATAAATGGAATCGATAAGATTTTCGGATTGGCCATTGGTGAAAATAAAGTTTTTGTGCTCGTAACTTAACTGTCTGAACAGTTCTTCGTATTCGGGGGCTCCGGTACCTAAAAGCATAAAAATACCATCTACTTTCTCAAGTTTTTTTAGGATTTCTACAAAGGCTTCAGGAGAACGCATAAAGAAGTAAAACTTTTGTTCCGTTAAACGAGCTACGCTGGAAGCAATGAATCTGGGTCTATTCCCAACATATTCCATAATCTTTTCACCTGTATGGGCCAGAAAATCGGCCTTATACTTCTTATCCTCCATTTGCAACCAACCAAAAAGGGCTTTTACCGTATTTCTATAGATAAAACCTTTTTCCTCTTGATTGATGTTTTTGTAGTTACACCCATTCAAAATACCTATTAGTCGACCTTCTTTATCGGCTTTCTGCAAATCTAATTCCAACCCTTCTCCACCAATGAACTCAGGAGGAGAACTGGGTTTAAGAACATCATCCTTATAGGATGGTGAAACGGTATGGACTGCATCGGAAAAACGGATTCCCACCGCCATGAGGTTGATACAATCTGTGTAACGATAATCTTTGAGCGCATCATGATCAAACTTTACATTGGGAAACCAATTTTCAACAGATGAATAATTGTCTCCAAATGGTCGTATTCCTTGGATTGCCAAGTTATGAATACTGTAAACAAACCGAATATCTTTCAATAGCGTATACTCCTCATGATACTCACGTAAAAACAATAGCAGGCTGGAATGCCAATCATGTAAATGAATAACGTCCAAATCCCCAAATGCGCCTCTTTTTACACCTTCTGCAACTGCGGTACAAAAGATAAAGTACTTGATAGCATCCGTATAAAAGGGTTCTTCAGGGTCATTGTGATATATATGCGCAATATCCCCAGCTTCAATCTCAGGATGGTGAATTACGTAATGTACAATATTCGGGAGTTCTTTCTTGGGTTTTACTTCATACAGCTCCGCTGCATAGCCCATTCCTCTTAGATTGAAATATAAGCTGGTTTTGAAAATTCCATCTTGGTGCAATCTACCATAGGATGGAACGATTACATGGACCTTATCGCCATGTTCTGAAATTTGCCGAGGAACATCCCGGACCACATCACCCATTCCCCCTGCCTTGCAGTTTGGAATGGCATCATTTTCCGCAGAAACAAAAAGAAAATTGTTCATTAGGGGTACTTTAGTTAGGTGGTTTAGGTTTCGTGTTAAGTTACCTAAACTTTATCATTAGAGCAAAAAAAAGCCTTTCCACAATTGGAAAGGCTTTTACTATGCTAAAAAAACATTATGCTTTTACCTTAAAGGCTTTTTCTTGCGGATAGTAGGCCGTACCACCCAATTCTTCCTCAATACGGAGCAATTGGTTGTATTTGGCCATACGGTCGCTTCGTGATGCAGAACCTGTTTTAATCTGTCCAGTATTTAAAGCCACAGCCAAGTCAGCTATGGTATTGTCTTCTGTTTCACCAGAGCGGTGAGACATTACTGAAGTGTATCCCGCATTTTTGGCCATATTGACGGCCGCAATGGTTTCTGTAAGTGTACCTATTTGATTCACTTTAATCAAGATGGAATTGGCAATGCCATTTTCAATTCCTCTGGATAGACGCTCTACATTGGTCACAAAAAGATCGTCACCAACTAGTTGTACTTTATCTCCGACCTTATCCGTCAACATCTTCCAACCATCCCAATCGTTTTCGTCCATTCCATCTTCAATAGAAATGATTGGGTATTTTGCACATAAGTCAGCTAGGTATTGTGCTTGCTCTTCGGACGTTCTTACCACACCTTTATCACCTTCAAATTTCGTGTAGTCATATTTACCGTTCACGTAAAACTCTGCAGAGGCACAGTCCAAGGCAATCATAACATCATCCCCTAATTTATAACCGGCTTTGTCCACAGCTTTAGCGATGGTATCCAATGCGTCTTCCGTACCACCTTCCAAGGTTGGGGCAAATCCACCTTCGTCACCTACGGCAGTGCTTAAACCTCTATCATGCAATACTTTTTTTAGGTTGTGGAAAATCTCAGTTCCCATTTGCATGGAGTGACTAAAATCTTTTGCCTTTACGGGCATAACCATGAACTCTTGAAAAGCGATTGGAGCATCAGAGTGAGAACCTCCATTAATAATATTCATCATAGGAACCGGAAGTATATTGGCACTAACCCCTCCCACGTAACGATATAATGGCATTCCCAATTCTTCCGCTGCAGCTTTTGCAACCGCCAAGGAAACCCCTAATATGGCATTGGCTCCTAATTTTGATTTGTTGGGTGTACCATCCAAATCAATCATAGTAGCATCAATATAATTTTGCTCAAATACAGAAGTACCTACTAATTCTTCGGCAATAACAGTGTTTACGTTGCTTACAGCTTGGCTAACTCCTTTTCCCATAAAAGCATTGCCCCCGTCCCGCAATTCAACGGCCTCATGTTCTCCTGTTGAGGCTCCGGAAGGCACAGCTGCCCTTCCCATTATTCCGTTTTCTGTAGTTACATCCACTTCTACCGTAGGGTTACCTCGTGAATCTAATATCTGTCTTGCATGAATGTTGATAATAATACTCATATTAAAGCAAATTGGTTTGTTGAAATTAATTCGGCTAAGATATGAAAAGACAGTCTTTTAGGCTTTATTTTACGTAGAATAAAGCCCAGATAATAACCTAAAAATAAACTACATCGTTTTAGTTGCGTCCTGTTTTGATTGCATCAAAAAACTGGTCGAAAAGATAGTCCGCATCATGCGGCCCAGGACTGGCTTCTGGGTGATATTGAACTGAAAATACATCTTTGTCTTTCATTTTGATACCGGCAACCGTTTTATCATTTAGGTGCACATGGGTGATTTCCAAATCTTTATTGGCTTCGGTCTCTTCCCTATTGATGGCAAAACCATGATTCTGGGAGGTGATTTCTCCTTTACCGGTAACCAAATTCAAAATAGGATGATTGATACCTCGGTGCCCATTATACATTTTATATGTTGACACTCCGTTCGCTAAAGCCAACACTTGATGGCCCAGGCAAATCCCAAATAAAGGTTTATCGGACTGAATCATTTCCTTAGTCGCTTCAATGGCATCACTTAGAGGTTCTGGGTCACCAGGACCATTTGAGATAAAAAAGCCATCTGGATTCCATTCCTTCATTTCTGAGAATGGTGTATTGTATGGGAATACCTTAATATAGGCACCTCTTTTGGCCAGATTACGTAGGATATTCTTTTTGATACCAATATCCAAGGCTGAAATTTTTATTTCGGCATTTTCATCGCCGTAATAGTAGGGTTCTTTTGTGGATACCTTGGAAGAAAGCTCCAAACCTTCCATACTTGGTACTTGTTTTAACTCTTCTTTCAAAGCATCTATTTCATCAACTCGGGTGGAAATTAAAGCGTTCATAGCTCCATTATCCCGAATGTAGCTGACCAATGCTCTGGTATCCACATCGGAAATCGCAAACAAATTGTTGTTCTCCAAGAACTCCAACAAACTCATGTCCGCTCCCGGCCTCGAATATTCGTAACTGAAGTTTTTGCAAATCAAACCTGCAATCTTGGTTCCATTAGATTCTACTTCATCATTCATGGTTCCATAGTTGCCAATATGTGCATTGGTGGTCACCATCAATTGTCCGTAATACGATGGGTCCGTGAATATTTCTTGATATCCGGTCATCCCAGTATTAAAACAAACTTCCCCTACTGCGGTTCCTTCAGTATTCCCTACTGCCTTACCGTAAAAAATGGTTCCATCTGCCAATAAAATAAGTGCTTTCTTTTTTGAGTGGTATTTCATAGCCCTTTAAAAAAATTCAATTTCACAAAAGAACATAAAAAAAGGATACGTTTTCACGTATCCTTTCTTACTATTCCAATAGTTAATAACATAGTTATTATTCTTCTGAATCGTCAGCTTTGGTTTCTACAACTGGAGCTGCTGCTTCAACTTTTTTAGCTCCACCTCTTCTACTTCTTCTGGTGGACTTTTTCTTGGCCGATTTTCCAGCATTGTACAATTCGTTGAAATCAACCAATTCAATCAGGGCCATATCCGCGTTATCTCCAAGTCGGTTACCCAACTTGATGATTCGAGTATACCCACCTGGTCTATCTCCAACCTTTTCAGCAACCGTGCTAAAAAGCTCCGTAACCGCATGCTTATTTCTCAAGTTGCTAAAAACAACCCTTCTATTGTGCATGCCTTTTTCAGCCGTTTGGTTGTTCTCTGTTTTTGATTTTGTAATCAACGGCTCAACAAATTGCTTAAGCGCTTTGGCTTTTGCAACCGTAGTGTTGATACTTTTGTGTTCAATCAAAGAACAAGCCATGTTGGCCAACATCGCTTTTCTGTGCGCTGCTGTTCTTCCTAAATGGTTGAATTTTTTTCCGTGTCTCATTGTTTTTGTTTTATCATCTTGCTACCAGACCCAAATTTTTGGGGAGCAAAATATGATTACTTAATCTTTGTCTAATTTGTATTTGGACAAGTCCATTCCAAATTGAAGGCCTTTGTTGATGACCAACTCCTCCAATTCGGTCAATGATTTTTTACCGAAGTTTCTGAACTTCATCAAGTCATTCTTGTTGAAAGAAACCAAATCACCCAAGGTATCCACTTCAGCAGCTTTCAAACAGTTCAACGCACGTACGGACAAGTCCATATCAACCAATTTGGTCTTCAACAACTGACGCATGTGTAATGATTCTTCATCATACGTTTCTGTCTGTGCAATCTCATCAGCTTCCAAGGTTATTCTCTCATCAGAGAACAACATGAAGTGGTGAATCAATACTTTGGCTGCTTCTGTCAAAGCATCCTTAGGATGAATGGAACCATCGGTTACGATTTCAAAAACCAATTTTTCATAATCGGTTTTTTGCTCTACCCTGAAGTTCTCAATACTGTACTTTACGTTCTTTACCGGGGTATATACTGAATCAACGGCAATGCTTCCTAGAGGTGCATTGGACTTTTTGTTTTCTTCAGCAGGAACATACCCACGCCCTTTTTCTATAATAATCTCCAAGTTGATACTCACCTTGGGGTCCATATTACAGATAACCAAATCTGGGTTCAAAACTTGGTAACCAGAAATGAATTTCTGGAAATCCCCAGCGGTTAATTGTTCTTTTCCACTTACTGAAACTGAAACCGTTTCGCTCTCAACATCATCAATCTGTCTTTTGAAACGTACTTGCTTCAGGTTTAAGATAATTTCTGTAACGTCTTCCACGACGCCTGGAATAACAGAAAACTCGTGCTCAACACCATCAATACGAACTGAGGTGATGGCAAATCCCTCTAAAGAGGAAAGCAAAACTCTACGCAATGCATTTCCAACAGTTAATCCATAACCAGGTTCCAAAGGGCGAAATTCAAATTTCCCTTCGAAATCTGTTGAATCTATCATTATAACTTTATCGGGCTTCTGAAAATTAAGTAATGCCATATTGGACTAATGTTGTTTTTATTTAGAGTATAACTCGACTATTAACTGCTCTTTGATATTCTCAGGAATCTGAAGTCTTTCTGGAACAGTTACAAATGTGCCTTCTTTCTTTTCGGAATTCCAAGTAATCCATTCGTAAACGCTACTGTTAGCATCTAAAGAATTTTGGATTGCTTGAACGGATTTTGATTTTTCCCGTACTCCTACAACATCACCAGCTCTCAAAGAGTAAGAAGGAATATTCACGATTTCGCCGTTAACGGTAATGTGTCTGTGGGAAACTAATTGTCTGGCTCCACGTCTTGAAGGAGAAATACCCATTCTGTAGACCACGTTATCTAATCGGGATTCGCACAATTGCAACAATACCTCACCGGTTACCCCGTCACGTCTTTTAGCTTCTGTAAACAGATTTCTAAACTGACGCTCCAAAATACCATAGGTATATTTTGCTTTTTGCTTTTCCATCAACTGAATAGCATATTCTGATTTCTTACCACGGCGTCTATTGTTACCGTGTTGTCCTGGAGGGTAATTTTTCTTTTCGAACGACTTGTCGTCTCCGAAAATCGCTTCTCCAAACTTTCTAGCGATTTTTGTTTTAGGTCCTGTGTATCTTGCCATCTTTTAAATTTTTTGAAAGTACGATTATGAATTAAGGCTTATCCTTCGATAATCTATTTGCACCTTCAATGCCTAAAGGCTATTAGTAAATAAATAATTAAACTCTTCTTCTTTTTGGAGGTCTACAACCATTGTGTGGTAGTGGAGTCACATCCACGATTTCGGTAACTTCAATACCCGCGTTGTGAATAGAACGTATTGCAGATTCTCTACCATTACCTGGTCCTTTGACATATACCTTTACCTTACGCAGACCTGCTTCATGAGCTACCTTGGCACAATCTTCGGCAGCAACCTGGGCAGCGTACGGAGTGTTCTTTTTAGAACCTCTAAAGCCCATTTTACCTGCAGAAGACCAAGAGATTACGTCCCCCTTCTTGTTTGTTAAAGAGATAATGATGTTGTTGAAAGAAGCAACTACGTGAGCCTCACCTGTAGACTCAACGATGACTTTACGCTTCTTTGCTGTTTTTGTATTTGCTTTTGCCATATTTTTTAGTTCCTTGCTGTTAGCTCTTTGTTATTGGAATCCTAGACTTTTACATTTCAAACAGATTCTTCTAACGCCTGAATACTAATGACTGCTATTTATTATTTAGTTGCTTTTTTCTTGTTCGCAACTGTCTTGCGTTTTCCTTTTCTTGTCCTAGAGTTGTTCTTGGTACGTTGACCTCTCAATGGTAATCCAGATCTGTGACGAATTCCTCTATAACAACCGATATCCATCAAACGCTTGATGTTCAATTGGGTCTCTGAACGAAGCTCCCCTTCAATTGTATAGCTGGAAACCGCTTCCCTGATTCTACCAATTTCATCATCGTTCCAATCGGAAACTTTGGTATCCTCGCTTACTTGGGCTCTTTCCAAAATTTCTTTGGCTCTACTTTTCCCTACACCATAGATATAGGTAAGTGAGATAACGCCTCGCTTTTGTTTTGGTATGTCTACACCTGCAATTCTTGCCATAATTACCCTTGTCTTTGTTTAAATCTAGGATTCTTTTTGTTGATCACATACAATCTGCCCTTTCTGCGAACTATCTTGCAATCGGCACTTCTTTTCTTTATGGATGCTCTTACTTTCATCGTATTAGTATCTATACGTAATTCTTGCTTTTGTTAAATCATATGGACTCATCTCCAACTTCACCTTGTCCCCTGGAAGTAATTTGATGTAGTGCATACGCATCTTTCCAGAGATATGGGCCGTAACTACGTGTCCATTTTCCAATTCTACACGAAACATGGCATTTGATAATGCTTCGATAATAGTTCCGTCTTGTTCTATTGCCGCTTGCTTCGCCATAGTTTATGCTACTTTTCTGTTTTTACCTGTTTTCATCAAACCATCATAGTGTCTATTCAACAAATACGAATTTACTTGCTGTACTGTATCTATAGCCACACCTACCATAATCAATAGGGAGGTTCCTCCGTAAAACAATGCCCATCCTGCTTGTACATCCATCAACTTGACAACTACGGCTGGCAAAACTGCCAACAAAGCCAAGAAGATTGAACCAGGGAAGGTTATCAAAGACATGATTTTATCCAAGAAATCACCGGTTTCCTTTCCAGGTCTGATTCCAGGAATAAATCCTCCACTTCTTTTCAAATCATCCGCCATTTTATTGGTAGGTACCGTAATCGCCGTATAGAAATACGTGAATATGATAATTAATACACCAAACAAAATGTTGTAGGCCAATCCGAAGATATCTGCAAATTGGACTTCCATCCACTGACCAGCAGCCGTATCATTGAATGTTCTACCTATTAAACTAGGCGCGAACATAATTGCTTGTGCAAAAATAATAGGCATCACCCCAGAAGCGTTCAACTTCAATGGAATATATTGTCTAGACCCCATCATATTCTTTTCATATCCACCAGAAGCAGTTCTTCTTGCATATTGCACAGGTACTTGACGAATAGCCATCACCAATAGTACACTGGCCAAGATGACCAAGAACCAGATAATCACTTCAATCAACATGAACATGATTCCTCCAGTGTTGTTGGTAGTCCTGGAAATGAACTCCTGAACAAAGGATTGGGGCATGGTTGCAATGATACCAATCATTATCAACAAGGAAATACCATTACCGATTCCCTTATCCGTAATTTTTTCTCCCAACCACATCGCAAAGATGGTCCCAGTAACCAAGATGATTACCGATGGGATGATAAAATCAAGACCTTTGCCTAGAATAAAAGCACTTTCAGGAACACCTAAAGCACTTAATCCATATAGGTATGCAGGAGCCTGAACCACACAAATACCGATGGTCAACCAACGGGTGATTTGATTGATGGTCTTTCTACCACTCTCCCCTTCTTTCTGTAGTTTTTGTAGATAAGGAATTGCTATTCCCATCAACTGAACCACAATGGAAGCAGAGATATAAGGCATAATTCCCAAAGCAAAAACAGAAGCGTTGGCAAAGGCCCCTCCTGTAAATGCATTAAGGATACCCAAAATACCCTGTTCTGTATTTGATGATAGTTCTGCCAACTGGGCAGTATCAATACCTGGAAGTACTACTTGTGCACCAAAACGGTATACCAAGAGTAGACCTAAAGTAACCAAGATACGTTGTCTTAGCTCTTCAATTTTCCAAATATTCGATATGGTCTCTACAAATTTCTTCATGCGTTGTTCTTATAAATTTATTGCTTCACCACCAGCAGCTTCGATTGCAGCTTTGGCAGATGCAGTAAATTTATGTACTGTTATTTTCAAAGAAGCTTTAAGCTCCCCATTTCCTAAAATCTTTACCAAGTCATTTTTGTGGGCCAAGCGGTTTTCCACCAAAGTGTCCAATGTCACCTCTTTCTTCACCACTCCGTTGTCCACCAACTCTTGCAATTTGCTCAAGTTGATTCCCTGATATTCTTTTCGGTTTATGTTTTTGAAACCGAATTTAGGAACACGTCGTTGTAACGGCATCTGACCTCCTTCAAAACCAATTTTCTTGGAATATCCAGATCTAGACTTTGCACCTTTGTGTCCTCTTGTGGAAGTACCTCCTTTTCCGGAACCTTCTCCTCTACCTACACGTTTTCCTTCTTTTTGTACAGCACCTTCGGCTGGTTTAAGATTATGCAATTCCATTACCAACTATTTTAAAGCTTCCTCAGTGGAAACCAAGTGTTTTACTTTATCAATCATTCCAAGGATATTAGGCGTTGTATCATGCTCAACTACCTGTCCTATTTTACGAAGTCCCAAAGCCTCCAAAGTTCTTTTTTGGTTTTGTGGCCTTTTGATGGCGCTTCGAACTTGTTTTACTTTAATCTTTGCCATGCTATCCTATTTATCCTTTAAAGACTTTTTCCAAGGAAATTCCTCTTTGATTCGCTACTGTTTG
>JBCCXJ010000030.1:0-33511 GCA_039191905.1 Bacteroidota bacterium | reverse complement strand
TTTTATCTTCTCATTTTCATGACTGTGAACAAAGTCAAACCCCAAATTAAAACCAAGGCCACAATGTATGGCCCTAAATACCCTCCACCTATCCATAGTGTTGTTAGTAAATCCGTTGAAATCGGCACATCCAATTCGGAAGGCATAAACCCTACCAGAGATAGCAAAGCGCCATGCAGACTATGAAATAAAATAGAAATGCCAATACTACCTTTTGTTTTAAGATATACATAAGTGAACAGAATTGTCACAGGCAAAACGTAAAGAATTGAAAGAATGGCCGGAACATTATGTATTCCAGTCCCTAACCAAAAGGTGGGTAAATGCCAAAGCCAATGCACCAAAGCCATAAAAATACTTGCTTTTATGGGAGTTGTTAATTCTAGCAATCTGGGTAGCGCGTAACCTCTCCATCCTGGCTCTTCCCCTAGGCCTGGAATCAAAATTTGGAATAACAGAACGGGTAAAAACGCATTCAATGGCATTAGATTCATCGACCAAGGGCTTTCTGCAAAGAGATTCCAGATGAACTTTCCAGAATACATTATCGCAAAAAAGCCGAATAGGATGATAAAAATCCATTTAACGTTACCTTTAAACTGATAATATCTTTTAAAAAAGGAACGTAGACCCTCCTTTTTTCCAAAAATGGCAGTTAGTATAAATGCGGCAAGAAGGGGGCCATAAACTATTCCTACGAAATAGGGTAGTTCGGGAATTATTTGCTTTATAATTAACAAAGCGACTATCCAAGAGATGCAAAATGTTAGACTAAAAAAGTAAACAAGTTCTCTTGTATTTTTTTTTCTTGTTGAAAGTTCCATCGTTATTTGATTTTACAGTAAAACAAACAACATCGGATGAGTTGGGCAATCTAGTTATATGCTATATTGGAATATATAGCAATGTTGATATTAAGCTTTTAATTGTTTAGTCTTTCTAAATTCTGAAGGGGTCATTCCAACATGTTTCTTAAAGAGCGTGTTAAAGCGGCTTCCAGATTTAAATCCCGAAATCTCAGCAATTCCTAAAATGGTGTAACGTTTAAACTCTTCTGCCAAAAGGTTTCCTTTAACTTCCTCCAGTCGGAATGAATTGACAAAGTCTGGAAAACTTCTGTCATAATGGGTATTGACTACTTGGGATAACATATTAATAGGAATTTCAAGTTGACGAGCCATAATCTTTACGGAAAGATTTGGATTGCGATAAAGATGGTTCTTATTCATTGCTGACTCTATTTGCACAATGTATTTTTTAAGTCGTTCAGCATCAATTTGATTTGATTCATTTGCTTTCCTAAAAAAGTTGGATGTTTGATTGAGTTCTCTGTAGGATATCCAGAAAATGGGTATTCCAAAAAGTAGAGTTGAATTTAGGGGTATAAGGAAATGAACTTCATACCTGGTCAGAAGTAGTTTCAATATCAAATTGATAACAAATACCACGGTAAAAGCTATCAACATAGGCCTAATCCAAAGAGAATACAGATTCTTGGAAGCTAACCTCAGACATATATAAAGATATATGCCCAGTTGCGAAAAACCCATAAACATCCCTGCAACATCCCACGTTTCCCTTTCAAGAATAAAAAAAAGCAACACTACGGCAAAAAATAGAACGTAATGCCATATTGCTCTAGCTGTTATATTTTTTTCATCAATAGTCGCTCGTAAATAAATATATAATGATGGCCCTATCGCAAGCATAAGCATATTTGAAAAAGGCTGGGTAAAACTTTCAAAGTGAATTTCATTGTTTAAGACAAAAAACGTGTTCAACAAAAACATCGAACAGATAGTCATAAGTATTCCGACATGGAATGTTAAGGTACTTCGAGAATTGGATTTAATAAAGTAATTGAATGCCAAAAACAATCCTTGAAATGCAAACAAAATATTGATAATAGAAATCCAGAAAACAAAAGAATTTTTCACTTTATAAATGTATTCAATCAACCGTTTAGAGCAAATTTTTGACAATTGAAAAAGAACATGTCCACCGTAAACAGTTAACCCTATCAAACAACGGAATTAACTTGATAATTATTTAACTATCAGAATTTCAAACAAAACGTTTACTCTAAAAGCCTGTTAATCATATTAGGCATACTTACGCATGTTGGTAAGGTTTTTAGGCATACTTGTGCATGTTGTTAAGGTTTTTAGGCAATAACGAGTTAGGTCATCCTATTCATTTCTTTTACGCTGCAATTGTAAAGGTTGGGCGGTGAGACGCTTTACCAAAAAGAGATAATTCATATAAGCTTTGATCTCATTTTGATTTTTTTGATTAGTCATCACACATCTCCCGCCTGCCTTTCTCAGTTGCATTGACTCATTAAAATTTCTAATAAAACTTTAAACTCTATGAAAGTAAGAATTCATTGGATGTGGTCAGTGTTTTTGATGTTGCTCACAACGTCGACGCTGGCGCAGCAAAAAACGATTACAGGTAACGTTTCTGACCAACAAGGCGTAGTCCTGCCTGGAGTCTCTGTTGTAGTTATGGGCACTACTAACGGGACACAAACCGATTTTGATGGTAACTACACAATTTATGCCGCTGAGGGCCAAAGATTACGTTTCAGTTACCTTGGGCAAAAAACGGTAAACGTTACCATAGGGGCATCCAGCACGCTCAATGTGCAAATGGAAGAGGATGCCCAGGCCCTAGAGGAAGTGGTCGTGGTGGCATATGGGGAAAAATCCAGGAAGAATGTAATCACGAGTATTTCAGAAATAGACAGTAAGTCCATTGAGGATTTGGTGGTGGACTCACCGCAGAACATTCTTCAAGGGCAATCAGCCGGTGTTCAGGTGGTCAGCAGTTCCGGTCTTGTCGGAGCGGCCCCGGAGGTCAGGATAAGGGGTACGAATTCCCTAGGAGGTAGTTCCAGACCTTTGTTCGTTATCGATGGTATTGTTTTGGGTGATACCTTTAACACACTTACTCAGGGAACGGGACAGGGCATCAACCCACTTGCGACGATTAACCCAAACGATATTCAGAGTATTTCGGTTTTAAAATCCGCCGCTGCGGCTGCTCTTTACGGTTCACGGGGTGGTAACGGTGTGGTATTGATCACCACCAAAAGGGGAAGAACGGATGGAACCGTGACCGTGGAAATAAACACCAATGTTTCATTTTCTACCCTTACAGATTCACCTGAACTGTTGAATGCCCAAGAGTATATTGATTTTACAACCACAATCGGATCGGTAATTGTGACAGATGCTGGGGGTGATGTTGATTTTATCGACCTTGTTACGCGAAGGGCGGTCTCGACCAACCATAATATCAGCGTACGAGGCGGCAACGACAAGGTGACCTATTTTATAGGGGCCACCCGTGAAAGCCAAGAAGGTATCCTAATCGGCAACTCATTGGACCGAACAAGTTTCAGGGCCAATGTAGAGGCAAAAGCCACCGATTGGTTAACTGCTGGAATGAATATGAATGTGTCCCAAAACAATTTTGACCGTACCCCTGCAGAAAACGCTTTTGCCGCTCCGTATACAATAGCATTGTTGCAAAGACCAGATATAGAGCCATTTGATGAAAACGGTAATTTCACAACCGCAGGTAACGTAGGTGGGGGGAACGTAATCGCACAAGAGCAGTTGAATCAGAACGACCAGAACACGACCAGAATCATTGGTAACGCTTATCTGGATTTTGACCTCTCATCCCTCATAAACGGACTCAGTTTCAAACAGGAACTGGGTATAGACAGAAATCTTAATGATGCAACACGGCGACAAGTTGAGCTGTTGACACCTGGCGGGTTGGCGCAGAACAGGATTTCCCAACAAAATAGGGTCATTGTGAACAGCCTGCTTTCCTACAATAAGACCTTTGGGGAAAAGCACAATTTGAGCGCGTTCATAGGGTATTCCTTTGAGGAAAACCAGTTCAGGATTTTAAGGGGGGACGGTACAGGGTTCTTGGCGGACGCCCAGCGTAATATTGAATCCGCTTCTACTTTCCCTGTTACCTTTTCCAGTGGTGATGAGACGACTTTGGTTTCTTATTTAGGTAGGGTGGCCTATGACTATGCCAATGGCAGGTACCTTTTGGAAGGTTCCTTGAGACGTGATGGATCTTCAGTTTTTGGGGCAAACAACCAGTTTGGTACATTTTGGTCCGCAGCTGCTGGATGGAACGTATCCGAAGAGCCTTTCATGCAGGATGTGACATGGATCCAGGGACTTAAGATAAACGGTAGCATCGGATCGACCGGTAACGATAGGATTACTAGTGCCACAGGGGCCTTGAACTTCTTCCCTTCTTTGGGAACTTTCGGGACCAATAACTACAATGGAGAATCGGGACTGACCCCACTAGCACTTGCCAACCCTGATTTACAGTGGGAAAGCACAACGACCTGGGATGTGGGACTTTCAGCTAGCTTCTTCAACCGACGATTGACTTTCAATGCTGAATATTACAAACGGACAACGGATGATTTAATCCTTCTTGTTCCTGTTGACCCAACTTTCAACAATGGGCTCAACAATGTGTTACAGAACGTTGGGGAATTGGAAAACAGGGGAGTCGAACTGACAATCGATGCTACCATTTTCGATAATCCGGAAGGCTTTGGCTGGACGTCCAACTTCAATATAGCCTATAACGAGAACGAGGTTACTTCGCTACCTGAAACTGCAAGTTTGGACGAACAGGGAAGACCGTTCGTTGAACAAGTAGGTGGTTCCCTGGCCAACTCACCACAAAGAGCCGTACTTGGAGAATCAGCAAACTCATGGTACGTTATCCCTTACATCGGGGTCAATCCTCAGACTGGTGATGCCGAGTGGTTGGGTGCCGATGGCAACCCGACAACAACCCCTACCGCTGCGGACAGGAGGATAGTAGGACAGGGTAACCCAGATTTTGTAGGTGGGTTTTCAAATAACTTTACTTATAAGAACTGGTCGTTGAGCACATTGTTCAACTATTCTGTAGGTAATGATTTGTTGCTCTCAACCAGGGAGTTTACGGAAAACCCCATTAGTGGGTTTAACAAGACCACAAGAGTGTTGGATATTTGGCAGCAGCCTGGTGATCAGGCGTTTATTCCTAGTCCCAATAGCCCGACCATCACTACCTTCGCACAAACTTCCTCCGCGCAGATTGCAGATGGGTCATTTGTCAGGTTAAAGAACGTGACCTTGGCCTATACTTTACCAAGAAGCATTATTGACAGGACATTCTTGGCTAACGTAAGGTTGTATGCAACGGGCACCAACTTGTTGACCATTAAAAGTGACGATCTGGACGGTTACGATCCAGAAGCATCTAACAGAGCAGATGGGGGAGGTACCTTAGGCCAGGATTTCTTTACCGTGCCACAGGCCTCAACATTCACATTGGGTATGAATGTTACATTCTAGGACTATTAAAAAATTAAAATGGATAAGATGAACAAAAATAAATTAAGTACAATATTGGCCCTTTTAGTACTGGCAATGTCTTCATGCGAAAATAGACTGGAACTCTTGCCTGAGGACGATATTGCAGAGGAGATTGTTTTCAGCACTGAGGTCACTGCCTTGGGTGCGGTTGTCGGGATATACAATAGGGCACAACAGGATGATGTGCTTAACGGGACCTTCCAGTTCATGACCGAGTGGCAATCAGACAATGTGGCCTTTGAGGGTACTTTCGATGCTTTTCAACAGGTCAGTTTGTACGCCACCTTGGCAACGAACACTTCCATATTCGGAATATGGGATGATAATTACGAGACTATAGGGGCTGCCAATTTGGTCATCGATAACGTACCGCTTGTGCCAGGGGATGACTTTACGGATGCAGAAAGGACACAGGCCATAGCCGAGGCACGGTTCATGAGGGCCTTGGTGTATTTCAACATATCTACAGCATTCGGACAACCGCTTCAAGTTGGTAGTGGACGTTCCAATTTGAGTGTTCCTTTGGTGACTACCTCCGAGACGGGTCTGGAGCTCCCAAGGGCTACCTTGGGTGAGGTGCAGGACTTTGTGGAAGCCGAGCTGTTGGCTGTGATACCTCTATTGGCTGACGGTACCAGGACCAAGGCAAACCCAGGCGCTGCAAGGGCTTTGTTAGCCAGACTGTACCTATACCAAGAAAGATGGGACGAGGCGGCAAGTATGGCCAATATGGTCATATCCGATTCGTTCTATACTTTGGCAACGGATTATACTTTTTATGACTCACCTGATAATGCAGAGCATGTATTCACTTTGGTAAACAATGAGGTGGATGGCCAGGATACTAATCAAGGATTTTCCAACATAAGCAACCCTGTGCCGGAAGGACGTGGCGATGTACCCTTCACGCAGGATCTGTTGGATGCCTATGCTGAAGAAGCAGGTGACCTTCGTTTTTCTGAACTTAACCAGGAAGGTCCAGGAGCAATGGGTCTAAACGCCATTTTCACGAACAAGTACCCTGACGGGGTGAATAATTCTGATGATGCTCCCGTCATGCGTATCACAGAAATGTACCTGACACGAGCCGAGGCCAACTTAAGAGCCGGAACTAGCGTTGGAAACACTCCGGTGAATGACATCAATACGCTTAGGTCAAGAGCTGGATTGACCGACTTGGGAACCGTTGATTTGGATATCATCTTGAACGAGCGCAGAAAAGAGCTCGCTTTTGAAGGTCAGAGAAGAATGGATTTGTTGCGAAATGGACTAAACTTAAGAAGACCAGGGCAGCCTCAAGAAGCCGCATCTGCACCGGGACAGAATTTGACCATTTTCCCAATTCCGCAACAAGTAAGGGATTTATCACCTTTCGTTGAGCAGAATCCCGGTTATTAATAGGTTTCATTTAGCACATATAAAACAATGAAAAGGCCCTAGCAACAGCTGGGCCTTTTCTTATTTGGTTACTTAACAGGATAGATTGGGTAGAGAGTGGTTTTCCGAAAAACACTTGTCTTAGAAAACTCTAAAAAAAATTGTAAAAACGCTTAAATACTGTCCTTTAAAACTGCCGATATAAGAAACAACATTTTGAATTGAACATATTCTTAGAGTAAAAGTCCCATTTTTGGTCTTTTTTAATTGTCTCGTTAGTTGACGCTTTACAGGAAGTCATAGGTTCATTTTATATCAAATAAAGCAGTTTTGGTGAGGTTTTACCCTAATACACTTGTATTGTAATGTATCGGGTTATACCACTTGTGCTTCGATAAAAGCTAAAGCTAGTACTGTACCTACTGAAAATTTATCCTGAATCTTCTTTAAAAACGATAATAAAACACTTTTTAAACCACCTAACGAGCTTGTCAGCCGGAGTTTAACTAAAGGGGGGGGTAGGAGGGGAGTGGAATGCGTGTGGAATCAAAATTTTATCTTCACTACAAAAAACATCTTATTTCTTTTGAAAAATTTTGACTATTGGAGGGTATTAGAACCACTAATCTTGGGAGCAATAGCAAACATTGTGATAAACTATATTTTTGATCCCGAGAGCCCGGATTTTATAATAGATGAGTTTTTAGTTGCTTTTATATGTGCTCTATTGATTACAGAGATAAACAGAAAAATCAATATAGTTCTTGAAAAGAGATTTAGTTGGACCCATCAATTCAGTAAACGGTTCATTAACCATCTAATCTATTTGACCGCAGCCCTAATCTTTATACTCGACGTTCTTGGAAATTTATATTTATGGTTTATCGATGATGGTTTTCACACGCTTAATGAACTATTGGTCATCAACTTTAGCGTTCTTATTCTTGCCTTTTTGTTGACAATTGTTAAATGGGCCACCCATTTCTATCATAATTGGAGAAAAACCGAAAATTACCTTACCGATTCCAACAAGAAAATCGATGAACTAAAATCTGAAATTGAGCAATCAGGGCTACAAATAGAGTTATTGAAGGGAAGTGATTTATATAGAATTGATATTAAGACAATACAGTTGGCAACAATAGAGCATGGCATTGTCTGGGTATATTTTGAAGAAACCAATAAAGCAGTTTATCAGGGAACATTGAATAATTTAAAAGCAAAGCTGCCTGAAATTCTGTTTTATCAGGTAACCCGAAGCACGATATTAAGAAAAGATACTATACTTGCCATATCTTCAAGTACGTATGGAAAGATTGACATAAAGCTAAGGACTAAATTATTTGATAACAAAATTTTGACCGTGAGTCGGCCCAAAGCATCGCAGTTTCGGAAATGGTACAATAGCAATTGAGCTATCATTTAATAGCAATTCAAGGGATTTGGTAGGATTTCATGAATTCAAATAAACCTTCGCCTATTTCTTTGTTCAACAATCATAAAACAAAGGAATAATGAAATCATGTAAATCAAAACTCACCACTATATGCTTAATTATACTTTCAGGTGTTTTTATTCAATCGGCCATATCTCAGAAATCTCATCAAAAGTTCAACAAAATTCAAAAATATATTGATGCTGCCACGGCAGAAAAATTGGCTGGAGTGGTAATTTACGTTGAGAGCCCAAAATATGGAAAATGGATTGGCGTTTCGGGTTATTCAAATCTAGAAAACAAAACACCTATTAACAAAGAGGCTATTTTTTCACTGGCCAGTATAGGGAAGACCTATACCGCAGTAGCGGTGTTAAAGCTTGTCGAAGAGGGAAAACTGTCCTTGGATGATAAGATAAAAGAGTATTTGCCCCAGGAAATTATAGACGGCATTCCCAATGCACAAGAGGTGACCATCCGACAGCTTTTGGGGCATACTTCTGGTTTTCATAATTACAACAGACATCCTGTTTTAAATGAGCTATACCTAACCGGAAAATTGAAATTGGATACATTAACACACCTAAATGCTTTGAGGAGATATGCGTATGGGGTTTATCCGCATACAAAACCAGTGGGCACATATCAATATAGCAGTACCAACTATCTCTTATTAACTATGATAATGGATAGTATACTTCCTGAAGGCCATGAAGCATACCTGAGAAAAAACATTCTAGCTTCAAATGGATTTGCCAATTCGTATTACAAAGAAACACCACCCAATAATTTAGTGGAGCACTACGGCGATATCAATAAAGACAATGTCATTGAAAACCTCTCACAACAAACTATAGAAACTACAAATTGGTATAGTGGAGATGACGGTATTTATGCCCCAATTCAAGAAGCTGTTGATTTTCTTCAAAAATTAATGAGAGGTGAAATTTTAAAAGAAGATACCCTTAGCAAAATGATGACCTGGAACGACAACAAAAAACCTGACTATGGGTTGGGGCTAATGGCCGATAAAGGCATTCCATACAAGTTTTTAATAGGGCATTCTGGAAGAGGTATAGGCATAACCACAGATTTATATTATTTTCCAAAACAAGATATGACTGCTGCCATTTTTTGTAATACGGGACTACGCTCAGGGACCAAAGATGTTTCAGAAGCCTATTACAAAATGCGAAATAAAATTATGAAGAAGTTGTTTGTGTTTTGATCCGTATCGATGTTGATATAATACGCATATGAGAAGTTATATCGTATTGAGTTGCTACTGGGGGCTTTGGTACGTCATAAAAGGGGAAGGTCTTGTAGACCTTTTCTTTTTTGAGCGCAATGCCACATTGGTAAAGTTATCACAGAGTTCCCTGAAAAATTTCTTATACGTGTTCTTTTTAAAAAGGTAAGGGAACACCTTTTACACGGCAAGGTAGGAGGAAAGGGTAATGTGTGTGAAATGTATTAATGAAAAAAAACACTCATGATGCAGCACCCTCAATAAGATGTGTCTTTTTGAGGGTATTTTTTTAGGGAAACAAAAAGAAGAGATCCCAAACCAAGATTGATTTTAAGGATACAATTTGCGACCTTAAAACTTTTCTTCCCAAAGATTCCTTCTATTACTAAATCCTCAAAAAGTAACGATAAGACTTCTTAAAATCTGAAAAACCTCCATCAAAAGTAATAAAGGCCATTACCTTCAAAGTATTGGTATTTCGAAGTCCCCACTCGTGGGGAAGAGGAATAGCAAGAGGGTAGCGTGCCAAGGCAACGCTACGATAATACATTTTCCTTCGGAAACCCCACAGATAAAGGGATGATAAAGAAAATAAAAAATAAAAACATCGGTAAAGTTTGGCGCAAACTTGCTTCAAACCTCCATGAACACTGAAAAAATTTGACGTAAAATGATTGTAAAAGGAAAATATAAGTACAGTTACAGTACGATCAATTTAAAGAGCCAGGTAGCAAATCGATTTCGGCATTTCTCAAAAAAAATTGCTCCCTCACATTCCGTAACGCTCCAAAAGATTATGGATTTTTTTGAATGGCACGGATTGACATCTTTCGACGAATTTGAACAGAATCTTTTGGAGGAAATTCTAAACAACAGGAAACGAACGGAGAAATCCATCAAGCGTACCGAAGCGGCTATTGCCATTATACGTGATATTGAGATTACCCAGACCAGACCCAACAATGTAATGCTTCTTTCCCTTTTTGGAGAAAGTATAAAGCAAGAGAAGCCGATACGGAGGGAAAAGAAACTTATCGAAAAGGAATCTTCAAAGAATAAAAAAGAAATAGAAATCACAGTGCCCAAAATCCGTTATGAACGATTGGCCGATAAATTGAACCACACCATTCGGGATTTCCAACATGTCTTGGACAATGCAAAGGTGGTCAAGAAAGGTTTTGGGAAAGCCTATCTGAAATTGGAAATCACCGAAAACGAATTAGAAAAATATAAGCAGATACTAAGGAATACTATTAGTGGGGAATGACCAAGGTTTCGGACTTCGATTCAAGCCAAGTAGTGCGCCCTATCCGATTTTTGATTCACGCTTATCTTTCCGAACACTACAAAAATCGAGCAGGATTCATGCACAAAGTTTTAGGGTAAGAATTTGGGACTTTGCTCGCTTGTGTTGTACCTAAATCAAGAACCCAATTTGAATTTGGCCATGACAATTTCCATGTCCTCCATCAATTTTTTATCAATGACCTTAGCATAGATTTGTGTGGTTTTCAATGATTGGTGCCCAAGCATTTTACTGACGGATTCAATGGGTACGCCATTGGCCAAAGTCACAGTAGTGGCAAAGGTATGTCTGGCCAAATGGAAGGTCAGGTTTTTTTGAATTTTGCAAATCGTGGCTATTTCTTTTAGAAATGCATTGGTCTTTTGATTGCTGATTACGGGTAACAACAAATCATGCTCCTTTGTCAAAGAGCGGTTTTTGTATTTACCCAAAATTACTTCTGCCGCGGGTAAGAGGGGTACAACACTTCTAGAATCTGTTTTTGATCGTTTTATTTTAATCCATCGTTTTCCGTCCAATCCATGAATAATATGGTTTGAGGACAGCTTTTTGACATCAACATAAGCCAATCCTGTGAAACAAGAAAAAACAAAGATGTCCCGAATTTGTTCCAGTCTGGGAATATCAAATTCCTGTTCCAAAAGTGAGCGGAGTTCAAGTTCCGTTAAAATATCCCGTTCTACCTTTTTCCATTTTGCCTTCCAATGATAAAAGGGGTCTTGGTTCACCCAATTATTGGCAACGGCAATACGCATTATTTTTTTAAAGTTTACCACATATTTGGTGATGGTGTTTTGATTGCCAATATTTTGGGTTTTTAGAAAGTGGTGAAAACGATTGATGAACTTTAAGTCTACTTCCTTAAGGAACATATCTTTCATCCTATACTCTTTCTGCACAAAGTCGGCCAAATGGTTTCTTGTTCGGATATGTCTTCTATAAGCCCCATACGAATACTCCAAACCAATTAGCTGTTCTATTTGGGCGTTATGTTCATCATAGACTTGAAGGAGCGTTTTGTTGGTGTTTTCCGTATTAAGCATTTTGTGCTTAATAGTTTCAGCAGTAAAGGGCTTCTTTTTGAGTACCAACTTAGAATGAATCTTATAGGCTTTAGACTCCAATTCGTCCAAATAATGATTAAGAGCTTTGCTGTTTGGGCTCGAACCCTTGATCCTACCTTTTATAGAGCACCATTTTTCAAGTTTAACTTTGCGTTGAATACTGAACTCTGCCCGTTTGCAATTGACTGTTATTCTGAGGAATAGAGGTACTAGACCTTGTTGGTTGATTCGAGTCTTACGAACATAGCATAAAACGGAGAAAGAATTTACTTCCATAACTGTGATTTTACTGATTTTTAAAATGTTAAATTTTCTTTGTAAGCAATTGACAATCAGTAATTTTAACAGCTTCGTGGTGTGCACTTTGCGAATTCAAAAAAGTGTACACCGATTTGTACACCGCGAGAAACGGTATTATTTGATATCAAATGAAATCAGGAAAAATAAAAAAGTCTGTAAATCAACGATTTACAGACTTTTTGAATGATTATGGACTCTTAAAAGTGACCTGACTGGGGCTCGAACCCAGGACCCTCTCCTTAAAAGGGAGATGCTCTACCAACTGAGCTATCAGGTCAAATCGCTTGGCTTATTGCTTTAAGCGGGTGCAAATATAAGCCCAATAATTTATTTGGCAAGTGTAAATAATAATAAATTTGTCTTTTTGTTGGCAACACATTTAATAGGTATTTATGAAAGTAGTTTTAGTGGGATATATGGCTAGTGGTAAATCTTCTGTTGGACAGGCATTAGCGAATAATCTGGGTATTGATTTTGTGGATTTAGATCATCGTATAGAAGATGAAGTCGGAATGCCCATTGAGCAAATTTTCTCTGGAAAAGGAGAGATTTACTTCAGAAAAAAAGAATATGAAGTTTTACAAAACGTGGTAAAACAAGAAAAGGGTGTGGTGATTTCTACGGGTGGGGGTACACCATGCTATGGGAACAACATGCAAACTATTTTAGATTCTAGTGACCTTTGTGTTTATCTGCAACTTTCCATACCTAGCCTTGTAGAGCGGATAAGAAAGGAAAAGGAGGCCAGACCTTTAGTTAAAAATATAAGTGATGAAGACTTACCTGAGTTTATCGGTAAACACCTATTCGAAAGAAGAAACTTCTATATGAACGCCGACGAAATCATTGCTAGCGATAATAAGAACATTTCAGAGATAGTGGACGAAATCAAAAGTAAACTATTCTAAGTGTACCGAGTAATTCCGTGAATCAAATGCCACATGTACATGTTCATGCAATGATGTTGAAAGCGAGATTCCCTTATAATCTGCTTTTACAGGATATTTTTTGTGGTTTCTGTTAACCAGAACAGCCGTTTTTAATTGCTTGATAGGGGTTTTCAAAAAGTGATGTACTCCATAAATCAAGGTAGTTCCCGAATTTAGTACATCATCTATCAACACTATGGATTTGTTCTTATACTCATTTTCGGGAATGGAGGTACTTACGCCACTTTCCAAAGGATTGGCCTTGTCCATTTTAACTTTGCATAAAAGTATTTTGGCCTCAGTGATTTTTTTTAAAAGCTCTGCAATTTTATTGGCTAGCTTTAAACCACCACCTTCAATACCGGCAATAATAATTTCCTCCTCATTTACATTTGCCTCGTAGATTTGATAGGCAATTCGTTTTATTTTATGCTGAATCTGTTGGTGAGTAAGAATGCGGTTTTCCATTATGATAAAATTCAATTTAAATTTAAGAAAGTTCCTAATCTGAATCTTCTAAGTATCCATCTATATCCCTTCTGTCTTTTTTCGTTGGGCGACCTAATCCTTTTTTACGATAATGGTCTTTGGCGAATTTCAGAAGTTCGTTATGCTCAAAAGCTTCCTTTGGGGTAGTATCTTTTCGATAAATATCTACCAATTTTGCCCCAACCCGACTTTCAGGAACATCCAAAACAACAAACTGATATTCTATTTGATTTTTTCGAACCATTACCTTATCCAAAGGAAATACTTCACGAGAAGGTTTAACAATATCGTCGTTGACCCGAACGTGTCCCTTTTTGACAGCGTCTGTAGCTATGCTTCTTGTTTTGTAATACCGAATGCACCAAAGAAATTTATCAATTCGCATATATCACTCAAATCTTTGTTAAGGGAATAATCAAAAATAGTGGAAAATTGTATCTTGCGAGGCTAAAAAGGATTTGATGAGGAAAAGAATTTTAGTGTTTTCAGTGTTTGCTGTGTGCTTGATGTCCTGTGGAGACGATGATGATGTTGAAATACAAGTAGAGCCTCCAAGATTATTGGCCGAGGTAGCACCTGAAAATGATGCGGAAATCCAAGAGTTTTTGCAAACCCATTTTTACAACTACGAGGAATTTGAATCACCTCCTGCAGGTTTTGATTTCAGAATAGTTATAGACACCATCGCTGGTGAAAACGCGGATAAAACACCACTTTCTCAATTTGTAGATAATATAGATATTTTGGTGTCATCCTTTGAACTTCTTTTACCCGAAGAGGAAAATGATATCCCTCACAGAGTATATTATTTATCCGCTAGGCCCACAAATGAAGAGGTTGCGGCCCTGAAGCAAGGGGGAACTTGTCCAGAATGCTTTCCGACTATTGCGGATTCTGTATTTGTTCGTTACGAAGGGAAACTATTGGATGGAAGCGTTTTTGATAGTGCATTGAACAACCCCGTGTGGTTTGATTTGGCACGACTTCAAGACCTTGGCCAAGGCTTTCGGGGTTTTACAGAAGGCATGCCTTTTATAAGAAGAGGTGAAAATGTTATAGAAAACGGGGATGGTACGGTTACCGTTGAGAACTTTGGAGTTGGGATGATTATTTTCCCCTCTGGTTTGGGAAGTTTTAATCGGTTGAATCCTGGAATTCCGCAGTACAGCCCACTAATTTTTACTGTGGATTTATTTACATTAAATGATACAGACCATGATGGGGATGGAATTCCTTCAATTCAGGAGGATTTGGATGGTGATGGATATCTTTACAATGATAATACTGATATTGACTCTGAACTAGTCCCATTTGCTAACTTCCAAGATGCAGATGATGACGGGGATGGGGTATCGACCCGAGAAGAAATCAGTGATGCTCAAGGTAATATAATAATACCGTTTCCAGATTCAAATGGAGATAATATTCCGGATTATTTAGATCCAAACGTAGAAAGAAGGCCCGAATAAAATCCGGGCTTTTTCTTTTTGATTTTCTCTTATTATGGTCTTCTACCTTGACTAAGTTTATACGAGAGACTGAATATTACTTGCGCTGGCCTAGAATCCACTCTACCTTGAATATTGGTTATGTTATTGGAGACAAACTCAGCTTCATTTTCTGAAAAACCCCGCTCATAACGAACGTCCAATCCAAGTCTACCTAAATTTACTCCGGCTCCAATGTTTAGTCCTACAGTAAAATCATTTTCAACATCACCAACGGAGACACCGTCTAAATCGTTATCCAATGTATACTGAAAAGCAGGACCAGCAAAAACATGCAAAGGACCAATAATTTTATATCCCAGTAATACAGGTAAATCCAACTTGGATACATTATAATCGGTTGAAGAACCATCTAAGGTATATGAACTTTGAGTTCGAGTAAAAACCAATTCCGGTCTAATGTAAAGCTTAGGAAAATCCAATTTTCCCCACAGACCAACATGGAATCCAGCTTTTCCCTCGGCCCCATCAATGATGTTCTGTCCTGCATCACCTACCGAACTGATTAAATCCCCGTTTTCGTTGTAGCTAAGTCCGGCTTTAATACCGAATCCTGTTCCTGTTTGCGCGAATGTAAAAGTGCATGCCATAAGCATGGCACCAATAAGAAGTGTTTGTTTCATAAGTGTTTCGTTTTAATAGATTGATTGAAACGAAACAAAAATGTTGCCAAGTTTACTTCCGTTTCAATACCCTAAGAACGGCTTGCTCAATAGCTTTATTGTTCAATCCGTACTTTTCCATCAATTGGTCAGGCGTTCCGCTTTCCCCAAATGTATCTTGGGTAGCTACAAATTCCTGAGGCGCAGGATGATGCATTGCTAGAACTCTTGAGACACTTTCACCAAGGCCTCCTAGATAATTGTGTTCTTCTGCAGTTACAACACATCCAGTTTTTCTAACAGATTGAAGAATGGCTTCATCATCCAAAGGTTTAATAGTGTGAATATTGATAACTTCAGCTGAAATACCTTGATTTTCCAGATTTTCCGCAGCAATAAGAGATTGCCAAACCAAATGTCCCGTAGCAATTATGGTCACATCGCTACCTTCATTTAACATCAAGGCTTTACCAATTTCGAAGGTTTGGTCAACAGGAGTAAAATTGGCTACTTTGGGTCTTCCAAATCGTAGATAAACTGGTCCCTGATGTTCAGCAATAGCTATTGTTGCTGCTTTGGTTTGATTAAAATCACATGGATTGATTACGGTCATTCCAGGAAGCATCTTCATCATCCCAATATCTTCCAAAATTTGGTGTGTAGCGCCGTCTTCGCCTAAAGTAAGTCCTGCGTGTGAGGCACATATTTTCACATTCTTTCCAGAGTACGCGATAGATTGTCGAATTTGGTCATAAACCCTACCCGTGGCAAAGTTTGCAAATGTAGATGCAAAAGGTATTTTTCCTCCAATAGTTAATCCCGCTGCAATTCCCATCATATTGGCTTCAGCAATACCTACTTGAAAAAAGCGCTCTGGATTTTCCTTGATAAACGTATCAATCTTTAAAGAACCTATTAAATCTGCACAAAGCGAAACCACGCTGGGATTGGTTCTTCCCAATTCGGTCATCCCTGCACCATATCCACTTCGGGTATCTTGTTTTCCTTGGTCTATATATTTTGTCATCTTGTTTTTCCTTAGAATTAGTAGTCCCCTAAAGTTTCTGGATTTTGCGCTAATGCCGTTTCCAATTGTTCATCACTAGGTGCTTTACCGTGCCAAGCATGAGTATGCATCATAAAGTCAACACCATTACCCATTTCTGTGGTCATTACTATACATACCGGTTTACCTTTTCCAGTTCTTGATTTTGCTTCATTCAAACCACCTATAACTTGTTCCAAATCATTACCGTTATCAATCTCAAGAACATCCCAGCCAAATACACGGAACTTTTCAGCCACATCGCCCAAAGGCAGCACATCTTCTGTGGCTCCATCTATTTGTTGACCGTTTCTGTCTATGGTAGAAATCAAATTATCTACTTTATTGCCAGCTGCGTACATAATGGCTTCCCAATTTTGTCCTTCTTGAAGTTCACCATCTCCATGAAGACTAAAAACCAAATGGTCATCGCCATTCAATTTTTTGGCCAAAGCGGCTCCGATGGCCACAGACATCCCTTGCCCTAAAGAACCCGAAGCTACCCTGATTCCAGGAAGCCCCTCATGTGTGGTAGGGTGTCCTTGTAGTCGAGAATCAATAAGTCTGAAGGTATTTAATTCGTCAATGGGGAAGTATCCCTTTCTAGCAAGTACACTATAAAAAACAGGAGAAATATGACCGTTGGACAGGAAGAAAACATCTTCACCTATCCCATCCATATCAAATCCATCTTTTAACTCCATTATTTCGTTGTATAATGCCACAAAAAATTCAGTACATCCGAGTGAACCTCCAGGATGTCCTGAATTAACCTTGTGCACCATACGAAGGATGTCCCTTCTTACTTGGGCCACCAACTGCTGTAATTCTTCGTAGTTAGGCATGGTATAAATTTTAACTTTTCCAAATGTAACCGCAATCCTTGGGGTAAACAAGAACTTGGGGTTTATTTTACGTAAAGGCTTTCGGAAACCTAACTTTATTTTTTTGTTAGGAATTGGGAAAACGGAGATGGCTATATTTGCCCACTCAAAGATTTGATTTGAAATTTGATTTAGTTCAGAGAGATAAGGCAACCAAGGCGAGAGCTGCAACCTTGGAAACAGACCATGGTATAATACAAACCCCAATATTTATGCCTGTGGGGACTGTCGCATCTGTAAAGGCAGTACATCAGCGTGAATTAAAGGAAGACATCAATCCTGATATCATTTTAGGGAATACCTATCACTTGTATTTGCGTCCTGGTTTAGAAATACTTGAAAAGGCGGGTGGCTTGCATCAGTTTATGGGATGGGACAGAAATATTTTGACAGATAGCGGTGGCTATCAGGTATATTCTCTTTCAGACAATCGGAAAATTAAAGAGGAAGGGGTTACTTTCAAATCTCATATTGATGGCAGTAAGCACTTCTTCAGTCCTGAAAGTGCCATGGATATCCAAAGAACCATTGGGGCGGATATTATTATGGCTTTTGATGAATGTACTCCATACCCTTGCGATTATGATTATGCAAAAAAATCAATGCATATGACGCATAGATGGTTGTACCGATGCATTTCCCGTTTCAATAGTACTCCGGCCAAATATGGTTATGAACAGACGTTGTTTCCGATTGTACAAGGTTCTACTTATAAAGATTTGCGAAAACAATCCGCTGAATATATTGCTTCCGCAGAAGCTGAAGGAAACGCCATTGGTGGACTATCTGTTGGAGAGCCGGCTGAAGAAATGTACGAAATGTCAGAGATAGTCTGTAGTATCTTGCCCGAAGATAAACCTAGGTATCTCATGGGTGTGGGTACACCAATTAATATTTTGGAAAACATAGCTTTGGGTGTAGATATGTTCGACTGCGTTATGCCGACGCGAAACGCCAGAAATGGGATGCTTTTCACGGCACAGGGTAGAATAAACATTAAAAACAAAAAATGGGAGGACGATTTTTCACCTATTGATGAAATGGGAATCACTTTTGTGGATACTGAATATTCCAAGGCATACCTAAGACACCTATTTGCGGCGAATGAATTCTTAGGCAAACAAATCGCAACTATACACAATTTGGGTTTCTACCTATGGTTGGTTCGTACCGCTAGAGAACGTATTTTAGCGGGCGACTTTTTGGAATGGAAAACGAAAATGGTCCAACAAATGGATAAAAGGCTGTAATGCTCACCATACTGGATAGATACATACTCAAACGATATATAGTCACCTTTATGGGGATGTTATTGCTGTTTGTGCCTATCGGTATAATGGCCAATCTCGCTGAGAAAATTGGAAAAATAATTGATAATGAAGCTCCGCTTATAGAAGTTATCCAGTTTTACGGGAATTTTACGCTTGTTATTGGTAACCTCCTTTTGCCCATTTTTCTATTCTTATCCATAATATTCTTCACTTCAAAACTGGCAAGCAATACAGAAATTGTGGCCATTTTGAGTTCAGGTGTGTCCTACTCCCGCTTTTTGAGACCCTATTTAATAGGAGCCACTTTGGTAGCTATATTGATTTTTATGATGGGAATGTTTATTGTGCCCCATGCCAGTATTGGATACAATGAATTTGAATACAAGTATTTCAAGCGTGGGAGACAGGACAGGGTAACCAGTAACATTTTCAATCAGCTAAATGAGAACGATTATATCTATGTAAGTAGTTTTGACCCGAATCGTAAGATAGGGTACAATTTCACATATGAGCGCTTTGATTCCATAAAAAAGTTAGATTATAAAATATCAGCTACCAACATTCGATGGGTCGAAAAAGATAGTACCTACCGATTGACAAACTACGTTAAACGAAAATTGCGCAACGATGTGGAACTAATAGAAACCCAACGGCGGTTAGATACCCTCTTTACCTTTAAGATTGAAGATTTGACACCGGTTTCTTATGTGGCCGAAACAAAAAATCTTTTTGAATTGAACGAGTTTATAGAAGACCAACAAAGCAAAGGAGCTTCAAACATCAATGCCTACATCTTAGTAAAATATAAAAGGTGGGCATTGCCCATAGCCGCCTTTATCCTAACTATAATAGCAGTTGCTGTGTCTTCAGTAAAAAGAAGGGGCGGAATGGGCTTAAACCTCGCTTTTGGGATTGGTGTGGCTTTTATTTACATCTTTTTTGATAAGGTTTTTGGAACCTTGGCGGAACAATCGGGTTTTTCTCCCCTCCTTGCCGTAGTCATACCTAATTTAATTTTTGGGTTTTTTGCGGTCTATATGTTGATGAAAGCCAAACGATAAGGAACAGCCACATAATTTCCAAAGTTAATTGGGTAATCTGTTTGGATGAGGTTAGGGTTAAAGTTTTATATTTGCTCCACTATTTTAGATATCAGCTTCAATGGAATATTTAGATTTTGAACTACCCATAAAAGAATTGGAAGACCAACTGCAAAAATGCATGGTCATTGGTGAAGAAAGTGATGTGGATGTTAGTGAAACATGCCAACAAATAGAGAAAAAGCTGGTAGAAACCCGTACAGATATCTATAAGAATTTAACGGCTTGGCAACGTGTTCAGCTGTCAAGACATCCTAACCGTCCTTATACTATGGATTACATCACCGCAATTTGTGGTGATACATTTTTAGAGCTTCATGGAGATAGAAATGTAAAGGATGATAAAGCAATGATAGGTGGTTTGGGTAAGATTGGAGACCAGAGCTATATGTTCATTGGCCAACAAAAAGGATACAATACCAAAACGCGGCAATATCGAAATTTTGGTATGGCAAATCCAGAGGGATACAGAAAAGCTTTAAGGTTGATGAAATCTGCGGAAAAATTTGGTATACCCGTAGTTTGCTTTATAGATACTCCAGGAGCATATCCTGGAATTGAGGCAGAAGAGCGCGGACAAGGTGAAGCCATCGCTAGAAACATACTCGAGATGACTCGATTGAAGGTGCCTATTATTGTAGTCATTATAGGTGAGGGAGCTTCTGGTGGAGCATTGGGTATAGGTGTAGGAGATAAAGTTCTCATGTTAGAAAACACCTGGTACTCTGTAATCTCTCCAGAATCCTGCTCTTCCATTCTTTGGAGAAGCTGGGAATATAAGGAGCAAGCAGCCGAAGCTTTGAAACTTACCGCTACGGATATGAAAAAACAAAAGCTTGTAGATGAGATTGTAAAAGAACCTCTAGGAGGCGCGCATACCAATAGAGAAAAAACTTTCGATACGGTTAGGAATAAAATCTCAAGCCATTTTGAAGAGCTTAAAAAGTTATCACCAAAAGAATTGGTGAAAACTCGTATGGAAAAGTATGCTTCTATGGGAGTGTTTAACGATTGATTCCCCATATCCTTAAGGACAGTCCAAATTTTCCAATAATTCTGTTAAACAGTATTTGGGATATTAACATTAAAAACCCACTTATCAACATCTTGTTTGTTAATGACCTGTGGAAAGGGCAGGTTATAAAACCAAGGTTAAGTAAAGGTTAATTAGCTACATTCGCACTTATGGAGAAACCCAATCCTATTATTGGTCATAGAGTCGACAAATCAACCTTAATCAATTTGGAGCGTGGAAAAATACCACCCCAAGCTGTTGATTTAGAGGAAGTTGTGCTTGGGGCAATGATGATTGATAAAAAGGGGGTTGACGAAGTAATCGATATTCTCCATCCCGATGTATTTTACAAAGATGCGCACAAATATGTGTATGAAGCCATCTTCAAATTGTTTGAATCCTCTGAACCGGTGGATTTATTAACCGTTTCTGCACAATTAAAGAAGGATGGAAAGCTGGAAGCCATAGGAGGTGATTTTTATTTAATAAAATTGACCCAAAAAGTGGCATCTTCGGCCCACATTGAGTTTCATGCGCGGATAATACTACAAAAGTTCATTCAACGTAGCCTTATCAAAATTTCCAACGAAATCATTGAAGATGCCTATAATGAGTCTACAGATGTTTTTGACCTATTGGATAGTGCAGAAGCAAAACTGTACGAAGTCACCCAAGGAAACTTAAAACGTTCTGCGGAAACTGCATTGGATTTGGTTATTCAAGCCAAAAAGAAAATAGAGGAAATTTCCAATAAGGAAGGTACCAGCGGAATACCTTCTGGATTTGATAAATTGGATAAGTTGACCTCTGGTTGGCAACCTAGTGATTTGATTATTGTAGCGGCAAGACCAGGTATGGGTAAAACCGCTTTAACACTTTCCATGGCAAGAAATATCGCTGTGAATTCAGATATTCCCGTGGCATTCTTTTCATTGGAAATGTCATCGGTACAGTTGATTACCAGATTGATTTCTTCTGAGACGGGCCTTTCTTCGGAAAAACTGCGTACCGGACAACTGGAAAAACACGAGTGGGAACAACTAAATGTTAAGGTCAAGGCCTTGGAAAAGGCTCCTTTATTTATTGATGATACGCCATCTCTTTCCATTTTTGATTTACGGGCAAAGGCAAGAAGGTTGGCCTCCCAACATGGTATACAATTAATTATAATAGATTACCTCCAACTAATGACAGCAGGAGGAAGTCAGAAAGGGGGAAATCGCGAACAGGAGATTTCTACCATTTCCAGAAACCTTAAAGCCTTGGCAAAGGAGTTGAATGTTCCTGTAATCGCCCTATCACAGTTGTCTAGGGCTGTAGAAACTAGGGGAGGGAGCAAGCGTCCTATCTTATCCGACCTTAGGGAGTCTGGAGCAATTGAGCAGGATGCTGATATTGTTTCTTTTATTTATCGCCCAGAATACTACAAAATTGATGAGTGGGATGATGAAGAAAGAACCCCTACCCAGGGCCAGGCAGAGTTTATTGTGGCCAAACATCGTAACGGCGGATTGGATAATATTAGGTTAAAATTTGTGGGCGCCTTAGGTAAATTTGATAACTTGGATGACTTTGATTCCCCATTTGAATTCCAATCTAAGATGAATTCCGACGGAGAGAATCCATTTACCACGCCAAATTTGCCTAATGCAAATGAAGCTTTTGGAAGTGCGATGAACAGCGATGATGACCCGGATAATGATATACCTTTCTAAAAGAACCCTACCGTCATTTCAAGCAAAAGCTAGAAATCTTACTCTTATTTGTCTTCTTTTATTTAGTTTCCAATCCTTCGCCTCGGTGATTTTGATACCTATGGATGCCGAAGGACAGGAAAATCATTTAAAAGCCTATGGCATTACTTACTGGGTATTGAGCAAACAACAAAAGGTACAATGGTTATTAAATTATAGAGGAGGCTCTTTTTTGCTGCCCGATGGTGAAGCTATTCGCAAAGAGTGTCAAATAAGAGGGGTATCTTTTGAGGTATTGTCCGACTCCAAAGCTGAACAGATTTTGGATGAAATAAGCAGTCCCTCCCAAAATCAAGATGCGGTTATTCTTGAGAAAGCACCAAAAATTGCCGTTTATACACCAAAGGGTAATCAACCCTGGGATGATGCCGTAACCATGGTATTGACGTACGCAGAAATTCCATATGTAACTGTTTATGATGAAGAGGTTTTGGATGATAAGCTAGCTTTGTATGATTGGTTGCATTTGCATCATGAGGACTTTACAGGTCAGTATGGGAAGTTTTATGGTGCATATAGGGCAGCACCTTGGTATATACAGGCCAAAAAGGAAGCTGAGGCTTTGGCGAATAAATTGGGCTTTTCCAAAGTATCAGAAGAAAAAAGGGCTGTGGCCCTGAAAATCCGAAACTATGTGATAGGAGGTGGCTTTATGTTTGCCATGTGTTCGGCTACGGATAGTTTTGACATAGCCCTAGCAGCTGAGAATACAGATATCTGCGAAGCCATGTTCGATGGAGATCCCTCAGATGCCAATTACCAAAGCAAGCTGGATTTTAAAAACACATTTGCATTTTCAAATTTCATTTTGGAGCGAAATCCGTTACGCTATGAGTTTTCATCTATTGACATGACGAATAAGCGCAGAAACGTTCCACGAGATTCTGATTATTTCTCCTTAATGGAGTTTTCCGCAAAGTGGGACCCCGTTCCTACGATGTTGACCCAGAATCACACCAGTTTGGTAAAGGGTTTTATGGGGCAAACCACTGCATTTACTCGAGAGAATATTAAGTCGACCGTGATGGTATTGGGCGAAAACAAGATTAATGGAGAAGCTCGCTACCTTCATGGTATAAAAGGGAAGGGCTTTTTTACGTTTTATGGCGGACACGACCCAGAAGATTACCAGCATAGGGTAGGGGACCCAAAAACGGAATTGGAGTTGCATCCTACTTCACCGGGCTACCGACTTATTTTAAATAATGTTTTGTTTCCTGCTGCGCGGAAGAAGAAGCAGAAGACTTAATATTCTATCTTTCTTCAAAACCGTATTCTACTTGAAAATGCGCTCATTACCGGTATAGTGAAAGCAGGCTCTCCAAAAGCTCCTATCGTACCTTTGTTGATTGCAAAGTTAATACCTGCCTCCAAGCTAATTTTTTCATTGATTTGATATCCTGCTCCACTACCAATACTAGCCCGCGGTTTTTGGCAACTTGGACCGCCAACTTTATCTTGGGAAAATTCTATTTCTGACACTGAAAAAACATAAAGTTTGGAACCAATGAACTTTTTTACTCTCAAAGCTACCCTTGTTCTGTTGCTCGTAAGGTACGTATCATAAAATGTTTGTAATTCCATGTGGAACTTATCAGAAACTTCATAGTTCACTTTAAACATAGCATGCTGTTCATTAAATGAACTAATTGGATAGCCAAAACTCTCAAGGTGAAATTTTTTTGGTTTTTCTATTGGGCTCTGTTGAGCGGATAAACTGCAAGAAAAAAGTACAAGCAAAAGAAGATAAATATGTTTCATGATTGATGGATTTACCGGTCAAATTAGGCAAAAGCGTAGGCAGCGCTTGTTAAGGGAATACTAATTTTGGTGTCTTATCAACTTTTCTTTTTCAGGATTGTTTGTCCCTGTCTTTTGAGCACAATGTTATTTGTGAAATCTTGCTTCTCCGAAATTCTAGTTTTCTTTCGGTCACTTTTTAAAAGAAGGAGAAGACTTATAACTAAAGCTGGGTTATCCCAATATTTATGAACACAGCATCTAAGGGATTCCCATTATTGTTTACTACATACCTAAATCGAACTTCATCATTAGCTTGTAGGGGATAGATGATGGTTCCAGATGTCCCCCACCAATCACGATTAGGAAGAGAGGCAAAACCTCTAGTAAGATACCCGCGTAAAGCCCCATTAACAAACAGCCCGATAATATACTTGGTATCTCCGGCTGGCATATCGCGTACCGAAAAAGCAGCGCTCATAAAATACGTGCCGGCCTGGTTTACACGAACCCTTCCATTACCAAGTGTTTGATAAATGCCGCCGGTGTTACTGAGTTCATGCACAGTGTTTACTGGAAAATCATAATAGGTATTAGTGCTATTGATTATAAGGTTGTTGTTACCTCCACTAGCTCTATTAAGCACCAAGGTTTTGCTGGACTTGGCTGGTGCCACCCAAGTAACACCTTCAAAGAAATTGATTTGCTTGGTATCCTCATTATAGATGAGCATGCCATCTTCTGCTCCAGAAATACTGTTGATTTCAGTTTGATTGGCCTTGTGTACTTTCACTAAATCTCCAGCAGATGGAGTTTGGCCCCATGAAGCTATTAAACCTCCAAAAAGCCAAAAGAACAGAATTCCAAATATATTGCGTTCACCGGAACAGGTGATTACGAATTGGAGCATGCCGTCGTGTTTGAAGTAAAACTAAAATTGGTAGGTCTTGATTACAATAAATTGTTGTGAACTATCTGATTTTCAATGTAACAAAGACCGTATAATCTTACTCTTCTCTAGTTAATTTTTCAATTGAACTTCTGCTTTGGGGAAATCTTTGAAGTAATTTTTTTCTTGAGGGCAATTCAAAGTCTTGAAAATCAAATCCAGGGGAAACTGTGCAACCTACGAAAGCATAAGCATCTTTTTCCAAGACCTCTGCTGCGAACCAATATCCGCCGGGTACTACAAATTGGGGGACCTCGCCTAGTTCAAAATGGGTTCCGATAGTAACTTTTGTATAGACTCCTTTTTCAGAAATCAGATGCAATAGAATGGTACTGCCTTCGTAAAAATGCCATATTTCATCTTGTTTTATTCTATGAAAAGCCGAAAACGCATCTGAAGTAAGTAAAAAGTAAATACAAGTGGAATAATTCCGTTCGCCGTTGTAATCGGTAGGTAACGAATTCTTTTCAATGGTTCCCATACTTCGGTAAGTCTCTTTGAAGTAACCACCTTCCGGGTGGGGTTCCAAATTGAATTTTTCAATAAGAAATTGGACATCCATTATAATAGCTTTTCCAAAATTCTCTCTACGCCAAACTCATTGTTGCTTGAAGTCTCAAAATTGGCTACTTTTTTCACGTTAGGATGCGCATTGGCCATGGCAAAACTATATTCAGCCAAAGAAAGCATTTCCAAATCATTGTTGTAGTCCCCAAATACCAAAACTTCATTAGATTCGACCCCGTAAGACTCCATTACTTTTCGAAGTGCATTTCCTTTGTGCGCATCTATATGATTCAAATCAACCCAATTTTGCCCAGAAACCTTAACCTTGACTTGATCTTCCAGATGTTGTGTTTTGGGGTAAATGTATGCTTCGGCACTAATGCTGTGGTAGACAGCAATTTTTACAATTTCATCAGCTACCGAAGCGTAATCTTGGACCACTTCGTAATGGGAATAATACTCCTTAAGTTGCTCTAAGAAAGACTTGGAATTTCCGTCAAAATAGGATTTGTACTTTCCGCAAAGCATGGCATAACCCCCATCAATAGAATCTACAATGCCTAAAAGTTCCTTGATTAAACTTTGTTTTATTGGGGTTACAGATAATTCTTTATCACCCTTTTTAACAAAAGCCCCATTTTCTGAAATAAAAATGATATCATTTTTGATTTCATGAAGTTTATCGGCCATGCTAAGGTATTGCCTTCCACTAGCCGCAACAAATTGGATGTTCCGCTTTTTAAGCTCCTGAAATTGTTCTAAAAAACGATTACTGACCTCATGATGAGAGTTCAGTAAAGTACCATCCATATCGGATACTACCATTTTTATCTTCGATAAATCCATAGCTGAATTTTAAAAGCGCAAAGGTAGCAGTTGTTTTTCCAATGATGTAAAGTTTATGGTATTTTCAACCTATGAAATTTTATCAGACTGAAATACGATTACATGCAAAGTGTAGGGGATTTCATTTAATTACCGATAGGGTTAAAGCAGCTGTCCCCGAAATTTCAAAAATAGAAGTAGGTTTTTTGCAGGTTTTTATAAAGCACACTTCTGCGTCTTTGACCATAAATGAGAATGCAGACCCCACAGTACGAATGGATTTTGAAAGTCATTTTAATAAGATGGTTCCAGAAGATGCCCCATATTACATTCATACATACGAAGGTCCGGACGATATGCCCGCACACATCAAAGCTTCGCTTTTGGGAACTTCAGTTCAAATTCCGATTACGAGGGGAAAATTAAACCTGGGGATATGGCAAGGAATTTATTTATGTGAACACAGAGACCGTGCTTCTGGTCGCCAATTGGTCTTGACTTTATTTGGCACATAAAAAAGTCTCACGCCTAGAACTTTTGGAATGAGACTTTTTGTATTACGTATTTTGCAACGAGTTATTTTACCAAGTTAATTTCAACCCGTCTATTCTGTTTTCGGCCATCTTTGTACATATTGGTGGCAATAGGCTTGGTTTCCCCATAACCGATTGAGGATAACCTCTTGGGGTTAATCCCTTTATCAATCAAAAATTGTTCAACGGCGGCAGCTCTTCTTTCCGATAGGGATTGATTCACTTCATAACTTCCAATACTATCGGTATGTCCTTCAATCACAAAATTTGCCGTGGGATACTCGTTTAAAATCTTTACGATTTCGGCCATTACCTCTGCGGATTCTAGTTTTATAGTTGTCTTACCGGTATCAAATAAAATGGTTTTAGCGAAGGAGTTCAATTCTTTTTGAACGATTTCCGTTACTTCTGGACAACCATTATTGGCAACGGTTCCTGGCAAATCAGGACATTCATCATCTTTATCAAAAACACCGTCATTATCCCCATCAGGCCAAGGGCAACCATTATTCTCAGGGGGTCCAGCAACTTCTGGGCAATCATCTTCCTTATCAAAAATACCGTCATTGTCGCTATCGGGCAAAGGGCAACCCTTATTTTCAACTTCTCCTGGAGTATCTATGCATTCATCCTCATTATCCGTAACTGTATCGCCATCAGTATCTGGCCAGGGACATCCATTGTTTTCTATGGGTCCCGCAACCTCTGGACATCCATCTTTTTTATCCTTAATACCATCCCCGTCCTTATCTCGATTTATTTTTCTTAGAATAGGAACTTTTAATCCGGCATATACATCAGTCCCATCTACTTCATCGGATAGCAAGGTGGAAAATAGAGACCCACTACCCACATATAGAGGGCCTAAGCGTAGGCCCAATCCCCAAAGCACACCCTGTCCTTGGAAAATTCGTAAGGGAGAGTACACACTAAATAGCCTACTTTCATAACGCGGGGTCAGGGATATTTCATTGGCAATACTATTGGTTTTGATGTTGGTTCTTGATGCCAATGCTAAATCCGTTCCAAGATTCAGGTAAAGGTTTTTAGTAAAGGACCAATCCACATCAAGATGCAGTGCCGTAGGTAAACTGGCCCTAATTCCTGTTCTGGCATCAATGTTTATTACATTATAACTATCTAGTAAAGTTCTTGCATCCGTAATGTCTTCGATATCTTCTAATATTTCATTGACTTCTTCACTATTTTCATCTAGAATAGCTTCAACCTCGTCCAATGAATTGGCATTTTGTATTTGATTCACCAAATCCTCAAATTCTGGCGTACTTGCTGCTTGCGCGATTAAATCGGCGTAGGCATTATCATTGAGTACGTCCTGAACTCCTTGAAAATCATCTACATCGTTGAGGTCACTTATAAAGTCCAGTGTATTTTGGTTTACCCTACCTGTACCTTCCTCACCGTTTTTATAATTGATGGCTCCTATGTCAGTTACAGAAAGCCCAACTCTAAGTTTATACTTATTTTTTGTTGGATCAAGTATTTGCTCTCCTTCTTTGTTGGTGATGTAATAATCTTCAATATCTGGACGCCATTCGTAAACGAAACCAACATCTACCCCAAAAGATCTTGGCAATTCAAAATTGTCAAGGTCAAAATCCTCGAAATCTTCAATATCCGTGGTTGAAGCGCCGTAGGCGACATCTCCCGCTACGTTAACGTTTCCATCTGCCAAGTTTTGTGCAAAGTCCTCTCCATTGGCTAGGTAATTGATGTTAAGATTGTCGGTACTTGCATAAGAGCGATTAAAACCTACCAGATATTTCAAAGTAATTCCCCCCTTAAGAAAGTGTTTTTCCGCGTCTTTAATAACCGTAGCATAAGAAATACCTACTTCTCCCCAACCATGGGCTGAACCTATGGTATTGTTTTGGTTTAAAATAAAGTCACTGGTTTCAATATCAAAATCTTCCAAGAATTGCTCAACATCCCTGCCGTTTCCTACGGCATTGGAAATTAATCGTACTCGACTATAAAAGGCAATGGCATTTTTCTTATTGATATTGATAAGAAAAGATGGTCCAAGGATATCTGCATTGACATACGAAAAATTATCATTCTGATAGTTTTTGTCGAGGTCATCTGGGAAATCAAAGTTCTCATCCAATACATCGAATACATTTTCCGTAGAAAAGATATCGTTGGAAAAGACACCACTCGCTCCTACTAGATTCATATCAAAAGCAAATCGGGAATCTACAATATTTGCGGGGTTACGTATTACACCATTTACACCACTGTAATTTTCAGTTAAGAATCCAAAATAACTTTGAGAATAACCAATTGCCATGTTTATGAAAAAACATCCAAATAGCAGAAAGAAATTGGTTTTTGAGGTTGATTTATTTACAAGCTTCATTCAAATTGATTAAAAGGGCAAGCTTATAACGAACAGTTTTGGAATTTAATACATTTGGATGTAGTAAAATTCGTATACCCAGAAACAAAAAATCCCGCTCATCTGAGCGGGATTTTAAAAGCGGGATATTTAATTTTTATTTTACTTTCTCAACGATAGCTTTGAACGCATCAGGATGGTTCATGGCCAAATCGGCAAGCACTTTTCTGTTAAGCTCAATACCTTGGGCCTTCACTTTTCCCATGAATTGAGAATAGGACATACCGTGTAATCTAGCTCCAGCATTGATACGGGTAATCCAAAGTGCACGGAAAGTTCTCTTTTTGTTTCTTCTATCGCGGTAAGCATATAGCATCGCTTTTTCTACCGCATTTTTGGCTACTGTCCATACGTTTTTACGTCTTCCGAAGTAACCTTTAGCTTGCTTCATCACTTTTTTTCTCCTAGCTCTTGAAGCAACTGAATTTACTGATCTTGGCATAATGTTTCATTTTTTTGTAGCAGGCGGTCAATTTTTGACACTTTTAAAAGCCCGACTCCAGGGTTAATAATTAATGTACCGATTGAACAATTATTTTAAACGTAATTGTTCTTTAATGCTATTGACATCCGACTCATGTACCAAAGTAGAGTGGGTCAATTTAAGCTTACGCTTTTTAGATTTCTTAGTCAAAATGTGACTTTTAAAAGCGTGCTTTCTTTTAATTTTACCAGAACCTGTAAGCTTAAAACGCTTTTTGGCGCTGGATTTTGTTTTCATCTTAGGCATTTTCTCCTCTTTAAAATTTAACATCAAGACGAACTTGATGTCCCGCTTTATATCTACTGAAACTTAGTTCAGATAGTTACTTTTTAGTTTTTGGAGCGATGAACATGGTCATTCGCTTTCCTTCCAATTTCGGCATTTGTTCCACCTTACCAAGTTCTTCCAACTCTTGTGCTAATCGCAACAATAGTATTTCTCCCTGGTCTTTATAAACAATGGAGCGTCCTTTGAAAAACACATAGGCCTTTAATTTGGCTCCATCTTTTAAGAACTTTTCAGCATGCCTTTTCTTAAACTCGTAATCATGGTCATCCGTTTGTGGTCCAAATCTAATTTCCTTAACGACCACTTTTGTCGCTTTGGCTTTTAGGGCCTTGTCGCGTTTCTTTTGTTCATAAAGAAACTTTTTGTAATCCATGATTTTACAAACTGGAGGAGCCGCTTTTGGAGAAATCTCCACAAGGTCCAATTCCAGTTCTTGAGCTTTGGCTAAAGCCTTAGCTATGGGATAAACACCCATTTCCACATTATCCCCAACAAGTCTAACCTGTGGAGCAGTGATTTTTTCATTGATATTATGAGGGTTTTTATTTTCCCTCCTTGGTTGGGGTCTAGATCTTCTTCGTATTGCTATGACGTATACTTTTTAATTAAACTCAAATTTTTAGAACGACTTTAAGGTACTATTTATTTCAGTAGCGACCAAGTCTGCAAATGCTTCAACACTAATACCTCCTAAGTCATCACCTCCATGCCTTCGCACTGATATGGTATTAGAGTTTTCTTCTTGTTCACCCACTATCAACATAAAAGGAACTTTTTTCAATTCCGCTTCACGAATTTTCTTCCCAACAGTCTCGTTCCGATTATCAATGAGCGCGCGAATTTCGTTATTTTCTAAAGAATTTAAAACTTTTTCTGCATATTTTTCGTGCTTCTCGCTGACAGGCAGTACTATAGCTTGATTTGGAATCAACCACAATGGGAAGTTACCTCCTGTATGCTCTAGCAGAATAGCTACAAAACGTTCCATACTTCCAAAGGGAGCCCTATGTATCATTATAGGTCTATGTAGTTCATTATCGCTTCCCTTATAAGTAAGGTCAAAACGCTCAGGTAAATTGTAATCAACCTGGATCGTGCCTAACTGCCAGCTTCTGCCAAGAGCGTCCTTTACCATAAAATCCAGTTTGGGTCCATAAAACGCAGCTTCACCAGATTCCACAACAAATTCCAATCCCTTTTCTTTGGCTGCATTGATAATAGCGTTTTCAGCCCTTTCCCAATTTTCGACCTCACCAATATACTTATCAGGGTTATCTAAATCCCTTACTGATACTTGAGCAGTGAAGTTATCAAAGCCAAGGGACTCTAATACATATAAGGATAGGTCGATTACTTTTTTAAATTCCTCATTCAATTGGTCCGGAGTACAAAATATGTGTGCGTCATCTTGGGTGAACCCTCTTACTCGTGTTAAACCATGAAGTTCTCCACTTTGTTCATATCGATAAACCGTGCCGAACTCAGCATAACGCTTAGGTAAATCCTTGTAGCTAAAATTAAAGCTGTTGAAAATTTCGCAATGGTGAGGGCAATTCATTGGTTTCAATAAGAACTCTTCCTCATCCTTAGGGGTATGAATAGGTTGAAAACTATCTTCCCCATACTTAGCATAGTGTCCAGAGGTAACGTAAAGCTCTTTCTGTCCAATGTGAGGAGAAACAACCATTTCATACCCAGCTCTTTTCTGTGCCTTTTTCAGGAACTGTTCCAAGCGTTCGCGTAATTCAGCACCATTGGGCAGCCATAAGGGGAGCCCCTGACCCACTTTTTGTGAAAATGTGAAAAGCTCTAACTCTTTCCCCAATTTTCTATGATCTCTTTTTTTTGCCTCTTCTAAAAGTTCAAGGTATTCAGTGAGCTCCTTTTGTTTAGGAAATGAGATACCGTAAACTCGGGTTAATTGCTTATTTTTTTCATCACCTCGCCAATACGCGCCAGCTACACTAAGAACCTTAAATGCCTTAATAATACCAGTATTTGGAATATGACCCCCTCGACATAGATCAGTAAACGTGCTGTGGTCACAAAAAGTGATAGTGCCATCTTCCAAGCTTTCTATGAGCTCAACTTTGTACGGATTACTTCGATTCGTATAAAATTTCAATGCATCATCTTTGGAAACTGCCTTCATTTTAAAATTGTGCTTTCCACGGGCAATCTCGAGCGCTTTTTTTTCGATTACAGGAAAATCCTTTTCTGAGATGGAATGCTCGCCAAAATCTACATCATAATAGAATCCTTTTTCAATGGCAGGCCCAATAGTTAATTTTGCTCCTGGATACAACTCTTCAACGGCCTGTGCCAATACGTGAGCGGAAGAATGCCAGAAAGCGGTTTTGCCTTCAGTATCGTTCCATGTGTATAAAGTCAAAGAACCATCGGTGGTCAATGGAGTTGTAACCTCTACAATGTCATCGTTGAACTTGGCTGAAATTACATTTCTTGCCAAACCTTCACTAATACCTCTAGCTACATCCATTGGGCTACTGCCGTTGGATATCTCTTTGACTGCTCCATCAGGAAGCGTTATTTTAATCATTTTCACCTACTATTTATGGGGGGCAAAGATAGTAGGTTGTATCAAGGCGTACAATAGAGGGCTTATTTGATATAATCTTAGATGATTTTTTAAGGTGGATTGAGTTGTTAAAATTTTAAAATGCTGATTATAAGTTGATTGAAGAGACAAGTGTTTTTAATGATAAAATTACATTTATTAATTTATTGATTTTCAATTAGTTATATTTTTTTTGATTTTTTTTCTAAAATAGTTTGGTGGTATTAAATAAAGCTATCTATATTTGCACCCGCTAAAACGGTAAATGAGTTGTTTTGGCGAGGTTGATTGGGGGGCCTTTAAGGGGTTCTTTTTTTGGCCTTTAGAGAAAAAGTTCATTGGCATTATTGAAACAGACAAGCGTAAATCAGAGAAGATTTAGAACGAACCATTTTGGTGCCGGGCTCAGTTATTGGGGCGACATATAATATATGACGCATTAC
>JBCCXJ010000029.1:0-35012 GCA_039191905.1 Bacteroidota bacterium | reverse complement strand
TTTGTGTTTTGTCTTAAATTAAAACGAAAGTACTACCCTTTTCGTTTAAAAGTACAGTATGTTTCTCGAAAATACGGTTAACCCAGAAGAGCAGTTTGGATGGATAGAAGTTATCTGCGGTTCCATGTTTTCCGGTAAGACCGAAGAGCTTATCCGAAGATTGAAACGCGCTAAGTTTGCCAAACAAAAGGTTGAAATCTTTAAACCCATAGTTGATACAAGATATCATGAAGATATGGTGGTCTCCCATGACGCCAACGAGATTAGGTCCACTCCCGTACCAGCAGCTGCCAACATTCGATTACTTGCCGATGATTGTGATGTTGTGGGAATTGATGAGGCCCAATTCTTTGATGATGAAATCGTCACGGTTTGCAATGACTTGGCCAACCGAGGCGTTCGTGTGGTTGTCGCTGGGTTGGATATGGACTTTAAGGGAAACCCGTTTGGACCCATGCCTGCCCTAATGGCCACAGCAGAATATGTCACCAAGGTGCACGCCGTTTGTACACGAACCGGAAATTTGGCCAACTACAGCTTCAGAAAAGCGGACAATGATAATTTGGTTCTTTTGGGAGAAACAGGCGAATACGAACCCCTTAGCCGAGCGGCTTTCTATAAGGCCATGCTCAAAGAAAAAGTAAGTAAAATGAATGTTCAGGCCGAAGAGGTCAATCCAAAAAAGAAAACTGCCAATGGATAAAGTTGGTGAGACTGTCCTTGAAATACATCTGGATGCACTAGCCCATAACTACCATTATCTCAAATCCAAACTCAAGCCTGAGACCAAGTTCCTAGCAGTGGTTAAAGCCTTTGCCTATGGAAGTGATATGGTAACCGTAGCCAAAAAAATGGTTAGCCTTGGCGTAGACTATTTTGCAGTGGCTTATGTAAACGAAGGCGTATTGCTCAGGGAAGGTGGTATTAATACCCCTATTCTCGTTCTTCATCCCCAACCTATCAATTTTGAACTTTTAATTCAACACGAGTTGGAACCCAGTTTATACTCTCCGAAAATACTAGAGCAGTTCTTAATCGTCGCAAAAGAAAAGGAGCTTAGAGATTATCCCATTCACATCAAATTCAATACAGGTTTGAATCGATTAGGGTTTTGGGAAACTGATGTGGACCACATCTCCAAACAATTAAAAAATCGTACTGAGATAAAAATTACTGCTATTCTTTCGCATCTAGCGGCCTCAGAAGATTTGGATGAAAAGGAATTTAGTAAAAGACAAATAGAGACCTTTAGAAGAATAAGTGTTGCCTTGACTGAAAATTTGGGGTACAGTCCTGTAAGACATATGTTGAATACCTCGGGCATCATTAACTATCCTGAAGCCCAATTTGAAATGGTACGGAGTGGAATTGGTCTGTATGGGTATGGCAATAGTGCACTTGAGGATGAAAACCTAAGGCCCGTAGCTCAATTAAAAACCATTATTTCCCAAATGCACAAAATAGAACCAGGAGAAACAGTGGGCTATAATCGCGCTTTTAGTTCTGATGCATATCGAACCACGGCCACGCTTCCTCTGGGTCATGCAGATGGTATTGGAAGACAATATGGCAATGGTAAAGCTCATGTACTTATTCAGGGGAAACAAGCCCCAATTATTGGAAATGTATGTATGGATATGATTATGGTTGATGTAACCGGAATTGACTGTACTGAAGGTGACGAGGTCCTGGTTTTTGGTGAGGCAAATTCTGCTGAAGACTTTGCATCCACTGGAGGAACCATTTCCTATGAAATTTTGACAGCTATTTCGCAACGTGTAAAGCGAATAGTAAGGTAATCACCTCTTTTTCAACCCTAGCTTGCGAAAAAAGTAGTTTTTTTCTGTATTTTGGGACCCTTAACCATATAAAAACTATAAAAAATGGGATTTCTAAAAGAGTTTAAGGACTTCGCCATGAAAGGAAACTTGGTCGACATTGCCGTAGGTTTCGTCATGGGTGCTGCCTTTAACAAGGTTGTATCTTCGTTTACTGGAGGAATTGTTTCTCCGCTTATCGGATTGTTGTTCAATTCTGATTTCAATGATTTAAAATACATCGTAAAAGAAGGTACCGTGAATGACGCAGGCGAAACAGTAGGTGAAATTGCAGTGCTCTACGGGGCTTTTTTGACCAATGTGATTGATTTTATAATAGTGGCCTTCGTAATGTTTATGATTGTAAAAGGAGTGAACAAAATGAAGAAAAAAGAAGAGCCAGCACCAGAACCGCCAAAAGGACCATCTCAAGAAGAATTGCTTGCTGAAATCCGTGATTTGTTGAAAAAGTAAAATCGTTTACCCTATTATAGGGTACCGCTACATCACAATTCATAACTTCAAAACCGTCAGTCTGTTTCGCTAACCAACTGACGGTTGTTTTATTTATAACATTTTGTTATTTTTTATTTTATCTTTCTTAAAAGACTTGGATAAATCCATTTCGCGGGTGTATTTTTGTCTCATAAATTTTTTCTAATATGAAAGTTGCGGTAGTAGGTGCCACTGGAATGGTGGGCGAGGTAATGTTGCGTGTTTTGGCTGAACGGGATTTTCCCATCTCAGAGTTATTATTAGTAGCCTCGGAACGTTCTGTTGGCAAAACCTTGGAGTACAAAGAGAAGGAATACACTATTATAGGCCTCGATAATGCTGTATCAGCCCGTCCTGATATTGCTATTTTTTCTGCAGGAGGGAGCACCTCTTTGGAATGGGCCCCTAAATTCGCAGAGGTTGGCACCACAGTGATTGATAATTCCTCTGCATGGCGTATGGACCCTACAAAGAAATTGGTAGTTCCCGAAATCAATGCCTCAGAATTGACCACGGAAGATAAAATCATTGCCAATCCAAACTGTTCCACGATACAAATGGTCATGGCTTTGAATCCGCTTCACCTTAAATATCAGATGAAACGCGTTGTGGTTTCCACCTATCAATCCGTATCAGGAACTGGTGTTAAAGCAGTGCAACAATTGGAAAACGAAACCAATGGTGTTGAGGGAGAAATGGCCTATCCGTACCCCATCAATAGAAATGCCTTGCCACATTGTGATGTGTTCCTAGAAAACGGTTACACCAAGGAAGAAATGAAGTTGGCCCGAGAACCCCAAAAGATTTTGGATGACCGTACTTTTTCTGTAACGGCTACGGCAGTGCGCATTCCAACGGCAGGTGGACATTCGGAGTCCGTAAATGTGGAATTCCATAATGACTTTGACCTGAATGAGGTAAGACAACTTCTAAGCGAAACCCCGGGCATTGTAGTTCAAGACAATCCTGAAACAAACTCCTATCCCATGCCTATCCATGCGCATGACAAGGACGAGGTTTTTGTGGGACGGCTACGAAGGGACGAAACCCAACGCAACACGCTCAATATGTGGATTGTTTCCGATAATTTGCGAAAAGGAGCAGCGACCAATGCTGTACAAATTGCTGAATATTTAGTACAAAAAGGCTTGGTTGCCCAGCAAACTTCTACCATTTCTTAAAATACGTTAAAGGTTCATTTCATTTCTAAAAGGCTAGGGGGATTTGTGTTATTTTTAACACACGAAAATCTTTAAAAATGAACAAGTTAACCTTCCTATGCGCTGCGCTTATTCTGGCCAGCTGTACCCAGGAAAAAAAGAGAGAACCTATTGTTGTGAACTATCCCGTTACCAAAAAGGTAGACACTGTGGATACCTACTTCGGAACTGAAGTGAAGGACCCTTATCGTTGGTTGGAAGATGACCGTAGTACCGAAACTGAAGCTTGGGTGAAGACCCAAAATGCTGCTACATTCGGGTATTTGGACAAAATTCCTTTCCGCGAAGACTTAAAAAATCGTTTGGAAAAATTGTGGAACTATGAAAAACTGGGGTCCCCATTTACTGAAGGAGAATACACTTATTTCTATAAAAATGACGGGCTTCAAAACCAGTATGTCGTCTATCGTCAAAAAGAAGGCGAGGAAGCTGAAGTCTTTTTGGACCCAAATACCTTTTCGGAAGATGGAACCACATCCTTAATGGGCTTAAGTTTCACCAAAGACGGTTCAAAAGCTGCCTATCTGATATCTGAAGGTGGTAGCGATTGGAGAAAAGGAATTGTAATAGATACAAAATCCATGGAAATTGTTGAAGATACTCTTGTAGACATCAAGTTCAGCGGTATTTCTTGGAAGGGAAATGATGGTTTCTACTATTCTAGCTATGATAAACCGGACGGAAGTGAACTTTCTGCAAAGACAGACCAACATAAACTATATTACCATGCTTTGGGATCACCACAATCTGAAGACAAGTTGGTCTTTGGAGGCGTGCCGGAAGAAAAACATCGTTATGTAGGTGGTTATCTATCTGAAGATGAAACCTACTTGTATATCACAGCCTCCGTTTCCACATCAGGCAATAAATTGTTTCTTAAAGACCTTACCAACGAGAACAGTTCTTTGGTCACTATTTTGGACGATACTGAATCTGACACTTATGTTATTGAAAATGAAGGCTCCAAACTTTGGTTAGTGACCAACTTGGATGCACCCAATAAGAAGATTGTAGTAACCGATGCCAGTAGCCCAACTCCCGAGAATTGGGAAGATTTTATCCCAGAGACCGAAAATGTCCTGACCACAGGTACAGGTGGGGGCTATTTCTTCGCAGAATATATGGTAGATGCCATTTCGAAGGTCTTCCAATATGATTACAATGGAAAATTGGTGAGAGAAGTTGAGTTGCCGGGCGTAGGAAGCGCTAGTGGTTTTGGAGGCAAAAAAGAAGACAAGGAGTTTTACTTTTCCTTTACCAATTACAATACCCCTGGGTCTTCATATAAATATAATGTTGAAACAGGCGCATACGAGCAATATTGGAAACCTGAAATTGATTTTAATCCGGGGGATTATGTTTCTACTCAAGTATTTTTCAATTCAAAGGACGGTACAAAAGTCCCTATGATCATTACCCATAAAAAGGGGGTGGAAATGACTGGAGAAAATCCAACCATTCTCTATGGTTATGGTGGTTTCAACATTAGCCTTACCCCTTCCTTTAGTATTGTCAATGCGGTTTGGATGGAACAAGGCGGAATTTACGCCGTGCCCAATCTAAGGGGTGGAGGTGAGTATGGTAAAAAATGGCATGTTGCTGGAACAAAGCAGCAAAAACAAAATGTTTTTGATGACTTTATTGCCGCCGCTGAGTATTTGATTGCCAACAACTATACTTCAAAAGAATATTTGGCCATTCGAGGAGGGTCTAATGGAGGTCTTTTGGTTGGGGCGACTATGACACAACGCCCAGATTTAATGCAAGTTGCCTTGCCCGCCGTGGGTGTTCTGGATATGTTGCGTTACCATACTTTTACTGCAGGTGCAGGTTGGGCCTATGATTACGGTACTGCAGAAGATGATAAAGAAATGTTTAGCTACCTAAAGGGATATTCCCCAGTGCACAACGTAAAAGAAGGTGTGGAATATCCAGCAACCTTGGTAACCACTGGAGATCATGATGACCGTGTTGTTCCTGCGCATAGTTTTAAGTTTGCCGCGGAGCTTCAAGAGAAACAGCAAGGAGACAATCCTACTATAATCCGAATTGAAACCAATGCTGGACACGGGGCCGGAACACCAGTCAGCAAAACCATAGAACAGTATGCCGACATCTTTGGTTTTACCCTGTTCAACATGGGGTATGACGAGCTTCCCAACCAAGCTGTTTTGAAGGAATTTAAAGATTAAATCCATATTGGAAAACAAAATCCGCTTCCTTAGGGGCGGATTTTTTTATGCGCTTAAGAAAAATGCTCAAAGTTCAAATTAATGCTTTTGACTACGATGGCCAGTTGATACTGGAAGGTATCCGCTTTGAGATTCAAAAAGGCCACCATATTGCCTTAATGGGCGAGAGTGGATCAGGAAAAAGTACTATTTTAAAACTCATCTATGGGCTATTGCATTTGGACGATGGCACTGTGTTTTGGGGAGAAAAACAAGCTTTGGGCCCCAATTACAATTTAGTTCCTGGAGAATCATACATGAAATATTTGTCTCAGGATTTTGATTTGATGCCCTTTACATCCGTAGCCGAAAATATTGGGCAGCATTTATCTGTATTTCAACCTGAGACCCATCAATCCCGAATTGATGAGCTATTGAAACTTACTGGAATGCAGGCCTTTGCCCATGAAAAAGTTAGAAATCTAAGTGGCGGCCAAAAACAACGCGTGGCATTGGCTCAGGCCTTGGCGCATGAACCAGAACTATTACTTCTTGATGAACCTTTTAGCCATATTGATCAATTCAAAAAGAATGAGCTAAGAAATCGGCTTTTCCCATATTTAAAAGATAAGGGTATATCAGTGTTGACCGCTACTCACGACATTGAAGACGTTCTTTCCCATGCAGATGAAACAATTGTCTTGAAAACTGGGAAGATTGTGCAACATGAGGATACTGAATTCCTTTATACCAATCCAAAAACTAAGTATGTAGCCTCACTTTTCGGACTGGTGAATGAACTCCCTTTGCGGCTTCTTAAGGAATATTCGGAACTGGATGCAACATTATTGGTCTATCCTCACGAGTTTGAGATCTCGAACAAATCGGGATTGGAAGTAGCCGTAAAGCGTATTTTTTTTAAAGGAAGTCATTATTTGGTAGAAGGTATTTCTGAAGATGGACGTTCTGTATATTTTACCCATAAAGTTGCACTAAGAATCCAAACTAAAGTCTATCTCAATATTGCGCTTCAATTAGTGAATAGAAGAATTAATCCAACTAGAAATTCCTTTTTATCGAAAAGCTAATGCGCTCTATACGAAGCTGTTCTATTTTTCGTTGCATTTAGTAGAACCCCAATACTACTAAAATGAAAAAGTCCCTTCTTACCATTGTTTTGTGCATTAGTATTTTTGTATCCTTTTCTGCATGCTCTGAAGATTCCGCTCAAGAAGAAATGACTTCTGAAACAAGTGAAAATGTTGTTGAGGAAACAGACCCAGAAGATACATCTGATGATCAAAACAGTGGCGAAAACAACAATCGTCAAATAACCCTAACTGCAAGTGCAGATATTCTGACCAATGATGGTGAGGGTGAACAGCAATGGGATGAAAACCTATTCATATCTGCTTTAAAAATAAATGGTGAACCTGGCAGGGTGGTATTTGAAAAAAGATTTCGGGATGATGGTTTTGGAGTCGCAGGAGGAAGATGGGAACAAATTGATTATTACTACGAATATCAAGGAGAAGTGGTCAAGGCCAGTGAGAAATTGGTGTTACGTTTTACTATTCCTGTGACCAATGTTATCCTTCAAGCGGGGCAAATGGATCCAAATGAAGGAAGACAGGCCAAAGAGGGGCGAACCTGTCAGGAAAACAATGCCAACAAGGTCGATGAATCGGGTAAGTGGACCGCTTACAACGTAAGTGGTGAAGAAATAGGAAATGGGATTTTATTGGATGAATATTCTATAGAGGGGAAATTGGAAGACTCTATGGGATCGTATCGTTTTGAACTTGATGCAGAAAACATTGCCAAAATTGTTATAGAAGCTACGCAATGGGGCGGTGAAGAGCGAGGGTGCCCCACAAACCGTGCTAGTTATGCCAATGAACCACTGAATGACAGTGGGAACACAGAAAATAATTCTGAATTCAATATTATGGCCATTTCATATTCCAAAATATAGCCCTTAACTTCAATATCTTTATTCCAAAATCGGATTTTGAACGTTAAAAGAATTTTATCTGAACTTCAATTTAAAGCCATTCGTAGTGGTGGACCAGGTGGACAACATGCGAATAAAGTTTCTTCCAAAATTGAACTTTCCTTTGATATAAAAGCTTCCATGGGGCTATCATCGGATGAAAAGGACAGAATACTCTTGAAATTAGAATCAAGGTTGACCTCAACTGGATTTCTCAAACTCCAATGTGAAGAATCCAGAAGTCAGCATAAGAACAAAGAGTTGGTAACCAAACGTTTCCTTCAAGTAGTAAAAAAGGCTTTAGAGGTTCCCAAAAAAAGAAAACCCACAAAGCCTTCAAAATCTTCCGTTGAGCAACGTTTAAAATCCAAGCGCAAGCACTCAGACAAAAAACTCAACCGTAAAAAACCCGATTTGGATTAACCCATTTCCGGGACTTCATAGAAGTATTGTGCTTTTTTGATTTTACCATCTTCTACCTGGTACATGCACAATTCATCAAAAGCCCAACGCCCTCCTTCTTTGAAAGTGGCGTCCATAGACATGGGTACTACAAAATGATTCGCTGCCACTATGGGATCTCCTACCGACCCCCCATGGATTTCCTCGATTCCCTCGGCCCATTGCAAATACCCATTCCAAATATTTTCTTTTCCTATGGTAATTTTTTCTCCGGGCATACCATCCATTTCAATGCTTTGGGCATCATCCGCATAAAGTTCATACGCTTCTTGATACTTTTCTTCGCGGCAAAGCCGAACCAGCTTATCCGCAACTTCTTGTGTTGTCATGATGTTGTTTTATTGGTTAATCCCCTAAAGATAAGCATCTTGGCGTGGTATTGGTTTTAAAGAATGGTTAAACCCTAAAGCGTTACTCTATTTCCAAGATTTTGATAATCTTTCCATTAAATTGAAAAGTGTCATCTTGTTTTTTGCCTAGCAGGCATTGACCAATAGGTGAGGCGGTTGAAATACAGAACACTTTTTCTCCGGCTTGTTCAAAAGCATCTGCAAAAATTGCTAAGAAATAGGAATACGAGCTCGTTTTCACAAAACTTCCAAGGCTAACATTAGGCGTTGGTCTATCCATATTGATTCTTTGAAGAATCTCGTATAAAACCTCCAATTCTTTTTCTTGTTTTCCAAGTTTTTCCTGCTCCAACTGCACCATGGCTCTACCAGTTTCATGCTTGTCCCCGGCTGTGCTTTTGGTTTCATTTCGCAATGATTCATTAAGCATTTTACGCCTAAACTGAAGGTTATCCTGTTTCTTTTGCACATAGTTCCTGCAATGTTTCAAAAGTCTTTCTTTTAAATGCATATAAGCGCTTTTAAGAAAAAGTGAGTCTGAACACCGTCTCTTTGTTGGGAATAGAATGTACTTTTAAGCTTCCCCCGTGCAGCTGCATCACCCTTTTGGAAAGACTCAGACCAATTCCGGTACCCTCTGTTTTGGTAGTGAAAAAAGGAACGAAAATTTCTTCCAATAAGTCTTCAGGGATACCAGGGCCGTTGTCCTTAACTTCAACAATCTTTAAATTACCCTCTTGTCTTGCCAGTAATTGAACCCTTCCTCCTTCAGTGTTCTCCGTAGATTGCAAGGCATTCTTGCAGAGATTCAGTAACACTTGGGAAATTTGTTTTTCATCAATATAAAGTTCCAAGTTGAGGGGGTCACAGTTGATGGAAAATTCAATCCCAGATTTCTCCGCTTGGGTCTCCATCAAAATCTCTATCTTGTTTAATAAGTTAAATCCGTTTATCAAAATTCTATCTGGTTCGGGTACACTGAGCAGGGTTCTATAAGATTGCACAAAGTCCATAAGGTTCTCCCCTTGATGCTTTATTACTCCTAGACCTTTTACGGTATTCTTAACATGACTTTCTTCCAATTCAGTTGAGGAAATCGCCTCTCCATTCTTTACAAAATACTTCGTGATCGCATCTGAAATAGAAGTAATCGGTGTGATAGTATTCATGATTTCATGGGTAAGTACGCGAATCAATCTCACCCATGATTCTGTTTGTTTTTCATCTAATTCTTTATCGATATCCTGTGCAACAACAAGCAATAGTTCTTGTTCATTAAGAACGATACCTCTAGATTTCAGTGCCAATTGTTTTTGCTCCCGTTCATTGGTCAACTCTACCAACTTCCGGTCAAATGGTTTCAAAACTTTAAAGAGTTGAAATAACTTTTCATCTACCTGTTGCAACTGTTTTATATGATTTAAAGGGCTATGATTGAGCAAACGTTCCATGGTTGGATTGGCAAACAGTATATGGCCTGCTTGATTAACCGTAAGCATACCAATATCTGCCTGTTTTATGATTTCTTGATAGTACTTCTCTTTGGCTTCATTCTTTAGGTACAGGTCTTGTACGTTGTTGTTCAACAAATTAAGGCTCTTATTAAGTTCATTCAGGGACTCCAACTGGGTCTCCTCTGGAAACCGAAGTGTAAAGTCTTCATTTTTTATGGCTTTGAACAAATAGGCTATGGTCCTGTTCGTTTGATTGAAGTATCGGATGAGAAGAACAAACTGGAAAATGAATAAAATAAACACCAATCCACCCAACAAATAGTTTTCTTTGACAAACGCATAGGCAGAGATATACGCGCTGATTCCAATTAATATAGTTCTAAAAACAACTTGATAGTAAAAGTTTTTGCTTACCATGGCCGCTTATTTTTTCTTTAGCTTATTGTATAGCGTTTGTCTCGAAATTCCAAGTTGCTCGGCTGCAGCTTTGTGGTTCCCATCGTTCTGCTCCAATGCTTTTGTAATCATCTGTTGCTCCATGTCTTCTAGGGTGAGCACACCATGTCCCAGTTCATGATTGGGTTTTGCATGCAACAAAAAGTCTGAAGGTTTCAGCACATCCCCTTCGGATAAAATTATAGCCCTTTCCATGGTATGTTGCAGTTCCCTTACATTCCCTGGCCACTTATATTCCATTAGCTTTTCCTGGGCTTCATTGTTCATACGAAGTCCGGGTTTATCATATTTTGCCGCGAAATGTTTTAAAAAGAAATCCGCCAAAATCAAAACATCGTCGTCACGGTCTCGAAGTGGTGGAACTTCAATATGTATGGTGTTGATTCGATACAATAAATCCTCCCTGAAAAGTCCATCGGATACCATTTGTTCCAAGTTGCAATTTGTTGCGCAGATAAGTCGAATATCCACAGAGATGGATTTATTGGAGCCTACCCGGACTATAGATCTGTTTTGGATTGCCGACAAGAGCTTAGCCTGCATTTGCAATGAAAGATTTCCCATTTCATCCATAAACAAGCTTCCTTGATGTGCAGCCTCAAACTTACCCACTCTGTCCTCTTTGGCGTCTGTAAAGGAACCTTTGAGGTGTCCAAAAAGTTCGCTTTCAAACAAGTTTTCCGCAATAGAGCCCATGTCAACTCCAATAAAAACTTCGTCTTTTCGAACAGATAATCTATGTACCTCGCGGGCAATTAATTCTTTTCCAGTTCCATTTTCACCGGTAATGAGGACATTGACATCGGTTTTGGCTACTTTTTTTACCAGATTTAAAACAGAGGTCAGTGCTTTGGAATTTCCAATAATGGAGTTCTTGTCTTCGTTTATCACCTGCTTCAAATTGCTTTCCTTCTTTTTAAGCTTATGAATTTCTTGTTTGGATTTCCGAAGCTCGTAGGCCGATTTAACCGTGGCCATCAGACGCTCATTATTCCACGGTTTTAGGATAAAATCTGTTGCGCCCTGCTTTAAAGCACTCACTGCAAGGTCTACAGCACCATAGGCCGTCATCAATATCACTGAGGTGTTTGGAGATCTCTTTTTTATCTCATTCAACCAGAACAATCCTTCATTACCTGTATTGACCCCAGCAGAAAAATTCATATCAAGGAGAACAATATCTATTTCTTCAAGTTTTGGAAAGGATGAAATTTGATTTGGATTAAAAAGGGTTTGAACACTCTTGTATTCGAACTGAAGTAAAATTTCCAGAGCGCTCAGAACACTCTTGTTGTCATCAACCACCAAAATGTTAGCGTCAATCATAAATACGGATTATTTATTGGTCTTAAAACTACAAATAGCCTTGCAAAAATCTAAATGGATGTAAAATATTTGGACATCCTTTGTAAAAATATTTTACACTCTTTTAAGAAGCAAAAAACGAAAAACAACTTAAATAATTGATTTTCAAACACTTAATTTTTTGGCATATGAATAGCTTTATGTTTGGCACAGTAATAAAATATGAAGCTTAAATTATACATATCGGCAGTTTTCTTCATCTTGGCAGCCAAGATGTTTTCACAAAAAGCATGGACTTTGGACGAGTGTGTTTCTTATGCCGTTGAAAACAATCTGCAAGTCAAAAACTTGAACTATACCAAGGATACGAATCGCGAGAGCTATCGTCAATCAGTTCGTAATTTACTGCCCAACTTTAGTGGTTTTTCACAATACCGTTACAATGTTGGTTTGAACGAAGATCCTTCAACCGGTTTATTTGTCAATCAAGAATTTGATCGTTTCGATTATAGCGTCAACGCCAACCTGGACATTTTCCAAGGCTTTCAAAAACTAAACGCCATCAAAGCGGCTAAATTTATATATGAAGCGGCTAAGGAAGATGTACTTCAAGAGAAGTTTCTTCTCGCTTTCAGAGTAATGAGTGCCTTTTATGACATTAAGTTCAACGAAGGGTTGGTAGCCAACTCCTTGGAGCAACAAGACATCTCACAGACCAACTACGACATGGTGCAACGCCAGGTAGAGTTGGGCGTGATGGCCGAGGCCGATTTGGTAGAGGCCGAATCCAACCTATTGTCGGACAAACTTTTGGTTACGCAAAATCGCAACCTGCTCGCACTTTCCAAATTGACCCTACTTCAAGAAATGAATCTTACGGAAACAAGTAATATCGAGCTTCAAATTGAAGAAGAGGGACAAAAAGATGTTGGAAGCTCTGGTGCAATAGAAGTTGATTCCTTATATAACGCAGCAAAAGGGTTTATTCCAATTATCAAGTCACAAGAATACTTGGTTAAAGCCGCAAAAAAGCAGTTGAACGCTACTCGTGGAAATTTGTTTCCTTCTCTGTCCATGATTGCCGGTCTGGAATCAAGATATTCTGAACTTGCCGTGGATGACGATAATGTGACCATACCTTTTTCTAATCAGCTCAATGATAATTTTGCGCGTTTTGTTGGTGCTCAAATTGTTGTGCCAATTACTAACGGTTGGTCTAACCGCTCACAAGTGAAACAACAAAAAATTGCACTATTACAAGCAGAAAACAATTTGGACATTCAAGAACAAGCCTTATTCCAATTAGTTCAACAATTGGTTCAAACCAACAGCGCTTTAGTGGCCGAATACGAGCAAAGCAACAAGCGGGTTGAATCACAAGGTTTGGCATTTCAAATTGCACAAAAGAGATATGAGAAAGGGCTAATTAATGCATTAGAACTTTTTCAGGCGAAAAACTTATACGGAACAGCACAGAACGAAAATTTACAAGTAAGCCTAAGATTAAAGGTGAATGAAAGCACCATAGATTTTTATAAAGGCCTACCTATTTTTAATATCAATTAATCGACTGATGGATATACAATTAGAAAAAAAGAAAGGATTACGCGCTAAGCATTACGGTTACATCGCCTTGGGCATACTCGTCATATTTTTTGGATGGAAACTGCTTTTTGCCGGAACTACTTCAACATTTAGAACAGACAAAGAACGTGTTTCAATCTCTGAAGTGGTAGATGGTAAGTTTGATGATTTCATCACCATTAATGGAAACGTTGCTCCAATTGCAACCATCTATATGGACGCCTATGAAGGAGGTCGAGTTACCGAAAAACTGATTGAAGAAGGAGCCATGGTCAAGAAGGGTGACATCATCCTAAAGTTGGAAAACATGGTGCTTTATGAGCAAATTCTTGCTAGTGAGAGTAACCTAGCCCTGAAACAAAATGATTTGAGATCTACTAAGCTCAACTTTGACTCCCGTCTTTTGGATGGTAGACAATCTTTGGCTACTGCGTTCTATGATTTGCAAAGACTAAAAAGAAACTACGAGCAAAACGTGGACCTGTATAATGAGAAATTGATCTCCAAAGAAGCGTATCTGTTATCCAAGGAAAACTATGAGTTGGCCAAAAGACAGCATGAAATTCTAGAGAAACAAACTAAGCAAGATGAGGAGCTGAGCAGAACTTCATTGACAGGTTTGGATGCTGATTTGGTTCGCATGCGCAAAACGCTTTCCATGGTTTACGAAAGATTGGACCATTTGAATGTGAGGGCTCCTGCAGACGGACAACTTGGATTTTTGGATGCAGAAATAGGACAGAACATTGCACAAGGACAGCGTATTGGCCAGGTGAACGTATTGACAGATTTCAAAATTGAAGCTGAAATTGACGAGCACTACATTGATCGAGTTAAACGCGATTTATCCGCAACCTTTGATAGAAATGGAAACGAATATCCTTTGCGAGTTAGAAAGGTATATCCTGAAGTGCGAAACGGAAGATTCCAAGTGGATTTGGTCTTCACCGAAAACAAGCCTGAAACTATTAGAGCAGGTCAAAGCTATAACATTAGATTACAGCTAGGCGCATCAAATGATGCCTTGCTACTGCCAAAAGGGGGATTTTTCCAGAGCACAGGAGGACAATGGGTCTTTGTTTTGGGAACAGATGAAAATGAAGCTATTAAAAGAAACATCAGAATAGGAAAACAAAATTCTAGGTACTATGAGGTTCTAGAGGGACTTCAACCTGGAGAAAAGGTAATTACCAGCAACTATGACAGTTTTGGTACCGCCGAAAGAATCGTATTAAAATAAGTATCAATTAAAAACATCAAAAAATGAACAGATTAGTAATACTTTATGGATGTGTACTCTTAAGCAGTTCCGCCATAGCCGAAGTACAACAAGGTGCCTGGGACATCGCCTCAGCAGAAGTGATATTGGAATCCGAGGGCAGATTAGACAACTTTACAGACGAGGTGAGTGATGCTTCAGAAACCTTTTTCTATGACGTCAACGAAATTGAATACATCGAGGATGAAGAAATCGAGTTAGGTTTTGACACCAAAGACTATCTCCCTGATGATTTTGACCCATACACTTCATATTTCGATTTGAACTCCGTCAAGTTTGTAGAACAAGAGGATGAAGCTTCTCTAGGGTTTGATGCTGCTAAGTTTTTGCCTACAGGGTTTGACCCATATACCGAGACAATAGGTGTACAGGCAATCAACTTTATCAAAGATGAGGATGTCCAATTGGGATTTGATACCACAACATATCTTCCAGAAGGATTCTCTCCTTTTGAGGTGTACTTTGACCTCAACTCCATTATCTATATCAATATAGAGAAAATGGAGGGTCAAGAAGTGATACTTCCTTGGGAGTGCAAACTTAAAAACGAACCTTATAACTAATTAACAAAGACCATAATTCCGTAATAATGATACAAATACAAAACCTAAAAAAAAGCTTTAGAACCGAAGAAGTAGAAACCCTGGCACTAAATGGTGTTAACCTAAATGTTGCCGAAGGCGAGTTTGTTGCCGTCATGGGACCTTCCGGATGTGGAAAATCAACCTTGTTGAACATTATAGGTATGCTCGACAACCCAACAGATGGAAGCTACGTATTTGCCAGCCATGAAGTAAGTGGTCTTAAGGAAAGTCAGCGTACCCAACTTCGTAAAGGAAATCTGGGCTTTGTGTTCCAAAGTTTCAATCTCATTGATGAACTCACTGTTTTTGAAAATGTGGAACTCCCTTTGATCTATTTAAAAATGAACAAAAATGAGCGCAAACAGAAGGTAAAAGAGGTTTTGGAGCGTATGAAAATTGCGCACAGGGAAAAGCATTTTCCTCAACAATTGTCCGGGGGTCAACAACAACGCGTTGCCATTGCTCGTGCCGTAGTGACCAACCCAAAGCTTATCCTTGCGGATGAGCCTACCGGTAACCTGGATTCAAAAAACGGAATTGAGGTCATGAAGCTATTGACTGAATTGAATCAGGAAGGAACCACTATTGTAATGGTAACCCACTCCGATAGAGATTCACACTATGCGCACCGCGTAATTAACCTATTCGATGGTCAAATAGTTACTGAAAGCCAAAACAAACCCATGGAAGCTACCGTATAGCGGAGTTTATTCATCAATCCATTTCAATCAAAAAATCAAAAATCGTGTTTAGGAACTATGTCAGAATTGCTTGGAGAAATTTACTGAAACGTAAGGTCTTTACGACTATTAATATACTTGGGCTAGCTATAGGTTTTGGAAGTAGTATTCTTATATATCTCTTTTTGAGTTATCACCTTTCTTTTGACAAGTTCCACGAAAACTCTGACAGGATCTATAGAATTGTCACTGAAGAACACCAGGATATTATTGATTATGAAGCTAGTGTTCCTCCCGGTTTTGCCAAAGTGTTTCGAGAAGACTATGAATATGCGGAGAAAGTGGCAAAAATTGTTGAACAAAGCGGCCTCGTTATGGATGTTGAGGTTGATGGTTCAACCAAAAAGTTTAAGGAAGATGTAGTGTTTGTTGAAGAAGACTTTTTTAAGATTTTCAACTACCCTCTCTTGGATGGAAGCAACAGTGTATACTTAGCGGAACCCAATACAGCCGTTATCACAGAAGAAGTAGCACTCAAAATGTTCGGAAAAAACGATGTGATAGGCCAAACATTTGTACTTGAAAATGACAAGACCATAAAAATAACCGGGGTACTCCAAAATCTTCCTAAAACCACATTTCATAAAGAGCAAGTCTTTGTGTCATTTGTCAATCTGGAAGACTTCTTCGGTTTTGCCTCTTCAGAAAGTTGGGGTGGGATTTCAAGTAATCTTCAATGCTTTGCTCTTTTAAGGCCCAACCAAAATATTCAAGCGATTGAGAACGCTTTGGTTGAACTCCCTAAACAACATCGTCCAACAAACAAAAACAAGCACGTATATAAGCTTCAATCCCTGGCGAACATTCATTTCAATCCGTACTATGGAGGGGTCGACCCAGTGCTCCTCTGGATTTTTGGTATTATCGGCGTGTTTTTAATTGCAATTGCCTGTATCAATTTCATAAATATATCAACCGCCCAAGCTTTCTATCGTTCCAAGGAAATTGGAATTCGAAAAGTACTAGGAAGTTTTAAAACACATTTGTTTTGGCAATTTCTTTCGGAAACTTTTGTAATTAGCCTTTTTGCCATCCTTATCGGTGTCTTGTTAGCCGCACTTTTTCTCCCTTCTTTTAATGCATTGTTTGAACTTCAGTTGTCCCTACAAGACCTTCTGACTTTTGAGTTTTTTGGGTTTCTTGTTTTGATTTTGGCCGTAGTGGCATTCCTGTCAGGAAGCTATCCTGGTCTTCTTATGTCAAGGATTGTTCCCGTTCTTGCGCTAAAGGGTAAACTCACTCATAATGACACTGGTGGCAATAAGACTCGGAAAGTTCTAGTCGTGGCCCAGTTCGCCATTTCCATAACGCTCATCGCTGCCACTCTGATTATCTCAAGACAACTTGAATATGCTGTCAATGCAGATTTAGGGTTTGACAAAGAGTCTGTGGTAATGTTGGAAATTCCCGGAGAACTTGAAAAAATTCAATATACAACCTTGACAGAGCGATTAAGCCAAATACCAGGAGTACAGGGTATTTCGGCCTGTTTGAGCAGTCCGGGGGCAGCTGAGAACAATTGGGGCACCAGTGTCAAATTCCATAACAGGCCGGAGAATGAAGAATTCAATATTCAAGCCAAAATAGGCGATATCAATTTTCTTGAAACCTTTGGAGTAGAACTTGTTGCTGGAAGAAATTTCTTTAGAAGTGATTCGATCACCGAAGTATTGGTTAACGAAAAGTTTGGAGAAAAAGTAGGAGTGCCAAATCCACAAGAACTTTTGGGAAAAAAGCTTAAAGCCAATGGTGATCAAATACAAGGAACCATAGTAGGGGTGGTTCGCAACTTTCATGATCTTAGTTTTGCTGAAGAAATTCGTCCGGTATTTATTGCTGACAATCCCAATTGGTATGGAGAAATTGCGGTTAAAATTAGCACTGTAAACACTCGGTCCACACTGCAGCAAATAGAGCAAAGTTGGTCTCAGGCTTTTAAAGGCTACATATTTGATTATCGTTTTTTGGATGAGAGAGTGGCTCAAGAATATGAAGCTGAACAGCGGTATTTGTCATTATCCAAAGTCTTCTCTGCTCTTGCAATACTTATAGGTTGTCTTGGTTTGTATGGCCTCATTCTTTTCTTTGTTGGGCTTAGAACCAAGGAAATCGGGATTCGAAAAGTACTAGGGAGTAATGTGGCCGATATACTAACCCTTTTCACAATGGATTTTTTCAAATTGATTCTGATAGCCGGACTACTATCCACTCCTATTGCTTGGTATCTTATGGAACAGTGGCTGCAGGGTTATGCCTACAGAACTGAGATTCGTTGGTGGATATTTGCTTTAGCCATAGTTTCAATAATGATTATCACCCTGCTAACCATAAGCTATCAAACCTTAAAGGTGGCCGTCACAAGCCCGGTAAAAAGTCTGAGAACAGAATAATCAATCAAAAAACAAAATCATGCTTAAAAGCTATTTCAAAATCGCCTGGAGGAATCTCATCAAAAGGAAAGTCTTTACAAGTATCAATATTCTAGGTCTTTCCATTGGTTTTGGCAGTGCCATTTTAATCTATCTTTTCTTGGGTTATCATTATTCATTCGATGATTTCCACCCAAATCAGGAGCGCATTGTTAGAATGGCCACTGAGGAGCATACTGATATTTTAGATTATTCTGCCAGTGTTCCCCCAGCATTTGCCAAGGTATTTCGAAAAGAGTATGCCTTCGCTGATATAGTAGCTAAAATAGTGGATAGGTCGGGCCTTGTTATTGACATTGAGCAAAATGGAAACACGAACAAATTCAAAAGAGATGTCATATTTGCCGAAGAAGATTTTTTCAAGATCTTCAATTTTCCTCTACTGGACGGTAGCAATGCTATTTCTCTTTCTGCTCCCAATACCGCTGTAATTACCAAAAATGAAGCGATTGAACTTTTTGGGCATACCGATGTAGTCGGCAAAACCTTTGTGTTGGAAAATGACAAGACCATAGAAATAACTGGGGTTTTAAAGGATATTCCTCAAACTTCTTTTTTAGAGGGCACCATTTTTATTGCCTTTGAAAACCTGAAGGACTTCTCACGTTTCGCCTACGATGAAAGTTGGGGTGGTATTACAACCAACTTACAATGCTTTGCGTTGTTGAAACCCAATCAAGATATTTCGCATATAGAGAATGTGCTGTTGGAACTTCCAAAAAAACATAGACCCAATAGCATGAATACACATATTTACAAGGTGCAACCCTTATCCGAAATACATCTTGATCATGATTACGGAGGGTTGAATCCTGTGTTTTTGATTGTTTTTGGAATTATTGGTCTATTCTTATTGATTATCGCCTCGATAAACTTTATCAATATCTCAACCGCCCAAGCGTTTTACCGCTCTAAGGAAATTGGAATTCGTAAGGTTCTTGGTGGATTTAAAAAACAACTTTTTTGGCAATTTTTAAGTGAAACTTTTCTTATTAGCTCATTTGCTATCATATTAGGTTTTGGCATGGCTCTTTTGTTTCTACCTTCTTTCAACGCCCTATTTGAAATACAACTTGAGCTGGCAAGTCTTCTAAGCTTTCAGTTTTTTGGTTTCTTACTGGCTCTGTTATTACTGGTCTCTCTTCTTTCAGGAGCTTATCCCGGTATATTGTTATCCAAGATTGTTCCTATTCTAGCCCTAAAAGGGAAACTCAGTCATAATGATACCGGAGGAGCAACTACAAGGAAGTTTTTGGTGGTAACCCAGTTTGTCATTTCTATTTCCCTTATTGTGACCACTTTAGTTATTTCAGGCCAGATTAAATATGCCACACAATCTGATTTAGGTTTTGATAAGGAATCCATTGTGATGCTCGAAATACCTGAAACCATGGATTCAAAAGATTATTACGCTTTAAAGGAAAGAATGAAACAAGTTGTGGGCGTCCAAAAAGTGTCTGGCTGTTACACCAGCCCTGGAGGTTCCGATTCTTTTTGGGATACAACCGTACAATATAACAACCGCCCAGAACGTGAGGATTTCAGTATTTCCATAAAAATTGGAGATGAAGATTATCTGAAAGCTTTTAATATTCCCTTGGTAGCGGGCCGAAATTTCTTCAAAAATGATTCGATTACGGAAATGTTGGTTAATGAAAAATTTGCGGAAAAAATAGGAGCTTCTCCCGATGAGATTTTAGGGAAGGCCATTGCCGTTAATGGGGAACGAATCAAAGCAAAGATTGTGGGTGTTGTGAAAAATTTTCACGATGGTAGTTTTACCCAAGAAATCAAGCCAGTTTTCATTGCGCCTTATGTGCGATGGTATGATGAGCTAGGTGTAAAAATGAACCATCGCAATACCAAATCAACCATGGCACAATTGGAGAAAGAATGGTCACAAACTTTTTCCAAACAAATTTTCGGATATCGCTTTTTGGATGAACGTGTAGCAGAGCAATATGAAACTGAGCAACGCTACTTATCTCTATCCAAGGTATTCTCTGGGCTTGCGATTTTTATTGGTTGTTTAGGTCTTTACGGACTCATCCTGTTCTTTGTAAGTCACCGTACCAAGGAAATTGGTATACGCAAAGTACTGGGAAGTAGCGTTGGTAACATCCTCACTTTGCTTTCCACTGATTTTTTAAAACTAATTGCCATAGCGGGAGTAATCGCTACACCAACTTCTTGGTATTTTATGGACCAGTGGTTACAAGGCTATACCTATCGCACTGAAATTGGTTGGTGGGTCTTCGCTTTAGCTATTGGTTCTGTAATGCTTATCACCTTGTTGACCATAAGTTATCAGACACTTAAGGCGGCATCGGCCAACCCCATAAAGAGTCTGAGAACAGAATAATCAATAAAAAACGAAACGTCATGATCAGAAATTATATCAACATCGCTTGGAGAAACCTTGTAAAGAACAAGGTGTTTTCCTTTATTAATATTATAGGTCTCAGTTTTAGTGTAGCTGCGTGTATATTGATTTCAGTCTATATCGTTCATGAAAGTAGCTACGACAAACATGTAACCAATTCCTCAAATATTCATCGATTGGTTGGTCAATTTGTAATTGATGGCCGAATAGCTGAGGGTATTCATTTTTCGGCAAATACAGCAGTAACCGTTTTGAATGACTTTGCTGAGGTTGAAAACTCCGGCCGCCTTATGGACAATCCTTTATTCTTTGGAGCGGGGAGCAATGAAATCAGGATTGATGGGGAACAAATGCAACATCATGAGGAAGGTTTCTCCTATGCTGACCAAAGCACTATCGACATCCTTGACGTTCAGATGGTCCATGGAGAGGCAGCATCTGCTTTGAGCGAACCGAACACCTTGGTGATTTCAAAAACCGTTTCAGAAAAATATTTTGGCAATAGCAATCCCATTGGAAAGGTGATATACCTCAATGGTAATGATGGACTCCCCTTTCGGGTAAACGGAGTAATGCAGGATTTTCCTAGCAACTCGCATTTGAATTATGATTTCTTTATCTCGTTGGAGGGTGTTGAGTTTGGTGAAGGGGAACAAACCCGATGGGTTCAAAACAACTATTTTACCTATATCGTGTTGAAGGAGGGAGTAAATATCCCTGAATTCGAGAAAAAAATGTCCAATAGGATAATCAATGACTATTTGATTCCAGCAAATGAAGCTGCTGGGTTTGCAATTCCAGAAGACTTTAGTGAGAAGTTTTTTATTAAAACCCAAGCTTTAACTGATATTAATCTGCATTCAGAAAAGATTGACTATGAATCAAGTTTTAGAAATGATATTAAAATCATCTGGATTTTTGGAATAGTTGCTCTTTTCATACTAGTCATTGCCAGTATCAATTTTGTAAATCTTTCCACGGCAAAGTCTGCAAACAGAGCCAAAGAAGTAGGTGTTAGAAAAGTTGTCGGAGCACCTAAGCGTTACCTTATTGGGCAATTTTTGACCGAGTCAGTTATCCTTTCAGTAGTCTCTTTTATTTTAGGATTGGCAATTGCATGGTTTATGATGCCTTTGTTCAACAGCATCTCAGGCAAAGTGCTGAGTTTACCCTTTTCCAGTCCGTTGTTCATTCCTATTCTTGCACTTTCAGCACTGGTTGTTGGGCTGCTTGCTGGTCTATATCCCTCATTTTATCTCTCAAGGTTTCGCCCTGCTTCCGTTCTTAAGGGAAAGCTTAGTTCTGGGAGCAAATCAAGTGCCGTACGTAGTAGTTTGGTTGTATTCCAGTTCACCATCTCAATCATTCTGATTATCGGAACTCTCATTGTGAACCGGCAAATGGACTTCATCCTAAATTCCAAAATAGGTTTTGAAAAAGAAGAAGTAATTCAGCTTTATGGAACGAATATTATGGGGGATAAGGTAAACACCTTTAAAGATGAACTGGAAAAAATAAATGGAATTACATCTGTAACCATAAGTGATTATCTGCCTTTGGAAGGTGCTAAGAGAAATGGCAATTCCTATGTGAATGAAGGTAGGGACAATATTGATGAAACGGTACCTGGACAGGCTTGGATTATTGACGAAGATTATTTAGAAACTCTTGGGATGAAATTGGTTGAGGGAAGGAATTTCGACATCAGTAAAAGTAGTGATGACGAGGCCGTAATAATCAACCAGACCTTGGCCAAAAAGCTCAATTTGGATGAGCCCCTTGGAAAGAAAATATCACGATATGGCACACTTTACACCGTTATTGGGGTTGTTGCTGATTTTAATTTCGATTCTATGCGGCAAGAAGTACAACCACTATGTTTTTTCAGGGGAATAAGCCCTTCCATCGTGTCATTTAAGGCAAGTACGGGGAATATGGCTTCTCTTTTAAAAGAGGTGGAAACCAAGTGGGGCGAATTTTCACCCAATATGGCATTTCGATATGCTTTTATGAATGACTCCTTTGCTCAAATGTATGACAATGTCAACCGCATCAGAACCATGTTTCTTTCATTTTCCATCCTAGCCATTTTAGTGGCTTGCCTAGGCCTCTTTGCATTATCTGCTTTTATGATTGAACAACGAAAAAAGGAAATCAGCATTCGTATGGTTTTAGGAGCTTCTTTTAAAAACATATATAGTCTTTTAAGCATCAATTTTTTGCGCTTAGTAGGGGTTTCCATGATTATTGCAATTCCTGTGGGATGGTACATCATGACTCGCTGGTTAGAGGATTTTGCGTATAAAACCACGCTCGATTGGTCCACCTTCATTACTGGGGGATTAATTGCCATGTCGATAGCCATAGTCACCATTAGTTATCAATCTATAAATGCGGCATTAATACAACCCCTTAATAGTCTACGAAACGAATAATCACATCAAAAACGGAAAATAATGATAAAGAATTTGTTAACTATTGCCTGGAGAAACCTCGCCAAGAACAAGGGGTACTCGGCCATCAACATTGGAGGTCTTGCCCTCGGAATGGCTGTAACCTTAATCATTGCCTTATGGATGAATGATGAGTTGACCTACAACGGTTACTTCAAAAACAAGAACAAAATTGCTCAGGTTTTTCAGTCCCAAACCTTTAACGGAAATACAGGAACGGGACCTGCAATTCCTTTACCCTTAGAGCCTGCGCTCAGGGAGGGTTTTGGTGATAATTTCAAACATATTATGATGTGTTCCTGGACACAGTCCAGTTATGTAAAATACAAGGAAAAAAGCCTTTCTAGAACAGGTAATTATATGCAGCCCAACGCACCTGAACTGTTGAACCTAGAGATTATAAAAGGCGATAAAAATGGCTTACAGGAAATCAATTCCATTATGATATCCGAATCCTTGGCTGAAGCTTTTTTTGGAGAAGAAGAGCCCGTTGGGAAAGTTTTAAAAATACGCAACGAATATGATTTGATGGTTACTGCGGTTTACGAAGACATTCCCTATAGCAATACGTTTAACGATACTGATTATATCATCCCTTGGGAGCACTATGTAGCAAATGCCGAATGGATTAAAAATGCGCTGGACAATTGGCAGAATAATTCTTTTCAGATGTTCGTTCAGATTGCTGATAATACCACTTTTGAAAGGGTCACCAATACCATTATCGATATAAAAAAGAATGCTGATGAAGAGGTGGTTCAATACAATCCCAGAATTTTCCTTTTACCTATGGAGGATTGGTATCTGAAAAGCAATTTTGATCAAGGCAAACAAGCAGGCGGTAGAATCACCTACGTCTGGCTTTTTGGAATCATTGGAGCCTTCGTTCTGATTTTGGCTTGCATCAATTTTATGAACTTGAGTACGGCACGGTCGGAAAAAAGGTCCAAGGAAGTAGGTATCCGAAAGTCTATTGGCTCTCAAAGAGGACAACTCATATATCAATTCTTAGGAGAATCTTTTTTAGTTGTATTTTTTGCATACTTCATTGCTATCGGAATTGTTCTTTTATCGCTAAATGGATTTAATGATTTGGCAAGGAAAGAGATTTCTTTTCCATGGACAAGCCTTTCTTTTTGGTTAATATCTGTTGTATTTATTGTATTCACAGCACTTTTAGCTGGAAGTTACCCTGCACTTTATTTATCCTCTTTTAGACCCGTTGATGTCTTAAAAGGAACTTTCAAAACAGGGAGATATGCTGGCTTGCCCCGTAAAATCCTTGTAGTGGTTCAGTTTACCGTTTCCGTAGCCTTCATTATAGGGACTTTTATCGTGATGCAGCAAATCAATCATGCCAAGAACAGACCTGTTGGATATGATAGGGAAGGATTGATACAAATACCAACATTTTCCCAAGATTTTGAGGATAAGACTGACTTAATGCGAAGCGAATTCAAAAAATCCGGAGCTGTAGTTGAGATGGCTACTTCAAGTAGTCCTACAACACGGATATGGTCCAACCGAAGTGGTTTTACTTGGGAAGGAAAACCAGAAGGGTTTCAAGAAGACCTGGCTTGGACGGAAGTTTCAGCGGAGTATGCCAAGACTCTAAATTTAAAGGTTATTGAAGGACGGGATTTCTCAAGAGATTTTGCATCTGATTCCTTGGGAATTCTAATCAATGCAACCGCAAAGAGATACCTGGGCATGGAAAACCCCGTAGGTAAGTTTATCAGGGATACCGATGTAGAAGACCCTGATCCTCCTCTGAAAATTATAGGTGTTGTTGAAGACATTATTGCGCAATCTCCCTACGAACCTGTAAAACAGGCTTTTTACGTGTATGATCGTGAAAATGAATTCGCCTACTATACCTTAAGGCTTAATCCTAAGCAAAGTGTACGTCAAAATATCGCTGTTGTTGAACGTGTGTTTAAGCAACATTTTCCAGATATCCCATTCGAGTATCAATTTGTGGACGAAGAATATGGCGAAAAGTTCGCGGCCGAGGAACGTGTGGGAAGTCTTTCCGGAATTTTTACCGCTTTGGCTATTCTTATCAGTTGCTTGGGATTGTTTGGATTGACCTCCTTCGTTGCAGAACAGCGCACCAAAGAAATTGGGGTTCGAAAAGTATTGGGAGCTACTGTGTTTAACGTCTGGAATATGCTTTCAAAAGACTTTATGAAGTTGGTTGTTATCTCCTGCTTTATTGCCATTCCTATCGCCTACTATGTAATGAATGGTTGGCTGCAGGAGTACCCTTACCGTGTTATTCTGAAATGGTGGATTTTCGCTTTGGCGATGCTTGGCGCCATGGGAATAACTGTATTGACCGTAAGCTTTCAGGCTATTAAGGCTGCCAAAGCAAATCCTATTAAAAGTCTTAGGACCGAGTAGTCATTCAAATCAAAAAACAGCAATTATGTTCAAAAATCATCTAAAAATAGCTTGGCGAAGTTTAAAGACAAATAAGCTTCAAACCCTTATAAATCTGATCGGACTTACCGTAGGAACACTGTGTTGTTTATTGATTTTAACGTATGTAAATGCTCAATTTGGCTACGATACACATCATGATGATGCAGCTTCTTTATTCCGTATTCGGACCAAGCTAAAGACGCTTAAGAATACCAGTATCGATACAGATATTGCCACATCCAGCCCTCCGATAGCATTTGCTCTGAAAGAAGATTTCCCAGAAATATTGGAAGCTTGCCGTCTAGTTTATTTTGGAGAGGAAAGTGACCAGCTGATACGAGTTTCAGGTGAAACTGAAGGATATTACGAACAACGAGGATACTTAGCCGATTCCACTTTCTTCAAACTCTTTAACTATACCATGCTCGAGGGCGTAGGGCAAAACGCCTTAAATGCTCCAAACAGTATTGTACTATCTGCATCACTCGCCAAAAAGCTGTTTGATAATGAGAATGCTCTAAACAAATCTTTGGTTCTTGGAGATGGTGATCAACAATTAAATCTTACAGTTTCTGGGGTTTTTAAGGAAAATGAAGCTAAATCCCATTTAAATCCAAACTACTTGTTGAGCATGCTCTCGCCAGGTCTTGGAGAGTTTGTGAGAAACGTAGACAACTTTGCCACGCAGAACTTTGTTCATAGCTATGTGAAATTAGTGTCAGGGACAAACGCCAAGGATGTTCAGAAAAAACTCCCCAATTTCTTACAACAGAGAGCTTCGGAAGATTTGAAGGCAATGGGTTTTGATAAGAAATTATTGCTTCAGCCTGTGAAGGATATTCATCTGTATTCCCAGGGAATTGATAACCAAATAGGTTCAACCTCAAATGTAGATTATCTCTATGCTCTATTATTACTTGCTTTCATTATCCAACTGGTAGCCTGTATTAATTTTGTAAATCTCAGCACGGCACGTGCCAGCAGACGATCAAAAGAAATAGGGGTCCGAAAAGCTATTGGAGCCAACAAATATTCCTTGATACAACAGTTTCTAGCAGAATCTGTAGTCCTATCCTTAACAGCAGTTGCTTTGAGTATCCCTTTAGCTGCGTTCCTCTTGCCTGCAATGGGCCAATTAACAAGAAGTGAACTGCTGATTTCTGATGTACTCAATCCCTTGATTTTATCCCTTCTTTTTGGTCTTGGATTATTAACCGGTATTGTAGCTGGGATATATCCTGCTATAATCTTATCATCCTTTAAACCTGCTAAGGTTTTGAAAGGAAGGATTCATGCAGCCGGTAAGGGTATTTATTTAAGAAAAACTCTGGTGGTTTTTCAGTTCGCGGTGTCTATCATTTTAGTGATTGCGGTAGTTATTGTAACACAACAATTAAAATACGCCCAAAATAAAGATATGGGATATGACACGGAAAATCTGCTGGCCATACGTTTGGGAACCGATGACCTAAGAAGTAAAACTAGGGTGATTCAAGAAGCAATGGCCTCAACCTCAGGGGTTTTGGAGGTAAGTGGCGCCAATTACTACCCTTCTTTGCCCATTCTAGGAGATATGGGCATGCACTTACCTGGCGCAGACCCCAATAATCTCACATTGATTTACTACAATGGAATCACTGAAAACTACTTTAAAACTGTAGGTACTCGATTGATTGCTGGAAGAGCCCTTAACTCAAAAGATAGTACACAAGTTATAGTAAATGAAGCCACTTTAGATGAATTTGGAATACCTCTCGAGACTGCGCTTTCTTCCAGATTAATACAGGCATACGAGGGGCAAAGTATTGCGTATGAAATTGTGGGTGTAGCGGAAAACTATCACTTTGCTTCTATAAAATCCGAAATAAATCCCATTCTTCTTTTCAATGACGATAGACCTAACTGGTTGATACTAAAAACACAGTCCAAAAACCAAGAATCCCTGATTAGTGCTTTGGAGCAGAGTTGGGAATCAACCCAGGTCAATGCTCCTTTTGTTTACACTTTTGTAGATAAGCAAGTAGAAAAACTATATGCGGAAGAAAAGCGTTTGGGCCAGATTTCATTGGTCTTCACCATTTTGGCCATTTTAATCAGTTGTTTGGGGCTTTTTGGGTTGGTTTCCTATTTCGCCGAACAGAAGAAAAAGGAAATAGGAATCCGAAAAGTGTTGGGGGCTAACATCAATTCGGTAGTACGGTTACTGACCGCAGATTTTATCAAGTTGGTGGGAATTGCCTTTTTAATAGCCACTCCAATTGCTTATTACTTAATACAGCAGTGGCTTCAGGATTTCAGTTACCACGTCAACATTAAATGGTGGGTATTTGCATTATCAGGCCTTTTTGCAGTCGTAATTACATTATTGACAGTTGGTTTTCAGTCGATAAAATCAGCTATGGCCAACCCGATCCATAGCCTTAGAACGGAATAAAAATCAAATCAAAAAATAGCAATCATGTTCAGAAATCATCTAAAAATAGCCTGGCGAAGCCTAAAAAAACAGACCTTCTTGACCCTCCTTAATACTATGGGGTTAGCCATTGGTATGGCAGGAGCTCTTTTAATTGCCCTCTTTATACATGACGAGTTAAGTTTTGATAAAATGTTCGCAGACGCCGAACGTATTCACCGGGTAAACGTAGATGTTAAATTTGGTGGTACAGAAAGTGTTTTTGCAGAAACCTCAGCACCTATGGCCCAAGCCATGGTAGCAGATTTCCCACAGGTGACCATGGCAACGCGTTTTAATCCCTTGGGAACTACTTTGATTAGACGGAGTGACAAAACACAAAACACCAAGGAAGATAATTCCACATTTGTAGATGATTCTTTCTTTGACATGTTTGGGATAGGTCTTCTGGAAGGGGACAAAATCAAAGCCCTTTCTGAGCCCAACACACTGGTTATGACGGAATCTGCCGCCAAAAAGCATTTTGGCACCTCATCTGCTATTGGAAAAACCTTAGTGTTGAACAATTCAACCACCTACACAGTATCCGGAGTTATTCAAGATATGCCTAAGAATTCCTTTCTACGAGACTACTCTCTTTTTTTGGCGATGGCCGGAAACGAGGACGCTGATGATGGGGAGTGGACCAGTCACAATTACCCTACATTCATAAAATTTGCTCCTCAAACAAATGTTGAGGATTTTCAAGAACCTTTACGAGGCATGATGGGCAAATACGTAATTCCCTATGCTCAAAGGTACTTTCCAGGAATTACGGAAGAAGCTTTCAAGGCTTCTGGGAATCGTTTGATATACAGCACTATTCCCTTGGTAGACATCCATCTAAAGTCAGAAACCGATGGTGAGATGAGCGCGAATAGCAGCATACAAAACATTTATATCCTATCATTTATTGGACTGTTTTTGATTATTCTGGCGAGCGTCAATTTTATGAATCTTTCCACAGCTTACTCCTTAAAAAGAAGCAAAGAAGTAGGGATACGAAAAACCCTGGGCTCTTCAAAGGCAGGTTTGCTGCGACAGTTTTTTATGGAATCTGGCCTTGTAACTTTAATATCGCTTTCGTTTGCCTTAGTATTGGCCGTCGCACTTCTTCCATTGTTCAACGATTTAGCCGGAAAGGATATAGAAATACCCTTTACAAATCCTGTTTTCTGGGGGATTATCCTGATATCATCTACCGTACTCGGTTTATTGTCAGGATGGTATCCAGCCTTTTTCATGTCACGCTTTATGCCTGTGGATGTATTAAAAGGGTCTGGTGATAAAAGTATTGGTGGCGGAAAAGTTAGAAATTCCTTGGTTGTTTTTCAATTTGCTATTTCTGTCTTTTTAATTATCAGCACTATAATAGTCTATCAGCAATTAAAGTACATTCAAGACAAAGATCTAGGATTTTCTAAGGACCAAGTATTGATAATCGAAGATGTTTTTGCAACTGGGGATCAGGTGACTTCTTTTAAAGAGCGAGTGACCCAACTTGGCCAAGTAAAAAATGCTACACTATCCAGCTTTCTTCCCACCCCATCTTCAAGAAGTAATACCAGTTTCTTTAAAGAAGGTTCCAACAATCAGGAGGATGCCATAAATATGCAGTTGTGGAGAACCGACCATGACTATATTCCAACTTTGGATATTGAAATGGTAGCAGGACGAAATTTCAATCCAGATTTCCCTGCAGATTCATCGGCCATTATCCTCAACGAATCAGCAGTGGCTATTTTAGGTTTAAGCACAGAAGAAGTATTAGATGTAAGATTGTCGAATGACCTTGGAGAGGCAAACGCTACATTTTTAAATGTGATTGGGGTTATCAAGGATTTCCACTATGAAACCTTGCGCAAGGATATAGGTGCACTTAGTATCGTCATGGGGAATTCCCAGGGCAACATGGCCGTAAAGTTGGCCGCGGGAGATTTCTCTGCTGCAACTACGGCTATAGAAAGCATATGGAGTGAACTTGCCCCTGGACAGCCTTTCAGTTATCGTTTTATGGATGATGCTTTCAATACAACCTACGAGGCAGACCACAATCTAGGAAGAATATTCATCGCGTTTACGATATTATCCATTTTTATTGCTTGTTTGGGACTCTTTGGTTTGGCCACCTTCAATGCCGAAAAGCGCACGAAGGAAATTGGGGTTCGAAAAGTGCTTGGAGCGACCGTAAGTCAAATCACCCTGCGACTTACTACCGATTTTTTGAGATTGGTTGCGATTTCCATTTTGATATCTGTTCCTGTGGGTTGGTTGGCTATGAATAAATGGCTTCAGGATTTTTCATATCGAATTGATATCAGCTTGACCGTTTTCCTATTTGCAGCAGTTCTAGCTGTTTTGATTGCAATACTTACTGTAAGCTATCAAAGCATAAAAGCGGCGATTACCAATCCGGTGAAAAGCTTGAGAACAGAATAATCAAAAAAGGGAGAGTCATGTTCAAAAACTATCTAAAAATAGCCGTTCGAAACCTTTCCAAAAATAAAACGTATTCGTTGATTAATATTGGCGGATTGGCACTTGGTCTCACGGTATCTATACTCATCGGGTTATGGATTCATGATGAAACTTCCTTTAATACCAATTTCAAGAATCACAATCGCATCGCACAGGTACTGATGAACAAAACCAATAATGGGGAAATACGTACCCGATATACCTTGCCCTATCCGTTGGCTGATGAGCTACGAAGTGCCTATAAAGATGACTTTAACCATGTCGTCATGAGTTCCTTCCCTGGTGATAACGTGTTTTCATTTCGGGAAAAAAATCTTAACGAATATGGCGCTTTTATGGAGAAAGATGCCCTTCGTTTGTTCTCTTTCAATATGCTAAAGGGAAATCATGACGCACTCAACGAGCCTAATGCAATTGTTATTTCGGCCTCCACAGCAAAAGCCATCTTTGGGGACGAAGAGCCTATGGGGAAAACCATGCGTTTAAACGATGATGCTGTAGTTACGGTAAAGGGTGTTTTTGAAGACCTTCTGCCCAATTCAAATATTTTTGAGCCACTTGCCGCTTTTTCAGAATCAAAGCCGCTTAATTTTATTGCTCCATGGGACCTCTATGTATCGATGTATGAATGGGTAAAAAATGCACGCGACCGAAAACTATGGGACAACAATTCTTATCAAGTATATGTGGAAGTAACCAAACCATCCACAATGCAGGCTGTAAACGATAAAATCAAAAAAACACTTTACCCTCATGTCCCAAAAATGACACAAAGGAGCAATCCCGAGATTTTTCTTCATCCAATGAAGGATTGGCATTTAAGATCTAGTTTTAAGAACGGTGTGTCCAGCGGAGGGGCCATCCAATATGTCCGCATGTTTGGTATCATTGGTGTTTTTGTGCTATTACTGGCGTGCATCAATTTTATGAATCTCAGTACCGCAAGAGCTCAGAAACGGGCCAAAGAAGTGGGGATACGAAAAACTGTGGGCTCTAATAAAAACCAATTGATAGGACAATTTATGTCCGAGTCCCTATTTGTTACCATTTGTGCTTTTGCTTTCGCCTGTATTCTAGTTGGATTGCTTTTACCCATATTCAACTCGATCGCAGATAAACAAATTGCGCTTCCCTTTACCAAGCCCTTATTTTGGTACATTGGTTTTGGGTTGATTTTTATTACAAGTCTCTTAGCTGGAAGTTATCCAGCCTTGTACCTCTCTTCCTTCCGCCCAGTAAAGGTTTTGAAAGGAACTATACAAACAGGTAAATCAGCAGTGTCTTTCCGCAAAGCATTGGTAGTGGTACAATTTATGGTCTCCATCATTTTGGTCTCTGGCACCATAGTCGTCAATAGACAAATCCAACATTCAAAAGATCGACCAATTGGTTATGACAAAAACAGTCTGATTATGGTAGAAAAAACTACCGAAGCATTTCAGGGCAAATACAACACATTGCGAGAAGCCTTTAAGAAAAGTGGAGGTGTGATTGAAATGGCAGAATCCTCGAATCCCATGACCGAGGTTTGGCACAGTAACGGCGGTTATGATTGGGAAGGTAAGAATCCCGATTTTGTAACCAATATTGTCAACTTTTATGTATCACATGATTACGGAAAGACCGTTGGCTGGGAAATGAAGGAAGGTAGAAATTTCTCAAGGGATTTTGTCTCAGATTCTACAGCCTACATCCTTAATGAAGCTGCTGTTGAATACATGGGGCTGCAAAACCCTATTGGCAAGACCATTCGATGGTACGATGGAGAGCATAAGGTCATAGGAGTGGTCAAAAACATGTTGACCGAGTCCCCTTTTGAACCCGTTCAGCAAGCAATTTATAGCATAAACTACAATGAAACGAACTGGATAAATTTAAAGTTACATCCAGAGAAAAGCCTTGCCCGTTCTTTGGAACATATTGAAACTGAATTTGCCAGATTTGCCCCTAGCGTACCCTTTGAATTTCAATTTGTGGATGATGCCTTTGAACAAAAATTCAAGGCTGAGGAACGCATGCGAAAGTTATCGGGAATCTTTTCTCTCTTGGCCATTTTTATAAGCTGTTTGGGGTTGTTTGGACTGTCCACTTTTATGGCCGAAAGACGTACAAAGGAAATTGGAATTCGAAAAGTTCTGGGCGCATCTATCTTAAGTCTCTTCAAGATGCTTTCGTGGGACTTTGTAGTACTCATACTTTTTTCTGGCCTAGTTGCGATTCCGATAGCCCACTATTTAATCCAACAATGGCTTGAAAACTATACCTACCACATCAATGTTCCCTGGTGGGCCTTTGGCGTGGCTATTTCATGCGTGCTTCTGGTTGCTCTTTTCACCATAAGTTATCAAGCAGCCCGCGCGGCGATTGTTAACCCAGTAAAAAGTTTGCGCACGCAGTAAGAAATCAATCAAAAGCAAAAACTATGTTTAAGAACTACTTTAAAATTGCTTGGAGAAATCTAATCCGTAACAAAGGGTTTTCCTTGCTCAATATCTTTGGGCTTTCCATTGGTCTGTCTGTCACTGCGCTTATCATTCTATGGATGAACTACGAGCTTGGTTTTGACAAATTCCATGACCGTAAGGACAGAATCTACCAAGTGTATAATAAGTACCCTGTTGACGGAGAAATATGGACTTGGAATTCAACGCCAAAGGTCATGGCCGGGACAATCAAGAATGAATATCCCGATGTGGAACGGGTTTCTCGCTTTTTTTATGACACCCCTTTTCTTTTTACTGTTGGTGAAAAAAACCTAAAAGTAACAGGGACTGCCGTAGACCCCGATTTTTTAAATATGTTCTCCTTTCCACTTATAAAGGGAGACCCAAAAGATGTCTTAGAAGGTGCCCATTCATTGGTTATCACCGAGACCTTCGCCCGTAAGCTCTTTGGTAATGAGAATCCGATAGGAAAAGCGGTAAAAATTGATAGTGAAGACGTATTTACCATAACAGGTATTTTAGAAGATTTACCTGAAAACACACAGTTTCACTTTGAGTTTTTAGTGCCTTGGGAGTATTTGGTTCAAAAGGGTTTGGATGATAAAAGCTGGAGTAACAATTCGGTATCTACCTATGTTATGTTAAAAGAGGGCGTTGACTATGCCACGTTTTCTTCCAAAATAAAAACGCTTAGGAAAAAACATGACAAGGAATCTCCGGATATGGTCACCTACCTTTATCCTTTTACGCGTGAGCATCTCTATGGAGAATTTGATAACGGTGTGGAACGTGGTGGGCGAATTGAAAACATCAAAATGTTTGGCCTTATCGCTAGCATCGTTTTGCTTATTGCTTGTATAAACTTTATGAATTTGAGTACGGCCCGAAGCGAAAAAAGGGCAAAGGAAGTAGGTGTTCGAAAAGTAGTGGGAGCTCGAAAAAATGGCCTTATAAAGCAGTTTATTGGAGAATCTATTATGCTTTCTTTTATAAGTGCGTTGCTCGCTTTGGGTATTATTACGTTAACCCTTCCCGCTTTTGGCCGATTGATTAACGTACAATTATCACTCGGTCTTACCAATCCCATGTTCTGGGTAGTAAGTTTATGCTTAATACTCTTTACGGGCGTAGTTGCTGGGAGTTATCCTGCATTTTACCTGTCCGCATTTAAACCGGCCACTGTGCTTAAGGGGACTTTTAAAAAGGTAAACGCCTTGATTACCCCTAGAAAGGTTTTAGTTGTCTTACAATTTACCGTTGCCATCATTTTGATTACGGCCACTATTATTGCAAAAGGACAAATCAACAATGCCATGAATAGGCAATCTGGGTATGCAAAGGACAACTTAGTCTATACCCCCATACAAGGTAACGCTGAAGAAAAGTTTGATTTGATAAAACAAGAATTGCTTTCTTCTCAAACAGCTACCGCTGTAACCCGAACATTGTCGCCAATAACTGAAAACTGGAGCAATTCGTGGAGCATGGGGTGGAGCGGAAAGGACACAGATGATAAAACCCTAATCTTACGATTTAGCGCAGATGATGATGTTATCAAAACCTTTGGCCTGGAACTAGCCGAGGGAAGGGATTTTAATAAAAAGCGGTTTGCGAGTGATTCAACGGCCATGATTATTAATGAGGCTGCTGTCGTACACATGAAATTTAAAGAGCCTATTGGACAAATCATAGAAGATATGGACCAAAGGTGGCATGTTGTTGGGGTTGTGAAGGATTTTATACTTACCTCACCTTTTGGGAAAATTGAACCTATGATTATTCACAACGGTTTGGGTGAAAACATTATAAACATGCGATTGAATTCAGAGCGTTCAACAGCTGAAAGTTTGGCTTCGGCTGAAGCAATTTTCAAAAAGTACAATCCAAATTATGCTTTTGAATATGAATTTGTTGATGAACAATATGCCCGAAAATTTGAAGACCAACAACGAACAGAAACCTTGGCAAGCCTATTTTCCATCCTTACCATTATTATCTCCTGTTTGGGATTATTTGGATTGGCAAGTTATATGGCAGCA
>JBCCXJ010000028.1:0-35988 GCA_039191905.1 Bacteroidota bacterium | reverse complement strand
TGAAAGCCCATCCGGAAATACGAAACAAAAATAAGTAACGTTATTACATAACAAAAGAATTTTGGATGCAGGTAGAAAACATTTACATTTGAAATTCACCCAAAACTAGAAATGATGAAAAAAACTGTACTCATGTTGTTTATAGGGTTGTTATCCGTAGGGATTTATGCCCAGGACACAACTGCTAAAATTGAATTTAAGAGTGAAACCATCGATTACGGTGAAATTGCTAAAGGTAGCGATGGTGTTCGAGTTTTTGAATTTACCAACACTGGAACAGCTCCTTTGGTAATCAGTGATGTTAAATCAAGCTGTGGATGTACCATTCCAAAAAAACCGGATGGGCCTATTTTGCCTGGTAAGACTGGTGAGATTCAAGTAAAGTACGATACAAAACGTGTTGGGCCGATACGAAAAGCCATAACCGTAACATCCAATGCCGATACACCTACCAAAGTTCTCAAGATAAAGGGAAATGTAAAGGCAGAAGGTGCGAAATAAAATTTCTATTTGAAAAGAAAAGCCCTTGGATTGACCAAGGGCTTTTTTTATTTAGAATAGTTTTTTTAGGACAAAGGTGAAGAGTAAATCCCGGTTATAGCGCTCAATCAGAACACGTATTCGTTTTCCTTCTTTCTCGTTCAACATTTTCAACACTTCCTGAAGCTTGTACTTATGGATTTTCTTTCCGTTCACCGCAAGTATAACATCCCCTTCCTTAAGACCTGCCTCATCAGCTGGACTTCCTACCCTAATAGCCGAAACAACTATTTCAGGAACCAAGCTTAAGCGTGTCTTCTGTGCCAATAAAATTTGGACATTACCAAAGTTTTCTCTTTTTAGAACAACCCCATTAGAGTTGGCAATACGCTCCGCAATGTAGCGCAGACCGTTATGTTGTAATACAATTCCAGCTAAATTATATTGAAAAGGTTGCTTGAAATTACCATTCTTCTTTAGTGTTATTGTGCCCCGAGAATAATCAAAAACCATATTAAACCGTCGTAGAATCTCCCCTCCTACACTACCATTTCGGTCTCCAAAATTTTCTATGACACTAAAAGACTCTTTGTAAGGAAATGCAGCTTTAGCCCCTTTAAGTTCAAAACTTCCAATTTTTATTCCACTTACTTTGGCTCGTTTACCAAAAATATCGCCACTGAGACCTCGACCCAAATAGTCCTCATAATTGTTTTGAGGTATTTCCAAGCCTTTTTCAGGTTGATGAAACAACCAGAGTGCGTCACTACTTCCGGTATCCACCAAAAGTTTTACAGGAACGTCCTTAGCGTCTTCCATTAAAACCGTTCCATTGATGTATGCTTTTCTCTTTTCTATAAAAATCGGAAGGGTCAGTGACTTTTTATTTGGTTTTTCCTCATAAAAGTCTGGATTATGCAACTTGATGTTCTTCGAAGAATAATTGATTTCAACGATAAAATCCCTGAATAAATCATATCCTAGAATACCATGAACTGGCACTCCTAAAGAGGTGGAAAAGTTCATTTGTTTATCCAAAACCACATACATATCTTGATTGTAGTTTTTGACTTTTCCCAATTTAAAGGTATTCCCCAAGGAACGAAGTGCCTTCAAGGGCTCTCCATCACCAAGGCCTCTAATTGTAACTTCCGAAACATTATTCGCTTGAACAGAATCTTGGTCTGATAAATTGAAAAGTATGGGATTACTTACCCCAGAATCTAAGACGAAAGTCAACTTTGAGCCATTTACTTCAATGGGAATTAACATTAAGTTATTCACCAATTCAAACTTGATTTTCTGAAACTTTTGTTGAGGCGCTATCTTAAATCCCTGGGCTCCTACCCATATAGGAATGCAGGTAAAAAGAATGGCCAAAAAGGATGCAAATCGTCTCAAGTTGTTTGTTTATAAATGATTAACTCTTTTAAAAATAGGAAAAATTGGCCAATAATAACTTTAATTTAACATTCTTGTAACCGCTTAAATATTTGAGGATTTGGTTGTTTCCATGCCATGGTTTTAGCATTTTTGTCTAAAATTTTCTCAAATGCCCACGATTTCCTTAAAGGGTAAAAAAATGCCCGCTTCCCCTATTCGTAAACTGGTTCCCTTTGCGGAAGCAGCTAAAAAAAGAGGAACGCATGTTATCCACTTGAATATTGGACAACCTGATATCAAAACTCCGAAAGTTGCATTAGATGCCATAAAGAACAACACAATTGAGGTCCTATCATACAGTATGACCGAGGGTTCTGAAACCTACAGAAAAAAAATTGCTTCGTATTATGGAAAAAACAATATTCATGTCACTGAAAAGGACATTATTGTAACCACAGGAGGTTCTGAGGCTTTATCCTTTGCCATGGGAACCATTATGGACCCAGATGACGAAATTGTTATTCCCGAACCTTTTTATGCCAATTACAATGGGTTTGCCACCGCGTCTGGGGTAAACGTTGTTCCAATCGTTTCTACATTGGAGAACAATTTTTCACTACCTCCCATAGCGGAGTTTGAAAAGCGAATTACTCCCAAGACCAAAGCCATTCTTATTTGTAACCCAGGAAATCCAACCGGATATTTATATACAGAAGAGGAAATTCTACAATTGGCCCAATTGGTCAAAAAGCATAACCTTTTTTTAGTTGCTGACGAAGTATATCGGGAGTTCACATACGATGGAACCCAACACTATTCAATTCTTCAGTTACCTAATATAGAGGAATATGCTATTGTAGTTGATTCCGTATCAAAACGTTACAGTATGTGCGGTGCAAGGATTGGCTGTTTGGTCTCTACAAATGAAGCAGTAATTGAAGCTGCCTTAAAATTTGCCCAAGCTCGTTTATCCCCTCCAACTTTCGCGCAAATTGCCAGTGAAGCTGCCTTGGAGACGCCACAATCTTATTTTGATGATGTAATCAGTGAATATGTAGAAAGACGAAACACTTTAGTATCTGAGCTTCAAAAAATTGATGGTGTAAAAGTAGCTATACCCAAAGGTGCTTTTTATTGCGTTGTTGAGCTTCCCATAGAAGATGCGGACGATTTTGCCCAATGGATTCTAGAAAGCTTTGAAATGGATGGTAGTACGGTCATGGTGGCCCCAGCAGCGGGATTTTATGCTACAGAAGGTCTGGGCAGAAATCAAATTCGCATTGCTTATGTCCTGGAAAAGGACCAACTGATAAAAGCAGTGTATATTCTAAAAGAGGCTTTGAAAAAGTATTTGGTTAGGTGAAAATTCAGGAGAACATATCACTAAAAGCACATAATACCTTTGGTATTGATGTTACTGCTAGATTTTTCGTAGAGATTACAGGCTTGCTCCAGCTACAAAAAGTACTTGAGTTAAAGGCATATCCTGAAAAATTCATCTTAAGCGGTGGTAGTAATATTCTACTGACAAAGGACATAGATGCGTTGGTTATTTTCATTAATCTTAAGGGTATTTCAATCGAAGAGGAAACCAATTCAGAAGTAGTCATTAAAGTGATGGCTGGAGAAAATTGGCACCACCTTGTACTTTGGACTTTGGACAAAAACTATGGCGGTTTGGAAAATCTTTCCCTAATTCCCGGAAACACGGGTACTGCGCCCATACAAAACATAGGCGCCTATGGGGTAGAGTTAAAAGATATTTTTGAGCGTTGTACAGCTATGGAAATAGCGAGCCATGAGTTGGTTGAATTTGATAAAGAAAGTTGTCAATTTGGGTATCGTGACTCCATTTTCAAGAACAAAGCCAAAGGAAAATATATTATCACTTCAGTAAGTTTACGGCTTACCACGGAAAACCATAAACTAAATACAAACTATGGGGCTATTGAAAATGAGTTAAAGGACCAGGGCATTGTCTATCCTACCATCCAAGATGTTTCAAAAGCGGTAATAGCTATTCGCAGGAGTAAACTTCCCGACCCTAATGATATTGGAAATAGTGGAAGTTTTTTTAAAAATCCTGTCATTTCTAAAAAGGCATTTGAAAAATTAAAAAAAGTCCATCCAGAGATTCCCTCCTACCAAGTATCGAATTCTGAAGTTAAAATACCTGCGGGATGGTTGATTGAGCAATCCGGTTTTAAAGGCGAACGAATTGGCGATGCTGGGGTACATGAAAAACAAGCTCTTGTGCTGGTTAACCACGGAAATGCAACGGGAAAGGAAATTTTGAATTTAGCCACCACCATTCAAGAAACGGTAAGAAAAAAATTTAATATTACAATAACTCCAGAAGTGAATGTAATAAGATAACCCCTGCATTGCTATGAATTACAGGGGTTATACCAAACCAAACTAACCAAAAACTTAATATATTGTGTGCTTTATTGCACCGTATTTTCAAAGTCAACGCATAGGAAAATTCCTTTTTATATTTTAGCGTTGTCTTATATACGGAGTAAAATGTATTTTTAGATTTCGCCCCCGAATTAATTTTACCTTAGCAACCTTGAATGAGCTCACTAATCGAAAAACATATTGTCGCCTTACTTGCTGAAAAAGATGATAAGGCCATATCATTATTATATGAACATTATGGAGACACACTTTATGGTGTTGCCTACAAGGTGGTAAAGGATGATGATTTGGCGCAGGACATTCTCCAAGAAAGCTTTATAAAAATTTGGAAAAAAGCAGACACGTATGATTCCTCAAAAGCCAAATTGTTTACATGGCTTTTTCGGATTACACGGAATACGGCAATTGATAAACTAAGGAGTATAAACAATAAAATGGACAAGGAAGTCCAAATCGATGCTTCTAACGTATATAATGTTGGAGTGGAAGGTATTAGGCCCGATGTTTTGGACATGCAAGATAACCTTGAAAAGATTGAGCCTAAATATCAAATAGTTCTCGAAGCCTTATTTTTTCAAGGGATGACGCAACAAGAAGCCAGTGAAGAACTGGATATCCCTTTAGGGACCATAAAATCCCGGTTGAAAATAGGATTGCGTGAACTTGGGAAACTGTATAAAGTATCGACAACACTGCTCCTTTTGTTAAACATATTGCCATGAAAGAAAAAATACAATCATTCTTAGATTCTGATGTTTTAGAAAAATACCTTATTGGCGATGCCAATAAAGAGGAGACTTCCAAAGCTGAACGCTACATTGTAATGTACCCTGAGGTTCGAAAAACCTATAACGAGCTTCAAGAAAATTTAGAATCTTTTGCTAAGCTTTATGCTCGTAAAACACCGGAAGGTCTAAAGGAAATAATTCTCCACAGCGCCAAAAAGCAAAAATCATCCAATATTCGATTATGGCGATACGCCATAGCTGCTAGTGTGGCAATTTTTGTGTTTGCTGGATCATCTCTATTCTTCTGGAACCAAAATAAAAGCTTGCAACAAGAAAATACATTGGTCAACAATAAGATTAAGTATTTGGAAGAGAACATGAAAAACCAGTTGGAGGATGTTCGAAACCAATTTATTGTTCTCAACAACCCTGATACCAAAAAGTACTCCGTTAAAGGAAAAAAAGAGGGAAAAGAGCTTAAAGCTATCGCCTACATCAACCCTGTTAAGAAACTATCTTACATCAATGTGAGCAATGTACCTCAACTTCCAGAGAATAAATGCTTCCAGATGTGGGCCGAAGTGAATGGCGAACTTGTCAACCTAGGCGTCATCAAAGAATTTGATGATAAGGACAAACTTCTTGCTATTCCCTATGCGGATAATGCAATTGGTTATATCACTATTGAGCCTGAAGGTGGCAATACAACCCCGTCTGTTCAAAATATTGTGGCCAATATCATGTACTAGAGCGCTTCGCTTTAAAGTTACCTTAAACAGGATTCCAAATCCTTAAGTATTTCGTAGTTTTGTTAAAAATTTCAACTATGGAATTAGTTTTGCTTACAATAGGGCTGCTTGGAATTGCATTTGCTGGAATCACCATTAAGATATGGTCAAAAAAAGATGGGAAATTTGCAGGAACCTGCGCCAGTCAAAGCCCTTTTTTAAATAAGGAGGGAGAAGCCTGCGGCTATTGCGGAAAACTCCCTAGCGAGCAAGACTGTAAAAAGGATTCCGTCATGGAAACTCATTAAGTGCCCATAAGGCCCTCGCTTATATTCTTTACAAACTTTGAACAAACCAGATTCCATTAAGGATACTATTCAAAGAGCTAAACAAGGTAACCAAATCGCCTTCAGTTCTCTTTTGGATACTTTCTGGAACGATGTATACGGGTTTCAGTTACTGCGGACCAAAAATGAGAACGATGCCGAGGACATCACCATACGTACTTTTTCCAATGCCTTCGATAAGATTGAAACCTATAACGAAGACTTTGAGTTCCGGACTTGGTTGATTACCATTTCCAAAAACCTGCACGTGGATTTAATCCGAAAAAGGAATAAAAACCTACTGGAAGAAATGGATACCCACGGGGAAGCTGTCAATCGGGTTCTGGATGAAACCCCCTCGGTTGAGGATCAACTCATAATAGAACAAAATTTGGCAAGCCTTCTACAGGACATCAAAAAACTGAAACCACATTACCAAAAGGTCATCAATCTTAGGTATTTCAATGAGTTGAGTTATGCAGACATAGCAAAGGAACTGAATGAGCCCGTAAACAATGTAAAGGTCAAACTACTTCGAGCCAAAAAGTTATTGGCTGAAATCATCAAAAAAAAGTAGAATCAAATCTAAGTTTACCATCCTTTTGCAGTTTCGTATCTTTGTACTTTTAAAAAATTGATATGAGCACTACAACGGTTGAAAGCGTTGCGCCACCGACAGGAAAACCAAAATGGCTTCGTGTTAAACTTCCCACGGGAAAGAAATACACTCAGCTTAGAGGGCTTGTCAATAAGTACGATTTGCATACGATATGCACATCGGGCAGCTGTCCTAATATGGGAGAGTGTTGGGGTGAGGGAACAGCGACTTTCATGATATTGGGAAATGTCTGTACCCGTTCGTGCGGTTTTTGTGGTGTAAAAACAGGAAGACCTGAAAGTGTGGATTGGGCTGAACCAGAAAAGGTAGCGCGATCCATTAAAATAATGAGCATCAAACATGCTGTTGTCACCTCTGTAGACCGTGATGACTTAAAAGATATGGGCTCTATTATTTGGTCAGAGACAGTAAAGGCCATCCGAAGAATGAATCCATCCACAACTTTAGAAACGCTTATTCCAGATTTTCAAGGAGTTGAAAAACATTTGGACAGAATATTGGAAGCTGCACCAGAGGTCATATCACATAATATGGAAACTGTCCGAAGGTTAACTCGTGAGGTAAGAATTCAAGCCAAATATGATAGAAGTTTAGGTGTTCTGGACTATTTGAAGAGAAATGGAGCAAGAAGAACCAAATCCGGCATCATGCTTGGTTTGGGAGAATTGGAAGAAGAAGTAATCAGCACAATGGAAGATTTACGTTCGGTTGATGTGGATGTCGTTACGATAGGGCAATACCTCCAACCTTCAAAAAAACACTTACCCGTTAAGGAGTTTATTCTTCCCGATCAGTTCAAAAAATACGAGGAAATCGGTCTGGAAATGGGATTCAGACACGTAGAAAGTGGCGCTTTGGTTCGATCGTCCTACAAGGCTCACAAGCATATTGATTAACTTCCTTTTTGTTTTTCCTTTTATGAAACAAATTACCATTGGGATAAACGGTTTTGGACGCATAGGTCGAACACTTTTCCGGTTATTGGAAAAGCGACCTGATATCAAAGTCGTTGCAGTCAATGATTTGGCAGATGCTGCTACCCTGGCGCATCTCTTAAAATATGATAGTATTCACGGAAGAATAGAAGCTGAAGTCTTTTCTAAAGGAGGTACTGTCCATATCGATAATCATTCTTTTGAGGTGTTGAATTACCAAGCTACCGATAAGATTCCTTGGAAGAAATATGATGTTGATATTGTGGTTGAAGCTACGGGCAGGTTCAAAACACGTGAAATGCTCCAAAACCACATTACAAATGGTGCAAAAAAGGTAATACTTTCAGTCCCTCCCCAAGAAGATTCCATAAAAATGATTGTTATGGGTGTCAATGAAGACATTCTTACCCAAAACGACCATATCATTTCGAATGCGTCTTGTACTACCAATAATGCCGCCCCTATGATAAAGGTAATTGATGAACTTTGTGGTATAGACCAGGCTTATATTACCACAGTGCATTCCTATACTTCGGACCAAAGCCTTCACGATAAGCCACATAGGGACCTTAGACGTTCTAGAGCTGCATCCCAGTCCATTATTCCCACTACAACTGGAGCCGCAAAAGCACTAACCAAAATTTTCCCTAATTTGTCAGATGTTATTGGAGGTTGCGGTATTCGTGTTCCAGTGCCAAATGGGTCACTCACGGACATTACCTTCAACGTAAAACGGGAGACCTCAATTAAGGAGGTAAACCAAGCATTTGAACAACATGCTAACCAAGATTTAAAAAACGTACTTAAATACACAAATGATCCTTTAGTTTCCATTGATATAAACAATAGTTGCTATTCTTGTACGTTTGATTCTTTGATGACCTCTGTTATTGGAAGAATGGTGAAAATCATAGGATGGTACGATAACGAAACTGGATACTGTTCCAGACTTATTGATGTAATTGATTTATTTATAAGGAAGAACTACGTTTGATTTTGAGCTCTACCCACAATCGCAATGGCGGTAAAATCCTCATTTTGCTGTGCATATTTCTATGCACCCAACTGGGAACAGCCCAAAATGATATCAGTTCAACTACGCAGGTACAGTCCATTTTTGATGAGTTTCTTACATATCGCCATCAAAATAGAATGGATAAGGCTTTGGAAGCCCTTAATCAAGCTTCGGAAATAGCTGAAAATAATGAGGATGCCAAGTTATTACTAGACACTTACCATCAATATGCACGAATATATCTTGAAGAAGGCGATCGTGAAACGGCTCTTTTTTATTGGGACAGAGCTAGTATTCTTCTTAAAGACTTATCGTATCCTTTTGGAGAAGCTTTCCATAAATATCTAGAGGCCAGTATTCGTTTTGATGAGGGCAACAACTTCCAGGCCTTAAAGCTTTTGGAAGAGTCGCGAACGCTCAGCAATAACAGGAATTTGGGCAATAACATTCTTTTATTGGAAGGGTATATCTACTCCAACATCGAAAAGTATGACGACGCAAAGACCAATCTGAATGCCCTAATTGTCAATTCTGATGACAAGGAACGACCTTATCTCGCTACAAAGGCAAACATCCAACTTGCCAAAATAAGTCAGGTACAAGATGACTTAGAGGACGGAATAATACATTCCAAAGCAGCATTGGAACTATCCCAAAAGTATAGTTATTACAAAGAAATAAAGGCCTCGAATCAATTACTATCTGACATCTATGAGAAAACAAGTAACTACGAAGAATCCTTATTGTATCGAAAGAATTTGGAACAAATTAAGGATTCCCTTTTCAATATAGATAAGGTAAAACTCGAAGCCAAAACAGCAGATAAGATTCGTTTTGACCATCAAATGAACGAAATAAATAAGTTGACCGCTAAAAACGAGGAACTCAGCGAGTCGAAAAACCGTTCAGAGATCACCGCTATTCTTACTTCTGCTTTTTTAACGATTATATCTTTATTGGCCGTATCACTTTTTAGAAATAACCAGATAAAGCTCAAAACAAACGATTTACTCTACACCAAAAACAAGGAACTTGAGCTAGCGAGAGATGCTGCCGTATCAGCAATGGAAGCCAAAACCAACTTTCTTTCTACGGTAACACACGAACTACGAACACCTTTGTATGCGGTTACGGGCTTAACTCACCTGCTTTTGGAAGAAAATCCGGCAGACCATCAAAAAGAGCACTTAAAATCCTTGAAGTTTTCGGGAGATTATTTGTTGAACTTTATCAATGACATCTTACAAATCAATAAAATCGATGCTGATAAGCTGGAACCACTGAATATTGAGTTCAAACTGGAAAAAGTACTTACGGATGTAGTGGACTCATTGCAACAGAACGCCAATGAAAACAGTACAAAGCTTATTCTTGATTACGATAACAATATCCCAAAACAATTGTTGGGAGATCCCTTAAAGTTATCTCAGATTTTCATGAACTTGGTCGGGAATGCGCTCAAATTTACCAAAGAAGGAAAAGTCGAGGTCATTGCCAAGTTACTGCGAAAAGAAGAAGAACAAGTCACGCTATATTTTGAAGTCAAGGATAACGGAATAGGTATTTCCGAAGAGCAGCAAATGCACATCTTTGATAGTTTTGAGCAAGGCTCTATCCAAATCAACAGGGAGTATGGCGGTACTGGTTTAGGATTAACCATTGTTAAGAGCTTGCTGGGGTTATTTGATAGTAAAATACATTTGGAAAGTGAAGTAGGACACGGTAGTTCTTTCTTCTTTGAAATGGACTTGAAATTAGATACCAGCACATTGGAGGAAATTGCCTTTGAAATTAGTCCAGAAGAGTTCAACTTTAAAGGTCTACATGTTTTGGTTGTGGAAGACAATAAAATCAACCAGGTAATCACCAAAAAAATGCTAAATAAAAAAGAAATTACCTGTGATATTGCCAACAATGGTAACGAGGCAATTGATTTAGCTAAATCTAACACCTATGATGCCATTTTAATGGATATTCACATGCCGGGCATCAGCGGTGAGGAGGCAACGCGGCAAATCCGCAAATTTGATATGGAAATCCCCATCATTGCCCTTACAGCCATTTCTCTGGATGACAGTTTGGACAGTTTTTATCAGGCGGGCTGTAACGATGTGGTCACCAAACCATTCAAACCCGAAGTATTCTATCAAAAAATTGGAGAGAATATTTTCAGGAAAAAGACAGGAGGGGTGGTTTAAAACAAAGTGTAGAGTTTATCCTTTAAAATAGCTTGGTCCACCTTTGAAAAGCAATGGGATATTTCCAAATAATAGAGCTCATCCACTCTTCCCTCTAAGCGAACAGAATCCTTTTCCGTAGTCAGAATTACATCATAGCGGTTGAATTTTTCAATTTCATTTTCTGTAAAATAATGATGGTCCCCAAACGCAAGATGTTCAAATTTGATGTCTTTGGTTTCTAGAAACGTTATAAAGGGCTTCGGCATGGCAATTCCCGTCACCACCACAATCGACTTATCGGACAAATCCGACCATTGTAATATTTCTCCAGACAAATTCTTAAAAAAATCAGCATAGTCGTACCAACTGAATAAGATGCTTTGGTGTTTTTGAGGTTTTAACTTGTGGGTTATTCTGCTCCTCTCGACTTCAGAAGGTTCTTTTGGGCATTTGGTAACCACAATTACATCAGCCCTTTTTGATTCGCCTTTGCTATCCCTGAGGTTGCCCGTGGGCAAATACCAATCATCAACATACATATTGGAATATGCGGTTAAAAGAATAGAAAAAGAAGGGGTTACCTTACGATGTTGAAACCCATCGTCTAGTAATATCATCTCTGGTCTGTTCAGTTTCAAAAGCTCCTGGATGCCATTTTGCCTGCTAGTATCCACAGCAATCTGAACTTGGGGGAACTTTTTGTATATCTGAAAAGGTTCATCTCCCAAATCCGCTATAGTACTTGAAGCATCTCCTAAAACAAAACCTTCTGATACCCGCTTATAGCCCCTGCTCAATACAGCCAATTTTTTTTGACTTAACGCCCCAATTAAGTATTCAATCATTGGAGTCTTGCCCGTACCACCCACGCTTAGATTACCAACACAAATAATGGGGACATCATAACTTTTTGAAGAAAACCACCCATAGTCATAGCAACGGTTTCTAATGTAGACCACAAGAGCATAAATAAGGGAAATTGGGAAAGCTAGTATTCTTAGGACATGCCACATAGAGCGAAAATATAATATTTTATCTTTAGCCTTATTTATAATTTATGAGAATAAAAGAAGTGGCTCAGGTATTGGAAGAATTAGCTCCTTTGGCCCATGCCGAAGATTTTGATAATGTTGGCTTGTTGGTGGGTAATCCGGAGAATGAGGTGACCGGAATTTTAGTCACTTTGGATACTTTGGAAAATGTAGTAGATGAAGCTATTGAGAAAGACCTTAACTTTATTGTGAGCTTTCACCCCATTGTTTTTAAAGGACTAAAACGCTTTACTGGAACTACTTATGTGGAACGGGTAGTAATAAAAGCTATTGCCCATAATATTGCTATTTATAGCATACACACGGCTTTGGACAACAATCCACTTGGGGTCAATGCCAAAATTTGTGCAGTCTTGGGCATTCAGAACCCTACAATTTTGATTCCCAAAAAAGGAACGCTTAAAAAGTTGACCACCTACGTTCCAGAAAAAGATGCGGAAGGTCTTAGAATTTCTTTGTTTAACGCCGGAGCTGGTTCTATTGGAAACTATAGTAATTGCAGTTTCAGTACAGAAGGTTTTGGAAGCTTTAAGGCAGGAGAAAGTGCAAATCCCACCCTAGGAGAACTAGGTAAAACCCATTATGAAAAGGAAGTGCAAATCAATGTCGTTTTCTCCTTTGAAAAAGAACGTCAGATTGTAAAAGCTTTGCTTGAAAACCATCCATACGAAGAGGTGGCCTATGAAATATATTCCATGGATAATACCAATTCCAATTTAGGTATGGGTATGATTGGTCATTTGGAAGAAGAAGTGGATATCGACCAGTTTTTAGTAGAAGTAAAACAAAAAATGAATGTTCCTTCCATCCGACACTCCCAATTTTTGAAGAAAAAAATTAAAAAAGTAGCGGTTTTGGGCGGTAGCGGAGGTTTTGCCATTAGTGCGGCAAAAAAGGCGGGAGCCGATGTTTTCCTTACGGCGGACCTTAAATATCATCAATTCTTTGAAGCCGAAAACCGAGTGGTTCTAGCGGATATTGGACACTTTGAATCTGAGCAGTTTACAAAAGACTTATTGGTTGATTATCTTAAGAAAAAAATTCCTAATTTTGCAGTCGCGTTATCGGAAAGTATAACAAATCCCATCAAGTATTTATAATATATGGCGAATAAAAACGAAAGCATCACTGTAGAGGAGAAGCTAAGAGCGCTTTATGATCTTCAGTTGATTGACTCCAGAGTGGATGAAATACGTAATGTTAGAGGTGAACTTCCTTTGGAAGTGCAAGATTTGGAAGATGAAGTATTAGGTCTTAAAACACGTTTGGACAAATTGAAGACGGATGTGGAGACCATCAATTTTGAAATAGCGGCCAAGAAAAACCTAATCGAGGAGTCCAAGGCCTTGATGAAAAAATATGCGGAACAACAGAAGAATGTCCGTAACAGCCGTGAATTCAATTCTTTAAGCAAAGAAATTGAGTTTCAGGAATTGGAAATTCAATTGGCGGAAAAGAACATTAAAGAGTTCAAGGCTCAAATTGAACAAAAGAAAGAGGTTGTTTCTGAAACCAAGGAGAAATTAACCGAGCGTGAAAATCACCTAAAACACAAAAAAGGAGAATTGGACGCTATTTTGGCAGAAACCGAAAAAGAGGAAAAGGCTTTATTGAAGAAGTCTGAAGAATTTGAAGAAAAAATCGAAGATCGATTGGTACAAGCCTACAAGCGTATTCGACACAATGTCAAAAATGGATTGGCAGTAGTTCCTGTTGAGCGTGGTGCTTCTGGAGGTTCTTTCTTTACCATTCCACCGCAGGTACAGGTTGAAATTGCCTCTCGTAAAAAAATAATAACGGATGAACACAGTGGTCGCATTTTGGTAGATCCTTTGTTGGCCGAAGAAGAGCAGGAAAAAATGCAAGGGCTTTTCGAAAAGATTTAAAACCCATCCTTATTTAAATAATAAAGCCGCTCAATGAGTGGCTTTTTTCATATTTTACAGTATGAAAGTGGTCTTATCATTTTTACTATTTCTCTTCAGTTTTATGTCGTTTGCACAAAACATAAAGGAATACCAGTGGAAAAACAGGCTACTGGTTTTGGTGAGCAAAGAACCCAATAGCTGGGAAAGTAAGCAACAGCGTAAGATTTTTGAACAAAATCAACTGCAATTGGAAGAACGGAATATGTTGCTGCTAAATAGGCAAGCTAATTCGCAAGATTTAGCCCGTTTTTCACTAGATAAAAATTTTGAAGGTGTAGTGCTCATCGGAAAGGACGGGGGCGTAAAGCTGAAAAAGCCTTTTTTAATAAAGCCCCAAGTTATTTTTGATTTAGTAGATACCATGCCAATGCGCCGATTGGAGATGCAAAACACGAACAAATATTGATTCTAAAGTCACAAGAATCAGGGGGAGAAAACGTTCCTTATCCTATAAAATTTCCATTTGCCTTTAGCAAACTCCTTTTGAACCATGGTATAATTGGTTTCAGCCATACCTCATAGCTAGTCACAAAATTTCTAAAGTAACTTAGGGTATCTTAAATCTTAAACCATCAAACCATGAAAAAAGAATATACTTCCTACTACATTTTTCTCGGATTGTTTTCCGCGATGATAATAAGTTCTCTTTACAAGCATCTTTTTGCTTACGATGCTATGGTATATGAATATGCGAAACTCGGCTATCCTGAACATTTAGTGAAACCTTTGGCCATAGCTCAATGTATTGGCCTATGTCTGATTTTTTACAACAAAAGCAAAAGACTATTGGAATGGGCATACGCCGGATTCATACTAAACCTGCTATTCGCAATTATTGCGCATTATGTCTCCAAATATGGAAATGGGGGGCCTGCTGTAATTTGTTTGGCCTTTTTGTTTACTACCTATTTTCTAGGTAAGCGAAGAAAATCAGAGAAGCAGCACGAAAATTCGCCTTTCCACGTGCAGGGCGCTTAAAGCATGAGGGCGGCTCTTTCAGAACCGCCTTTATTTATAAAAATGATAGTATACGGTTTTCAACTTCTAAAGTGTCCCATTTTTCCTGAATATCGGGCAACTTCATAATCTCTTGCATAATTGCCTCCTGCTTATCCCCTATTTCTAGAGCTTCCACGTAGGGTCGGTCTGAAAAAGTAACCCGACTATAGACCGGTATCCACTTATCTGGATGCTTTTCTGCAAACCTTTTTTCAATTTTCTTTTGTAGTAAAAACTTTGGGTCAGCGGTTTTGCTGCTCATTTCTATGAAGTTACGATAGCTTAACTCTGCAATGGCATCAGCATTGGGCTTACGCAGTTTTTGATAGTGTTCGAATACGGCATCCCAGTCGTCATTAAACTTTTCTATCTGTTCGTTCAATACAAAAATATCCTCAAAACCAGCATTCATACCCTGTCCATAAAAAGGTACTACGGCATGGGCAGAATCTCCTACCAATGCTACTCTATTCCAATAGGTCCAAGGATAACACTTCATGGTAACCATGGCACTAGTTGGGTTTTTGAAAAAATCTTCGGTCAGGTTTTCAATTTCTTTTTGAACATTGGGAAAATAAGTGGTAAAGAATTGTTTCGCCTCTTTCTCAGTTGTAATGTTTTCAAAAGATACCTCTCCTTCAAAGGGTAAAAAGAGGGTACAGGTAAAACTGCCATCCAAATTGGGCAAGGCAATAAGCATAAATTTACCTCTGGGCCAAATATGAAAAGAATTTTTATCTAGTTTATGCGTGCCATCTTCATTGGGCGGTATGGTCAATTCTTTGTAACCCACATTAATAAAATGCTGCGAATAATCAAATCGACTTCGTCTTTGCATCTTGTGTCTAACCCGGGAAAAAGCGCCATCACAGCCAAAAATCATGTCGAAATTGTATTCCTTCCATTCACTCTTTTCAGACTCCCCAGTATAGACTTTTGCTTCGGGAAGATTCACATCCCAAACTTTTTCATTGAATCGAAACTCCGCTCCTGCTCCTTCCGCCAAATCAATCATTTTTCGATTTAGTATACCTCGTGAAATTGACCAAATGGCTTCTCCTTCTTGACCATAGGGTTGAAAATACATAGGTTTATCGACTACATGCATGGCACGTTTATCCATGGGAATGGCAATTTCCTTGATGGTTTCTTCCAGCCCTACTTTACGAAGTGACCGCCACCCCCTATTGCTCATAGCCAAGTTGATGGAACGACCTGAAAATTCAACAGTTCGAATATCTGGTCTTCTATCAAAAACCGTTATACGATGTCCTTTTTTTCTGAGATAAATGGCCAATAGAGAACCCACCAGGCCGGAACCAATGATGGCTATGCTTTTTGAAGTCTGTACCATTAAATGACTTGAGGTAAAAATTAAGTTGAGATACTAAAATAAACAATTTGACCCGTATCGAATCCTTAATCCAATCTTCGCTATACTTTTATCATTTTTGTTTATCATTTTTATATTTTTGTTAAACAAATAATGAGACACTTTTCAAAAACTATCATAGGAAGCTTGCCTTCACGGGAGAGAGCCAATTTTATAAATACCATATCAGGGTATAAATCTGCTAATCTGATAGGAACCCAATCCAAAAAAGGGACCTCAAACTTGGCTGTTTTCAATTCAGTAGTTCATTTAGGCAGTAATCCAGCTCTTTTAGCCTTTGTCCTTCGCCCACTGACTGTGGAACGACATACCTACAACAACATAAAGGAAACTTCAAGTTATACCATTAATGCGATAACAGAAGAAATTTATAAGGCTGCACACGCTACCTCAGCCAAATACGAAAGCGAACAGTCGGAATTCGCCGAAACTGGATTAACCGAAAGCTATAAAGACCATTTTACGGCGCCTTATGTACTGCAAAGCCCAATTCAAATTGGATGTACTTACGTGAATGAATACGAAATAAAGGAAAATGGGTGCGTATTTATGGTTGGAGCTATTGAACATATTTACATAGACCAATCCATTTTATTACAGGATCATTGGTGTAAACTAGATGAGGCAAACTTGATTTCCATTGTGGGGTTGGACGGCTATGCGAAACCTCAAATTGTTGACCGTCTTTCCTATGCAAAACCCCATAAAACCCCCAAATCCATACTTGATGCCACACAAAAAGGTAAATCTTCCCACTAAAATCTGTGTGGTCTGTGACAAACCTTTCGCTTGGCGAAAAAAGTGGGAGAAAAATTGGGAGTCTGTAAAGTATTGCAGCGAACGGTGTAGAAAAAACAAAGCAAAATGAATAATCTGGTATGGTTTGGGAATGATTTGCGTGTGAAGGACAACCAAAGCCTTGTGCAAGCGACTAAAGGAGACAAATTGATGGCGGTCTTTTTTTTTGACCCGCGTTCTTTCGAGACGAATGCTTTCGGTTTTAAAAAAACGGAACGATTTAGGGCCAAGTTCCTTGTTGAAACCATAACGGAACTCAAACAAAATCTGGAAGCTTCACATATTAGCTTATTGGTTTTTCATGCAAAGCCTGAAGAGATTTTGCCCAATTTGGTCAAAGAATATAATGTTCACCAAATCCATAAACAAAAAGAGTGGACCTCGGAGGAGACCAAGGTCTTGAACAAGGTGAAATCAAGTTTGCCTAATGGAACTGAAATCATTGAGCACTATGACCAATTTCTATTTCATCCAGATGACCTCCCGTATCCATCATTCCACAGTATACCTAACGTTTTCACCCAATTTAGAAAACGATGTGAAAAAGAGATTCAGGTTAGACCTTCCATTGAATGGGAACGAAAGTTCTCCAAAAATAATTTGGTAGCACATCATACAGACATTCCTTCTTTACAGGATTTGGGGCTTGAGCATTTTGAAACCGACCCCAAAAGCGCACTTCCCTTTAAAGGGGGCGAGGATGAAGCTTTGAAACGACTGCAATACTACTTCTGGGAGACCAAAAAACTAGCGTACTATAAGAAAACGCGAAATGGCTTAGTGGGCGCGGATTACAGCTCGAAATTCTCACCCTGGTTAGGGAACGGAAGTATTTCTGCTAGAACTATCTATTGGGAAGTCAAAAAATTTGAACGACTAGTAAAAAAGAATCAAGATACGTATTGGCTCATTTTTGAACTGATATGGCGGGATTATTTCAAATATGTTTCGCTGAAGCACGGAAACGAAATCTTTAAATTGGGTGGCATTCTTAAAAAGCCTTATGAATGGAAATCTGATAAACTTCATTTGGAAGCATGGACCACAGGAACAACTACCGAGCCTTTCGTAAATGCTAATATGAAAGAGTTGGCCAAAACGGGTTGGATGAGTAATCGGGGGCGACAAAACGTAGCCAGTTTTTGGGCCAAAGAACTGAAACAGGATTGGCGTATTGGAGCTGCCTATTTTGAATCCATGCTTATTGACTATGATGTGCATAGCAATTGGGGTAATTGGATGTACAACAGTGGTGTTGGTAATGACCCACGTGACCGAAAGTTTAATATAAAACGGCAAGCCGAGATGTACGATTCCAAAGGAAAATTTCAAAATCTGTGGCTACAGGATACACTGTTCTAATGGTATTCAAAAATGTAGAATACTCTTATAGCATATCACCCACTATGGAATACTGTGGATGAAAAGAAAATACCTAAGAAATTTGCACAAATCTTGAGCATTTTTAACACTTTAACAGAATATTAAAATCTTTCGGCATTGTTGTTGCCGTAGATATATAAAATATTCCGCTTCGGCGTCCATATATATGCAGAAAGTCCTTCGTAAACACTACGAAGGACTTTTTCCTTTTATTAGATATCTTGTACTATTCTAAGATACCATCAACTATACCGTATGCCAAAGACTCTTCTGCGTCCATCCAATAGTCACGGTCGAAATCCTTCATCACTTTTTCAAAAGTCTGCCCACAATTCTCCGCTAAGATTCGGGCACCGATTTCTTTAGTTTTTATGATTTCTCTAGCTTGAATTTCAATATTTGAGGCTTGTCCCTGTGCTCCGCCGCTAGGTTGGTGAATCATGACCCTGGCATGCGGTTGGATAAATCGTCTTCCTTTCTCTCCTACCGAAAGCAATATGGAGCCCATGGAAGCGGCAAGACCAGAACAAACTGTGGATACCGGACTCTTAATTTGCTTAATGGTGTCATACATGGTAAATCCAGAGGTAACATATCCTCCAGGACTATTGATAATCAATTGAATTTCGTCGTGACTTTGCAAATCCAAATACATTAAACGGTCGACCACGTGCTTCGCAGAATCATCATCTACCATTCCCCATAGAAACACTTTTCGCTCTTCCAATAATTTTTCTTGGATCAATTCACTGACCTTTCCTTTTTTTGAACTCATCTTTTACGTGTTGAAAGTTTCAAAATTAATCAAATTCCAAGGAAATTACATGCCCTGTTAACGACTTGTTATATCATTTTGGATTACCCCTTGATTTCCACTTTGGCAGAGGTCACATCCTTAATAGGTATGACATATTTTCCGGATTTAGTTACCAAGGTCAGGCTATTGTTTTCAATAGCTTCTACTGTTCCCATATGTTCTCCGATAACAATCTTATCCCCAACGGCATAGGTTCTTCGTGTATAAAACGAGCGGAGCAAGTCTGTGATAATATCGCGTGAGCCTAATCCTAAGCCAAGGGCAAAAGCTAAAAGGAAGGCCCCCAGAATCATGGTAATGTTATTCGTGATGATGGTAGTATCAATTCCTGCTTGATTCAAAGCCGTAATGGAAATAAAAATCACAATGATGTAAAACAAGAGGTTGCTCACCACATTTGAACCGGAAAACTCGAGACTATCAAACAGCTTCTTTACGGTAGTTTTCACAAAATTCCCAACATATAACCCAATCATCATTAAGGCAAGTGCACTAAATAACCTTGGCAAGTATCGGAGTAAGTTTCCAATTTCAGTGGAAATAATCTCCCAACTTAGAATATCTGCCGCAACAATCAGGAATACCAGTAATAAAAGCCATTTTACAAAACCCAAAATAATTTTGGCAATGTCAAATTTGAAATCACCTTTACCGAACAAATTCATCTCGTTGATTTTTTCACTCAAGGTATCCACCTTGGCTAACTTCAGGATTTTACCCAGTACAAATAGGATAATCTTTGTTACAATCCATCCAATCAATAAAATTATAAGCGCTCCGATTATTTTTGGTAAGGCCGAAGCTATATCTCTTCCCATCGTTATCAGGGAATTAAAGGTCAGGTCTTTCCATTCATTTATTGTTTCCATTTGTATTGTTTTAGTATTGTTATCAATTGTTTCCAAAAGTTTTAAAAAGTCGTCTTAAGGCCGAACCAATATTGAACGAGAACAGAGAACCCAAGTCCATAATGAGTTTGGCTGCGGCAATGTCGTTCATTACCTTTTTCTTCATACCAGGAGGCACCTCGCGTAGTGAGGCTTCCAATTCCCTAAAAGGATTTTTTCGTTTTTTCGCCATCTATTCCAAGGTATTATAGGTTTCCATTAATCGTTCCTTTGCCCGTTTTAAGCGCATTTTCACAGCGCTGTCTCCCAGTTCCAACAACTCCGTCAACTCTTTGATACTGGCACCATCCTGATATTTAAGCAACAACAAAGATTTTTCTTCAGCTGAAATCATATCCAATGCCTTCTTTAACTTTTTCGATTTCATTTCAAAGAGGTCCTCATCCGGAATTTCCGCAGACAATTTATATTCAGAATCCTCCATAGGAACTGATTTATCACTCATTTTGCGTTGTTTGTTCCGGTTTACATAGTTGACACAAAAATTATAGGTAAAGGAATAGAGCCAAGTTGAAAACTTGGACTTTCCTTTAAACATTTTCAACTTGATGAACAGTTGGAGAAAAACATCTTGTGTCAGGTCTTCTGCTTCATCTTGGGATTTGGCAAAACCATAGCATTTATTGTACACCATTTTTGCATAGCGGTCGTACAGTTTTCCAAAAAGCATGGGGTTGTTATTGGCTACAATCCGCTTTACCAATTCCTCATCCGAAATATGGCTATACGGGTCATTTTCTTCCAATGATCTCTTATCAAGGTTACTTATAAGAGTTAGAAACAGTCTTTTTATAAAAGTCACTAGTATGGGTTTGTAGAAGAAAACTCTTGGTTAAATCAATCAACAAGATAACCTAAAAAGACGGTATCTTTGAATAATAAATTAAGTTATGAAGTCAACACTTTTTCTCTTTATCTGTTTGTCTATTTCATTCCTAGCTTGCAAGAACGAACCAAAAAAAACTGTGATTGCAGAAACGGAACCCCCTAAATCCGTTCTTGAAAAAATTGCTGCCGCCCATGGATATGAAAATTGGAAAACTGTAAAAGAGTTTCACTTTACGTTTAATGTGGATAGAGATACCACCCATTTTGAGCGTTCCTGGGTTTGGAAACCAAAGACCAATGAGATTACCGCGATAAACGCAAAAGATACCCTCACCTATTTCCGAAAAGAGATGGATAGTGTTGCTTATAAAGTTAACGCAGGTTTCATCAACGATAGATATTGGGTTTTAGCCCCATTCAATCTGGTTTGGGACCAGAATAATTTTGAATATGAGCATGCCGAGAATATAACCGCCCCCATTAGCAATAGTCCCATGCAAAAGTTGACGATAGTGTATTCCAATGAAGGTGGGTATACTCCTGGAGATGCCTACGATTTCTACTTTGAAGATGATTACATTCTAAAGGAATGGGTATTTAGAAAGGGGAATCAAGAAGAAGCTTCTACCACTACGACATGGGAAAACTATTTAGAAGTGGATGGAATACAAATTGCTCAGGACCATAAAAGCACAGATGGAAATTTCAATTTGAACTTCACCAACGTCAAGGTTCTTAAAGAATGAGGTTAAAAACCTTCTTGTTTTTTCTTTTTGCTATTTCCTTGGGCCTAGCACAAAACCAAAAATTAGGTGTCATTCTCGATGCTGACAACCAGCATGCTTTGGAATTTGTAGATGTATACAACAAAAAGGACTATACTTCGACCAATTCGGATGGGGCTTTCTTTTTTATGAGTGAGTTAGACTCCGTGGTAGCCTACAAAGTAGGCTATGAAGAGCTACGAACTACATTTAAAGAATTAAAGGATACCATTTATTTAAAACCCAGCGCGTTCAAGCTAAACGAAGTTGTTCTCACAAACACAAAGACACTCTGGAACAAGGTTCGGGATTCCATTCCCAAGCATTATATGTTCACTCCGTTTAAAGAGCGCTTTTTTTTAAGGTGTTTACTGCGAAAGAATGGGAAAATTGTACGAATACAGGATATCGAGGGGAAATTACAACGTAAAACTTTGATTTACCGAAGCGGAATGGAATCCTCCAAAAAAGACTTTTCGTTCGAGATATCGAATATGCGAAAAATAGGTGTGAATAAGGATGAGAACAAAGTTTACTTTACCTTTTTCTCGCTTTCGGAACTCTTATTCGAGACTATTCGGCTTAACGCGACGGGCGATGGTTTTAGTCTTATTGAGAAAGAATATGAGAATGAGCCTAAGTCTAAAATCTTTTTTCAAAGTGATTCTAGTTTGGTAAATCTGAACACTTCGGGGCATTACATTATCGACAACCAATCCAAGGCAATTGAAGCTTGTGTCATGCAAAGTAAAATAGACAGGGATAGGTATTTCAAAAACGGCCCTGTACGTTCCCGAACAATTGGCGTGGACCAAACAGTTAATTTTACGCGCTCTCGCAAATGGGATAAATACTTTATTACATCCGCTAAAATCAAATATACTGTCGAAATTACCCATACAAAGAAAACGTTCAAAGATCTATACACTTCCGAGTATATTCTACAGACGTATGACAATAATGAAGACTTTTCATTTGAAAGCAACGCTAATGGAGAAAAGGATATATTCAAGCTAAAGTATGACTATAATCCAGAATTTTGGGAGTATCAAAACCGGTTGCTCCTAACGGATGAGATGCGAGACTTTATCAACACTTTTGATTTTAAAAAGAATCCTTTTAGAACGAGGCGAAAAAGGAAAAATTAGTGGCGTTTTTTCCGAGTTAGTACTTGGGATACCATTAAAACAAGAATGGCAACTCCCAACAAAACAAAAAAGGTATATCTCAATCCTCCTTTTTCTGCAATAAACCCAAGTATCACTGGACCAAGCAAAAATCCAGCATATCCTGTTCCGGCGATAAAAGATACACCTTGGGCAGAATCCACTCCTTTGACATTACCTCCAATTCTGAACAGTTCCGGCACAATGACCGAAAAACCCAATCCATTAAGAGCGAAACCAACAATGGCCCAAAAGATAGAACCGGTTAGAACCAAAATGTATCCCAATATGGCAATGCTCGCTCCTAAAGTCACAATTTTTATGGAACCTATTTTTTCACTGATACCGTCCCCTAAGAACCTTCCTAAAGTCATCGCAATGGAAAATGCCAGAAAACCAGAACCAATAAGTACTTCAGGTGCCAGTGCCACTTCTTTTAGGTAAAGGCCGCTCCAATCCACAATGGCGCCTTCGCTACCCATAGCTACAAATCCAATAATACCTAACAGCAAAAGAGGCTTAAAAAGTTTTAAACTAAAAGCTTCTTTTTCAATCAGAGCTGCCGTGATGTTAAAATAATTTTTCTTAAGACTTAGATTCATCAAAAAAACGATGGCAACAATACTTACCATGTGTAGAAACGGATTGTTTATCCATAAAATCAAGAAACTTCCAAGTCCGGCAATTACTCCACCCAAGCTGAAAAAACCATGCGCGGCAGACATAAAATTTTGTTTGTCTTCCTTTTCTATTTCGGTGACCAAGGTATTCATGGCTATGTCAGTCAAACCATTGGTTGCTCCAAATACAAACAAGGAAGCCATCAACACATAATAGTTCGGAGCCAACAAAGGAAAAAGGGCTGCCACACTGCTTGAAAACACCCCGTACCAAGTTACTTTACCCACACCCAATCGATTTATAATCGTTGAAGCCAATGGAAATATGGTAAATACCCCTAGAGAAAGGCAAAACAAAGCAATGCCCAAATCCGCTTTACTGATGTCCAGCTTTTCCTTAACCGAAGGAATGTAGATGGCCCACGTTCCAAACAAAATGTTTAAACTGGCAAACACCCATGCTGGTGCAAAGTATCTAGGGTTGGAAAAAATAAGTTGTAATGATTTCATACGAATAAAAAAGTACACTTACTTGACAATCAATTTAAAAGATGTGGGACAAGTCTTCTCCTAAACTTTTATTCTGGTTCAAACTCCCTATGATATCCATTTCGGTCTTTGAAAGTTCAAAATCGAAAATATTTAGATTATCCTGGATTCGTTTTGGGGTGATTGATTTGGGAATAACAGCAATATCCCGTTGTACCAACCAACGCAGGGAAACCTGTACTGCAGATTTACCGTGACTTTCCCCTATTTTGATGAGTTCGGGCACTTTGAGAACCTCCCCCATCATGATTGGACGCCAAGCTTCTAATTGAATACCATATTGACGGGCAAAATCCAATAATTTAGATTGACTTTGATATGGATGAACCTCTACTTGATTGACCGCAGGAACAATCTCCGAATGCTCCAATAAATCCGTCAGTTGTTCACTACTAAAATTGCACACACCTATGGCCTTTGCCAATCCCTTTTTGTAAATCGATTCCATAGCGCGATAGGTGTCCTTGAACTTAGATTTTACAGGCCAATGAATTAAATACAAATCCACATAGTCCGTTTGTAATCTATTGAGGCTTCTTTCAATCGCAGCAAATGTTGATTCATAACCCTGCTCAGTGTTCCAAACTTTTGTAGTCAAGAAAATTTGATTCCTTGCAATTCCACTTTGTTTTATCCCACGACCTACGCCTTCTTCATTTTCATAAGCTGAAGCGGTATCAATTTTTCTATAGCCTGCTTCTAAAGCCGAAACTACAGCATTTTCAACCTCTTTATCGTTCTTCGCAAACAAAACTCCCAACCCTACTTTTGGCATTTTCACTTGATTATTGAGTTGGAAATATTCGCTTGTAGCCATAATTTTTATCAGATTGTTTGTTTTTTGGAAAACCTATTTATAGACAAAGTAAACCGGATTTCAACGGTTTTTCTAGAATAAAGTATTCGAACTATAAGCTATTTTATTCCTAAACCTGTAAAAATGAATAATCAATTGGTAATTTTAGCATATGAAACCGATGCTGGAAACTATCAATGTCACCACCAACACTTCGTTTAAGGTTGAAATCTATCACAGTGCAGACAATTGTGCAATGGCAGGCTGGCATATTCATCCGGAATATGAATTAGTTTTCGTAAAAAATGGTGAGGGGCAATTGCATATTGATACCTCAAAAACTCAATATTCTAATGGTGTACTGGTTTTTTTGGCGGGAGATATTCCACATGCTGATTTTGGTAACCGGGAAAACCATGACAACGAAGAAATTGTAATCCAGTTCAACAAGGAGTTCTTGGACGACAAACTAAACGTATTTCCAGAATTTTCCCGAATTAATAAGCTGATTAGAAATTCAAGGCATGTCTTGATTTTTAATCAAGATGTCAAACAAAGGTTAGAAAATGATTTTAGAAAATTCAAAAGCCTCAATAGCCAAGGTAAGTTGATAAACCTTCTCAACATTCTACATCAGCTTTCTTTGGAAAATGAGTATGATATCCTTCGAAAGCATATTCCTCCTGAAAACTTTAAACGTGATGACATCGTGCGGCTAGAACACATATTTGAATATGTAAACAATCAATATTCACAGAACATTTCGGTTGAAGAAATAGCGGAGCAACTGGGACTTACTCCAAATTCTTTTTGTCGGTTTTTTAAAAAAATGACGCAAAAACGTTTTATTGGATTTGTTAATGAATTTCGAATACAAAAGGCCGTGGAACTCCTAAACGAATCCAATTATGCGATAAGTGATATTATGTTTAAATCGGGTTATAATGATGCTTCCTATTTTACTAAACAATTCAAAAAGCACTTGGGCATAACCCCAACTGAATACGCTAAGTCAAGATATTCGCCATTAAATTCCTAAAATACCCTGCTTTAAGATTTGCCCAAAACGGTACATATCTTCAAAAGAGCAATAAAATGGGGTCGGGGCCAATCGAATTACGTTTGGTTCTCTCCAGTCGGTTATTACACCGTTTTTCATGAGGTAATCAAAGAGTTCCCTACCTTCTCCATGCAGAAAAACAGAAAGCTGGCACCCTCTTTCTTTTGGCGTAATAATTTCAAAAGTGCTATCCACTTCCTTATCAATTTCATGTAAAACGAACTCCAAATATGAAACAATTTTACTCTGCTTTTCAATAAGCTTTTTCATACCTACCTCATCAAAAAGTTCCAAAGAAGCGAGATACGGTGCTAAAGAAAGTATGGGCGGGTTACTCAATTGCCAAGCATCTGCAGTTTCGATAGGGTCAAACTCAGGTTGCATTAAAAAACGGGTCTCCTTTTTTGTGCCCCACCACCCTTCAAATCGCGGAATGTCTGATTTACCCAAGTGTTTTTCATGAACAAAAATACCAGAAGCGTTCCCAGGGCCGCTATTCATATATTTATAACTGCACCAAGCTGCAAAATCAACATGCCATTCATGCAAATCCAGTTTCACATTTCCTACGGCATGAGCTAAATCCCAACCTACCACAGCTCCAACAGATTTACCAGCTTCAGTAATAGCCTGCATATCAAAAACCTGTCCGTTGTAATAATTAACCCCACCAATAAGAACCAAAGCTATTTCGTCTGCATTTTCAGCAATAGTATTCACAACATCTTCAGTTCGCCAAAAATGTTCCCCTGGTCTTTTTTTCACTTCGATGATGGCGTCGTTAGGCTCAAATCCATGAAATTTAACCTGACTTTGAAGCATATATTGGTCAGATGGGAATGCCTTTTCTTCACAAAGAATCTTAAACCGTTTTTCTGTGGGGCGATAGAAAGATACCATTAACAGGTGCAAATTCACGGTAAGGGTATTCATAACCGAAATTTCCTTTGGCTCTCCCCCTACTACTTTAGATAGCCCTTTAGCCAATCTTTCATGATAATCCCACCAAGGTTTTTCTGCGTAAAAGTGCCCTTCGACCGCCATACTTTTCCAATCTTGCATGACATCATCCACAAAGCGCTGGGTTCTTTTGGGTTGAAGGCCTAGAGAATTTCCTGTGAAATAAACCACATCCCTTCCATGTACTTGTGGAAAGTAAAACTCATCTCGATAAGATGCCAAAGGGTCCTCAGCATCCAACTGCTTGGCGAATTCCAAGGTATTTTGAAATGTTAACGTATCCATATTCCAAAAATACGACTTGCCTATTGATTTTCGGAAGGTCTTGGTATTCGCATTTCGACCAGATGTTTTTCAAAGCCTACTTTTTCATACGCTTTGATCGCGGGTACATTATCTTCATAGACAGTGAGTCGGATTTCAATAAATCCCTGTTCTTTGGACCATCTTACCAACTCATCCACAATCAAGGCATTTACACCCATCCCCCGATAATTTGGATGGGTGAACATAAACCCGAGGTAAGCGTAGTTTTCATGATCCAAATAATGCCGGGCCTTTTTAGAAACTGCATATCCAGAACCTACGAGTATACCATCAGCTTCGGCCACTATTACGCTAGTGTTTTCGTCCAATACCATCTCCTTTAGGTCATAATAACTAATTGGGTCTTTGTCCAAAGTAGGATCAAAAGGGCGTTCTGCAATTATAATTCCCTGTTCGAATTCTAAAAGCACGGGCAAATCTTCCAAAGTTGCATTTCTTATGATGCCATCAAATTTTTTCATGGTCTATTTTTGAAGGAAATTCTAATGTAGTGTTTTCGCTATTTTTACGAAAAGTAATGTATGCATTTTCTTTCCACACTTTTGGAATTGTATTTAACCCAGCACTCTGAAGAGGAGCCCGATTTACTAAAGGAGTTGACCCGTGAGACCCACCTTAAAGTGGTCCGACCCCGTATGCTCACAGGACATTTTCAGGGTAGGGTTTTGAGTATGCTTTCTAAAATTATTTCACCAAAACATATTCTAGAAATTGGTACGTATACGGGCTACTCAGCCTTGTGTTTAGCAGAAGGTCTTCCAAAGGATGGGAGTTTACATACCATTGAAATAAATGAAGAATTGTATGATATGCAGTGCACCTATTTTGGGCAAAGTGAGTTTAAAAGTCAGATTGTACAGCATATTGGGGATGCCTTGGAAATTATACCAAAATTGGATACAACCTTCGATTTGGTTTTTATAGACGCCCATAAAGTGGACTATGATGCGTACTTTGAGGCAGCCATCCAAAAGACCAAGCCTGGAAGTATTATTCTGTCAGACAATGTGCTCTGGTCGGGTAAGGTTGTAGAACCGTTGGACAAGACAGATCATGCTACTGTCGCACTTTTAAAATACAATCGAAAATTAAAAGAAGACCCAAGAGTGGAAACCGTGTTGTTACCCATTAGGGACGGGCTTACCTTGTGTAGAGTGAAATAGGTAATTGTATCCTTTGTAAAAAATCCACGCGAGCAAGGCCCCTACCAATGCACCAACCAGAACGTCTAGAGGATAATGCACTCCAAGGTACAGTCGACTGTAGGAAAACAAAATGGGCCAAATAAACAAAATAGCTGCCCATTTTACTTTTTTTCTCAGTAGCAAAAAGACCAAAACAGTAACGCCGAATGAACTGGATGCATGTCCTGAGAAAAAACTAAAGTCACTAGGGGTATGTAAAATTCTCATGAATTCATTTATAGCATCATCATTGCAGGGTCTTAGGCGCCCCACATTAGTTTTTACAAAATTGCATAGGCCTGTTATCGCAAAAACGAAAGTGCCCAATAGGACTGTTTGTCGTAAAGCGTGTTTCCTTGGGAATTTAATAAGGAATAAAGCAATGAAAAGAACAAAAAGCGGAATCCATGAGTTAATACGGGTAACAAAAAACCAAAAGGGGTCAAAAGTAGGCGAACCTAGATTGTTAAGATAGAGCAGTAGTTCTTGATCCCATGAAAGCAGTTGGTCCAACATGGGACTATTTTCTTTTTATAGTTCCTGTCACCTCATCCACATTCTTTTTCACCTCGTTGATCTCTTCCCTGATTTCTTTGGTGAAGTCGGTATCTATTCCCTGTTTTTCAGCGCTTTTTTGTATCTCGCGTTTGATATCATCAGTTGCATCCCGTAATTGACGCATTCCTTTGCCAAGTCCTTTTGCAATGCCTGGAATCTTATCTGCGCCAAAAACCATCACCACGATGAAAAGGATAAAGAAAATCTCTGCGCCACTAATAAATAGGAAATACATAAAACAAATATAATGAGAACTTGATTGGAAAATAAAAAAGCCCTGCTAAATCACAGGGCCTTTTAACGATTTTATGTCTATTGACTATTTTCCTTTAATGCTATCCTTGAATTTGTCAAAATCAGATTTCTCTTCTTTCTTAGGCCAAGCATTGTTTGTAGTGTCAACATCTGCAGTTTCCAATTTAGGGTCAACAACAATACCAACAATCTCTTTTTCAGTGGCTACAACGCGCTTCACCTCAGCATCATTTTTTCTCCATATTTCCGCCGGATATGTGATGTTTTCCTTGGTGCCATCAGCATAGGTGTACTCTACAATCAAAGGCATAGGGATTCCTCCTGGCTTATCGAAAGTAACTTCATAGAAGAATTTAGGCTCTTTAACCTGTGCTCTTTCGTCAGCGGTCATATTATCCATCATGAACTCTTTCAAATTTTGAGACACTTCCGTTGGAGCTTTCCCTTTTAGGTCTTCACTATAATCCTCACTATCTTCTGCAGCAAGGTAAACCAAAGGAGGTAAATCAGCTTCGGTAAGATTTCTATCGGCCATGTACTTCTCCATTTGCTTTGTTGGCTTGGAAGTTACATAGAACTTTTTAACACCCTTTACGCCAATATCAACATAGTCCGTAGTGTAGAACCATCCTCTCCAGTACCAGTCTAAATCTACAGCTGAAGCATCTTCCATGGTACGGAAAAAGTCTTCTGGAGTTGGGTGCTTGAACATCCAACGTTGGGCGTATGTCTTAAAAGCGTGATCAAAAAGCTCTTTGCCCATTACGGTCTCACGAAGAATGTTAAGGGCAGTAGCAGGCTTTCCATACGCGTTTGGCCCTAAGCTGTACACGTTTTCTGGGTTGGACATGATTGGCGCAATAAAATCTTGGTCACCGCTCATGTATGGTACAATCTTAGAAGGTTCTCCTCTTCGTGAAGGATACTTATCATTTGGAGCAACTACATCAGGGTAATTTTCTCCAAACTCTTGTTCGGTCAAATACTGCATAAAGGTATCCAAACCTTCATCCATCCAACCCCATTGACGTTCATCAGAGTTTACAATCATCGGGAAATAATTGTGACCCACCTCATGAATAATTACACTGATCATTCCAAATTTTGTACGGTCTGAATAGGTTCCATCAGGATTAGGGCGTCCAAAATTGAAACAAATCATAGGATACTCCATTCCAATCTGTGCAGCATGCACGGAAATCGCTTTGTGATACGGATAATCGAACGTGAATTTTGAGTAAGTTTCCAAAGTTTGAACCACAGCTTTAGTGGATTGCTCCTCCCATAGCGGGTTTCCTTCTTTTGGATATAGCGAAACGGCCATTACTTCTTTACCACCTAACTTCACGGCTTGCGCATCCATAATATATTTTCTGGAAGTTGCGAAGGCAAAATCACGTACTAAAACGCCTGGCTCGGTTTTGAATCTCCAGGTGTTGGTTTTATCTGCAAAACTGCTCTCCTTGGCAGTAGCCTCTTCTTGGGTAACAATAACAACCGGCTTATCGTATGACTTTTTAGCCTGATTGTAGCGTTTCATCATATCTCTAGAGAATACTTCCTTTCTATTTTGAAGTACTCCAGTGGCATCAAGAACATGGTCTGCAGGAACTGTAATGTTTACTTCATAATTTCCAAAAGGCAATGCAAACTCACCGTTCCCCCAAAATTGATGGTTTTGCCATCCTTCAACATCACTATAATGTGCCATGCGAGGGAAGAACTGAGCTATAATGTAATTTCGGTTTCCATCTCCAGGAAAAAATTCATAACCAGAACGACCTCTGTCATTCACATGGTCGTTAATGTTATACCACCACTTAATGGAAAAAGAAATGCTTGCTCCACTTTTAAGAGGTTGCGGTATATTCACCCGCATCATTGTTTGATTGATGGTATAGGATAAGGGACTGCCGTTTGCATCCTTTACAAAATCAATATTAAAACCACCATCGAAAGGCTCGGAAACATAGGTTTTGGCAAAATCACCGGCCGTGTAAGCAAAGTTTACTCCATTTCCATTACGCAATGGAGACTTTGAGTCTTTGGTTCTTACATTTTGGTCCAATTGCACCCAAAGAAATTCTAAATCATCAGGAGAATTGTTGTAATACGTAATGGTTTCCTCACCATAAATCTTGGCATTTTTGTCATCCAAAGTGATATCCATCTTATAATCGGCTTGTTGCTGATAGTAATCTGGACCGGGAGCACCTGAAGCCGAACGATACGTATTAGGAGTGGAAAATTCTTCGTACAGCTGCTTGAACTTACTTTGGTTGTAATGTCCTGGTTTGCGTTCTTCTTTTGCTTCTTCTTCCTGGGCCATTGCGAGTGCCCCAAAAAGAAATAAAAGGGAAGCAAAACAATACTTGATTTTGTTCATCTTTTCTTTAGTTTTTAATCGCGGAAAAATAACTCTTTTTTTAACCATTTCTTAAGAGCTTGTCACAAGTTTAACATTCCTTTATTATTCTCTCGTATCAGTACAAAGCTTTTCTTTTGTCCTTTACATTTGAAGTGGACAATATTCTGTTGTTCGTCAAAAAGATCAGTGAGGATTTCATTTTGAATTGCAATCGATTCCGTTTCGGATAACTTCACATCTGGAATCTCTAAATACAGGATAATTACATCATCGTCATACGTATTTCCTAAAAACGAATAATCAACTTTTTTACCATTGATTTCGACCACAAACTTTTGCTGAAAATACCTTTTGATATAGCTTTGGGCATCCTTAAACTCTTCATCCGTAGCCAACTTCGCTGTTATACCAAATCGTTCAGAAAGTAAATCCTCCATATCATCAATAAAGATTCGGCTGGTAATCTGAAAAGCAGTGTCTTTTTCTGAATACTTTACGTTTGTTACGCTGACATAAAACTTATGGGCCAAAGAGAAGGAGAGCAATGCAAAAATGGCCAAGGCAAAAAAACTATATCTGAGTGGTATTTTCATTTTTATTATATTTCATTATGAAGGCAAAGCTTGTGCCAAAACTAGTCCAATTTGTTCTCCATGCGATAGGATTTACTCTTTTTTAGCAAAAACTCCCACAACACCAGTTCATCCCGTGCGTTATGAATATCCTGAAAAGCATCATCCATCTGACAGAAATAGAAGAATTCGTAAAATCGGTCTTGAGGTATTTTTAAATGACCAATTAAAACTGAATCGAGGTATTTGTTTTCTATTGCTTGTATTGCCGCATATTCTCCATCCAACTTGACGCGCTCTTTTAGCATTTTGGTTCTCCCACTTAGCCTATTTAGAATTTTATTGATATTCATTGCTATGCCCATTGGAATGATATACAAGTATTTGCCATGATCTGCGTCGTTTAATTTGTTTTCGCTCTGTGTTATAATCCTTACCTCCGCGTTAGGTAAACCAAGAGCTTCAGCACTTACATCTTTCTCCAATTGAAGACCTCCTAAATCTTTACTGAGGTCTCCAGAAAGATTATAGGGTTGTACAATCACTTCATCCAATTCGTTTACAAACTCCTCCATGTTTACATTTACAAAACTAGAGCTGTAAACAACTTCAGATATTGGCAATTCCTTTCTTTTCAGTTGTACCGCTGAAAACACTAAGGTATCATTGAGCTTAACTAAAATGGAAAAACTACCATCTTCCTTGGTGATTGTTGCCTGCTGTGAATTTCTGTTCTGAACGGTAATATCTTGGATATCCTTATGGCTAGAGGTCACCCTACCTCTCAATACCTTGGTTTCTTGGGAAATTCCTACATAACAAATGAAAAGAAAGGAGGAGCATATAACGTATTTCAAAAACGGTCGAGGATTCATTCCAGGTTGTTATCTTTTCTATAGGCTCGACTCTTTACAATCATATAATCCAAAATACGAAGCTTATCCCTGGAATCTACTACATCTTGAAACTCCTGATCAACCTCGCAATAGTACATGAAGTCTTCTATTTTTTCCTTTGGAATTTTAAATGTCGCCACAAAAAGAGAATCAACATAGAAATCTTGCACCCTTTGGGTACGGGCATAGGTATTATCCAACTTTACTCGATTCTTCAGCATTTTGGTCCGTCCTGTAATTGCATTTATGATGGGATTTAAGGGAGGACTTAGTATCATTCCTACATTGAATTTTGGACCCGCGGCCTCTTGCAATTTCCGCTCACTCTGCGTTTTAATACGAACCCCAGCGTTGGGAAGACCCAAAGCCTCTGCGCTTACATCTTTTTCCAGTTGAAGACTTCCCAAATCTTCGCCAAGATTTCCGGATAAGTTATAAGGGCGTACCACAACTTCTTCCAATTCGTTCACAAATTCCTCCAAACGAACGGTCACAAAACTAGTATTGAAGAGAACCTGATTTATAGGAAGTGTCTTTCGTTTAAATTGTACCGCTGAAAACACCAAAGTATCCCCAACTTGAACTTGAATTCCAAATCGTCCGTCAAGACTGGTGATTACGGCATTTTGGGAAGTAATATTTTGTATGACCACACCAACCACATCCTTTCCGGGAGCTTCTACCCTTCCGTTTAAAACTTTAGTTTCTTGAGCTTGGATTTGGGTTAAAGCGAAAACTAGCGCGGCTCCTAAAAGGAATCTACTCTTCATTCAATTCGGCCAAATACGTTTTGCTTTGGGTCACCAGAAAATCAATTAATTGAAATTCATTTTCCTTACGAAGTAGCGTTTGGGAAGGAACTCTATTGTCGCAATACAATAGAAAAGCATCAATCTGGTCTTGAGGGAGTTTTAAATCAACCACAAAGAACTCATCATCGTAGACCTGTCGTAATACTTCGCTCACTTTTAGTGGAGCTCTCTCCTCGCCTTCTTTGTTACGTGATTTAAACAAGGCCTTAAAGATGTTGGAAATATTTAGACCATCCTGCATCCCTCGGACACTTTGTGCCTCCGCAACATTTTGCACTTCGGTTCCTCGATCTATTTCGTATTCAAAACCTTTAAAATCTTCATTTTTTACCTCTAAAAACTTCTTTTGGTTTTCTGGGCTAACCACCACTTCGTCCAACTCCGTAATTTTTTCAGTTACTTCAACAACCAGACGGTTGTTCTTCAAAATCTCTGGAGAAATCGTAACAACCTGAAGTTGGTAGTTCACCGCGGTAAACACCAATTGGTCCCCCTCTTTTACGGCAATAATAAATTCCCCATCATCAGTGGTAATAGTTGCAGTTTCAGCAGTGGCATTGATAACATTTTCATTGGGGACATTACCACCGCGATACAATACCTTTCCTCGTAATAACTGTCTTCCATCCTGGGCAATGGACAATCCAAAGAAAAAAGAACAGAGAACGAAAAGGATTGTTTTTTTCATACAAAAGAGTGTTTAGCTATTGCTAAAGAAAGCTTATGAGTACCGTAAAAAAAATAAAAACATTCTAAACTTTTGTTAATTCCTAAAAAATGAAGCTTCAATCTTAAGGTTCATTCAACTTTGAAGCCGCACATTTTAACGGTAATAATTAGAATTATCATAAGAGAAAAGTAGTTTTGCGGTTTACATAAAGTAAACCTCAATCCCTAGTACCGTGAAAAATGTTGTTCTCCTTTTGGTTTTGAGTCTATTTCTGGGCACTTCATCGTATGGCCAAATCAAAATAGGCGAAAATCCTGAAAATTTAGATGCTTCCTCTGTTTTAGAACTGGAAAGCAGTACGCGCGTTTTGGTCATAACCAGGGTAACCAATGTACAAATGCTGAGCATTACCCCACTACGCGGTGCTATGGTGTACAATACGGATACCCAATGCGTACATTTTTACACGGGTACAGAATGGTTTAACCCCTGCGCCACTGAAGGACAGACTTTTTCCGCTGATGCAAACATTAATCCAGATGCTACCATTATCATCACCGAAACCGTAACCAGCGACCCACAGAGTACAAATTTCAATTTCGAAGTAGGGGTAATCAATGGTGTACGCAATATTGCGCCCTCCACCATAATCGGAGATTTTCATATAACACCCAACTCGATACAAAGTCTACAATTAGGAAACGACTCCGTTACACTAGACAAATTGGCTGACGGAGTTATCGACGGACAACTCATTCAATGGAACGGAACAGAGTGGGAATTGATTGAGGAAACAGCTATTACAGTAACCGAACTAGATGGTGTTGTTGGAAATGAAATTACAAATGTTGCCGATGCTACTTTGATTAGAACTGGAGGAGGCGTCGATGGAGACCCTTTTTTGGTTGATGTAAATGCACAAGGGATTGGTACAAACGAACTAGCAGATAATGCGGTAACCAACATCAAAATAAATAATGACGCTATCACCTCAGATAAAATTCTTGATGGTGAAGTAAATACGGCTGATATTGCTGACAATGCCATTACCAATATTAAGTTGGACGATGATTCAGTGGGAACCAATGAAATTATAGATGATGGAGTCACCAGAGACGACATCAATGCAAACGTAGCAGGTACCGGATTGATTCAGGCTCTTGATGGTTCATTGGAAGTCGATCCCTCTACCATAACAGGGGACGGAGACATATCTTCACCAGACGGAACCATCGACATCACGGGAACCGCAACCGATGCACTGTTTGAGGACATAGACATCGATGTGGCTGATAATGCCATTACATTAGATAAAATAGGGACCCTCGGGGCAGCCGACGCCAACAGCGTGCTCACAACCGATGGTGCGGGAGACCCACAGTGGGAGGACAGGACAAACTTCGCGACTTCAACACTCAACGACGGGCTTGTTTTCGTCGGAAGTGCCGCGAACGTGGCAACCGGTGTGGCCATCTCAGGGGATGCAACCATCGACAACACTGGGGCAATC
>JBCCXJ010000027.1:0-37375 GCA_039191905.1 Bacteroidota bacterium | reverse complement strand
GGAAGATAAGGACCACATCAAAAGGGATAAGAGGGCAGTGATTTGGTACTTCAACATTAAAATTCTTTAACAAATCTTGGGTTAAAATTAAGGATAAAGCCAAAAATGGGCTATTAAATAAAAGTGAATATTGTTAAGTTTGTTTTTTAATCCAAATACATGTCTACATCAAAAATCATTACCGACCACTCTTTAGAATTCTTCGAAAAATACTTAAATAATGCCTCCCCTACCGGCTATGAATGGGAAGGGCAAAAAATCTGGATGGATTATCTAAAGCCTTATGTTGATGATTTTATCACGGATACTTATGGTACAGCGGTAGCCGTTATCAATCCTGAAGCCGAGTACAAAGTGGTCATTGAAGGGCATTCTGACGAAATATCCTGGTACGTAAATTATATTACGGACAATGGGTTAATTTATGTAATTCGCAACGGAGGTAGTGACCATCAGATAGCGCCTTCAAAATGGGTAAACATCCATACCAAGAATGGAATAGTAAAAGGCGTTTTTGGTTGGCCTGCCATTCATACCAGAAAGGCTGGAAAGGAAGAAACGCCAAAGTTGGATAATATTTTTATCGACATAGGTGCCAAGGATAAGGAAGAAGTAGAAAAAATGGGGGTTCATGTAGGCTGTGTGATCACCTATCCTGATGAGTTCCATGTGTTGAATGATGACAAATTTGTCTGTAGAGCACTGGATAACCGTGCCGGGGGATTCATTATTGCCGAAGTTGCTCGATTACTTCATGAAAACAATGTGAAATTGCCGTTTGGTCTTTATATCACTAATTCTGTTCAAGAAGAAATCGGACTTAGAGGTGCCGAAATGATTACCCAAACCATTAAACCGAACGTAGCTATCGTTACCGACGTGACGCACGATACCACAACGCCAATGATTGAGAAAAAGACGCAAGGGGATTGTTCAATAGGTAAGGGTCCGGTAATTTCCTATGCGCCAGCTGTTCAACAGAAACTTCGCGAACGTATCATAGAAACCGCTGAGGCTAAGGAAATTCCTTTCCAAAGGCAAGCTTCCTCAAGATATACCGGGACTGATACAGATGCCTTTGCTTACAGCAATGGTGGCGTAGCTTCTGCACTTATTTCCCTACCGCTTCGCTATATGCACACTACGGTGGAGACCGTTCACAGGGATGATGTAGAAAACGTGATTCGTTTGATATACGAAACTTTGCTGACCATAAAATCAGGGGAGACCTTCAGTTATTTTGATTGACGTTTCATTCCCACAGAAGTGGGAATCCAAAGCAAGGTAAGGACTTGGATTCCTGCCTGCACAGGAATGACAATTTAAAGAGTATTTATGGATGAGCTTGTTGATATTCTAGACACTGAAGGGAACTCAACAGGAGAATCTTGTTTAAAATCAGAAGCACATCGTCTCGGGCTTTTCCATCCTACTGCCCACATATGGTGTTATGATAAAAATGGTTTCATTTTGTTACAGCAGCGCGGACGCAACAAAGCTACTTTTCCGTTGAAATGGGATGTATCCGCAGCTGGACATGTTGGAGCGGGTGAAACTATTGAAGTAGGAGCCGTTCGTGAAACCCAAGAAGAAATTGGAGTTAAAATCTCTGTTAAACAATTAGATAAAATTGGCATTTTTAAAACCGAACATCGGCACTCCAAGTCGATTTTTGACAGAGAGTTCAATCATACTTTTTTGTGTCAGCTATCCAAAGAGGTTTCCTTAGTAAAACAGGAATCAGAAGTTGAGGCACTTGAATGGTTTCCTTTGGAAAAGTTTAAAGACTGGGTTAATGCGGACCACAAGGATTTAGTCCCCAATTTGGATAAGCGCTATGAAAAAGTAATCGCTGAAATTGAAGTGCGTTTATAAAATCTGAGCAAATTCCTTTGGATTAGTTAGAGAGTACGCTTTTTGCTCCCCACTTTTCATATCCTTCACAATGAACTGATTTTCGGTAAGTTCTTTTTCACCCAGCAAAATTACATAGGGAACTTTACGCTTATCAGCATATTTAAACTGTTTCTGCATCTTAGCTGCTGAGGGATACATATCAGCTCGCAAGCCTAAACTACGCAGTGCACTTACCAATTTAAGCGATGCCATACTTTCTTTTTCACCAAAGTTGAGACAAAGCACATCCAAAGAGGTCTCTAAAGACTCAGGAAACAACCCTAATTCTTCCAGCACCAAACAAATACGGTCCAAACCAAAAGATATACCTACTCCGCTTACGTCTTTTAGTCCAAAAATACCTGTCAGGTCATCATAACGCCCACCGCCGCCAATGGAACCCATTTTAACTGCAGATGGAGCTGCAACTTCAAAAATGGCACCCGTATAGTAGTTAAGGCCTCTGGCCAGAGTTACATCCAATTCTAAAGAAGCACTTTGCAAGCCCAACATATCTATATGCCCCAGAATGGTTTGGATTTCTTCAACTCCTTCTATCCCAATACTCGACTCGGAGAGCAATCCCTTTAGAATGTTCAACTTTTCTTGATTGTTCCCAATCATACTAAACAAGGGAGCTGCTTTTACAATAGCCGCTTCCGAAATTCCTTTGGAAGCCATTTCTGTCTTTACCGCCTCTTCGCCTATTTTATCTAATTTATCTAGAGCTACGGTAAAATCCACCAAACGATTTTGTGCCCCAATAACCTCTGCAATGCCATACAGAACTTTCCTATTGTTGATTTTGATGGTGCTTCCTTCTAGTCCTAAATCCGCAAAAACAGCATCATAGAGTTGCACCAATTCCACCTCTTGCAACAGAGAGTTGGCCCCAACTACATCGGCATCGCATTGATAGAACTCACGAAAACGCCCTTTTTGTGGCCTATCCGCTCGCCAAACTGGTTGAATTTGATAGCGCTTAAAAGGGAAATCAATTTCATTTTGGTGCATCACCACATAACGCGCAAAAGGAACCGTAAGGTCGTATCGCAATGCCTTTTCCGTAATCTTGGGCGCCAAAGAATTGGAATTTTTGGAACTGTAGGTAACATCATCCACCTTGGAGATAAAATCTCCTGAATTCAAAATTTTGAATATAAGCCGGTCCCCCTCTTCCCCATATTTTCCCAATAAGGTTTCCGAATTTTCAAAGGAAGGTGTTTCAATCGGGAGAAATCCAAAACGCTGAAAATGTTTAGTAACAACAGAAATGATATGATTTCGCTTCGCTACTTCGGCTGGTGAAAAATCGCGTGTTCCTTTAGGAATGGATGGTTTTTGGGCCATTCAGTAAAAATAAAAATTAGGGAACACCTTTTACGCAGTTCAAGGACCGAGACCGGTGCATAGAATATTTGGCAAATATCGATTATTCCATGATTCTTTCAAACCACTGATACAATTCGCCCTTGGTGATGACAGCACCTTGCTGAATCAAGCCAAACTTATCTTGGTTTTTGTCGTTAGAATACGCCTTAGAAGCGGTCAAGTATTCCACAAAATCCGATTGAAAATTACGTTTAAACCAACCAAAGCCTTCTTGAGTTCTCAAATCGATTTCTGGATTCAATACTTTAACCGAGAAGAGCTTCATTTCCTTTTCAGTCAGATGGAATAAATGCATATGCTGTTCTGAAATATTCTCCAAATATTCCACCTTGGCCAATACACCTTCCCAAATCAAGTCGCTGAACACATCCAATTCTTCTTCGGCCACTTTAGGTTTTTCTTCTTTAAGATTGGACCATTCTTCTGCCGTAATGGATTGCGTAGCTAAGAAGTTGATAAACTCTGGATGGAGTTCTTCCAATTGCTGTTGGGTCAAACGCGCATATTTCATCTAATCCTCTTTAAGATTCGGCAAAAATAAAAAAGGCCGCACTTATGTGCGGCCCCAAAACATGTTTTTATTTTTCTAAAAGATATAACGTATCCCAACTTGCGCTTGCCATCTTGAAACTAAATCAAAGTTATCTACAAAAGTTGATGTTTGCGAGGGGTCAAAACTATACACAGGGGATGGGGTTTCTTGAGAAAAATCAACAGATACCCCTATAGGCTGGGTAGATCTTGGTAACTGAACAACGCCCCAATCAGAATTTAGTAGGTTACCAAAATTCAAAATGTCCAAACTCAATTGTAAAGTGTTCTGTCCCTCACCCAAGGCATTGAAATTTAAGTCTTGGAGTATTTTAATATCCCATCGACCTGTCCATGGCGTTGTAAGGTCGTTTCTACCTGCAAAACCACCACGTCTTGAATTTAGGTACTCATCTTGTTGGATAAAGGCTTCAAAAGCATCACGCTGTTCTTGTACCGTTGGGTTGGTTGGGAACTGAGGTGCCGTAAAATCCAACTGCTGTACTTCCGCAGTGGTAGGGATGTAAATCAAATCGTTTGTAAACGAACCATCGTTATTGATGTCCCCGGAATAGGTATATGAAAAACGCTGACCCGAAGCATACTCAAAAAAGGCACCTATGGAAGTACCCCATTTTCCATTTCCATAGGACCATTGTTTATTGAGTTGTCCAATAATACGATGCTTATTACCAAATAAACTTGGTGCTAAAGGTGCTTGGTTCACGTTACCTCTAGCTGGATTCAAATCAAACAAGTCACTCGAAATCTCAGCGGACATAGAGTTCACATCCAAAGCTTCTAAGAAATTATAGGCAACCATTGCATACAAATTGTTTTCGAATTGCTTTTGAAGTTTAAAACTCCAGTTAAAGGAACGGCCTTCGTCTATGTTCGAAATCACATAGGCATTGGTAGGCCCACCAAAAATTTGAGCTCGGTCCTCAAGCTGATAAATAGGTCTTGAATCTGGGCCTGACAGTGACCCTGTAGGATTGGCCAGACCGAAGTTATACGTAGTGGCGGCATTCAAATCCTTAGTGAAAATGATATCCGTTGTGGCAATAATTCCGTTATCAAATTTGTAATCAACTCCTAAGTTAGAACGCCATACCTGTGGGAATTGGAAATTCGGATTGGTGGGAGTATAGAAAAAGAAATCGGTATTCTGTACCTGGTTCCCAACCCATACGAATGGAAATCTACCAGAAAAGATTCCGCTACCTCCGCGAAACTGAAAACTTTGGTCTCCTCTAACATCCCAATTGAACCCTAGGCGCGGTGACCATAAAATGGAACTGTCGGGCAAATCAAAGCTATCCAGAAAGATAGGGTCTCCATTTTCATCAAAATATTGTATATCTGGCGCATACGTACCTCCTTCAGACAATAATCCTCCTTTTCTGTCTATGTTTTCCTCGATGAGACCTCGCGTATTAAAATAAAGCGGACGGTCGGCACGAATACCGTAAGTCAACTTAAAGTTATCTGTAACATCCCATTCGTCTTGTACATAAAATGCCAATTGACCCACACTGGTCTCCGCCAAATTCCACCCGCCAGGAGCTCCTATAGGCAATTGATTGTTGGCATTAAAAGTAGCTTCGGCATTACCGATAGCTGCACCTATTAAACCGTTATCTACCGCATCTAAGAAAGCGTCAACGCTGGCAAAATCAGGCGCAAATGTCCCAACACCCCCATTTTCATTAAAGAATACGTAAGTTCCTAGATTAAAAGAGTTAAAGAAATCAAACTTTTCATAAGAGAAGCCTACGGTCACCGTATGATCTCCTGAGAAAAAAGTAAGGTTATTGGTTATCTGAAAAACGTCTTGTTCCAAACGGTTATTGATGGAAAAAGGTTCATGACCCGCTACTATAGCGCGTACACCGTCTTGCAATATGTTGATATCCGGAGCTGGCGTTGAAAAAGGATTTCTAAAATCAGTAAAACTGGTATAACCGATTTGTAGTTTGTTTACCGCAGTACCTTCCCCAAGTGTGGAGTTCAATTCTGCCAAAAAGGAGTTAATCTCATTATTGATTTGGTAACCGCTGTTTGCAAATTGCAAAGTTGTGGCGTCCGGCCCTCTTCTACCGATGGCCAACGGATTCGCCGTCAAATCGCGACTGGCATCCAAAAAGTTATAGATCAATGCCAATCGATTGTTATCATTAATATTCCAATCCAATTTAAGGATACCTTTGGTTGATTCGGAACCTAATAGGTAATTTTCAAAAGGACCTGTTTCATAACCTAATCCAGCCAATGCGTCCGAAACCAGCTGAAGGTCACTAGCACTTACTCTAGAAACATTATTGCCTCCTTGGCCTCTGTCGGCAAAAAAGTTAGATCCTAAATCTTCTCGATCATCTACTTCAAAGTTGGCAAAGAAGAAAAGTTTGTTCTTAACTATCGGACCTCCAATGCTAATGCCGTATTGCGTTTGGGTCAATTCTGGCACAAAAATGTCTTCTCCAGAAACCTTTCCTCCTGTCAAGTCCTCGTTTCGGAAAAATCCATAGATCGTTCCATGAAATTCGTTTGTACCACTCTTAGTAACCGCATTTACAGCTGCACCAGTAAATCCTGCTTGTCTTACATCATAAGGTGCTAGAGATACTTGTACCTGGTCGATAGCATCTAAAGAAATAGGCTGCGCATTGGATTGTCCCCCTGGAGTTGGCGCATCCAAACCAAAGGGATTGTTGAAAATAGAGCCATCCAACGAAAAGTTATTGAATTGGTTGTTACGTCCTCCAAAAGAGATACCATCTGAAGATGCTGTTGGTTCCAATCGGGTAAAATCGGCTTGAGAACGACTAATAGTAGGCAACCTACGTAACTCACGGTCCCCTAAACTTGTTTCCGCTCCGGTTCTATCACTACCGAACGTACCTGAAGCATCAGATACTACCACCACTTCATCCAGAGCTTGACTGTCGGAAACCATGGCGAGGTTATAGTTAAAAGTTTTACCCAAGGCTAAAAAGATATCATTCTTAACTGTAGTTTTAAATCCTACATAGGAAATCGTAACCTCATAAGGTCCCCCAACACGAAGGTTCAATAGATTATACCTACCGTCTTCATTGGTAATAACACCATAGCGTGTACCCGTAGGGGTGTGCACGGCAACAACGTTTGCCCCAAAAAGTGGGACATTTTGATCATCAACAACCGCTCCTCTAATGTTGGAGGTTGTAACCTGTGAAAAAGCAGATGAGCATACCATAAAAAACAGTATACCCAGAGGTAAAAGTTTCTTCATACTGAGTTAGTTATTAAGCTTTTGAGTAGCTACAAACATAGACAAAAAAAAGAGCTATGCATGCATAGCTCTTAACAAGTTATTAACTAAAACTTGATATTTATTTTGCCTCGGCAATCACTTCAAAAGGGAAATCTACTATTACCTCTCTGTGTAATCTAATCTGGGCATGGTAAGGTCCTACTCTTTTAATAGTACCGCCTTTAATATTAATAAATTTTCTATCCAATTGGTGTCCTGCTTTTTCCAAAGCAGCTGCCAAATCGATGTTATTAACGGAGCCAAACAACTTGTCGCCTGCACCTACCTTAGCAGGGATACGGATTTCTAGTTGTTTTAGAGCTTCAGCTGTGGTATTGGCCTCGTCTATAACTTTTTTCTCTTTATGAGCTCTTTGCTTTAAATTTTCTGCCAAAACCTTCTTTGCTGAAGGAGTAGCCAATGAAGCCAAACCCTGGGGAATCAAAAAGTTTCTTCCGTAACCATTCTTTACGGTTACGATATCATCTTTAAAGCCTAAATCCTGTACGTCTTCTCTTAAAATAATTTCCATCTTACAATCTTTTTATTTTAACATATCGCCAACGTATGGCATTAAGGCTAAGTGACGAGCACGCTTTACTGCTTGAGCCACTTTTCTTTGGTATTTCAAAGAAGTTCCTGTTAATCGTCTTGGAAGTAATTTTCCTTGCTCATTTACCAACTTCATCAAAAAGTCCGGGTCTTTGTAATCGATATACTTGATACCTGACTTTTTGAACCTACAGTATTTTTTCTGCTTGTTGGTCTCAATGTTCAGCGGGGTCAAATATCTGATTTCCCCATCTTTTTTCGCTTTGGCTTGTTGTTCAATAGATGCCATACCTTATGCGTTTACTTTTAGTTTAGTTCTTCTTTTCTCTGCCCAAGCAATCGCATGCTTGTCCAATCTAACGGTCAAGAAACGCATAATACGTTCATCCCTGATAAATTCCAGTTCATAAGGAGTAATGACACTTCCTTCTGCTGTAAATTCAAACAAGTGGTAAAATCCACTCTTTTTGTGTTGAATGGGATAAGCCAATTTCTTAAGGCCCCAATTTTCCTTGGAGACCATTTTGGCACCATTCTTAATTAAGAAATCTTCGAATTTCTTAACTGTTTCCTCTATCTGGGTCTCAGATAAAACGGGATTCAAAATGAAAACAGTTTCGTAATGGTTCATATATACTTATTTTTAAAGGAGCGCAAAATTAACAATAATAAGTTCACCGCGCAAGAAAAGGATGAAATCTTCGTTTAAATCACAAGAGTTATTAACAAAGTGAACCATTCAAACTTATATAACGTATATAGCAAAGTACACAACAGAATATACCATGTTTACATCTTTTGTTGCCTTTGAACGCCATTTTTGTGTAATTTGCCGATGATTTAAAACCCTACAAATCACCCCTTTCTATGAAATTAAAAAGTATAATAGTTGACGACTCCTCCATGCAGCGAATGGCAGTTGCCAAACTAGTGAACAACCATCCACACCTAGCCTTAATTGCTGAGTACAGCAATGCCATCGAAGCCAAGAACGGACTCAAAAACCACGAAATCGACCTTATTTTCCTTGATGTTGAAATGCCTATTATTAGCGGATTCGACCTTTTGGAAGCTCTAGAAAACCCTCCACAGGTAATTTTAATTACTGGAAAGCCTGATTACGCACTCAAGGCCTTCGATTATGACGTTACCGATTACTTACACAAGCCTATCACATTGGCACGCTTTGAAGCTTCTGTTAAAAGAGCTGTGACCAAGTATGAGCAAATGAATCGAGTAGACGAGGATGAGGAGCATATTTTTGTAAAGAGCAACCTTAAAAAGCGTAAGGTTATCTTAAACGACATTAAATGGATTGAAGCTTTAGGGGATTATATCAAGTTGGTTACAGACGAAGCCAATATCGTAATCCTTTCAACCATGAAATCCTTTGAAAAGCAATTACCCGCTGAAAAATTTCTAAGGATACACAAATCCTATATTGTGAATCTGGAAAAAATCGAAAAGTTCAACAGTAAGAACGTAGAAGTTGGGGGCAGACAGATTCCATTAAGTAGAAATAAAAAGACCGAACTGGCCGAAGCTTTGGCCAACGTATAATCATATATGGTCTACATTGTAGACCAGTCTTACACTTTTATACTTGGAAATAGCATTAAAAGATTTTTCAATTCTTTTAATGCTATTTTTTGTTTGGGATATGGATTGGCTTTTAGGGACTTTTATCAAAATGTTTTTTAAGTAATCCCTTCGAATTCTTGAAACTGGTGGATATTCAGGACCCAAAACAGAGCATCGCAGTACATTGGTCAATGATTGGGCAAACCATAAAGCCGCTTCATTTAATTTATTAAAATCCTTGTCTTTTAAGGTAATCTTAATGATACGTACTAGAGGGGGATATTTGAACTGTTCCCTTTCATAGTATTGCTGCTCAAACATCTTGTCGTAGTCATTTGTGGTTACCTGCTGAAGTATTTGATGATATGGGTTGTAGGTTTGAATGAGCACCTTTCCTTGTTTTTGGGTTCTTCCTGCCCTTCCCGCGACCTGCGTCAACATTTGAAATGTCCTCTCATGTGCACGATAATCAGGAAAATTCAAAAGAGAATCTGCATTCATTACACCAACCAAACTCACATTTCTAAAATCAAGCCCTTTGACTACCATCTGCGTTCCGACCAAAATGTCCAATTCTTGCTGCTCGAAAGCACCAATTAATTTCTCATAGGCATACTTACCACGGGTCGTGTCCAAATCCATACGCCCAATTTGAGCTTTAGGGAAAAGGGACTTTAATTCTTGCTCAATTTGTTCCGTTCCAAAGCCCTTTTTATCCAATGTGTTACTACCGCAAGCTTGACAAACATTTTGCAATGCCATATGATAGCCACAATAGTGACAACGCAGCTGATTTCTGTTTTGGTGATACGTAAGGCTCACATCACAATTTGGGCATTGGGCTACATGACCGCAGGTTGTGCACTCAACAATTGGTGAAAAACCTCTTCTGTTTTGAAAAAGTATTATTTGTTCCCCTTCATTTAATGCTTCCTCGATAGCCAGAAATAGTGTTTCTGAAAAATGACCCTTTATTCGCTTTCTTTTGGTGGCGTCTTTTAAATCGACCAACTTCACATCGGGCATGAGTACCTTACCGTATCGGTATTGGATATGGGCATATGCATATTTCCTCTTCTTTACGTTCTCCATACTTTCTACGCTAGGTGTTGCCGAACCTAGGAGGCAATTTGCACTATGCAAAGAAGCCAAAACTACCGCCGCATCCCGAGCATGATATCTAGGAGCTGGGTCAAATTGTTTGAATGAATTTTCATGTTCTTCATCAACCACAATAAGGCCTAGATTTGAAAAAGGCAAGAACAATGAAGAACGTGCCCCTATCACAATTTGTGCCTTTTCTGAGTTATTGAGCACGTTTTGCCAAGCTTCCACTCGCTCATGTATGCTATACTTTGAGTGATAAACCGCGATTTTATCACCAAAATAATCCCGAAGTCTACCTATCAGTTGTGACGTCAAGGCAATTTCCGGCAACAGGTACAGTATTTGTTTTCCAGCATCAATGAACTTTTCTATACATTTAAAATATACTTCTGTCTTTCCGGATGAAGTAACGCCATGAAGCAAGGTCACTCTATTTTTCCTGAAATTCGCTTCTATGGAATCCAAAGCCTTCTGTTGATGTTCATTTAGAATAACCTCAGAATCTTGGGCTTCCCCATCAAAAGTGACCCTATCCTGCCGCAACTGATATTCTTCTAAAATAGACTTGCTAACCAAGCTTTTTATAACTGCTCTGGAAACACCGCTTTCTTTCAGCAATTCTTTTAAGGGGATTGGTTTTTTAGTTCTTGCCGCTAATTGAAACAGGGCCAATACCACTTTGCTTTGTTTAGGTGCCTTTGTTAAAGTCTCCAATAAAGCTTCCAACTGGGATTCTTCTTCATAGTTGGATGCCAGTTGTACAAACCTGACCTTTTTGGGCCTGTATTGCTCATAAAGTTCTTCTTTTAAAAGAACTACCCCTTTTTGCACCAATCGATGTACCAAGGGGAGAACATTTTTCTTATCTACGATTCCCGCAACTTCAGAAATCTTAAGTGATGATTGGTATTGCAAGGCTTCAAATACCAAAAACTCATCGTCCTTTAGTTCGAGGTCATTAATTTCCGAGTCCGTATTAGGTAAAATCAGGGTTTCGCTTTCCAACAGAAAGGCCTTAGGCAAGGCCGTTCGCACCACTTCACCCAAAGTACACATATAGTACTCCGCAACCCACTGCCAGTGTTTTAATTGGATTTCGTTTATTACGGGAACCTCATCCAAAATTTGATATATGGGTTTGGGTTCATAGGCCTCTGGAGCTTGGTTATGAACCGCAAAAGCCAACGCCGTGTATATTTTGGATTTTCCAAAAGGCACAGCAATACGCATGCCTCTTTTAATAAAATGGGCTTCTTCTTTAGTAATTTGATAGGTAAAACGTCGCTCCAACGGTATGGGGAGCACTACATCCAAAAACCATAACATATTATTCGCTTTCCTTTAGCCTATGCCACGTTTGGGTTCGGTACAAAAAGGCTACATATCCTCGAACTTTTAGCCGGTCTGAATCATCGGAATCCAACCATAACTTGCCCCGATAGGTGGTTCCACTTTCCGGGTCCAAAAGGTTGCTGCCCTTATATTCATCAGAACCATTTTTTTTAAAGTTTTTGATGATATGCATTCCTTGTACTGGCTTGTTTTTTAGGTCTCCTTTGCAGTTGATACAAAGTGCATCTTCCCTACCCTTTTCCAAAACCCGAATGATTTTTGCATTGAGGAGTCCATTATCCTCATACACTTCAACTATTGCTTTGGCAGCACCAGTTTTGTCGTCTATGGTTTTCCATTTCCCAAAAATACCTTGAGCATGCACAGATTGGGTCAATATAAAAATTGCAACAAGCGGTATGAATCTATTCAGATTGTTTTTTTTCATGTTTCTTTTTCAATGAATTCAGTGTTGCGTTCAATTCAAACCCCAAAAGCAATATATTGGAGTTCAACCAAATAAATACCATTAGAATTAATAACCCTCCTAAGGCGCCATAAAGTTCGTTATACCTTGCGAACTTCTCAACATAAACCCCAAAAAGGTATGATGTCAAGATAAAAAGAAGTGTGGTCATTAGTGCCCCCGCTGAAAAGAATCGCGCTTTTTTACCTTCGGCTGTTCCAAAATAGTAGAGCGTCGCTGTAGTGAAATACGATAAAACCATGAAAAAGAGAATTTTCGCTACCTGTATTCCTAGCGTATCGCCCTTCTCTTGATCATACCCCAAGGTTTTTCCTAAATATTCACTGGTATACTCAACAACATAGAACTCAAAATATACGTAGACCACTGCAGATACAATCAATAAGATGGCAAGGATAAGACCGACCATCAAAGCATAGATGTATTGCCGAAAAAAATTACGGGTTAGTTCTACATGATAGGAGTTTTCAAACCCACTGAAAATGGCATTTACTCCATTGGCCACTAAAAAAATAGAAACCAGGAATGCAGACGATAGCAGGCCACCCCTTCTTTGGTCCTTGATTTGCTGGTAAATATCGCCAAAATAATCACTGGTTGCCGAGGGCAAAAACGATTCCAAGAAAAGTAAAAATTGAGCATCAAAATTTTCGTTTCCCACACTGGCATAGGGGATAATAAAGGGCAGAAGAGTAATCAGGAAAATAAGAAGTGGAAACAGGGCCATAAAAAGACTAAAAGCGATGGAACTGGCACGACTGGACAGCGTCCCCTCAACAATACCTACCACATACATCTCCAACAAATCATAAAAAGAAAGCCCTTCAAAGGCTTTTAGTTTTACTTTCTTCAAAAGGCGAACCAGCCAATTGATAATTGGGATTTTTTCCAAGCGTTCTTCAATGACTACTGACATGCTAAACCGCTTTTAAACTTAAATCCAAATTATGTACTGAATGCGTCAGAGCTCCTGAAGAAATAAAATCCACACCGCATTCCGCATACTCTCGTATGGTGTTTTCATTAATTCCTCCCGAAGATTCGGTCAGGCATTGGTCACCAATTAACTCAACAGCTTTACGGGTCTCTTCATAATTAAAATTATCCAGCAGGATTCTATAAACTCCAGAAGATTGCAAAATCTCTTTTACTTCATCCAAATTTCTGGCCTCAACTATGATTTTAAGGTCACGACCTGCACTTTTCAAATAGTTATGGGTTTTATTAATCGCCTTGGATATCCCACCTGCAAAATCGATGTGGTTATCTTTTAACATAATCATGTCGTACAGAGCAAAACGGTGGTTCTTCCCGCCCCCAATTTTTACAGCCCATTTTTCCAAAGCACGGATTCCGGGTGTGGTTTTTCTAGTATCTAAAATCTGTGTTTGGGTACCCTTCAACAAATCAACATAGTGTTTTGTTTTTGTAGCGATCGCACTCATGCGCTGCATGGCATTCAGCACCAAACGTTCTGCCTTCAAAATACTCTGTGAGCTTCCCTCAACATAAAATGCAATATCGCCATATTTCACAGCTGTACCATCTTGTAAAATCTCTTCAACTTTAAGGTGGGCATCTACAAAAGAAAATACCTGTTTTGCAAAGTCTACCCCAGCAATAATCCCTTCATCCTTAATTAAAAGCTTTGCTTTTCCCTCTGCAGTCTTTGGGATACAGGCCAAAGAACTATGGTCGCCATCCCCTATGTCTTCACGGATGGCGTTTTTGATAATGGAGTCAATTTCTTCTTGAAACTGTTCTTGGCTTATCATTCTAATGGGGTTTGCACGAAAATACTAAAAACATAGTTCCTAAAAAGTAGCCTGTATATATTGTTTACTAGCAAACCTTTACTTTTGATCATGCAGATTACTTTAATGGCCATAGGCAAAACAGACGCTAAGGAACTTGTTGTACTAGTTGATGAGTATAAAAAGCGTTTGGGACGTTACATTAAATTTCAATTGTTGGTTATTCCAGACTTGAAGAACAACAAAAACCTTACAGAAACCCAACAAAAAGAAAAAGAGGGAGAACTCATTTTAGCCCAAATTGAAACTTCAGATAGAATTATCTTGTTGGATGAAAGCGGAAAACAATTTACCTCAGTTTCCTTTTCAAACTACTTGCAGAAAAAAATGAATAGTGGTCTAAAAAGGCTAGTTTTCGTGATTGGCGGACCGTATGGTTTTGGAGATAAGGTTTATGAAAGGGCCAATGAAAAAATCAGTCTTTCATCCATGACTTTTTCACATCAAATGGTGCGTTTGTTTGCCATTGAGCAGCTATACCGGGCTTTTACAATTTTACGGAATGAACCGTATCATCATCAATAGTTTCTCTTGATTTAGGTGAAGGTTTGTATTTGTCCAACAAGTTTTCCACTTTGCGAAGTACCAAGTGATGGGGCTTTTCCTGTTTTTTAGTTTCTTCTAAAGACTTTATCATGTTTTGTGACACCGTTTTCAACTGATCTAGTTCCTCTGAGATAAAGCCGTAGATTTCCTTTTGTCGCTCTTGATTTTTTTCAACCTTGAGAACATACTGCAAATCAGAAATGTTTTTCATATGTGAACTAAAAACATGGGACTGGTGCCATGCTATTTCTGATAACCTTTTCTTTTGGTCCAATATTCGATTTATAATAGGGTTTACTATAAAAAGGAATTCAAAAAGGATGATAATGATAGAAAAAATGGCCAGTTCCAACTCCACTATCATCATAGTTCTAATCCCTTTTTCAGATTTCTTTTGAAACATATTGACAATACCGTCCATAATAATCAAAAAACGGTCAACGCGATAACGTACATCACTGAAATTAATAGAATGGAAATTCTGAAAGTCCCTAAGCTCTGAGTAGAGCCACTCTACATGAGGTTCCAGTCTTGCAAATTCTCTAAGAATTTCGGGGTCTTCCAATGGCGAAATCTTCAAACCCACGCTTCCTTTCTGCAAAATTCCATTCATCTGGTACAACTTGGTCAAGGTAAGTTTCATTTCTGCATAATCGCAATTGTGAAATCTGCAGGAATAGAGTTCGTTAAGTAACCTTTGACTCAACATCCTTTGTCTACCGGCTAAATTGACTACCAAGGCAGTTGACCGCTGCTCATTGAGCGTGTACTGCGTAAGGCTCTGGATGAGAATGGTTAGCAAAACCACAGACACCACAAGTAAGTAATATGCCCGGAAACCTTTTTTGAAAAGTTTCATTCCCTTAAGTTTCATGAAATATATTTTATAAGAATTTGCTTACAAAATAGTTTAAAAACCTAAGGCTCTCCTCAGAAATGTTGTGAACGCTAGTTTTGAATAGGTGAAACTTGTTTTCCTGAAGTCTGATTACATAAGACTAATACAATACCCTGAACTTTATCGTGTTTTCGACATTCTTAAGGGCTTTAACCACTTCTTTGTTATAATCTTTATCCAAATCTGAAATAACATAACCTACTTCACTATCCGTAGACAGGTATTGTCCGGTAATATTCATTTCGTATTTGGCCAACACCTCATTGATTTTGGCCATAATACCCGGTACGTTTCGGTGTATATGGAGAAAACGATGAGCATTAGTTTGCTTGGGCAAGCGGATATTTGGAAAATTCACAGCATCCACTGTATTTCCTGAATTAATATAATCCATGATTTTGTTGGGAACAAAATCTGCAATATCCCGTTGTGCTTCTTCTGTACTACCCCCCACATGCGGTGTCAATATCATATTGGGTAAACCTTGCAAAGGGGTTTCAAAAGTACCATTACTTCTCGGTTCGGAAGGATATACATCTACAGCAGCTCCATTCAACTTCCCACTTTTCAATGCCAACGCCAACGCATTTATGTCCACCACAAAACCACGTGAAAGGTTAATGAGATAGGCACCATCACGCATTTGACTGATTTCCCGTTCTCCTATGAAGTTTTTATTTGATTTGTTATCATCAACATGTAAAGTGACCACATCAGAAACTGAAAGCAATTCTTCCAAAGTACTGCATTTTACAGCATTTCCTAGTGCCAGACGGTCTGCAACGTCGTAATAATACACACGCATCCCCATAGCTTCGGCCAAAACGGATAATTGCTTTCCGATATTTCCATATCCTACAATTCCCAGGTTTTTTCCTCGTACTTCTTTGGAGTTGATGGCAGTTTTATTCCACTGCCCAGCATGAATTTCTGAGCTTCTTGTGAAAACATTGCGCATGAGCATTATGATTTGTCCAATCGCCAACTCAACTACTGAACGTGTGTTGCTATAGGGTGCATTGAAGACCACAACTCCTTTTTTCTTCGCATATTCCAAATCAATTTGGGTAGTACCTATGCAAAAAGCGCCAACTACTAAAAGCTTATTAGCGGCATCCAAGACCTTCTGGGTAACTTGGGTTTTGGAACGAATTCCAAGCACATGAACCCCTTTGATACGTTCAATCAATTCCGCTTCAGGTAAGCTATGCTTTACCAACTCAACAGAAAAACCATCTTCTGAAAGATTTTCAAACGCATCTGGATGTACATTTTCGAGTAGAAGTATTTTAATCCTGTTTTTAGGATACGAAATGTTTCTGGGCAAATCGTTCACGAATAAAAATTCATCCAAATTGGGAGTCACATGGTCCGCGTTATTGGCTGCCTTATCCCGATGCACGTTTTCAGTGTAGGCGAAAAACTTATGGGCCAAGCCCGCCTCACGCATAACGTAGTCGCTATATCCATCCCCTATCACCTGCACTTCTCCATCCAGGTCCAAATGCTTAAGGCATTCAATTTTTCCATTGTGGGAGGCTAAAACATTCTTCTCGTCAAATCCAATAATATTACCCGCTTCATCAAATTTGAAGGTGTTGGCATATACGCGCTCAGAAGGGATGTTGTACTCTTCCACAATAGGATCAATAAACTCTTTAAATCCACATGAAATCACATAAATATCTTCCGAGTATTTTTCAAAAAATTCTTTGTTAGACGCTATGGATTTCGAGATTTTCTGCCGTAGTTCGTCAACCAGTCCATTTAGATTGTCTTTATGAGCATTTAAAAGGCGAATTCGTCGCTCTAAAGATTCCGTAAACGAAATATCGCCATCTATTCCCAAGTTGGTAATTTCCTGTATTTCCTGAATTACCTCATCCTTATTTGATTTTCCCTGAAGCGTAATTTCTGCCAAAACATCCAACGCCTCCACCCTGGTCAGGGTACTGTCAAAATCAAAAACATATTTGCGTGCTGCTCCTACCATGAATGCCCAAAAATTTAAGGGATAAAATTAAACTATAATTCGTTTTAAACCCTTCTAAGAGGTAAAATCTAACCTTACCTGATAATATGATAAAAAAGCTGTCCGATTGTTCAAAAATTAAAAATCAGAGCCCCCTAATTGAAGTATTCGTTGAAGATTGTCTAAAACAACTAAAACCATCTTCGTGTATTCTTTTTATAAAAAGAATATACTTTACCGTACTTTTTTTCAAGCGCTTCTTCTTCAAATCGAATCTGAAAGTAGTTCATGTAATAAACAAAACCTGCTGCGATTAGCGTATTGAAAGCATTGCTCAATTTTAATCCATACGCCAGGAGTATCAGAAGCATGGCCAAATACATAGGGTTGCGCGTATACTTGAATATGCCATGGGTTACCAAACTGCTGGTTTTGGTCAAATCTATAGGGTTGGTGGTCGTTTTCATTTTACGGAACTGAAAAAGTGCTAAAATCATGACCAAAGCCGCCAAACCTAATAAACCAATCGCCAACGCTTTACGTCCAAAGAAATCGAATTGCCCTACAGGAAGTAAATGGGCCAAAGTGTACATGCCTCCGGCAAAAATTAACATGACCAAGGGAGGAAGTATTTTTATTCGCATAGCAATATTCTCAGCATTCTAAATTACTACTTTTACCTCCTTTATAATTGTTTTTGTTTTGAAACTTGTTTTTGCCACACACAACTCAAAAAAACTGGAAGAGGTTAGACAAATTCTACCGGTTTCTTTTGAATTGTTATCCTTGGATGATATTGGTTGTTACGAAGAAATTCCAGAAACTGGAGACACCTTAGAGGAAAATGCAAAGCTTAAAGCTGACCACGTTACCCGAACGTATGGTTTGGATTGTTTTTCGGACGACACAGGATTACTGATAGATGCCTTGAATGGCGCTCCCGGAGTGTATTCTGCCCGTTTTGCTGGGGAAGAAAAAAATGCTGAGGCAAATATGGATAAAGCGCTAACCTTATTAAAAGCAAAATCGAATAGAAATGCACACTTCAAAACCGTGATACACCTAAACCTTCAGAGAGAAACCCATGTTTTTGAAGGGACCGTACATGGAGAAATTATTAAAGAACGCAGGGGAACTGAAGGATTTGGATACGACCCCATTTTTAAGCCCAAAGGGTATCAAGGCACGTTTGGACAACTTTCTGCCAAAATCAAAAATGAAATCAGTCATCGTGGTAAAGCTATCCAGAAGCTCATGGAATTTTTAAAAAACCAGTCGATTTAGTTTCGCACCCCATTAATTCGATTACCTTTGCCGCTTATTAACGCCGCCGGTATGGGCATGGTGTTGCAAGGGCTACATAGAGGTATTGAAAATCGCCCAGGACAACACATCATATTTGCGATTTTTAAATTGTACACTTTATGTCAGCATTTGAAGTATTAGGGCTGGACAAACCCCTATTGGATGCCATTACGGATATGGGATTCGAAAAACCTTCCGAAGTCCAAGAAAAAGCTATTCCCCTTTTATTAGATGAAGAAACCGATTTGGTTGCTTTGGCTCAAACTGGTACGGGAAAAACAGCAGCTTTTGGATTTCCTATGATTCAAAAAATACATGCCGAAAGCAGAACCACCCAAGGTCTCATACTTTCTCCTACACGCGAATTGTGTTTGCAAATAACCAATGAGCTACAGCTATATTCCAAATATGTGAAGGGATTGCATACTGTAGCCATTTATGGGGGAGCTAGTATAACCGAGCAAGCAAGACAAATAAAACGTGGAGCACAAATAGTAGTAGCTACTCCCGGTAGGATGAAAGATATGATCGGGCGTGGTATGGTAGACATTTCCAAAATTGACTATTGTGTTTTGGATGAAGCTGATGAAATGCTCAACATGGGATTCTACGAGGACATCAAGGATATATTATCCAATACGCCTCAAGAAAAATTTACATGGCTGTTTTCTGCAACTATGCCCAAAGAAGTGGCTTCCATTGCGAAAAAATTCATGCACAAGCCCAAAGAAATTACAGTTGGAGCAAAAAACGCAGGAGCGACTACCGTTCAACATGAATACTACACCGTGGGCGGTAGGGATCGATATTCAGCCCTAAAACGTTTAGCGGATGCAAATCCCGGTATCTTTTCCGTGATCTTCTGTAGAACCAAAAGAGATACACAAAGAGTTGCGGAAAAACTCATTGAGGATGGGTACAATGCTGGGGCCCTGCATGGTGATTTAAGCCAAAACCAAAGGGATTTGGTAATGAATTCATTTCGTAAAAAACAAGTGCAAATGCTTGTAGCAACAGATGTTGCTGCCAGAGGTATCGATGTTGACGATATAACCCACGTTATTAATTATCAACTTCCTGACGAAATAGAAACCTACACACACCGAAGCGGCCGTACGGGAAGAGCTGGGAAGTCAGGGATTTCCATGGTAATAGTTACACGCTCAGAGCTCCGGAAAATCAATGCTATTGAAAAGAAAATAAAACAGGACTTCATTGCCAAGAAGATTCCAACGGGTATTGAAATTTGTGAGATTCAGTTGTATCATTTGGCCAATAGAATCAAAGACACGGAAATCAATTCTGAAATTGATAGCTATCTGCCGGCTATAAATGATGTTCTGGAGGGTATTGACCGTGAGGAATTGGTCAAGAAAATAGTTTCGGTCGAGTTTACCCGTTTTTACAACTATTATAGTAAAACAAAGGATTTAAACACATCTGCCGAAAGTCCGCGTGATACATCCAGTAAAAGAGATGGTGGTTCTGGTTCTGTCCGCTACTTTATCAACATTGGAGAGCGTGATGGCTATGATTGGATGAGCCTAAAGGACTTTTTGAGAGATACATTGAATTTGGAAAAAGAGGATATCTTTAATGTAGATACCAAAGGTAGTTTCTCCTTCTTCAATACAAACGCTTCTCTTACTGAATTCATTCTACAAACCTTTACGGATTTTAAAGTAAAAGGGCGATTTATCAATGTGGAAGTCTCGACCAAACCAGGAGGTGGCGGAAAAGGCGGAAAACGTCGTGACAGAAAAAAAGGACACCGAAAAGGAGGGGATAGTCAGTCATTTCGGAGGGGTGGTAAAAGTAGTAAAGGAAGACGTGGTGGTAAGAAAAGACCGGGCTTTTATTAGTTAATTCTATATTAAAAGCAGCATGCCAACCATAATTTTTGCTTTGTTTAGTATTTTTATGGCCAGTTTGATTGCATGAAAAGAAATCTACTCTTATTATTTCTACTTTTTTCTTTTTTGGGTTTTTCACAAAATGAGAGCGAGCCACTTGTTGAAGGAGAGATTACGGCGAAAGTAGTTAATGCACAAAGTGGCTTTGTCATGGAAAGCGTTCACGTAATCAATTTGAACAAAGTAGTGGGTACCATTACCAACCAAGAAGGTAGATTCACAATTCCTGCTGCAGTTAATGACACATTGTATTTATCCTTTTTGGGGTTTAAATCACAAAAAGTTCGTGTTACGAATGACATGTTCAAATTTGAAAGTACTGAAATAGCGCTCACCGAATTAGCATACGCTTTGGAAGAAGTAATCGTGCGTCCCTATCAACTGACGGGTTATTTGGAAATCGACGTAAAAAACCTACCTATAAACAATTCATATCAATACAGCATTTCTGGTTTGCCTACTAGTTATGAGGCGGGGAGCAAGAATCCCAGTGCTGTCACAAAAGTTCTGGGAGCTATATTAAATCCTGCGGATTTGCTCCGGAACCTTTTTGGAAAAAAACCAAGACAGCTACGAAAATTAAGGCAAATCAAAGAAGATGAGGACATCAGAAATCTACTTGCATCCAAATTTGACAGAGAGACCTTAACAGAACTTCTTCAACTGGAAAAAATGGATATTGACGATATTTTAAGCAATTGTAATTATTCCAAATCCTTCATTTCTACAGCCAACGACCTCCAGATTTTAGATGCCATCTCAAGTTGCTATGAAGAGTACAAGGTTTTAAACCGAAGGTAAATCCTGCTAACACTTCCTTTAGCCAACTTTCACTTTGTTAAATAAATTTTAAATTTTGCCTTTCATTTTATAGCTTTAGGCAAAATCCCAACTAATGAGAAAACTACTTATTGTTATGATAGCGCTATCCTTTCTTTTTGGCTGTAAAAAAGCGAAAAAGGCACCTCCAAAACAAGACGTGGTAGTTGAAGATATTGCTCCTAAAAAACAGATACCTTTTAAATGGGAAGGCGCCAATGTCTATTTTCTTTTGACGGACAGATTTCATAACGGTAATCCAGATAATGATATAAATTTTGAAAGAACTGAGGAGACTGCTGTTCTAAGAGGATTTGAAGGTGGTGATATACAAGGAATTATTCAAAAAATAGAACAAGGATACTTTACAGATTTAGGTATCAATGCGATTTGGTTTACCCCTGTAGTAGAACAAATACATGGAGCGACGGACGAAGGTACTGGGAACACCTACGCTTATCATGGCTATTGGGCTAAGGATTGGACAGCAATTGACCCTAACTTTGGTACTCGAAAAGATTTAGAGAAATTGGTCAAAACGGCTCACTCCAAAGGAATACGTGTCCTTTTGGATGTTGTTTTGAACCATACGGGTCCGGTAACCGAAAAAGACCCGGTTTGGCCATCAGACTGGGTAAGAACCAACCCCACTTGTGAGTTTACAACATACGAAAACACCACCGCCTGTACTTTGGTCAACAATCTACCAGACATTTTAACGGAGTCCGATGAACCGGTTGAACTTCCTGATGCCTTGTTGGCTAAATGGAAGGAAGAAGGTAGGCTGAGTCAAGAATTGGATGAACTTCAATTATTCTTTGAGCGAACCGGATATCCAAGAGCCCCGCGTTTTTATATTATCAAATGGTTAACCGATTACATTAATGATTTTGGAGTTGATGGTTTTCGGGTGGATACGGTAAAACATGTAAATGAAAATGCATGGTCCGACCTTTATGCGGAAGCAACCTACGCGTTTGAAACTTGGAAGAAAAAACATCCTGATCAAATCTTGGATGACAATGAATTTTATATGGTGGGTGAGGTTTATAATTATGGGATTACCGGAGGACGCGAATTTAATTTTGGAGATAAGAAAGTAGATTTTTTCAATTATGGATTCAAGAGCCTTATCAATTTTGATTTGAAGGTTGATGCCAATGAGGATTATGAAAAAGTTTTCAAAAAGTATAGTAAACTACTTCATACCAAGTTGAAGGGCAAGAGTGTTCTCAATTATCTTACTTCTCATGATGATGGCAGTCCTTTTGATAAAGAGCGCAAAATGCCTATTCGGTCGGCTAATATGTTATTGCTAACCCCAGGAGCTTCGCAAGTCTATTATGGCGATGAAACCGCTAGAAGTTTGATTATTGAAGGAACTGAAGGTGATGCAACATTACGTTCCTTTATGAATTGGGAAGACCTGGATAGTTTACCCCAGGTTCAAAAAATTCAAAAGCATTGGCAAAAACTTGGGCAATTCCGAAGAAATCATCCTGCAATCGGAGCAGGTAAACACAAAAGGCTTTCAAAAGCTCCATATGTTTTCTCCCGAACGTATGCCAACGGGGAATACAAAGACAAGGTAGCTATAGGACTAGATTTACCCAAAGGAAAAAAGTCCCTATCCGTAAAGGGTTTCTTTGGGGATGGAACCATGCTCTATGATACCTATTCCAACACTGAAGTAATGGTAGTTAAGGGCAAAGTAACGTTAGAAAACGATTACGACATTGCGCTATTGGAGCTTAGAGAGTAGTCTTATTGCCCTACTTTTCCATTAACGATTTTAGGCTGGCCAATCCTTCTTCGAAATCGCCACCAACTGCTTTGTCCATGTTCATAAAGAGCATAAAAATGCTGGTTGGGAACTTGTTTTTTCCGGAAAAACCCCAGGTCACTTTCGTTTTGTCCATGGCCACTTCTTCAGTAGTGAGATAAGCATCTGAAACGGACTTCCATGGTTTTAAAAAACGAAGCTGTGATTCAATACGTTCACCATTCACAATTTTGGTGATTTCCTGCTCCCCTTCGCCAACATCTTTATTACCATTCCAATAGCTCATAGCACCTACTTCACCATCGGTACCCATAAACTTCTTTTCCATATCGGGGTCTTTTTTGTTCCATGGAGACCATGCATCCTGATTTTTCAAAAAACGTAGATTCTCGAAAACTTCAGCCTTCGGTTTAGAAATTTCAATGGAACGGGAAACGTTGTAACCTTTAGGTGCTATCAAGGCTAAAAAAAGAATCAGCAATACAATCCCTCCTAAAATGTAAAGTACAATAGTCATGTGTTTGTTTTTGAATTGGTTACGATTAAAAATACAAAAAACTTTAATCCTTGAGGTATCTACTTATAATCCCTTCCACATCCTTGATGGATTTCTTCGTCCAATCCAATCGTTTTTCTAAGACTTCTATTGGGGTTAACTGCCAAGGAATTTCAGAGTTTCTTAGCTTTTCGGATAGCTCTTGAATAATAATTGCTGCTGAAACGGATATATTTAGACTTTCTGAAAATCCGACCATTGGAATTTTAAGAAAGCCATCTGCCCTTTGCATCACCTCTTCACTTAGTCCTTCTTTTTCTGTACCGAAAAAAAGCACGGTTTTTTCATTTACTTCAAAATCCATCAAGTAATTAGAGTCAATATGAGGTGTAGTACCAATGATTTGGTATTCATTTTCTTTTAAAAAATCAATACAATCCGGGGTAGTGTCATAGCGATGAACATCTACCCATTGCTCGGCCCCCATGGCTATATTCTTATCCAATCGTTTCCCAAAACGATCTTCTACCACATGCACATCCTGAATACCAAAGGCATCACAACTTCGGATTACCGCACTGGTATTGTGCAATTGATATACATCTTCAATGGCCACCGTCAAAAAACGAGTGCGTTGGGCGAGCACATCTAAAAACCGCTGTTTCCGACCTTCGGTTAAAAAGCCTTCCAAATAGGTTAATAAGTCATCTTCTAACATCAGGAACAAGTTACCAAAATTTGAATTTGCTATTTTTAGCAAACGATGTCAGAAAAACAAAAAGTAGTAGTCCTTACTGGTGCGGGTATGAGCGCTGAAAGCGGTTTAAAAACTTTTCGCGATTCCAATGGGCTCTGGGAAGGTCATGATGTAATGGAAGTGGCCTCCCCACAAGGGTTTGCCCGCAATCCGGAGTTGGTGCTAGAATTTTATAACCAAAGACGACGTCAATTACTGGAAGTACGACCCAACGCCGGACATAAGGCTTTGGTTGAGCTGGAAACAAAATATGATGTAAACATCGTTACCCAAAATGTGGACAATCTTCATGAACAAGCAGGTAGTTCCCATGTAGTACATCTCCATGGAGAACTATTCAAAGTGCGCAGCATAGCAGACGAAAACCATGTGCTGGAATGGAAAAAAGATTTGATTCTAGGGGATTTAGACGAAAATGGGCATCAGCTCAGGCCTCATATCGTTTGGTTTGGAGAAATGGTCCCTTTACTGGAGACCGCTGCATACATTACACAACAGGCGGATATTCTCATAATCATAGGCACCTCTATGCAGGTATATCCTGCAGCAAGTCTTATTCACTATGTGAATCCAAGGACTCCCATTTACTTTATAGACCCCAAACCCAGTGTAAATCAGATGGACTTTAACAACTTGACCATCCTGTCCAAAACTGCTGCACAAGGCGTTCCACAATTGGTGACGGAACTCATGAATTCTTAAACTGATACTCGGAATTTGTGAATGAAGCACTATTACATACGGAATTAAACTCAGGAAGGCTCTCCAAGGCAAAAATAGATACCTTGGTTCTCCAGTTAGAACTACATCCAGAACTCACTCTAACCTTAGTAAACCAGGTTTTTGAAGAAGATAAAAAAGATGAGTTCAATGCCAGTTGGGTTTTGGACCACCTCTTACGGAAAAAGCTAGTTTATCTCTTACCGCATTTTGAAGAGTTTACGCTAGGCCTGGCCAAAATGGAATCAGAGTCTTGTATTCGACCCATGGCTCATATTTGTCAGATGGTGACAGAAACTTATTTTGAAAAGAAGGATAAAACCTTTATCGAAAACATAAACTCCGATCAATTGGAGCGGGTAATGACCGTTTGTTTTGACTGGCTCATAGGTTCCCACAAAATTGCTGCAAAGGTTTTCTCCATGACTAGTTTATATTATTTAGGGATGCAATTCGATTGGGTACATCCCGAACTTAAACTTGTTTTGGAAGAAACCATCGCAAATGGCACTTCTGGCTATAAAAATAGAGCTGGGAAAACATTGGATAAGCTGGTCGCTATGGGATATTAAACTCTATAAGTTTGAGTATATTTGCCCCTTTAAAACCAGAGCCAAATGTCCTTGTCCTCCCTTAATGCCATTTCACCTGTAGATGGCAGGTATCAAAACAAAACGGAAGCCTTACAAGATTACTTCTCTGAAAAGGCCCTGATAAAGTATCGTGTTCTTGTGGAAATTGAATATTTCATAGCGCTCTGCGAAATTCCAGTACCACAATTGGCCGATTTTGAATCCAAAAAATTTGAAGATTTAAAAGGGATTTATCTGAATTTTAGTGATGAGGATGCTTCCGCTATCAAAGAGATTGAAAAGACCACCAATCACGATGTCAAAGCGGTGGAATATTTCATCAAAAGGCAATTTGATGATTTGGGATTGGAAAAGTACAAGGAGTTCATCCATTTTGGACTTACCTCCCAGGACATCAATAATACAGCTATTCCCCTCTCCATTAAGGAAGCTATGAATGAGGTATATGTACCTTTGTATTTTGAAGTTTTTGAAAAACTAAAGGCCTTGGCATCTGAATGGGCAGCTATTCCCATGCTGGCCAGGACCCATGGACAACCCGCATCTCCTACCCGATTAGGCAAAGAAGTCGATGTATTTGTGGAACGCTTAAAGGAACAACTCAATTTGTTGAACGATATCCCAAGTGCCGCCAAATTTGGAGGTGCTACCGGAAACTACAATGCACATAAAGTGGCCTATCCTGAAAACGATTGGAGGGCTTTTGGAAAACAGTTCGTTCAAGAGAAGTTAGGGCTGCACCACTCCTTCCCTACCACCCAGATTGAGCATTACGACCATATGGCAGCTCTGTTTGATGGATTGAAACGTATCAACACCATTTTGATTGACCTGAATCGAGATATTTGGACCTATATTTCCATGGATTACTTTAAGCAGAAAATCAAGAAGGGAGAAATTGGTTCTTCAGCTATGCCTCATAAGGTAAATCCAATTGATTTTGAAAACTCTGAAGGAAATTTGGGATTGGCCAATGCCATTTTTGAACATTTATCTGCCAAACTTCCTGTTTCCCGTTTGCAGCGTGACCTTACGGACAGCACGGTCCTCCGGAACGTTGGTGTGCCGTTTGCCCACACCTTGGTAGGGTTTCAATCCACCTTAAAAGGCTTGAATAAGCTTGTGTTGAATGCAGAGAAATTTGAACAAGATTTAGAAGACAATTGGGCGGTAGTTGCGGAAGCCATTCAAACTATTCTTCGGAGAGAAGGCTATCCCAACCCTTACGAAGCCCTTAAAGGTTTAACACGGACCAATGAGAAAATCACCCAAAAGACCATAGCTGATTTTATTGAAACCCTGGAAGTTTCAGACAGTATCAAAGACGAACTCAAAAAAATAACCCCGGCAAATTATACTGGGGTGTGATTTTATATTGTACATATAGGTTCGTTTACGAAGTATAGCATATTGGAAGTTGCCATGTTTCATATACAGTGTTATAGACTTTATTCTTTTGATGCATCTTTAGCATACCATTCTTCCCAAACAATTTCTCGTCCGGGGTAAGCAGGGTTTTTAAACGGCCACTTTTTGTCAATCCAGTTCGTTACTTCTCTATAAAGAATTTCATCAAGACCTTTATCAAATTCTTCTTTTGTAACCCACATATATAGAGTAGCATCATATTCTTCGTATTTGGGTTTAAAAATATAAACGCATCCAATTACTTTTGAATCTTTCAAATCCGTAACAGTATATGCAAAGGAACTACGATTGTCAAATTCATCTTCATGCCATTTTAAGTCAATAGAATCTTGTTTTAATGTAAGTTCTTTTTTAAGCCAATTCGATTTAGGTCCGAATGTATTACCTTTTAAATGTTCAATACTGGACATAATAGCGTTATAATCTTTAACAGCATCTGAAACAGTTAATTTCCGTAGTTTAAATTCTTCAAAAGTGACACTTTCTCTTACTTCGAAATCAGTGGGGACTAATTCTTGAGCATTAAGGAAATTGGATGAATAGAAAATAATAATTAAGAGGTAAACTATTAATTTGAATTTTTTCATAAATCTAAGTTTTATAGGCTAGATTTTCCGATACTGAAACAAGTTTAGTACATGTAAGTGAAGTTCGGAAATTTCTATTAAAACTGTATACTCGAACTGATGAATGTAGCATATGAATTCGAAGATGAACTAGTCCTTAAAGATGCGCTTCAAAAAACTCAAGTGCTAATTCCAGCGTTTTTTCGTGTATTTGCTTTCGGTTAACCTTTGGGTGGTCTATAGTAATAGCTGGTGCCACTTGTTTCCCAAATTCCGTAGGTTCATTTAAAAACACATAATGTCCTACATTTTCATCATATAAATGGAGTTTGCTGCTTTCAATTAAGTGATGATAATTAAGAGCATTGTTCGCTATGGGTGTGTTCTTATCACCTTTCCCAGCAACAATAAAGAGTGGTGCTGTAATTTTCTCCGTTTGGTTTTTGGAATGAAATCCAAATCCAATAGCTGGGGCCATTACAAAGAATGCCTTTATCCGACTATCCTTCACTTTGTATTTGTAGGTATTGTAGGATGAAACAATAAGACTGTCCTTCTCAAAATCTATAATTTCATCGGTTTCTGGAAATTCGGGAGGCATTTGCCTATCCTCAGGACTTTGGTTTTCTCGTACATCTCTATCTACATAACCTCCTGCTAAAGCGATATTGGTATATCCACCTAAGGAAAAGCCAACTCCCCCTATCTTCCAAGTATCAACCTTTGTCCCTATCTGTTTGTCCTTAAGAATTTGGGTAAGCACGAACTTAACATCAATAGCTCTTTCCCACCATTTTACAAATTCTCTCGGTATTTTATTAAAAGTAGAATTCCCATAATGGTCCAAAGAGACTACGATGTAGCCTTCTTTCACCATTTTTTCAATAAACCACGTCAACGAAAATCGATTCCCCCCGGTTCCATGGGAAACCAACAACAAGGGATGCTTGCCATTTGCAATTGTAGCACCCCGAACCGTCTGTATGGTTTTAAATAGTTCCTTTTGATTTCCTTTGGATACAGTCTTAGTTGGATGGTCTAAAGTAGGATACCATACTTCGGTAAGTAAAGGTCGTTTTCTTGATTCATCAACATACGTAACCGATTTTTGTCCAATATGGAATGGTTGTTCTTTTGGTTTGCCAGCCAACAGAAGGAAAACCACCACCACTAAGGCCATAGGCATTTTTTTCATTTGTTTATTGGTTTTTAGGTATATCAATAGACAAAAGAAAGAGAGGATTGTTACAGTCCCAAAGTCTCCCCCCAATTAAAAGCAAATGCACTGCTGCTTATGCTTCCTTATGGATTTCCACTTGATGTGGGTAAGGAATTTCGATACCTGCAGCGTCAAGAGCTAGTTTACAATTTTCATAGGTCCCAAAATACACATCCCAGTAATCTTCGGGTTTGCAAAAAGGACGAACAGCAAAATTCACTGAACTATCTGCCAGTTCCATCACATTTACGGAAGGAGCTGGGTCCTGTAAGACTTTTGAATTTGAGGTAAGCACATTCAGAAGCACTTCTTTGGTCTTTTTGATGTCTTCGCCATAACCTACTCCGATAACAGTGTCCACACGGATTTTACCTTCAGCAGAGTAATTGATAATATTACCATTGGCCATAGCTCCATTGGGCACAATGGCTAATTTGTTTTCAGGGGTGGTGAGTTTTGTAGTGAAAATTTCAATTTCCTTAACCACACCCAAAACGCCTTGTGCTTCAATTAAATCTCCAATTCGATAGGGTTTAAAAATCATCAGTAAAACACCACCCGCAAAATTGGATAAGGAGCCTTGAAGCGCAAGTCCAACCGCCAAACCAGCCGCAGCGATAACAGCTGCAAATGTGGTCACATCTACACCTAGCTGGGAAATCACAATAATTATCAGGAACACCTTCAACGCCCATGAAACAAGATTGAGTAGGAATTTCTGCAAAGACTCATCATACTTGCTTTTTGCCATTACTTTTCCTGTGGCTCCTACTATCTTTTTGATAATCCAAGAACCAATAAGATATATCAGGATTGCGGCTACCAATTTGAGTCCATATTCTTTGGCCAATTCAATTCCGTAATTTATCCACTCCTGTGCTTTTTCCATGGTGATTTGTTTTTATGTTAGTGTTTATGTGTGAGACACTAAGGTAGCAAGAAGGTCACAAAAAAATACATCCCAAACCTTGTTAAAAAGAAAAAACGCACTATAAAACAGTGCGTTTAAGCTATTTTGATGAGTAGGCAATCATCCTTTTATAAATTTTCCAATCTCTCCTAATGCAGCTCCATCATAATCTGACTTTTGGAGTGCTTGCATAAGTTGAACAATTTGCGCTGGGTTCATGTTTTTCCCCAAGACTCGTACCAATGCAAAGCCCATGTCTTTACTATCTCCATATATGATGACCTCATCGATGGCGTCTTCATCTCCCAGATATTTTATCACTCCCTTGCCATACTGGGAATTGATTTTCATCAATTCTATAAATTCATCATCCTTAAGGATTTCTTTGACCTTTGCTTTCTCCGCACGGTATTCAGCTACGTTGTTCGCGGTTTTCTTAAAAGCCAGCATATTGAACTTGCGCAAAGATTCCACAGCTTCCTTTTGGGATGAGCTGAGGCTATCTTCATTTAACTTTAATATGCTTGCAGGAACATCCAGCGCAATAAAATTTGGGTTTTCAGAATTGTCTACATAATATTCTTGCAGACTTTGCTGGGAAGAACAGGAAGCTAAAAGAATAGCTCCTGTTAAAAAAAAGGTTTTTACTACGTACTTCATTTTTTTGTTTTTTTGATTGATTGATGATACTCCAATAGGTCAACATTGGATATGTTGACCTATCAGAGATTTTGTTACATTATTTATTCTTTAATTCCTTTTTGCCTTCTTCAAGTGTTTAGGAAGGTTCATTTTTTCAGTCAGCGAACCTACTTTGGTCAGGTCGATATCCCCTGTCATGCTAAGCAACACAGTTTCAATATTGGCTTTCCGGCCTTTTTCATTTTCTATACCTGTTACGAACATGAGCAGTTCGGAAACATGGTCATCGTCCTTTCCATTCTTGATGTAAAATTTAAGATTGGTATCTCCATCCTTAATTTTCATTAACTCATCCAGTCTGGATTTCTTGACATATTGCTTCATGGTGCTTTGCATGTCTGCTGAAGCCACATCATCTTCCGACATAAATATTTTTATGCCGTCAAGATTTTTAGCAAGGTCTACAAAGTCTTGGGTGTCTTTATCCCCATGATTATCCATCATTTCCGCCGCTATTTTTAGCATGCCTTTGCTGATGGTTACCGAACCTATATTTTCAGAATCTTCAAACTTATCAAAAGCCGATTGTGAAAATCCAAAGAAAGGTAAACCTATTGCAAGAAGCGCAATCGCAAACTTTTTCATCTTAGTTTCCTTTTTTACCTGCTTTGTTCAACTCTTTAGGCAAATTCATCTTATTGGTCAAAGAATTGATTTTATTCAAATCAATATCGCCTGTTAGAGAAAGTAAAACCGTTTCGAATTTTCTACCATCTGCTTCCATGTCCTTCAAACCAGTAACGAACATAAGCAACTCGCTTACATGATCGGCATCTTTACCTTCTTTGATATAAAACTTCACATTGGCATCTTTATCCTTTACCCGCATCAGCTCTTCCATCGTGGAAGACCTTAGATAACTGTTCACAGAAGCTTTCATATCTGCGCCTATCCTTTCATTATCCGTAGTAAATACCTTTAGACTTTTAAGACTACTGGCAATATCCATAAAATCCTGAGCTTCTGGGTCATCTACTTCTACATCTATTTTAGCTAATAGATTGAACATGCTTTTGTTCACCACTACGGAAGTCACGTCGTCCAAATCCTCGAATTTATCAAACAACGACTGCGAAAATCCCGAAATTGGAAGCACAGCAATTAGAAAAATTAAAATATACCTTTTCATCGTTTTTGTTTTAATTGTTATTGTAAATTTTTTGTTTTGCGGCCTCGAACTCCTGTAAATAGGCTACTTTTTCTGTGCCTCGACCAAAGTTCTCAGCAAGCAGTTCAAAAGCCTTTTTGGTTTCTTGATAAGCAATCTCCGCCTGTTTGCGCTCGTAGTATTGATTACCAAAATAAATTCCGAAGGTTAGAATTGCCACCGCAGCAACAGACATCCATTTGTAATAATTTTTTCTAGGTTTTAATGGGACCTGCTTGGTGAAACGTTCTTCCTTAGCAACGGAAAAATAATTGAACATTGGTCTATATTGTTCCAAATGTGATTCTATATTGTCTTGCGAAAAATATTGATTGAGCTCCTTCTCTTCAGCAATTGAGGTGGTTGCATCAAAATACTTTTCTAAAAGCTTCTCTATTCTATCCAATTCCATAACTATGTTTTTTTGCCAATTCTTCTCTTACTGTTTTTCGTGCCCTGGAGAGTGTAACCCGTACTGCAGTCGGTTTCATATCCAGTAAATCACATATTTCTTCAAATTCATATTGCTCTACATCTCGTAATTGCAATACCATTTTTTGTTGTTCAGGCAGGGTATCCATAATCCGTTCCATCCATCGTACACTATCCTCCGCCTCAATTTGTTTTTGTAATGAAGTGTTTTCATCTTGATAATTGCTATGCACCAACTTTAGATTACTTGCCTGTTTTGATTTTAATCGGTCCAAACAAAAATTTTTGGTCATGGTCATCGCAAAAGCCTCTACATTTTTATAATCGGCCATGTTTTCATTTTTTGACCATAATTTTAGCAACACTTCTTGAGTGGCATCCTCCGCTTCCTCTTTGGATACTAGTAATCGTTTTGCTAAACGATACAGCTTATCCTTGAAGGGCATTACCACGTTTATAAAATCGCTTTGTTGCATGGTTGTTTAGTTATCTGCCTGTTTTTATTCCAGGCTTCTTTATCACGACGACACATATCGAAATTTGTTACAAAAAATTTGAAATGTCCCATTATGTCTTTAAATTAATCCACAAAATTGCTATAAATAGAAATTTCTACCTCTAATTATTACATTGTTTTAGTTGTACTGGAACGATTATTGATGAATTTTCTTAAAATTTTTATGCTATGAAGAAGATGTTTTTTGGTTTATTCTTGTCTGCTTTTATCTTTTTAGGATGCTCTAGTGATGATAATGGTGGAATTGAGAATCCAAACCCAAACCCGGTTACCTCGGCCGATTTCCCGGTTCAAAGTTTTATGTGGAGCGCCATGAATTTCTGGTATTTTTGGCAACAAGATGTACCCGTGCTGGCGGATGATCGCTTTTCAACCGATGAAGAGTTTACTAACTTTTTAGCTACTGAAACGGACCCTAGACAATTTTTCTTTACAATTTGTAATCAACATCGTGAGATTGTGGGCAATGAAGCTGCGATAGACCGTTTTAGTTTTTTGAATCAAGACTACACAGCATTGGTAAGTGGTCTTGCCGGAGTATCCCGAAGTAATGGTCTTGAGTTTGGATTACAAGTAATACCAGGCTCTGATGATGTTTTTGGTTATGTACAGTATGTATTACCTGGTTCTGATGCTGCGGGTAAGGATATCTCACGTGGTGAATTTTTTACGCATGTAGACGGTACCCAACTGACTCGAGATAATTTTGGGAGCTTACTCTTCGGCGATAATGCCAACTATACCCTTGGGATGGCAGACTTAAATAATGGAAGTTATATTCTCAATGGAAAAGAAGTGGCGTTGACCAAAATTGAAAATTTTGTTGAGAATCCAATCCAAGTGGCCACCACGCTTGATGTAAACGGAACGAAGGTTGCCTACTTAATGTATAATCGATTTTTAAGAAGCTTCAACAACGAGTTAAATGACGCCTTTGCACAATTTGTTGCTGATGGCGCCACAGAATTAGTATTGGATATGCGCTACAATCCAGGAGGCTCAGTAGACACCTCAAGGTTATTGGCGAGTATGGTCCACAGCACAGATACCGATAAATTGTATATAAGACAACGTTGGAACGATAAATTACAACCGCAATTTACACCCCAACAACTTGAAGATAGATTTGCGAGTTCATTTAGAATGGATCCAAGCGATGATAACTCTCCTTTGGTTTCAGTTAACTCTTTAAATTTAAACAGAGTTTTTATTTTGACTACTGGTAGCTCGGCTTCTGCAAGTGAGTTGGTAATTAACGGTCTTACACCTTATATGAATATTACGCAAATCGGTGGAACCACTTCGGGGAAAAACGAATTCTCCATTACCTTGGTAGACGATCCTGAAGGTTCGTTTATATACGACCCAGATCGTGAAAACTTAATCCCAGCAAATAGCCAGTGGGGACTTCAACCTTTAGTGGGTCGCAATGAAAATGCTGATGGATTTTTTGATTATACAGACGGTTTAGCTCCTGACATCACATTACAAGAAGATTTAACAAACCTTGGTATTCTTGGTAATCCAAATGAACCCCTTTTGGCAAGGGCCCTACAAGAAATTAATGGAGGTGTAACAAGACGGAGTTTTAATGTACAGATTCCTGCCCATTCATTTACAAGTTCAAGGGTACAAACCACTCTCAAAGACAATATGTACTTGGATAAGCCCATTGAAATGAACAAATAAAAAAAGCGGCCTATTGGCCGCTTTTTTGTTCTTATTGTATTATCAAATGGTTTTCCAGTTTTACGTATTTATGGGACAATCCATAGGGTACATCAATAATATCAGGATGAAACAGGCCGGCTAAAACTTCAATTCCATCAACCAAAGTTCCGGCCGAAGATTGTGTTAACATATCAAAGTCTACGATATAAACCGCTTTATTTTGAACTGCTTTTAAACTATCCCAGCCCTCTTTTTGTGTTAGAATATGAAGTTCTTCCAGAGCTCTATCCACTTTGAATCCACAGGGCGCCACAATCAAGACTTCAGGGTTATATTTCACAATCTTTTCCCATGGAGTAACAATACTGTCTCCCGAAGGATTGGAAAGCATATCTACACCTCCAGCATAGGCAATCTGATGGGGAATCCAATGTCCGCAATTAAAAATAGGGTCAATCCATTCCAGCAACATGACTCGTTTAGGTAGGGCTTTAGCTTCCCGTAACCTATCGACCACCTCATCAATTCTATTGTGTAAGCTATTTAGATAGTCATAGGCTAGCTCCTCCTTTCCTAGTGCGGTCGCAATCGTTATTGCTGATTGAAAGACATCATCCAAAGATTCTGGACTTATGGAAATAAGCTCAGGCTGTTTCTTAAGATTGGCCACAGCGGCTGCGGTACAGGCCGTATCAATTTGACAGATATCACACATATCCTGAGTAAAAATAATATCTGGAGCAATACGTTCCAATATGGGCTCGTCTACATAATACAGGTCCATCCCCTGGTTCTTGCTTGCTGAAAAAAGCGCATCTATTTCTTGGCTAGAAAGGTTTTTCCCTTCCAAAATACAGCGCACCACGGGTTCCTTTTCCTTTAAAGCCTGTTCAGGGCATTCAAAAGTGATGCCGTGCAAGTGATTCTCCAAACCCATATCATAGAGCATTTGGGTAACCGCTGGCATGAATGAACAGACTTTTAACATGACTTGAATTTAGGAATTAAAAGCTTAAATTAAACCCGGCATTGATATTTCTTCCTCTTGTTGTAAAACCAATAATTTCGGTGAACTCTTCGTTCAAGATGTTATTGCCATTCAGAAATACCTTTAACTTATTGGGAATTAACTCATGGTCAATATATAAGTTTACCAACGAAAATGCATCCAGTGCAACGTTCTCAAAACTAAGAAAATCAGTATCGTTACGTTCACCGGTATAGGCATAGTTAAGTGAAACATTGGTAGTTTCACAAAGTTGATACCCTAAAGTCAAATTTGCTTTATGCCTTGGAATTCTTATCGCCGTATCACCCTTGCGCTCTGTAAACGCATAGTTGGCATCTACAGTTAAGGTTTCTATAGGAATCCATGAGACTTCCAATTCTGCTCCGTTCACATCAATTTCGTCGGAAATGTTAATACTGATAAAGTTTTGATCAAACCCAATTCTATTATTCTCATTTCTGTCAAAATACACTGCGCTTAACCGAAGCTTATCATTTACATAATATTCCACTCCCCCTTCAATCGTAGTATTTTCTTCTGGCTCCAAGTCCTCATTTCCAAAACCTCCAAACAATTGTGTCAAATTAGGTGTAATATAAGATGTAGCATAAGAACCCAAAATCTTTATATATCCCGTTTCAGTTGGAAAAACATAAGAGGGATTCACATTGTACACCACATTATTTCCATATTCAGAGTGGTTGTTTAAACGAAGTCCTGCATTTAAATTCAAACCAAAATCAGAAACATAGACCAAGTTCGCATAAGGGTCCACAATCGTAAAATCTACAGATTCGGCAAAAATAGCCTCGTCCTTGATATAGTTTACACCTAAAACAGTGTAAAATTTGTCGTTAAAAACATACTTGTTGTAAAGGTCAAAGACAAAGTTCTCCCCTTCGGAAATTGATTCTCCAAAAGAACTTCTAGAGTCCGTATCAAAATCCGTATAGGCTGCATTCAAATGAATAGAACCCTTTCCATAGTTGAATGTAGATGTAATCCCCACACGTTCTTGGTCCTGTTCCAACTGATTTGGTGCTTCGGCACGGTCAGCATCAAAATCACTTCTAAACTCAGTTTTATTCCCATAAATGGACACATCAAAGTTATCTGTGAATTTATATCCCAATTTAAGGTCCGCGCTATATTGCGAAAAATCATCCTCTTCATTTTCTGGAGTCACAGCTGCAGAAAGGCCATTGGAATAGCGATTTGAGAAACTAACTCCGTAAGAAAACTTATCCAAGGTTCCACTTACCCTAGCACTATTGGCAAAGCTGGCAAGATTATAGTTTTGGTCTTCGGAAGTTTGATTCGTTCCAACCATGGATTCAAAATTCCCAGCAATCTTATTTTCTGAATTCTTTTTCGTAGTAATATTGATTACCGCTGTTGCGGCATTGGTACCATAAAGGGTACTGGCAGCTCCTTTTATGATTTCAATGGATTCCACATTGGCTGCAGATAAAAATCGTAAGTCGTACTCAACAGAAAAAGAAGAAGGATTGGTTACCCGGACACCGTCAATAATTACCAAAACCTGACGTCCACGCCCACCTCTGGCAAATACACCAAGGACATCTCCATCTCTACCACGGCTACCCGCGATTTCAATTCCGCTTTTTGTGTTAATAATCTGTGCAACGGTTTTTCCCTGATTTCGTTCTAATTCCTCAGCCGTAATCTTAATTACAGTCTTTCCTGAATTTTCACGTTTAAGTTCAAATCGTGAGTCACTGACCACGACTTCCCGTAGTTGCTGAATAGCAACAGAATCTTGTTGTGCGTTTTGGGCATAAAAAAATTGACCCACAAAAAGTGTGGCGCACCACCACAAATTTGTTTTTTTCATTTCGTTTAAGTGAATAAACGGGAGAATAGTATGTGCTTCATACGTAAACCTTTATCCCGAAAGTTTAACATTGTTTGTTTGAATTTGGCAGGTCTCCTGACTTGTTCAATGTTACTTGGCCTTCCCATTC
>JBCCXJ010000026.1:0-40210 GCA_039191905.1 Bacteroidota bacterium | reverse complement strand
CTTCTAAGCAGACGGTCGAAGGTTCTAATCCTTCTGCGATCACATCCTTAACCCCTTATTTAAAGGGGTTTCTTTTTTTAAGCCACCAATTCAACCTTTTTTCAAGTTTGTAGTTGGAAACTTTGGGTACGCCCTCGGCACGTTGCATGGACAGATTGTTTAGATTGCCAACAACTGACCATATTGTGCCAAATTTTTCCTTTTTTAAATTTAAGCAGACACATTCGTCAGAAAGAATCTCTTTGGCCTTTTGAATATCCATATGTTCAAGTGAACTTAATTTGTTTTCCAGTTGATTGGCTCGCTCAGAACTCTTACTCCATTCAATACCTCCAGAATCGAAGGCTTTCATTTTGTTTGTTACGAACTGATTTGTACTATAAATGTAATTTTGATTGTGCCATGGTCTTCTAACCGTACTTCCTTGGGGTGCGGATTCCACAACAGCAATATCACCGGTTTTATCCGCAATTAAAAAGTTGTTGGCAGATGACACTTGGGTGCTTTTTATAAGCTTTATTGCCTGATGTGTATCACCACAGCTTTCCAATACTTTTCGTATTACAAAATGAAACCCTATTCCTGGTGTAACCTCAGTGCCATTAACAAAAGACATGGCAATGGATAATCCCTTTTCGTTTATTCCATCTGAACGTCCAATAAAAACATCTGATTGACTAATATAAGAGTACTTGTCCTTAGGTGCAATCAAACTGCTTTCCGTGAATTTTTTATATGCAAAGAGCATATCGTAATTTCTGCCAACAATTACGGAGTCCATGTTTCTAAAGGCAAAAACGCTACATTGTCCGCTAGTATCAAAGACACCAAGGCTTAGAAGAAAAGCCCCAAGATTTTCTGGTTTATCGTTTATTCCCTTTGCAAAGCCTTTTATTTCTTCTACAACCTCGGGGTAAAAACAATGTAGTTCTTTATAGGATTCCAGTCCGAATTCTTTTTTCGTATCACTTATTTTGGGGAGAACGAAGTTGGCTTTTTCGCGAAGTAATGTTCCGTACTTCAGTCCCATTTCATAAAAATCTCCATATAGTCTTGGATGGTACATGGTTTGTCAATTAAAAGTTGATACCCAATACAAATTCGACCCCCAAATCAAAACGATATACTTCTGATGTTTCAAACTGTTGAAAGAAGTCAACACCAAAAACAAGCCCTCCCTTTTGCCATGGGATAAACCGTAATCCCTGACTCGCACCAATTCCAATTACAAAATTAAAGGTGTTATCGCCTGACAAATCTTCCAATAATTCAAAGCCCAGGGGAACATTCATACTCATGGATGCATAAACTCCTTGAAACAGGCGCTTGTAAAAGAAATAAAGCTCTGGACGAAACACATAGGAATTCACTTCTTCAAATCCGTTTTCTTCTGCCACACCTTCTCTAGCCCAGCTTACCTCGAACGATGCTTCATAAGGTCTAATCAATCCTTTTTCGCTGTCTACAAAACCTGTATAGCTTATTCCGTACCCCTGGAAATACCTACTCCCCATTCCTTTTATGGTTACTAAATTGAACCATTCCCCAAGTTTATTGACTATCTTCTCGTTTTCTCTTGGAGGAATAAAATCAGTATTGGAAACAACGGCTTTCACTTTTTTATAGTTCTTTAAAAAGTAATGCATGCAATATTCAAGGGCTGCTCTAATTCGTTTTTCATGGGTGTCGTACAGTTCTACTTTCTCATAAAGACCAAAAACCTCATCTTCATTATGTTTGATTGTGTAAATTTTCTTTAGTTGTTGACCTTCCATCTTGAAAAACGATAGTTCAATATGTGCTCGAGCTATCTGTACAATTCCGTTATTCATTCTGCGTTTCGACTCTTGTACGTTCAGTGCGTGCAACTCAATATAAATTGGTTCTTTGAGACTGTCCTTTTTCAACGAGTGTGCGTAAAAACTTTCTATGGCTGCTTCAGCTCCTTCCTTTAAAAATAGCTCGGTTTCCTCCCCATTTAAATTTTTATGGATACCTAAACTTTTCACTTTTCGCTTATCCAAGACTGATTCAACATATACTTTTTCATGGCCTTGAGGATTGAAAGGAATGGTTCTAAGTGACATGCTCTTTTGGGCATATAGTATTGTCACCAGAAAAAATAAAATAACGGTAATTACTGTTTTCATTCATCCTCTATTCGTAGAGAAACATAGTGTACCTCCCAAACACGATACTCATCTGTATCATAGGTAACTACCATTGATCTATGGGAGAGAAAGTGGATATAGAGCTTTTCCTTTTTCCTTTGTTCCGATAGCAATTCAATATATTTTCCGTTGGAATTGAACAACCAAGTACCGTTGCTCTTTTCACCTTCGGAAACCGATAAATAAGTCATATCTTGCTTAAAAGTAAAGCGGTCCCCGACTTCTCTTTTTGAGGGAAAGTAGTATTGCTCTTCGTCAGAATATTTATTCAATATCCATGTTGTATATAAGTCTTCTTGGGTAATTTTTTGTGCGTGAGAAGTCACAAAAACGGCTAAGGTTAGTACAAAAAGTATACTTTTCATTTTCTACTTGTTTTCTTTTAATAGTAGTTCCACACAGTGCTTGTCAGAATGGATGGCTTTGTGAACATTTCCCCAATCCGTTCCATCGGTATAAGCATCGCCAGCAAAGTAAACTTTGTTATCTATGGGTTCCTGTAAGTTTTCGATTGTTTTTAGAAGATTTAACCGTCAAAAAATTGATAAATGGTATGCTTAATCCTAGCAATGTGCAAGCTCGTATAAAATCATTTCTGTTCACTCCCGCAAAATCAAACTTAAGGTTGGTAATTAAAAAAAGTACCAAACGCGGGAGGATGAAATATTTATACTTTCCCTTTTGAGAAAGCTATATGCACAAAGGTATTTTGCAGGTGTGAGAATAAAATTGACCTATGGTAAGAAAGCTTATTTTGCAACAAGTTCTTTTCGTATTCGGGATAGACTTTCTGCGGATATGCCTAGATAGGCAGCTAGGTATTTAAGAGATATTTTTTGAAGAAGTTCGGGCTGTTGATTCAACAACGTAAGATATCTTTCCTTGGCTGAACGTGTTTTTAAATCTATTACTTCTTTGTTTTTTAGAATGTAAAGACGCTCAGCGGAAATTCTTCCTATTCGCTCCATCTCGATTTTTGGTTTTTGGGAATAAATCTTGAATAAGCCATCAAACGGTATGGAGAGAATGACACTGTCCGTTATTGCCCTTATTTCTAAACCACTTCTTTGCTGGGTAAGTAAAGATTGATAATCTCCCGAAAACTCATCTTTAAAGCAAAGGTCTATGCAAACAAGCTTGTCTTTTTTAAAAAGAATGGAAGCCGTCGACCCCTCAAGAATGTAGTAGAGGTTTGTTTCAATTTTATCAGCTTGTCTTATGACAGAGTTCTTTTTGTGTTTAACAAGCTTAACAACCGGGGAGAGGTTACTCCAGTCCAACCCCGTGAGATTAAAATGATTTGAGAATGTCTTGCTAAGAACCTTTTCGATTTCACTATTCATTTTTAATATAACTTGTTTAACACGACCTGTAGTAGCTCGTAGTATTAAATTCAGAGTAAGCAGTATTTTTTCTCGAGTTCATCAAGTAATATCCTGAACTTAGTAAAAACAGTTTTGGCCAATTTTGTTCGAAGATTTTATATACTCACTTTTTCATTTACAAACTTACGTATGATGTTCAGAAACTCTTCGGCGTCTTGGCCAATCCATAAAAGATGTCCCCATTCATTACTAAGTTCAACCAATGTTGAGTTTTTAATCAATTTATGTGCATGGGTTGCATGTTCCAAAGGAACACTATGGTCATACGTACTATGAACTATAAGGCATGGGGTCTTTATCTTTTTGATTGATTCACTATGTATCGTTTGCTTTATATCGTTTAAGAATCCTTTTTTTGAGCGATAGTTTTTTAGTGCCAAAATAAGTTCATCAATGTCTTTTTTTCTTGGCTCATAGCTGGGAAAGGTTGAGAACTGTGAATAAAAGCTTTTAGCCATTAGTCTTGGAAAAATCTTTGCGAAAAATCTAACCATTCCCCAGGTTATTCCCTCTATTTTCGGATTGAAGATTATTTGGGCCGTTATATAAATTGCATGCTTCGAATCAAGCCATTTTTTAGAAACCGCAGAAGCAAGTATCAGCTTTTCGACATAACTAGGATATTCTTCCGCTAACTTAAGTGCGGTTAATCCACCGGCAGATATACCATAGATAATGGCTTTGTTAATTGACAAATTTTTTAATAATTCCACAATCAGTTCGGCAGCTTTCCCGGGTGTTTGATTATTGCCCAAAGGTGTTTTCCCATAACCGGGTCGTGTAGGGGTGAGTAGCCGAAATTTTGATATATCAAATCCTTTGTGGGCCAGTGTTTCATGACAGTTCGAATGTCCGCCATGAATGAAAACGATTGGTTTTCCGCTTCCAACAGAGCGGTATTCTATAAATCCAAGTCTTGTATGTATTACCGAACTATTCACTTTTTTGTTTTTTGTGGATGTCAAATAATAGGCTGCAAAACAAGCGGATGATATTAGACCGAAAAAAAGATATAAAACTACTTACTCTTTATTTGATATCCACTATCTAACGTTATAAAATGATAACTACTTCATGAATAATGCTGTTAATGACTGAACATGGATTAAAAAAGGATTGTTCAAGATCGTTGAGTAGAGGGGACTAATCAAAGCACCATCGGTAAAATTACTGACGGTGCTTTGTTTGCAAAATACATCTTAATGGGGTCAGTATTAAGATGATAAATGATGTAGCAGAAGACCTAGAATCTAACGGATAAACGTCCTCTTAAAAAGAAAGGTGCCCCAGGGGTGAAGGTAATCTCTTCAACAGAATTTACTTCATTGAATAATCTTGTCTCCGTTGCAAATTGGGTTTCATTCCATTCCACATCAAATAGATTCTCCACGATGATTCCAAAAGTCCAGTTTTTGGAAAAATTATAGTTTAAGTTCATATCTGTTACGAAGTATCCATCCGCAATGATAGAGTTATCTTCATTTGCTGGTCGGTCATCAATAAACCTATAGCTAATGTTTCCAGAGAACTTACCGAGATTGGTTATGCTTATTCCTCCTGAAGAGGTTAAATCAGGAGCCAAAGGAATAAAATCTTCTCCATCTGGGTCATCAATGCTTCGAGCAATAGTATAGTTAATATCAAAATTGGTAAAAAGCCAATCATTGATTTGATAGCGAATCCCAAAATCAGCGCCATACCTTCGGGTTCGTCCACTAGGCTCGACAATTGCTTCATCACCTACATACACAAATTCTTGTTCCAGCGCTAAATACCATAGTCCTGCGTTTAGCAACAAACGTTTTGATGGTTTTGAGATGATACCTATATCTGTCCCAAAAGCTGATGGCAGTGTTTCTGAGGTACCACTTGAGGGGTCCGTTACCACTCTGCTATCATTTGAATGAAATCCAAACCCACTCTTTAGAAATACCTGCAATCCCGGTGAAGCACTATAAATAAAATTTAGTTTAGGACTAATAATATGGTCTTCCACCTTAGGATTTCTGAAAATTGAAGTTGGGTTTCCTTCGGTATCGAAGTTTAAAAAATCATTATACTCAAAATTGAAGTAATCAATGCGCAAACCCGGGTTTATGGTCAGCCTATTCAGTTGTATGTCTGCATTTGCAAAGGCGTAGATATTTAATTCATCGATATCTCCGAATGCTAATCGACTCAAAATTTCCCTTCGATTTCTTGTTCTCGAAAGTTGTACATCATTGTTATCGTCATAACGGAACCCTAGTCCTGACTGAAAACCTAGCTGTGTACTATGATTTTCTGTATGAAACGTTCTACCATATACGGTTTCAGCACCAACAATGGTCCTGTCTTCTACTTGCTGAATTTGGTCACCATTTACAGGGTCATTCAAGAAAAAAGTAAAATTAGAGAAAAGCTCAAAGGTATATTTGGACAAAAAGGCTTTACTTCTAAGACTTTGGTGCTCATCCAATTGTTTAAAGTGATTGACCCATATATTGGAGCGACTGGTATTTCCTCCCTCGGTATCGTCAATGGCTCCAAAACGGGATATCAAGCCTTGTTCTACCGCTCTAACTGGAATTTGACCAGATTGATTCCACTTACTTTGAAAATGGGAAAGGCTTATGGTTAATTCCTCATCGGTATAATTATTAAAATTATACCGCCCCAAAATATTGATTCTATTAAAATTTTGTGGGGATTCGAAAACTCCATCCGTGGCCAAAAGTTCGGAGGCCACAAAAGCATTGCTATTATCACTTTCTGATATTTTGATAAGCCCTAAAGCCCTTACGGTATTAAATTGGCCAGCCTCTAAGGTAATCTGATTGTCATCCAATTTTTTTTTGGTATTCAAAGCAACGTAGCCTGCCGTGTTAAAATTCCCAACATTGGCATAATAGGGCCCTTTACCAAAATCGATATCCTCAATGGTTTCTGGGATTATAAAGTGAAGGTCTGCATACCCCTGTCCATGAGCATGCGAGACCATGTTTACTGGAAGACCATCCACACTCAAGGCAACATCGGTTCCATGGTCAATGTCAAAACCTCGAAGAAAAATCTGTTCTGCTTTTCCGCCACCACCATGCTGACCAATAATAAGTCCAGGTACTTTTCGGATAATCTCCTGAGCAGATTTTACTGGATTCGTTTTTACATCAATGTTTACAAAATTGGTTAGGGCATTTACTTTGGATACCAAAACCACTTGGTCAAGAGAGATGGCATCTTCCACCAAGACTACATTGTAGACAGTGTCCAAATTTTCTTCCTTTACTTCCAGTTCTTGGCGTACATAACCCAGACTATGAAAATAGAGTATATCTCCAATCTCAATATCTTCTAATTCATAGTATCCGGACATATCGGTATAGGCATAGGTGCCATTAGTTTTATTATAGACTCCGGCCCCTTCGATAGGCTTGCCTTTTTCATCGGTTATTTTTCCTGATATCTCGTGTGCCATCATTCCAATGGGTGTACAGAATAAAAGGATTAAAAGTATTTTCTTAATCATTTTCGACTTTTTGCGCAACACACAACATTCTATGATTATCATATCATGTCTCAATTGCTGTTTTTTAATTTGACAGATATATGAAAGCATCCATAGATACGGAATCCAACCTCTTTGGGTTCACTTTGAAAATCCTGTCTTGTTTTCAATTTTTTTGTACGTATCTATTTTTAGGAAAGCTTGGGAGGAGGGTATTCCAATGGAAGATATCCTTTTAGAGTAATAAGATGAAGGTCGGGAAAGTAGGAGAACGTTTCCAAGACCCATTTGATTTTCAGATAGTCGTTGTGACGAACTAAGTGCTTGTCTATGGTATGCTTAACCACTATTGATGTATCGTTGGAATCATTAGGATTTGAGGCAGCTTCAAAAAGGTTGTGAATCACATTCAAAATTTCATGATGGTGTCCAATTTTATGAATCTTATGGATTTGTTGTGAATGTTCTTCTAAATCGTGGGAGTTCAAACCTTGATGTGTAGGATGCCCAACCAATTTAACCTTATGAGATATTTTATGTAAAACATCCAGTATTTGGTCGTTAAAAGGTTGGACCAAATACACAAAAACCAATACCAAGGCAAGCCCTTTAAGGATAATTTGTTTTTTGGTATGTATTGGTTGGTTTTTCATTTCAAAAAGTATCAGTTTCGAATTGCTCAGGCCTGATTCATCAAATCCATTATAGTTTCTTCAACATGTTTTGCATAGGATGAGATGGTTGGGAACTCAAAAACTTTGTTTAACGGAACATCTAATTCAAATTCTTCCTTGGCCCTTGCACTCACCCGTATAGCCGCCAGCGAATGCCCCCCTAAACTGATGAAATTATCTTGGGCTCCTACCTGTTTTAATTTCAAAACCTCACACCAGATTTTTGCTAGAATTTCTTCTATTTCCCCTGAAGGTTTCACATAGGCAGATTCCATATCCAACTGTGCTAAGCTGAGTTTTTTTAAACTCGCCTTGTCAACTTTTCCGTTTAGGGTGAGCGGAAACTCTTCGACATATTTAAAGTGGGTAGGAATCATATAATCAGGTAATTCTGTTTTTAAATGGAGTTTTAGTTCGTTGGCAGGTATTTGGGATGGCCCGGTGTAATAACCTACTAGACGTTGCATATCCATTTCATTTTCCACGGGTTCCGTGTAGCCAATTTCATCCATCATACGTAGGACCTCTTTCTCGTTTATATATTCATTGATTTCATCTAAGGTTTCCTGCCTGGTCTTATGGCCTAATCTTACATCCCAACTGTATGGGAAAGAGTAGTTGCTATATCCTTTTTGCTTTTTATGGACATAAATTCCAAGCTGATTTATCAAACAGTTCGTAGAGCGTCCTGTGTCGGTCGGTCTTTTCCAATCGATTTTTTCTTCAAGAAATTTGATCATTTCTTCAAGGCTTACATCATTGTAGCGATAAAAGTCAACAAATTGTACTTTTTCAAATGTGCTATTATCATCGAAGGCGGAAACATCTAAGAGCTTACGAATGGCATCATTTTCTTGATGATAGAGCTTTCTTGCTTCCAAAATAGTATCATCAATCTGTTTAGCTTCAATATCCGTATTCCAAAACAACTCTTCTGTAAGTCTAGTTTCAAAAAATTGCCCTCTGGAAAGACCAGTAACAATAAAAGGAATCTGTTTTTCCAAAGCTAGGTTTGTACTTAGGGTGTAAATGGTCTTAAAACATCCATCACATACATTTTTATGACGTTCCAAACTGTCTACAAAGATTTTGTTCATATGCTCCGTAGCCCCATACATGTGGTCGACACCAAGTTTGTCAACCACCCTTTGAATATTAGCTTTGGCTTGGTCGGATATATAACCATTGTCCAAGGTGAAAGCCAGTACCTTCATTCCCATATTTACCAGCTGGGCTAAGATGTATGTACTGTCTTTACCCCCACTCAGAAGAGAGAGACAATCATATTCTGGATTTTTGCCTTTTACTGATGTGAGCAGAGCTTTTAAATCGTCTTCGGTTTTAAAATAATGGTCAACCTTATGCTTGTAGTCTTTGAAAGAATTACAGATATGGCAAACACCATTTGTATCAAAATCCGCAGTAGGGTAGTTGGATGGCAACCCACATTTGGCGCAATTGACAATATCTTCCTCGGCTACCCTTTTTTTCCCTTCCACGACCATTACCGCCGAGTTTTCAATTTTAGGATGCGACACCATGTTTGCTTCGATATCGGGTAGTTCTATTCGATACCCTCTAAGTTTGATTTGCTCGTCCGCACGCCCTAGGTACTCCAATTCGTTGTTTTCATTATATCGGACCAAATCACCGGTTCGATACATTTTTTGGTTTTCGAAGAAGGGGTTTGGTAAAAACTTTTGCTCGGTTAACTCATCGAGCTTGAGATAACCATCGGCTAATCCTAAACCAGACATATATAATTCTCCAGTTACTCCTTTAGGAACCAGATTTAGATATGAATCCAGTACCAAAGGGGCCATATTGTTTATACTTTCCCCTATAGGCACTGAAATATCTGTATGTTTTGCCGGATTAAATTTTGTAACCACACAACCAACCGTAGCTTCCGTTGGGCCATACTCATTGTATATTTCGATATTGGAATCCAATGCATTGTGAATGGACTTGGCAAGTTCTGTTTTGAAATCTTCCCCTCCAACAATTATTTTCTTTAGTGCTGATTTTGAAAGATTCCTATCCTTCAATAAACTAAGGTGTGATGGAGTTAGTTTGATGATGTTTGTAATATTCTCGGCTAGTACTTGAAACAAAGCCATATCTACTCCCATTCCAGATTCTTTATAAATCACCAAATGTCCCCCATTTAAAAGCGGGAGAAATGTGGAAGTAATGGTTAAATCAAATCCTATGGAAGTGAAAAGTGGAAAAACCGATTCCTTGGTGATTCCATAATAAGCTCCCGCCCAATCCAAATAGTTATAAAGCGCATTATGCGAAATACAGACGCCCTTAGGATTTCCTGTTGAACCAGATGTATATAGGATGTAAGCCAATCCGTTATTTCTTTCGATTCCTGGGGATTCAATTGCTTCTTCTTTGACTTTATGTCGAACTGATTTTATATCAATATATGGCGGGATACTTCCTGCTATATTTTTAATCAGCTTTTCTTCTGTAAGAATCAATACGCTTTCTGAATCTTCGAGGATATACTTGATTCTGCTTGCAGTTTGATTTGCTGGAATAGGTATGAACGTAGCACCAATTTTCATGATAGCCAGAGTACTTATGACGTATTCTGGACTTCTAGATAAATGAAGTGCAACCCGTTTGGATGGACCAATACCTTCTCTAATCAGGTAGTTAGCCAATTGGTTGACTTTTTCTTCTAAGGTTTTATACGTATAAAGAAGTGTACCTTGTTGTAAAGCAACTTTTGAAGCTTGTAATTCTGCTACAGTCTCAAAAAGGTTAATTATGTGATTGTCATCTTTTTTTAAGGAGATTTGTTCAAAACCGCTCAAATAAGATTGAGTTTCGGTTTTAGAAATGAGACTAGGTTGGTATATAGAATTTTCAATCTCCCTGATAAATGACGTGAGAAGACCAAGAAATTGCGCTTTTACATTCGCAACTCTTTCCTTATTAAATATGTCTTTGTTCAAATCAAAGACAAGTTCCCAGTTTCCAGTACCATTAAAATCATAAAGATGGCATCGCATATGGTGTGACCGGTCACAGTGTCCTGGATGTATCCAAGAGACATGGGAAGGCATTCCTGCAAACTCAGTAAACGTAGTTGTTATATAATTAAATATATAGTTGATAGGTCTACTGGCTTCACCGCTTGCAACACCAAAATCTGAGTTTTTCATCAGGTTTGCCGCTGAAGATTTTACCTTTTTAAATAGAGATTTAAAGGTGTCTTCTTCTTCAATATCCACTGTGAGTGGTAATACTTCAATCAAGAGCCCGGGTGTTTCTTTGAATCTCTTAGAGGTCCGATTATGCAGCGGAAGCCCAATAACGACAGTTTTCTGACCTGCCAATCGAAAAACATATGTTGAAATTAATGTGGCAAAAACACTAAGGATTGAAAATTCTTCGGTTAGCAAACTCATTTTTGAACTAGCGAACGATGCCTTTAGTTTCTTCACCATATCAGTATCCAGAACTAAAGAGACACGTTCGGTCTCTGTTGTTGTCTGCCTGCTGTTGACTCCATAAAGTGTTTTTCGCTCTGGAAGGGACTTCACTTTTTCTTTCCAATAGTTTTGTAAACTTTTGGTGTTTTCTTGAAGTCTATTATTTAACTCAAAGTCTACAAATTCTGAGTAAGGGGTTGTATTTGGTTGAGGGAATTCTTTTTCCTCTATTAAACTTTTGTAAATGGCCGACATTTTTTGGTACAGCAATAGCGAAGTGGTGGCATCCGTTACCAAATGATGTAAGTTTAAAAACCAAATGTGTTTGGCTTCACTGATTCTATAATAAGACGAATCAAATAGAGGTTTGGAGAAATCAAATTCTTTTTTGGCCAATTCGTGTAACCAATTGTCAATTTCCGTTCTACTGGCTCTTTCAAAATTATGTAGTTCCAAATCATAATTCCATGTTTCAAGAACACTCTGGCTTGGCACTCCATCCGCTTCAGTAAAGACTGTCCGTAAAATGTCAACCTTATTTACTAATTCCCGAAAGGCCTTTTGAAATAGTAAGACATTTATTTCTCCCGAAATTTCAAACACGTACGGCACATTGTTCAGAGGTACTTTTGGAAACATTTTTTGACTGGTCCACAAAAGCTCTTGACTTCGTGTAAGTGGGTAATTGGTTTTTGAAGATGGAAGTACTTCCACTATAATTGGATTTTGGTTGTTATGTAATTAGAGATGTTTTGAATACTCTCAAAATTTTTGGGTATCATTTCTTCAAATGCCACCTCTATCCCATACTTTTTTTCGACAAAACGAATAAGACGCATCATTCCCATAGAATCTATTATACCATTTTCAATAAGGTTATTCTCAACGTTCAAAGCGGTATGTTCTTCTAAACCAAATTGTTGTACAATGAATTGTTTTATCTCGTCTTTCATCGACTTTGTTTTAAGATAAAGCTATAATGATGTGGTCCTCAAGGCAACAAAATCTGATTAAGAGTGAAAAAATGCCCTTAAAACGGTAAAATTTATCCTTAAAGGGATTCAGATTTAGGAGCCTAAAACTTCTTTCGACAGTGTTTTTTATAAAAGTAGGATACGAAGTTTGCTAAATATTTAATCGGAAATCAGACTTATTATTGAAAGAAAATAGCATCAAAATTCGAATGAAAAGTTCAAATATTTTAATATTTATTATGAATTTCAACGTGATATCGGGGAATTACATCCAATATCTATATTACAACACTGGTTATCAACTATTTTTAGGAACAAGTCAGGTAATTCAGATTCTTAAACCATTGGTCTTGCAACCAAATTTTTCCGCTTCAAGTCGCTTTTTTCCGCTTTGATAAGGTTTTTAGTAGTGTATTGGGGAGGATAAGATAGTTTTGAAATCAATTACAGGATTTACCTGGAAATAACTACCAGCAAAATTATAGACCAAATGAAAAAAATTGTTTTAAAAGTACTGTTGTTTGCCTTCTTGTGCATTCCAATCTTTTCCTTTAGCCATCATCCCGACAATAGTTTGGTATATCTCAAAATCTATGAAACGAATGGGATTGAAGGACGTTTTGACATCAATGTAAACGAACTAAATGAATTTCTAGGTTTTGATTTAGATAAGCATCCTAGCATAGAACAAATACGAAAATATGAGAAGGAAATAAAGGCTTACTTACTTTCTACAGCACGATTTTCTTCTGTTTATGGTGATCATCCTATTGTTTTTACCGATGAATTGGATACTATAAAAACGGAGTTCGGCTCATTTGTCCTTCTATTCTTTAAATTGGAAAACAGCACTTTAATTCCAGATGAATTGGATGTGACTTTTAAGTCGTTCATAGAAGAAGATCCTCTGCATGAAAACCTCTTGGGTATCGAATACAATTGGAAGGCTGGATTGATAAATAATGAACGCCTTATCGCTTTGGTTTTCACAAAAAGTGAAATGAGAAAGAGCTTGTCCTTAACGGAAAGGTCCATTTGGAAGGGATTCAAAGAAATGGTTCGACAAGGAATGTTACATATTTGGATTGGTCTTGACCATATCCTTTTTCTTTTAGCTCTTATGTTGCCTTCCGTGGTACGACGTATAATGAAAAACAGCGAAGATGGGGAATTGAGGTCTTTGGAAAATTCTAAGGCATCGCAATGGCGACCTGTGACCAATTTCAAGTCAGCATTTTTATATATCCTTAAAATTGTAACTTTCTTTACCATAGCGCATACCATTACATTAAGTCTAGCTTCATTGCAGATAATAAAACTTCCGTCCCAAATTGTGGAATCGGTAATAGCCCTTTCGATTGGTTTGGCCGCGTATCACAATATTCGCCCTATTTTTAAGGGAAAAGATTGGTTAATTGCATTTGTTTTTGGGCTTTTCCACGGTTTCGGTTTTGCTAGCGTATTGGGTGATTTAGGCATAGGAGGGGAGTTTTTAACACTTACGCTTCTTGGATTTAATATAGGGGTAGAAATTGGACAAATAGTCATTATTGCTTTTATTTTTCCTGTGCTCTTTTTAATAAGAAAAAGCAAACTGTATCCAAAATTCTTAGTAGTGGTCTCTATTTTCCTAATAGTAGCCTCACTGTATTGGATGGTTGAGAGGGTTTTTGATATAAATCTGGGAATTGAAGATGCTCTGCGGTATGAGGCGTACAAAATTGCAGTGAAATTAGGTCTAAAAGAATAGACACTTAGAAAAAGAACTTGGAAATGAGTAGCTCTTTATTAAAGGAATGGAAGCTAAAAAATAAGGGGGAATCACCTGAAAAGGCAATCTCTAAAGCTCCGGAAAATGCGGTTTTCCCTCTGTCCAGAAGTCAACAAAGACTATGGTTTTTACAACAGCTTCACCCCAATAGCTCAGTGTATAACTATGCAGAAATCTATACGTTTTCTGGGCCAATTTCAAAACAAGACCTTGTAAAAGGTTTGCAGGCCGTATTTCAAGAAAACGATATTTTAAAAACCAAATATCTACTTGAAGAGGGCATGGTAGTTCAGCTTGTTGATGAAAACTCAGTATTGGAAATCAAGGAGTATGACTTTTCCGGATACGATGAAAATACCCAAAATCAAAAAAAAGAAGATGTATTTGCCAGAGACACAAGGACTGCTTTTGATTTGACCAAGGCTCCCCTTGTTCGAATGTCGGTTCTAAAGATATCCAAAAGTACACATATTCTGCTCGTGACCATGCACCACATATTAACGGATAAATGGTCCATGGGTCTCTTTAGGGAACAACTGGCAAAAAAATATAGCCAGTCCATAAAAGGAGAGATTTTAAATGAAAAGTCGGACATCCAGTATACGGACTATGCCTATTGGCAAAAAGAAAATGGAATCAGAACGGATATGATAGCGTATTGGATGGAAAAACTGTCGGGTACTATTCCAGAATTGGATTTACCCGTAGACCATCCATCCACAATCCATCATACGTTCAATGGGGATTCCCATATTCAACATTTTTCAGAAGAATTGTCCAAAAAGATGTTGAGTCTTGCCAAGGAATTGGAGGTGACGCCCTATGTCTTTTTCCTATCTGCATTTTACGTTCTTCTCTATAAGTACAGTGGGCAAGAAGATATCTTAGTAGGTTCTCCTATTTCAAATAGGAACGAACCAATCTTACAGAAGATGATTGGTTTTTTCGACGAAACCATTGTCCTTCGCTCGGAGATTTCTCCGTCCATGTCCTTTCGAGAGTTTGTTAGGGAGGTGAATAAAACTGCAATGGAAGCTTTTTCAAACAAAGAAGCTCCTTTTGACCTGTTAGTTAAAAAATTAAGCCCGGATCGGGTACTTGGAAGAAACCCTTTTTTCCGGTCCATGTTCATTTATCATTCGGTTCCTGAAACTCCTTCATTTGGCAACGATGTGGAATTGACTCATTCCTTCTATGATAATAAAGTCTCAAAGTTTGATTTAACGCTCTATGTAGCCGAAGAAAATGGTCTTCTTTATGCATCCTTTGAATATGCTACAGATTTGTTTGAAAAAAGAACAATTGAAAGAATTCAAGAACACTTGAAAATTCTTTTGGAAAAAATTGTGGATGACCCAAATCAACATATCTCAAATTTGGATACTACAACAGAATGGGAAAAGGATTTTTTCTTCTCAGACAATTCTCGTCAATCAGGGCCTTATGATGGTTTTAATGGGATTCATGATATTATTTTCAAAAACTCAATCGAACATGGAGAGGCTATCGCTGTTTCCTTCGGAGATGAGGGGATAACGTATCATGAGTTAAAAAACAAGGCTGAAGCGATTGCAAGGAGAATTTTAAAGCATACAAAAGGCAACAAACAAATTGTCGGACTTTGCGCAAATCGCTCTGTTGATATGATTGTTGGTCTTATGGCAATATTGAAAGCCGGATGTGCTTATATGCCCATTGACCCAGAATACCCGAAAGAGCGTATTCATTTTATGCTGGAAGATTCAGAAACAAAGGTTATAGTAACCCAAGAAGTTTTAAAACCAGTTTTCAAGAGTTATACCGAAAAAATAGTAGTTCTGAATGAAGAAGAGTGTCAATCAGCAGAGGAAGCCAGCAATTTTGATTTTCCTTCGGTGGACCGTAATGATTTGGCATACGTAATCTATACCTCAGGGAGTACAGGAAAACCTAAAGGAGTTCCTATTTCGCATGGTAACATTATTGGGTCAACACAGGGTAGATTGGAGTTCTATGATGAAAACCCATCAGTTTTTTTATTAATGTCTTCAATTGCATTTGATAGTTCAAAAGCGGGTATTTTTTGGACTTTATGTACTGGAGGAAAACTCTTGGTTTCAGAAAAACACCTAGAGCAGGATATAGATAAAATTGGCAATATCATTGAGAAACAGGGAATTTCCCATACCCTCATGTTACCCTCATTATACGGACTGTTATTGGAACATGTGGACGTGAGCCAATTGCGAAGTTTAAAAACGGTCATTGTTGCCGGAGAAGCTTGTTTACCATCAATTGCAAGGAAACATTTTGAAACGCTTTCAGAAGCAAATCTCTACAACGAGTATGGCCCTACAGAAGGCACAGTTTGGTGTATTGCCCATAAGGTTCAGATGGAAGATGTAACTAGTAATATTCCTATTGGAAAAGCAGTGGCTGATTCGCAGGTTTTCCTATTAGATAAAAATCTAAAGCCAGTCCCTTACGGTGCTTCGGGAGAGATCTACTTAGGCGGACCCGGATTAGCGCTTAAGTATTTGAATAATCCTAGCCTCACAAAAGAAGCTTATATCGAAAGCCCATTTGAGGAAAACGCTATGTTGTATCGAACAGGAGATTTAGGCAAGTTTGATAAGCATGGAAATATTTTATTCTTAGGAAGGGCAGACCAGCAAGTGAAGATAAGGGGATATCGTATTGAGTTGGATGAAATAGAAAGGACAATTAATGAGAGCGGTCTTCTAAAAAGAGGTGTGGTAACTGTGGAAAACAGTAATTTGGAGGTAGGCCTGGACGATTTGCTCATGGACCCACAAAAACTCTCGCTTTATCTAGAAAATAATTTAGGCGAAGATGAAATTGAGGAATTGTTAAACTCTATTGCAAATCTCAAAGAAGACGAAAAGGAGTTTTTATTGAATCAAATCAAATAAATCATTGATAATAAACAACCAAGATGAAAAAGATAAAAAGATCCAATGATTTTGAGCTGAACTTGGTACTAAAGCAAGAAGACTTCATTGCACCTCCTAGGCAAGCACAACGAAATGCTGTGGTTAACCGTGCCATAAAAGAGTTTGTTGCAGATTTAAATGCCCTTGATGAGCAAACCAAACGTTTTGTGCCTGGTAAAACCTTTGAATACCTTTCATATGACCGAGAACAGAAAGTTTTGGGTGACAATGAGATTATGGAAGATTGGCTTATTCCCGTCATGCAGGCTATGGCCAATGTTATTTGTGATAAGGGTGGAGATATTTTGGAAATTGGGTTTGGTCGAGGGATATCAGCGGAGATGATTCAAGAACATGATGTTAAATCCCATACCATTATCGAATGTAATGATGCCGTAGTTGATGTGTTCAATACTTGGAAAACTAAATACCCTGAAAGCGATATACAATTGGTTCATGGATTATGGCAGGATACTATAGATGATTTAGGTCTCTTTGATGGTATTTTCTTTCATACCTATCCTTTGAACGAAGATGAGTATATGCGTTATGTAAATGCAAGCATAACCTTTGCAGAGCATTTCTTTTCACACGCAGCGGAACATCTTAAACCGGGAGGAGCATTTACTTACTTTTCAAATGAGATTCATTCCTTAAGTAGAGAACATCAGCGTATTCTTTTAAAACACTTCTCTTCATTTTCTGTGCAAATTGTACCTCTTCAAATGCCAGAAGATGTTATAGATACTTGGTGGGCAGATACAATTGCCGTCGTTAAAGCAATAAAATGATGAATGGTACTTTAGCACATAAAATAGCTCAGCTTTCAGAAGAACAGCGAAAGATTTTACTTCACAAAATTAAGTTGGTCCATACCGATGAAGCTCCTTCTGGGGCCACAAAAAAGATTACGGCCTACGTTCAGCCCAAAACCAATTTTGACCTGGATCTGTTGAAGAAGTACGTAAGAGATAGATTACCTGACTATATGGTACCTACGTCTTTTCATATTGTTGAGGACATTCCGCTTTTACCGAATGGAAAAGTGGATAAAAGGGCATTAAAGAAACTTCCTGTTGTACAGGAAACGATAGATACTGAAGTAGTAAAGCCTAATTCTGAAGTTGAAGAAAAACTAGTCTCAATTTGGGAAGAAGTACTTAATTTTTCCCCTATTAGCATAGATGATAACTTTTTTGAAATTGGTGGGGATTCCATATTGAGCATTCAGATAATTTCCAAGGCAAGAAAAGAAGGAATTATGTTGGCGGCCAATCAATTGTTTGAATATCAAACAATCAATGAGCTCAGTACCTATCTACTTCATCAAAAAGAGGATAAGACCAAAAAGTATGATTACCTCACTGCACTAAGAAAAGAAGGAACCAAGACACCACTTTTCTGTATACATTCTGGGGGCGGGCATGTTTTTTTCTACCAACTTCTTGCAAAATATCTTAAACCAGGAAGGCCGATTTATGCCATAGAACCTACAGGTTTATATGAAAATGAAAAGATGCACCTTGATATAAAGGAGATGACTACAGACTATTTGAAAGTAATTCGGGATATACAGCCCCATGGACCGTATAATGTGTTGGTACATTGTTTTAGCACATCAGTGGGACAGGAGATGGCATTGCAATTGGAAGGCATAAACGAAGAAATCAACATCATAGTGGCAGATAACATGGCCTCCCCATGGAATGCACAATCATCCGATGTACTCAAAGTAAGATTACGTTCCTTTTTCAAAAGGCTTTTCAGGTCTCCAGTAAAAACAATAAAACTGTTCATGCTGGAAAGAGCTTACTTGATTGAACCTATAATTGTTAAGATTTTTGGGAAAGACTACGAAAAAGAACTGGAACGCTTAAAAGCGAATTTGAGAAAGATGAGCTTGGAATATAATAGGTGGAATGAAAAGCACCACGGTCAAGTATCGTTGTTATTAACAGATAAACCTGACCAAAACTTCCAAAATCTTATTATCAATTCCTGGAAAGAGATAGCCCAAGGAGGAGTAAGAGTGTTTCCTGTAAAAGGAGAACATACCACACTATTTGAAGAGCCAGATGTTCAACACGTTTCCGAAAAGTTGGATAAATGCATCCTGGAATAAATAGCAATAATAGCATTTTTGGATTGACATCCAATGAAATCCACCTATGGCAAATACCATTGGACGCTCAGATTGATGAAGTTGAAACCTATTTCAATATTTTGTCCAGCGATGAAAGGGAACGGGCCCAAAAATTCCATTTTAAAAAAGATAGAAATTGTTTTGTAATTACACGAGGGGTACTACGAATCCTTTCCGCTAAATACGTATCCAAAAAACCAATGGAGATATCCTTTGGTCTTGAGGAATATGGCAAACCCAAATTAGAGCATAGGACTTCGTTAAATTTTAATGTTTCCCATTCAGGAAATATGGCTCTTATCGGTTTTGTGCATAATCACGCGGTTGGGTTAGATGTTGAATACATCAAAAGGGATATAGATGTATTGGATATTGCCCAAAACTTCTTTTCGAAGAATGAAATAGAAGCCTTAAATGCCATAGAACTCAACAAACAGTATGAAGCTTTCTATCGATGTTGGACACGAAAAGAAGCTTTTATTAAAGCAGAGGGTAGCGGATTATCTTTTCCTTTGGATAGATTCTCCGTGAGCATGGAAAAAGATGATGAGGCCAGTTTGTATTGGGTAGACTGGAATTCCTATGAAAAAGAGAAATGGGATATTTTTTCCTTTAAACCAAATGAAGACTATATAGCAGCCGTCACCGTAAAAGCCAAAGGATATTCCCTACGTAAATTTGAATGGGATAAAGACGGAGTTGGCACAGAACTTTAAAGCCTGAGACTTACTCCACAATAGTCTTTAAAACAGACCAAACATTATCTCGCACGATTTGATGTCCCTGTGGGGTAGGATGAATACCGTCCTCTAAATTCAGTTCTGGAATGCCTGCAACGCCCTCCAACAAAAAAGGTATTAGTGGAATTTGGTTTTCTTCCGCTACCTCTGGAAAGATTGTACGAAACTCCGTGGTATATTCCGGTCCCATATTTGGGGGAATTTGCATCCCTGCCAAAATAATTTGGGTGTCGGCATTCTTCTCCTTTACCACATCAATCATGGCTTGTAAATTTTTGCGGGTTTCGGTCAACGGAATGCCACGTAGACCATCGTTAGCACCTAGCTCAAGCACAAATACATCCACCTTTTGATTCAGTATCCAATTCAAACGATTCCTCCCTCCGGCTGTGGTTTCTCCACTCAGTCCAGAATTGATCACCGTATAACTCAAATTCAAAGAATCTAAGCGATTTTGGATAAGAGCAGGAAAGGCTTCCTCGAGCTCTATACCATATCCAGCGGTAAGACTATCCCCGAAGAATAAAATTACTTTTTCCGAGGTTTCGGTTTTTACTACATCTTTGGTACTCTCACTGCTGTTGGATACGTCGGAATTCTTTTTAGGGCTATCACCACAGGAAAGGATGAAGAGAAGCGCAAAAAAATAACGAAACTTTAAGAGGTTGTGCATAAAATAAAGGCCTTAAACTAAAATCATTTACCTAATTTTCTAGCTTGAGAAAAAAGGAAGCATAACGCTATGTCAAAGATATTAAACGTGGAGCACCTAGGGAAGACCTATACAAGTGGCTCGAAAGAATTAACGGTGTTGGACGATATCAGTTTTGGCATCGAAGAAGGAGAGACCTTTGCCATTATTGGACCTTCGGGTAGTGGAAAGACCACTCTTTTAGGCCTTTGTGCAGGATTGGATTGCGCTGATAGGGGTAAGATAGAGCTCTGCGGGTCTGACTTGGGCAGTCTAAATGAAGATGAGAGAGCACAGCTTCGGAATCAAAAAGTGGGGTTTATTTTTCAAAACTTTCAATTGCTACCTACACTCACAGCTCTTGAAAATGTAGTGGTCCCTCTGGAACTTCAAGGCGCGAAAGGGCCAACGAAAATAGGCAAAGAGCTATTAGGTAAAGTAGGCTTGGGAGACCGTCTTCATCATTATCCCACCCAACTTTCAGGTGGAGAACAACAGCGAGTAGCTTTAGCCCGAGCATTTTCCAATAAGCCTTCTATTCTCTTTGCGGATGAGCCCACAGGAAACCTTGACCAAGATACGGGCGACCGCGTAATACAATTGTTGTTCGAGCTGAATGAGGAGGCAGGAACGACATTGGTCATTGTTTCGCATGATTTGGAATTGGCCCAAAAATGCAAACGAATTTTACGATTACGAGGAGGAAAAATAGTATCGAACGAAGTTTTGGTTGAATCGTGAGCAGTTCTCAAGAAAACAAATCCAAAGCAGGATGGAAATGGCTTTTAAAAATGGCTTGGCGGGACAGCAAAGCCAGTGGAAGCCGTTTGTTGCTGTTTATGGCTTCCATCATTTTAGGAATTGCTGCAGTAGTTTCCATTCAATCTTTTAGTGAAAACTTAGAAGAAAACATAGCCATTCAATCCAAAGCCTTAATGGGTGCCGATTTTGTCATTGACAGCAATCAACCCCCAAATGAAAAGGTATTGGCCATTATCGATTCATTGGGAGGAGCAGATGGGCGTTCTGTAGGATTCCCATCCATGGCGGTTTTTCCTAAAAGTGGGGATGCAAAATTGGTAGGGGTACGCGGTATTGAAGGTGGATATCCATTCTATGGGGAATTGGAAACCCTCCCCGAATCGGCTGCCAAAGCGTATAAAAAGAGTAGTGGGGCCCTAGTAGATGCGACGCTTATGTTGCAATATGGATTGAAAGCCGGAGATTCCATCAAACTGGGGAACACGATGTTTCCTATTACAGGAAAATTGATTTCTGCCCCAGGAACTTCAGGAATAGGAGCTTCTATAGCGCCACCAGTACTCATTCCTTATGATGCCGTGGAGGGTACTGGTTTGATACAGGTGGGGAGCCGTGTGGGCTACGATTTTTATTTTGTTGCAGAGCCTGACCAAGACTTGGTTGCTTTAGATGAGCAGGTTGACCCCCAACTCGATGTTGAAAATGCGGACTTGGATACCCATATCAGCACTGCGGAACAATTAGGTAGAAGCTATGATAATTTTGGAAAATTCCTGAACCTTATTGCTTTTATAGCCCTTTTATTGGGATGTATTGGTGTTGCCAGTTCGGTGCATATTTACATTCAGGAAAAAATACGTTCAGTGGCCATTCTGAAGTGTATCGGAGCTACCCGAAAACAGACATTTTTCATCTATCTGCTTCAAATTACCGGTATGGGCCTATTCGGAGGGGTCCTTGGGGTATTGGGTGGCTTACTCTTACAACAATCTTTTCCTCTTTTATTACAAGGTTTTTTACCTTTTGAAGTCCAAATTTCCTTTGTGCCCAATGCGCTTTTTTCAGGCTTGGTGTTAGGTGTATTGTTATCCGTTCTTTTTGCCTTGATGCCCTTGCTGAACACCTGGTTTGTTTCGCCCTTACAAGTGTTACGGATACAGGAAAATGGATTCGAGAAATCACGTAAACTACAATTTTGGGTGGTTTTGGGCATACTGCTGTTTATTTTTTCTTTCTCTTATTGGTTGTTGGGGCAACTGCTGTTTGCTCTATATTTTGTTTTGGCCGTTTTAGTGGTTTTTGCTCTTTTATGGGGAGTGGCCACGATTTTTATGCGAACCATCAAAAAGTATTTTCCAAATTCCTGGGGGTTTACCTCCAGACAAAGTCTGTTGAACCTGTACCGACCTAACAATCAGACAACGGTACTTATTTTGGCCATTGGCGTAGGGACCTTTCTAATAAGCACCCTCTATTTTACCAAAGACATTTTGTTGGCTCAAGTTTCTTTAGAAGCTTCTGAGGATACTCCGAATCTAATCTTGATGGATGTTCAGACCGAAGAAAAACTGGCTGCAGCTCAAAGTATTGAAGCTTCTGGGCTTGAAGTATTGAATAACATCCCCATCATCACGATGCGGATGCATCAGATAAAGGACCGTCCCGTTCGGGAACTTATCTTGGATTCTACTGCTACGCAAAATAGATGGGTGTTGTTTCACGAATTTCGGGTAACCTATCGAGATACCTTGGTGCCTTCTGAACGCACTGTGGAGGGAAGTTGGCCTATTGAACGAAAGGAAAACGGAATCATTCCCGTATCGCTGTCCGATAATGCTGCAGAAGACGCCCAAGTAAAATTGGGAGACACTTTAGTGTTCAATGTGCAAGGGGTATTGATGACAACACGAGTAGCTCATCTTCGTGAAGTGGACTGGGCACGGATGCAGGTGAACTTTAATATTCTTTTCCCTTCTGGAGTCTTGGAAGAAGCACCGCAATTTCATGTATTGACCACAAAAGCGCCGGATGCCGATAAATCGGCTTCTTTGCAACGCGAGTTGGTGCGAAAATTCCCTACGGTATCCATTATTGATTTGCGACAGATATTCACGGTTATTGAAGATATTTTGAGCAAGATTGCCTGGGTCATCAACTTTATGGCCTTCTTTAGTATTCTTACGGGAATTATTGTGCTTATTGGCTCAGTGCGAACCAGCAAATACCAAAGGATAAAGGAGAATGTGCTCTTACGAACCTTGGGAGCCAAGAACAAACAAATTCTGCGTATCACAGCCCTAGAATATTTCTATTTAGGTCTTTTGGGCGGAGGGATTGGTATAGTCCTGTCCCTTTTAGGAAGCCTTTTGTTGGCACAATTTGTTTTTGAAGTCAGTTTTGTGCCTTCTGCCATTCCGTTCCTGGTGGTTTTGCCCAGCATCCTTGTTCTAGTATTGCTCATTGGTATGTTGAACAGCAAAAGCGTATTACAAAGCCCACCATTGGAAGTGCTTCGTAAGGAAGGAGGGTAGTTTTTAGGAAAAACCCACTGTCATTTCGAATTTGAATGGAGTGAAAGCAAGAAATCTCATATTGGTCCAGATTTCTCAATCCCTTCGGTCCTTCGAAATGACAGAGAGGCCTTTACTCTAGTTCTACTTCTATCCTCAAACCTTCTGGTATTTCATCAATTCCTGAAGGTAGGGTCTGAAATATCCAATTGGCGTTGATGGTCCAATCATCAAACCGATTATCTACCCAAAGATTAGGTGCTGGGACGATAAGGGTATTCACTCCTTCATCTGTAGCCGTGCTATTGCGATAGATGGCCAACTCAATCATATCATCCTCATCAGCAAGTAGTACCCTAAATCTAGAAACCCTTCTATCCGTATGCCCACCTATACATGCTTCGATTCTTTTGGAAAAAGAAAAGAATAGTTGTTCTTCATTTGCATCCAATTCTGGCTTAAAACAAAGGCTATTATCTGCTGTTTCACCTTCACACGCTTCAAAATCACTGAAATCCCAAATACAGCTCGTAGATGAATCGCTTAGGCATGCAAATTCTTCTTCTGGCGCAAAATTGATAATCACATTAGGGCCCGTAAAAATTTCCCCACCTTGCGATTCTACGGTAAAGCCAAAAACCATAGGACTTTCTGTAGGGACCACCAGGGCGCCGGTGGTTAGACTTGTCGGTAGAATGGACTCTTCGGTGCGTTCCATTATCTCATCAAATTCTTCAGCACCAGGGTCTCTGGTGGTGGTTAGTCTGGCGCCACTTTCGGCACTTATGGTAATGGCCACCACACCATCGCTATCATCTCCGGTTGCTATTAAAGATATATCACAAGCGTTGGTGGCATCAATTTCCAGTGGTTCCGTAGCTCCTTTTGGGAGTGTAAAAGTTTCTCCATTAACAGTGACCACGACCAATAATCTGGTTTCTTCGGTGGGTTCACATGCACTCAAAAACAGAAGGAACACCATGCCCGTTAGGTAGCAAAATCTATTTACATACATCATGATTTAGAGGTTTTAAAGATTGTTTCTATATAATGTAGGTAAAAACCGTAGTTGTATTAGGAAAAATGTACAGATGGAGAGTTTTTATGTGCTCATGGTCAACGTTTTAGGTCTTTGTAATGATATTCTCCATCTTTACATTGTTATAGTGACCAACGAGATTCTACCGGCTTTTATGTAGCTGAATTAGATAGAATGTGGTTTAATCGAGTATCGAAGAATCAGAATTTATTTCCCGCTACCGCCAGTTTGTAACTGGTGGTACCGAACTAATCTTTATGAAAAAAAGAACCCACTGTCATTTCGAGTTTGAACGTAATGAAACGAGAAATCCCCAGTAAGTTTTAAATTTCTCACATACGTTCGAAATGACAAAAAGAACCGAACCGTCATTTCGACCAAAGCGAAGCGAGAGGGAGAAATCTAATAAAGTCAATAGCAAACAACAACAGGTATCAGACGGTTCTATTTTTCAAAACTTTCATCAAAAAAGACATTCATGGAAATCTTGAAGTAGTCACAAAGCTTTTGAACCGTTGAGAGCTGAACATCTCTTTTTCCCTGTTCGATGCGAGAAAACTGAATTCCTGTGTCATTGAGGGCCTCTTCTTGGGTTACACCTTTTATTCCACGTAATTCCTTGACCCGTAAAGCTAGAGTTTTGAGTAAATGTTCTTTGGAAGAATTCATTCCAACAAATCCATAATCTGTTTTTTATCTAGGTCGAGAGCTTTAGCTATTCTTAGCAAGGTGATTACTGAAGTATTGATTTCACCATTTTCCAGACGACTAATTTGAGTGCGACTGATATGAGCGCTTAAAGCCAGCTTAAGTTGCGAAAGACCGGCTTTATCCCGATGTTCTCGTATTTTCTCGCCAAGCTTTTTCTTGAAAGCTGTTTCTTCTTGTTGGAGCTCTTTTTCCAAGCGAATACGTTTACGTTAAAAATCAAAGAAGTCTTTAACCTGAAGGTTTAAAGCCTTGGCAATTAGATTTAGGTTGGTGATGGAAGTACTGATTTCTCCTCTTTCTATACGTCCTATCTGGTTTTTGGACATTTTCGAATCGGTCTCCAAATCTGCTTGGGTTAGTCCTGCAGCCTCACGTAATGTTCGAAGTTTTTCGCCAAAAACCCTTAAAAATTGTCTATCCTCTTCCGTATGTTTTCTTCGCATGGCACAATTTGCATCATGACCAAAGAATCATATACCACATATATGTGTTATTTGAAAATATTTTACTACCTTTAAACTGAATTAGTGGTATAGCCCACTTAACCTAAAAGAATAGCTATGCCCAAAACCAATCTGTTATATCGATTTGAAAATTTTTTGGACCAACCGAAGCTAAAAACCTAAATCTACGTTTTGACCAACTCGACATCTTTAGTTTTTATCAAGGCGAATTTGTAAATCTCAAATCCAAAAAGTGTGGTCATGTAGTTATCAAGAAAACTGAGGACCATCGTCTGCTGAACATGAAGGTCATGGACCAAATTATCTTTTCATGTGCATTCTACTTTAACCATAGAAAGAAAAGTAGAATGAGCAAGGTCTCCGAACCCCTAGCTCGAGGTTATATAGAAATAGAAGAAGATAGGTTTGTTTTGCACTATACCTTGGAATCCATCAAAAAAGAAAAGCAACTGCAATTTTGTTTTATTTACCAAAAGTTGCAAGAAGATTTTAAAACATAAAAACCCCCAGTTCTTAAAAAGAGCTGGGGGCTTTTGACTCTCCCCTGCCCTAAGGCATTAGTTATTGTTTAAAGGTAGTGCCGGAAACAAAACTATACTTGATATTATTCACTGTCTTTAATAAGTTTATAGTCCTTAAGACTTTCTAATTTCCTTACCACTTTCTCTTTCCACTTATTTTCTTTTTCTACGCTAGAGTAGGCTTCACCATCAAATTGTCTTTGTAATCTCCCATGTTGGAAAACCAAATTGTAGTATACCTCGTTATATACGTTCGAATCAGAAATTTTCTTAGACCTAAGGCTATCAAATTTTTTTCTAATCTTTCTTGCATATAGTTCCGCAATGTCAAAATGAATTTGCTCATGCGATAGAGACCTATTATCAGAGGTAATTGACCAAGATTTCGATTTTGTAAATTGAGCCTCCACCCTTACCTCTGGTATTACATTTTTGTAATATTTTCCAATTATTGCAATTTGAATATTAGAAACGGCCAGTTTTAAACCTGGTTCTTTAGGCGACAACCCTTCAAAATCTTTCCATTCTAACGGTCTATTTTCTTGCCAAACAATGATGTCTTCATATGTTGACGAAAAAGTAAAATTATTTAAAAAGTGCACTATGAATATTAAGCAAAGAAAGTATTTCATTCGTCTATTTTTATTCTTGTTTTTGGCCCCCGCTACCGCCAGTTTACAACTGGTGGAACCTAAGATAACCTAAAAATCCCCAATATTAAACCCATTCTTTCCGGTCAGTATCTCCATCATACCATTGAGCATTTGAAAGCTAATAGGGTCACTTGTCTTAGGGCTAAAACTGCAAAAAAACCCTTATGTGACACAATAACCGTCAAAAAAATGTAACTTATCCTCCACGTTTTTACGATTATTTATTTTGACGATCAACCAAATACTAACTAAACTTTTATGAATAGTTTATCTATTATCTCCTTTTTGGGATTCACATTACTTGTGGCTATAATCTCTTGGTTTGCTACAAAATCCACTAACGAAAAATCGGCAAAAGGGTATTATCTCGGAGGAAGAAGTCTCGGCGCTATTACAATTGCAGGTTCTTTGCTTTTAACGAATCTTTCGGCAGAACAGATTGTTGGCCTTAATGGTCAGGCTTTTACAGAAGGGATTTTGGTGATGGCTTGGGAAACCCTTGCAGCCATAGCCATGGTATTAACGGCTTTAATCCTTTTACCGAAATACATGCGTTCTGGGATTACTACAATACCGCAATTCATTGAAAATAGATTTGACAAGCAGACCAAAGCGATACTTTCTATTTTGTTTCTTTTTGCCTATGGATTGGTTTTGTTACCTACCATATTGTATTCAGGTTCCTTGGCCTTTGCCTCTATGTTTGACCTTCCAAGCCTGTTGAACTTAAGTCAGAATCAGACCATTTGGCTATGCGTTTGGAGTATAGGTATTATTGGTTCGATCTATGCAATTTTTGGAGGATTAAAGGCTGTTGCAGTCTCTGACCTTATCAATGCAATAGGATTACTTATTGGTGGTATCCTAATTCCTTATTTTGGATTAAAATTGGTAGGAGATGGAAGTATTGGTGATGGTCTGGTCACTATTTGGGAGAATCATCCTGAAAAGTTTGAATTACAAGGAGAGGTGGATTCCTCTATTCCCTTCGGCACCATATTTACAGGGATGATTTTAGCGCAAATGTATTATTGGGGAACCAACCAATCCATCTTACAGCGGGTTTTCGGTGCCAAAAGTTTAAAAGAAGGTCAAAAAGGTGTTATGTTGGCGGCTTTGGTGAAGTTTCTTATTCCAGCCATAGTTGTTCTTCCCGGTGTAATCTCTTGGCATGTTTTTGATGGTAATTTGAGTAACGCTGATTTAGCTTATCCAGAATTGGTGCAAAAGGTTCTACCTGCATCATTGTTAGGCTTTTTTGCAGCCGTATTGTTCGGAGCTGTTTTGAGTTCATTTAATAGCCTGCTCAACAGTAGCGCCACGTTATTTGGTTTTGATTTATACCGACAACTTTTCCGAAAGGATGCTTCAGAATTACAAGCGGTTAAGGCAGGTAAACGTTTTGGTTTGGTTTTAGCCTTGGTAGCGGTGTGTATAGCACCTTTTATTGCTTCAGCTGATAGTCTTTTTGCTTATATCCAGGAAGCGTTGGGTAGTCTTAGTGTACCTATTTTTGCTGTGGTAGTCGTAGGGATATACACCAAAAAAGTCCCAGCGTTGGGAGCTAAAATTGTGTTGACTGCAGGTGTATTGATGTATTTAATTAGTCAGTTCGTAATCAGTCCCATGTTGATTGAATCTGCTTTAGCAGATGCGGCAGCAAATGGAATTACGGATGCAAAAGAGCTGAGTATTATTGAGGCGACAGCATACCCTCATTTTTTACATGTTATGGGAATTCTTTTCGTCATTAATGTGGGTATAATGTTGTTGGTTGGAAAGTTGAAACCAATGGCCGTACCGCAAAAAGAAGTAATTACAGACGAAATTGACATTAAGCCTTGGAAATACGCTTTTGTTGCAGGAGCGGTAATTACCTTGTTGGTATTGGGTACCTATTTTATCTTCTAAGGTTAGCTACCCTAGTTTATTTGGTAATCTCAAGGTTTGTTTTGAATTCTTAGTTGATGAGGCAAAGTTAGGGCAGGAGAGAATTACTTTTTTCCAAAACGTAGTAAGGATATGAAGGGTTTCACTTGTTTGAATTTCTTTGCAGTTCTATACTTATCCTATCTTTATAAAGAATAATTGGTGAATATTGAAGTATATTAAGCTTTTATCCGTCCTTTTTTCGTTAAGTCTTTTTGCACAGGAGTTACCGCCTATTCAGAATTATGCTCCAATTGATTACAATGGGGAAAATCAAAATTGGTCAATTACCCAATCTGAAACCAACCTTATATATATCGCCAATCACAAAAGTCTCTTAGAGTTTAATGGTTCTGCATGGACAAAGTATCCGTCACCCAATGAAACGGTAATACGTTCTGTAAAAGCTGTGGGGAACAGAATTTACTCCGGAGCTTATATGGAATTTGGATTTTGGCAAAAGGATGGTTTGGGTATACTTCACTACACGTCACTATCCAATAGTATTAAGGCCGACTTTCTGCCAGACGAGGAATTTTGGAGTATTTGGGAGATTGAAGATTGGGTTGTTTTTCAATCTTTGGCTAGAATTTACATTTATAATCTCAAGGATAGTTCTATTTATCATATTGATTCCGAAACTTCAGTACCTAGCCTTTTTAGTGTTGACCAAAACATTTACTATCAAAAGAAAAATGAAGGAATTTTTAAAATAGAAGGTGGAAAGGGCACTTTGGTTTTTGCTGAAGGAGCTGTGGTTGAAGATGAGGTAGTTGGAATTTTTCGGCAAAGGAATGAGTTTTTGGTATTAACAAGACGTAATGGTTTTTTTAAATCAGATGGGGAAGATTTAGTAAAATGGGCTATTGAAGCAGATTCACTTTTGTCTGATGTGAGTGTGTATACTAGCCTTCAATTACGAGATGGCACGTATGCCTTGGGTACTATATCGCATGGGCTTTTGCTTTTAGACAGTAATGGGAATCTTCTACATGATATTAGTCAAATTAATGGCTTGCGAAACAACACCATTCTTTCGCTCTTCGAAGACGTCAAAAACAATCTTTGGTTGGGTTTGGATAATGGCGTTAGCTATGTCAATTTAAAATCACCTTTTCGCGTATACCACGATAAGAGAGGAGTTGTTGGCAGTGTATATGCTACAGCTGTTGTGGGCGATATGATGTATTTGGGCACAAATCAAGGGTTGTTTTATAAAAACAAAACAGACTTATCAGATTTCTCCCTGATGCCTGGAACACAAGGCCAAGTATGGTCTCTTAATGAGATAGATGGAATGTTGTTCTGCGGACACCACACCGGCACATTTCTAATAAACGGGAATGATGCTGAAAGAATAGCAGATGTTCAGGGTACCTGGACCGTACGTAAAATGGGGGAATATCCTAATCAACTGCTACAAGGAAACTATGATGGATTGTACATCTTAGAAAAAGATGGGGCCAAATGGCTGTTGAAAAATAAGATTCAAGGATTTGATAACTCTTCGCGATTTGTTGAAACTCATGATGGAAACATATTCGTCAATCATGAATATAAAGGAGTTTTTAAAATAAGGACAGATGGTTTACGCTCCGTTGCGAATACTGTTGAAGTAGATACTTTGCTCAAAGGTTCAAACTCAGGACTTGTAAAGTATAAAGGGCAACTGCTATACGCATCCAAAAAGGGTATTCTAAGATATGATACTAATAAAGAATCATTTATAAAGGATAGTGTGCTTAGTATGGCCTATTCTGATAATGAATATGTATCTGGAAAACTAATTGTTGATAAACGGAATCAGTATCTCTGGGTTCAAACAGATTCCAACATTGGATATTTTGTAGAGGGAAAATTGGACGGTATCCCTCGTCTTCAATCTATTCCATTAACTGAAAATATGCGTGCTGGAATTGTTGGGTATGAGAATATTTCAGTGAGTAATACTGACACGTATTTGTTCGGTAACAACGCTGGTTATTTTACGGTCTCAATTAATGAACTTGAAAGTCCAGAGTTTGGTGTGGAAATCGACAAAATAGTCGCTAGGGATATTGAACAAATGGAAAGTAGATGGGATAAAAAAGAGGAGGGCAATTTTGAAGATGTTCAAAACAATATTGAAATTTCCTACTATACTACGGAATATAATAAGTTTTCAAATCCTGAATTCCAATACAAATTAGAAGGTATCTACGAAGACTGGAGTGACTGGTCTAATGAATCAAAAGTGTTTTTCAAAAACCTCCCTTCGAGGAAGTATACTTTTAAAGTACGTTCAAAGGTTGGGAATGCAGTTTCCAACAACGTTGCATCGTATTCTTTTTCTATAGCACGTCCTTGGTATTTTTCAAATGTAATGTTAGTGCTCTATATCTTGGGTGCCATTGTTATGGGTATTGGTATTCACAATCTTTATAAAGCATATTACAATAGTAAGCAAAACAAGTTGATTGAAGAAAATCAACGTCAGCTGGAACTTACCAAAGCACAAAACGAGAAAGAAATCGTTCAGTTAAAGAATGATCAACTCAAAAAAGAGTTCCAAAACAAAAGCAATGAATTGGCCGCTTCAACCATGAGCATTATCAAAAAGAATGAGCTTTTATCCAAAGCAAAAGAACAGCTTATGGCCAATGTGAAGGAAAAGGAATCAATAAAGCCCATTATCGATATTATAGACAGAAATCTAAATCAAAATGACGATTGGGAGCTTTTCAAAGAAGCATTCAACAATGCGGACCGAAAGTTTTTGAAAAAACTAAAGAAAGAACATCCCAATTTGTCTCCAAATGATATTCGTCTTTGTGCATATTTAAGACTTAACCTCTCCTCAAAGGAAATTGCTCCATTGTTAAACATTTCTGCAAGGAGCGTAGAAATCAAACGATATCGTTTGCGTAAAAAGATGGGTTTGGAGCACGATGCAAACCTTGTTGATTACATCCTTAGATTTTAATTACCGTTTTTTACCTCAACATCACCTATACAAGTGATTTTTTAACAAGAATTTCTTTCTAGTCTTTCCTACTCGTTGAGCCCAGTAAAATCAAGTGTTTTTATTAAATCATCAAAAAATAGGCTCATTTTTTGTCATGTATATTTTTTGTAGAGGTAAATTTTATGGCCTTCATAATTTTTTAAGATATGTTTAACCATCTAGAAAGTGTGCAGAAGTAGGTCAATTTGTTTAACGAATGTGTTACCGAACAAAATGCACAGAATTTTAGAACTGAACTAAAACTAAACTACACTATGAAAAACAAATTGCTAAGATTACTACTCTTTCTTTTTGTGACAGGTGCATTTGCTCAAGCAGATAATGTATCCGTTGTAAAAAATGAAGAAGGGGCAAGGTTGGTTGTCAATGGAAAAGATTTCATGATGAATGGAATGAACTGGGATTACATCCCAATTGGAACCAACACGGTCAATGCTGCTTTCTGGAAAAAACCAGATGATGTTATCAAAGCAGGACTTGATACCGAAATGTCCCTACTTAGAAACATGGGGGTTAATGTAATCAGACAGTACACAGGAGTACCGGCCAAGTGGATACGGTACATTTATGAGAATTATGGTATTTATACCATGTTGAACCACTCCTTCGGTCGTTATGGCCTTACCTTAAATGGAGTATGGACCCCTGTTACCATCTACGACGACCCAGTAACAGAAAAGTTCTTAATGCAAGAGATGGAACAACTGGTGAACGATTACAAGAATACACCAGGACTTCTTCTGTATTTGTTAGGAAATGAAAACAACTACGGACTTTTTTGGCAGGGCGCAGAAACCGAAGATTTCCCTGATGATGAAGGTAGGATTGATTTTATTGGTGAAAGTAGGGGAAGACCTATGTATCGCTTAATGAATGAAGCTGCCAAAAAAATGAAGGAAATGGACGCATCACATCCAGTAGCTATTTGCAATGGAGATGTGTTATTTATAGATATCGTAGCTGAAGAATGTAAAGACGTAGATATCTATGGTACCAACACCTATAGAGGTGTTTCCTTCGGTGATATGTTCCAAGTGGTTAAAGATAAATTGGACATGCCGGTTATGTTTACCGAGTTTGGTGCTGATGCTTTTAATGCCATAGAAAATAAGGAAGATCAGTATTCTCAAGCCTATTACATGGTTGGGAACTGGAAAGAAATCTATGAGAATGCAGCTGGAAAAGGAAAAGTAGGGAACTCTATCGGAGGTTTTACGTTCCAATTCAGTGACGGTTGGTGGAAGTTTGGATTTGACGATAGGGAAAATGCAGATGTCCATGATAACAATGCTTCTTGGTCCAATGGAGGATATTCCCGGGATTTAGCTTACGAAGGAGCCAATAACATGAACGAAGAGTGGTTTGGAATTTGTGCCAAGGGTGCTACAAATCCACGTGGTTTATATGACCTTTATCCTAGAGCTGCGTACTATGCATTAAAAGAAGCCCACCAATTGGATGTATATGGGGAAGATGTTGATTTAAGTTTTATTCAAAACTACTTTGATAACATCCAATTGATGGATGCGGTATTGAAGGCTCGAGGAGATAAGGCGGCCTTACAAGGTGAGCAAAGCAACTTGTTGAGAATTAGTAATCTCCAGGCAAAGTTTGCCACATTCAGTACAGGAGGTAGTTTGATTACAACACCTGATACTCCTGACCCTGATGAGCCAAATACGTTTCCAAATCAGTTAGGATTCGACCACTTGCAGTCCTATTTTGTTGGGGTTGAAGGAAACCCTGCTCCTAACATGAGAGCTGAGGTGAATGTAAATGTGGTTGGGAATGTAGCTCAGAATCCAATTAATGAAATTTTCTATGAGAACAACTCTCGCCCGATAGATGTAAGTACGGACCAAGGCGATGTTGTTGTTTCAGATGTGAATAGAATTCGGGTGTATCAAGCCGAGTTCGAATGGAATGCCAAAGAATTTGACTTACGAGGATTCTATAGAACAGGCCATTACCATTGGGGGTACGAAGGTGATTTTTTCGGATTTTATCCTGAAGCCAACTACGGACCAAATTTAGATATATATAATGGTGAAATTTTAGGGGCGGAACTTGATGGTAAAGGACCTTTAAAAGGTTTAAAAGTAGCAGTTGGTCCTCAATTATGGTGGGGCGCAAACCCAACTATGCTTTTTAAGTATAACAGACATATTGGCAAATTTGACGTAACTGGTATTTACCACAGAGATTTTGAAACTGACGTTGTTTTGGATGAAAACGGACGTCGTGTTTTGGATGCCAATCAATTACGTAGTGGTGTGATTCCACCATGGCCTACCGAAAGAGCATCGCTTGCTATTGAGCGTGAATTCGGAAAAGTTGGAATCCAATTGGGAGGAGTTTGGGCAGGTAGCCCTTTAAATGGGATTTCCTTTCAAGATGTGACCGGAACACCTGGGAATTATACAGTTTTTGAAGACAGAATTCAATCTTCTGATAACTGGGGAGGAAAGGTTAAAATTACCTATGAAGGTGGAAAGTTCAATTGGTATGGCCAAGCCTCTGCTATGGGATTAATTGCTAATGGAGGAGCTGACCAAACATTAACCTTTACTGGATGGAAGTTAAGGGATACAGGAAGCGGTAACGTAACCAGTGTTTTATCAGGTTTTACCATTGCAGCAGGAAATTTCCAGATTGCACCCAACTTTATGTGGCAAAAACCTCTAGTTGATGCTATTCCTCAAGATGTACAGGGACCTGGACGTTTACGTAACATTATAGATGATCCTTTTGCCGTACGTTGGAATCGTGAGACTACAGCTGGAGAGATATTGTTGACTTTTGACCCTACACCAGGAACATGGATGTACGAGTGGGATAATGACCGTTCGGAAGATGCCAAGTTTGCAATGAACTTAGGATTTGTATATCGTCATCTACCAACTACAATGGATGCCCACATTGGTTTTAATGCTGCACGGGAATTCTTCGCTTTCCCTGGCTCAGCTCCAGCCCAAGACCTTTGGGAAATACATTCCAGAATGGTTTCTAAACTAACCCCAGAACTAGGCTTGATAGGAAATTTCTATTACGGAAATGGACAGGCCAATGGTGATAGTGATAGATTGATTAGACGATTTGGTGCGGATATTCGTGGTATATACAAGAAATTCAAACTCTCAACCCATGTTAAGGTTAACGATTGGGGACCTTATGACTACCATAGGGATTTCAACTTAACCTTCCCATTACAATTGATGCTAGACTTGTCTACAACGCTTGGCAAGCCAGACTGGTTCATTTTGCCAAGTACCCAGGTTGGAATACGTGGAATATGGCGATCTCTTGATCAGTTCTCACCGAGATTTTCTCCAAATGCCGTGGCAGACGAATTTTCGACCGAACCCCTTATTAGTCCGGTAGGATTTGGAAATGGAAGTGAGTGGGAGATTATGACTTATGTACACATCAATATTGGCCAATAAAAAGATTGAGAAATGAAAAATTATAAAGATATCAACATACGTTTTGTACTTCTTTTGAGCTTGAGTATTGCTGTTTTTTCAAGTTGTGAAAGAGACTTTTCAGATGATGTGCAGTTTGCGACATTTAATAACAACGGAGACATTTTCACAGATGCTCCCGTAGGACTTACCGATGAATTTTTTGATTCCTTTGACCCAAACGAAGGAGCAAACCCAGAAGGTTTTGGAACCGACGATAATGTTGCTTTTATGGGCACATCTTCTATACGGATTGATGTTCCAGCACCAGATGACCCAGACGGTAGTTTCATAGGAGGAATTTTCTTGGATAGGGGAGATGGTAGGAACCTAACTGGATTTGACGCTCTCACGTTTTACATAAAAGGATCCACCACAGCTACTGTAGGTGAAGTGGGTTTTGGAACTGATTTTGAAGAAAATGAGTTTGCAGTAATTGCTCAAAACATACGTTTATCCACGGATTGGCGGAAAGTTATTATTCCTATTCCAGACCCTTCAAAACTGATTCAGGAACGAGGAATGTTCTTTTTCTCAGCAGGTACACAAAGTACCGGTGGTTTTGGCTATACTTTTTGGATTGATGAGTTGAGGTTTGAAAAAGTAGGTACAATAGCTCAACCAAGTCCAGCCATCTTTTTTGGACAGGATATAGCTACTCCAGCGGTCAACGGTTTGGATTTGGCTGTTACGGGTCTTACGCAAACATTCAACCTAAACTCTGGTATAAATCAAACGGTTATAGCGGCACCGGGATACTTCGATTTTTCCTCATCCGATGTTTCAGTAGCAATAGTTAATGAATTGGGTAGAATTGCTATAATAGGAGCAGGTAACTCCACTATTACGGCGCAAATAGGAAATACTGCAGCATCAGGTTCTTTGGATATTACCTCAAATGGAGTTCTGCCGACTGCGCCACTACCAATGGAATTGGCTGAAAATGTAAGTTCAATCTTCAGTAATGAATATGATAACGCAGTTGAAAGCATCTTCGAACCAAATTTTGGAGGGTCCGTCACCAGCTTTCAAATCCTTTCAAACGACAGTGAGGATGCCTTGGTATATACCAATAACAACTTTACAGGAATCGTATTTACGAATACCTTGGACGGTACTAGTCGGACAACACTCAATATTGACGTATACCCATTGGATGAAGCTACAAGTGTAGAAGTGCAAATTAGGGATGTAGGAGCCAATCAGGAATTGGAAACAAACATTTTTGACGGAAATCCTGATGGAGATGACGTTGATTTCAGACAGACTATTAATGGCCTAACGCCAGGACAATGGACTTCCGTAGAAATTCCTTTAGGTGGAGACTTAGGTTCTCAAAGAAACAATCTTGGAGCACTCATCTTGGCAGGTGGACCAAACTTCATATTCGATAACATCTACTTTTTTACGGAATAATGGAGTCTTGAAATTTGAAAAAAATGATTATGAAATATATACAAATGAAAACGATGCAATCAATAGCCTGGAAGACTCTAATAGTGCTTTGGATGGGCTTGTTATTAGGTTGTGAAACAGATGAAACTCAGACAGTGGCTACATTTACCAATTTAGTTTTAGACGAAAACTTTGATACTGAGGGAGCACCCGATGACCAACTTTGGAGTTTTGATATAGGAAACGGACCAAATGGAGACGGTTGGGGAAACCAGGAATTGCAGTATTACACAGATCGGTCAGATAACGTAACAGTTGAAAATGGATTTTTATTGATTACTGCCCGTGAGGAGTCCTTTCAAGGTTCTCAATACACTTCCGCTCGATTAATTACCCAGGATAAATTCGAACAAGAATTTGGTCGTTTTGAAGCAAGAATCCGCTTGCCATTTGGACAAGGGATTTGGCCTGCATTTTGGATGTTGGGCGCGGATATTGACGAAAACCCTTGGCCTGGAGCTGGGGAAATCGATATTATGGAATACCGTGGACAGGAACCCTCCATTCTTATAGGGAGCATTCATGGCCCTGGTTATAATGGAGGTGATGCAATTTCCAAAGAATTCACCCTAGAGAATGACCGATTTGATACGGGTTTTCATGTCTTTGGAATTGAATGGGGTCCGGATTTTATCAACTTTTATGTTGATGATGTGCTTTACAATCAAATCACTCCAGAAGATGTAGATGAGGAAACAGACGGGGAAGGTGTTTGGGTATTTAATAAGCCTTTTTTCATATTAATGAATTTGGCTGTTGGAGGGACTTTTGTCGGTTCTCCTAACGAAGAGACCCAATTCCCTCAAACTATGATTGTGGACTACGTTCGAGTATACGAAAGATAATAAACTAAACTAACTTCTATAAAAATGAAAAATTTACTAAACAAAGCAGGAATCCTTTCGCTTATCATTTTGGCCATATCTTTTTTGGGATGTGAAGATGATGATGACGCCAATGGACTACCTGAAGTGGTAGCGGCATTTACACAAACACAAATTGAAAACTCTGGGGTTGTATCCTTTATCAACATTTCAGAAAATGCGGACTCCTTTATGTGGGATTTTGGCGATGGTACAACATCCTCGGAAATGGACCCCGTTAAGACCTTTGCTGAGGGTAGTTTTACGGTAACGCTAACAGCATCCAATGCAGCAGGTGCATCAAACACATTTAGTGATGAATTAACCATAAACTTGCCAGACCCACCGCCACCGTTTGATAGTGGGCTATTGGCGAATGGAGACTTTGAGGATGGAGGGGCACCTTGGTTTACGAATTTTGGAGACAATATGCCTGAAATTAGGGAAGCAGGAGGAAATAACTTCTTCTTCGCCAATGTAGAAACTGCAGACCCTATGCAACCATTTTTAGTGAATTTGAGTCAGGTTGTTGAAATAACCCAGGGAACAAATTACATTTTAACCTTTGATGCTTCTTCCGACCAGGCACGTACAATTTTAGCAGGTATCGGGCTAAATGAAGCTCCATTTAGCAGTTCATCTCCTGAAGTAACATTGACAACAACAACACAAACATTTACCTTGCAATTAACAGCAGGCGATTTTGGAGGTGCTAACAGCCGTGTATTATTCGATATGGCTGGTGCTGAAGGTACTGTGGTTATTGATAACGTGTCTTTAGTAGAAGGTGGAGATGGAAGTGATTCTGATACAGGTGGTTCTGGAGGAGGTGGAAGCCTCGTTGAATGTAGTGGAGGTACGCTTATAAATGACTTTGAAACTGATGACGATTCCATTTTCAGCAACTTTGGAGGTGGGGTTGGTACCATCATAGATAACCCAGATACTTCTGTGAACACGAGTGCAAGAGTTGGCCAATATGTAAAAAATGAAGATCAGGTGTTTGGCGGGATTACTATCGCTCTGGACAGTAATATTGATTTGAACAACGGGGTATTCTCAATTGATGTGAACTCACAAGCGGTAAGACAGCTATTATTCAAACTTGAAGGCATAGATGTGGAGTTAACCGCAGCAACGTCAGGAACCGGATGGGAAACCATTGAATATGATTTTGATGGGAATGTTGGCGAGGTTACAGGTATTACCTTAATCATGGACAATGGTACCTTAGGAGATGGCAGTGCCGACTTTACCATTCTATTCGATAATATCAGACTGTGTAGCAACGACACTACTGGCGGAGGTGGAGGCCTCGTTGAATGTAGCGGAGGTACACTTATAAACGACTTTGAAACCGATGATGATTCCATTTTCAACAACTTTGGAGGGGGAGTAGGTACCATCATAGATAACCCGGATACTTCCGTGAACACTAGTGCCAAAGTGGGTCAGTACGTTAAAAATGCAGACCAGTTATTTGGAGGAATTACCATCGCCTTGGATAGTAATATTGATTTGAATAACGGGGTGTTCTCAATTGATGTAAGCTCACAAGCTGTAAGACAACTATTGTTTAAGTTGGAGGGTATAGATGTGGAGCTTACCACAGCAACTTCTGGAACCGGATGGGAAACCATTGAATATGATTTTGATGGCAATGTTGGTGAGGTTACGGGTATTACCTTAATCATGGACAATGGCACCTTAGGAGATGGCAGTGCAGACTTTACCATTCAGTTTGACAATATCAGGTTATGTAGTAACGATAGCTCTGGAGGTGGCGGCGGAGGTAGCGCTTGTACCACTGGAAGTGCGCCAACGGGCCCAGCATCCACACTTCCTGTGACTTTTGAAGATTGTGTAGGTTTCGACAGTACCTTCGGAGGTGTTACAGCTGTTTTGGAAGATAATCCCTCAGCTTCCGGAATCAATACCTCGGCCACAGTACTTCGAGTAGATAAGCCAACTACGGCGGATTTCTTTGGTGGATTCCAAAATTCGGCTGGATTCGACACAGGGCAATTTAACGGTGATCCTATAACAGTGACTTTCCAAGTCTATTCTAACTTGAATGACATTACGTTCAGGTGCGAGTTGGGCACCAGCCCTGTACCAAATCCAGACCTTGGTAATCCCGCTCCCCAATTTGCTACTCTGGGAAGCAATGCTGCCAATACGTGGGTAGAGCTTTCAGTAACATTTACCCCTAATCCAGGAGCAGAGACGGATTATTACAACTACTTTGTCATTAAACCAGATGACAATCAAGATGATCCCAATGGTTCGGAAACTGATCCACCTGCTGCTGATGGTATATATTATATAGACAATATAAGAGTAGAATAGTAGTAAATATGTTTTATTGAAAATTCTAATTAGAAATCAACTATACTGTCTTAGCGTAAAAACCAAGACAG
>JBCCXJ010000025.1:0-41242 GCA_039191905.1 Bacteroidota bacterium | reverse complement strand
GTTTTTTTCATTTCGTTTAAGTGAATAAACGGGAGAATAGTATGTGCTTCATACGTAAACCTTTATCCCGAAAGTTTAACATTGTTTGTTTGAATTTGGCAGGTCTCCTGACTTGTTCAATGTTACTTGGCCTTCCCATTCGGTTGAACAGTGGCATTGCAGTAAACAACATCCTTAAGCTAAGGCACCAAACTCAGTTTGGCATGAACTTTACAGTTGCGGGAACAGTTCTGGATTTTCACCAGATTCCCTTTTAATTCCACAAAAAACTGTGGAAACCAAAATTCACGGCGAAAGTAATCATTCTGTTTAATCTTTTTTCGCAAAAATTAAATAATCTTACTTTTGAACCCATGATGAAAAAATCCTTGTTCTGTCTACGTTATAGCCTATTTCTTCTCCTGATATTAGGAGCTTGTAAAGAGAAAAAGACAATTTCTTCGATTGAACAAACTGGGAATGAGATTTCTATACAACATGCTAAGGGTTTTTCCATTCAAGAGAATCCCGAATTTACCGTTGTAAGCGTCCTATCCGCATGGCCAGGTACCACAGAAACATTTAAATACGCCCTGATTCCAAAAGAGAAAATGGCCTCTATCACATTGCCTGCAGATACCTACGATGCCATAGTCCCTACCCCTGTTGAACGAATGATTGTGACCTCCACCACCCACATTCCTGCATTGGATGCATTACAGGTTTTACATAGCCTGGTTGGTTTTCCAAATACCGATTTGATATCCTCCCCTGAGGTCCGAAAAAGAATTCATGAAGGTGCTATTCAAGAATTGGGAATCAATGAAAACATCAATACAGAAATTGCGCTGGGATTAAATACCGACGTTATTGTGGGGTTCGGAATAAATGGTACAAACAAGGCTTATGAAACCTTAAAGCTATCCGGTATTCCCATTGTTTACAACGGGGATTGGACAGAACAAACCCCTTTAGGCAAAGCTGAATGGATTAAATTTTTTGCGCCTTTTTTCCAAAAAGAAAAGGAAGCTGACCTTATTTTTAGAAGTATTGAAACCTCCTACTCCCAAGCGAAAGAGTTGGCAAAAAAAGCAAAGGAAAAACCAAAAGTTTTAACTGGAGGACTTTATAAAGATATCTGGTACGTGGCTGGAGGCAACAGTTGGATGGCTCAATTTTTAAAGGATGCCAATGCTGACTACCTTTGGCAAAACACAGACGAAACAGGAAGTATGGGTTTGAGTTTAGAGGAAGTACTGACCCAAGGGCAACGAGCTGATTTTTGGTTCAATCCATCTCTACATACCACCTACTCAGAAATGGAGGAAGCCAATACACATTACAAGCAATTCGCCGCCTTTACCCAGAAGAATGTCTTTTCCAATGCTATAGCGAAAGGAGAAACAGGAGGCATTCTTTTTTATGAATTGGCACCTCAAAGACCTGATTTGGTTTTGAAAGACCTTATTTCAATCCTTCATCCAAGTCTTTTAAGGGAACATGAAACCCAATTTTTTAAACCTCTTCAGTAGATGCCTGTTCAGAACTCGTATTCTATTTCGTTTGCCTGTATTGCTTTGGCATTAGCAACAGCTTGGATATTGAACATAAGTTCTGGTTCCGTCTCCATACCTTTTGAAGCCATTTTATCTTCCTTTTTCGGAAAACCTTTGGAAATTTCGTCTTGGGAATACATCCTTTGGAATTATAGAATCCCTAAGGCATTTACAGCTATTCTGGTTGGAGGCGGACTTTCGCTGAGTGGTCTTTTGATGCAAACACTTTTTAGAAATCCATTGGCAGGCCCTTTTGTTTTAGGAATTAGCTCCGGGGCGAGTCTGGGGGCTGCCTTGTTATTAATGGGTGGCTCTTTAATCTCTGGCTGGGCCTCATTTTCATTTTTTAACGACCTCTCGCTTGCAATAGCAGCAAGTCTGGGAAGTTTTTTAGTCCTTTTGGTGGTTATTATAATGGCTAATCGGGTGAAAGACACTATGGCCTTATTGATTATTGGATTGATGTTTGGCAGCATCACCACGGCTGTAGTAAGCATGTTGTCCTACTTTTCTACTGCGGATAGTTTGCAACGTTTTATTTTTTGGTCCTTCGGTAGTGTGGGAAACTTATCCAAACCTCAAATATTGTTGCTCATGGGTATTGTTCTAATCGGAATCGTATTAAGTGTTTTTTCCATTAAAGCACTGAATGCATTTTTGCTAGGTGAGAATTACGCAAAGAGCTTGGGTATTTCTCTTAAAAAATCAAGACTCATTACCATTATTGCCACGGGCTTGTTGGCAGGTGGGGTGACCGCCTTTGCTGGGCCAATAGCCTTTGTAGGACTAGCTGTGCCACATCTTACACGTCAAATTTTTGATACCATGGAACATCGTATATTAATTCCAGCGGTATTCCTTTATGGAGCTATTTTAATGTTGCTTTGTGATACTATTGCCCAATGGCCCAATTCAGCCAACGTATTGCCTATAAATGCGATTACAACTTTAGTTGGTGCCCCAGTAGTTATCTGGTTATTGGTTAGAAAACGAAAAATGATTTTTTGATGACTGCTCAAACCACATCTATTCTAAGTGTAGACAAATTGTCCATTGGCTATTCATCAGCAACTATAGCCGAAAACATCTCATTTTCTTTAGGTGAAGGAATGCTTTGTGGTATTGTGGGCATAAATGGCATTGGAAAGTCAACTTTGTTACGAACCCTTGGGGGTCTTCAACCAACGCTATCTGGTAAAATTGAGATTCTTAGGAATGAATTAGAGCGTCTATCCTATGTGCAGTTAGCTCAAAAACGCAGTATGGTTTTAACCGAACAGTCTACCTCTAAAAATCTCACAGTTCAAGAATTGATTGGATTGGGAAGACAACCCCACACGAATTGGTTGGGACGATTTACAAAAAAAGACAAAAACCGCATTGAAGAAAGCATCACTACCTTTTTATTGGACAAGTTACGGCATAGAAAGTGCCACGAGTTAAGTGATGGGCAATTCCAAAGGGTATTGATTGCCAGGGCCATGGCCCAAGACACACCGCTAATCCTTTTGGATGAACCAACCACACACTTGGATTTACACCATAAAGTTCAAATTTTGAAATTGCTGCAACAATTGGCTCATGACCAACAAAAAACCATAGTATTTACTACCCATGAAGTTGATTTAGCTATCCAACTATGCGATAGGATTCTAATTTTGAATGGAAGACAGAATCCTTTTGGTGAACCTTGTCAGTTGATTGATGAAAAGCACTTTGAAAACCTTTTTCCTTCTGAAATGGTTCAATTTGATGCCAAAACGGGAACCTACAAGGTTAAAAAGTAAGTTAAAATACGATTTCCTTGAAGTTTTGAATCCGTTATCTTTATCAGTAGAAATCTTTATATGAGTACAGCATTAATATATGTTTTGATTGGTCTTACATCCGTTGCGATTGGATTGGTATTAGGGATGTATATTCAAAAACTCAAAACCAAATCCAATGAAAGTGTTTGGAAAGAACGCGAGGTTCAAATGAATAACAACCTTACTTCTTTGAACAAAAAAATAATCGATTCGGATGAGGAGAAAAAGCAGCTACAATCAGAAAAAGAGCTACAAAGCAATCAAATCGTTCGCTATCAGGCTGATTTAGAAAACCTACAACAAAAACATGCGGAGCAGAAAGGAGAGCTTGAGAAGCTTCAAGAAAAATTCACCAAAGATTTTGAGATACTAGCCAACAAGATTTTAGAGGATAAATCCAAAAAGTTTACGGAAAGTAATAAGCAGAATATTGAAACCATACTCACTCCGTTAAACAAAAAAATAAAGGAGTTTGAGGAAAAGGTAGAAAAATCCCAAAAGGAAAACATCAGCATCCATTCTGCTTTGAAGGAACAGCTATTGAACCTTCAAAACCAAAATCTTAAAATTACCCAAGAAGCTGAAAATTTAACCAAAGCGCTTAAAGGAGATAGTAAAATGCAGGGGAATTGGGGAGAATTGGTTCTGGAACGTGTATTGGAAAAATCTGGTCTTGAAAAAGACAGGGAATATAGTGTACAACAAAGTTTTACCCGTGAAGATGGAAGTCGGGTAATGCCAGATGTCATCATCAACATGCCAGATGGCAAAAAGATGATAGTGGATTCCAAAGTTTCCTTAACAGACTACGAGCGCTACACCAACGCAGATGATGAGGATAAACCAAGGTTCTTAAAAGACCATCTTAATTCACTGAAGAAGCACGTAGAACAACTTTCCGCCAAGAAATATGAAGACCTCTATGAGATGGAAAGTCCTGACTTTGTGTTAATGTTTGTTCCCATAGAGCCTGCTTTTGCCATTGCCATCAATGAGGATGTTTCACTTTACAACAAAGCATTTGAGCAGAATATAGTAATCGTTACCCCTTCCACCCTTTTGGCTACGCTTCGCACGATTGATACCATGTGGAGCAATGAAAAACAACAACGCAACGCTATTGAAATCGCACGTCAAGCAGGCGCGCTTTATGATAAATTTGAAGGTTTCGTAACCGATTTGACTAAGGTGGGTAAAAGAATGGACGAAGCTAAAAATGAATATCGTGGTGCGATGAATAAGTTGGTCGAAGGCCGTGGAAACATCATAACTAGTATTGAAAAACTTAAGAAAATGGGGGCCAAGGCCAAAAAGTCCATCCCAGAACCCATTTTAAAACGTGCCGAAGAAGACGATTATCAAGAACCAAAACTAGAATTATAAGCTATGCGTAAGTTTATCTTCATCTTTATAACTGTTGTGCTTTTCGGGGTGGCCGCCTATTTTGCCTTTATTTATTATGTCCCTTTTAGTGAAGGGTATCGTTCTGGAGAGCTTATTAAATTCAGTAGAAAAGGAGTTTTAGCCAAAACTTGGGAAGGTGAAATCAGTCAAGGAATTTCTGGAGCCCAAATTTTCGAATTTTCCGTAGAAGATAGTGAAGGGGAAGTCATTGACAAATTGAAAGATTATCAAGGCAAGTACGTCAAAGTGACTTATAAAGAAAGGTATGGTACCTTTTTTTGGTTGGGAGATACCAAATATTTCATTATTGACGTGGTTCAGGAAGAGTCACCCCATTTTAGAAAATAAGCATGAAAAAGTTCAAAACGGCCAAAGAATCCAGAGTTTCCATTACCGAACTTATGCTTCCAACCCATTCCAATTTTGGAGGTAAAATACATGGAGGATATATATTGAGCTTAATGGACCAAATCGCGTTTGCCTGCGCCAGTAAGCACTCCCAAAGCTATTGCGTGACGGCTTCTGTCAATCGTGTTAATTTCTTAAATCCTATTGAAGTTGGTGAACTTGTAACCCTTAAGGCCAGTATAAACTACACCGGACGAACTTCTATGGTAGTTGGTGTGCGAGTAGAATCCGAAAACATACAGTCTGGGGAAGTGAAGCATTGTAACTCATCCTATTTCACTATGGTAGCCAAGGATGAAAATGGAAAAAATATTCCTGTTCCAGGTTTAATTGTAAAAGATAAGCAAGGCATACGACGCTTTGCTCGTAGCAAGGAGCGAAAATTATCAGCACATGACCGAGATTCCAAATATGCTTCAAAGGCATTTAAAGTCAGCGAATATCTGGAATTCCTGGATGGGGAAAATGTACAGTTGGATTTAGATTAGTGAGGCTGCATCCTTGTCCAAAACCCAAAGCAATTTTCCGGAAGTAGGATTGACCAGAGAAGCTGGGTATTTTTCATAGCCTTCTTTTTTCTGGGTAATAGTATCCACTTTTTCTGCTTTTCCCTGTCCCGTTACCAAAAAAGCCACCTCTTTAGCAGCGTTAATGACTTTTCCATTTATAGAAACTCTTTTTTGTCCGGAATCTGGATGTGTAGCTACCACGCAATGGTCTTCAGCCTCCCAAAGCTCAATTTGATGTGGAAAAATGGAAGCTGTGTGCCCGTCATCCCCCATACCTAAAATCACCAAATCAAATTGGGGGATACCTTCTACCCTATCCAAGTTAATTTCCAATAAATTGGCGTAACGCATGGCCTCACCTTTTGGGTCATTTTCCCCAAGAACGCGATGGATGTTTTCGTTAGGAACATCAATTTTAGAAAACAGATGGTCTAAGGTCATTTTGTAATTGCTCTCTGCATCATCCGGTGGAACGCAGCGTTCATCTCCCCAATAAAAATGAACGATAGACCAATCTATCCCACTACCATATTGGGAAGCCAGTACATCAAAAACAATTTTAGGAGTACTCCCGCCGCTCAATGCAACGTGCACTTGTGATTTATTTTTTACAAATTCAGCAAAATAGGACGAAAACGCCTCAGCGACCTCCCTTTTGTCCTTGTATATTTTTAATTCCATTGTTTTATCTAAATGATTTATGATAGCGCTCGAATCGGCATCAGACATCAGAAAAGTCTAACAAATCACACAGTAGCCTGGGTCGTCTGCCAAATTTTGCCCTGGATTACGCCAGTACCCTAAATCCTCAATAAGTTCATCAGCATTTTCGGGACCCCAAACTCCGGCGGCATATCCATACATCCGAACGTCTTTTCCATTTTTCCAATAATCCAGAATAGGATCTACAAATTCCCATGCCGCCTCAACCTCATCTGCTCGGGCATACAAGGTTGCATCTCCCTGCATGGCATCTAAAAGTAGGCGTTCATAGGCTTCCATTACATAGGTTTCTGCAAGACTTGAGTAGTAAAAATCCAGATTGGCACGTTCTACTTTAAAACCTTGCCCCGGTACTTTTACTCCAAACTTTACTAAAATTCCCTCATCAGGTTGTATTCGAATAATCAATTTATTGTCTTTGCTGCTCATCCCGGAATCACTAAAAATTTGATGGTGTGGTGTCTTAAAATGAATAATGACCTCGGTAACCTTGGTAGGCATCCGTTTTGCGGTTCTTACATAAAAAGGCACTCCATGCCAACGCCAATTATCTACATAGAACTTAATAGCCGCATAGGTTTCCGTTGTGGAATCAGGGTTTACCCCATCTTCCTCCCGATAGCCCTTCACAGTTTCTCCATTGATTTCCGAAGCCACATATTGAGCGCGAATTGTATTGTTGAACAGTGTTTTTTCGTCACGCATTACGCGGAGCGACTTAAGTGCCTTGACTTTTTCATTTCGAATCTCTTCTGGTTCATCCCCAATTGGAGGTTCCATAACGACCAAAGAAACAATCTGCATCAAGTGATTTTGAAACATATCGCGCAAAGCACCGGACTTATCATAATAACCACCTCTCTTTTCCACCCCAACACTTTCTGCATTGGTGATTTCCACATGGTGGATGTAATTCCGATTCCAAAGTGGTTCAAAAATGCTGTTTGCAAAGCGGGTCACCAAAAGATTTTGTACTGTTTCTTTACCCAAATAATGGTCAATTCTGTAAATCTGGGGTTCGGTGAAATATTGTTGTAATCCCGCGTTAAGGGATTTTGCAGTTTCTAAACTATACCCAAAAGGTTTTTCAACAATCAAACGTTTCCAACCATTGTTCTGGGTATGCAAATCCACTTCCGCAAGATTTTTGGCTATAGTTTCATACAAAGTAGGAGGAGTGGAAAGGTAGTAGATTATATTTCCTCCCGTCTTATAGGTTGCATTTAAGGTCTCTATACGCTTTCGCAATTTCCCATAATCCGTATCGTACGTCCCTCCCAAATCTTCATAGAAAAAGCTATTGGAAAACCCTTCAATATAATTTTCTTTTAAATCTTCGAGTTTACTCTTCAGGTATTTGCTTTCCAATACCACTTTCTTTCGAAAATCATCATCAGTCATATCACTTCGACTCGCTCCCAACACGACGAAGTTTTTAGGTAATTGTTTTGCAACATATAAGTTGAAAAGCGCTGGAACAAGTTTTCGAGCGGTAAGATCTCCTGAAGCTCCAAAAATTACAAGTAGTTGATTATCGGTTTTTTTCATGGAATGTTCTCATCATTATTTTGAGCATAACGAATATAACGTTTATTTTAGGTTCAAAATCCGACAAACAATTCACTTAGTGTTGTATTAACACGAGAAACTCAAAATAAAGCGCATGGCAAATACATATGATTTTGGGCTTGTAGGCCTTGGTGTAATGGGAAGAAATTTCATTTTAAACGTGGCAGACAATGGTTTTACAGCCTTTGGAAACGATTTGGATAAGGAGAAAGTAAATGCACTCATCGAAGAAGGTGGGGATACGGATAAGGTGAATGCATCAGTTGATGTTTCAACCTTTGTCAACGCTTTGAGCGCTCCACGTAAAATCATGCTGTTGGTTCCAGCAGGAAAAGTGGTGGACATTGTTATTGAATCTCTTTTACCCCATTTGGACAAAGGAGATATCATCATAGATGGTGGGAACTCCTTTTTTACAGATACAGACCGAAGGGAAGCTTACCTAAAGGATAAGGGTATCAATTTCTTTGGTGCTGGAGTTTCAGGGGGGGCCAAAGGAGCTCGTAAAGGACCGAGTATTATGCCAGGAGGTTCAAAAGAGGCTTACCAATATGTAAAACCTATTTTTGAAGCAGTTTCCGCCAAATACAAAGGTGAACCCTGTGTTGCCTATCTAGGGCCAAAATCCGCTGGTAACTATGTAAAGATGGTTCATAATGGTATTGAATATGGATTAATGCAACTCACCTCTGAAATCTATGATTTACTTAAAAAAGCTGGCGGTCTTACCAACAAAGAACAACATGACACATTTGCCAAATGGAATTCCGGGCGTTTACAATCGTTTTTAGTAGAAATCACTTCGGAGATCCTAGCACAGAAGGATGATCTTACCGATGGCGACCTTGTGGACATGATTTTGGACAAAGCCAAGCAAAAGGGAACTGGTAAATGGACTTCGCAAAACGCAATGGATTTAGGTATTCCAGTACCGACCATTGACATTGCTGTAAGTATGCGGGAAATTTCGGCATTAAAAGACGAACGTATCAAGGCTGACGAAATTTACGATAGACCCACACCTGAATCTGTCGTAAAAGACACCTTGACCAATAAAGCAGAGCAAGCTTTGTATTTTTCATTTATTATGGCCTATACCCAGGGGATGCACCAATTGGCTGATGCCAGCAAAGAATATGGTTACGAATTGGATTTGGGTGAAATTGCTAAAATTTGGAGGGCAGGTTGCATTATTAGAGCAGCGCTATTGGCAGACATTACAGACGCTTTTAAAGCACAACCTGATTTACCAAACTTGTTGTTATCGTCTTCTTTTATTGAAAAAGTAAAAGAAACTGTAACTGCTACCCGCGAACTCGTCGCTTATGGAGCTAACAATGGTATTCCCTTGCCCGGACTTTCTAATGCCCTAACGTATTTTGATGCGTACACCAGCAGTAGGCTTCCACTCAATATGATTCAAGCGCAACGGGATTACTTCGGTTCACACACCTATGAAAGATTAGACCGAGAAGGTATTTTCCATACTGAATGGGAAAAGTAGAGCGTATCGATGACCAAAATAGCCTTAGATTTTGAAGTCAATGATGCCTCAGGTCGAAAAGAATTCGTGATAAATCAGCTCTTGGATATCCTTTCGGGCCTTAAGGAACATTCAAAACCTATTTGGGGCAAAATGAGTCCCCAACAAATGGTGGAGCATTTGATTTGGACTTTTGATGTTTCAACCGGACTCATACAGGTCTCATGCTATACTCCAGAAAACAAAATTGAAGCATACAAAAGATTCTTAAGGAATAACCTAGCCACAAAACAAAATTTTAAGAACCCAATCTTGGGAGATACCTTGCCTCAATTGAGCTTTAAAAACTTAAAAGATGCTGTTGAAGCGCTACAGAAAAAGATAGCGTTCTTTTATGATTTCAATCGTTCAAATTCTAAAGGGTTACACACCCATCCTATTTTTGGGCCTTTGGATTTTGAAGAGTGGGAACGTGGCCATTACAAGCGTTGCTTTCATCACCTTCAACAATTTGACCTTTTAGAAGCAAAGTAGGAAAGGAAACTGTATGGTTTTTTATTCTAAAATTTGCGTAGCCAAATGATTACCCTTAAATTTGTAACCATTCAGTTACGCGTATGATGCGAAGAGATGTTTTTCAAGCTATTGCCGATCCTGTTCGAAGAGATATCATTCAACATTTGTCCAAACAGGCCATGACCGTAAACATGGTAGCAGATAAGTTTGATATTAGCAGACCAGCGATATCAAAACATTTGAGGATTCTGGAGGAATGTGGAATTATTTCCATCACACAAAAAGGAAGGGAGCGCTATTGCCTGATAAACCCAAAAAATCTGATTCCAGCATTTCTTTGGATCGATCAATACAGAAATCTATGGGAAGAAAAACTAGATTCCTTTGAGAATTACCTTAACCAATTACAAAATAAATCCAACAAAAATGAACAATGAAAATTTACCAAAAGACCGAACGCTAACCTTAGAAAGAACGTTCAACGCACCCCTTGAAATGGTCTGGAACGCATGGACCCAACCTGAACATATTGCTAATTGGTGGGGGCCAAAAGGAATGGAAACTACCGTGTTGGAACATAGTTTTAAGGTAGGTGGGACATGGAAATATGTCATGAAAATGCCAGATGGAAATGAATTCATTGCAGATGGAATCTATTCTGAAATTGTACATCATAAGAAAATTGTATCAAGTGCTAACTTCAAGCCTATGACCGAAAACGTGGAAATCCACTCAATCTTTCAGCGGGATGGCGAAAAAACAAAATTCACCTTTCACTGTGTACACCAAACGGAAGAATATTGCAAGCAACAGGAAAAAATGGGTTTTTACAACGGATGGGGTTCTGTATTCGACCGTTTGAACGAGCTTCTTCAAAACTCCTAAAAGCTAGAACTTACAATTCCTAAGGACTCAGATTGCTTTTTAAGTACCTGACAACATATTCTTTATACTTTCCTCCTATTGGAATCTCAAAGGGTCCTATTTCGATATCACGTGCTGTATAGGCAGTAACTTTTCGAGAATTGACCACGTAAGATCGGTGTACCCGAATAAAGTATGAAGGCAAATCCTTAAGTGTAGTATTCAGTTGCCCCTTAAAAATTAAAGACTCGTTGTCCAAGTGGATACGTATATAATCTTTAAGGCTTTCAATGTGGGATACAGCATCAAATAGTACTTTTATCTGCTTTTTATTAACTGAAATAAACATATAATCCCTACCCGGATTTTCTGTTTCGGTATTGATGACTTTCTGTCCGATACGGGTTAGTTTATTGACCGCCTTTAAAAAACGGGGAAACGTAATCGGTTTCAATAAGTAATCCACAGCTTCGAATTCATAGCTGTCCAATGCATATTCCCTGTAGGCCGTAGTAAAAATGATTTTTGGAGGATTAGACAATGTCCTTAGAAAATCGAGACCAGTAAGTTTGGGCATTTGTATATCCAAAAAAACAACATCGACTTTTTCTAGATTTAAAAAGGCGCTTGCTTCCAATGCATTTTTGAAAGAACCCAACAACTCCAAATAGGGAATTTCCGCAATATGTCCTTCTAATAAGGAACGGGCCAAGGGCTCATCATCAATAAGGATACACTTAATCATTGGATGAGCTTGTGTTTATGCACAACTTTACTTTATAACTATCCCCCATATCATAACTTTCCAAGCTATAATCCCAGTATAGTTTCTCCAATTGTTGCTTTAGATTGGCAACCCCAATGCCTTTGGTAAAACCTGTACTATCCGGTATGGAATTCGGCTCCTTAGTGTTTTTAACTTCAAAATAGAGAAATTCAGCCTCAAGATAAAGATGAACATCAATTTTTGGTTGACCTACTTGACTACTTGCGCCATGTTTAAAAGCGTTTTCCACGATAGATAGTAATAGCAAAGGTGCAATTCGTAATCCCTGATGTTTGCTTTTATCAAAGTCAAATTTGCAATTCAAAACAATATTGTCACCAAACCGAATTCTTTCCAACGCAATATAGTTTTTAATCAATCCAATCTCATTTTCAAGCAAGACGTACTTTTCATTGCATTTGTACAAAATATAATCCAACATTTCAGATAGTGATTCAACCATTTTAGGGGCCTTGTCTGATTTTTGTACCGTTAAAGCATAAAGATTGTTTAGGGTATTAAAAAGAAAATGAGGGTGTATTTGCGATTTTAAAGCATTTAGTTCTGCTTTGTTTTTATCACTTTCCAATTGAAGTTTCTCGCGCTCTATTTCATTCCTTTCATATGCCATTTTTGTCAAAGTCATCGCAAAGGTTGCGGTAAGTAATGCTGGCAAATACCCAAAAAATAAAAAGCCTACATCTGAAAAGATCTCTAAAACAGATTCTTGTGCAAAGGAACCTTCTCGAAAAAGGGGTTCATACAAGTAGACGTTTACAAGTCTATCAAAACCACTGGCAAAATAAAAAAGCCCAAGAGAACACAATCCAAAAAGAAGGTATTTCCTGGTTTTGTAAAAACGAGGAACCAGATAGTGGTTAAACCCATATACGGCCAGAAGCATTGCTGGGAGTCTTTTCAAGTTTTGTAACGCCAAGAGCCAAATACTTTGGTTGTTACCATCTTTAAAAAATTGTATTAGGGTAAAACTGCAAAGCAGAATAAACCAAAAAAGGGCATGGGATGAGATTCCTCTATTAAGAATTGGTTCTTTTTGATTCACTTTCATTGTCATCGAAACCAAAAGTAATTAAATAGTATAGTGCTTATCCCATTTGTAGACGAATCTCAAAGTTCCGATGTTTAAATCAGGTTTAGCACCAACAAAATACATTAAACCGTGTTCAACCAATATTATTGAGCATTAATGATTTGTTGGTCTACTTTTCAATTTGGCTATGCCAAAACGCTTCATTTTTGGTGTATGAAAAAAATTACCCTCACTAAATTCACCCGCCGATTATTGCGCGTATTCGGAATATTGTTTGTTATATGGTTGAGTTGGAGCATTTATTATTATAGCACCTTCACCAAGTTTCCAACGAGACCATTCCCAATTACAGAAGAAGTTTCAAATCCTGAATATTCCCGTTCAATTCAAGAAGCGCAAAAGTACCTCCCTGGAATCAGTAAAAGACTAAATGTTCCCTCTTTTTCAATAGCTATTGGTCATAATGGCAAATTAATCTGGTCCGTGGCAGAAGGGTTCGCAAATGTTGAAAGGCTTGTTGCAGCAACCCCTTCAACTCAATATCGTATTGGCAGCACCTCAAAAGCAATCACGGCAACGGGTATTGCCAGACGGATAGATAAGGGAGGGCTTACTCTAGACACGGTAATTGGGGATACTATTAAAAATTGGACTCGTAAAGAATGGGATTTTACCCTTAGACAATTGCTTAGTCACACCGCAGGTGTTGGAAACTATGAGGATTTTGGATTGGCATCAGGAAGATATACACTTTGTAACTGCAACCAATTCTATTCGGCTTCCGAAGGTTTAAAGGTCTTTGACAGATATCCATTGATATATAAACCTGGCTCAAACTTTGCCTACTCCACTTTTGATATTAATCTCTCCAGTGTTGTTCTAGAACAAGCGGCAAATCAGCCCTTTTTGGATTATATGCAGGCTAACGTTTTCAATACTTTAAACATGCAAAGTACCTATGGTGACCATGCTCGTCCCAAAACAAAAAATTTTGCCACTTTCTATCAAACCCAAGATGGTTGTTATAGGGAATATCGGACAATGGGCATAAAACACGATGTTAATCTTAGCTATAAATGGGCCGGTGGCGGTTTCATTTCCACTCCTTCGGATTTGGTTAGGATGGGAAATGCATGGTTAGCAGATAGCACTTTCTTATCCATAGAAACCAAAAAGGAATTTTGGACCCCTGTTAAGCTTTCCAACGGTAAAGTCAACGAACAAGAGTATGCCTTGGGGTGGCGTTCCTGGTTGCAGTATGAAAACGAATCCTTGCTAGACGGGAAATCTACTTGGATGGTTCATCATGGTGGTGTAAGCAAAGGCTCCATGAATTTTCTTGTGCTATTTCCCGAATATGGTTTAGTGGTAAACGCCTCAATCAATGCACGGACAGAACACTTTGGAGATTTTGCCAAAGAGGTCAGAAACATAGCGAATTTCTTTTTGAATACCCTACCAAAGCAAAATTCCGAACTGTTTCAGACTATAAAAGAAGCCCCTTAAACTTAACTGAAGTCACTGCCAATTTTAAAAAAACTTGCAGAATTAAATTTTTTTAATACATTTGTAGTGTTCTAGTTTGCTAATACACTGTAATGTTAACCTTAAAACAACTTCATTTCAAGTACCCGCAAGGGCATTCTATCCTGAAATCAGTGGATTTGGATTTTGAGTCAGGGAGCATTTATGGGCTGTTTGGAAAAAATGGTGAAGGGAAAAGTACGTTAATGAAATTGGTTTGTGGACTGCTAAATCCAGAATATGGACATTGTACTTTGTATGGAGAATCTACACATGCCAGAAACGTAAAGACACTCAAAAACCTATTCTTTATTCCGGAAGAGTTTGAGTTGCCTACGGTATCTATAGAGACCTATGAAAAAATAAACTCTGTTTTTTATCCCAACTTTTCAAAGGATTATTTTTATACGCTAATCGAAGAGTTTGGGCTTTTTCGTAAGCAAGGAATATCCAGGTTATCATTCGGGCAAAAGAAAAAGGTCCTGATTGCTTTTGGTCTTGCTTCAAATACTCCTCTCCTACTTATGGATGAGCCTACCAATGGTCTTGATATTCCTTCCAAAAGTCAGTTTAGAAAAATATTGGCCTCCGCCATAAACGAAGATAAGTGCATCATCATTTCTACCCACCAAGTAAGAGACCTACACAGTCTCATTGATCACGTGGTTATCTTGGATAATGCCCAAGTCATTTTTAACCAATCCCTATCCAAGGTTTCAGATACGCTTTGGTTTGGAAGAGTCTCTAAGGAAAATGAATCTAAGGTTCTCTTTTCTGAATCCAGTTTTGGGGGAAGGGTGATATTGACTCGGGAAAATATGGAAGAAAGTGAAATAGACCTTGAGTTGCTTTTTAACGGAGTTCTTGCGAAGCCTGAAGAAATCAATTCTACTTTAACATCCAGATACTGATGAAAGAATTTGAAGTTTCAAGAATCATACAATTCATCCGAAGGGACGTTATGCTTTTAAAAGGAAGCATTTTTACTGGCATTTTGGTTTCTGGTATTGTACTCTTTTTACTATGTCTGTTCAACATGGCTTGGGATAAAAAACTCTCGTCTGATGAGTTTCTCGGTTGTTTTTCACTCTGTTATTTTTCATTTGGGATTTTTTATACCTATGCCATCTGCCGTGAATTCCAGAATCCAAAAATGAATCATGCATATCTCTCACTACCCGTATCTACCCTTGAACGAATTACAGGTAAGTGGGCAAACGCTTATATTTTATATACGGTCATTTTTTCTTTAATGGCAATTGTAGTAGGAATTTTTTCAATGATCGTGGGTACTATTGTTTTTAGGGCAGATTTTACCATTACCTCTTTTTTTTCAGCAAATTATTGGAAGATGGTGCATTTGTACTTTTTTGTGCAACCTATTTTTCTAGTTGGAGCTTTGAGCTTTACCAAAAACCGTATTGGAAAAACCTTATTGGTCTTAGGCGTTCTTTTCATTGGTTTTCTCATTTTCAATTTTATCAGTTTTGGATTGCTAAATCACGATTTTGGGATTTTTTCCAGCGAATCTTCAGGTTCCAAGGCCTTTGATAGAGCTAGTCAAGACTTTTCATTAGTCGGCAAATGGTTTTACGGACTCGTATTTGGGCCACTAATGCTCTTGGTTGCCTACTTGAAAATAAAGGAAAAGGAGGTGTAGAAATGGATTTTGACAATAGTAAACCCATTTATCTACAAATCGCGGAAGTTTTCTATGAAAACATTTTAGAAAAACAGTGGAAAGAAGAAGAACGAATCCCATCAGTACGGGAAATTGCCATGTTGGTAGAAGTAAACCCCAATACAGCGATTCGCGCATTTAATCATCTGCAGGATTTGGGTGTTATCTATAACAAGAGAGGAATCGGATATTTTGTTGCTAAGGAAGGATATGCAAAAGTTATGGAGATTAAACGAAAGGAATTTATGGAACACACCCTACCGGATGTCTTCCGAAAAATGAACATGATGAACATTCCTTTGGAAGAGTTGATTAACGTATTTAACCAAGAAAAAAATGAAAAAAAGTAATCTGATTCTTTTTGGAGCATTAGCGGCTATTTTGATTTTCACCTTGGTCTTTCAGCTTACAACGCATCATTACATGAAACAAGAAGATAGCAAAAGGATTATAGCAACCAGAGTGAGTGAGGAACGAACCATAGTTTCTTTTAAAAGCATAAAAACCAATGGCGCATTACACGTCATACTGGTACAAGATAGCTTACACAAGGTACACGTTGAAGCCCCAAATCACTTAATCGATTCAGTTAATACAGCTGTACTGCAGGATACCTTGTTTATCAAGAGTAAAAAAGGTATTAAGAAAAGGGACAGCGTCGTAATTAATGTTAGTCTCAAATCCCTTGAGTTTCTAGAGCTGGATACATATAGTACTGTAACATCTAAAGATTCAATCTCTGGAGATGAACTGAACTTGGAACTTAAGGGGGAAAGTGAAGCAAAACTGCTCCTAAATTATGAACATATGCGATACAGCAACACTTCGGAAGGGACTGTAGACATTAGTGGAGATATCAAAACTATTAAAATAGTCAACGTGCAAAAAGAGTAATCAGCCGTTTATTCATCAATCATTCAATCATCAATCATCAATCAAAAAACGAACAATCATGAAAAATCCAATTACAGTTTTACCTCAATTAGCATTCACCCGGGGGGTAAAGAAAGTGTCATTTCCTGCGTGGGTATTCCTATTTTTCCTATTTGCCCACCCAGAGAGGAACCCACCGCCTGATCAAGAGGAGATAACCAAAGTCAGACAAGAAACTTTAAAAGCTTTTCAGCTTATCTCCAATAATTTACAGCGAGGCCTTCAAGCTATGGAGCATTTAGAACACTTTGAAGCTACTCGAAATAAAATTGTGAAACCTTAGTTTTCAACGATTTGTAAAAATCATCAATCAAAAATCATACTATTATGCAATCAACTATTAAAACGGGTCGAATCCTCGGCACCTTGCTATTTGCCATCGTAGCATTGGGTGTACTAGGATTAAATTTTCGCAATTTATCCCTATCGATGGCCTGGTCTCCTAGTCTTTTGGAACAACTTTTTGAAAATGACCTTCAAATACGCGTCTCCATCCTTCTTGATATTTTGGTAAGTATTATATGGCTTGTTATTGCTATTTTCTTATTTCCAATTATCAGCGGTTTTAAAAAAGGTTTAGCCTATTGGTTTTTTGGAATCTGGATTTTACACTTTGCGGTAATTCTTGTAAGTAACTCAGCTGAGTTGTCCCTTCTGTCCATGGCAGAAGCGTTTGTCAATCGAACTGATTTAGACGAAAATACCCTGGCAGCTTTGGCAACGGTAGAACTGGAGGGGTACTTCTGGTACCATTATTTTGCGATTATGCTATTCAGCTTGGCCATGGGTGTTTTGTACTATATCTTTTTTAAAACTAGGCTTATCCCCAGGTTGCTTTCTTTGTGGGGTATTATAGCCATGATTCTTGTCTTCAGTGCCTGTTTGCTTACTATGTTTAATCAAACGGTAAGTTTTGCCTTTTTCGGTCAAAACGGTGTACATCTTTTAATCATGATCGGGTGGTTGCTCCTTAAGGGTTTTAACACCTCCCCTATTGCTATGAAAGCACCTTAAGTCAATTCTTTTCATCATCAATCAAAAAACAAATGGCCATGTTATCAAATACTGAAATCCTCGCAAAAGGTGTTTTACAAAAAAAGTTTCTTCCCAGAGCATTAACAACCTCGGCGACCATATGGTTTATAGCAGCCGTAATCGGTCAATGGATATTTGCCTTTTATGTAGCTGCTTTTTATGGAGGAGCTGCTATAGATGGAAATTTTATGAAATGGAACCGGGTTCTGCCCCATGGTTATATTGAAGGTGAAACCATGGGCAATCTAGCTGTGGCATTTCATCTTTTGTTTGCTGTGATAGTTATGGTAGGTGGCCCCCTTCAGTTTAGTTCCAAAATCAGAAAGTGGGCCCCTCGTTTCCATAGATATAGCGGAAGAATTTATATTGGTTCGGCTTTTCTCATTAGTCTCAGTGGTGTTTACATGGTAGTAACCAAAGGAACCATTAGCGGTATTGTTGGTGATTTGAGTGTCAGTTTCAATGGTATCTTAATCATGCTTTTTGCTTTTTTAGCCATAAAATGCGCCATACAGAAGGACTTTGTAGCACATAGCGAGTGGGTATTACGATTATTTCTAGTTATGGGCGGGGTCTGGTTTTTTAGAATTGGGCTTATGTTCTGGCTCTTAATCAATAATGGGCCTGTTGGATTTGACCCAGAAACGTTTAGAGGGCCATTTCTTGTTTTCCTAGGGTTTGGTCAATACCTGATTCCTTTGGCAATTGCAGAAACTTATCTGTACGCTAAGAAAACAGCAAAACCTGGTTGGCAAATCGCAACAAGTATCATTCTCGTAGGAAGCACCCTAGTTACCATAGTTGGTACATTTGCCGCCACCATGGGAATGTGGTTGCCTAGATTAAGCTAGGTAAACGTCCTTTACTTACTTAAGTACATTTTTCTTCGGGAATAGAGATTGTAAAAATCATCATCCTTTAAACTATCGATAAATAGGATGCTTTCCCCAGTACTTTTCATTTCTGGTCCTAGATTTTTGTTCACATTCGGGAATTTATTGAACGAGAATACAGGTTGCTTAATAGCATACCCATCCAAGTGTGGGTTGAAATCAAAATCCTTTATTTTCTTTTCGCCCAACATCACCTTGGTAGCAAAATTCACATATGGCTCTCCGTAGGCTTTCGCTATAAAAGGAACAGTACGAGAAGCTCTTGGATTGGCCTCAATTATGTATACCGTATCATCTTTTACCGCAAACTGGATATTGATAAGTCCAACCGTGTTTAAAGCCAGCGCAATCTTTTTGGTATGATCCTTAATTTGCTGCATCACGAATTCACCTAAATTGAACGGTGGAAGGGTTGCATTTGAATCACCTGAGTGGATACCACAAGGTTCGATATGCTCCATGATTCCTATAATACGTACCTCGTCCCCATCGCAAATAGCATCGGCCTCAGCTTCAATTGCACCATCTAAGTAGTGGTCCAACAACAATTTATTGTTGGGAATCTTACGAAGCAAATCGACCACATGGGCTTCCAGCTCTTCTTTGTTGATCACAATCTTCATCCCTTGACCACCCAAAACGTAGGAGGGTCTTACCAATAGTGGGAAGTTAAGCTCTTCGGCCAATTCCAAGGCTTCATCAGCGGTTTCTGCAACACCAAACTTTGGATAAGGTATATTGTTATCTTTTAAAAGTGTAGAAAAACTACCTCTATCCTCAGCCAAATCCAAGGATTCAAAACTTGTGCCTATAATATTGATACCGTATTTGTCCAATTTTTCGGCAAGTTTCAATGCGGTTTGTCCTCCTAGCTGAACAATAACCCCTTCTGGTTTTTCATGGAGGATGATATCATAAATATGTTCCCAGAAAACCGGTTCAAAATAAAGTTTATCTGCAGTATCAAAGTCAGTAGACACCGTTTCAGGATTACAATTGATCATAATGGTTTCGTACCCGCACTCAGCAGCTGCCAAAACTCCATGAACACAACAGTAATCAAACTCAATTCCTTGTCCTATTCGGTTAGGTCCAGAGCCTAGAACCACAATTTTCTTGCGATCTGTGACCTCACTATCATTGGCTACGTAACGAGTTCCATCTGGTCTTTCAATCTCTTCTTCAAAGGTTGAGTAGTAATAGGGTGTAACTGCTTTAAATTCAGCTGCACAGGTATCCACCAGTTTATAAACTCTGTTGATTCCAAGATTGGTTCGCTTTTTATGGACTTCGCTTTCATAGCAATCCAACATATGCGCAATTTGTCTATCTGCAAATCCTTTCTGCTTGGCCTCTAACAAGAGTGATTTAGGCACGCTCTCGACCGTATGTTTTGCGATTTCTTTTTCCAAGTAATGCAGTTCCTCATATTGTTTCAAAAACCACATGTCTATTTTGGTAATATCGTGAATGGTCTTTAAAGGGATTCCCAATTGAATCGCATCATAAAGTACAAATACACGATCCCAACTAGGTATTTTGAGTTTGCTAATAATCTTGTCGTAGTCGGTATATCCTTTACCGTCGGCACCAAGCCCATTTCGCTTAATCTCCAAAGATTGGGTAGCTTTATGAAGGGCTTCTTGAAACGAACGCCCAATTCCCATAACCTCTCCAACTGCCTTCATTTGTAACCCTAGGGTTCTATCGGAGCCCTCAAACTTATCAAAGTTCCAACGTGGAATTTTTACAATTACATAATCCAAAGTAGGTTCGAATAGCGCTGAAGTGGATTGAGTAATTTGGTTTTGCAATTCATCCAAAGTATAGCCAATCGCTAATTTGGCAGCTACCTTGGCAATCGGATATCCAGTAGCTTTGGATGCCAATGCCGAAGAGCGGGAAACTCTTGGATTTATTTCAATAGCAATAATCTCTTCATTTTCATCAGGACTTACGGCGAATTGTACGTTACATCCTCCGGCAAAATCACCGATACTACGCATCATGTGTATGGCCATATCACGCATGCGCTGGAAGGTTCTGTCGGAAAGAGTCATTGCAGGTGCCACTGTAATGGAATCTCCAGTATGGATACCCATGGGGTCCATGTTTTCAATGGTACAGATGATGACTACATTATCATTTTGGTCTCGCAATAATTCCAATTCATATTCCTTCCATCCCATCATGGCTTTGTCAATCATCACCTCATGAATCGGTGATACCTCAAGTCCATGACTTAATAACTTATCGAAATCCTTGGGATCATGAACAATGGAAGCCCCTGCCCCTCCTAAGGTAAAAGACGCCCGAATCACCAGAGGAAAACCAAACTCCTGTGCAATTTCTTTTCCTTTCAAAAAGGATGTCGCCGTTGCCTGAGGTGCCATACCAATACCTATTTTGGTCATCAACTCCCGGAACTGTTCGCGATCTTCGGTAATGTTAATGGCATCAATGTCCACTCCTATAATCTCAACATCAAAATCTTCCCAAATCCCTTTTTCATCTGCTTCAATACAGAGGTTCAAAGCCGTTTGTCCTCCCATTGTTGGTAAAACAGCATCAATATTGGGATGTTTTTTCAAAATCTCAATAATTGACCTTGTATTCAGGGGTTTCAAATACACATGATCAGCCATGGAAGGGTCGGTCATGATAGTAGCAGGATTACTATTTATAAGAATAGTTTCAATACCGTCTTCGCGCAGCGAACGCAAAGCCTGGCTTCCTGAATAATCAAACTCACAGGCTTGTCCAATAATTATTGGACCTGAACCTATAATCAAAATGGATTTGAGATCTTTTCTTTTGGGCATTCTTTTTCTGTTAGTTGTATTTCAATCGTTAAAAATAGGTCAAAAAAAAGGTGCTAAACTTGGAAAGTAGCACCTTTAATTAAAAGTTATTGACAGCACATTATTTTTTGTGTCTTGGCTCAGATGAAACAGTTAATTTCTTTCTTCCTTTAGCTCTTCTACGAGCAAGAACCTTTCTGCCATTGGCTGTAGCCATGCGCTCTCTAAAACCATGTTTGTTTCTTCTCTTCCGTTTTGACGGCTGATACGTTCTTTTCATTTCCGAACTACTTTAATAAGGATTTAAAAAATGTGGAAAAGCTTCCAAAATTTCTGGGCGCAAATATACGAAGAGTTTTTACTTCGACAAATGGTTTGTAAAAAATGTTTGTGTTAGTTTTGTCGCATCAATACATACCTCATGCATTTCAAAAGATTTTTCGGTTTCCTTGGGCTTTTACCCCTTCTGTGCTTAACCTCTTTTCAATTGTTAAGTCAGGAAAAACTTAGTTATAATCTAAAGAAAGATGATTTTTTTAAGATTAAACAGGATGCTAAACAACTTATTATACAAGAAGTGGATGGTGCGAAACATGAATTGACCAATGATTTAGGAGCTATTTTTTCTTTTAAAGTAGTAGGAGAAACGGAATCTAAGTATACCATAGAACTCGCTTTTGAAGATTTTGGAATGAAGACCACCTCCAATTTACAAGGTGAGCTTATCAATGTGAAAGCTTCTGAACCGGTAGCCGGCGATATTATGTCTGAAATGTTTAGTGGCCTCATTGGTTATAAGATGAAAATGACCATGCAGAAAGATGGAAAAATCATAGAGGTGAATGGCGGAAGCGAGTTAATACAGAATATGGTTCAAAAAGCCAATATTACAGATGATTTTACGAAAAATCTGATGAAGAAATCCTTGGAAAACGAATTCAGTTCTGATGGTTTGGCCAAAAGTTTTGAGCAAATGACCTATTTCTATCCGGCGAAAAATGTGGGTGTTGGCGATTCTTGGAAAAATGAATTTAGCGGTAAGTTGCAAGCCAAAAACGATTGGAAGCTAGAAAGTTTAAGTTCAGATGAAGCCAAAATTAGTGGAGATGCAACCATCGTCATGGAAACCAGTGAAAACGGTACAACTATGTCTCTCACGGGAACTCAACAGACTTCCATTACAACCGATACGGAAACTGGCTTCATAAAGACCATAAATAGCGAAAGTCTGGCCAAGGGCATATCAAAAGTTGCCAATCTTGGAGATGTAGAAATTCCTACTTCAATCAAATCAACAATTACCTACGAATTAATACAATAACTCTATGTTCAATAAGAATATAAAATTGGTACTAGCTTTTTTAATTATTGCCTATGCTGGCTATCAGTTTGTTGAAGGTTATATAGGAAATGGCGTAGCGCTGTTTTTTCTGTCCCTCATCTTCGTTTTCCTATATTTTAGAAATGAAATTATCCTCTTGGCTTTTTTACGTATGCGGAAACAGGATATGGAAGGTACCCAAAAGTGGTTGGCAAAAATCAAGAACCCAGAATCTTCACTAATCAAAAAACAGCAAGGGTATTACAACTATTTGCACGGTATCATTTTCTCTCAAAAAAACTTGACCCAAGCTGAAAAGTATTTTAAAAAGGCCCTAAAGTTGGGATTGACCATGGACTACGATGTGGCCATGGCCAAGCTAAGCCTTGCAGGTATTGCTATGCAAAAACGCAGAAAGCGTGAGGCCACTACCCTACTTCAAGAGGCCAAAAAATTGGATAAGAACAATATGTTAACCGAGCAAATAAAAATGATGCAACAACAGATGAAAAAAATCTAGAGATAACCTAAGGTCCAAAATTGTTTTTTTACCCCTTTGACAATGCATTTTAAGACCATCTCTTTTTCCGTAATACGAGTCTTACGGTTATACTCTATTTCGCATTAAGAATCTCCAACATATACATTCAAGGTAAGGCATAGCACAGAGTTTTCTCCACGGATATTTCTGTCTGGTCACCGTCATTTACTTTTGTAATCTTATTGGTTTAACCGAGGAGCGATACGATTTTATATACCCTAAATTTCTTATTGTCAGCAGATAATATAAACCCGCATCACTTTACTTTGATTTCCTAAAAATCAATTTTAACAAAATTTTTTGTTAAATTTCAAGCGCTCCGGTTTTTAGCTGGACGTTACCAACCAACTACGAAATATGAATTTCAGGAAAATTGTCAAAAACTTGACGTTGACATTTCTTGGGCTGGACCCAGGATTTATGAAACTTTACTACAAATTTTTTTACAAACCCAAACCAGGTTCCATTGCCCAGATTATGGAGGATCGTTCACAAAATGTTCCAACATTTCGCTTTCTCCAAATTGGAGGGAATGATGGCTTTGTAAATGACCCCATCTTTCGATTTGTTAAGCGGCATTCGTGGAAGGGAATTATTGCAGAGCCCCAAAAAGAAGTTTTTACCAAAAAACTATCCAAGACCTATCGTTATGAAAAAAATGTAATTCTTGAAAATACCGCCATTGCCGAAAAAACGGGCACAAGAGAACTCTACAAGTTAGGGTTTACCAATTCGCGATGGGCTACTGGCTTGGCAACATTTAATCGTGCAACACTGGATTATCAAATCCAGAGAGGTTATGTCAAGGAAATGGCACAAAAAGAGGATATACCACTTCCAAACCATATTGATGATTACATTACAACTGAAGATGTGCAGTGTTCTACCATAGATGATTTGTTGGAGAAACACAATTTCAAAAACCTGAATCTGCTCCAAATTGACACCGAAGGTTTTGATTTTGAAATTATTAAAACCATCGATTTTTCTCTGGTGAAACCCGAAATGATTTCATTTGAAAACGACCATTTAAACAAATCAGATTTGCAGGAATGCGAGACACTTCTAAATTCCCATGGCTATAAGGTAAAGCATATTGGTGTGGATTCCATCGCTTTGTTAGAAACGGAATAAATAGAGTCCGTTATCGAAATGAAGCTTCTTGTATCAAACTGCTTTGGGTTCCGAACAGAAATAAAAAGTGCAACAATAAAGTCTCTATCTTCCCGCGCTGGTCTCCCTATAATATCCCTTGTTTGGAATCTCAACCACATAGGTCTTACCTGTAGCGTTATTCAAATGAGGTTCTCTAAGCCAAGGATTATGCCTTTTTAGAATTTTATAGTTGATTTCATAAAGCAGAGCAAAATCAGCCCAACTGGTAACCGCAGAATCTACTTCTACCGTAAAAGTGGGAACAGCGTTGTATAAGTCTTCTTTTTTCACTTCAAACCCATATTTATCGGGGCTTGATAAAATCTCTTTTATGGCCATAATTCGAAAAACATAGCGGCCGGTTTCTTCACCTAGAAGCAGGTCGTAATAATCATCTTCCTTTTGAATTCGCATATATTTTTGGATTCCAGCAGGTCCCGCATTATAAGCGGCTGCAGTTAAGGTCCAGCTTCCAAATCTATTTTTCCATTTTTTTAGATAGTCACAGGCTACTTGGGTTGCTTTTTCGATATGGTAACGTTCGTCCACATTGGAATTCACCTCCAGACCATATTCTTTACCGGTACCTTTTAATATTTGCCAAAATCCTCGCGCGCCGGCAGGTGACACCGCATTCTGAAGACCGCTCTCGGCAACAGCTAGATATTTAAAATCATCAGGAATACCGTTTTTAGCCAAAATCGGTTCAATTATTGGAAAATACTTGTGTGCTCGTTTCATCAATAGAATAGCGTTGGATTGCCAATAGGTATTCACCAGAAATTCGCGATCCACACGTTCTAATATTTCAGGATCCTCCAGAGGTACTGCTTCTCCCGCAAAATTTAGATCTTCCGGAATCTCAATCGCACTTATTTGATAACCATCTGTTACATTTTTATCTGAAGTAATTACTTTTTCCAAAACTGCTTTTTCTTCCGGAGTGGATTGAACGGCAAAAATCAAGCTCCCTACTACCACCAATAATCCGATACCCGCCAAAGTATTTTTTACGTATTTCATATGCACCGATAATTTTAATAAAGATACTATATAGAACTCCCTTCTTCTAAAATAATTGCGGGAAGATGTTCATTAAACCATTTTACGCGATATACGATCATAGCATGCTTACCGTTTTTAACCGCAATGCATTCCTTAATGTTCGTTATAGGAAATACATTATCCAAGGTTCCGTGAATGTGAATAGTATTGGGCAGTGGTTTTTCTTGATTCCAGTTCACCATGGTATCAATTGCCCAATCTATGTAGAACTTGTCTCTGATGGAGAGGTATTTTTCATAGAGTTCCAAGCGTTTGGTTACCGTTTCCCCAAAGGCGTATTTCACCAAGACTTCAATATTGGTGACCACTCCAGTGGGTAGCAGTTTATGCGCCTTAGTGTATTTTGCAAAAATCATCTTTTTGGGCATCTCTTTTTTAGATTTTACACTGGAGATGATAATCACTTTTTTTGTATTTATGAACTTTGCCATTTCCTGCACCAAAAGGCCACCAAAAGATACACCGACCAGCACAGGGGAATCATGTTGAACGTGCTTCAACATCTCTTTGGCATACGCTTGGAGACTCATCTTTTTACGGGGTAGAAACCAATCCAATTTGTGTAATTCAAAAGTGTTTTGTGATAAAGCAAGGCCGTCAAAAATAGATGAATTAGCAGCCATTCCCGGCATAAGGTAGACGTGAATTTTATTGTCGGGCATTTCTCACCAATTATCGAATAGGCTAGGAAATTAAGTATTTTTTAATTAATTTTGTGTCCCTTTTTGCAATAGCCCCGCTGATATACATCTTGCAAAAACTTAAATTTTACTTACCTCAGAGTAAGTCAGTTGCGTAAAGCCAATTTAAAACAGAACTATATGACAGAAATGGAAGTTAAGGACAATAGTTTCTTGCGTCAATTCGAAACTCAAGTGGACGGCCACTTAGCAAAAATTGAATATTCTTCTCAAGAACGTAAAGTATTCTTGACGAAGTTGGTTATTCCAGAAGAAATCACTGAAGAAGGTTTTAAGGAATCTTTTATTAAAGAAGTTCTTCATCAAATTCAAGAAAAAAACTTAAGGGTTGTACCTACTAGTCCTCATATTGCAGGTTTCTTAAGAAAGAACAGGCAATATAAAGAGATGCTTCCCGTAGGGATACGAATCTAGAAAAGATTACAAGCTATAAAAAACCTCTCCATTGAGAGGTTTTTTTTATGCCAATACATTTTGGGCCACATACTCAAATCGGACTAGACCATCTTCATCTATCTTGGTCAATTCCACTTCATGTAAGGTATTGACTAATTCAGGATTCCATGGTGCCTTTACTTTTACATAATTTTCTGTAAACCCATGTATGTATCCGGATTTGTTTTCGCCTTCAAACAAAACAGTTCTTGTGGTACCCAATTGGCTTTCGTAAAAAGCCCTCCGTTTTTTTACTGATAAACCTCTAAGCATTTTGCTGCGCTTGGCTCGTACGTTTTTGGGAACCACTCCATCCATTTTGGCTGCCAAAGTATTGTCTCTTTCAGAATAGGTAAAGACGTGTAAGTATGAAATGTCCAATTTGTTCAAAAAATCGTAGGTTTCCAGAAAGTGTTCATCCGTCTCACCTGGAAAACCCACAATCACATCCACTCCAATACAAGCGTGTGGCATAACCGCCCGAATTTTGGCAATGCGCTCCACATATAGGTTGGTCAGATACCTTCTTCGCATCAATCTTAAGATACCATCACTACCGCTTTGTAAAGGAATATGAAAATGAGGAACAAATGAATGGCTCTGTGCCACAAACTCGATAGTCTCGTTTTTCAATAGATTGGGCTCAATAGATGAAATTCGAAGTCTATGTATTCCATCCACCGTATCTAAGGCTTTTACCAAATCCAAAAAAGTATGTTCGTGTCTTTTATTTCCAAACTCACCTTTACCATAATCACCAATATTGACTCCCGTAAGCACAATTTCTTTGATACCTTTTGAAGAAATCTCAGCCGCGTTGTTCAGCACATTCTCCAAAGTATCACTTCGCGAAATCCCCCGAGCCAAAGGGATGGTGCAGTACGAGCATTTGTAATCACAGCCGTCTTGAACCTTTAGGAAAGCGCGGGTTCTATCTCCAATGGCATAGCTGCCTACATAAAAATCAGCTTCATTAATTTCGCAGGAATGTACTTCGCCCCTTCCATTCTTGCTAAGGTCGTTTAGATAGTCCGTGATTTTAAATTTTTCGGTTGCGCCCAAAACCAAATCCACTCCATCCACATCAGCCAATTCTTCTGGTTTTAGTTGCGCATAACAACCTACAGCAATAACAAAGGCATCCGGATTTCCCTTTTGGGATTGTTTTACAATGGTTTTGAAACGTTTGTCCGCATTTTCAGTGACCGAACAGGTGTTGATAACATAAATGTCTGCTTCCTCAGAAAAATCCACACGGTCAAAACCTTCATTTTCAAAACTTCGGGCAATGGTTGAAGTTTCTGAGAAATTAAGTTTACAACCTAATGTATAAAAAGCAACTTTATTGGACATAACCGTCTGAAAATCGGGCTGCAAAGATAAAAATAAGATTTTAGAGACAATAGATTTTATACAATAGATGCTTCCTAAAAAAAAGTTCCTTTTACATGTGATAAATCATAATCCTTCATCTATGCGCTTTTCTCTGAAACTACTCTTTTCGCCATTTTTTGGTCAACTCGAAAACCTGGTTGAGAATGCCTTCTTCTATGGCATCAAATTCAACGTTCCTACGTTTCATCATTGCTCTTGCAGCTTCGTACGCTTTTTTGGTAAGGTAGGTAGTAAAGCCAGATGCCCCTCCCCACGTAAAACTTGGAATAAAGTTTCTGGGGTATCCACTTCCAAAAATATTTGCACTAACGCCAACTACGGTTCCCGTGTTAAACATCGTATTGATGCCACACTTGCTATGATCCCCCATAATAAGGCCACAAAACTGCAATCCTGTCTTGGCAAATCCTTCTGTATTGTAATTCCAAAGTCGAACCTCTGCGTAGTTGTTTTTTAAATTAGAGGTATTGGTATCCGCTCCCAAATTGCACCATTCACCCAAAACTGAATTTCCCAGAAAACCTTCGTGCCCCTTATTGGAATAGGCAAAAAGAACCGAATTGTTCACTTCGCCCCCCACCTTACAATGTGGGCCAAAAGTGGAAGGACCGTATATTTTTGCTCCCATTTTTAGCACAGCATTATCGCCCAGTGCCAATCCACCGCGGACTATGCAACCCTCCATGATTTCTGCATTCTTCCCAATATAGATAGGGCCTGTTGAAGCATTTAAAATGCTATATTCTACAGAAGCACCTTCTTCCAAGAATATGTTTTCAGTATTTACCACTTGATTGGTACCGGATATGGGCTGACTTTTTCTCCCTTGGGTCAAAAAATCAAAATCTAACTGCATGGCCTCCCCATTTCTGGAAAAAATATCCCAGACGTGTGAAATAGAGAAAATAGGTTGTTCCCACTCCTGTTTTTCGAAAGTTGAAGCATCAAAATCCAAAGTGGGGTCAATTGTATTATAGGCAATCAGCTGTTCTTTGTGATATAGAGCTTCCGACGAGCCCAACTGTTGGACCCGCTTACTTAATTCTGCATTGGGAAGTACATTTCCAGCGATTACCACATTTTCGGAAGCTACTTTCAATGGAAACTTTTCGGACAGATAAGCTTCCGTTTTGGCACTTATACGTGTATTTAAATGTCTTTCCCATTTTTCCTGTATGGTCAGGATTCCGATTCGGATATCCGCTACAGGTCTGGTAAAAGTGAAAGGGAAAAAAGAATCCCGATGGTTTCCATCAGAAAGGATATAATTCATGGTAGTGGTTTCAATGTTATAAAAATAAAAAATGCCGCTGAAAGTTTCAGCGGCATTCTATATATGTTGAGAGAAAAAAGAAGGTTATGCTTTCTTTTCCTCTTTACTGAACTTTTTGTACTTGTTTTTGAACTTGTCAATTCTACCAGCAGTATCCACCAATTTGGTCTTACCAGTATAATAGGGATGTGAAGTTCTTGAAATCTCCAATTTTACCAAAGGATATTCAACACCATCTACAGTAATGGTCTCTTTTGCTTCCGCGGTGGATTTGGTGATGAACACATCGTCATTGGACATGTCCTTAAACGCCACTAATCTATAATTGGATGGATGTATATCTTTTCTCATGATTCGTAATCTCAAAAAATTCAGGGTGCAAATTTAATGATTTCTTTTAGACGAACAACTTAAAAAGTATAAAAAAGAAAAAATCTATCTTACTAATGTAACAAAACTACTTTTGGCCTCACTAACCAATCGAAACAACGCTAAAATCTCTTTAAAATGGAAGACAATCAACCGAAAACGGGTAAGTATGCCTTGAAGTTTGGTGGCATATTGGGTTTGATCTCTATAGTGTTCAATGTAATGCTGATGAGCCAAGGACTTCATTATGAACAAACACTACCCATTCAGCTAATCGGAATAGCCATTCTTACTGCAGTGGTCCTATTTGGAATATCAGAGTTTAAAAAGTCAAATGGGGGCTATCTCGTATTGGGCGATGCACTGAAATTAGGAACAGGAATTGCCATAGTTGCCGCTGTTATTGGTCTTATTTACTTTTTCGTGCTCTCCAACGTGATTGAACCTGATTACATGGACAAGGTCTATGAAATTGGTAAACAAAAGGCGATGACGGATAATCCGACCCTTACCGAGGAACAAATCGATCAAGGTATTGAAATGCAGAAGAAATTTGCATGGATTGCTTATCCAGTAATTCTAATTATCCAAGCAATAATTGGTTTGGTGGTTGGACTTATTGGTGGTTTGATTTTCAAAAAAGCCAAGCCGGCCTACTAAGGAAAAAATACTACTTTTGAAGGGAATTCCAGAATTGAACAATGCAGATTTCCATTGTAATTCCCTTACTTAACGAAAAGGAATCCCTTAAAGAACTTCACGATTGGATTGTACAAGTAATGCAATCCAATCATTTTTTATATGAAATACTGTTCATAGATGATGGCAGCACGGATGGGTCTTGGGACATTGTTGAAGAACTCACAAAAGCAAACAACAATGTTCGCGGAATACGATTCCTGAAGAACTTTGGAAAGTCACAAGCTTTACATGCAGGATTTAAGGCAGCAGAAGGTGATGTCGTCATCACTATGGATGCCGACCTTCAGGATAATCCAGAAGAGATTCCAGATTTGGTAGGCCTTATACGTAACGAAGGGTTTGATGTAGTGTCCGGATGGAAAAAAAAGCGCTACGATTCTGTTATTACCAAAAACATACCTTCCAAACTTTTCAACTGGGCCGCTCGGAAAACTTCAGGTCTTAAATTACATGACTTCAATTGTGGTTTAAAGGCTTTTCGTAAAGATGTGGTCAAAACCATTGAGGTATCTGGTGAAATGCATCGTTACATTCCAGTGTTGGCCAAAAATGCTGGTTTTCCCAATATCACCGAAAAGGTTGTTCAACACCAAGCCCGAAAATACGGCGCCACTAAATTTGGTGTTGAGCGCTTTATTAATGGCTTTTTGGATTTGATCACCATTTGGTTTGTTTCCAAATTTGGTCGTCGTCCCATGCACTTATTTGGGGCCTTAGGCGTATTGATGTTCGTAGTAGGATTTGGGTTCTCAATTTATCTTGGTGTGGATAAGCTTTTTGTAAATCCAACAGGACGCTTGATAACGGATAGACCTCAATTCTATATTGCACTTACTGCTATGCTTATTGGCACACAGTTCTTTTTAGCTGGATTTCTTGGTGAAATTATGGTGCGCTCTCGCAAAAATGATACGAGATATACCATTGCCGATAAAATTAACTTGAAGGAAACTTCCTAAGCCAGAATCTTCGTAATTTTACTTTAGATTATAAATAACCGAACAGTTTATGGATGCAATCAAAGCTACCGCAGAATCTTGGATGACCGACTTTTTCGATGCCAGTACAAGAGAAGAAGTAAAAAACCTTATAGAAAATGATCAGGAAGAACTCAAGGAACGGTTTTACAAAGACCTAGAGTTTGGAACAGGGGGAATGCGCGGGGTTATGGGAGTTGGCACCAATCGAATTAATAAGTATACACTAGGTAAAAACACGCAAGGTTTAAGCAACTATCTCAAAAAAACATATCCTAGCGAGAACCTGAAGGTGGTTATTGCGTATGACTGCCGCCACAATTCAGACACACTTTCCAAAACCGTAGCAGAAATTTTTGCAGCCAACGGCATACACGTTTATTTGTTTTCTAAGCTACGAACCACTCCAGAACTGTCTTTTGCGGTGCGTCATCTTGGATGCCATGCCGGAATTGTGTTGACCGCATCCCACAATCCACCGGAATACAACGGATACAAAGTATACTGGAGTGATGGCGGACAGATTGTACCACCTCAAGACGGTGAAATTATTGCGGAAATCAACTCCCTGAATTTTGAGGATATTCGGTTTGATGCAAACTCAGATTTAATACAAGCCATTGACACAGATGTTGACGAAGCCTTTTTTGAAGCCTCTGTGAAAAATGGAAACTTTCATGCTGCGGGAAAAGACAATTTTAAAATTGTATTCACGTCCTTGCATGGTACATCCATAACTGCTATTCCAGAGGTTTTAAAACGAGCAGGATACGCAAACGTGACCATTATTGAGGAACAAGCAGAACCAGACGGTTCATTCCCAACAGTTAAATCTCCAAACCCTGAAGAACCTGAGGCCTTGTCCATTGCGATAAAAAAAGCGGAGGAAATTGGCGCCGATATGGTCGTGGGTACGGACCCAGATAGTGATAGGCTGGGTATTGCCGTAAGAAACCTGGAAGGAGAAATGGAACTACTCAATGGGAATCAAACCATGGTTCTAATGACCAAGTTTCTTTTGGACCAACACAAGGAAAAAGGATTCAAAGGCAATGAATTTATTGCCACTACAATTGTTTCCACCCCTATGATGGAACAAATGGCCAAAGCCTATGGCGTTGAGTTCAAGACTGCTTTGACCGGTTTCAAATGGATTGGCAAGATGATAAAAGACTTCCCAGATTCCTACTTTATAGGAGGAGGTGAAGAAAGTTTTGGGTATATGGTCGGGGATTTTGTAAGAGATAAAGACGCTGTAACCTCCACCCTACTCGCCTGCGAAATTGCTTCAGACGCAAAAGCCAAAGGAAGTTCGTTTTATGAAGAACTTATCAAATGCTATGTTGATTTTGGTTTTTACAAAGAGAACTTGGTTTCTCTTACCAAAAAAGGAATCAGTGGTGCGGAAGAAATCAAACAGATGCTAAAGGATTTCAAAGAAAATCCAGTTGAATCGGTACAAGGCTCCAAAGTAGTCTGGATTGAAGATTACAATACTTCCATTGCAAAAAACGTACAAACCGGAGAAGAAAAACCTATCAATTTACCAAAATCCAATGTGCTCATATATGAGACAGCAGACGGAACCCGAATCGCTGCAAGGCCAAGTGGCACGGAGCCTAAGGTAAAATTCTACATCAGTACCAATGCGACCTTGGAAAATGAAGCGGATTTTAAATCCGTAAATTCGCAGTTGGATACCAAAATACAGGGTATTCTAGCTGAATTGAATTTATAGCTGCATGAATTACTTTAAAAAGATTCTTCAATTTGCGATTCCTTATCGCAGATATGGAGTTCTCAATATATTTTTCAACATTCTTTATTCGATATTCAACGTATTATCGATAATCATTTTTATTCCCACCTTGGGGATATTGTTCAGTACCCAAGAAAAGGTAAAGAAAGCACCTGTTTATGAGGGACTGGGGAATCTAAAGGCCTATTTAGAAGGTTCCTTGAACTACTTCCTCACGGTTAAGGTAGACAATGAAGGTCCCTTAGCCGCACTCGTTTTTATATGCATTGCTAGTATCATCATTTTCTTTTTAAAGAACTTGTTTCGGTATGCAGCGATGTATGTGCTGGCCTATCTTCGGACAGGAATGGTTAAGGACATTCAAGATAGTCTATACCTAAAAACCTTGGATTTACCCTTGGGATATTTTTCCGAAGCTCGAAAAGGAGATTTATTGGCTCGGATGACTTCTGATGTCAAAGAAGTGGAAAATTCTATCATCAATTCATTGGAAGCTTTAGCACGGGAACCCATAACTATAGTTATTGTTTTAATTTCGATGTTGGCTATCAGTGCTCAACTGACCCTTTTTGTATTTATTTTTCTTCCCATAGCTGGTTTTCTAATCTCTATCGTTGGAAAACGTTTGAAGGCACAATCCCTTGAGGCTCAAAAGGAAACTGGTATCTTTTTGTCTTTTATTGAAGAGACCTTAGGCTCCTTAAAAATCATAAAAGGGTTTAATGCAGAAGAAAAGCTAACCACAAAGTTTACCGATTCCACTTCGCGTTTCAAAAAAATAATGATAGCCGTACTTCAGCGTAAAGGACTGGCATCACCTTTCAGTGAATTTTTGGGGGTAGCCGTAGTCATCACAGTATTGTGGTATGGCGGCAGTTTGGTATTGGGGAATCAAAGTTCCCTTTCACCCCAGGAGTTTATGGGCTACATTGGCCTTTTTTATACCATTATCAATCCGGTAAAAGCCATTACCACGGTCAATTACAATATCAAAAAAGGAAACGCCTCGGCAGAGCGAATCTTTGAGATATTGGAGACTGAAAATCCTATTGCAGATTCGAAAAATGCCATTACTAAAACCGACTTTAAAGAAAGCATTGCCTTCAAGGACGTTTCTTTCAAATATCAGGACGAATATGTCTTAAAAGATTTCTCCCTTATGCTTAAAAAGGGACAAACCATAGCCTTGGTAGGGCAATCTGGTAGTGGAAAAAGTACCTTGGCGAATTTAGTTTCGCGATTTTACGATGTCAGCATAGGGGAGGTTTTACTTGACGGCACCAACATTAAAGAAGTCACCAAATCCTCACTACGTGGTTTGATGGGATTGGTCACCCAAGACTCCATCCTTTTTAATGATACCGTTCGTAATAATATCGCTTTAGGTAAAGAAAATGCTTCGCAAGAAGAAATCATTGCGGCGGCGAAAGTGGCCAATGCCCATGATTTTATTTCAGAGCTTCCCAATGGCTACGACACCAACATAGGAGATGGAGGAAATAAGCTCAGTGGCGGACAAAAACAACGCTTGTCCATAGCTAGGGCTGTATTAAAAAATCCGCCTATCATGGTTTTGGACGAAGCCACCTCAGCATTGGATACAGAAAGCGAACGTCTGGTTCAGGATGCACTGGAAAAAATGATGGAAAACCGAACATCCTTGGTCATTGCGCATAGACTTTCAACGATTCAAAATGCAGATGCCATCGTAGTTTTGAACAAAGGAAAAATTGTGGAACAAGGCACCCATGAAGAATTGATGAAATCCCAGAAAGGCTATAAAAAACTAGTGGAAATGCAGTCGCTGGGCGCCTAATTTTTAATGGCTAAACTCCAAGCACCAAACTGCAAAAATCCAACTATCTAAGAATCCAAAAATCCAAGAATCCAAACCTCAGACCCCTTGTCATTTCAAACCTGTCAGACTGAGCGAAGTCGAAGTCAGAATGGAGCGTGAGAAATCTAGTTTTTAAGAGATTTCTCGCTATGCTCGAAATGACAATCGTTTTCCTTTTTACCTTTTATCGAGAAGAAATCGTCACTTCGAGTGGTTTTGGCAACGCCAAAAGTATAGCGAGAAGTGGGTTGAAACTCAAGCTCAAAACGTCAAACAGTATGCAACAGATACTTAAAGAAAGAAGTTGATAATTGTTAATTGACAACTGTATATTGCGAACCCGGTTCTCGATACATTTCCTACGCGCAAGCGCTTCAGAAACACTCGAACTGACGGTCCCTTTGCTCTTTTCACCTTAGACTTAGACCTCAGAGAACAGACCTCAGACAAATGATTACTGATTACTGATTACTGATTACTGATTACTGATTACTGAAAAATAATAATTACTCATTGTTTACCGGCAATTGCCCAACGAAAACCGATGACTCGTAATCCGAAGCCCTTTGGCCTTCATAGCTTAGCGGAAAAGACTGGGGCGAAGGATTAAAAAACAGCTGCCGGACCCCGAAAAACCGAAACCCGACAACTGATACTTGGTTATTGTTAATTACATCTGATTCCTTCGGTCGTTGCGCTCCCTCGGAATACACCGCAAACCCTTAAGCCTACGGTGCTTTTTAAAACCAATGTTGTTACATGTTAAATGTTAAACCGTTAGTTACAGTTGTTGTTAGTACTTCCATTATCGCTTATATCCCATCCATGATTTATTAAATTTTGACGTGCTGTTTGTACAGCCATATAATCACAATATCTGATATTTGTTGCCCCAAGCTCAACGTCAGTTTCTAAATTAGGAAGTTGTTCTGCCCAGCCAATTAAAGTAAGACTATAATTTACAGCAGACATTCCAGACCAGTTTAACATATTCAACATATCATCACCATTACCAGTACCTACTTTAGATATGTCCCAATTTGCAAGATTTTGGTCAAAATTACCCGCTCCTTGAAACATCCACATCATAGTTCGTACTTCTCCGGTGTCCCATCCACTAATATCACCATTAAAGCTATCAGCCTCTGCGAACATCGAATTCATATTTCGTACATTGCTCGTATCCCACTCCCCAATATTACCATCGAAAGAGGATGCGTTTTTAAACATATCATTCATGACGGTCACATTCGTTAAAATTGGATTATCAATCGCTTGATAAGTCATATTGTCACAACTTTCAAAAGCACTAGTCAGTCTTTCCCATTCAATGGTTCCCCATTGGTCAATGCTAAGTAGCCTAGATGTACTTGGATTATCAGGGTTATCTCCCATTTTTATAGCTGGAAAATCATCCTGAATGGCTACAATATATGTGCCAGCAGCAGTATAGGTGTGTTCAAAAGAATCTGAGTTGGCAAGAATGATATTCTCGACAACACCATCTCCCCAATCTACAGTAAAATTATATTGTAAAAGGTTATTAATCCCAATAGTAATTGTTTCGTTTGCTGCTGCAGCCCATGAGGTTACAAAGGAACTTGGATCTTCTGCTATTGTTTCAATGACATTTTCCACGGTGATGGTCACCTCTTCATTTACATTGTTTTCCCCATCACTAACCTGTACTGTAATGATTATAGGGTTCTGTCCTTGTTCCAAGCTCTCAAAGTCAAGTTCCTCATTTGGTTTTAAGGTAATTTGTCCTATTTCGTTTATCTCAAATAGGGTATTACCCAGAATAGTGAAGGTAATGGCATCGCCTTCTGGGTCAATAATATCATCCAAATCTAGCTTTCCAATTAACTCTTCAGCATCAATATTTTCAGGAGCGTTAAACTCTGTCGTTTCAAAATATAACACTGGTACCTCGTTCACATCGGTCACGGTTATGGTCACCTCTTCATTTACATTGTTTTCCCCATCACTTATGCGTACTGTAATGATTATAGGGTTCTGTCCTTGTCCCAAGTTCTCAAAGTCAAGTTCCTCATTTGGTTTCAAACTAATTTCACCCTGTGCGTTTATCTCAAATAGGGTATTCCCCAAAATAGTAAAGGTAATGGGGTCATCTTCTGGGTCAGAAATCTGGTTCGGACTAAGGGTTCCTATCACCTGGTCAGCATCAATATTTTCAGGAACGTTAAAATCTGTCGCTTCAAAATTTAATACTGGTACCTCGTTCACATTGGTCACGTTAATGGTAAAATCCTCTTGATCATTGTTCTCGGCACCGTCGGTGACTTGTACCGTGATTTCATATTGTTGTACTTGGCCCTCATAGTCCAGGCTTTCCCCTTCGATAAGGCTAACCTCTCCGGTTTCTGCATTTATTTCAAAGGTTCCGCTGTTGTCGGTAATCGAGAAAGTCAATGGGTCGCCCTCATCTGGGTCATCGGCCGTAACCGTAACTATTACTGTCTCATCTGTGGTATTCTCGGCGACATCAAATTCAATAGTTTCATTGGTAATCTGAGGAGCCGAATTTTGTTCTTCCTCTTCCTCTTCGTCCACATTGGTCACGGTAATGGTAATTTCGCCATCGGTAAAGGTGTTGTTGTCGCTTGCCCGTATGGTGAGGGTATATACAGGAGCTTCCCCATTAAAGGCTTCATCTTCAAAGTCCAGGGCCTTGCCTTCGGCCAGGCTCAATTCCCCGGTTTCTTCGTTGATATCAAACAGCTCTGATGCGTCTTCAACAATCATAAAGCTTAGTGGGTCCTGTTCAGGGTCTTCAGCATCCACGGTTCCAAATACTTCTCCAGCTGGTTTATCCTCAGCTACAGGGAAGTTTTGTCCTTCCTTTATAGTAGGGCTTTGGTTTTCTTCGTCCACCTCGGTTACGGTAATAGTGACCTCTTCAGTATCGGAGAGCTGCTCCTTGTCCGTTACTTGTATGGTTAGGGTATGCTGTTGGGCACTGTCAAAGTTTAAGCTCTTTCCTTCGGCCAAACCTAAAGCTCCGGTTTCTGCATTAATAGCGAACAGCTCGTTATCGTTCACGGATACTGAAAAGGCAAGCTCATCCCCTGCATCGGGGTCAAAGGCCGTAAAGATCTCAATAACAGAATTTTCATCAACACCTTCACTGACCTCAAATGCAAAGGTTTCATTGGTGAACTCCGGGGCCTCGTTTACATTGGTCACGTTGATGGTCATTGTGGTACTGGCTGTGGCCTGCTCATCGTCTTCCACCTGCACGGTGATGGTGTACACAGGGACTTCGCCATTAAAGGCCTCATCCTCATAGTCAAGAATCTTGCCTTCGGCCACGGTCAATGCTCCGGTATTCTCGTCAATATTGAACAATCCGTTGCTGTTCTCTGTAATGGAGAAGGAGAGTTCATCCTCATCAGGGTCATTGGCGGATACCTCGTCAATTTCTGTTTGGTTCTCAGGCACGGTAAAGGTCGCTGCCTCAATCGTAGGGGCATTGTTCGCTGCAACCGGCGGAGTGGTGGGTTCATCATCCTTGCCACAGGCCCAAACCAAAAATAGGGCCAATAGCACTGAAAATACGTAGGTAAGAATTTTTTTCATCTTGTTCATGCTTTGAAATGGTTATATCGTACCAAAATATAGATGGAGGCCCATTTTCAAGGAAGGCAATTGACGGATGCCTGTTTTGGATTGACGGTTCTTACGTTAGGCCTACGCCAAGGCTCCAGCCTACGGTATACGATCAGTGTCCGGTTTGGACAATGAGAAACAGCTATGGGTTCAGGCCTGCGGTCTAAACTTCGGACCAGGGGAAGGGGCTATGTTTAAGGGTTAATGGGAAAAGGAATTTGATTTATAAATCTATAGTTACTAACGGGGTTTGGGCAAAGGCAATACCCGCCTTGCCGTCGAGGCAGGTATCGAGAAGCGGTTAAAAACTCAAGCATCAGACATCAGACATCAGACATCAGACATCAGACATCAGACATCAGACATCAGATAAATAAAAAATTAAACCTTTCGTTACCTTAGTAGTCAAAGCACAAATTGTACATGCAATTGATTGCTGAAGAAATTCTAGTAGACCAATTAAAAAATCCCGAGACCCGGGAAAAAGCCTTTGCGGTGTTATTGAACACGCATAAGGAGCGGCTCTATTGGCATATTCGAAGAATTGTATTGAATCACGATGATGCAGATGACGTACTTCAAAATACCTTTATAAAAGTATATCGAAACATTGAAGGATTTAAAGGAGACAGCAAACTCTATTCATGGATGTATCGTATTGCCACCAATGAATCGCTCACCTTTATCAAACAGCGATCAAAAAAGAGTGGTATCTCTGATGAGGAGTTAAAAACAAGAATGGTGGAGAACCTGGAGGCCGATATCTATTTTGAGGGAAGTGAGATTCAATTAAAATTACAAAAAGCCCTGGCAACACTGCCCGATAAGCAAAAGTTGGTGTTCAACATGAAATACTATCAAGAAATGAAGTATGATGAAATATCGGAGGTTTTAGAAACCTCAGTGGGGGCGCTTAAAACATCCTACCATTTGGCGGTAAAGAAAATTGAAGCGTATATTAAAGGGGATTAAACCTTTGGGCAAAAAAAAGGTCAAAACAAGACAATGGGGAAAAAAGACGAACATAATTTCAAAACACCGGAAGGCTATTTCGATAGTTTCAACGAACGTTTAATGCAACGATTGCAAGACGAAGAAGCTGAAGAAAAACTCTCCTTCCTCCCAGAATCCGATGGATTTAAAACACCTACAGCTTACTTTGAAGGTGTTGAGGATGAGGTCTTGTCCAAATTAAGGGAAGAACAGCCCAAAGTCATCACGCTTAGACCCTACCGAAAATACCTTTACGGAGCTACCGCCGTAGCCGCTGCCCTTATCTTGTTTTTTAGTTTGAATGTAGAAACCGAATCGCCTATTGCCTTTGAAGATTTGGCAAGTGCCGAAATTGATGCTTATCTGGAAAATACCGAATTGGACCTGACTTCCTATGAATTGGCTGAATTGGTATCTATCGAAGAAGTAGCGTTGACCGATGTAATCGATACTCCATTAGAATCTGAAAATATTTTGGACTATTTGGATGAAAACATTGAAGATATTGAGGAATTAAACCTGAACTTTGAGGATTATGAATAAGAAGATACTACTTGTACTGATTTTAGTTTTCCAAGGCTTTAGTTTTTATGCCCAAGGCCCGGTCAGGGATAAAATTAAAACGCTCAAGGTGGCCTTTATCACCGAAAGACTAGCGCTTACCAGTGGTGAGGCCCAGAGTTTTTGGCCCGTATATAACGAACATGAGAAAAAGCTGGAAGCCATCCGAAGAAAGGAACGCTTTCAACTAAGGTCAAGAATAGGATTGGTACAAGACCTTTCCGAAAAGGAATCATCTGCGCTGTTAACAGAATTCTTAAGCTTACGAGAAGAAAAACATGAAGCCGAGCGAGCCATGATTACCGACCTAAAAAACGTACTTCCCCCTAAAAAGATTCTACTCTTACTAAAAGCAGAAGAAGACTTCAAAAAACGCCTATTACAACAATACCGCAAACGACAAGGCGGAGGGTAAAGTTCATTAGCTTTCAAAACTCAGGTTCAAGTGCAAACTCAAAAGCACCAAAATCCAAACATCAAACTCCAAAAATCCAAACATCCAAATATCAGATAGCTGACCTCTGACTTCAGACAACTGATACCAAGTACCAAACTCCAAACATCCGACATCAGACCTCAGACACCCCCTGTCATTTCGAACCGACCGCAGGGAGCGTGAGAAATCCCTACACAATTAAGATTTCTCAGTCGCTTCGCTTCTTCGAAATGACACCCCTTGCCCTTAAACCAAAAATAGCTCAAGCATCAAGCTCAAGTTCCAAAAATCCAAACACCCAAGAATCCAGACCTCAGACACCCCTTGTCATTTCGAACCGACCCAGGGAGCGTGAGAAATCCCTACACAATTAAGATTTCTCAGTCGCTTCGCTTCCTCGAAATGACACCCCTTGCCCTTAAACCAAAAATAGCTCAAGCATCAAGCTCAAGTTCCAAAAATCCAAACATCCAAGAATCCAGACCTCCGACACCCCCTGTCATTTCGAACCGACCGCAGGGAGCGTGAGAAATCCCTACACAATTAAGATTTCTCAGTCGCTTCGCTTCTTCGAAATGACACCCCTTGC
>JBCCXJ010000024.1:0-41567 GCA_039191905.1 Bacteroidota bacterium | reverse complement strand
TATGCAATTGCACCGCAAATTGAAAGCATTGACCAACTTTTCTTCTAGTGAGTTTATTCGGGATATTCGACTGCAACGTGCTGCTGATTTACTATCTAACAAAGGTCTACATATTAATGAAGTAGCCTACAGTTGTGGCTTTAATAGTCCTTCCTATTTTGCACAATGCTATAAGCAAAAGTTTGGAGTAAGTCCTTCCAGTGTCCAGCTAAAGTGAGGTAATTTTAGCTTACATATATCTTGATTTAGAAAGGTTTTTTATCCTTTTCACCCCATGTTACATATCTGACAGCTTTTGGGAGATGCCTGATATGCTCAGATTTTAGTTCTTACTAGTTTCACATCAATCAACTAAAATCTTTACTTCTATGAAAACAGCAAGAATTTTTTGGTCCTTAGGGTCCATCTTGGTCAATATTACTATTGGTATATATATCTATTTACAAAACAAGGGACCTATTAATCTTGCCGAAAGGTTCCAATTCGTAAATGACAACTGGACCATGTACGGAGGACACTGGAAAGCGGAATTCTTAATCATGATATTGGTTGCCGTTGGAGCTTTCTATTTTGCGCTGTACTTTAAGAGTATTAGCTGGACTATAATTTCCATGGGGCAACTTATCATTCTATGGACCTACCCTTTAATGTTGGCCGGTTACCGCAATACCCCCTTGGAAATTGCGCTAATGACAAACGAAATGGCGACCATCACCTTTGTGTTTGGTAATCTTATCTTCTTTATAGGTCTTTTTTACATGTATCTGCAGAGTGCTATTTTGAAAAAATGGCTTTACTATGTAGCCTTGTCTCTTTCTGGAATTGCGGCCTTGCTATTTCTCGCTATAGTACTTGGCATAATTACATGGAAAGATGCTTTGGTACTTGCCCCAATAATTAACATTCTCTACCTCATCAATGCCTATTACGGATGGCAACTAAAACCTTTAACAAGCAACTAGTATGAAAACAAAACAGCTTTTTACAACAAGCGTCCTTTTCTGTGCATTGGTATTTTCGACTTACGGACAAACGGCAGATATACAGGTCATCAAAGAATCTATCACCCAATATGACAAAGGTTGGGATGCCAAAGACGTGAATTCGGTACTGGAATACTATGATGAAGATGTAGACTGGACCAATGCTTTTGGAGACCGTGTCCAGGGAAAAACAGAACTGAGAACGTTACTCGAAACCATCTTCAGTCTTGACTTTGTGATGTCAGGAGAAAACAATTACCAAGAACCTGAAATCAGCTTTCCGCAGCCAAATCTTGCCCTTGCAAGGTCTGTTAACATCCGAACCGGCCAAAAATGGCCCGATGGAAGTCCTATGAAAGATAGGGTGATTAATCATTTACGGGTCTATCAAAAAATAGCTGGCGAATGGAAAATTGTCCATCACATGATAAGTCAAGCCCATGACAAAGCAGGAGGTTCTCCGGAAGAAATAAATAAGGAAATCGCTCGTAATTTTTACCAAGACCTTTGGTTTACCAACAATACAGACAAGTACGTGGATTACATAGCAGAGGAATATGTGGTTCATGATATAGGTGATCGAAAAGGAGTAACCGAACCAGCAATAGAACAAAAAATTATTGCAGATAGGTTTTGGGAAGGTGGTTCATGGGATTCCAAAATCGATTATCAAATAGCCGAAGGTGACTTGGTTGCCACGCGTTGGACGGCTAATTACAAAGCAGATTCTTTTATAGCTAAAGTCATGTTTGGGACTGGAAGCATTCCTATCATAAATGTGTTCAGAATAGAGGATGGGAAAATTGTTGAGATATGGAACCATCGGCATGACATTGACACCAATGTTCCTTTGGTATTTATTGGCGGAACAGGATTGCTTATCGGATTACTGATAGCACTTATTCCTACAATCATAGCGTTTCGGCTGAGAAAGAAATTAAAGAAAATGAATGTCTAACTATTTATTGGACAAGCTATGAAACTGTATATGCTTTTCATTTTAATCATCTTTCCTCTTTTATGTATTGCACAGAACAAAAAGGAACCCATAATAGATATGCATTTACATGCATACCCCTATGATACCAATGGGCCTGAACCCATGTGCTTTTGTTACCCAATATCGACTGTAATTCCCTTCATGGATGCTAAGCAAAAGGGTATTGAAGTGTTTATGGGGAAAATGTTCAAACCTGAATGCGAAAAACCCATCTGGTCGGCTAAGAGCAATGAAGCACTTTTCAACCAAATCCTTGAACAATTGGAAATGCACAATGTTATTGCGGTAACCAGTGGTTCCAATCATATTGCCCTCAAATGGAGTCAAGCGGCTCCTAATAGAATTCTTCCAAGCGCGGGGTTTCATCTTAAACAGGAAGAAATGACTTTGGACAGTATTAGAACCCTTGTTTCTGAACATGGTTTCATTGGAATGGGGGAAGTGACCAATCAATACCACGGTATTGGTGTGGATGACCCCAGAATGGATCCCTACTACGAATTGGCGCAAGAAATGGACTTTCCCATTGGAATCCACATGGGAAGTGGCGCGCCTGGCTCGCCAATGACAATTACCCCTGAATATGAAGCGCATCTTTCCAACCCCTTGCAACTGGAAAAAGTATTGAAAAAGTATCCCAATCTTCGAGTTTATATCATGCATTATGGAGAACCCTTTATTGATGAGCTTATCGCATTGCTCTACCATTATCCACAAGTATACGTGGATATTGGGGGGATTCAACTCACCTATCCAAAAGAATATTTCTACGAGTACCATCTAAAGAAAATGGTTACTGCCGGCTTTGGTAAGCGCATTATGTTCGGTTCCGATGCTATGGTTTGGCCAGAACTCGTTGGAAAGGCGATTGAAATTATAGAAGAGGCCGACTTTCTTACTTACGAACAAAAACGGGATATTTTTTATAACAATGCCGCACGTTTTTTACGACTTGAAAATACTCATTGATATGAAACACTTTGTCATTTTTTTAGTAATTATCACCGTCTCATGCACAAATAAAGTTGAGAAGAAAATTGATGAATTTACCTACCCACCCGAATGGGAGCTGCATGAAGCCATTTGGACTGATTATAATTATGAACCCTATAATGGGGTATCGAATGATGAAGCACGCTTGGTTTTGATAAACCATCTCGCTAAGTATGTAAAAACCAACGTGATTTATGACAATGATTCATTAATGAATCTTGGCAAGCAGCAGTTGATAGCGCTAAGCGCAAATATGGACAGCATAGAGTTCGTTAAACTCCCTTTTTGGTCATCATGGATGCGAGATCCTTTAATGTTCATTACCGACGGTCAAGAAAACAAGATATTGGACTTTGAATGGAGCTGCTATGGTGGGGCGTATGGTGGATGTGAAGATGATTTAAGAGGCTTACTATCCAACAACTTACAGGATTTGAAAGGATATGAAAGGGATTCTACTGGCCTATTTTTCGAGGGTGGAGCCATTGAAGTAAGTAATAACACAATTCTTGCTTATAAGGCTCTTGCAACACAACGTAATCCCAACAGGACTATAAAGGAGGTAGAAGAAATCCTGCTCAATAAACTTGGTAAAGAGCAAATAATCTGGTTGGATGAATTTCCATTAGTAGACAAACCGGGTATTAAGATAGATAGCTACTTCGGGCAAGGTGCAAACGGTCACATTGATGTTACCACCCGGTTCTTAAATGATTCGACCATATTGGCTACGGTCATTTCTGAAGAAGACCGTTATAAAAACAGTATTCTGGAATACGACTATGGGGTTTTTCAAAAAAACTTGGCACAACTCAAAGCCGCAAGACAGCCCAATGGAAGACCCTACTACATAGAAACCATTGATGCTCCGGACTATTCGCTCTTTGAATTCCCATATCAATTGAATGAGGGTCTCTACTACGGGCTCTTGAGCGAATCTTCTCGTAAAGGCGCCAAGCTAGGAGATTCCATAATTATGATACCAGCTCTGGAATATGCCAATTTCACCATCACCAATGGGGTGATTATTGCATCAGAATATTGGAAAGAGGGCATGCCCGAATCCGAGAAAAGGAAAGACCAAAAACTCCGGGCCATCCTAGAAAAATATTTTCCAAATCGGGATATCATCACCATGGATGCTTTGCCCATTAATTGGGGCGGTGGTGGCGTTCATTGTAGAACACAACAAGAACCCAAATTGAATTCTAATAATTAAAACCTTTAGAAAATGAAAAACACATCCAAAATAATCAATCCAATGGCCATAGCACTTTGTATAGCTGTCAGCCTGTTTCTATCCAATTCATGCCATTGCCAAAAAAAAGAAAAGATTTCTGGATACATTGATCACATTGTTGTTACCGTTACTGGGGCTGAATTTGATTCTTTGGTTCAAATAATGAAAAGCAGTGTTCCTAAATCGTTGATGAGTGTTTCAGATAACACCAAAGTATTTATAATGCCCAATAAGACTTTTCCGTACGTTGAAATATGGAATTCTGCAAAGAATATATATACAGGTAGTCAAATTGCAATTGGAAGTTCAGAGCAAAACGATATACCGAAAATTAAAAAGCACTATGGCTATGATGGAAAAGCTTATGGGGATTTTTTAACGGTTGGTTCCGAGTTTTCTTCAGGCCATCCCTATGGTGGAAATTTCTTTGTTAACTATGGTAGTATGGACATAACCAACCGAAATGATTCAATAGAAATTGCACAACTCAAAGAGATTAGGACTTTAACACCAAATACAAAAAAAACTATAAAAGATGATTATGCCTTTTTTGATTTGAAAATGACAGAAAAACAAGATTCGTTTTCAACTACCGATAAAAACGGTACAGTTATTCATACAAAATGGGTTGAAAGTAATCCTGAGGCCGTTCTAGGTAGAGGTATAGGGCATGTCTCACTTATGTTCGAGCTTGCAAATGCTATCTCTACGGAAACAATCGAAACAGAAATTGGAGATAATATGAAAATTATCTTCGATGGAAAAAGGTTTACGTTAATCTTGCTAAAGTCACAATTCGAAAAATGGAATAACTGATTCTACAGCTACGTACTGGGCTATAGAATACAGATTGTTGCCATACGAATATCAACAAAGGAAATACTTCAATATCAGAAAGCGTGACTAAACCTTGTACAACTTTAATTTCTAGTAAATGGATAATAATGATAGAAGGGATTTTGTGAGAAAAATGGGATTGTTTTCAGGATTGTGTTTGACTGGAATACCCGTAACGTATTCCAAGACGTATTTTTCTTATAGAACTGACGGAATGATTTTAAGGGCAAGCGAAGGAGAAACATGGTATATCGGTAACGAACGCAAAGCAGAAGTGACCATCAAAGTTGCAAAAAGTGAGGATTACACTCCTGAAATCTCATTGCTCACTGAAAGAATCCCTTCGGGAGACGGTATCCCCGTCCATAAACACTTGAACGAAGAAGAATTTATTTTCATTCAAGAAGGGCGGGTAGAAATTACATTGGACGAAGCTGTGCAAGAAGGCAAAACGGGTGATTTGGTTTATGTTCCTAAAAACACCTGGCACGGATTTAAAAATATAGGCCAAAAAGTGGTGACCATTCTATTTGGGTATTCCCCAGCTGGAATGGAAGATTACTTTAGAGCGATAGGAACTAAAAATATCGATGATAAACTTGGTTTTACCGCGGAAGATTGGATACGGACCAATCAGAAATTTGGAGTGGTTTATAAAGAGTGATACTTGAATGAAGTTCAGTTCTAAAAAACAAAATCAATTGATTTTATAGGGAATTACCGAAAAGCATAAATAGCAAAAAAAATGAATCCGGTTTTACATCAATATCGAAATGCCCATAAATGGATGATCATTCCTTGGTTGATAATCATAGTGGGCTTTACACCACAATATTTTATGACTTGGCTGTCCGAACCTTGGGCCTACCATTTACATGCGCTTTCGGCAATGGCCTGGTACGTTTTGATGGGGGTTCAACCGTATTTGATTACCCGTGGCAATGCCAAACAGCACCGACTATGGGGTATGTTGGGCATATTCATTGCAGGGGCTGTGGTCTTTTCTGCCCTGTCCATTGTGCCCACCAATGTGTATTTCGGAGCCATTGGTGGTTTTGAACCAGTTTTACCTGCGTCTTTCTTCTACGGTTTGGTACTAACTGAATCTCTTGGGGTGATTGGTTTTGGATTTGCTGTGATTATGGCCGTAAAAAAATCAAAAGAGGCAGATGAACATGCGATATGGATGTTGTCCACCCTCTTTTTTGGATTAATGCCGGGATGGGTTAGATTAATTATGTTTCCTATTTTAATAACAGGTGAAGGCGGTGGATTGACTGTTCAAACCTGTCTTAATATGGGTATCCCTATTTTCATTCTTGCTGTGTTAATCGTTGGCTATCGACTTAAAAAACTAAAGCACCCGGCAATACTCTTATCCATTACTTTAGTACTCTTGATGCTTTTTACCCTGAAGATTGGAGAACAGTCAGCTTTTCAAGAGCTTGTTACTAGAATCATGAAACCAATAGTGCCTTGGAAATTGTAGAAATATAAAAACAAAAAAAGGCAGCTGATTAGACTGCCTTTCGCATATAATTAAAACATCTTATACCAAATCAAAACGGTCTAGGTTCATTATTTTGTCCCATGCCCTAACGAAATCTTTCACAAACTTTTCTTGTGCGTCATTCGAAGCATAGACTTCTGCAACCGCTCGCAACTCAGTATTCGAACCAAAAATTAAATCAGCTCTGGTCCCCGTCCATTTTTTCTCTCCTGTTCTTCTATCTCTTCCTTCAAAGACCGTGTCTTCTTCATTAGCTGCTTCCCAGGTATAGGTCAAGTCAATCAAATTCTTGAAGAAATCATTGGTCAGGCTTCCTACGTTTTCAGTGAAAACACCATGCTCTGAACCGTCAAAATTGGCTCCTAACACTCGCATACCTCCTACTAAAACTGCCATCTCAGGAATAGAGAGGGTTAGGAGATTTGCTTTATCAATCAACAGATTTTCCGCAGCAATCTCTCTTGTATTGGCATTCTGATAGTTTCTAAATCCATCTCCAGCTGGTTTTAGATAGCTAAAAGATTCAATATCCGTTTGCTCTTGGGAAGCATCTCCCCGACCTTGAGTGAAGGGTACAGAAATGGTATATCCTGCATTGTTGGCAGCTTCCTCAACCCCTGCAACTCCGGCAAGAACAATTAAATCTGCCATAGAAATCGTGCCATTAAACTCGTTTTGAATACCTTCCAAAACACCAAAAACCTTATCCAATTCTTTTGGATTATTAACTTTCCAGCTACGTTGTGGCTCCAACCTAAGTCTACCGCCGTTAGCACCACCTCTTTTATCAGAACCTCTATACGTAGAAGCAGATGCCCAAGCAGTTTTAACCAATTCTGATATGCTCAATCCCGAAGCCAAAATCATTTTCTTGAGCTTTTCAATATCTGCATCGGAAAGTGTGTAATCCACTTTTGGTACAGGATCTTGCCAAATAAGTTCTTCGCTAGGCACTTCTGGTCCTAGATAACGTACAATAGGTCCCATGTCTCTATGGGTAAGCTTAAACCATGCTCTTGCAAAAGCATCTTCGAAAGCTTTGTGGTCTTCATAGAACCGTTGGGAAATTTTTAAATATTCCGGATCTGTTTTTAAAGCGATATCAGCAGTTGTCATCATCAAAGCCTGAGTACCATTGGAATCACCTGCTTTTGGGGCCATTCTTGCTTGGGATTCTGCAGTGGGCGTCCACTGATGTGCACCTGCTGGGCTTTTGGTCAATTCCCAATCATAATTCAATAAAACATCAAAATAGTCTGCATCCCATTGCGTAGGATTAGGCGTCCATGCCCCTTCAATTCCACTCGTAATAGTATCATCCAAAACACCACTTCTATAGGTATTCTTCCACCCTGTGCTCATTTGTTCAATTGACGCTCCGTGTGGTTCAACTCCCACAAACTTTGATGGATCAGCCGCACCGTGTGCCTTACCAAAGGTATGACCTCCTGCGACCAAGGCAACAGTTTCCTCATCGTTCATGGCCATTCTACCAAAGGTTTCACGAACATCGTGAGCTGAGCCCATTGGGTCTGGATTACCATTTGGACCTTCAGGATTTACGTAAATCCATCCCATCATAACTGCCGCTAAAGGATCCTCTAAGTCGCGACCGTTATAACGATCTTCGTTAGCGCCCCATTCTGTTTCGCTACCCCAATATACATCTTGTTCGGGTTCCCATATGTCTTCTCGTCCCCCGGCAAAACCAAAGGTTTTGAAACCCATAGACTCTAAAGCACAGTTCCCCGCTAAAATCATAAGATCGGCCCAAGAAATCTTTCTACCGTATTTCTGCTTGATGGGCCATAATAAAAGGCGAGCTTTATCAAGGTTACCATTATCCGGCCAACTATTTATAGGAGCAAAACGTTGATTTCCCGCCCCAGCACCGCCGCGCCCGTCTCCTACTCTGTAGGTTCCGGCACTGTGCCATGCCATTCGAATCATCAATCCTCCATAATGGCCGTAATCTGCCGGCCACCAATCTTGGGAGTCGGTCATTAAATCTATAAGTTCTTGTTTTAACTCCTCAAAGTTGATGCTATTGAATTCTGCAGCATAATCAAAATCTTCCCCCATAGGGTTCGACTGTGCAGCATGCTGCCTTAAAATATTCAATTTGAGTTCATTTGGCCACCAATCCCTGTTAGTTGTTCCTCCTCCTGCGGCTTGATTCATATCACCACTTAGGAAAGGACACATACTTGGATCGCCATTGGAATGCGCTTTATTGTCCATTTCGATAGATTAATTAATTTGTTCATGTTAAAAGTACAATCCTTAATCTACCAAAAAGGATTCTCCTCATTAATAAAATTTATTTTTTTATTAGCTGACTTTATGAAGAGGGGTATCAGCTTTGGTAAATTGTATGTAGAATAAAACTTGATAGTCCAATAAAACTATATCGTTTCTATAGTAGCCTAGTCAGTTACTACAATTAGAAAAGAACTTTATCAAAACCTAACGTATCCTGCTTAACCACTCAGCAGACACACCCATAAACTCCGCAATGTATTTGGCTGGAATGTTTTGAACAACTATTGGGCATTTTTGTAGAAGGTATTGGTACATTGCTTTTGTGTCCAGAGTAATTAGTCTGGTGTGGAATTCGTTAATTGCTAAAAGCGCATATATGGTTTCTTCAACATAAGCCTCTTTTAAGGATTTATCTTTTTCCATATCGGTCAAGAAAATGCTTTTTCTCACTTCAAGGATTTCAGATTTTATTATGGCCCTGAGCTGACAGTTTGAAACGGAGTCACTATAAAAGCTTTGAATAACGGTCATAATGGGATGAAAATCTGTTAGATGAAAATTAATTGTTCTCAACTTATCCGTATCCTCGTTGTAGTTCTGACAAATAAATCCTCCTTTTAAAATAAAAAATACCTTATTGCATTTTTCGCCCACATGAACTAAGCAGTCTGAAGATTTTATCACTTTTGATTTACCCTTATCCTTAAAATACTCAATAAGTCTGTTTTTGGAATGGTATCGTGATTGGTTAATCATAGTATGGTTAGTTTCAATTACTACTGCAATCAAATTATTGATTCGAATGTATCCGTAATACTTTAAGACAGGGTTGCATAACTCTTGGCCATTTAAATCGCTGTTTCTTTAAGCTAGCCAAGACTGGGAACAGTATAAGAAAAAAAAAGCGAAACATTCTTTAACTAGTTAAACGCTTTAGATACGCAAGCACTTTAAATTTAACATCATACAACTTACTGAACTGTATTGAAATCAATTCATTAAAATACGAACGAGGATGAGCCAATCTAAGAACCTAAATGTCCCTAAAACTAGAGAGTTCGGGTGGGAACTAAAACCCGTTACCTCTACCTATTTCAAGGTGCTAAGGAATAAGACCAACCAAATATGTGTTATTTTGGAACATTCCTTATTAAGGGGAGTAACCACAGAAATGATTTATTGGTGGTTTAAGCATTTTCCCAACCTTAACGTAAAGCTTGTAGACATTCCTGGATATGAGGGACAAAAGGTTCCCGCTTATCTGCTTTGGCATCCTTCAGACCATATCAGTGCGGAGCTAAAGGGAAAATTAGGGCCCTATGCCACTTCTAAGGCAGGGGCAAAAATCCATATTAAAGAAGTAATGCAATTTGAAAAGTATAATATTAAATATCCGGTAGATCAGGCGCTAACCATATTCTACCATGAAAAGGATGGATGGGGTATGGGAAAAGAAATAGCCTTAATTGGCCCAATGATGTCCTTAAGAATAAGTTTTAAAGACGTATATGAAGATGGAAAAATAATAGGTGTGCACTATCACTATGAAGTAGTTGCTGGGTCGCACAAACAGAATATCCTTGCGCAGAAAATCACAAAGAAAATAGTTGGCAACTTTGGAACCGAATTTTGGGAAGCTTGGCTAACGCATAATACTATAGAAGTTGGTGTATTTGAAAATTTTTTACCGGCATTGTTTGAACAACGTCATGATATAAACAACTTGACATACTCCAAAAGTATGAATCCCATAACAAAGGATTCCTCTCTCCAAAGTGGATATGATAAAACTCTTTTCGATGAACGCGTTAATGGATATAGTAAGAGTCATAACGCTTTTGAGTACCAAGGTGTACGAGAAAAAAGTATTTTGTAAAACCTAATCCAATAATCAATAATTGTGTTTTCATTAATATGAAGAAAATAAGGAACTTACTTTATAGGTTTGTTTTGATTGTATGATTTTTAATGTCAAAGAGCTTCCATGGATGAAAGGAATCATTTAGACGATGAATGAACCAAAAAGCCTGATTTTCAATCAAAACACCTCTATGTAATGCAAAATTTATTCGTTAAACGGTAGTTTTTCGTCGATTAACGTGAAAACCTATGAAAAATTCATAAGTATTCCTCCATTTTCTTTCTTCAACTTTGTGATGTGTTAATCCCCAAATCTAATTATCATGACACATTCAATTACCTACAGATTCGTATTTATTTTAAGTTTCATTATTTCATTTGCGTCTTTTGCGCAAAATGGATTTGACAACAACGGTCTACAAGAAAACGACCAGCATGTAGAAGACTATCTTACGCTTTTAAAGCAAGGGTACTCTGAAGTGGAAATCTTCCAAGACCTTGGAAATGCCAAGTTTTTAGCTGGCAACTTTAAAGATGCTGCCTTTTGGTATGAAAAGTTGGTCAATACTTCGGCGGTCCATACAGGAATAAACTATGATGGGCTATATCAGTTCGCACAAAGACATTCAGTTACAGGAATAAACAAATCCCAAAATGAGAAAAGCTTGTGGGATGAGCATATTCAGTCTTACTATTTAAGTAAAGAAACAAAACAAGACATTGCTTCCGCAGCATCGAACGAGCCTAAAATGAAAGGTAAATTGTCAACCTTGGACGGGTACATGCCCTCAATGACTATTACTAAAGATGGAAGAACCGCTTACTTTAGTAAAGCTACCCATCAAAAACCATTATATGGTGTTTTTTCCAAAAAGGAATTGGTTCACGAAATATTTAGAGTGGAAAGAATTGACGGAAAATGGAAAAATGCTACCAAGATTGATGTATGTCCAAAATATGCCTCAGCAAAGCATCCTACTATTTCAAAAGATGGTACACGTTTGTTCTTTGCCTCAAATATGAAAGGTAGCTATGGTAAGTATGACATCTACGTGGTTGATATAAAAACAAATGGAAAACTAGGAATCGTAAAGAACCTAGGACCTAAAGTAAATACCAAAGAAGATGAACTTTACCCTAACCTATATAATGGAACATTACTGTTCTTTGCTTCTGCTGGAAGAAAAGGGTATGGTGGACTAGACCTTTATGCTACCCAAGTTGCTAAAAGCAGCCTTACAGCTTCTGTAAATCTTGGTGGACATATTAATAGCAATAAAGATGATTACAGTATAGCCTTGAACATGGATAAAGGAACTGGCTTTGTAGTCTCCAATAGAGGTCAAAACAGAACTATTGCACAGTACGCAGTTGTGTATGGTAAACAAAAATCAGAAAACTCGGCCGTAGCCAATCGTGAAGATAGGTTGAAAAGCATACTTAGCAACGAATCTACGGTGGAATACACCAACACTTCTTTCGAAGAGTAATCCTTCAAGGAAAAGAATACGGTAATTGAAACAAAAAATCGGTCAGCTACTCGGGGGTTATTTGATATCCAGTATTGCCACAACATAATGTCCATAGCCTAAAAACGGACTGGGGGAAGGCAGTTGTATCATAGAAACGGGTTGTACTATTTCAATCTGGCCGATTTTCCAAAATAGAAAGAGATGTCTTGAAAAAGGCATCTTTTTTTATTTAAACATCTGAAATACAAGTATTTGATTATATCAAAGTAATACTATTGGCAGATACTCAAATCAAAACGTTTTGTGCATTTGAACGAAAAATTCTACAAATAAACGATGCTAATTGAAAAAAAGTGTAATTTAATTTTTGAAATAGTACTAACCCAAATCTTATTGTTACATGAAAAAACTGCAACTCCTAAAATTCCACTTTCTATAAATTAAGTGGTTTACCTCAACCAATTTTAAGCATCTTTTTTGATTGAACTTTGGTTCATCGGTTTTTTACTGGCATGAACCATTAACCTTGATTTAAGGTACAGTCTACTATTGTCCTAACTCAACTAACTGTTGAGACAATAACTGAGCTTGTGCCCTATGACAGGAAGGAAATGTATTGTCCAAAATTATAGGCTATGGACTTATTTAAAAATATGATAACCCCCAAATCTATTTATCATGCAAAAACATCAAACAAAAATTGTAATCATAGACCATGAAGAAAAACTACACTTAGCTTACAACTACTTTCTTGAGGAAAATGAAAGGTTTACGCTTTTAGGTATTTTCAAATCCGTAAATGAACTCCTATCCCATTTTGGGAAGATGAATCCCGATATTATCATATCCGAAACATCCCTTCAAGGTATTTCAGGAATAGACGGTATAGAGTTTATTCGTAAAAAGAAGAAGAACGTTAAAATACTGATGGTGAGTCACCAGAATGATTTTGATATGGTCAGGGAAGCCTTCAAAAAAGGTGCAAATGGCTATCTGTCAAAACCTATTGGCAAAGAACGTTTCTTAAATGCTTTAGACAGTATGGATGAGCATGGGGTCATCATGGAGCATGACATTCTCAAAAAGGTCATTGGTTCATTTCAGAAAAAATCTTTTGATACCTTTTCAAAAAAGGAAAACCAAATTATTGAATTACTAACCCAAGGTTTTACGTATAAGATGATTGCGGATAAACTATGTGTTACTCCAAGTGCGGTCAATTTCCATATTCAAAATATCTATGTGAAACTCAATGTTAACTCTAAGTCTGAAGCACTTCAAAAGCTTAGAGAACTGGAAGTACGGCGATTGAACGCTGCTTAACTTTCATTTGAATTAGTCCCAAATGAAAAACCCTTGACATAATGTCAAGGGTTTTTTCTCTTTATACGAGGATAAAATTTACTTCACCTCCTCAAAATCAACGTCTTCTACATTGTCACCTTCACTTGCTCCGCCACCTGTATTTGCTTCAGGTCCAGCACCTGCATCAGTACCTTCTCCATTCGCTTGAGCTTCAGCCTGAGCTTTGTACATTTCTTCCGAAGCCGTTTTCCAAGCTTCATTGATTTTTTCCAAAGCTGGCTCAATGACAACCAAATCCTTGGTTTCGTAAGCTTTCTTCAACTCTTCAAGCGCCTCTTCGATAGGCTTTTTCTTATCATCTGAAAGCTTATCTCCAAATTCCTTAAGTTGTTTTTCGGTTTGGAAAATCATTCCATCCGCTTCATTCAACTTATCGGCAGTTTCTTTTGCTTTCTTATCAGATTCTGCATTTGCCTCAGCTTCTGCTTTCATTCTTTCAATTTCTTCTTCTGTCAATCCAGAAGATGCCTCGATACGAATATCTTGGGTCTTATTCGTGGCTTTGTCCGTAGCAGAAACTTTGATGATACCATTGGCATCGATATCAAAAGTAACTTCAATCTGAGGCGTTCCTCTTGGTGCAGGTGGAATTCCATCTAAGTGGAACCTACCGATAGTTTTGTTATCAGCAGCCATCGGACGCTCACCTTGCAACACATGAATCTCAACTGAAGGTTGATTATCTGCAGCCGTAGAGAAAACCTGCGATTTCTTTGTTGGGATGGTGGTGTTCGCTTCAATCAATTTGGTGAAAACGCTTCCCATAGTTTCGATACCTAAAGAAAGAGGGGTGACGTCCAAAAGAAGTACGTCTTTCACATCACCAGTCAACACACCTCCCTGAATTGCCGCACCAACAGCTACAACTTCATCAGGGTTTACACCTTTGGAAGGTTTCTTACCAAAGAATTTTTCCACAGCTTCTTGAACGGCAGGAATACGAGTTGAACCCCCTACCAAAATAATTTCATCAATATCACTTTTGGAAAGTCCAGCTGATTTTAATGCAGTTTCGCAAGGAGCAATAGTTCTCTTTACCAAATCATCAATCAAATGCTCAAACTTTGCGCGCGATAGTGTTCTTACCAAGTGCTTTGGTCCAGAAGCTGTCGCCGTAACATAAGGCAAATTGATTTCAGTCTGCGCAGAAGAAGACAACTCGATTTTTGCCTTTTCAGCAGCTTCACGCAATCTTTGAAGGGCCATGGCATCTTCTCTCAAATCCATACCCTCATCAGATTTAAACTCCTCAGCCAACCAATCGATTATCTTTTGGTCAACGTCGTCTCCTCCTAAATGGGTATCTCCATCTGTGGCCAATACTTCAAAAACCCCATCGCCCAACTCTAAAATAGAAACGTCATGTGTTCCTCCTCCAAAGTCAAATACAACGATTTTTTGGTCTGTATCTTTTTTATCAAGCCCATAAGCTAAAGAGGCTGCGGTAGGTTCGTTGATTATACGTTCAACGGTAAGACCTGCAATCTCACCTGCTTCTTTAGTAGCTTGTCTTTGTGAATCATTAAAATAGGCAGGAACCGTAATTACGGCTCTTGAAACATCTTGTCCTAAATAATCTTCTGCAGTTTTCTTCATCTTTTGAAGAATCATAGCAGAAAGTTCTTGAGGTGTATATAAACGACCATCGATATCTACTCGTGGTGTATCGTTATCGCCTTTGGTTACATTATATGGTACTCTGTCTGCTTCCCTTTTAGATTCAGAGAACTTGTTTCCCATAAACCTTTTGATGGAATAAATGGTTTTGTGCGGATTGGTAACCGCCTGTCTTTTCGCAGGATCCCCTACTTTAATCTCTCCACCTTCCACAAAAGCAATTACCGAAGGAGTAGTCCGTTTTCCTTCTGCGTTTGGAATCACTACTGGCTCATTCCCTTCCATCACGGAAACGCAGGAGTTGGTAGTACCCAAATCTATTCCTATAATTTTGCTCATTTTATATTAAAGTTATGTCTGTTATCAATCTTTTTCTGCATTGAGAATGTCAATGATTATGCCACTCCAAAGAATATGACAAGCTGTCATATTGATTCTCAAAATGAATGACGAAGTATTGGTTGGAGGTTCCTATATTTGGGCTAGAAAAACAACCTAACTGTGGAATGTATCAGTGTTTTTGATATGCTCAAAATTGGGGTTGGGCCCTCCAGCTCCCATACCTTGGGCCCATGGCGTGCAGCGGAGCTTTGGCTTTCAGAACTGAAGGAAAAAGCGTTGTTCACCTCTGTTACCGGCGTTACTGTTCATTTATATGGCTCTTTGTCACTCACTGGAAAAGGACATGCCACAGATATTGCTGTAATGATGGGTCTTTTGGGCAAAGACCCGGAGATTGTCCCTACGGAAACTATTCCCGAGTTGATTTCATCCATTAGGTCCCAACAACAACTTCTGTTAGCTGAAAGTCATAGCATCTCGTTCCAAATTGAAAAGAATATCCTTTTCAAGAAAGAGTTTTTGCCTTATCATGCCAATGGAATTCAGTTTTTGGCCACCTTAAAAGATGGAATGGTAGTTAAGGAAACCTATTATTCAATAGGTGGAGGTTTTGTAGTCAAAGAAGGACAGAAATCCAAAGACAGAAAAGCTGTTTTTCTCTGTTTTCCCCATCCTATTACCAGAGGAGATGAATTACTCAAATTCTGCACAGACTGGGATAAACCCATATCGGATATTGTTCTTCAAAATGAACGCTACCTGAGAAGTGATGAAGAAATTGATGAAGGTCTACAACGCATCTGGGATACAATGTTACAATGCATGTTCGAAGGCTGCCACACCCAAGGAACGCTTCCAGGAGGATTAAACGTGAGACGTAGAGCTTACGAAATGCACGAAAAATTGAAAGGGAATCTTCTTTATCCCGATGCGCATGAGTGGTTAAAAGTAATTCGAAAAACAGATGTGAAATTTCGGCAAATTTTAAAATGGGTTAGTTGTTTTGCTCTAGCAGTGAATGAGGTCAATGCCGCACTGGGACGTGTGGTAACTGCTCCCACGAACGGAAGTGCAGGTGTCATCCCTGCCGTTTTGATGTATTATATGGTCATCGAAAATCATAAAGCAGATTTTGAACATGTCAAAAAATTCCTTTTGGTAGCTGGAGAGATAGGTAGCATATTTAAAAAAGGTGCTACAATCTCCGCTGCAATGGGTGGATGTCAGGCTGAAATTGGAGTATCCTCTGCCATGGCCGCCGGTGCCCTTTGTGAATTATTGGGTGGAACTCCGCAACAGGTCTTGGTTGCTGCCGAAATTGCCATGGAGCATCATTTGGGATTGACTTGCGACCCCATTGGTGGATTAGTTCAAGTGCCGTGCATTGAGCGAAATTCCATGGGAGCCATTAAAGCCATAAATGCAGCAGAACTAGCCTTGGAAACCAATCCAGAAGAGGTAAAAGTTCCTCTAGACACAGTTGTCAATACCATGTGGGAAACTGCCAAGGATATGGACAGCAAATACAAGGAAACTTCTGAAGGCGGTCTGGCAGTTGGTGTTAATATGAGTGATTGCTAGTATTCCATAGCATAAAAGCTAAAGTCATAATCTTTTGAAATTGGGACCTCAAAAAGAGTTTGAGTTTTTCCCTTCTCCGTTTCGGTTATTAGAAACTTTTCTTTTTCCATCATCAGTTTCCAAATTATGGTCTCATCTTCTGCTTCCAATGTGATTACGTCTCCTTCTGTTATCCTTTTGGTTGATTCTCCTAATGAGGTTTTCACTTTTCCTGTGACTCCTTCACGAAGATTGCAGCTAACTCCTAGCCTACTAGTTGCATTTCTAAAAGAGATTTGATAATTGGTTTCTTCTGAAAGTACACCAAAACCCAATAGTACATGAATCTCCTGTCTCTTTTGTGGTGCGAAAATGGGGAATTTAGGAAATGAAACTTCTTTGATTTCTGATTCTTCAATTGGGGGTAGAAACCCTAAATTTTCAAGCACCCATTTTTCATGCTTGCGGTTTAAATTAAGGAAGTCTACTTTTACCTTTCCATCTACGGTTGCCAATGATACATCCACTTTCTTTTTATTACTCCACACCTCTCGTTTAACCACCTCAAAAGTTGAAAAATAATCCTCTTCTAAATCTTCAGAAATCTCTATTTGAAAAGTACCTTCCGTGGTTGACCTAGATCCAAATATGAATCCTACACTATTATTCCAAAATTTACATCCAGCACCATGATTAGCCAGCACCCAATGCTTGGGCCAATTGGTAAAGTAAAGTCCAAAATCTGATAAATATAGTGTAGTTGGTAGCTCTTCGACCATAGTGGCCTTTGTCTCTGCCACCAGATGGGTTTCTTCAGCTTTTTTCTGATTGCAGCTTATTAAAAAAACGCAGAATATATATGAAAGAAGCGAGTGGGGTTTCATGGTTAATTGATTAGCACATAAATAACTTAAAATAACCACAAAAAGTATAGCGAAAAGCGAAATTCAGACTATTTCACTCCTCTTCTAGGCAATCTGATTTTCCTCGCGTATCAATCAGATAGATAATTTTCCATTCGCCATCAAAGTTCACCATTTGGAAAGAGTTAATTCCGCAATGACTGAATTTCCCATTCAGCCAAAACTCGTAACCTACCCATGCATTGGCCATGGTTCTATCAACTTGTATGGACCACGAGGTTAATTTTTCTTGAAATTGGATACTATCTGGAATACTAACAATGGATCGATATAACTTTTCGATAGGCGTGGTTTGGAATAACGTCTTTCCTTCTTTATTTCTACCTGTCGTTTGCAAAACGACCTTATCCGCCATGAAACTTTTCATAGCAATCGAATCCTGCTTATGGAAAGCTTCAAAAAAACCTTCAACTGTTTTTTGCACCAATACCTTGTCATCCATCTGGCCTTGGACCGACAGAAAAGTAAAGAGTCCGAAAAAAGCACTTGTTAAAAATCTCATGTTGTCCGTTTTTGATTAGCTTACAAATTAAACAAAACTGTTTACATTTAGCCTTACAAAACAAAAAGAATGTCTGTCGCAAAGAAAGAATACAAGAGAGTTACGGTGAAGTCTTTAGTGGAGATGAAACAGAATGGAGAAAAAATTTCCATGCTTACTTCATATGATTATTCCATGGCTAAAATTGTGGATGCCGCCCAGGTGGATGTAATTTTAGTGGGCGACTCCGCTAGTAACGTAATTGCAGGTCATGAAACTACCTTACCCATTACTTTGGACCAAATGATTTATCACGCTAGTTCTGTGGTCAGGGCGGCAAAAAGAGCGTTGGTTGTGGTAGACATTCCTTTCGGGAGCTATCAAAGTGATTCCAAAGAGGCGCTTCGTTCTGCTATTCGAATTATGAAGGAAAGCGGTGCCCATGCTGTTAAGGTAGAAGGTGGTTCTGAAATTAAGCAGTCTGTCTCTAGAATTTTAGAGGCGGGCATACCAGTAATGGGACACTTAGGGCTTACCCCGCAATCGATTTATAAGTTTGGCACCTACACCGTACGAGCTAAGGAAGAGCGGGAAGCCGAAAAATTGAAAGAAGATGCTAAAATGCTGGAAGAATTGGGTTGTTTTGGTATTGTTTTGGAAAAAATTCCAGCAGCTTTGGCAAAAGAGGTGGCAGAAAGTGTATCTATTCCTATTATCGGGATTGGTGCTGGAAACGGCGTTGACGGTCAGGTTTTGGTTGTTCACGACCTTTTAGGGATGACCCATGAATTCAATCCGCGGTTCTTACGAAGATATATGAACCTCTATGAAGATATGAGCAAGGCAATATCTGAATACGTCACTGATGTGAAAAGTCAAGATTTTCCAAATGAAAATGAGCAATACTAGTTCGTTTTGAACAAACCGTCAACTCTACATTCCAATGCATCCAACCTACAAGTATTGTATGAGGACAACCACCTTATCGTCGTCAACAAAAGACCGGGTGACATTGTCCAAGGGGATAAAACTGGAGATGCTCCCTTAAGTGAGGTAGTCAAGGAATACCTAAAAATCAAATACGAAAAACCTGGAAATGTTTTTTTGGGCGTGGTTCATCGGTTGGATAGGCCAACTTCAGGAATTGTAGTTTTTTCCCGAACCTCAAAAGCACTTCCTCGTTTAAACGCCCTGTTTTCTCAAGGAAAAACAAAGAAAACGTATTGGGCAGCCGTACAGAAAACACCCGGTAAAACTGGCGAAACTTTAACCCATTGGTTGGTACGCAACCCAAAACAAAACAAATCCTATGCCTATACTTCGGAAGTTCCCAATTCTAAAAAAGCAATTCTAGAGTATCGTATTCTAAAGAAGCTAGAGAACTACAACATTTTGGAAATTGATTTGAAAACTGGAAGGCATCATCAAATTCGAGCTCAGTTAGCGGCAATCGGGTGTCATATAAAAGGAGATTTAAAGTATGGAGCCGCACGTAGCAATTCAAATGGAAGTATTCACTTGCACTCCCGTAGTCTTTCATTCGAGCATCCCGTCAAAAAAGAACACGTTGATTTTATAGCTTCCCCTCCAAACGATCCCGTATGGAATGCTTTAGGTTAGCGAGAAGCAACCAAAGCTTTTTCGCGAATTATATCCCCAACTGGCCTGTTTTCTAAATGGCTTTCTAGCCATGAGAGAATGTCCAAATATAGAAAGGCACGTTTTTCATATGGATGATTTTCATACTTCTTTAGCTCGTTGTAGAGCTTCTGAAACTCATTCTGGAGTTCGCTGGGATAGATATCTCCAAGGTTCCTCAAGAACTTAATCATCTCTCTTTGAACAGCCTGCAGGTCATTCATTTTAAGAAGAAACTTATACGTACTTTTAAGTTGTACCTCCAAATGATAATCCATTCCCGCCTCATAATGTGCTACTAAACTCAACACACGGGCAAAACACATAAGGTCTTCCCGCATTTTTAAATTTTTGTTGGAAATGATTTTCTTCAGATATAAAATACAGTTCTTATGGTCTGAATTTCCAAAATACAAACAAGCAATTTTATAATACAAAAGCATCACATGATGCGCATCAATACGGTCTTTGTGTTTTTTTATTCCATATTCAATGATATTCACTAAATACAACCCTCTATTGAAAGTTCCTTCCAAAAAATGAAGATTTAATTTATTGGAATTGATGTATAAAAACGTAAGTGACGCTATATTATCATTTTGAGGAAATTTGGAATGACTCACCTGTTGTTCCAATCGTTCCAAAGTATCTTTAAATTGAGTGCTGTACTTTACAAAAAATAGAGCTTCTAGTAAATAGTGATTACCTTTTAAGAAAAAGACAGGATTTAAGGATATCATATCCTCGTTTTCATAGAACAAATCCACCCACTTGCTAGCGTAACGATAAGCGGATAAAAAATCCTGGGTCAAAAGACTATACCACAAATAAGCTTTGTAAAGCCATAGCTTTTCGCGAAAACCAAGCTCCTCCAATTTGTAGGAAGGTAAATGCGAATCAAAATAGTCTTTTACGCCGCTAAGGTCTTCATCATTTCGCACGTAACCCACCTTCAACATCATGCTATACAATTGCAGGGAAAGATTAGATAACTTGCTAGTCATTACGTTTTGTTCTGACAATTCTTTGGCTTGAACCGCCAACTCATCTGCTCTAGCGGGAATACTTCGTGTGATGTATTGTGTTTCAATAATTTTTTCAAGCTCCACAATTTCGTAGGCTACATTTTTTTCTTCGTTTTCGATAGCGAAGTTTTTGGCCTTATCCAAAATCTTGAGGCTCTGCTTGTACAAGCCTTTTTGATAAAGTATGGTTGCAAAATCCAGTTGCTCTCTAATTTGGACTCTAATATTTTGATTTACAGGGTTTAAACGGAGACTTACCAAAATTTGCTTGTAGAGGTGGGCCTTTAGGTTTGATAGCTGTGCTTTTTTTACGATACCGCTCTCCAATATCTGTTTTTCATTATACATTCGCATTCTATCCAACAGGTTGAAGAGGGCCAAAAACTTAGCATCTGCATTAACCCCCAATCTACCCACATAGAGCTTGAACTGTCTTTTTTCAGACTTGGATAAAGACTTTACAAGAACGAACAGTGTATCCTTATGGGCATTTGTCATCGTAAAAAATATAATTTAATAACTTGATTTTCAGGCTTTTAATTTATTTGAATTGCTATTTAACGTTGTAATGGATTTCAGTGTTTTTCTTCACCAGCCAACTCCTACCATATCTTCGTAATACGAGTAAAAACCGACTACACGAATGGATAAAGATAAGGTACAAATTTTTGATACGACCTTAAGGGATGGTGAGCAAGTCCCAGGTTGTAAGCTTGATACCACGCAAAAATTGGTTATTGCTGAGCGATTAGATGAGCTTGGTGTGGATATCATAGAAGCTGGATTCCCTATTTCCAGCCCTGGAGATTTTCAATCGGTCCACGAAATTGCAAAACTTGTGAAGAATGCAACGGTTTGCGGACTCACTCGGGCTGTAAAAAAGGATATTGAGGTTGCGGCCGAGGCCATAAAAGTGGCAAAAAGACCGAGAATCCATACAGGTATCGGAACTTCTGATTCACATATTAAATTCAAGTTCAACTCCACACGAGAAAAAATAATAGAGCGTGCCGTGGAAGCCGTATCATACGCAAAATCTTTTGTAGAAGACGTTGAGTTTTATGCTGAAGATGCAGGGAGAACGGACAATGACTTTTTAGCCCAAGTGTGTGAAGCGGTTGTTAAGGCCGGAGCAACCGTGCTAAACATACCAGATACAACAGGATATTGTCTCCCCGAGGAGTATGGTGCAAAAATGAAGTACCTCAAAGAAAATGTAAAAGGAATTGACAAAGCCATTCTTTCTTGTCATTGCCACAACGATTTAGGTTTGGCAACGGCAAATTCAATTGCTGGAGTAGTCAATGGTGCTAGACAAATCGAATGTACTATTAATGGTATTGGTGAACGTGCAGGGAATACTTCTTTAGAGGAAGTGGTCATGATTTTGAGACAACATCCTTATCTCAATTTAGACACGGATATCAATAGCACATTACTCTACAATACCAGCCAAATGGTATCCCAAAAAATGGGAATGCCCGTGCAACCCAATAAGGCGATTGTTGGTTCCAATGCATTTGCACACAGTTCTGGAATACACCAAGATGGTGTGATAAAACAACGTGAAACTTATGAAATCATTGACCCTAAGGACGTAGGGGTTAGCCAATCATCCATTGTGCTGACCGCTCGAAGCGGGCGAGCCGCTCTTGCTTACAGGGCAAAAAATGTTGGGTATGAGTTGACCAAACTTCAATTGGATGTAGTTTATGATCACTTTCTGAAGTTTGCCGATAGACAAAAGGAAATTTTTGATGAGGATATTCATAAAATCATTGAAACCAGTGATGTAGGTATAGCCAGTATCGCTTAAATCAAATTACCAAATCAATCCAACCTGCTTAACCGAAAATAATAGTCATTAATGAAGCTTAACATAGCGCTATTGCCCGGAGATGGTATAGGACCTGAAGTATTGTCACAAGCAATGAAATGCTTACAGGCCGTGGAAGAGACGTTTAATCATCAATTTATTTATAGGGAAGCACCTATTGGGGCTACCGCTATAGAACGTTTTGGAACCTCACTTCCTGAAAACACCCTAAGCTTATGTCGTAATTCCGATGCCATTTTGTTTGGAGCAATTGGCGACCCGAAGTTTGATAATGACCCAGAAGCAAAAACAAGACCAGAGCAAGGCTTATTGGAACTTAGAAAGGCTTTAGGACTTTTCGCTAATATTCGACCTGTGAAGGCGTATTCTTCTTTGTTGGAAAAATCTCCCCTAAAAAAAGAGATTGTAGTGGGAACTGATTTTATTATTTATCGAGAGTTAACCGGGGGTATTTACTTTGGAGAGAAAAAAACAAACGAAAACGGCACCGTATCTTCAGACCTTTGTGAGTATTCCGAAAAGGAAATAAGCAGGATTGCCCATTTGGCTTTTAAAGCAGCAAAAAACCGAGAAGGTAGGGTTACCTTGGTCGATAAGGCCAATGTTTTGGAATCCTCAAGGCTTTGGAGGAAAGTAGTCTCAAAAATTGGGGAAAGTTACCCAGAAGTCCAATTGGATTTTTTGTTTGTGGACAACGCTGCTATGCAAATTATTCTTAATCCCAAACAGTTTGACATAGTCCTGACGGAAAATATGTTTGGAGATATTCTATCTGATGAAGCCAGTGTAATTGGAGGTTCTATTGGCCTGTTGGCTTCTGCGTCAATTGGTGAAGAACATGCTCTTTTTGAACCTATACATGGCTCATATCCTCAAGCTAAGGGTAAGGATGTGGCCAACCCCATCGCTTCAATTTTATCTGCGGCCATGCTACTGGAACACCATAATCTGTTTGAGGAGGCTATGGCCGTTAGGGAAGCTGTGGACAAAGCACTTAAAAAAGGGGTGGTGACCACGGATTTAAATGAAAAAAGTCCATATGGCACCAATCAGGTAGGTGATTTTGTAGCTGATAACATTGTGGATAGTGATGATTCTTTTATCATGAATGATGAGAACATCGATTTGGGCAAATCAACTATTATATAGCGGCCACTTCCTGCTGCGTGAGTTCTTTTATGGTTTTCTCGAACTCCTGGATATATTCCTTATATTTTTTTCCTGTGGCTGGACCATTGAATCCAGTATGGATTTTTTTAACCGCTCCTTCCCTATCAATAAATATTGTGGTAGGATATGAAAGCACGTGATTGAGCATAGGCAGTTTTTCATTCGCCAACCTTTTGTTGGAAGTACCATATTGCGCCAACAAAATTGGGTAAGGTACGCTGATTCGGTCCTTCAACCGGTTTATGCTTTTCCAGGCGCTCTCTTCTGTTTTCGCATATTCGAACGCCAATCCCAGAAATTGGATATCCAGATCGGGATTTTCCTCCAAATAGTTTACATAAAATTTGGTCTCATCCAAACAATTAGGACACCAAGACCCCATAATTTGCACAACTACCGGTTTGTTTTCAAATTGAGCATCTTTTAAACTTATCATAGCACCCTCTCCATCAGGAAATGCGAAGTCCAAAGAATCATATCCTTCTTTCAAAAAGGTTAAACTGTTCGCATCCGGAAGCTCAAAGGCTTCATTGCGCTTGGCAATAAATTTTTCTTGGGAGTGATTACCTGAGTAAAAAACACCTTCCAATGAGTCTTTGGTAATCTTGGCTGTAAACAAAAAGGCGTGGGCACCATCAAAGGTGGATAGTTTTAAAGAATCACCGTTCACAACCCCCTCCAAATATCGATAATCCCCCGTTGTAGTTCTAAACGTCCCTTCTATTTTATTACCTTCCTGGACAAACAAACCTTTTGCGGCATACTCACAATCTGTTCCAGGGTCAAAATACGTTTCCCAGATACCGGAAATATTTTCGATAGGTTCTTCATCTATTTCAAATCTATCTCGCTTTCCGTGGTATGCCACAAAGGGCACCACCCTATCTAAGCTCTCTTTAACAAAACTTCCCTTAATTTCGTTTTCAGTATAAGTGCCAGATATATATCCCTCAAAAACAGGCATCTGTATGCGGATACTATCCTGAGAAAGTGTAATCTCATCAACCAAAACTTCTTCATCTGCATTATACATTTTCATTTGGAATTGATCACCTTCCAGCTTTGATAGTGTAAATGTAAAAGGCAGTTCTTCATTTTTATCCACCTGCATCATTGCCCACCAATCACCTTCTGTTAAAACATTGCTCTTCTCTTCCTTACAGGAGAAGGCCAATAGGATTACCGCTAAAACCAAAAAACCATTTCTTTTCATGTACCACTTATTTACTGGAATATCGAAAATACTTCAGAAAACTTACATAGTGGCTACTGTTACCGTAAATTATTTACATTGAATCTCTTTCCCTATTGTTTTATATTTGTCCACTTTAAATTTGGGGTATGAAAATTTCTTACAACTGGTTAAAGCAGTTTTTGAGTATCGACTGGAGTGCACAAGAGACTGGGGAGTTACTCACGGACCTTGGTCTTGAAGTTGAAGGCATTTCGAATTTTGAATCGGTTAAAGGAAGTTTGGAGGGCGTTGTTGTGGGTCATGTTGTTAGCTGCTCACAACATCCAAATGCAGACCGACTGAAGGTCACTTCTGTTGATATTGGTTTGGAAGAACCAGTCCAAATTGTATGTGGTGCACCAAACGTTGCTGCTGGCCAGAAAGTTCCAGTAGCTACTATTGGCACTACCTTGTATACCCCGGAAGGTGAAGCATGGAAAATCAAAAAGGGGAAAATTAGAGGTGAAGAGAGTCATGGAATGATTTGTGCCGAAGACGAACTAGGCCTTGGTAGCAGTCATGAAGGAATCATGGTATTAAGTGATGTACTAACCCCTGGAACTCCATGTCATGAAGTATTCGAAATAGAACTAGACCAAGTTTTTGAAATTGGATTGACCCCCAACAGAGCAGATGCCATGAGTCATTTTGGGGTAGCTCGCGACCTTAAAGCAGGATTGGAGCAAAAAGAAATACAAAAGGGTCTGCTCACGCCTTCGACCAGCAATTTTTCTATAGACAACCGCTCTTTAAAAATTGATGTAGAGGTAATAGATAATGATCTAGCACCCAGATATTGTGGCGTTACGATAAACAATCTTATTGTTCAAGAATCACCGGATTGGCTTAAAAATAGATTAAATGCCATTGGTCTTTCACCAATCAATAATGTTGTTGATGCCACCAACTATGTATTGCACGAGCTAGGGCAACCATTGCACGCTTTCGATGCGGTAAAGGTAAAAGGCAACAAAATCGAGGTAAAACGATTGCCCAAGGGAACTAAATTTATAACACTTGATGGTGTTGAGCGTGAATTGCATGAAGAGGATTTAATGATATGTGATATTGAAAAACCGATGTGTATTGCTGGGGTATTTGGTGGTATCCATTCCGGAGTTACCGAACACACTACCTCTATCTTTTTGGAAAGTGCTTACTTTGACCCGGTTTCAATTCGTAAAACCGCGAAACGCCACGGTCTGAATACAGATGCTTCCTTCCGTTTTGAGCGTGGTATTGATATTGAATTAACGGAATATGCTTTGAAAAGAGCTGCAGTTCTTATACGTGAGATTGCCGGTGGTGAAATAAGTTCCGAAGTCGTCGACCTATACCCCAAGAAACCGAAAGAGCGTCAAGTATTCCTAACCTTTGAGAAAATCAACTCACTGATTGGACAAGAAATACCCAGAGATACCATTAAATCCATTTTGTCCTCTTTGGAAATTAAGGTGAACAATGTTACCGAATCCGGTCTAGGATTGACTATACCATTTTATAGGGTTGATGTAGAACGTGAAGTAGATGTAATTGAAGAAATCTTGCGAGTGTATGGTTACAACAATATTGATTTCAAACAAAAGCTAAATGCCTCTGTTGCGGTAACTTCAAGATTAGAAAGCCATAATATTCAGGATACCATCGGAAACATATTGGCATCTTATGGTTTTTATGAGATAATGACAAACAGCTTGGTTTCTAAAGATAATCTGGAGGCCTTGTCATCAGATAGCGATACTGTAGATATGATCAATCCATTGAGCATGGATCTCTCGGTCATGCGTACATCCATGTTACCCTCAGGGTTAGAAACTATAGCGCATAACATCAACAGACAGCAAAATCGTCTTAAACTTTATGAGTTTGGCTCAACCTATCATAAAAAAGGTGATGGGTATGAGGAACGACCCCACTTAGCACTATTTATCACCGGTAATCGCTTGCCGGAGAATTGGTCGGTTAAAACTAAAACTTCTGATTTTTTCTATGTAAAAGGTATAATAGAGGCTTTATTAAAACGATTAGGCTTGCGAGATTTGAAAACGGCACCAATTTCTAACAATACTGTTTTCATTGAAGGTTTAAACTGTAGTAAAAATGGTAAGACTTTATGCAATTATGGTATAGTGAGCAAATCTTCTATGAAGAAAATGGATATAAAAGCTGAGGTTCTATATGCAGATTTTGACTGGGCAACAATTTTAGACTTTTTAAAAGAGGAGGAAATTACATATCAAGAAATTCCCAAATTCCCGGAGGTGACTCGTGATTTTGCGCTTTTATTAGATGAAAACGTCAGTTTTCAAAGTGTATATGATATTGCTTGGCAAACAGAGAAAAAACTGCTCAAAAACGTTAACCTGTTTGATGTGTATACGGGTAAAAATCTACCCGAAGGAAAAAAATCGTATGCAATCAGTTACACCCTGCAGGATGAAAGCAAGACGCTTACCGATAAGCAGATTGATAAAATAATGAAGAAACTTCAAGCGAATTACGAATCCAAGCTTGGAGCTACGCTTCGATAGGTGGTTTACATCTGGGTAGGTACAATTACACTGTCAATTTCGTGAACAACACCATTTTGTTGATTCACATCCGCTTGGGTGATCTTAGCGGTATTCCCTAAGGGGTCCGTGAGAATAATGTCATAACCTTCCATATGAGCCTGTAATTTCTTTCCTTGGATGGTAGTAAAAGAAGTTCTTCCATTGCCGCGACAAAGCGCTTTTAAAATTCTTGATGCTGTAAGTTTACCTGCAACAATGTGATAACTCAATAAAGATTTCAACTTACTCTTATCACTAGAGCTCATCAATTGCTCTAATTTATCTGCTGAAAAGCGTTGAAAAGCAGCATCAGAAGGAGCGAATACCGTAAAGGGTCCAGATTTGGACAAAATATCATCTATGTCTGTGGCCTTTACTGCAGCAGTCAACAACTTATGATTACTAGATTTTTCAGTGGTTTCTACAATCGAAGGAGAAGTTTGAGCCGTGATACCAGAAAAAGAAAAGACCATTGCTACCAGTAGGCATTTACAAATTTGGGAGTTCATATAGGTTTCGCTTTGGGGGTGATTGCGTTCAAGTATTTTTATTTTGATTTATACGTTTAAATGCACAAATCATCGGTAAGTTACGTTTTTTTTTCAAAAGCGGATTCATTCCAATGATCTTACTATTATTTTAACAAAATGTTAACATTTAAATGTAAAATCATACTTGATATAAATCCCATTCAATAGTTAACTTTGGGTAATTGCTAAGAAAAACGAAATGATATTTGAAAAAACCAACATCGAGCAAATCCTTTCTCGGCTTAAGGACAAAGAGAAATCAGAAGAGCGCATTTTAGCGGAAGTACAGCTTATACTTGATTCCAAAACCAGTCCGGAAGAAAAAATTACGGAAGCGCTTAGTTCCTCAAAGAAAATCTATTCCAATGATTTTGTTTTTGATTTATTGGAAACCAATCGCATTTATCACATTGATCAAATCAAGAAAATCTGTATAGATTATCGTCTTCGCTTCTTAGATTCCAGATGCTTCAAAGGAAAAATTCCCCAAAAAGCCTTTGATAAAATCAAAAAAATGGAATTGGAACATAACATCGAAATGAAAGGCTTTAAGATTATGGCCCCTTCCAAACTCTTTAAATTGGAAGATAAAGACGATCCTCTTTTGTTCGCTCCAATAGGAAATGGATATTTCTATCTAATTCACAAATGGGGCAATGATTTGAGCCCTTTTAGAAAGCTTTTGGTATGGCCGTTTAAAAGTATTGTCAATCTGACATTATTCACGTTGGTAATAAGCTACTTTGCGACCATATTGGTACCGAATGGCCTTTTCTCCAAAAACGATTCGGCCACCGAGTTTTGGATTATTTACTTTTTTATGTTCAAGTGTATCGCGTCGGTGGTGATTTTTTATGGATTTGCCTTGGGCAAAAACTTTAATCCTGCCATTTGGAACAGTAAGTATTTTAATGCCTAACACTAAACCGCGGCCATTTCATACATTTTTTCACGCTGGGTTTTGATGTTCTTATCTGACATATAATCATCAAAACTTAAATAACGGTCAATCACTCCTTTTGGCGTAATTTCTATGATTCTGTTGGCTACTGTGTGAACAAATTCGTGGTCATGGGTAGTTAAAAGCACAGTTCCTTTAAAGTTTTTAAGGGAGTTGTTAAATGCTGTGATACTTTCCAAATCCAAGTGATTTGTTGGCTCATCCAACAACAATACATTGGCACGCAATAACATCATACGGCTTAGCATACAACGTACTTTTTCGCCTCCTGATAGGACAGTACTTTTCTTCAGAGCCTCTTCACCACTAAACAACATTTTCCCAAGAAATCCTCGGACATATACTTCTTCTCGTTCCTCCTCGGTCTTGGTCCATTGTCGTAACCAATCAACCAAGTTGATATCTTCTTCAAAGTATTCAGAATTATCCGCTGGCAAATAGGATTGTGTAGTAGTTATACCCCATTGATATGCCCCACTATCAGCTTTTTCTTTTCCTGAAACAATATTGTAAAATGCTGATGTAGCCCTTGAATCTTTGGAAATTATGGCCACTTTATCGCCTTTGGCCAAATTAATATTCACATCTTGGAACAATATGTCGCCATCTTCTGAAGTGGCGGACAACTTTTCCACATTTAATATTTGGTCTCCAGCCTCACGTTCTCTCTCAAAAATGATAGCTGGATATCTTCTACTGGATGGTTTGATTTCGTCAATCTTCAGCTTGTCCAACATCTTTTTGCGCGAAGTGGCCTGTTTACTTTTTGCAACATTAGCGCTAAAGCGTTGAATAAATTCTTGAAGCTCCTTAGCTTTCTCTTCAGCTTTCTTGTTTTGCTGGGCACGCTGTCTTGCCGCCAATTGACTGCTTTGATACCAAAATGTATAGTTCCCTGAGTAGACATTTATTTTTCCAAAGTCAATATCGGCGATACTCGTACATACCGCATCTAAGAAATGTCTATCGTGAGACACCACGATTACGGTATTGTCGTAATTGGCCAAAAAGTTCTCCAACCACTGAATGGTTTCATAATCCAAGTCGTTGGTTGGCTCATCCATGATCAAAACATCCGGATTACCGAAAAGGGCTTGCGCCAAAAGAACCCTCACTTTTAGTTTAGGGTCCATCTCCGCCATTTGGGTATAGTGTAAATCCTCAGCTATACCAAGGTTGGAAAGTAAGGCGGCTGCATCACTATCAGCATTCCATCCGTTCATTTCTTCAAATTGCACCTGAAGTTCTCCAATTTTTTCAGCATTCTCGTCCGTATAATCCGCGTAAAGGGCATCAATTTGTGTTTTAATATCAAATAAGGGTTTGTTCCCTCTCATTACTGTTTCCAACACTTGATGCTCATCATGGGCATTGTGGTTTTGCTCCAAAATGGACATCCTTTTTCCAGGTTCTAAATGCACATGTCCTGAAGTGGGGTCTGTTTTACCTGACAATACCTTTAAAAAAGTAGATTTCCCGGCACCGTTGGCACCAATAATGCCATAGCAATTGCCTTCCGTAAAAGCCACATTCACCTCATCAAACAATACACGCTTACCAAATTGGACCGATAAATTGGATACTGATAACATCTCTCAAAATTTTTGGCAAAAATAGATAAAAGCCTCACGTATTTCCAATAGAAATAGAGATATTTAAAAATCAGAAAAACAAGCTTTTACAACATTTAACTAGCCATTAACAAGGCGGTCGTCAGGTATTTTTAATTTTGTAGGTCGAATATGATGGAGATATTTGTATGACTAGACTTTTACTCGGCCTCTCTTTCTTATCTATACTTGCTTGCTCGGATAGAGTTAAAGAGTGTCCCTCTGTTATACTAAGCGGAGAAATTGTCAATCCTACCAGTGATTTTGTAGTCTTGTATAAAGACGATATGATTATTGATTCAGCGCAGTTGAATGAACATGATCATTTTTCCTTTAACCTTCAGGGGATTGAAGAAGGTTTATATCACTTTGACCACACGGAATATCAATATGTTTATTTGCAGGAAGGTGATAGCATGCTCATCCGTCTAAACACGATGGAGTTTGACGAGTCTTTGGTATTTTCCGGCCAAGGTTCGGAAATCAACAACTTTCTTATTGAAATGTTCTTGGCTCATGAAGAGGAAGAAATGATAATATATGATTTCTATAAGTTGGCACCAGATGATTTCAGTAAGAAAATAGACTCCCTGCGTACAAAAAAGGTGCAGCAGCTTGAAGAACTCGTAAAAGAAAGTGATATCACGGAAAACGTGTTCGCTATGGCCAAGGCTTCAATAGATTACAACACCTATCTCTATAAGGAGAGGTATCCCTTCTATCACAAGAAAAAAACAGGCCAAGAGATTATTCATGATTTGAATGATTCGTTTTATGCATATCGGAAGAGCTTAAATTTGAATGACCACACACTCACGTATTTCCGACCCTATTTTGATTTCATGAAGCATCACTTCGGAAATTTGGCTTATGTGTCTTGCATGGAGAATTGTGAAACTGATGGGGTTGTAGAAAGTCATCTTCACTTTAACAAGCATATACTTTATTTGGTAGACAGTTTAGTTCAGGAACCACATATCCGGAATAATCTTTTTCGCAATGTCGCAATGGATTATTTGTTAAAAGAACACAACACCAATCAGGAATGCCAAGTTTTTATCAATAAGTTTAAGCAGCTTTCAACGAATGATAAGCACAAAGAGGAAATCACGTATTTGTATGAAGGTATCCAAAGTTTGCAACCCAATGAAAGCCTCCCTGATTTAACAGTTTGGAATTTTGACAACCAAGAGGTTAACTTAAAGGATATCAGCAAAAAGAAGAAGACCGTATTCTATTTCTGGACGCCTACTCAAAGAAGGCATTTTAAAAATGTGATACGACACGTAGCAAAGTTGGAGAAAAAGTATCCAGACCACAATTTTGTAGGAATCAGTCTTAGAACCTCTCAAGCTCAATGGCTAAAGACACTTCAAGAATTCAATCTAGACAAAAGCAAGCAATTTAGAGGGGGAGACTTCGAGAAAGTACAAACTACAATGATCGTAGATGGACTTAACAAATGTGTGGTTGCCAAAGACACGCTTATTGTAGACGCTTTCGCAAATCTGTACAAATCTTTTTAATTAAAAAACCCTGAATAAAAAAATTCAGGGTCAATATCATTTTCCAATTCGTAGCTTACGAATTTCCTTTCTTATAATCTGCCAAGAACTTTTCTAGACCAATATCGGTTAAAGGATGTTTCAGTAAACCTTCAATGGCAGACAACGGACCGGTCATTACATCAGAACCAATCTTAGCACAGTCAATAACGTGCATCGTATGACGTACGGATGCTGCCAATATTTGTGTTTTGAACCCATAGTTATCGTATATAAGCCGAATCTCTGAAATCAAATTCAGCCCATCTGTTGAGATATCATCCAACCTACCGATAAATGGAGATACATAAGTAGCTCCAGCTTTGGCGGCTAGAAGAGCTTGTCCTGCTGAAAAAACCAGCGTACAGTTAGTCTTGATTCCCTTATCAGAGAAATATTTAAGCGCTTTCACACCATCTTTTATCATTGGTACTTTTACCACAATCTGCTCGTGAAGTGCGGCAAGCTCCTCCCCTTCCTTTACCATTCCCTCAAAATCTGTGGAAACTACTTCTGCGGAAACATCACCATCCACAATTGAACAGATATCCACATAATGCTTAAGAATATTTTCTTTTCCTGTAATGCCTTCCTTGGCCATTAAAGAAGGATTGGTGGTCACCCCATCCAAAACTCCCAATTGTTGAGCTTCTTTAATCTGGTCTAGGTTGGCCGTATCGATAAAAAATTTCATACGTGTTTTTATTATTTAGAGTTGTAAACCAATTCATTGCTAAAGTACAACAATAAGAGGCCTTTACATCCAAAATGCCATAAAATAAATGTAGTGCCTTTTAGTTACCGCAGTTCATTCTATAATTATCGTTTCCTTCAAAGAAATTGGACCCCCTGTTTTAGAGAATCCCTCTACGCGTATTTCAAATTTTCCTTTAACGTCCGATGTGAAAAAAGAAAACTCAGAAGAATTGTTGGTCTTAGCCACCGGTATCCATAGGAGTTGATAGCGAAAATCAGGTATATTTTGATTACTTGGACTTCCATTTTCCACATAATTCTGCATAAAATAGTTCTTTCGAGCCTGAGGTTTGCTAAGCTGTACCAACAAACTTGACGTCCCATTATAAGGTAGATTGTAATCCCTGTCAAACGTTTCAATGCTCATTACTCCATCATATACTTGTTTGCCAAATACATATCTTCCTCGTCCTATGGTTATTTTTTCAATTTGCCTGGCATTATAATCCATTAAGCTTTCGTGATCTAATACTTGAACTCCGTCCATTAATACCAATGGCCGGTTATCCGATTCAGAATAGGGTGGATTTACCCGTACTTTAAAAGTTCGCTTTTCTTGAGATTCCCTTTTTATCCACAGATGCTCTAAAATCTCCACCACCGTTTCTCGTAAGGTTGGGAATCTGGTGTAATCATCCAGTTGATACGCCAGGCTATTCTCTAGAAAAAATGGGATTTTGGAGCTAACCGTTAAAACAGTGTCTGGCTTTACACTAAAAAAAGCATTCTCTATCTGATTATGAAAACTTCGTTCAAGAATACTTTCTCTCATCGTTTCCGTTAGCTGAAACGCATAGAAATCTTCTTCGGTCATATCCGGCCTTTCATCAGCGAACATTTCAAGTCTGCATGTTTCATTTTCATCACCAAGAACGTGAACCGTAGCTGCCTCCCCTTCGTATTCATCCTGGATTGAAAAATAAAAAGTTCCATCATCATTGGTGTAGGCCGTTTTAAAGTGTGCGCCATAACCTGGGAGAGAGAATGAAACACCAACCTTTTTAACTGGTTTCGATGTTAACTTGTCCAAGACCCTGCCTGCAATCAATTCACCCCTTATCTCTGGAAGATAGGTATAAGAACCAAGTTTTGTGGCTTTCATATTACTATCCGTATTCCTATAGGTCTTCACAAAATTTGATGTGATAAGAGAAGGTGAAGACATGGAAGGTATTTTTCGAACAGAGATGGAAACACTGGAACCCTCTGTCTCAATTTCTTTTGAAGTCAAGTTAAATACCACTTTTTCCCTAGGTCCGAATTTGGAGGATTCCAGTTGGATGGCCCAATTTGAACTTATCTCAGATGCCGGATGATTCTCCCAAGAAGGTATTTTTTGAATCCCTGTACCCGTGTAAGCCAAGGAATCTGATTCTTCTTTTAAAAAGACGCTTTGATCACTTGTGTAGGGATTGATGATGGTGATATTCTGCCTAAAAAATTCCTCCTTACTGAAATTTTGCATCCATCTCGTGTATCCAACCAATTTATAATTCCCTGAAACCACCGAAGTGGGGATAAAAAAGTCTGAATATGAACGGCCTTTCTCTAACCGAATCTTTTGCTGAAAAATCCGTTTGCCATTCTCACCAATTAAATCCACATAGGCAATCTTGCTAACCCTACTGGGGGCTAATATTTCCTCATCCAAACAATATAAGCTGTATAGCAAGTATTCCCCCACGAACACTGTTGTTGAATTAACATGCACATACACCTTTTCCTTCGGGAATTGCGGTTTTGTTGTTGTAACAGCCTGACCAAATACCCTAAAGGTCATTAGGTTGGTTAAACCCAATATGGTCAAAACGACCAGAATGTACTTGATACATTTTCTTTTACGGCACCTCATTCTTCCCAAAATTCTGGTATTAAGTTACTACCCAAAGCAGTACAATCCCCACATGGACGATTTACGAGTACAAATGGCCTATTTTCATCTCCCCCAGCTTCAACGAACTTTTGTCTCAAACTATTTATAGCTTGTACTAAGGGGGATGCTCCCCCTGGAGAACTAGGTAAAAGATCAGGCGTAAATTCAAGACTACAATCACTTGCATATGGGGGTAATGGCTCTCCAGGGAAAAAATCCTCATAATCAAAAAAGATTCTTCTGGAAGTGACAGAGGATACTTCGAAAAAACCAAGAACATTTTCTGATTCACTTTCAAGTGAAAACACATTACCTGTCAAAAAACCAGGTTGAACTTGGGAAAACAGGCTTTCTGTCTGCGAAGAAAACTCATTCAAGGTCTCATAAAAAGCAAAGGCCTCCCGGGTTTGTGCAAATTGCTTTACCAGAATACTATATCTATGGGATATGATAAAATTATCCCTACCTATGAAACGCACTGGGAAACGTATGAGTCCACTTTGATTTGTATCTTCCGTATCTCCCAATATAATCGTATTGGAAAGTACTGTATTGTAACACACCCTCTGCTCTTCGGTTTTGGGTTCAAGAACCACAATGGCTGGACTTGGTCGTTCCCGTACCACTACCGCATCAACGGCAACCCATCTTGGCGCTATTATCTGATAGGTCTCTTCATATTGAAACCGAAAAGACTGTGTTCCAGATTGATTTCCCTGACTATCCACCAATATGGCAATACCATCTTGACCATTAGAATTCTCTTCTCTGGAAGCATACAAATCAAGTATTTGTGATTCTGGAGTAAGCGAAGCTGAATCTGAACCATACGTCCTTCCATCCGATGTTACTATGGAAAGTTGGTATTGTCTGTCGGGCGCAGCGAAAAAGGTTTGCACAGACAAATATTTTCCTGGTTCCACTTCTTCAAAAACAAAGGTGTTTTGTTGGTCATCCACAACACGTATGGTAGCAGAAGACTCTGGATTGGGACCGTCTTCTTCCAACCGAAAAGTTCTAGCCAAAAGAACCTGCTGTCTTTTATCCTCATTTGTAAGGGTTGCCTCTACAATAAGTGCGCTTTCAAAAATTTCAGTTTCGGGCTCAAAGGTCTCTACACAAGAAGTGAAAAATAGAGTCAATACCACCAAACCCGCAAAAAAAGCAGGGTCAAAATGTTTTGAAGTAACACCTATTCTCATGTCTTAAAATTTGAAATTATAGGTTATTGAAGGAATGGGAATGGCAAAAATGGAACTTTGCAATGCCCTTACTTCCCCATCCTCGGTAAGAAAAAATACGGAGTATGGGTTGTTTCGACCTAGAACATTGTAGATGGATATGGTCCAAAAACTATGTGCAAACTTTTTAATCTTATGGTTGCCTTCAATGTTTAAACCAATATCCAATCTATAGTAATCGGGTATCCTAAACTCGTTTCTATTGCTGAAAAGAACAAATTGAGAATTACTGAAATTGAACGAACCCACAGGAAAAGTAATAGGCCTTCCCGTTTGGTAGACAAAATTTGTGGACAGGCTAAACCTTCGGGTTAGCTTGTAATTCGCTACGAGACTTACATCATGAGGCCTATCAAAATTAGATGGGAAGAATTCTCCATCATTGATTCGTTCTTCCCTAAAATTGCTATCAAACTTCAAAAAGGAACGAGAGTACGTATACCCCAACCAGCCATTAAGTTTTCCTCTGTTTTTTCGCATCAACAATTCTACACCGTAGGCCTTCCCTTCGCCTTGCAAAATTTCTTGTTCAATTTCTTCGTTAAGCAATAAATCTGCCCCCACCTTAAAGTCAAGTACATTGTTTGAGGTTTTATAATAGCCTTCAAGACTTAACTCATACATATCCTCTTGAAGATTTTTATAGACCCCCAGTGAATATTGGAACGCCCTTGCCGGCTCAATGTTGGTGTCAGAGAGTTTCCATGTGTCTATCGGAGATACCGTAGTGGTATTCGATAAGGTATGGATGTACTGGAAGGTATTGTTAAAACTAGCCTTAACTGATAAATCTGGGGCTAGCAAATACCGAGCAGAGAGTCTAACTTCAGGCCCAGCGTAGGTAGTGATGAATTCTCCAGAATCAAACTCACGTTCCTCTATTAAAGTAGTTTCACCTCGAGGTAGATTTTCTTCATAGATTCGTTGGGTAGCTGGGCCCAAGGCAGAAAAAACGGATACACGTATCCCTGCATCAATCAAGAATTTATCGCTGAATTTAAAATTGTCTGAAATAAAAACCGCAGATTCCAATCCCTTTTCACGCGGAATTTCAAGTGATTCAATCACAGATTCACTGTTAAGAGGGTCCCGATTGCCGGGGTCTACCAAATAGAGCTTTGCGGATACTCCAAAATCCAAGGTGTGCTTATCGTTCAAAATATGCACAAAATTTAGCTTGGCTTCTGTTTCATTGATGGTATAACCCAACTCAAAATCCTGATTTGAATTCCCATCAAATTCAATATCAAAATTGTATTGACTATTCGTCAAAATCAGTTGGCCTTTTGTTTTTTCGCTAAACTTTCGGTCCCATTTCAAGGAAGCCATACGGTTTCCAAAACCAAACAATGAATCTGAGGTAATACTAAAATTGTCTTTGCTATAATACGCTGTAGCACTTAAGCTATTGTTTTCGTCAAACTTGTGCGTATACTTGGCAATAAGGTCGTAAAAAGATGCTTCACTATTGTTCAGGGCCTCGTCATCCAAGGAACGTAGAATCCAGTCAGAATACGTTCCCCTACCCCCTATGAGTAAAGAAGCTTTGTCTTTCACAATTGGGGTTTCCAAAACTACATTGCTTGTGACTGGTCCAATAGAAGCTTCTGCCGAAAAGTTTGAAGCGTTTCCATCTTTTGTAGAAATATCAAAAACCGAAGAAAGCCTTCCACCAAACCTTGCTGGGATATTCCCTTTATAAATAATGGCGTCTTTTACCGCAAAGGGATTCAAGGCTTGAAAAATCCCGAAGAAATGGGAAGGGTTATAGATTACAGCTCCATCTAGCAGGATAAGGTTCTGGTCCGTGTTTCCGCCACGAACATTGAATCCTGCGGCTCCTTCACCCGCTGTGGTAATACCGGGCAGCGTGGTAGCTACTTTCAGCACATCACGTTCACCTAAAACCAGTGGAATGTTTTTAGTCTCTTCCGAAAGAATCTGATTAGAGCCGGTAGTAGCATCTTCAACGTTAGTCCTTGCTGAACCCTCCACAATTACCTCCTCCAACTGTTCCAAACTTTCATTCAATGCAAAATCATACTGACCGTTATTGAACATAATCACGTTGGTCTCTGTGTCTGCAAAACCCAAAGACTTTGTAATTAGGGTATTCTTCCCATACGGAAGTTCAATCTCGTAGTAACCTTGAATATTGGTAACCGTGCCATCTTCCCCTCCTTTAACCACAACCGCCAAATTAGGTATGGGCTCTCCTGTTGAATTGGATTTTGCATATCCTCTAAGTGTATAGCTACGATTGCCGGCCCTAGGATTTGCTTTTCCTATTCGTACCGTTTGGGTTTCTATTGGCCCATCAACTTTATCTATATTTAAAAAAATAGGGTTTGTATCTTCCTGTTGATTTGCCTCGGAGGCAACATCTTCTGGATTAGGCTTTCTTCCAAAAAAACCAGAGGGTAGCTCATCATAAATAACTTGGTTTCGGATTAAATATATCTTTTTGTCAGGCCCTTCGTGATACTGAATATTGGTTTTGCTAAAGACAAAATCCAGCATCTTAGAAAGTTCAACATTCTCAAAATTTCCAGATATCCTTTTAGTTCCTAACCATTGTTGGACATAAAAAAATTGAAACTCGGTTTGCTCTTCCAGCAATTGGATAAGTTCATATGGAGTTTTGTCCTGAAAGCTAATGGAAACAGTAGAGGTATCCTTTTGGGAAACAAGTAACATCGGAATCAAAAACATAAAGACCCAGAGAACGCTTCGCATACCTTTCTACCCCGCTTGTTTTGTTAAATGAGTTTCTATTTCCTGAAGAAGCAGACGAAGTCCGGCATCCGTTAGTTCATTTCCTTTTCTTTTGGCCAACATTTCCCGTTGAACATCCTTGCTAATTGGAAAAAGACTTAAAACATCTTTTCGGTTTTTGATGACATGCAGTACTCCTTTATATTCCAGCGCATATTCGTTCTTGTCTTTAAACTCATAATACACCCTATTCCTATTGAGTTTTCGCACATCGGTTTTTCGATGTTTCTTCAACAAAATAAAATCCGTGCCCTTGGAAAGAACTTCAAAAAAACCGTTTACGGGATTTGATTTGATATCGATGGTATTTTTCCTAACGAACTTTCGGCCCTTCACCTGAAAGCTATCTACTTTGGCCAAATTGAGTTTAAGGGGTGAAGCTGCCGTTACGCCTTTGGGATATACGATTAGTTGATCCTCAAAAAGATCATACTTTAAAAAAACTTGATGGAATGGATTGTCTTGGGACCAAAGTGTGCCAGTTAGATAATTTGGCGATTCAAAAAATCGATGTTTGTCATTGATTACCTGATATTCCTCTACATATTCATGGGAAGCATATAGTCCAGAATTTAATAGACCTGTTTGTGTATCAAACCACAAATAAAGAGAGTCAACAGCTGCATTCTGCCCGTTCAATAGCACGGAGTGACTGAAGAAAAGGGACAACAAGAATAGGAGTATTAGCTTCCTTAAGGATACTCGGGGCATTAATATGGTTTGTTTTCGGTGGCCAAGCCCAAAAGACTTGAATTAGCTTACTTAAAAATAAGGAATAAACCACAAAACACACTTGTCAAAAACTCAAAAATTCAATTTATCATAAAGTTGATATTGATTTTACCATAACTTAAATTTTGGACAGAACTAAATAGGATTTAAGCAAAAAGGCATGGAACAAAAGCTCTTAACTTTTTGAAGTTTTAGTCTAAAACTTGAAGGTCAAACTCTCGTACGGTAGATTCTGAACAGGTCGGGCTACCATCAAATCCATTAAAATCAAATCGTTCTACAAATAGCTCAACCTGAAACCGATAAACCCCTGATTCTTCTGGAGTTCCAAAAATATCAATAGACCTTCTATTGAACTCAACAAAAATTCCTGGAGGAAGCTCACCGATCACATCAAAAAAATAGTCGTAATCGTTGTCATTGACCTCATTATTGATTTGTGCGGTAATACGGTCTCTATACCGTTCTCCTACCACTCCAATAACCAGTTGTGTTTGGTTGATTTCAGGATTGATACTAAAAACGCATTCTAAAATCTCGTCACATCCGCTGAAAAGGAAAGCGAATGATGCAATTATGCAAACCTTGAATAGTCGTGTACTTTTTCCCATGTTTTGAAATGAATCAAAAAACATGCCATGGCTTTAAAGCTTGTAGTGGTTGAGCAAAAGTCGCTCGTAAACCTTGTCAGGAAGTATGCGTTTTAAGCTAAGGGAAAACTTTTGTAAAAATGCTCCTACCGGATTATGAACCCTAGGATGGTTCTTTTGGATAATACCATAGATCTTTTTAGCCACATCAATAGGGTCACCGCCAGAATCCACATGATCATCCATAGAAGCGAGCGCACTGGAATAGGGTTCTTTATATGGCGAGTCTTCCAATAAAGGTGAGTGATAACGCCCCGCAGCAATGTTTGTGGCAAAATCCCCAGGAGCCACATTGGTAATTTTTATGCCAAAACCTTTGGTTTCCATCCGGATGCTTTCGGTGAGTATGCCCAAAGCTCCTTTGGAAGCAGAATAAAACCCACGGTAAGGCAATCCCATAAACCCTGCAATGGAAGTGATATTAATAATCAATCCGGAATTTTGTTTACGCATTTGCGGGAGCACCGCTTTCATCATGCGAACTGGGCCGTACAGATTGATGTTGAATACATTTTCGATGGCATCTTGCGGAGTTTCCTCAACCGGTCCCGTAATTCCCACACCCGCATTATTGATTAAAATATCCAGTTTGCCCTCTTTTTCCAATACACGTTCCACGGCTTGTTGGGCACTTGAATCATCTCGGACATCTAAGTCAATCAATTTAAAATGCTTAAAGCCAGGGTATTTTTGTGTGTCTCGGGCCGTTCCATACACTTTAAACCCCTTTTGGGTCAAGAAGATGCCAATAGCTTTACCAATACCGGAAGAACCTCCAGTTATCAATATGATTTTGTTATCCATGGAACACCAATTTTGCAAGGGAACACTGCATAGTTAGGTAAATTTAGGGAACAAAAAAAGGCAAGCTACCTACATCGCACCGCTACGACCGCATACCCTTGCTGCGTTCCCACCCTGGGGGATTTTGCAGGAGCTGGTCGTGTAGGACTTGCCAAAGGCAAATATACGACCTTTTAAATTTGCCGCAATC
>JBCCXJ010000023.1:0-47225 GCA_039191905.1 Bacteroidota bacterium | reverse complement strand
TGGACCGATCAGGGCAGGGGAGGGGACGGAACCGGCACCGCTTGAAACCTATCCTGGATAGTAGTGGTATCGTTCCGAAGAATAACCGCTGCAGCTTCCCCGGAGAACGGCGACCCTTGGAAGCCCGTTGGACGGGAAAAAGGTGCAAGGGAGATCCAGGAACATTTAACGGATAGCCGGATTAGATGCTGAATGTCTAGATAACGAGAGTATTCTTTCTAGTTATAGTTAGTCAGGGTAGAGCCTGTTCAAATCAGGACTAAAGAACTTGTTCTTGATATGTATTGGGAGAAAATCTGAATCAAATTTCAGTTTGGTCCAACTAACCATATAACCATTTTTGTGTCTGAACTCTCCATAATTGTCAACCGAAGCTTTGGCCAAAATCCGTTGATCGCCAACGGAATCCAATTCCCTATTGAAAATTATGTCTTCCCAAATAGAGGGTTGGATTATTGGTTCCGGTAGTTTATTTGACATCTAACTAAAGGGTTCATTTGGTTAAGGTCTCTGAAATTTCCGAAACCAGGGTTTTGTTATTCATGTCCAACAACCTTTCAAGTTCTTTTGAAATCTGAGTTAACAAAACGGCATCTTGCTTTTTAGTAATGACCTTAATATGGTCATCACAAAAAACACTATTCATATCAATTTTTTCTTGAATGCAATATGCTATGATTACCTCATAGTCCACGCTGCCCCGTCTTCTCCAATTTGCTAGACGGGAAGAACTTATCCCAAGCTTAGTTGCAAGGTCAGAATCTTTGTCCAATTGAGAAAAACCTTTCAATTTAGAGAGGAGATTATTAACATATTGTGTATTTTTAAGCAGAACACTCACGGGAATTAATTGAAAAAAGGTAATTAGCAAAAGGTACTAAAATATATGGACTTATCTAATAGACGATACCACTTTGTACTGTTAAATGCAAAGAGCGCAGAACTTTTCAATTTATCAGTAAATGAAATCCTTCACAACGAAACCATTGAATTCCTACCTATTCAATTGAACAGGCAAAATAAGTTGGCCAACCTTGAAACGTATGGAAGTGAATGGATATCGGCAAGACCGATATCTGAGGAACTTTACTCGACCTTAAAGACGAATCTGAGCCAAAAGATAAGGGCACGTATCAGAAAGGAAAAGGAAGTCTGGGATTCTTTTAAAGTAATGCAAAATACCTTGGTGTACTGTGGGTTAATTGATTTCAGTATTAGGGATCTTTACTTTTGCTTGAACTAAGGCTTGGATTTAAACTGCTTACTCTTATTTTTCATTCAGGAAAGCATCCCGTCATCGGCGAAACTGAAATATTTTCTTTCCGGGGATACGATGATATGGTCCAACACTTTAATGTCCATCAGTTCTGCAGCTTTCTTCAACCGATTGGTGATTTTTATGTCCGATTGGCTGGGCTGTAATCGAGTTGACGGATGATTATGTGAAATTATAAGGGCCGAGGATAATGTTTTCAGGGCCGTCGCCAGGATTATCCTTATATCCACTATACAGCCATCCAACCCACCGATGGAATGCAAATGGTATCCTTTTACCCGGTTGTTCCGATTGAGGTATATCACATAAAAGCTTTCCCTCATGGCTATTGTTTCTGAATCATATATATCAAACAGCAAATCGGCAGCTGATTTTGAACAGGTGATTTTGGGTCTGGAGCTTGCCTTTGTACGTGTGGTAAAGGATACTTTAATTTGGTCCATTCGTTTCATGATATTTGTTTTGGAACTGTACCGGGCGAAGCGTACATAAAAACAAATTTCAATTTGGTGTATGGGAGCTGCCCGAACTTTGTTCCAAAAAAATATTCAGGGGACAAATTAATTTAGCTTTGGTAGAACGCTCTGGGGCTCCATCTTCAATTTCCCTTTACAATTGCCACAGTAGATAATAAGCTGGTCCTTCCCCCAAACATTGGTTTCACAAGAAGGACAGGTATATTTTACCTTGTACTTTCTAAGATCTCTAATCTTATCTTTTTTTTCTTTTAGTTTTAAGTCAGGAATGGGTTTTTGTGTCACATTAATAAGCGAAGGTTCAAGACCAGAATTAAGGTATATTTCATTGTAAACTTCTTGGGGAATAGGGGTCACGATATCCTCTTTTAGTTTGTCAATCCAGAGTTCCCTAAATGATGTTTCAGATATTAATTGATTGGAAGCTATCACGAATAACCCATTTGCGACAGGGTAATCACTCATTTTTTGTCCAGTCTTTTCTCCTCCAGGTTTTCCATTATGTGAGGGCATCAATCCTATGGATTCCATTTTTTTAGCCCATTCCTTGTTATGATATGTATACCTAGAAGGTTTTCCAAAATGATATTGCCATTGATGGCACATTTCGTGTGCCATGGTCTGCAGAATCTCGATAAAGGGATATTGGTCGAAATAGGAAGGATTTATCCCTATTTCATCCGTACTGGTTTCATTATTCTTTTTCCACCTTACCGGGGAAAAAATTCCCAAAGTACCCTTCTTTCTCATTACCGTTATCATACAGTCTGGCAGTTCTCCTTCAAAAAGCGTTTCATTGAAGTGGTCATAAATCAGCTGAAGCCAGGGATAGAATTCTTCTGTAGGACGGCTCATAACAAAATTGTATCGTACGATACAATTTATGAAAAAAAATTTGATTCCCTATATGATTCTGCTACTTACTTCACGTAAAGTATCTGGATAGGTAACAGGATTAAGGACGTTGTAATTCTCATATTCAATATCAGAAAAACTTTTCGTGATGGAATGGGCGGTAAATGGGTTGCTGGTCTTCAGGGAGAGCAAATTTCTAATGGAGTCGGTAGAGAGGTCCCTTTTCAACCATTTCATCTCAAGTTCTTTTTCTAGTACTGCGGGTAAACCATTTTTACAGGAAAATCTATTTGAAAAAAAAGGGCTCCAATTTGGGTCTACCACAATACAGACGGAATAGAAGTCCTCTCCATGGTACTTATAGTAGCCGGGGATCCCAAACGGCAAATAATCGTCGTGGTACAAATAATAAGGAATTCCGGTATCGACAATACCATTGTACGCGAAAAGGCCATCTGCCAAAACCAAGCACCTACCATCCGCTTCTTTAACCAACCCCCTCCCAAGAACGACATCAAGTTTGCTGATCTCCCCTTTTAGACTTTTTGAATACCCATCTACAGGTTCAGGGTCCTGCATAAAACCCCATTGGCCAATTCGAATTGCATGTGGGGAACTATCCAAGATAATTGGGATACTTATACCGCTACCGGCCTTAACGACATTGAAAGGTTCATACAGTAGTTTGTCTTGAAAGAAACATTCGAATGTTTGCTCGAATTGTTCAGCTCTATTTCGATTTGACAAGTAGTAAGTTACGGACTCCATTTTTTATCTTTTTAAACCCTGGTTCAATTGTCTCCCGTTAAAGAACTTAAAATCATCCTGAATTGATGTGGCCACCGGTTCCGGAACCCCAACGTTCTTCGCAATACGATTCCAGGAAGCACCTGCTGCTTCCACTTGGTTAAGTATTTTTTGTGGCCTTTTGATAGAGAACATTTCTGCAACTTTCAATAGGTCTTCCTTTGTGATATTCTTTCTCTTTCCATTAATGCTCAATCCCCTTGATGGATTTGGCCATTTTGCCATTGCGTTTAGTGGGTAGGTAAGGTCGTACGAAGGTGAAAGGCGCCATTGGTTCTCATCCTTTTTATAAATAAAGGAATGGTTCTTCAAGTGGTCATCCGTATTGGCGAACATAACATTGAATACCATCCTTCTGAACAAGGCTTCAAGGTCCTGTTGTGGTAACCCCAGGTCATAGGAAAGCCTGAAAAGGTTCTCGTACGAAGAGTCGTCGGCTTTTCTAAAATCCCATCCCGTAAGCCCTGTTGATGTTAGCATATGGACTTTGCCGTTTTCATCCCTATCAAATCGTTCGGTTGCGAAATGGGTATCATCTATCAATTTTGATGGCGTCATCTCCAGACCGGCCTTTAAAGCCAGCTTATAATATGCAAATTCGACTTTTGAACGATTATAGTCCTTGTCGGAGGCATCTAGATGGAGCTTGACCAAATAATGTGAATAATCATTACCACTATACAAATCCCCCGGGACCAGTTTCCCTGTTTGCCTGTTTTCTGAAACAATGAGCTTTGGCCTTGCACCCCCAGCTGATGTACCGATTCTAAATATATTCAATAAAGAGATCTCATTAAGCCCATCCTGCTGGGCCGTCTTTTTGTTGTTCATTACAGCATCGACCAGTTTCACCATTTCATTTAATTCAATCGTGCGTGATTCCGGCAAATTGGCCGGGGGCTTGAACTCCAGCGCACCCATTCCCCTGTTCGAAACATAGGCCAATTGTTGAATGGGGCTTAAATCCATTAAAGATTTGTTCTGGCTCTTTAACCAATTGTTAAAGATGGTATTCCCAAAATCATCGGGGAGGGAATCGGCAATTGGGGGAGGAAGTCCTTTGAACGTACTGTTGTGATAATCCTTGAACACCTGGACCGAATCCGTATTTCTGAAAATATAGGGAAAGGCCTTGTCCAGTTTAGTGTTGGCCAAGAAGTCAGGGTGGTACTGGAAAAAGGTCCGCTGCCTATCTCCATCCCAGGCTACCCGGCCAACTTCGTTTCCAAAGAGATATACCGATATCTGTTCAAGTTTACTGTTCATCATTCACCATATAATGTATCCGGATAATCAGATACCTCTAAAAGTCCTTTCATCAGCTTGTGAAACTCCTGTTCCAAACCAAAGTATCTCAATACCTGAAGGAGGCTCAAAAGGGTCGAATTTTTCCCGTATTCAAGCTTTTGTATTGTATTGCGGTTAAGCCCGGTTTTATTTGCCAAATCCGTTTGCGTGAGGGCAAGCTCTTCCCTTTTGCTCTTGATCATTTCCCCAAGGGATGAAATGATGTCCTGTATGGTATGAGTATCTTCAAACATGCTGATTAAAATATGCAAAAAGCATTTATTTTTATTAAATGCATACTTTAATATGCAAAATACAAAATCCTTTTTAAAATTCCAACATATAAACATCTTACGTCAACACATAGCAACCAATTTTATCACAGTAATAGCTTAAGTATTACCATGTCTTGTTTCTTTCTTTAATAAACCCAAAAATTATCGCTCAACCAGGTTGTCGAATTGGAAGCCATCAATCAATGAAAACTGTCGGTCTTTAGACTTAGCAAAAGCAAGTATATTTCTGAGCCTTTCAAAAACGGCCCTTATGACATATATTGCGGATTTGCACCATAGGCTTGATAAGTATCTGTTAAAGAGCGAACTAAAAAAAACATTTTTTGAAAACCTAAAAAAGGAAAAGACCAATTAATTAAAGTTATTGGATTTCTGGACTATTTCTGAAACGTCAAAGGCCGTTTAGGTTCAGCTTTTATATTCGGGGTTGGGTACCTGCCTTTTAAATTCTTCCCAAAGGTTGCTCCAATCTTTATCGGATATGTGAATTGGTTCAGGGTTGCCAGGCATCGCCAAAAGGAAACATCGCTCAAAGGGTTGGCCATATAGTAGATTGGTGTAGGGCTGTCCACTTTTACGGAATAGGTCTATAAGCTCCTCGTACGAAAAGTCTCTTTTACCTTCTATTTTATTGTCCACATAGAATACCATATTTTCTTATCTTTATATATCCCCCGCTGAATAGGCAGAAATATTCCCCCATCTCCCCCGGGCCTATTCTTCTTTTAAAACTATTTTCGTCGCCTTGATGGTTTGGTTAATGAGTTGGGCCGTTATCTTTCGTTCTTCCGGAACCGTGGAGATATTCCATCCAAACGTATCTCTCAATGTATCCAGCACTTTAAAAAAATCCTTATCTGCAGCTTCTTGTTCTTTATACCAATCTTCAAAACCACTCATAATTTGACCTGATGTTAAATGTCTGTTCGTGTTGTTTATCCCTAGTATTCTGGGTTTTATCGATAAACGGTCGTTTGTCCTATAATTTGATTATTTCATCGATGCTTTGGGGGGTTACAACCGCTTTATTCACGAATAGGCTCCCCTGTTGCTAAATTTACGATTATGTTCCAAACTCTTACTTTTTGGCTCGATCTCTATACCTACTGTAGAGAACGAAAAAAAATATGTAAGGCTTATGCATTGCTCAAAGGGGATTTAAAGCGCAATAGAATCACCGTGTTCCAGTACCGCAAGGCTCTGGAATATCTACATCTAAAAAACACCCTTTTTTCAAGAGATTATTCCCATGTATCCGATTACCGGATACGATTATGGAACGGTATCGAGATTTAGGTTGATTTGCAAAAACAGTCAAATTCAATATCGTTTAAAGCTGCAAGTTTGATGTCGCTAGTACTGGCTAATTCAATCAAGCCCGATATTGAGATTTGATTCCTTACATCAAAAAAGGGCTGGTACATAGAGCTGTGCTTAATTTCCATGGTATTCCACCATTCAACATCAAGCCCTTCCCTCAATAGCATGACCCGTTTTCTTTTTGATTTCAAAAAACAAAAGTCACAATTACCCTCATGCTCTATTAGTTGGAGATTGAAGCTTTGTCGGGACCACCAATCATTAACAAAGGATTTATCAATATTCATTTCTGCCAATGGATAGACATACCCGTGCTTTGGTCTGAGTCGGTGCTTTTCATCCGCTCTGATGCCAATGGCCACTTCATGATTTCCCAAAATTTCCGTTGCAAATTTTTTGATGGGCCTCTCCTTAAGCTCTCTGGTACAATGCCTAAAGAGTTTGCTTGGAAGCCCATATTTTTGGATTACATCTTCAAAGGGTTCTCCGTTTCTCGATGCGGTTTCGAAGCAGACTTTGCGGTAGTTCGTTCCGATTTGCTTTTGCGGATGAACCCTTGCTTCTATCCATTGCAGATTAAGATCGAATTCATGATCCAAGCGATCAAGGAACAAGAGTGTTTCCTCCTTTTCCCTTCCCGTATTGGCAAAAACAAAAAGCATTCGTCGATTCGGATACCTATGCTTTAGGTAAATCGCCATGAATGCCGAAGTCTTCCCCCCACTAACGGAAACCAACAAGGGCAAATCTTCATTTTTTTGTGAATACATTATGATTTCGTGGATTTTGTTTTTGTAGTATTTTACTTAACAATTACTATCTTAGCATAGACCATAACGGGTCTTTGTTTTTTAATTAAAAATCGAGCAGTCCATAAGGGCTGCTTCTCTTTTTTATCTAAAAAGGCCCGAACATATCAATGTTTCGGGCCTTTCTCATGAACAAAGACCAAATTTATGCCACTAATTCTTTGCTTTTCCCCTCTAGTTCCTCAATGCGTTCGTTCATTCGGGTTTCCCGCTTCTTTTCACGTTCAGCATAGACTTTTTCAATTTCTTCAATTTCAGAATTGAATGGAATCTTTACTGCATTATAAAAAGATGCATTGGTCAGGTTATTGATATGATTGGACTCTCCGAAGTGCAATTGTGATACGATCATGTACCGAACCAACTTATGGAATGTTTGGATATCGAAATTAGACTTGAAAGTATCCAAAACAGTTTCGTTGTCTTGTTGTTCATCCTCACCAAACAGATTCTTATATACCTCATTTTTTAGGTGGTACGAAACATTGTTGTTATAGATACTAAAACAAAAAGCAATGATTTCGTCCTCGCTTAGTTCCATGGCATTGTTGATGTAATCTGCCTCCTTTACCACATTTGCCAACTCAACGAACAACCTGTTGTTTTCAATATGTTTTTTGCGGATTTCCTTTCCCTTGATTTTAATGATCTGTTCTTCAGGGGTGCAATCATCCATTTTACGTTCATCTAAAGAAAGCGCTTTGGTGTTCTTCTCCTTGACCTCATTTACTTTGGCATAAACCTCCGTACACTTGTAACTATCTGGATTAAAGAGTAAGGATTTTGAAAACCCACTTTGCTCTGCTGAATCAAAGGCTTCACTATCCAATTTGAACTGCTCTTTGGCCTGTTCGAAAAGCTCTACGAACTCATCTTCTGAATAATTGTACCATCTGTTTTCCTGTTTTACGGATTCAAGCGTAGGCGCAGTGGGTTTTTCCAGAACGTCAACCCTGTCTTTTAATATGATTTCCAGCCCCTCTTTTTCTATTTGTGCAAGAATTAGGGCTTTTTCTTCTGAATCTCTATCATGGGAATATATCCTTGGGATAAACAACATTCCCTCTTTTTTAGCACGCTTTAACGCAACGATAAAAGATTTCTGCTTTTTTAATTGAAAGCAACTGGATTTGGTACATAATTTTTTTCCTTCTCCAAAAAGGTTCCCTTGGTTCGCTGCGTTAAATGGGCATTTGGTACAAGCCCCCGCCTTTGCAACCAACTTTGGATTGGAAATGTCGAAAGGAGCCTGCTCCAAGTCGCACATTTGCCGTTTGACCAATTGCTCCAAACGTTGTGGGTAGAAATTCCCGTCAATAGCTTCCAACATCATTTGCTGTTCCTCTGCAGGGAAAGCAGATACGGCAACCGCCAATGAAATACTCAACTTCCCCTCGGTAACATACGTTCTGAACCCATCGATTAATTGTGCGAGTTTTAATCTAGAGTAAACAAACTGTACCGTTCTCCCTATTCGTTTGGCAATTTCTTCTGGCTTATGCTTCTCCTTAAGATAGGATATGGCTTCCGCTTCCTCAATAGGTTCTACATCCTTTCGTTGCAGGTTTTCAATGATTTGGACTTCCATGATTTGGTCATCCTTGAACTCCCTGACAATGGCCGGAACCGTTTTCTTTCCCGCCATCTTTGATGCACGATACCGTCGATTTCCCATAACGATGGTATACCCCTCTTTGGTTTTTCTCACCGTTATAGGTTGTAAAACACCGTAGGTTTTGATGCTTAAGGCAAGTTCCTTTAAGCTTTCCTCACGAAAAGTTTTTCTTGGTTGGTTAGGATCTTCTTTGACCTTACCAATCTGTAAGTTTTGAATTGTTCTTGTACTCATAATGTCTTTGTTTTTAACTATATACAATTTAAGAATTAATAGCCTCAAAGCCAATGATTTAAGCTGCTATTTCAATTCTATTTATCTATTTATCAAGTGTTTACATAAATAAATGATATAGGAATTATTTTGAAACGAAGTGAGAAATTTTTTATTCCCACCCCTGTCTATGGGATTCCAGATTATGAACTTATTTCCCCCCTGTCGTTGCCAAAACAATTGGGCATGGATGCTCCACAAAAGGCTTTTATGAGTTTACGATTGCACTAATAAAATGTCCTAGACATTTTTTAGAAAAGCATTGCTGTGGACCAAAATCCATGCCCTTCATTTGCTGTCGTTAAGGGGGGAATAATCTGTATAAGAATCCCATTATATGAACGGATAGGCTTTGCCATCACAGTCCTTGCCGTAGAGGGCAAGGATTTCAAAGAAACACGAAGTGCAAGATGACAAGCAAAGCCGTATACCGAATGGATTGAAGGGTTTGGCGTAAGTTTTTGTAGCGTAGCAACCAAAAACCATGACAAACAGCAAGTGGGTAAAGGTAATAGTGAAGAATGTATGGTTAAAATGTTGTTGCCCCGGGATTCAAGACTTGACTGTTTTGTAGTTCTTGACAAACTCTTTGGTTATTTCCTCATAAAGTTTACCAAGCCTATCATGAAGATCTTTGGTCATGGTAAATACAAAACCCTTGAAGCCGATATGAAGTTCCAAGGTAACATCCATGTAACCATGTATCATATAGTTTCTATAGTCATTTTCATACATCAGTTCGTCCAGCATTTCAAATGGGTGAATTGTAAAACACAGCCTCTCCGACTCCCCGTCTTGGTAACTATAGGAAGCCTTGAACCTTAGTCCTTCGTATGTGATGAAATAGTCTTCGCCCATTCCTGGTATGCTTTTAAAAAATTGGGGAAATCTAAATATAATACTTCTCATGGGTTAAAGCGGATTATGGGAAATTAATCGTGGAATTTGCACAAAAACCATAGAATTCTTGTGGTTTTTACTTGTCTTTATTACGTAAAAACCATAATATTTTTAAGGTAAAAATTAATAGTTATGAGTTTGAATATCAGTATTTTATGCGTTTATTTATAGTTGCAAAGATTTGGTGCGCATTTCATCGAATTTATGGCAATTGACACAATTAAAGCGAATACATGATGTTTAGGTTGGTTTAACCCAAATCTTATTCATTATGAAAAATTTCGCTTTTGTAAAAGCATTGCTTTTGCTCGTTTTGGTTGTATCCTTTGCTTCTTGTGAGACCGAATCTATTGCCGATCAAGAATCGTTGATTTTAGATGAACCAATTGAAGACACAGAAGCTACTGAAAAAGGTAGAATCGGTAACTCAACTACCTAAAGAGTTCTATATAGCGACGGCAATTATGCTGTTGTCGTCGCTCCCTTTTGTTCACGAATTTTTTTTCGACGATAACTATGAGCTCTATTCGTGGGTCCCGAATTTAGGTATTCGGGAATTGCTTTCGAGTGATGGGGGAGAAACATTTTTGGGAATACCTTATTATGACGTTTTCCTTTACAACGTTTCGCTTCTCTTATGGATTTTCTTTGGTGCCCTAATTTGGAGGTATATCAAAAAGAGAAGACTGTATGAAACTGCACTTCTACTTCCTTTGATTTCAATAAGCTATCATTTATTGATTCTCTTGTTGAATGCCAAGGGAACTGCTTGGAACGACCCTTTTAATAAATTAACAGGACAAGGTGTAATAGCCATAACTCTAGCAATTCTGCACTATTATAGGCACTTGAAGGTATATGAAGAACACCGTGAGAATTTAGAGAGTTTTGGTGTTTCCATCAAAAAAGCCTTTACTGGAAAGTTAATTCTTGTTTGGGCAGGATTGTTTTTAGTAGCCACTTTGCCTTATTTGAGTGCGTTAATGGCGGTGAGCGTCGGAGAAATTGAAAGCCATACAAGGGAGTGGGTCCCTGATTTAGGAATTGAAAAGTTCCTAACCCTGAGCGATGGAACTGTCTGGGGATTTGTCAATTATAAGGTATTCCTGCACGAACTGTTCATCAACCTTATGGGGTTGGTCCTATGGTCTGGCTGTTTTTTCGATTCCAAATCCAAATTATACATGGCCTTTTTTCTGATACCGGTAATACTGGGCGTACTTGAGGTCGCTGGCATTGCCATTAACTGGAACACCGAGTATATTGGCCATCCCGGTTCAAAATTGGCGATTACGTTAACTGTAGGCTTTGCTGCAGCTATTTTTCTTTTTGTCAAGAACAAACATTTAAAACCCAAGGCCATTCCCCCAATGTAACATAATACTTAACTTTTAAGAACTTGTCCAATGAAAGAAACGAACAAATCACTAAGTCTTACACTAGAGTCCGATGGCTCTTTAACCTACGATTGCAACTCACATATCGATAGGTTTACATTTATTGGTTCTGATATTCTAAAAACCAAACAAGAGAATCTTACCGAAGAGGGCAAATCATTGCGAGCAAGGTTTACTGAGTATATGCTACGCTTATCTGGAGTGGATGCAAACGCACTAAACCATGAGGATTTGACCAAGTACTATCTTGAACGGGGCATAGGGGATATACCCCATTGCGTACATCAGTATGTTTCCCAAAACTATTATCAATCACTTGTCTGGGACGGCAAAAAATGCCAAAAAGCCTACTTGGACGGCGTTGATTATTTGAATGGGTTGGCGGATCAAGGTAAGATTCCAAGAAAGAACATTCCTTTCGGCTTAAAAAAGAATCCAAAATCTTAATCTCGTACTATATTGAAACCCAATGGAATAGGGAAGCCCCGCAAATAACAACTTTTAAGCTATAGGCTGCTCAAGTTGGATGATTAAGGTTTTAAGACTTTTAATTTTTCATACTTCAAATGTTCCATTTGGACGGTATTTCCAGCTGTGGGTGCTCTTGGTGTGAAATGATATCAGGATAGTTCGAATTGATTTTTGTAGCAAACAAGTCTTTACTGATTGCGTTGGCCCGAATAAAGTTTTCCGAGCATTCGTGTTTTATTAAATCTTCAACAGCCCTTCTGTCCAAATCTTTGGACAACCAAACTCCCATTTGATAGCGGTCAAAAGCCACCACTTGACGATGTTGGCCATCACGGTTCTTTTTATTATGGATTGCAGCGTACATTGAACCTTCTTCAGGTTCTTTTGTAAGAATGGCAAAGCTGACGTGTCTGTCCGGTGTAATTGAATAAATTCCTGCAAGGTTCACAAATGGTTCACTTTGGTGGGAGAAGTAGAACGGTACCTTATAGTCTTTAGGTTTTTTACACGTATGGGGCTCATAAAACCCGGTAACGGGTATGATGCACCTTCTTGTCAATGCGACTTTTTTATACTGCCAAAAAGTGAACAACTTTTCTGCTTGGGCATTCAATCCCGCCCCCCAGGGAATTGACTTTTTATAATAAACATCCCGATCAGATCCTGCTTGGTCGGGAGGCAGTAATCCCCAAACCATCGGGGTGATATTTTTTGATGACTCTTGGGGGATTACCCAAAAATCATCATGGTCGTACCCGTTGGAATGGTAATAAGTCAATTCTTCTTCTAGTTCCCGTCCTTTGTCAGTACGGGAGACATTGTAATAGTCCTCAATTTCTTCAGCGGTACTTGTAATTCTGGTATGAAAACACATGGTCTTTCGGTTAATGAATTATTATTAGGTTATTTTGGTTTGAATATTACCCATTCAACCACTCCCCAAACGATTAAAGTTGAGTCCCCAGAAATTTCAATTGGTTGAAATTTAGGGTTTTCCGCGACAAGATAAAGAGAATCCTTTTTCTTTTGTACCCGCTTGATTGTAAAATCTCCATCTAAAAAGCACACAGCAATGCATCCATCATATGGCTCCGTACTTTTGTCAATTACCAAGAGATCCCCATCAAGCATCCGGGCGTTCATCATGGAGTTGCCATCTACCCTGGCAAAAAAAGTCGCTTCCGCATCTTTTATCAACTCTTCGTCAAGAGATATTCGATTCTCTTTAAAGTCGTCTCCAGGGGAAGGAAACCCGCATGAAATCCCCAAAGGGAAATAGTCCAAGTATATTGGTTTTCCCTTTTTGCACAACCAAAACTGAAGTCTAGGCGATGTAGCCTTAGTTTCTAGCATTTACTTTAATGATTTCATCGATTTTACTGGTATATCTAGGGGATAGCATGTTTCGGTTCATTTTCCATTTCTTTTTCAGGTCTTGGCCTCCAAAACGTACCAAATCATAGCCGTTCAATAGGTTTATTCGGTCAACCACCTTGTGCAGCTCTAAATGTTTTGGATTAGAATTATGGAAAAGGTTCAGTTGCTTTCTTCCGGAAGGGGTGATACCCATTACCATTACCCCTGCTTTTTTATAATGATAGCCTCTTTTAAATATTTTGTTCAATGCCGAAACCGCATATTTTGTCAATTCTATAGTTGAATTTGTGGGAAAAGGCAGTCGTATACAAAATGACCTGGAGTAATTTGGCAGGTCTTCCCTAAAGGGATTGGTCCGTATGAAAACGTAAATCAAATTACAATCGGATTTCTGTTTACGGAGCTTGTGTGCGCAAACACCTGCATAGGTGCTAATCCTTTCCCTTACTTCCCAATAATCAGTTATCATTCCAGCAAAGGAACGCGTGCAGGCGATTCCTTTTTTATCTTGGACTTCTTCCATTTGAATTGAGGGTTTTCCCATCAAATCGTGTTTAAGTCTAAGGCCGGTTATGGTCATTTTCTGTCGTACGAAGGAATCCGGCAATAGTGTAAAATCAAATGCGGTGAACACGCTATATTGTTCAAGCATCTTGGAGTATTGTCTTCCTATGCCCCATACATCCGGAACCTTTATCCATTTAAGTGCCTTGATTCGCTTTTCTTCCGTATCAATAAAGTATACTCCTTTGGTTTTTTCCGGAAATTTTTTGGCGACCCTGTTGGCTGCTTTCGCTAGAGCTTTACTTGTTCCAATCCCTACACTTACCGGAATACCGGTTGCACGATGAACAAAAGCCTTGATTTCTGAAGCATACTCCTCCAGGTGATAAAAATCAAATCCTTCGAAACATAAAAACGATTCGTCTATACTATAAATCTCTATGTCCGGACAATACCTGCTTAGAATATTGGACACCCTTGTGGACAAATCCGCATATAAACAATAATTGCTACTGGCAACATGCACTTTATTTGTCTTTAGGAATGGTTTCCATTCGTGATAAGGGGCTCCCATAGGTATGCCAAGGGCCTTGGCCTCATTGCTTCTTGCAATCACACAGCCGTCATTATTGCTAAGCACAACAGCTGGGCGAAAATTCAGCCTGGGATTAAAGACCCTTTCAGCACTTACGAAGAAGTTATTGGCATCCACGAGGGCAAATTTTTTCACGTAATTATCCATTTAAAGTTGACGAGGAAGGCAAAAATATTAAAAAATGGAATATTTCCAATTATTAGGATATATTCCATTAGTATTGAAAGGCTTCAAATTAGGTGGAAAGAAAAAGTTTTGCCAGGAATCCCAGAACAATTACAGCCATTGCCCAGGTCAAGGTATTTATTTTGAAATGTAAAGATTTTATCTCTGACTGATAGATTTTCTCTTTTTGGCTCATGGCCATATCCAGCAAGGATAAAATGGCGCTCTTGTTGTTGTCTAGCTTTTCAATCTGGTCGTTTGTTTCTAATAGTTTCATGGCTATTTCCTTTTTTGATGATGTAATATGTTCCCGGAAAAACCATTATAAATTGCCGAAAGGACAAAAGGAAGTTCAAAATAATTAGGAGGTTGCTCCAGCGGAAACCTCATTTTTTTAAAGCGTTTTTTGCCTTAGGTGTTAATGGTTAGGTTTGAACATGGTTACAGCCGAAGAAGGCAAATAGATTCTTAACTATAAAACACCGGTGTTGGTAAACTATGCTTCAATCAACAAGTGGACAGGGAAACTACCTGACATATCATCATTCCGGCCATTAGTCCAAGAACATGATACATATTCCTCAGAGACTATTTCTGTTATTTCCATCTTGGGCCCTCCTGTGGCCAGGCGTACGAAGTTCCCCTTGGTTGGTTGCTTTTTCATAAACGAGTAGACCTTAATGTATGATGGCAATATTATCGTTGGGCTCAAAATAGCTTCCGGCAATGTCACTATTTGAATACGGGGAATCGGCAAATTTCACTTCAATGTTAGGGCCATGATCGTGTTTTAATGATTCGAGCTGTTGAATAAGTATTGATATGTTCATTCCGTTTGATTAGACTTTAAGTATAAAATTGCCCGTTCGCCCCCAAGCATAAAAAACTGGTCATTCTTAATTCTGGATTTATAAATCCCTGCTTGATAATCATGGCCATCGATTATTTAGACTTTAGAGTTATTATCGTATGTTGGATTGAATAATAGCAAAGAGGAAAGGTTCTTTCAAAGAAAGATTCTAACCAACTTAAATTCTTTCCTCCAGGATCTATACCCTTTTCCTTACAATATTGATAATATGTTTTTCTTTTTTTGCTCATTGATTTATTGAACTTTATTCATCTTCCCCCGAAATATTAAACTTAAATTCCGAATCATCATCTATATTTTCTTCGGTTTCGAAAAAATACTTTTCAAAATGAGGTCGATAAACAACAAATTCTTTTTCTCTGAGGTTGCCCATAAAGGAAATAGGGTGGAGATCAAGCAGTCTTAAAATTTCATAGTCGCTAAAGAACTTAGCCATTGTGGAATAAGGTATACCATCATCCAAAATCCTTTTTTCAGCTAAATCACGGGTTTTTATCCTTTGAGACTTTTCATAATCCTCAACTATTTTTTTTGCTGCCAAATATTGTTGTCTTGTTATTTTCTTACTCTCGTTCACGATTGCTTGTTTAAGGATTATCGAAGTTTATATTTCAACCAAATGAAGTGTTTTCACATCTTCCATGAAATCATAATTCATATTGTTTTTTTCTTAAAAACTTTGGAGCCTCCAAATATGGGAGATAATCCCCCATAGTGCTATCTAGATCCTTATAGAATTCATTTTGTTCGATAGTATTAAACTTAGTGTATTCGTCAATCGTTTCAAAAAAAACTACGAGTTTTGCCAAATCGCCGTCACCATTACTCTCCCGCTTTGGTTTTACCAATTTACCATCTTGGATAGAATGCTCAAATTGGTCTTTTTTGAGTGTGATTTGAGAATAGTCGAATTCTATTTCCCATTCGCTACTGAACTTGTAATTGCTCCCAAAGACCATTACTTTGCGGAATGCGGTTTCATTACTTAGCGATCTGAGGCCTCTAATGAGAAAGTTCTCAAATGTTTTCATTTTAATGGCAAACTCAGTATATGATAAGTACTTCAACTCTTTATCGTAAAGGTTGATTTTATCATCGCTATTCTTCTTGTACTCTATTTCATTTAATTTTCCGGACCGGTAGTTAAGTTCAAACTTTAATCGTTTGGTATCAGAAAGATGAACGTGTATTTTCTCGAAATAGCTATATTTTTTCTTCCCAAACGAGGTTAGGGTATAAAAAGGGTAGTAGTGGTTGAAATCTAGATTTGCTCTAATCATAATTTTTTTTTCAGAGAATCCTGGTATTAATCTTCATTGCCCATAGGGTCCAACATATCAGGAAATTCTTCTTCAATTTCCTCTAAGATGGATTTTTCCAAATAATTGTTGCACAACATTTTCATGATGTCAGCGCTGTCCTCGTGTATCCGAGCATATTTTAATTTGCCGTCTATGTGTCCAAAAACACACTTAGGTTTGCCCAACTTTAGAATTCTGAACATGTGCTCGTCAGACACGTTAACACCACCTTCACGGAAACCGTTGGCATGAATAACGGTGACAACCTTAAGTTCGTAGGGGCTCATCTCGGTCCACTCCTTTACTTTTTCGTTTGCGTCATTCGTATCGTTTCCCATGTATCGATTTGTATGAGTTATAGTTTTAATCGCTGGCTATAGTCTACATAATAGCTTTCCAGCGTTGCTTTAGCATGTACTTTCAAATAATAAAAGTTGTTCTCCAACCCTACAGCAATCTTCAAAAAACTTATCGTTTAGCACAAGTGACGTTGCATATAGAAAAGGTGTTTTCTCTGAAAGAGACATAAACCCAGTATAATACTCGACAATTCCTTCACTCACCAATTTATCCAATACCGCCTTCATTTTTTCATCCCCTTTGGATTGTCCAACAATACTTCTTATAGGACATATCTTGCTTTCCAGGAAAACCAACGTTTGGTTGGTGTTCTTTAGAGCATCGATGATTCTTTTGTTAGTATCGCCCATTGCTAATAAAGCTATCTTAGTTGGTGATTTTATAAACCAGATTTCCGATAAAAGAAGCCCTCTGACTAGAAGGCAGTTGCTTATACGTTGCCTTCATGTACTTAATTTCTTCTTCCATTGGTGAAGTCTGTTTTTTTGAGTTTCTTATCTTGATTTCTACTTGTCTACTCTCCTCGGAATACTTTTCAAGTTCAGGATAGAAAATGAAGGTTGAAACTCCAGCCCCATCTTTAAAGACCATTGATGTAGGAATATGGTTCCGGTTATACGATACCGTTCCCTCTCCCTCGAAACCACAGCTATAAATAGCCCCTATTCCACCTTTTTTAAAAATCTTCTTTTTGAAGCTCCATATTTCTCCCATGGAGTCATCATCTAAGATTTCAGCATACTTGTAACGAACGCTATTATCTTTATTTAGCTGCTGGCCCAAATACAAAAGTCTGCCTTCTCTTTTCATATTATAAATATAGTGTTTTTACACTATATAATAAAATCATTGCCCTTCTATTTTTTTGTGTTCAGCATCTACAGCAGCTGCTAAAAAATGGTCCAGCTCTGCAGCTTGGAGCAACTTGGCCAATGTTTTATAGTTAACACTCTCTTTTACAAGTATTTCGTTAACACGCTGCCCAGCATACTTTTCGTTGAATCCCAAATAAAGACCTAACTTTCTTTTATTGCCCTTCTTATGAATGCCTATTTCGACAAGTTTTCTAATCATAACTAAATATAGTGTTTTTACAATACATATTTAAGAAAATGGTAAACGAAGTGCGCAGCCCAAATCCTTTAGATTAGCTTTTAAATAAAAACCAATGGTTATGATGTTGAAAAGAGGGGGTCTGGGGGAGACTCATAACTCTCATTTTTGTGAATAACTTTGGTTTTTAATAAAAGGGAACGGGGTGAACTCAGCCCAAATCCGGGTTAACGACCCAAGGTAAGTATTAGTCCCCTTTCCCTTCCAATTCAGGTTACAAGGACCAAATAGAATTTTAGGAAATACCTGTTAAAGGTTTTAGTCAAGGTAACCATTTAAAGCAAGCTAAAGTTATGAAAATCAAAGAGACCATCGGCATCGATGTGAGCAAGGCCAGCCTTGATGCCCACATCCATTCCAACAAGTGCAAGGGCACTTTCGAGAACTCGGAAAAAGGGTTCGTATCACTCGTCAAATGGGCATACGCCAACAGCGGACATCCCAAGGAAAACATCCTGTTCGTCTTCGAGCACACAGGGCTTTACTCCGAGAAGTTGGCCGAACACCTTTCGTCCAAGGGGATGCCCTACACTATCGTAGCAGGGCTCCAAATCAAAAAGTCCCTTGGCATCGTAAGGGGGAAGGACGACAGGATAGATGCCGCCAAGATAGCCCTCTACGCCTATAGGCTTCGGGATGAGATTGAAATATCCAAAGTACCATCAAAACAGCTAAGGGCACTGAAAAAACTGCTCTCCCTTCGCGAAAGGCTTATCAAGCAAAGGGCTGGGTATAAAGCCAGTCTCAAGGAACAGAAAAAGGTACTGGCACAAAAGGACTTCGGACTGTTGTTCAAGGTGCAGAAGAAAATGATTTTGGAACTTACCAAACAGATAGAGGCCGTTGACGCGGAAATGGCATCCATTGTCAAGGCCGATACGGAACTTGACCGTATCTACAAACTGTTGCTGACCATCAGGTGCATCGGCAACCAGTCGGCAATGCTCTTTATCATCCACACGGAAGGCTTCACAAAGTTCAAAAATGCGAGACAGTTCGCAGCCTATTGCGGTATAGCACCATATCCCCACCAATCGGGCACAAGCATCAGGGGAAGGTCAAAAGTCAGCCCAATGGCCAACAAGACCGTCAAGAGCATGCTCAACATGTGCGCCATGTCATCCATTATCTACAATGCGGAAATTAAAAAATATTACGCCCAAAGGGTCGCGGCGGGCAAGAACAAGATGAGCACTATCAACATTATACGCAACAAGCTCGTCTCAAGGGCGTTCGCTGTCGTAAATCGTGGAACACCATACGTCAACGTCTATCGGCATGCCTCCTAATACATTATTTTTTCTTCGAAACGCCCCTCACAAAAAAACGGGGCGGGTTGAAGGGAAAATAATCACAAAACGAAAAGTGCTTTTGTCTATTTTTCATTTAATGGTCATTCAAAGATAAAGCTGAGGAAGACCCCTCTGGTCCTCATAGCCTCAATATTTCCCGTCCAGGGACTATTTGGGTCTTGGTCTGGAACAATTTCATTGGTCAGGGCAAAAACCCCTCGGATAGTTGGTGTGAACTTGAAATATTCCGTGTAGAATTCTATCCCGAACCCAAGCTCGTAGCCCTGTACGTTGCGTTTCATCCTAAATGTTCCACTGGAATTATCGTCCAAACTGTCTTCTTCACTCCCAAGGTTTATCGCGGTGTAAAAACCTCCACTGATGAATGGTTTCCAGTTACCATATCGTAAGGTGCTAATCTTTAGAATCAGTGGAAAATTGATATAGGTAGACCTAACTTCACGCAGGGCGTCACGTTCATTGTCAAACCCTGGGAAACCTAGGTTTCTTTGGGTGTAGAGTAAATTCGGTTCAAATCTTATGTCCAAGAACTTGTTGATGCGCATTTCACCTATCAAACCCACATTGAAACCAATGGATCTTTGGACAAGTACATCCGGACCATCATTCTTGTATTCAAATTGGAAATCGTATTGGTTTACCCCTAACGAATATCCATAGTTCAAAAAGGGTTTATCGTAATTCTCAAGGTTGATTACAGGATTATCGTTGAACTGACTGAAACTGATGGAAACTGAAAAAATCAGTACTAATAAGGATATCTCTTTCATATCATGGCGTGTCCTTATAGATAACAGATATCCAAAAGAAAAATTGTTGTTCTAAGACTTATTGATTTAATCAGAATGCACTCTAACCTAACTCTTGCAGAGATGGAAACGTTTTTATGGAAAAAAGCTAGATTTTATTTGTGAAGTCCATAGAATACTTACCAGCAGACTTTAGCGCATGGTACCGACACTTCAATATCAGCGTGCCGGCAGCTAAGCGTTGAAATATTGAAGGGTTGGGGCGCTACCTAACTTGCGAGGCGGTTTGGCGTGTGTTTTTGCGGAGGGCAAAAACCATGACAAACAATAAGAAACTTCCTTACGGAAGCTCGAACCCATATTCATCTTTAAATACTAGTAGTCCTTTATCGTAGACCAGCTCCAAATCATCATCTTGGAATGTGGCATGTCCATACTGTTCATCACAGAGTAATTCGCCATCTCTTTTACGGTAGTCAATCCGACAATTGGAATCTCTATTTACTATACTAATATAAATTTCATCACCATCAGTTTCTTCGCTAAATACTGCAGCCTTTAGAACTATGCAACACATAATGTTATTAAGCTGAATCTTCTTTAGTTTTCTGTAAAGGGGAATTGATAGATGAGAATCAGGACCGGTTTGTCCAATTGAAATCACATTATTCATTTTCTCATGGGACTCAATCAATCTAATTCTATAAGGAACCCCAACTATTTTTACTTCAAGACCCTCTATCGCTAGTGAGTTCAAATGCTTGCAAAGAAACTCGGCACAACGTTTTTCAAAGTGGATAATATCAAGACTTTTTGGGTCTGTCAACATCTTGAATCCGTGCATATCTTCAGTAAAAAATACCGAATAATCTTCTTTGATTTCGAAAGGATAAATTGTCATGTAATTGCTCATGGTCTGATTTTTTGAATTAAACTTTATGTTTAAATGGCCAACGAAGTAGTAGAGGGGGGCAAGGTGGATCCAGTAAGCTTGCTTACGGTGTATAAAATTGGAGGTGCCTTTGGAGGTGCCGATTTTGTACAGGTTATCCTTGCCAGGGCGAAAGCGGACGAGTAATCTTCACATAAAGTATGATGAAAAATAGTAATCTCGTACTCAATTAATTTTTCTTGAGCACCAAAAGGACTTAAGTATCAATTTATATTGGGGATAAATTGACAAAAATTAAGCTATATAGTATTTGACAAATTTTTAGCCTTTTTGACTTTGGATATCGTATGCCGAGAACACCCTATCATCTTCTGAATGTAACTATAGCTCTTGTTTTCATCCAATAAAATTGCAATTTTATCATGGAGTTCTTTGTTTTCGGGCCTACCTCGATATTTACCTTCTTTTTTTGCTTTGGCAATTCCTTGAAGTTGTCTTTTGCGGCGATCAATATAATCCTTTCTTGCAATTGCCGCTAACATGTCCAACATCATGCCATTTATGGCGGAAAGCATTCTACCAGTAAATTCATCATTTAACTTTAGGAACCCATGACTTGTTGGAAGGTCAAGAGAAACAACTCTAATACCCTTTTCGGTAATTTTTGACTTTAAAACATTCCAGTCCTTTGAATCCAATCTGCTTATTCTATCCACTTGCTCTACTAAAAGAACATCACCTTCATCAGCGATTTCCAATAGACGAAACAATTCTGGACGCTTTAATGTAGACCCGGATTCATTTTCTGAAAACCAAGATGAAACTTTCATTTGGTTTTTTGTTGCGAACTCCATAAGTTCATTTTTTGCCCGATTGGCATCTTGTTCGTTGGTTGAAGCCCTCAAATATCCATAAACCCGCATTCTGGTTCATTTTAAATGGTTCCCTAAATATAGTTCATTTTAAGTAGTGTCCAAATAAATTAATGCACTAATTTATTCTAGTTCCATAAAGGTATGCCCAAAATGAACTAGTTTTAGTTTTGTGAAAGTATATTTGTGGAATTAGGCCTTTATGGTCTATACGGGCCAAATGTTCCATAGGATTAGGAAACCGCATTTACGATTAAAAGCAACTAACTGAATTGTTTTATTGCCCAAGCTCAAATTTTTCTAAACCATCATCATTGATATAATATGCCCAGTTTGGGGCACTAAACCCTAACCCGGCTTCAATGGAATTTCTATCTGGGAATTCATTGCCAACAGATTTTTCAAGTTTTGCGACGTCCACGAAATTATTATCAGAATAATAAAAGAAGACACTATTATCATTAATCTTGACAAAGCCGTCTAAATCTGTTTTATGAATGAAAGGTTGTTGCATAATTACAACTACATTTCTATCATTCTTCTCAAAGAATTGTATCCAATAAATATTCGTGTCCCCAACTTTTTTACCATATTTCCCGGCATTTTCTTCGCTGTATTTTATAAATCCTCTAATCTCCTTTAATAAATCATTTCGGATTATATCTGAATTAGTGGTATTCTTGCAGCTCATTAAAACGGCACAAAAAGCGACAGTAAATAACAGATTCAATCTTTTCATATTCTAGTCATTGGTTTTGTCTACAAAATCTTCAGGCTTTTTAATGGTACCTATATATTCATCCCCTCGCCTTGGGCCATACCTATACAAGCCCTGGGTAGGCGTATGATAAATATAATAATGTAAGGAAAGGTTTCTACCGCTTTGTCCAAGAATATTATAATGGCCAAATTGTCTCTCCCTATCACCTGATGGTTTTGGTGTACCATAACCGGACGCACCAGCTTGATTCGGATGACTATGTAAATCAAATTGGAGGTTTTCAATAGAGTAGCCCCCTGAAAGCCCCAAATGATAGGCATTGAAAGCGTAGCTCGGGCTTCTAGACGTTCCAACTACGTAGGAGTAGTCGCCATTATCTAATTGGAACCCCTGTACGCCAAACTCAACTTTTGAGTTGTCGGCTGCAAATTTGAATACGCCCAAAGCGTCGCTTAAATTACTTGTAACTCCGTAATCCGCACCCGTGTTGTCTGAGGCCAGTTCACTTAAAAAACTTGTCCCGGTCCCCTCATCTACCGTTGCGGTAGCAAATTCTTGCTCACTATTAGAATCTACAATGTTATTGTTTTCATCAATGGCATATAACCTATCAACTTCATTTCCGTTTTCATCAAGGTAAGTGGTATCATCAAGCCATACCACATCGCCGTCTTGATTTACACCATATGTGTCAAGTAGGCCAGTTGGGTCCGTACGAATAATTGGATTGTTCTGAACAAAGTTATATGGATTTACCCATTCCCTTTCTTCGGTCAATGGGTCCGGAGTCATCCACCTGCTAACAATCTCGGGTTTTAATGTAGCTTCAGAATACACGGTTTCATGTGTAACAAAGCCAGTTATCTTTTTAGTAAATGGATTAAAAAGCACAGAACCTATTTGTACGATACTGTCAGTATCAAAATGTTCGATATACTTTCCTTTACTTAGTGTGCCAATCTTTGGGGTGTATCCAAATTTTTCAAAAGGGTTCTGGGCGTAGGTTGTGCCAATGAACAGCAACAAGACCAGTAGTGATAAGATTCGTTTCATTTGATTTAGTTCTTTTTAAATATCTCTTTGTTTTCAAATTTTTCTCGCTCTTCCTCTAAGGATGTAAGCCAATCGAGGTACATTTCTTCCGGCATTCTTCGATACCCCATTTCATGAATTTGAACATAGGCGTTCTGCAGGGATAAAAACTTGGTTTTTATGGTTTCATCTTGAAGTGCTTCATTATCTAAAACACCATCCTGGTTGCCGGCTTCTTTTTCCAACTGCTTTTTGAAGTTCTCTGCCCTAAGAATTAAAGCGTTGGCGTATGTTGGGTATTGCCTTAAAGCAGCATCCACGCACTTATTGATAAAGACACCATCATTTTGCGGAAACTTACGATCGTAACCTTGCGCTAAATCAACCAAACAAAGTGCAATGCTCTGTTTGTCGCTTAGGGCCTCCATATACAATTTATTAGTAATAGCGTCTAAATGAATGTAACCAGAGGCCATCAACCAAGAGTCAATCGGGAAAATGCCGCTTGTCAATTCTGTATTGTACCAACCGCCCTCCTCCTTTCGGTGTTTGATGTAGATATGGTTTGGCGCAAGGGCCAAGTATGCTTTTGTATCAAGTTTTTCAGCCAGAATTTTATAGAGATAGGGCAAAGAATGACAGTTTCCCTTTCGAGTAACCAAGAGCTTTGAGACAAACATATTTTTCCAATCTCCATGCCCCCAAATGTCTTCAAAGTCGTAGCCGTAAGGAACATATTTGTAAATGTTTCCCTGGGCATCTTGAATATCAATACTGTCTTTCAAGACCGAAAAAAGCGCAGCATATTTTTCTACTTCTTCTTTGTCTTTACCATCGTATTTTAGTGTTCTGCTTTTGATAAGGCTTTTTGCCAGTGAGGTTAGTTTTTGTAGCTCGCTTTCAAAGATGATACTGTCCAGGTTGCCCTCCAGATAAGCATTCTCTACTTCGTAAACAGCAGTCTTAAAACTTAGGTCGCAACTACCCTCCAGCATACAATTAATACGCTCAAAGGCATCTTCATAGAAGAATTTTTGAGCATTGGTGATGCCGGAACAACAAAACAAGATTACTAAGGTGTATAGAAGCCGCATCAGTTCTTTTTTTGTTTTATTGGGTTGATATTAAAACTTTTGTTGATTTGTTCCTCTTCCTGTTCATTGACAGATGACAACCATTTTTCGTAAAGTTCTTGGGGCATTTCCGCATAGCCCAGATTGTCTATATAATCATATTGGCCAACTACGGACCTGTAAAGTTTAACAAGCTCCGGGTACTTCCTAATTTCATTAAAGTTGTTCTTTGTAATGCCTAATTGTTCGGTGGCATACTTCAATGTCAATGCCTGCAGGTTGGCTTTTGACAAATGGGCGGTTATATTATTTGGATTGAGCTCTATGGCCGTCTCAAGAACTTCAGCGACAAATTCATCATATCCGTATTTTCTAATGTACCCAAGAGCCAGTTGATCAAAATGATTAGAAAGAAGCTCAGTATCATTAAAAGGGTGCATGAATATCTTGTTTTGAATAGCCTCCGATTTGACATATCCAGAATTTAGAATGAATGCATCCGTTGAAAGCATATTGTTCGTGAGCTCAATATTATGCCACCTTCCTTCATCGTCCGGAAATTTTATATACGAGTGGTTTGGAGATAACGCCAAATGTGCTTTTGCTCCTATTTCTTCAGCCAAAATCAAATAGAGCTTTGGCAATGAGCTGCACTGCCCTTTACCGGTCAATAGTAATTTGTGAACAAACATTTTACTCCAATCCTCTTTACCCCAGTAATCTTCAAAATCATAAGAATAGGGGAAGTGCTTTAACCCCTTTGATTTTATTTCCAAAGTGTCTGCAAAGAATTGGAAAAGCAGGTAGTTTTTTGCAAGGTTGCTTTCCTGGTCTAAGTCCAATTCCTCCATTTTTTGTCTTAGAAAATCACCAGTTTGTTTTATGGTCTGCTCAAACTCCGAATAATCCTTTTCGCCCTCATAGTATGCATTCTCAATAACAAAGGTTGCTTTCCTTGTGGAAAATGGGCCACCGACCATTGAAAGCAATTGCACATATGCATTTCTGTAATGTTGAGTTCCTTTTTGATTTCTAAATGTGGGTAAGGCGGGTTTTGTGCTATTAGCTAAATAGGCTTCTGCATCTTTAATGGCCATTTTTCTCATTTCCTCTTCTTTGGCCAAACGGCGTGCATCATCCTCATATACGGCCATTTGTTGGGAATGCTTGCTTTGGTTGATTGTGGTTGCCGCACTAGGGCTGAAACCTATTAAGGCGCTTTGATGGGGATTTAATGTGCCCCCATAATTTTTAAATGTCGCCGCTTTGGGTAATTGAGGAACAACACTTTGAGAAAAAGCCCAAACAATACAAAAGGAGAACAATACGAAAAAAATCGTTGTTTTCTTGACACAAGAAGAGGGGTTCCTTGCCGAGAGCATTTGCGTTTAGTTTGTTTGTGGTCATTAATTAGGGGTATCCCAATTAACGTTAAATCTCTTAAAAAATTACGTGAATTCCTACTTTTTTTAGTCTTATTTTCAGTCAATCAAACCAAAGCTGTTTTTGTTCTGGTATTAATGGAAATACCGGCATTTAAAAATGTCAATTTGAATCTTCGGAACACATCTCTTTAAAAGACATAATTATTGATTTCAATTTTACATTTAACTCTATCATACTAATCAGAGCTTCCTCAAGCTGGTTTGCAATATCTTCTTCGTTCATTATTAAGCGGTGTAGGTTTTAAAAAAAATAAGAGCGAGCAATAACAAGATAAAGAACAATGCCCAGGAATAGTTTTTCGGTTCTGGAATATTAATTGAATGCAGTTTTCCATTAAGAGATAACTCCATGGATTCAATTTTTTCTTCAAGCGATTTGAGATTACTCCATGAAAACTTCCCTAACAACCAGGCATCAAAAACATCTCTATGAACCATACAGGTTTCATCAATGTCAAATACCGGTAATATGTTTTTTTTCTTCCAACTTAAAAGGGTTGAAATTTTTATGTTGTAATAAATGGAAGCCTCCTTCAAGGTAATTAGCTTCCTTTGGTTCCGATCTATTTCTAAAATCTTATTGATTGCTGCTAATTCGCTTTCTAGCTCATGCATATTCTATGGTTTTTTAAGTCTTTCCTAAATTTATAATAATCTGTTCTTTAGTGCAATAGGGTGTAATTTGTCATCTAGTTGCATTTATTCCTATTTGTTTTCATTTGAAAAAAAGTGTGCTCTTAAAAATTCTAGTTTGAGCATTTTTACGCTTTAGGACTACATCTTTTTCTAATTGTGTTGCACCTATTTTCGTTTTCCACAAAATTTATTGGTGGACTTTATCGATTTGTAAGAATTTTACTTGTGAGTGGTGGGGTAAGTACTTAGATTAGCGAAAAGCAGCTTGGCATCCCGTAACCGGAACAATTTTTCATAAATGAATTCATTCACACACTCCCGGGTAAGTTGTCGGGGCCGGCTGCCTTTTTTTAAGGAAGATTGTTGTTTAAAAGGTATTTCAACGCTGCTATCTTCCTTCCCAATTTGGACTTTGTAGTGAAGAAAAAGAAACCGGCGTTGCTTCTTTCATTTTGGAACTTCTCAATGAAATGCTTGACGTATTTTTCATTGTACGAATCATTGGCAACAAGCTTTTGCTTTATTTCTTTAACAACAGCCATATTTGGTTTCTTATTAAACATCTAAAACATAACGAATTAGTAGGTGGTTTCTTATAAGTAATGGAAGTTTTTTGATTAAGTATTATAACATACAGGAATGGAAAAGACAAAAAAAATTATCATTGACTTGGCACAATTTGAAGGTCGTACGTTAAGTGACGTCAAAGGACATTTTGAGGAGATTATGTTCGGGATTGAATGCGAGTTTAAAAGGTATCATCCCCAGAATCTAGAAAGAACTGAAAAGGAGAAATTATCAAACACAATCAACCTGGTAGTTAATTCCGGATACGCTGATCATAGAATTCAGAAAATTTCCTACTCAGGAAAACATTCTTCTAATTGATTTTGCCCATTTTTCTAAGAGTTTGGGATACTTAAAAATAGGTATAGGGCAAAGCGTCTTTTTATATTTGATATTTTCTGAAGTTAGGTTCAGAAACGTAAACTCCAAATTTTCAGGTGTCAGCTTTCTTGGAAATAAATCGAGCGTTGAACGGCAAAAAACTTGCTTGAGATTTTCCCAAACAACCTTCTCTCCTTGTTCAATCAATACAGTTTTCCAAATCCTGGCATTGAGCCTTTTTTCATCTGTGAACATTCTTGATTTCGATATATCTATTCCCTTAATCATGTAGTATTATCGGTACTAATTCTTAATTGTTTGTCTTTTGTTGCTTAATTCTAAAAATACAATGTCTTTCGCAGAAGCTCATTATGCTTCAGATTAAGCTAAAATTAAAATAGGGCCATTTGTTGGCTTTGAAGGGCTTTGATTTTCTTGTCCTCCAAATAGCTTTGCCATTTTTTGGTCTGGCTGTCAGTCTCCAAGGCCTCGCGCACATATTCAATTGGTGTCCTATCTTTCAATTGACCCTCGTAAAGCCAAACGGATTTAAATCCTGTTTCTGTGAACGGTAAAGGTTCCAGTGCAGAAATTTTAAGGTGTGATACATTGGCAGAGCTCCAATAATTTAAGCAATACTCAATATTGATAGGTATTCCAGACCACTCAAGTTCATATTTTTCATATTCTTTGTTAGAAGTTTTGTTTTTGCTCATTTCCAAATTGTTTGAGGTTATTAGCGTGTTTCCACTAAAGGAAAAACACCTATAAACCGAGTTTGGAAATAAGAGCATAAACGCTGCAAAAGAAGTAAATTTGATTATGTTCAATAAATACGAGGATAAGCCACACCAAATTGATTTCATCAATGATGAAATAACAACCAGGACGGATTTGGTAAGTCTACTGAATGAGAATAGTTTGAGCCTGGAGCATTTACTGGATGAAAAACCCAAACTCATTCGATGGCATTTTAAGGACTTTGGAAGTTCCTTAAAAGTGATTGTCGAATTATCAAAAGAAAGTGAATTGACCTATAGATGGATTTGTCTAGAGGCCAACGCACTATTCTTTCAACATGGTCATTTTGACTGACGAGCTTACTTAAAAGTTGACTTCTTCAATAGCATCGAAGAACTCTCCAATTTTAGCTATATGGCTGAAGTCTGACTGTCTCAAGCCATGAACATTGTCTGAATTTTCAAGTATGATTATTTTGGTATGAATCTTCGTTCCTGCTCGTTCAAAAACTACTGAGGGAAGTAAAATTTCCGCTTTGAGTGAAATGCCTTTTGAATCTTCACTTTCTAAAAACGCCTCTAATCTTTTATGCATGGATGGCCCGTTTGGGATTATAGCTATAATCCGGGAACGTTTGTTTAAGGACAAATGCCTGGTGGCTTTCTTAATGTGCTCCATGGCGAGTTTTCCTCCGGAACCAAATGGCGGGTTCATCACGATGCCTTCAAACTTGTTCCATATGCTAAGGTCTTCAAATCTTATGGGCTTGATTTCGCCATTGGTGTTCATCGCCAGTTTTGAGGACAAAGTGTAACTTGGTTCAATAAATGTGTTGCGTGTGTTTTCAGGAAAAAACCTTCCAATAGCACCATGCCCCGCACTTGGCTCTAGAAGGCTGTCATTGGGCTGCAGGTTCAACCATTGTACCATTTTATAACCAAGAGGCTCAGGGGTTGCAAAATAATCGTTACCCTCTTTGGACTTGTTTTTTGAAGTCTTTTTCCCTTGCCCAAAATAGTAGGTTTTAGATTTTTCAAATTCTGAGATTACTTCAAATTGCATGTCGGCTGATTTCCCTCCAGTACCCTGGTATATCGATGGAAGATTGTTGTTCGCGTTTAGATATCCTTGTTTGAATACGGTCTCTAGGTTCCTTGCCTTCTCGCCCATTGCCAGATTTTCTGCAGTTCGCGATCTTGTAGCGATTTTTTCAGCGAACGCGAATCTCTCAAAATTGGTTTGAAGGGTTATATACTCATAAATCGCATTGCTGTGAAGTCCTATTCTGTAGATCCTTCCTTCAATCTGAATGGCATCGGTAGGCGCTGTGGGTAGTCCTAGTGTTATCAATACCCTCTGTTTGTTTCCAATTTTATCATGTAACGATATTCCCTCCTTCCCAGCTTTTGTTTGGACCAACAATATGTCTCGTTGGGATTTGTTGTTGTTGAATTTTTCAATGTATTCAAGCCTTTTTGTTTTCGAAACGTTTCCATTGTATTCAAACGCCTCTGGAAAAGCCTTGGTTATTGTTGCCCTTGCATTGATTAAATTGGATAAATCAAGGTTGACCAGTTCTTTGTATTCATCTTCGAACCGCTCTATATCGGATTCAAGAGCTTCTAAGTTTATGTATTCCTCAGAATTGGTAATCAATTGGTGCGCGTGAAATTTGAACGGATGGCTGGGTAAGGAATTGTTGTAGCTGTGAAATATTATAACTTTCCTTCCAAGGTCAAGATGTTGTTGAATTCGAGGCAATACCTCTTTTGCCTTAATGCACTCCAGCAGCTGGTTGGTGTAATTATAGTTGAACTTCTTTTGGTGGTATTTACTTAAAAGAGGATACTTGTCTCTAAACTCTTCTGAATGGAATAGTGATTTACCTTCATCAATCTTTTGTCCAATATGGCTATTGATGGCAACAAACTCTCTTGAGTAGTCTTTGTCAACTTCAATCTTTCGCCCCGAGATGATACCCTGTTTCTTGAACTTTTCATAGAAGCTTCTTTCCATAAGTCCAATGTCTACTCCCGCATCTGGAGACGTAAGCTTGTTGTAACGCATCCGATATCCGAAGTTTTCTATAAAGAATTGTTCATAATGGTCAGCTGAATTATAAGAATGGAAGGTGTCTTCTTCATAAAAAGGTTTTTCATAAATATCCCAGAGAGTTCCATCACCTAACATAATGGACTTATGATAAGCAAAAGGGGAAGCGGATAGGAAGAGTACTTTTGTTCTCTGTAAATACTCACGTAATCTGCTGTTGTATCGCTTTTCGAACAACTCTCTATTTAACTTGGGTTCTATGCTATTGTCGATGGTCATACACGAATTCCTTATTTCATCTCGATATTCAGTATCAAACCGGGAAGGTAGGTTCGAGATAATTTTATGCTTTCTAAGCGCTTCCGTGAAATCACCTTGGGCATTCTGAAGGAGATAATGGCATTCGTCATAAATGACAAGGTCAAAAATTAGATGAAACAAGGACTTGTTCTGATAGAAGTTTGAATATGTGGTAACGATTATTCCCGGCCTTGCGTCATTGGTGTCATAAAGTTGGTAGATGTCCAGGCCCAAACCATTTGCTTCCAAGATCCAGTCCTTTGCTTTTTTGTCCGTTGGCACGACAATCAATATGTTTCGTTTTCCTTTGATCACAAAACGCTTTGACACGCCTAACCCTACGAAAGTCTTTCCGGTTCCGGTGCCATTGGTAAAGAGAATACCCTTACCAATTTGAAAGCGTTGTTCTGCTTTTAGTACATCAAGCTGTTGTTCTGGGAAAAGCTCAGGAAGGGTTTTCCTTATGCTCTCGATGTCTGCTTCTTCCGATGCCTGTTCGAACCCAGATAGGAAGTCAAATAATAGTTGTCCTTTGTCGGCCGCTACTTCAAATGATTGAAAGTTTTCCATTGTTACATGAGATTTGATTAAACAATATTTTCGCGGCGACCAAACGGAAGCTAAATTTCAGCTCAAATGGAAACGGAATAAATAGGAGCGACTACGGAGCCCGGTTTATGCCGTAGTCTTTTGATTGGGAATATTTAGCGAGTTTAAATTGCTTAAATATTGTATAGATAGATATATAAATACATGGCAGAAATTCTCATTCATCGCTATTAAAAAGGGGTACAAACACGCATCTTCGAACAGTAAAATATGTCCATAAAAAAAGGCCGGATTTCCGGCCTTGTTTGTTGGATAGTTCCTTTATCGTTCCTTCAGGAATTCTAGACAAGCTTTATACGTTGCATCTCTTCTACTTGAGCCTTTTACACGGATATTGGCCAACGGTATCGATACTGACCAACCATCGATGACAACCCCATATCCAAAGGATTCAATTGTATCCAACACTTCCATTAAAACGTTCCAATCCTCTTTAAATTTATTTATAAAGTTTGTTTCGTTAACCCAACTTTTTAATGGGACTTCATACTGAAAATCATGAAGTAATTTATAATCGAAAAATTCTTGGTTCCTTTCCATAATATCAATATTCTGAAGGTAATAACAGTGTGTTGTTGGTACAGTAAAGACGAATGCAATCCAAAGGAAAATCCATGTAGCTATACTTTTGAACATACAGTACCCGGTCGTTCCCATCTTCATACCTTATGGCTCCGGTAGTGCCTACTTTCTGTAGTTTGACGACGATAAACTCCTCACCCTGTTTAATGAGTTTTCTGCAAATGACCAGTGCATCGGTAATAAACCAGGATGCCCTGCACTCTTCTGCTATGAACATTATGCCCTCGGTATACAATAACTGTGTTAAAGTGTTTCTGTAGATGGTCTCCGACCCACAAAACTGCTGTAATGACTCTCTGATTTCGGTAATTTCCATTTGAACTTTGTTTTTGTTTTAGCACTATTGCTTTTGCTTGGGAGTCAACGGGCGTGGTTCATTTAGGCCACGAAGAATGAAATGGCCATAATGAACAAGTTCGTCCCTTTGCAAACAGCAAGTGCCTAAAACACTTTACTAGGAAACAGAAAACCAGTGGAAGAAAATTTGAGTGAGTCAAGCAAAATTGTAACCCAGATTTTGATTGGATTTGGATTTTAATTTAATAAGGTGCTATTTTATTCCTTAAAACCAACCTGATAGATGCGTGAAAAATTTGTACTATTTTTTTATGACCTCATAAATGAAATCGCCTCGTGGTCTCACAGCAAAGCTGTAGATGTGGTTTATGGAATTTCTATTTTCCTTCTTGTTGTGTTCGCTTTTATATTAAGAATACCTGCCGTGAAGGAGTTTCTTGGGTTTGAGCAACCCTACACCAATTTATTGCTAAGCATAGGGGCTTTTTTGGTCATTACGTTCAGCTTAATTCTGTGGAAGTTGACTTCAAGAACTAATCTTTTGATTGAAAAATTGGATGATTCCATTCTTGAGTATGATAACAAGCTCTTTTTCGTGGGGACCAATGGTATATACAAAGAGGTTAACAAGGAAATGAGAAAAAGAAAAATGTTGAAGGAAAAGGTAACTGTAAGTATTATTGGTTACACCTTGTTCTCTGTTGAACCACAATTGAAAAGCTGGAAAAAGGACGGAATACTAAACAACATTGAAATAAACCTTTGTCATTTGGATTTTGATTTTATCAAGGATAATTCAAATATTGATCCCCTATGGCCACAACGTTTGGAATTACACTTGAAGTGGATAGAGGATTTCAAGACGAAAAATTCTGAATTCTTGAAAAAGTTCAATGTTTCAATTAATCTTTATCCATATTCACACCTTCCTTGTGTCCATGGGTTTAAACTGAACAATGGGTCAATGTTCGTGGCTTTTGCAAGTTGGGAGAACGGACAGATAATGCAGCCTAATAATTCGACGTTCGTTCACTTAGAGCCGAAAGATTACTCAAAGGCGACCGAAGAATTACGTAGTCTTTTTAATAATTGGTTGGACAGGTCCAAATCGTATACTCGGGGTTAGGTCCTATGGTACTTTACACCCGTATCGACCATAAAGGCTGGGGCCTTCTGACATAGTTGTAAGGCGTACAAATTTTAGGAACTTATATCCAGGATTTTTCTCAGCCCATAAAGCATCCGTTGCATCAGTGATAGTTTCTCAGTAATTATTTCGCCCTTTCCTATCATCTCACGGTCCAAGGGAATATCATGCCCCAATGAGGTCTGTAACTGTTCAATTTTAATAAACACGGAATAGGTATTGCTTTTTTTATTGGGTACGTTGGAGATATTTTCAACGACACCGGACAAAGTACCATATTGTTGAAATGGGTAGTTGGACAATTTTATGATTACCCTCTGGTCTTTTTTGACCTTGCCTGAATTTTCCACGGGCATTTTTAAATGGCCAATAACCCCTTTCTTATCATCCGGCACAACGGCGAATAGCACCTGTTCCTTTTCTACAGATTGGAAACGCTCCCACACGTCCATCATATTTACAACCCCCTCTATTGGTGAAATGAACAAATAGTTTTGCTCAAAATCGGATATGGCATTATTTAGATTTTGTTCCTTTTGCTTGAATTCCTCCATAACGGTACCCGTATCACTCAAATCATTTAATGTCGTACGTTGAAGGTTATTCTCAATATCGGATATGGATATTTTGGTTCGGGAAATATTCGATTTAAGGTTCTGCAGCTGTTGTTGATCCTCAAGGTATTCTTGGGATTTGGATTCAAATTCAGATTTTGAAATGACCCCTTTATCATAAAGCTGTTGGTTCCTTTCGAATTGGCTCCTGGAAAGCGACAATTGTTGGTTGAATTGATTGAGTTTGATGTACTGCTGGTTCAATAACCTAGTGTTTTCAGTTATTTGATTGGTATAGATTTCAATTTGCTTGCTGTTGGTCGCCAGGCTGTCATGTAAAATGAGATTCAAGAGACTTTGGTAAAACTCCACATACTCGTCCTGAAGGTCCCCTATTTGTAATGTATTGGGGAAGTAATGGGGTAAGCTGTCAAATGGAATTTCACCATAGTTTGGATTGTTCCCCAATCTCTCCTTTAGTTCCAATACATCTTGATATTTTGCAGGATTTCTAAGTTCTGCAAGGATATCACCTTTAGATACAAACTCGCCGTTACCAACAAAAATCTGACTTAATTCCCCATTCTGTCTAGACACCAGTTCAATTGGTGGATTAAGGGAGGTAACGGTAACATCGGATATTACTACATCGTCATATCTTATTATTGCGGTGAGCATAAACAAGAGGAGAAAACCAACTACTATTACCGTGGTTCCTGAACGGATGGCCCAATTTGGGGTTCGTCCCAATACCTCTTTAACCTCTTTCGATGTATCCTTTAAATCGTCCATCAGGTTCCTAATTCAAGTTGGTTCTTTACTAATTCGAAGTAGTGGCCATTTAACCCGATTAGCTCGGAATGAGTTCCTTCTTCCACTATTCGCCCTTTGCTCATCACAATTATCTTATCGGCTTTCTTGACCGTGCTCAACCTATGGGCAATGATAATAGTCGTTTTGCCTTTATAAAAGGCATCAAGGTTTTTCATTATCTCCCTTTCATTTATGGCGTCCAAAGCACTTGTGGCTTCATCAAAGAAAAGATATGAAGGGTTTTTATATACGGCCCTGGCGATGAGAACACGCTGTCTTTCTCCCCCACTTAACGCAACACCCGCCGTGCCTATCCTTGTCCTATTTCCGGATGGAAGGGAATTGATGAGCTCGTTTAAGTTGGCCACATCCAATGCGGTTTGATATCTATCCCTGTCCACCTCATTTTCCCCTTCGGATTCGGTAATGTTGGATAATATGGTGTCCTCAAAGATGAAACCATCCTGCATCACAGTGCCACATTGCTTCCTCCAATCTTTGACAGAGTATCTTCTGAGTTCGGTATCTCCAAGGTAGATATTGCCCAAATAGGTATCATAGAACCTGAGCAATAATTTGAGAAAAGTGGTTTTGCCGCTTCCACTTGTTCCCACTATTGCGGTAGTCTGACCTTTCTTAAAAGTAATATCAAGTTTGTTAAGTATTAGCGGGGTCGATTTGGGGCCGTACCTAAAATCAAGTTTTTGGACATGGATATCTTCCAATATGTTTTTGAGTGGTTCATGATCGGCATCATCTTCTGGAGCCCTATTATGAATCTCTTTCATCCTCAGCAAGGACAATTTTGCTTCTTGTGCGGTTTTTACAAAAGATATAATGCTGTTCAATGGAATATTCAATTGCCCCAAGATAAATTGTATAGCGAGCATGGCGCCCAGGGAAAGACTACCCTCAATAACATATTTTGCGGAGAGAAAGGCAATAATAATATTTGTGAATTGGTTAATGAACAATGCCCCGAAATCCTGCCTTTGCTCAACGGCCAAATTCTTACTAGATATTTTGAACAATTTGATTTGTATCCCTTCCCACTCCCATCTTCTTTTTCTTTGGGATCCGTTCAATTTGATTTCCTGCATACCGGAAATCAACTGCCAAATACTTCGTTGGTTATCCGATTCCTTCTCAAAACGTCTGTGGTCCAGCTGGGCCAACTTCTTAAGAAAAAGTAATGACCAACCCAAGTATGCAATTGACCCAACAAGGAAAACCAAGAAAATCCATAAACTGTAATGTAGAAGGACAACAGAAAAAACCAAGACCGTAAAAAGGCTGAAAATCGTGATCAGGCTGGATGAAGAAAGGAAGTCCTGAATTTTCTTGTTATCATTAATCCTTTGAATAATATCCCCTGAGTGTTTGGAATCAAAAAAGGATATCGGTAACCGCATTAGTTTTAGCAAAAAATCAGAAATCAATCTGATATTGACTTTTTGGGTTAGAAAAAGAAGAATCCATCCCCTTATGAACTGAACCGAAGACATTGAGATGAAAACCACCACTTGGGCGACCAATATCAAATACACAAAGTTCAGGTCATGATAGCTGATTCCATAGTCAACTACCGCCTGGGTAAGGAAGGGCAAGATAAGCTGCAGTAGGCTAGCAAATAAAATTCCTATGGTTAGCTGCCATATTTCCTTTTTGTAATCCTTAAAGTACTGCCAAATGAATCCGAGATCGCTTTTTTCTGTTAAATGGTCATCGTCATCATTATAAAATGCAGGGGTGGTTTCGAGTAGTAAAAGATACCCCTTCTCTTCTTGCCCATCATTCAACCATCCCTTAATAAACTCTTCATGTGAAAGGCTCAAAAGCCCTATAGCGGGATCCCCGACCACCACATTTTTTTTGGTAATATTAAAAACGGTAACAAAATGTTGTTGGTCCCAATGGGCGATACACGGGAGTGGAACTTCGTCCCTTAAACTTTCAAAACCAAGGGATACGGCCAGGGAATTAAGGCCAATATGTTCAGCTGCTTCCGATATGCCGGCAAAGGAAACACCATTCTTGCCAACATAGCATTTTTCCCTTAAAAATTCGATATTGGCATCCTTGCCATAAAAATCGGAAACCATCTTGAGACAAGATGGTCCACAATCCATTTGGTCCAGTTGTTTGTAAAAGGGAAAGCGATTGGTTCTAAACAACTGCTGTTTGTTTTCGTTTAACTTCTATTCACCGGCCTTAGATTTTTCTTTGGCCATCTTTAGCGCATTATAGACATTGAGCACACTACCCGACCTTGACATCTCAAGAAAGTTGACCATGGAATCTTTATCGAAACCGGCCTGAACTTCCCTGTCGTGTTTGGTACCACTGTTCAAAATTATTTCCTTAACCTGTTCCATGGTCAACGATGGATATTGGGAATACAGTAAGGCTACAGTTCCTGTGACCATTGCAGCTGACAACGAAGATCCTCCCAATTCAAAATACTGTTTTGACCCACTTTGTGTTGTCATGACCCGTTGGCCAGGCGCGAAAAGATCAACATTATTTTTACCATAGCTGCTCCATGGCGGTTTAATGTACTTCAATCTTTTTCCAGAAGCCCCGACCTTAATATGGTTTGATACAAACTCATTGAAATTGTCATCATTGTCCTTTGGGAAAGGATTGTCTTCCGGTACATCCAAATCCTTTGGATCATTACCTGCAGCCGATACGATGATTACACCTTTGCTTTCAGCGTACTTCATTGCATCCAATATATATTCCTCTTTGTCAACCATATATTTTCCATGGCTATAATTGATAACCTTTGCCCCATTATCTGCAGCATATCGAATTGCATTGGCTATATCCTTATCAAGCTCATGGCCACGCTTCGGAAAAATCACAAGTGGCATGATTTTTATCTTGTTGGAAAAGCCTTTTACGCCTATTCCATTTTCCCTAGTAGCTGCAATCGTTCCTGCAACCTGGGTTCCATGTGTGATTGATTTTGGTTTCGGTTTAACATTGGGGGTTCCTTTAATATTCTTTAAAATGTAGGGGTCGTCCCCAATCAAATCCCTTTCATTATAGTCCATATTAGAGGCCTTTTCCTTGCGGCCAATAACTGAGGCCATATCATCTTGTAACATTTCAGGATATAGACCATAGTAAGCTATATCCCGTACGATATCAATATATTCTTTTTCTTCATCCGTTACCGGGGTTATGGTATCAGCAATTTCTTGAATGAACAACTGTGTTTCATTGTCATAAGCTTGAGGGAAGAGCTCCATGCTCTTTTTAAAGTTATCCAATTCAGATTGGCGGTATTCAGTTTCACCTTCAATATCCGGGATATCCTCTTGTTGAAGTGCCAGGGCTTTTTTGAATTTATTATAATCGTATAATTGCGCTTCTGGAATTGCTGTGCTATCAACTCCCTCAAATACCGGAGCAAGTCTTCTTATTATTCGGACGTAATCTTCATTGGCAAACTCTACGTAGGTGTCATTATATCCAAGATAGTTCCATCCGTTGATGTCATCAACATAACCGTTGTTGTCATCATCAATATTGTTATTGGGAATTTCTCCTTTGTTCACATAGATTTGGTTTTTAAGATCTTCATGGTCTATGTCAACAGGGCCGTCGATAAGGGCAACAATGACTTCTTCTCCATTGTCTTCTAGTAGGAGTTCTTGGTAGGCCCTTTCTAAACTAATGCCCGGTAGTGAATCGTTCTCAAAATCTTCGTGATACCAACCTTCAAATTCGGTATCATTTATTAATTCTTTTTTCTGTGTCTGACAGCTGATGAAAACAATGAAAGTAGATAGGGAAAGTAACGCTACTCTTGTCATTTAATTGGTTTTAAGGATAATTTAAAAGGCGGGGGATAATAGGGATAAATAAAAGAAAAACCTGAATTACTCAGGCTTTTCTTTTAATGGTGAATTCTACTCTTCACCAACTCTGTCCTTTACTCTGGTCCAGCCACCGCCTCCGCCATTAATCTTCTCTGGCTTGGTGATTTTCGCTACAGTAAATTTTTTGATTTCCAGGGTTTTTCTTTTGGTGTTCTTCATAACGAGATGTTTTAATTAATTAAAGGTTCTAATCTATAAAAGTTAATGTTAAATAATAAATAATATCATACGTAATTCACGAATTACCGTTTATCTCCTTCTCTACTTGTTTCAAGAAAAACGTGGGTTTGAAGCCCTGAAGCTCCATAAACGCTTTGTTCATGTATTGGCTGTCTCCAAAACCTGCTTCCTTGGCCATGGCGCTCAATGTGAACTTTCTATAGTCCTTGTCCTCACGGATTCGGTTCATAATATACATCACACGTTTCTCCTTAAAATATTCGGGCACATCCTTTCCAAGGACTTCTTTGATATATCTACGAACATAACCGTCATTGGTGCCAATTGACTTGGCGATGGTTGCCTTTGTTGCCTTTGGGTTGGTAAAGAAATTCTCTTCTTCCAACTTGGCAAGTCCATTTCCAACGAGCCGTAACTTTTCCTCGGACAAAGAAGGTTTTATTTTTTGTTGTTTTGAGCTGGTTTTTGCTTGACCCTTCTTTGCATCGAGTTCAGCTATTATCCGCTTGTAATTTTGAATCTTTTTGTTCTCCACTTTTTTATAAATGATAAATGAGAACAGAGCCACCAAAACGACAATACCAAAAATTATTACATAGAGGGTATTTCGAGATTCCAATCGATATATAAGTCGTTCTTTGTCCTTTAACAATTGTGGAACATCATATTTGGCCGTGAGATTTGAATTGACATATTTGTAATTATCCACGATTACACTATCTACTTTCAGAAGTGATTTGATATAATACAGTTCAGCTTGGCTATCTCCTTCGTCGCGCGAAAAATCAATGAGCGTTTCCCAAGATGGCCTTGTCAATGGATAGATGTCGGTTGTGATTTGGAAAATTGAATCAACTCGGTTCAAATGTTTCTTCGACATGGCTACATTGCCCATCTCCTTGTAGCTCATGCCCAGGTAATAGTATGAAATGGATTCGTTGGTGTAATCCCCAATTTCCTTAAAAAAAGGAATACACGTTTTTAAGGAATCGATTGCCGTTTGATAATTCCCAAATGCATACTGATTTGCGGCATAAACGGAAAGTAAGTATTTATATCCCTCGCTATTGATCTCATTGGCTATTTTAAGGCCTCTTTTCACATACTCCTGTGACTTTTTGTAATCCGCATCCTGGTGATGGGCCACAGCAATGTTAAATAGTGTATAGGTATAGTTGTCGGATTTCTTGTCCTGATAGTCTTCCAACAATTCTTCATACATCAAAATCGCTTCCTTGTTCTCACCAATAAGCAATCTAATAAGACCAATGTTCTCTTTGACCAGACGGTTCAAAGCGATGCTGTCCCTATTTCTCTCAAGAATGTTGCTGGTTAAAATAAAGTTGTCCAAGGATTCCTTGTAATTCCTCGACCGGTAGAAATTTCTTCCCTTCAGAAAATATCCCGAGGCCAAAAACCTGTCGTCGTCGATTCTTTGTGAAACATCAATAAGAGAATCCGCGAATAGGTTGGACAATGAATCCGTCTCTTGAAGACCTCTCATATGGTAGTACCTTAGCTTGGAAATATCATCATCGGCCTTATCGCTAATCGCCTTAAGTATTCTCTGGTCAAGGTCATCGCCACCCTTCCATTTGTCCACGGCAATTTGATAAATCTCCTTAGAACTTAACGTACGAAGACTATCGGGAACCTGGGCGTGGCCGAAGACAAAACTGAAGAAAAATAGCACCAACAATCTACTCATACCGCCTTTCGTTTTTTAATGTTGGTGATTAAACGGCGCTCCAAAAACTCATATATCAGGAATTCATATTCCTTATGGTTATGAATAAACAGTTTGTTGGCCAGCATATGGCCCAAACTGGTAACCTTCATCCCGAAATGGTGAAGGGTTCCTAAAGTCAGTTTGGCGTAATGACCTTCAAGGTTTCGTCTTAAGGATGTGGTAAGAAGGCTTAGCTCACTGTTTTCTGATTCATCAACTCCGATGGCATTTATTATTCGATACTCCTTGCCCAGCTTTCTTTTCGAGGATTTGTTGAAAACGATTGGCCCTTTATAATATTCAAGACTAGCGCTTACGATGGCCCTTCTGTCATTAACGGATAGATCCAAGGATTCGAACATGTGCTCTATAAGATCTATGCAGTATTTGATTCTTAACCGTTCATCCGCCCCGTGATGAAGCAATGAAAGGGCAAATTCACTTTGGACTTCAAAAATATCCTCTACAACCTCGATATTTGACTTGCCATACCTGTTTATTTCAGGATGGTATTTTTCCTTTGAATATTTTCCAATTCTGTTATTTTCGTTTAATGGAAAAAGCAATGAGGATAAACCTTCATAAATCAATGGCAACTGTTTGAGATCGTTGATTTTGACCCGTAACCTTAGATGTGGGGCCACATCATAATATCTTGTAAAAAACCATTTGGAAATAATGGATTCCTTCTTCTTCTCACTGATAAAAGGCCAGAAAACATCGGACAATAGGGGATTGGCCATATTGGGTGTGCAATACACTTTTAGATAAAGCCAGTTTTCATTTCCCTTATGTTCCAAGTTAATCTGTGCCATTATTTCTTTGGAAACAAAAAACGAACTCGTTCACATAGTGTTCATTTTGTTGATCCACTATGAGACTTCGTTTGTTAAACAAAAATTCGCTAAGTTCTATAGAATTGAGGTTGCGAACTGTGAATATAAGAAATTTCAAAGAATTCTGGTTTTCCGTATCTATTAACAGTTTGTTATCTCTCTCAACCAACTGAACATATTTTGGAAACCCCATTTCCATTACCCATGCCCTGGTCAAATCTTCAAAACGCGTAGCGTCTTCTAAGCAATATATCATTTCCTTTAAACTGCTCACCTCAATCCTCCATGTGGCTTTGTGCAGTAACACATTTTTATATGATACCCGTGGTAGGAAGTTAGTATCGTGCCCGACCTTACCCCATGTAAAGTAATTCTCAGAAAGATTACCTTTAAATTGGTGGTCGTACAGAAACCTGAGTATAGGAACGTTCAATAGGGCATAATCCAATGAGTTTCTAAAACAGGGCATTATGGCCCTTTTATGAATCTTGGAAAAAAGGATTAATTTATCATTCTCGCTTTTAAGGTAAATATCATCAAGTGAAACGGAGGTCCCACCGGAAGAATTACCCCTAACGAACTTCAGTTCCAATCTGGATGCATTTGTGCTGTCCACCAGATTACCTGGTGCTCCAAAGGGAACAAAGCTGACATCGACCATCAGCTCATTATTCCGCAAGTTTTGCTCTTTTGTATGGACTTTTTTCAGATGGGCTTTAATTTGATCATCAAATTCACTAAACCTTGATTTCATACTGTAACCAGAGCTCCCCCCAACACTTATCGGATGTACAAAAACCTTGTTTTCAATTTCATAGATTTCGAACAAACCTTCGAACATGGGTTGGTATGGAAAGGGGTTGGACTTAAGTTTCGATAGGAAGTCTTCAGTTATTATCAACGGATCTTTTGATGTTTCTGTTTTCTTCATCAATTCCAATAGGTGATGTTCCCTCTTATCGTACTTTGGGAAACCCTCAGCTTCAACTTTCTTTTTCTCCCAATTGAACCCGCTTAGAAATTCATTATCCGTCCTATGGGTAAAAACAGGATATCCTATACCGTATTCTAAATCCATGCAATCCACCAACCTTACCTCTTTTTCACCATACCATGTCTTATAAGTATTGGTGAATTCTTGGTAATCTTCATTGATTTTATGCCTCCCAACGTAATCCAAAACATGTATGGTATCCCGTAAATATTGTTTGATTTTGTTATCCAGATTGGATACTTCATATGATTCGACACTTGTTATATGAAGTGGACATGAAGAGATCTGGTCATAACCCCTTCTCTTTATTGAACCCATAAAACTTTGCATTCTCTCGATTGACCTGAGCGTTTTAGGTTCCCAATGCCCTGATATGTTTTTTAAAAGTTGAATCATATCGTTGTTGTCCGGAGCCGTATCTTTTGGTGAATAGGGTTTCAGAACAGGGATCAATAGATAATTCTCAATCAAACTCAGAATGAAACTCTCTGATTCATCCAGGGAATAGCCCATACCCTTGACTGCCTGAACAATTCCTGAAAGTTCAATTCCATTTCTTGAAAGCTGCATTATTTCTTGTATTACTTCATCCATTTCAATGCTCTCCAATTGATATAGGTAAAATCTCCCTTCCCTTAAGGGTCCATAAAACCGTAGTTCCCCATCGGATATATAATGGGCCTCATTGAAATAATACTTGAAGTGGTCCTCATTAAGCACAAACTCAGGACAAATTGAAATGGCATCTAGTAGTTCTTGGTTGATCTTAGGGTACGATTGGATGAAGTCTTTTTTTATGAATGAATCTTGGGAGTTAAAAGTCCCAAGCCCAATGCCAGCGAAAAGACCGAATGGGGTCGCTCGGGTCGAAATCCTATTCAGGTATTTGTTAATGGTATGGATGATTCTTTGATCCCTTTCCTTGGAACTTCTCCCCTCCTCCAAAAAATTCATCATGGCCTGATAAAATTCCGGGGAAGCAAGGTAAAGGGCGTTTAGCAGATAGATATCGGAAAATACCCTTTTAAAGAAGCCTAGATCACTTCCCCTCTTATGGAGTTTATCAAAGAACTCCAGAGAAAGGTATGGAGAACGAATCATGAAGGTGTCCCAAACCGAGTATTCAAGTGTTTTATAGCGCATTGACAATTAGTCAGATATTTAAATATACATTTTTTGTTTTCCTGTTAAAGGAATGTGCAAATACATATTGATATAATGTATTAGGCAATTCACGAAAAGCGCATCTGTAATTCACGAAACACGCTATCACTCTCTTTTATAGGTGGGAAGACCAGTATAAATTAGTTTTTGAAAATGATTTACAACCAATAAACAAACGATGAACACGCACATCCTTTTTCCAAGAATTACAGGAACTGGCTTTTCTGTTGATCAATTATCAGAGGGCACCTGGAGAGTAGAAGACGATGAATCCAAAGAGGAAGAGAATCAAATTGCAGCTTGATAATTTGTATGTCTTTGGAATTGGATAACTGAGCCAAGGTTCAGATGCGCTTTGTCGTGCACAATACTAGAAACATTAACAATAAAACCTTCCTTCTATAAGAACAAATCGTATCATAATTACATACAGGACAAATCATTGTGTAAGTTAGGACAAGAAGTCGTACAGATTCTAATGTGACCAATAATCTTGTTAAACTCAATAAACTAGGTGCAGTTAGGACAAAATCTCGCACTAAAATTGATATTGAAATAACTGGAGATAGGACACAAAGTCGTATGATTTCGATTTGCCATATGATAAAGGCAAAACAAGGCGCTCAAGGATTTTAGAAGCGACAAACTTTAGCATATATCATTGGAAAACAGCTATTTGAGAAACGAGATAGGACAAATTCTCGTATTTCTTACAGGACCATATTATGCCAAGTTAGGACACAAAGTCGCAATATTAACATGAAATCGGTAACTTTTACTTAAGTACTGTCATTCATAGATAACTACTTCGAAAGCCTATCCTTAATACGTTGATATATAGCACTTTAGTTTTCGAGAAAGGACAAATTCTCGCACAAACTAAAAATGAATATTGTCCAAAGGTAGGACACAAAGTCGCAGAAAAGTGTCCATATTATGAAAGGATTTTACGTCAAATTTTGAATAGCCCGTTGAAGAATAGAGAAACCCTAGCCAATAAATAGCACAAGAAAGGACACAAAGTCGTTTAAAAACTGGCCTCTTTTTTGTTTAAACATTCATAATCAGCGTTTTACAAAAATCACTTTAATCAGGGGCCTGAGAGGGATCATCAACTTGTGAATGGCAACTTTTAGGGAATAACTATTCCAGGTTCAGGGTTATTAATCAATAAAACAAACACTTCAGGTAGGACACAAAGTCGCAGAAATTTATTTGAATTTTGATTTCAACTATCTCATTTTATGAAAGTTACATTTTATTGACGCTCTATTAATATGAGCTCCCTCAATATAACAATAGTCTGGACGTAAAGAGATATGTAGTTCATTGAAGGATATAAACATGGAATTAGGACACTTGGTCGCCCCAGAAAAAATCTTGTTAAATTATGAAAAGCAATTTATAAATCATTGATTTTCAGACTCAAGCTATTGAAAGTTAGGACACTTCCTCGTAGAGAGAATTTAAAGAAGCATGACATTTTGACAATTTTTACTTGCTTATTTTACCTTTCATCATATGATTTATCATCAATCTGCTCTTAAAACTCGAAATTCGTAGAATTTTGATGTTTTATATCCTTATAATACCTGAATTGCGAAGCAATTATGGTATAAATGTTAATTACTTATTAAGGTTTATTATTTTAATATTAGTTAAAAAAGATAGTTACGGGGGCCTTAAAATGGTTGTTAAGTCCCGTGGATACTGGGTTTGAATAAAAGCGGATAGGACACTACCTCGTACAGATAGGACGCTTGGTCGGTAACAATGGGCTATAGAATGGACACCTGGTCGCAAAGTACAACCCAAAAAAAAAGGACGCATGGTCGCCCAAGGTCCATAAAATCAAGTGTTCCTTAGAAAGGACACTTGGTCGCTTATGTTCTTTCCTTTCTGATAATCTTTCCAATTTCATCTATAAATTCCCTGCCCGTAAACTTCATTAGATGCTTTCTACGCTCTTTTTCGAGTTCCCATAAGGGTGTGTATCCATATTTCTTTAAAAGCGTGTAAAAGATGGCTATATTCTCATCGCTCAGATCGTATCTTGACTTTAATTGTTTGCACCATTTTTCAGCCTGTCTATGTTCGTAATCAGAAAGCTCATAGTACTTTTTGTTCTTGGTATTGTTATAGAACTTGAATTTAATGGATCCAATGCGTTTTCCTCGGATTGGTTTCTTTGGGTCATATTTCGAGCCATCGGTATAGAACAATGAATAGTTAAAGCTCCTGTCGGCCATCATATCAAGTTCAGCTTTGGTGGGTTCTAGTAACCGTGAAATGATTTTACTAGTACTGTAGGATTCTGGGATGTCAAAATCATTTCTAAATTTTGCCCACTTTTCTTCCCTGCCCCCTTTTTTGAACCAATGGTTGATGTATTGATAAAAATGCACAGCCGTCATAGAAGAACAATTAAAGGCGACATTTGAAATGTATTGGGTATAGCCCCTGGTCAAATCCCGTAGGTACTTGTACCATACCTCGGACAATCTAAGCTTTACAAAACTGTTGTTGTGGGCATAAACAGGTTGTTCAATGACACCTACAAACTGTTCCCCGTCCATCTGGACCAATACATTGTCCACCATTACTTCGAACTTTACATTCCTTGAAATGGTTTTTTCACGAAGCGAAATAAGCGCATGTTTGATATCCGCATAGTTCCTATGGCCATCAATCATGAATGCCTGTACCGGGAAGGTCATTTCGATATTATTCTCAAAATCTAACTGTAAACCCTGTTTGTTTCGAATCTGGTCCACCTTTATTTGTTCAAGAATCCTTACCACTACCCTAAACTCGTACATGTTAAGGTCAAACTTCTTTAGTTGGGCGGTCAAGGAATAGGGCTGCTGTACGTTTTGAGGTATTTTTTTTGGGTCGTAATGCCTCAAAGCGGGTGCTTTTGTGCGACTTTTTGTCCTAACCATAGGTGCAGTTTTCTCATCCAAGAATAATGTCTCGCCCATATCGAATTTGTGTTAAGTAAATTTGTGCGACTTTGTGTCCTAACTCAGGATAAAAAAATCGGCACAGAGTTCATCAATGATTTAAAAATTCGATTGGGAAATTTGTGCGACTTTTTGTCCTACGGTAAAAATATACAAATAATATATTTGTACGACTTTTTGTCCTATCTTTTTTTTTAACATTTGATCGTTAACACTTGTGGATTAGGATTTTGTTGCCTACTTTTACAATGAAAATAAGCAAGAAAAATCTTGTTTTTAAAGCAGAACGGTTTCCTCGGGAACCGTTTTGTTTTTATAGTGTTTTACCGGAGGGTTCCTTTTTGCCTTTTATGAAATTGTTCAAGAACCTTCCCTCCTCCCCTTTCTTATATTCATAAACATTGAAGTATACCCAATCAGGATGTTCCCTGTGCAAAAGCTCGGTGAACGATAAGAGGTTTCTGATGTTGTTGAATTTAAGATAGCTGCAGTTGGGGCATTTTGGGTCAATGGGCTGCCTGGTCCGGACCAAGTGTGCACAATTTTGACAAAGTACTTTCGCAATGGTTCTGTAACGTATCCCGGGCCGAGCCCGGCGCGATGATCGCCTTTTCCGGACCGCGCGTGATTGAACAGACCATTCGCGAGAAACTGCCGGAAGGCTTCCAGCGATCGGAATTCCTGC
>JBCCXJ010000022.1:0-50173 GCA_039191905.1 Bacteroidota bacterium | reverse complement strand
CGCTGAATCAACAGCTTCTTCAAAGGATTTACATTGTTTTTTTACTATGATTTTATCCCTGGGTACCAACAATTTAATTTCCACAATCTTATTCTCTTTTGCACTGGTATTTTCAACCTTCAAATAAACATCAGAACTAATGACTTTGTCATAGAATAAATCCAACTTATCCATTCGCCTTTGAATGAAATCAATCAATTTACCATCAGCCACAAAATTTACAGATTGTGCGTTTACTTTCATACGGTTTGTGTTTTTTAGAGTCACCTAAAAGGTAGACAGGTTAAACTTAAACAAGAGAATTACTTCTTGTTTCTTGGATGGGCCTTAAGGTGTGCTTTCTTTAGCTCTGCTATGCTATTATGGGTGTACACTTGTGTAGACGCCAAACTGGCATGGCCCAATAACTCTTTCACAGCATTCAAATTGGCTCCCTGATTAAGCAAATGCGTCGCAAAGGTATGCCTAAGCACATGTGGACTCTTTTTTACTTTAGGAGATACCAAACTAAAATACTTATTTATAGTCCGATAAACAAGTGTTTCATAAATTTTAAGTCCCTTTTGGGTTAAAAACAAAAAGGTGCCATCTTGGATAATTTGAAGCTTGGAACGCTCTTCCAGATAGTATTCCAATTTTGAAATCATAGCGGGCAACATTGGAAGTATTCTTTCCTTATTTCGCTTTCCCAAAACCTTTAAAGTCTTTTTTTGCCAATCTATATTATGCAGTTTAAGATTAATCAACTCGGTCCTTCTAATCCCTGTTGCATATAACATTTCTATTATCAAACTATCTCGTTTACCTTCAAAATCGTCATTAAATGGTATTTGCTGTAAAACCTTTTCCATCTCCATTTCTGAAAAGGGCACTTCAACTTTCTTTTTGGTTTTTAAAGCTTTATGTTTTAGGAGAGGGGATGATACTATTTGACCCGTTTTCTGAAGAAAGCTGTAGTATGCATTTAAGGAAGAAATCTTGCGATTTATACTTCTGTTGGTCAATCCAACATCCGCTAGACATACAATCCAACTTCGGATTAAACTATATGAAACATCATCTATGTTATTTGCATCGAATTCGGTTGCACAGAATTCCCTAAAACTGTCAATATCTTTTTTGTAGGCCGCTAACGTATGTTTTGAATAGTTCTTTTCAAGTTGCAAATAATCAATGAAGGATTCTAACGACATATTTCAAAGGTATCAAATTACCAGATGCTTAAAAAAGAACATCCCTTGCAGAAAATCTACAAGGGATGTAATATATATTGTTAGATGTAGCTTTAAATCTCTTCGCTATCTCTAAGGTTTTGAATATACTGTGCTTTTTGCACCTCAGCTCGTCGTTTCACAGAAGGCTTAGTATATTGTTGTCTTGAACGTAACTGGCGCATAGTGCCTGTTTTATCAAACTTTCGCTTGAAGCGCTTCAAAGCTCTATCTATGTTTTCTCCTTCTTTAACTGGTATTATCAACATGGGCTACAACCTCCTTTCTTTTATATTTTGGATGGCAAAGATAGGACTAAATTTGAAATGCGAAATATTGTTGGCCTAAAAATTTAATTTTGTGGAACTGGAGCAAAGCTCTTATTGTCTATCATGATCTTAGCCAGTATCTCTTTCAATATCTCTGAAGTACCGCCACCTATGCGACCTAATCTACTATCGCGAAGCATCCGGGCCAATGGATATTCTTCCATGTAACCATATCCACCTAACATCTGAAGGCATCCATCAATCACTTTATCTGCCATTTTGGTAGACATCATTTTCGAAATGGTCGCTTCTTTTACGGAATATACGCCTTGATTCAATTGATTGGCAACCATATAATTATAGCTTTTACACACTTCCATCTCAGAGGTTAACTCTACCATGGTATGTCTAAGCGCTTGAAATGTATCTAAAGATTTTCCAAAAGCAGTACGCTCTTTCATATACTCCATAGTATACTCAATTGCGAACTCAGCTCTAGCATGTGCATTTATTCCCATCACCAAACGTTCCAAATCTAAATGTTGCATGAGATAAGAAAACCCTTTGTTTTCCTCACCCATCAAATTTTCCAAAGGTAATTTTACATTGTCAAAAGCTATTTCAGCTGTATCTGAGGCTCTCCATCCCAACTTGTCAAGTTTTGTGGCAGTAACACCCGGAGCATCCCTATCAACTAAAAAGATACTTATTCCTTTATTTCCTAATTCAGGTTGTGTTTTTGCAGATACGACCAAATAATCACTATAAAAACCGTTGGTGATGAATGTCTTTGAACCATTCAACACATAGTGGTCATCCTTTCTTACGGCAGTAGAACGCATACCCGCCACATCAGAACCGCCAAATGGCTCAGTAATGCAAAGACAGCCTATCTTATCTCCCATTATGCTTGGAGCCAAGTATTCATTTTTGATACGTTCGTCTCCCTCGGCATTTAAATGGGTCATAGCCAAATAAATATGAGCCCAAATGGCAGCAGCAAATCCTCCGGAATTTACTCTCTGTAATTCCTCCAAAAGAATGACGGTGTAGAAAAAATCCAATTCAAGACCTCCATAGGTTTCTGGATACTTTAAGCCCAAATAGCCCATTTCTCCAAACTTTTTCCAGATGGCTCCATCAATTGTTCCCGTTTGTTCCCAATCATCTACATGGGGAACCACTTCTTTCTGCAAAAAATCCCTTAAGCTATCGCGAAACAGCTTGTGTTCTTCATTAAAATAGGTATCAATCATTGCCTGTATTGTTCTTCTTCAAAGGACAAATATAGTCCAATTCTGTTAATCTTTTCCTCCGAATCGTTAAACATATCCATCATTTCGTCTAAAGAACTGAATGGTCCATTTGCTTCGCGATGTCTTACAATTTTCTCCGCTTGAGCAAGTTTTATATACACAAGTTGAGCGATCTCTGAAGCTGAAGCTGAGTTGATATTTATTTTTTTGACTTCAGGAGGGCTAAGTACTTGAAAGCGCTCATGAATTCTTTCAACAACCTGTGCATCCAGTCCATAAACATCATAAAGCTGCTCGTTTACAAGAAAACCGCCCAATCTATCCCTGAACCTGATAATTCGTGTAGATAGCTTTTGCCCAATACCACGTACTTTCATAAGCTCTTCTGCCGTGGCTTTGTTCAAATCAAGGATACCATATACGGCACTAGACTCCTTCTTCTTACTTGAAAGTACGTATGATGCTTTGGTCTTGGTTTTCTTCTGAGTCCATTCAGGAAATTTGAAATATGGAGAAATCAATGAAAGTAAAGAATCTGAAACATGGGTAACCCTTTGAAACTCCAACGCGGAGTTCACATACTTCCCCGTTTCCCTAAATTTGAAAAGTCTATCAATTTCTTGCGGTGACATTCCTAAAGTATATCCTTTAAAGTCTGTGATGAAATTTGGGTTAAAGGGATACAACTTTGGCCTTTCATTTACCAAAGCCAGCTGTTTCAAGCTATCAATTTGAGTTTGTAGAGCTTCATCAAATAAAATTTGACTCTTTACATCCCCATTTTGGTTTTTGACAAAAAAATGTACCGATTGCAATAGCACAATACATAGAATCAAAAAGAAAATCCCATTTCGTTCTTGTTTATCAAACCTGAAATGGAATTTTATTCGTTTCAAAAAAAACAAGGATTAGCCTTTTACAAACTTTTTGATATCAGAGACATATTTGTTCATCTCTTCTCTAACCTTAGGGAACAAGAACAATAATCCTACCATATTTGGAAAAACAAGAGCCAATATCATAGCATCTGAGAATTTGATAACTGCATCCAAAGTAGCAGCTGCTCCTATGACCACGAAAAGCAAAAACATTACTTTATAAATTATATCAGCGGTCTTCCCTCTCCCAAAAAGGAATTTCCAAGATTGTAGTCCGTAGTAAGACCATGAAATCATTGTGGAAAAAGCAAAAAGAATAATGGCAATTGTCAATACATATCTAAAACCTGGAATAACTGAATCATAGGCCATTGAAGTTAAATCAACACCACCCACATAGGTTCCAGATTCATTAAGCAATACGGTACTACCCACAGCGTTCCCATAATCGAACGCACCAACATCCATATTGAAGAAGATAATAACCAGTGCAGTCATGGTACAAATAACAACAGTATCAATAAAAGGTTCCAACAAGGCCACGACACCCTCACTGGCAGGATATTTTGTTTTTACCGCAGAGTGGGCAATGGCAGCAGAACCAGCACCAGCTTCGTTGGAGAAGGCCGCTCTTTGAAAACCTACAATAATTACCCCTACAATACCACCAAGACCAGCTGCAGGAGTAAAGGCTCCGGCAAAAATCATCCCGAAGGCGTCACCAATGTATTGTATGTTCGAAAAAATTATGATTAGTGAAGCCAACACGTATACTCCGGCCATAAAGGGTACTATTTTTTCGGTAACACTAGCTATTTTTTTGATACCTCCAATAATCACTATACCAACTAAAACAGCCAAAATAACACCTATGATAACTCCTGTAGCTCCACCTTCCAAGTTTAACATTGTGGAAAGTTGAACCGCTGCTTGATTTGATTGGAATGCATTACCTCCACCAAACGAAGCTCCAACACAAAGAATCGCAAAAATAATGGCCAAAACTTTTCCAAGACCTTTGAATCCTCTTTCCTTTAATCCTTTTGAAAGATAATACATAGGGCCCCCATAAACGGTTCCATCTTCACCTACATCTCTATATTTAACTCCTAACGTACATTCCACAAATTTGGTCGACATTCCAATCAAGCCACAAACAATCATCCAAAATGTAGCACCAGGACCACCTAAAGCAATAGCAACAGCTACCCCTGCAATATTACCAAGACCTACCGTTCCAGAGACTGCTGTAGCTAAGGCCTGGAAATGGCTTACTTCACCTTCTTTGCTTTCATCCTTAATCGTACTGGGCAAATCTCCATCCACCACGTTAAGGTCTGTTTTTTCCACACTATGGTGATCGAGTTCATCGTACTTTCCTCTCACGGTGTTAATTGCAAGAGGAAACTTTGAAATATTAGGGAATTTAAATATTAGAGTAAAAAAAGTAGCCCCAAAAATCAATAAAATTAACACTATGGGCATATTGTATTCACCTATTGGGATGGCTGTTAAAACAAAACCTTCCCACCATGTTGCAAAGGGCATGAAAGCGTCATTTACTCTCTCATCCAGTCCTTTTTCCTGGGCAAATGTAAATATGGGTAGTATAAGCGATAAAATCGTTAGAAGTCTATACTTCATAATTGAAAGTTTGGTGTGTTAAATTGATGTAAAGCGGGCAATATCTTAAAAAAAAACTTCGGAATCAAATAATGGGACTGTTAAACTAACCTATCTTAAACATTTGGTTAAGCTTTTTAATTTGTTCTGCCCTACCCAATACAATGACCTTACCTTTGGGCTCTAAAACCAAATCTGCTTCAGGGTTGATTATATAATTTCCAACGGGGTCTATATAACCTATTATGGTACAACCCGTTTTCCTTCTAAGGTCTAAATCTCTGATGGAATGGCAATCTATTTGACTGGTTAAATCCTCTATTTCCACTTCTTCCAAATTCGTGGTGTTTTCCCCTTCAACAGACAATTGGTTTATAAAAGTTATCAAATCTGGCATAACCACTAACGAAGCCATATGGTCCCCTCCTATTTTATCCGGCATAATTACTTTATCAGCTCCAGCGAGTTGTAATTTGGTCAGCGAGGTCACTTGGGAAGCTCTACTAATGATAAAAAGGTTTTTCTTCAACTGACGGGCAGAAAGCACAATAAATAGATTCTCAGCATCATCCGGTAGTGTAGTGATAAGATAACGCGCATGTTCAATTCCAGCCTGTAATAACACCTCATCCTCATTGGCATCACCTTCCACGAAAAGAATTTCGTCTTCATGTCGTTCTATAATGTCTCTATTTTTTTCAATGACAACGAAGGGTTTCCGATACGCTTTCAGTCGTTCCGCCGCTTGCATCCCATTTCTTCCAAATCCGCAGACCACAATATGATCTGTTAAAGCTTCAATCTTTTTTTTCACTTTTTTCTTCTTTAATAATTGAAGTGAGTTTCTTCCCAATAAATACTCCGTCACCACAGAAATGGCATATCCAAAAATAAAAACACTAGTGACTATTAAAAATACAGTAAAAATCTTCGCCTCGGCATCTAATGGCCTAACCTCGGAAAAACCAACTGTAGTAACCGTAATTATGGTCATGTAAATGGCCTCAATCCAAGTAAAATCGGAAAAGAGCTTATACCCAACAACCCCAATTACCAAAACCATTAGCATTAAGGCGAGGGCCAAGACAATTTTAGAGCGAAGTAACCTTACCATAGACTACAAATCAAATACTGAGGTTCGCTTGGTATACACCAAATCTTTGATTCTTAACCAAAACGCGATGAAAAGATATAAGGCAAAACCGAATCCCAAGGTGGCAAAGGTTAAATAGATAAACGTAATACGCACTACTCTGGCTCTTATACCTATCCGTTCCGCGATGCGACGGCATACCTCAAAGCCTCTCTTTTGAAAATAATATAATAGGTTATAAAAAAAGGACATGATTAAAAGTATACATTTCTATTCAATAAATTTACTCCAACGGCACAATGCAAACACTTTTTTTGAGTACAGTAATTGGTATACAATTGTAGTTTAGCCTGGCTTTGTAATGCATTATCCGATGGGACGTTCAAAGTTTTAAAACTATCAATAATTGTATTTGATTCACTTTTAATCTTGGACATAAGTTCTACCAAGTCTTCATCCCATTGTTTTCCTAAATGTTGGGCATAACAAAATTTCAGAGGCATCACTGTGTTGATAAGCAGTAAATCAATAAAAGTCCTGGACACCTTTTTCTTGTATTGTTTGCTGAGTTTACCAAAGGTGAAGTGATTTTCCCAATAGGAGCTGGTTGATACTTGGAACACATCATAATAATCGTCTATATCCTGAATAGTCATTAATCTTTGAAAAAGACTAGTATCCTTATGATAGAGGTTCGCCAACTGGGAAAGGCGAAGGGTGGGAAAGTTAACAGGACGCATACCAAAAAAAGCAGGCTTTTTCTCTGGAGAAACTAATCTAAATTTTTGTTTCAAATAGCCATACTCTTTTCTCAAATCAAGAAAGTACCCATCAATGCAATCCTCTATTTCCAAAAGCCCAAAATGACCAAAAAGGAGACTTTCCAGTTGAAACGGGTCCATTCTCGTCTTCCTAATAACTGAAAAATCCAGTCCAATTGCACTATTCAAAAAAAATGAACCATTCACTTTGGTTCCGAAGCTTTTACACAATAATGAAAACAATACAGACTCCCAATCGTTATTGGATTTCCTCAAAAGTATTTCTATTTGTTTTGACTTTTGTTGCAGTCGCTCGAAGTAAAGTCGCTCTTCCCAATTTTTCCAGATAACGGATTCTACCGAGTTCAAGTGTTTCTCGCAGTTGATAAATCCCGTTCTCGAGGTATCCATCAATTTTTGATAGGAACTCAATAATTCATTGGAAATAAGGTTTTTCAAAACAAGGGTTGGTATTTCAGATGTATCCTGTCGAAATACGGCGATATCATCCTCCCATACCACATGAAGGATTACATTATTGTAATTTAAATCGGTTTCATGATGATGGGCATACCAATCCGAAGATTTCAGGTGCATTTCTACGTTGCCTGCCCATAGTTGACCGCTTATGGAGATTCTGGCATTTAGAAAATCTGGGCCTTCTCCAGAATTGGGGAGACCATAATCAACAATATAGAGTTCTTCTTGCTGTTCGGTTAGGAGGTGAGCAAATGGAATTTTTTTATACTGCCACACAAAATGGAGTAAATCTTCGCGCATGATTTGGGACTTAAGTTGTAAACTGACCGCGTATTGTTTGAGGTGTAGGTTAATACGCAGTCATAAACTTAAGTATTATTCCGCAACTTCTCCTTCCCAGTTCATGAATCCTCCTTCAAGATTGTATGCGTTTTCAATACCAATACTATTCATTATGGCACAAGCTTGGCCACTTCGGTTACCAGAGCGGCAGTATACATAATAATTTTTGGTCTTGTCCAGTTTTTCCAGTTCGTTCAAAAACTCCTGTCCTAAATAAATATCTATATTGGTCGCTCCTGGGATATACCCCTCCTCTACTTCTTCTGGCGTTCTTACATCCAAAATAAAAGCATTATCATCGTTTTCCAGTTGGGTTTCCCACTCTTCTTGTGATAGGTCTGACATTTTTAACAATTTAATTTTAGCAAAAATAAAAATCCGGAGCATAACCCCGGATTTGAATCTCTTTATTCTATGGATTACACTTTTATGGTGCATCCTATGGCCTTCGTAGAGGTCACCTTGATTTCTTTTCCAGCCAACATAGCATCTACGGCATCTTCCACATATTTTTCTTCTACTTTGGAGGCATCTTGGTAGTTATCGTCAATAGCACCAATATACTTTACCACGTTTCCATTGGCTGTTTTTTCCAAAAGATAAACGTGTGGCGTTCTGGTAGCTCCATATTGAGGATATACTTTTTGGCCTTCATCTAAAAGATAAGGGAAGGTAAATCCTTTTTCTTTGGCCCGTACCTTCATTTTTTCAAAACTATCCCCAGGTTTGGCCGAAGGATTGTTTGGGTTAATAGCAATTAAGGGTACTCCTTGAGCTTTATATTTTGCATTCAATGCAACAATACGGTCTTCATAGGCCACGGCATAAGGACACGTATTACAAGTAAAAACAATTAGGAATCCCTTGGCATCTGCATAATCCAATAAGGATACCATTTTCCCATCAATGTTCTTTAATGAAAAATCAGTAGCAGTATCTCCAATATCATAGCCTTTTTCAGCCGAAGTAGTTCCAACAAATGAGGCCATTGAAATCAAAAGTATCAACGTGCCCAAAATTTTTAAGGTTTTCATTTCTATTTTAATTTAGGAATTGATGTAATTCGTTTGTTAGTTCTTCATAGGTAAATCCTCGTTCATAAAAACTCCGTTTACCTTTATTATAAATCAAAGTGGCAGGTATCCCTCCGCCCCATTCTTCAGAAACTTTGGGAATCCAAGTGTTTTGTTTAGGGTCATCCAGTATCACCACTTCCGATTGAAGCCCCTTCTTTTCCACAAAAGGCTCTAGTCGAGACTTCCACATACTCGGCATATCCAAGCTGACCAAAACTACTTTAACATTATCATCTTTGAATTCAGCATTTACTTTTTCAAAGTATGGGAGCTCTTCAATACAAGGTTTGCACCATGTAGCCCAAAAATTAACTATATAAGTAGTATTGTCATCTTTATAGAGCAATGGCTCAAATGAGTCAAAATTATAGACCGGGAATTTTACCTCATTGCCTGATGACTCAGTTTCTTCAGTTGATGAACTGGCTAACACTTCATCCTTCGATTGGTCTTGCCCTTTAGATTTTCCTGAACAGCTGAATAGAATTAAGACAAACAAAGAAATCCAAAAAGGTAGGTATCGCATTTCGTGAAAATTAGCAGACTAAAATTAACCATTGCTCATCCTACGATTCTTTTTTTAACAAAACTTTATCTTCAAAAACAAGTTTAGTTAACATACATAAATATACATTTGTATATACAAATATTGTAAATACATGAATGTAGAAGAAATTATAAAGACCGCAAAACAAATTCCATTGGAAAGCAGAACCATAATTCATATGACTCTGGTAAATAACCAAGTAAATGAGGTTATCAATACTGCACTCAAACCTTTTGAGGTCTCTCTACAACAATTTAATGTATTACGAATCTTACGTGGGCAAAAAGGAAAACCAGCCAACCTTTCCACCCTCAATGAAAGGATGGTAACCAAAATGAGCAATACGACTCGTCTAGTAGACAAACTACTCAATAAAGGTTATGTAAATAGAGCCGTTTGTGAAACCAACAGGCGTAAGGTGGAAATTGTTATTACTAACCTTGGAATGGATGTACTGTCCAAAATGGATAAAGCGGTAAGCGCTGCTGAAAAAGAGGCGGTTTCCAACTTATCCCAAAAAGAACTTGAAACATTAAACACATTATTAGACAAATTTTAAGCATGAGCACAACCCTTGAAAATCTTAATTGGCGATATGCCACCAAAAAATTCGACCCGAGCAAAAAAGTATCCAATCAGGATTTGGAAACAATTTTGAACGCCATTCAACTAAGTCCCTCGTCCTATGGACTGCAGCCCTATCATATTCTTGTGATTACTGATGAAAACACAAGAAAAGAGCTGCAACCTGCTTCATGGAACCAGTCTCAAATCGTAGACGCCTCACACATGTTAGTCTTTGCCGCAAAGTCCCAATTTGGAAGTGAATTGGTAGACGATTATTTGGAAAACGTAAGCACAACTCGTGGTATCGATATGGAGAGTCTTAAAGGATATGGAGATTTTATGAAATCTAAACTTTTGGACTTACCTGGCGCTGTTAAAACAACTTGGACCACTAGACAGGCCTATTTAGCAGCACAAAGTGCGATGCTTGCTGCGGCCGAATTGAAAATAGATACGTGTCCTATGGAAGGATTTGAACCTGAGAAATATGATGAAATCCTAGGCCTTAAGGATAAGGGCTTAACCAGCGTAGTAGTGCTCACGGTTGGGTATCGTTCTGATGAAGATGAGACCCAAAACTATCCCAAAGTTCGAAAAAGTAGCGAAGAATTATTTACACATATATAATTAATACACTCTTAAATTTTAAACATGAAAACAAGCATTTTATCATTAGCATTAACATTAGTATTTGGTGGCACAGTATTGGCTAACCCAATTGATGGAGAAAAAAAAGCCGTTAAGGTTGAAGAAAGTACAGTAACCTGGAAAGCTTACAAGGTAGGAGGTTCCCATGTAGGTACCATAGCACTTAAATCAGGTTCTTTGGAATTTGATGGCGAAACCTTGACAGGTGGACAATTCACTGTGGACATGTCCACTATTAATACTACTGACTTAACGGGAGATTACAAAAATAAATTGGATGGTCATTTGAATTCTGACGATTTCTTTTCCACCTCTTCCAATCCAACTTCTACTTTGGTTTTTACAGGTGTAAAACAAACTGGAAAAAATTCCTATGACGTTACAGGTGATTTGACTATCAAAGGAATTACAAAGCCAATCACTTTTGACCTTTCTGTATATGGAAGCAAAGCCACGGCTACTTTGAAAGTTGACAGAACTAATTTCGACGTAAAATATGGGTCAGGAATTATTGGTACGGCTAAAGACAAACTTATCTATGACGAGTTTGACTTGGTTGTTGACCTTCAGATGTGATTGACCTAAGTTTAGTGTTTGGAAATCCCGTCGGATATGGTATCCAACGGGATTTTTAATTTTATGCAACAAAATTGGCGAGAATTCAATTTCCTTTCTATATTTGAGGCAATGAATACAAAAAGAGTACATACTTGGTGGTGGAAAAACTTACGACAGATATCGTGAGCTAGTCCCCATTATTATCATATACGAGGCTTGTCATCACGACAAGCCTTTTTTAGTTTAAAAATCTAAGTTCTCTTAAAAAATGACTTACAAATTAAGAACACATTACAAGAAGATTCTAGCCGATACTATCACTCCGGTTAGCGTGTATCTAAAGATACGGGATAAGTTCCCGAATAGCATACTCTTGGAAAGTAGTGACTATCATGCAAACGATAATAGTTTTTCCTATATCTGCTGCAATCCTATTGCTTCCATCAAAGTTGAGAATAAAATCATTGTGGAGAACCTACCGGACGGAAATTCTAAAACTACTGAGATTACTTCCGATGTTGATGTTACCGAAATCATCCATGACTTTTCTAAAAAGTTTACCGTAGAAAACAATGGGTTTAAGTTCATCAACAATGGGCTTTTTGGTTATATGGCCTATGATGCGGTTCGCTATTTTGAAGACGTAGAGATTCACACCAAACCCAATTCTATTCAGATTCCGGATATCTACTATGCGGTTTATAAGAATGTAATTGCCATAAATCACTTTAAGAATGAAGCTTACATTTTTGCCCATTGCTATCATTGTGAAAGCAATGTTGATGAAATCAAACAGCTACTCAATGTAAGAAGCTTTGCTTCTTATAATTTTTCTTTGGAAGGCGGTCCGGAATCAAATTTGAAGGATGAAGAGTATAGGGAACATGTTGCTTTAGCAAAAAAGCACTGTCAGCGTGGAGATGTTTTCCAGCTAGTGCTATCCCGACGTTTTTCGCAAACCTTTAAAGGCGATGAATTCAATGTATACCGGGCGTTACGTTCCATCAACCCTTCACCTTACCTTTTCTATTTTGATTATGGAGATTTCAAGATTTTTGGAAGCTCACCGGAAGCCCAATTGATAGTTAAGGAAGGAAAAGCTGAGATTCATCCTATTGCCGGAACCTATAAAAGAACTGGAAGTGACGAACAGGATGCCGAATTAGCCAAACAGCTCGCCCAAGATGAAAAGGAAAATAGCGAGCATGTGATGTTAGTGGATTTGGCGCGCAACGACTTAAGCCGAAATGGGAATACAGTGAATGTAGAGACCTACCGAGAGGTGCAGTATTTTTCGCATGTGATCCATCTAGTTTCCAAAGTAACGGGAATGAAGAAGAAAGATATACCCACCATGAAAGTGGTTGCTGATACTTTCCCGGCAGGGACTTTAAGTGGCGCTCCAAAACATATGGCTATGCAGTTGATTGAAAAATATGAAAAAACAGGGCGTTCCTATTATGGTGGGGCCATTGGTTTTATGGATTTTCATGGCAACTTCAATCATGCCATTATGATTCGGACTTTCCTAAGCAAAAACCATCAACTGCATTATCAAGCTGGTGCTGGCTTGGTGGCCGCTTCAGACCCAGAGACAGAGCTTCAAGAAACCTTCAATAAACTGGGCGCACTCACCAACGCCTTGAAAATCGCTGAAACTATCTAGGTCATGGGAAGAAAGATATTAATGATAGACAACTACGATAGCTTCACCTATAATTTGGTGCACTACCTTGAAGATTTGGATTGTGATGTTACCGTAAAACGAAATGACCAATTGACCTTGAAGGAAGTAGAAGCTTTTGATGAAATCGTATTATCTCCGGGCCCTGGAATTCCAGATGAAGCCGGTTTACTTAAATCCATAATCCAAACCTATGCTCCTTCAAAACGCATTTTTGGAGTATGTTTAGGACAACAAGCCATTGGTGAAGTTTTTGGAGGTAGTTTAATCAACTTAGACCAAGTGTATCATGGAATTTCCACAACCATTGAGGTGGTAAAAGAGGATATCATTTACAAGGATTTGTCCAAAGAACTGGAAGTAGGAAGATATCACTCGTGGGTAGTTCATCCAGATTTACCGGAAGAACTCGAAGCCACCTCAATTGACAAAAACGGTCAAATAATGAGCTTACGGCACAAAACATATGATGTTACAGCTGTTCAATTCCACCCCGAATCGGTTTTGACCCCACATGGAAAACAGATGCTAAAAAATTGGTTAGAAAATTAAATACGTTGACATTTCCACTGTCATCCTGAGCGACCTCCTTCCGAAGTCTAGTACGGAGGCCAGGCAGTCGAAGGAGGCAGGAATTCAAATAAATTCCGCACTTGATGCTGAATGACAAAAATGAAAAAATGAAAGAGACATTAAATAGACTTATTAACCATGAAATCCTTTCCAAGGATGACGCCAAACAAATTTTGGTCAACATTGCTAAGGGGGACTATAATACAAGTCAAATAGCCGCTTTTTTAACGGTATACATGATGCGTAGCATTACCATTGAGGAGTTGGAGGGCTTTCGGGATGCTTTGTTGGAATTATGCTTGGCGGTGGATTTAAGTGATTACAATCCTATTGATTTATGTGGTACCGGAGGAGATGGCAAAGACACCTTTAATATCTCCACCTTGGCTTCATTTGTTACCGCGGGTGCTGGAATTAAGGTGACTAAGCACGGTAACTACGGGGTTTCTTCAAAATGCGGCAGTAGTAATGTCATGGAATTTTTGAGAATAAAATTCAGCAATGATGCCGACTTCTTAAAAAAATCCATTGAAGAGGCTGGAATATGCGTGCTTCATGCCCCCTTGTTCCACCCGGCCATGAAAAACGTAGCGCCTATACGTAGGGAGTTAGCTGTAAAAACTTTTTTCAACATGTTAGGCCCAATGGTAAATCCTGCTTTTCCAAAAAATCAAATGGTTGGGGTGTTCAATCTGGAATTGGCAAGAATGTACGGGTATCTCTATCAAAACACGGATAAAAACTTTACAGTGCTTCATGCCCTGGATGGATATGATGAAATCAGTTTAACTGGAGCTACCAAAACGATTTCTAATGGCTCTGAAGGAATGCTTTCTCCTTCGGATTTTGGGGTTTCCAAAATCTCGGCTTCTTCCATAGTAGGCGGGGAAGATGTTTCAGATTCAGCTCAGATTTTTATGAACATCCTTCAAGGTAAAGGTACCGAAGCACAGAATAATGTGGTTTGCGCTAATGCCGGAATAGCTATTTCTACGGTTGAAGGTATTTCACCAAAAGAAGGATTTGAAAAAGCAAAAAAATCTTTAATTACGGGGAAAGGATTTGAAGCACTCAAAAAATTGCAGGAAATAAGTAGATAGATGAAATCCATAGAACATAGCGGGTTTATCAAAGAAATTAAAGATTTTTGGTCTCATTCAAAATGTAACTCTTATATCAAAAAAAGTGAATCTTTAGGATATAAGGATGCTATGATTCAAACAGATAGCGGTCAAAAAATAAATTCTAAGATCAGGAATAACAAAAGAGTACTTTTTGAAAGTAAAGAGTTAGCAGATGAAATTTTTCTGGATTTAAAGGGTTATCTCCCTGAAAAAATTGGAAATAGTAGTATCGTTGGACTTAATGAATTGTTTAGATTTTACAAATATGAACCTGGTCAAGAATTTAAAAAACATAAAGATCAAAGTTTCATCAGAAACGAAACTGAAGCAAGCTATTTTACTTTTATGATTTATCTAAATGACAAATTTGTTGGGGGCGAAACCACCTTTGATGGAATAAAAATTACTCCAAGAAAAGGGAATTGTTTGATTTTTTTACATGATTTGGAACATGAAGGCTCAAAATTAATTGAAGGCACCAAGTATGTTTTAAGAACTGACTTAATGTATAAACTAAATGAATATCCTAGATAAAATAATAGCTGATAAAAACAAAGAGGTGGCCCTCAAAAAAGAATTGATTCCTATAAGTCAATTGGAGGCTTCCGTTCTTTTTGAGAGGGACCGTAACTCGTTGTCTCAAGCATTGCGAAATTCAGATACTGGGATTATTGCGGAACATAAACGACGCTCTCCTTCCAAACAAACCATAAACCAAAATACCAATGTGGGTATCGTGGCCAAAGGTTATGAGAAGGCAGGGGTTTGTGGGATGAGTGTTTTGACAGATATCAAATATTTTGGAGGTTCTTTGGAAGATTTACTGTTAGCAAGAGCTTCCGTTACCATGCCCCTACTCCGTAAAGAATTTATGATAGATGAGTACCAGGTTCTTGAGGCCAAAGCACATGGAGCTGATGTTATTTTGCTTATCGCTGCGGTAATTACGCGAGAAGAAATCAAAACCTTATCTGAGCTGGCCAAAAGTTTGGGCATGGACGTTTTATTGGAAGTTCACAATCAAGAGGAACTGGAAAAATCCATCATGCCAAGTTTGGACATGTTAGGAGTCAATAACAGAAACCTAAAGACTTTTGAGGTCAGTTTGGAAACCAGTAAAAGCTTGTCTGAATTAATTCCAAATGACTTTGTCAAGGTTTCAGAAAGTGGTATAAGTTCTATTGAGGCTATAACAGAGTTAAGGAAATTTGGGTATCAAGGATTTTTGATTGGAGAGAATTTTATGAAGACCGAAAATCCCGGTTTAAGTGCGATGGAATTTATAGAAGATTTAAAAAAAATTCGTAAAGTCATATCCAACGATGTGAGACGTCTAAAAGAGATTTCTCAATCGCTTCGCTCATTTCGAAATGACAAGAAAATAAAAATGAAACTAAAAGTTTGTGGTCAAAAATACAATATAGGTGAAGTTGCAGCATTGCAACCGGACTACCTTGGTTTCATCTTTTGGCAACCGTCTTCCCGTTCTTTTACGGGAGAAATTCCGGTACTTCCTAAAGGAATACAAAAAATAGGCGTTTTTGTAGATGCTCCTCTTGATGAAGTATTGCAAAAAATAGAGGCTTACCTATTGGACGGTGTTCAATTGCATGGTAAGGAAAGTCCGGAGTATTGTGAACAGTTACGTCATTCCGAACTTGTTTCGGAATCCCATCCGAAGGAGACCCTGAAACAAGTTCAGGGTGACAGTCTAAAAATCATCAAAGTATTTTCTATCAAGGATACCTTTGATTTTTCGATACTAGAACCTTATGAAGAGGTATGTGATTACTTTCTTTTCGACACTAAAGGGAAACTTCCCGGCGGTAATGGCTATACATTTGATTGGAAAATCTTGGAAAACTACCCCTCAACCAAACCGTATTTTTTAAGTGGAGGTATTGGATTGGAAGATGTAGAAGCTATTCAATCTTTTCTAAAAACGGAAGCCTCCAAATACTGTTATGCCATTGACATCAACAGTAGATTTGAAATAGAACCCGGGCGAAAAGACATCAAAAAACTAAAAGAATTTAAAAACTTATTGAAACATGAGTTATCACGCTAACGAAAAAGGATATTATGGCGAATTTGGCGGAGCATTTATACCAGAAATGCTCTATCCGAATTGTGAAGAACTTCGTCAAAACTATTTGAAGGTTATGGCTGAACCTTCTTTTCAGGAAGAGTTTCACCAATTGCTAAAGGATTATGTAGGACGACCTACTCCGCTATACTTTGCAGAACGGCTTTCAGAAAAGTATCAAACCAAGATTTACCTGAAACGTGAGGACTTGTGTCATACAGGTGCCCACAAAGTGAATAATACGATTGGTCAAATCCTGATGGCCAAAAAATTGGGTAAAAATAGAATCATCGCAGAAACTGGTGCGGGTCAACATGGTGTGGCTACCGCTACTGTTTGTGCGCTAATGGGTATTGAATGTGTGGTGTATATGGGTGAAATTGATATTGCCCGTCAAGCTCCGAATGTGGCCCGTATGAAAATGTTAGGCGCTGAAGTCAGACCAGCAAAATCAGGAAGCAGAACTTTAAAGGACGCAACCAATGAAGCCATTCGGGATTGGATAAACAATCCGGTGGACACCCATTATATTATTGGTTCCGTAGTTGGACCTCATCCGTATCCCGATATGGTAGCTCGCCTCCAATCAGTTATCTCCGAAGAAATTAAATGGCAGTTGAAGGAAAAAGAGGGTCGTGAGAAACCTGATTATGTTGTCGCCTGCGTAGGTGGGGGTAGCAATGCTGCCGGAGCCTATTACCACTATTTGAATGAACCTGAAGTGGGAATCATTGCTGTAGAAGCTGCCGGAAAAGGTATTGATACCGGAGAAAGCGCTGCAACATCAGCTTTGGGCAAAGTCGGTATCATCCATGGGAGCAAAACCCTTTTGATGCAGACCCCAGATGGTCAGATTACAGAACCTTATTCCATTTCGGCAGGACTTGATTATCCAGGTGTTGGGCCCATGCATGCACACTTATTCCGTAGTGGACGTGGTGAATTCATTTCTATAACAGATGATGAAGCCATGACAGCCGGACTTGAGGTTTCACAATTGGAAGGTATCATTCCAGCTATCGAGACCAGTCACGCTTTTGCCATTTTCGATTACAAAAAGTTCAAAAAAGATGATCTCGTGGTCATTAACCTTTCTGGAAGAGGGGACAAAGATTTACAGACGTATATTGATTATTTTAAATTGTAACTCGTCATGCTGAACTTGGTTCAGCATCTCACCCTATTATGAAAAGTAGCTTTGTTTATATATTGACCAATACCTACCGAACTACTTTTTACGTTGGAGTTACTTCAGACTTGAAAAAGAGGATAACAGAGCATATAGAGGGTTTTGGTTCTGCTTTTACTAAAAAGTATAACCTAAAAGATTTAATCTTTTTTGAGGAGTTTACAGATATAAATCGAGCTATTGAAAGAGAGAAACAACTCAAAAACTGGCACAGAGAGTGGAAACTAAATCTTATCAGAGAGCAGAATCCAACATTATCAACTTTAATAATTTTATGAGAACCTGAAACAAGTTCAGGTTGACCAAATAGTTATGAATAGAATCAAACAAAAACTGAGCGAAGACAAAAAATTGCTCTCTATATACTTTACCGCAGGGTATCCAGATTTAAATGATACCGTGGACGTTATTCAATCTTTACAGGAAGCTGGAGTAGACATGATTGAAATTGGTTTGCCCTTTAGTGACCCACTTGCGGATGGACCAACCATTCAGGAAAGTTCTACAGCTGCATTGAAAAATGGAATGCATACAGAATTGCTCTTTGAGCAACTCAAGGATATTCGAAAATCAATTGAAATACCCCTAATCGTTATGGGTTACTTTAATCCCATGTTGCAATATGGTGTTGAGGAGTTTTGCAAAAAATGCCATGATATTGGAATCGATGGAATCATTATGCCTGATCTTCCCCTCGATGTCTACTTAGAAGAATACGAAGATATTTATAAAAAGTACGGGCTCATCAATGTGTTTTTGATTACACCGCAAACCAGTGAGGAACGTATTAGAGCAATTGATGATGCTTCTGACGGATTCATTTATATGGTAAGTTCGGCCAGCACGACAGGTGCTAAATCCGGTTTTGGAGAAGAGCAGAAAAGCTATTTCGACAGAATAGCTTCATTGAACTTGAAAAATCCCCAGATTGTTGGATTTGGGATTAGCAATTCAGATACTTTCCAAGCGGCAACACAACAAGCCAAGGGAGCCATAATAGGGTCAGCTTTTATTAAGCATTTGACCCAAGAAGGAATTGAAAGCATTCAGGGTTTTGTGAAAAACATCCGAGGTTAGGCCAAGCCCAAATTGGGCTGGAGTGGAATGGACTTATAAATCTGTATTTCGGCGATTACGCCTTTTGAATCTTTAGAAAGCTTCAATCCGCCATTGTTTTTCTTGAGCATTCGTTTACAGATAAACAATCCTTTTCCTGACCCTTTTTCTTGTTTGGTCCCTAAGGCGCTTGTAACTATCTGTCCTGAGTTTATTTTTCCAAGTTTTTCTTCATCTAATTGTTCGGCCATATTATGCACCCTTAGACTAAAATGATTTTCGCTCTCCATGTTATCCACTAAAATACGTTGATTCTGTGGTGAAAATTTTATGGCATTTGTGAGTAGATTTCGGATTACCGTCTGAAAAACTTCTTTAGAGTAAAATAGATTAAATTCTTTATCTACTGCATTTACCAAACTCAAGTTCTTATCACTCAAATTTTGAGAGTATTGATTGCGAATTTCCTCTACAAGTTGATACAAATTGATGTCCATGTATGACTTTAGCGTTTCGTCATTTTGCATGGCCCAGTTCAATAGGTTATCCAACATCCCATAGGTCTTATCCACTGATTGTTGAAGCAACCCTAAATACTCATTTCTATCCGATTTAGACTTCGAATTACGTGTGATGGTGGTTAACATAGAAATCTGATGAATAGGCGTCCTTAAATCATGGGCTATAATCTTCATAATGTCTTTACGGAATGTGGTGAGCTCCATCAATTCTTCATTCTGAACGCTAACCACTTGATGCTGTTCTTGAAGTTCATTCTGTAAACGGATGACCCTATTAAAAATAAAAAAGCTAACAGCTCCTACAGAGGAAATCATGATGAAGGCCAATATGTATTTCCCAAGTGGTAAATCTGGATAAAGCATTGCGCATGCTATTATAAATGCGGTGTTATAAGCAATAACAACAAACTGGTGCCAAGGTTTTTCAAAAACAGCCAATAAAAGGCCCATCACAAAAACAATCATCTCTACCCTAGAGAAATAGGCTTCAAAATTCAGGTTGGCATCCTCTAGTCTGAAAGGCAAATAAATAGTTGATGAAATGATATTGATATAAACCATTATGATGAACAACAAGCTGGTTGTCATCCATTTTAGCTTCCATATAACCGAGGAAACAAGGATAATAGAAAAAACCACAAGGTGTTTAACAGCATATTTGTTTAAACCACCTAATTGGTATTCCGTAAAGAAATTAGTGGCCAATCCTGCCAATACCAAAATAATAAGTACATGAAAAATAATGCTATTGCGATTAATAGCAACAAGCACTTTTTTATCTTTATAAAACGTACCTAATGTTGTTTCCAAAACTGACATTATATTGACTGTTGAACGAATTTTGATGTATTTTCTTACTTTTTTGATACTTTTTTAGATGAAACGCAACTTATTTTTTCTTTTTTTACTTACGATCACATCCATATCTAGCCAAAATTTAGATACAATTACCTTGAAGTCCAGCGTGGCCTCTGCCATACAGGATTTAAGGGACTTTGTAGCCATACCCAGTGACGCATTAAATGCCAGTGACATTCAAGACAATCTATTTTGGTTAAAAAAACAATTTGGTGAAAGAGGGTTTAATACTACTGAGCTAGAAACCGAAAATCATCCTCTTTTTTTTGCTGCACTTCCTCTAAGCGACAATAAACCAACTGTTCTAATCTACATGCATTTTGATGGGCAATCTGTGGACCCTAGCAAATGGGACCAATCCAGCCCCTATCAAATGGTGTTGAAAAAGCCTAGCGGCACTACCTATGAAACCATTTCTTTTGATGAGTTGGAAGATGATATCAATTATGATTGGCGTTTGTTTGGTAGAGCAACCGCGGATGATAAGGGACCTATTGTTATGTTTCTTCATGCCATAGACCTTTTGAAAAAGAATGGAAGTGAAATGCCATTTAATATTAAGGTTATTTTGGATGGTGAGGAGGAGCGTGGCAGCAAACCCTTACCTGAAGCGGTAAAAGCATATCGTGAATTATTGGAAGCAGACTTTCTTATGATCAATGATGGTCCCATGCATCCTTCGGGGAAACCCACATTAATTTTTGGATGTAGAGGGATTACCTCTTTGACTTTGACAACGCACGGTCCTTATAAACCTCAACATAGTGGGCATTATGGAAATTATGTCCCAAATCCTGGCTTTCAATTGGCGCAATTACTAGCGACAATGAAGGATACCGAAGGGCGGGTATTGATTCCAGGATATTATGATGGCATCGCTTTGGACGAAAACACAAAATCCATTTTAAAAAGTGTTCCAGATAATGAAAAAACCATTTCAGAAAAGCTACAATTTAAAACAGCCGAAAAGGTAGGTACATTTTACCAAGAGTCTTTGCAATATCCAAGCTTGAATATTCGCGGGATGGGTTCTGGATGGATAGGTGATCAAGTACGCACTATTGTTCCAGAGAGTGCAACGGCAGAACTGGATTTGAGATTGGTACCCGAAACTGATGGCGATCGATTAAAAGGATTGGTAAAAGAGCATATTAAGAAACAAGGGTTTTATGTTATGGATAAGATTCCAAGCAAAGAAGAGCGAATGGCCCATAACAAAATCATTACCGTAAAAGAAGGTTCGGTAACAGATGCGTTTAGGACTGACCTTGGTAATTCTTTTGGAACCTTTTTAAAAAATACGTTGGCTACTAGTTTTGGCGAAGAGGTTGTACAGATTCGTATAATGGGTGGAACCGTTCCCATTGCACCATTTATCAATGAATTGAAAATTCCCGCTTTTGTAGTTCCCATGGTAAATGCAGATAACAATCAGCATAGTCCCAATGAAAATCTCAAAATTAGTCAGTTGGCTTATGGGATTCAGGCTTTTTATAGTATTCTTAGTTCTAAAACAAGCGAGTAAATGTTAAGTAAGATCTAATAGCTCCTCCTTGGCTCTTTTGATGATTTCCCTGTTTGTTCGATAACTTTGTTTGGACATGTTTTCAGATTCTGAAACCATTTCTTGGTACACCATTTTACCTTCCGCTATTTTATGGTTTCGAACAAAAAAACGAGCGAGTTCAAGTCGTTCCATAAAATTCGAGTACGGAGCATCAAAAGTCTTTAAGATTTCTTCTGCTTTTTTAATGTCTCCTTCTTTTTCCAAAGCCATACCATATAAAAAAGAAGCTTTTGATTTTCTGAACTTTGAATCGTCAGAAATCCTTTCTGCTTGAGAGATTACGTTGGCGAAATCCGAAGAAAAATAACAAGCTTCTACCAGTTTGGAAATCACATAAAAATCATGGAAAAACATATCCTTGAGCGATGCTTGATAGTTTGCAATAGCTTCAGGATACATCTGCTCATCCAAATAAGCATCTGCCAGTGCTACTTGGTTTTCAAAAGTTGCAGAGAACTTGAACTTTTTTTCCAAGTCCTTTATTTTCTTCGATGGATTGATAGCGGCAACCAAACTTTCTTGCGCCTTTTCAATATCTCTTTTTTTAAAAACATTCAAGAAAAGATAGAGCAATGAACCAATCACGGGTAGAAAAATAATGACAAAAATCCAATAATAACTATTCCGATGGCTATAACAATGGTATACACAAAAAGCTTGAAGGGCAATAATCAAATAATAATACATTGTCCTAAAAATAAAAACTATCGAGACAAAATCAACAAGGGATATACCTTTTAAGGCTTTTAAGCCGAATTCCGACTAGCATTAATATTACCATAGAGTGAGCGGGTCACAATTTTTTCATAGAGGGCTTTGAATTTAGAGTCTTGGGAAATATGATATAGCGCATTTTGTTGAATAACAAGTAGAGGCAAAACAATGTTCTCGCGGATGTTGACAGATTCACGGGAAATCGCTTCATCTTCCATCAAAATTTTAGAACCCGAAATTTGAAGAAGCATCTTTTTGGAGAGCTCATATTCAGAATGTAAAATGTTCCAAAATTCTCCATATTCGGCATCTTCTTTCATGTAACTGGTCAAGTTGAAATTGGTCTTTGCCAAAGACATCATACTATTATGCATCAATGCCCTAAAGAAAGAAACTTCCTTGTACAATTTCTTTACTTCATTCAATCGACCCTCATCTTTAAACTTTTGAATCGCTGTGCCGAGTCCAAAATAACCCGGAACGTTTTGTTTTAATTGACTCCAAGAACCAACAAATGAAATCGCTCTTAAATCCGAAAGTGTAAGTTGCTTTTTGTTCCCTCGTTTCCCCGGGCGACTTCCGATATTCGCATTGGAATAATATTTTAAGGTGCTGCGATTTTCTAAGTAAGAAATAAACTTTTCGTGTTGTTTAAGACTGTCATATTTGGCAAAACTCGTGTCGGAAAGCTCCTCGATTAACTTGCGTTGCTGAGCGCTTATCACTATTTCCTTGCCGAATAGATTATTGCTCAAGCCAGCTGTCAATAATTGCTCAGCATTATGAATAAATTGGTCTTTGGTTCCGTATGTACTTGTAATCGTTTGGCCTTGAATGGTGAGCTGAATTTCATGATTGGCCACATCTTTAGTTTGAGCCGCGTAAAAACGATGGGTTTTACCACCACCACGTGCAGGTGGTCCTCCCCTACCATCAAAAAACAAAGCCCTTATTCCATTCTTCTTGCAAACCTTGCTTAGGGTTTCTTTGGTTTTTAAAATAGACCAATTTGCCTTTAGGTACCCTCCGTCTTTGGTACCGTCGGAAAAGCCCAGCATTATCGTATGCGTATCGCTTCTTTTGGTAAGATGGTTCCGATACATTTTGGTGTCGAATAGGGTCTGCATGACACTTTCTGCAGCTTCCATTCCCTTCATGGTCTCAAAAAGAGGAATAATATCAAAGGTAATCTCCTTTTCATCCCATCCGCACCAGCGGAACAAACCAAATACAAAAAGAACCGAGAAGATATCCTCAGAGTTGCTGATAATATATCGGTTACAGCCTCCTTCCCCATTTTTGCTTTGAATGGACTTCAGCTGTTTGATATTCGCTATGGTGTCTTTTACAATATCCTCTCCATATTTTCCTGGAGTAATTTTTGGATTCTTTTTCAGCAACCAATCAACCAGTTGCTTTTCTGAAAGCTCATCCAAACTTTCTTTGATAGCGCCTTCAACCTTAAGGATAGTTTCCACCGCCAAATAATGCTTGCTATGGTCTTGCCGTATATCCAGCGTTGCAAAATGTGATTTGAAAATCCGAACCTTATTGATAAGTGTATCCAGTTCACTTAGATAAAGTCCATTGTAATTTTCTATTAACACAGAACGGATTCCAGTAAGTTTTGTTAGAATCTCCTCATATCCAATGATGTATTTTACATTGAACATGGCCTGATACAGAGCATCACTCAAAGTATTCAGCTCCCCCTGGATTGACTTAAATGTAAGCTTCTTTCGAATCGCCTTCAATTCGTTGTAGTAACATTTCATCAAAGTAGTTCGAAGTTCATCTGCCACCTGATTCGTAATCTTTGCGGTAACGAATGGATTACCATCACGGTCTCCACCAGGCCAAAAACCAAGTTTGATAATATCATAGTTTGAAAAATCCTCATCCCGAATGTTTCGTTTTACATATGAGAATAATTCCCCGACGGCATCATAATAGGTATGGCGAAGAATGTGGATGATATTTTTGGCTTCATCCAAAGGAGTTGGTTTCTTAGCATTGACCAAGGAAGTTAATCCTAATTGTTGCAGGGTAATATCAATATCGTTCACCTTATTTTCCTGAATCATACTACCTAAATCAGAAATGATATCCAGTACTGAAGGCGTATAAAACTGAGTGGGGTGCGCCGTTAAGACTATCCGTGCACTGAACGTAGACAATTTTTTGGAAATTTTATCCCAGTTTTTGTTCTGGTCCACCAACTCAAAATAGTCTTTTATGGATAGAGAATTCGTGTACTTTTGAAGTTTAGGAAAAGCTGAATCTTCAACACTGTCATACAATACTACTTGGCGTTCCACATATTGGATAATCTTAAACATGAAATCCAATTGTTCCCGTTCTGATGTTATCTCGGTGAAGTTGACGAAGAAGTTCTCCAGAATTTCTTGTGGCTTTTTGCCAGCATTTAATCCCTTCTCACATTGGTCAAAAAGAATTGGAATCAAAATCCCAACATTCTCAATATCTCGGTACGGTAAGCTCAAGAACAAACTATTGTAAATCGTAAACTTATTGATTACCGACTTTTTAAATTCCTCTAAACGCTTTACTTGCTGTGTATTCGTATGATGTGGCATGATAATGGCAGCTTTGAATTTCTAAATATCGGGATAAAAGCCAGATTACCCCATTTTGTTTTCGCAAATAACAATTTGTTAAGCTCGATGAACAAAAAATAACAGGAAGTATGGGCCAACTTAGTCCTAACGCCCAGATTCTTCGAAAAAAGGACGATACTGTTCTACACGAAAATCAAAGGTAGTATATGCTGGATTTTCACGTTTTATGTCCTTATACTTTTGAATGCTTCCAATCGCTCTGTTTGCCGCTCCCGATGGTGCAGTAAAAGAAACCGTACGAATAGCTCTATCCTCCTCAGGTAATTTAAATTGATGAATCCTCGGGACATCGGAAGAAACAATCTCCAATTCGATGTTATGGGTTTTTGCAAGTTTTCTAAAGAAATACTCAGGACCATTCTTACTATTTCCTCCCATAAATAGAAGTGTACCAATACGCCTGTACTCCTTTAAATACCCTATAATATTTCTTAGCTTAACGTTCTGCATTCCCAAATCTGAAGCATCTACTTTTTCTCGCTCAGCACTTTCTACAATATCACAGACCGCTATTCTATGTTTCAATAAAAATTGTTTTCGTTGCGAAGTTGCGTTTGCAGTGATTTCATAGCTTAAACCAATATTGAAAATTTCATCCAAAATAGGCCAGAGCATACCATTTCTGCTTCCATAGCAAAAATCCACATCATCACTTTTTAATTCTCCTGTGCTAAATCTAGGTGGAGGTAAGGTACCTACTATTAGTTTTTCCGCTTCTGGAAACAAAAAAGGTTCGTACGGATGTTTATGAAAAAACAATAGGTTTCAAATGGGTTTATCGAACAAAAACGGGCTTATTGGGTTTCAATGTATGCTCTTGACTGAACAAGTAGCCATCATAATTAAAACCTTTGATATCGCTCAAAGTTTTGGCACCAGAATCCAAAATGTAGCGGACCATAGAGCCCCGGGCTTTTTTGGCAAAGAAGCTAATGACTTTTAGATTATCATTTTTCCAATCCTTAAAGATGGGTGTAATCACTTCTGTTTTAAGCGATTTTTCATCAATGGCGCCGAAATACTCGTTACTGGCCAGGTTCACAAAAACTTCACCATTTTCCAATTCATCGTTTAGATGCTGGGTGAGTTGTTTTTTCCAAAACTCATATAAATTCTTCTTTCGAGCTACCTTAAGTTGAGTACCCATTTCCAATCGATAGGGTTGCATTAAATCCAAAGGCCTTAGGATTCCATAAAGTCCGGAAAGAATTCGAAGTTTATCTTGAAGGGCACTTAATTTATTCTCTGGGATGGAATAGGCATCCAACCCTTGGTATACATCACCATTAAATGCATATACAGCAGGTCGCGCATTATCAGGTGTAAACGGTGCAGAAAACTGTTGATTTCTCTCCCAATTCAACTCTGCCAGACTATCCGAAATGGACATCAACTTGGCCAGAGCCTTGGGCTTTTTTTTAGCCAAAACCGAGTTCAATTTGATGGATTGGTCCAAAAACAAGGGTTCGCTAAATTTTGTTGTAGGCAGCGCCGTTTCAAAATCAAGAGACTTGGCAGGAGATATAACAATTTTCATTTCAATACTTTTCCGTAAAAATAAGAAGGAAAGTCCACTTTATGTGGAACCTCATAATGATGTTTAACAATATATGGATTGAAAAAACTTATTAGCCACTATGTTTGGCATAATTACGCCATTTTTCAATTCCATTTCGCATATCTTCTGGAAGTTCTGAATCAAATTTCATAAACTCACCTGTCGTTGGATGTTCAAAACCCAGGGTCTTTGCGTGCAATGCTTGCCGGGGTAAAACCTTAAATGTATTTTCAACAAATTGCTTGTATTTTGTAAACGTTGTACCCTTAAGGATTTTGTTTCCGCCATAGCGTTCATCATTGAATAGCGTATGTCCTAAATATTTCATGTGCACACGAATTTGGTGGGTTCTTCCTGTTTCCAACTTACAAGAAACCAAGGTAACATAGCCTAATCGTTCCAAAACTTTGTAGTGTGTAATTGCTTCCTTTCCATTATCACCATCAGGAAATACGGTCATTTGCAATCTGTTTTTCGGATTTCTGCCTAAATGCCCTTCAATGCTTCCCTCTTCTTCTTCTACATTTCCCCATACCAAAGCGATATATTCCCGTTCACTACTTTTTTCAAAAAACTGCTTCGCAAGATGGGTCATAGCTTCCTCTGTTTTTGCGATCACTAATAACCCGGAGGTGTCTTTATCAATACGATGAACCAAGCCGGGTCTATCCGAACTATTTTTTGGCAAATTTTCAAAGTGATATACCAAAGCGTTAATTAAGGTTCCTGAATAATTTCCATGCCCAGGATGTACTACCATTCCCGGAGGTTTATTGACTACTAAAAGTGTATCATCCTCATAAATGATATTCAAAGGGATATCTTCAGGTGTCAATAAAAACTCATAGGGTGGATGCTCGAACATGACTTTGACCTCGTCTCCTGCTTTTACCTTATAGTTTTGCTTTACCACAGTATCATTCACCCAAATGTGTCCTTGCTTTGCAGCTTGCTGTATTTTGTTTCGAGTGGCATTCTCAATGAAATTCATTAAAAACTTATCCACCCGTAAAGGTTCCTGTCCTTTTGCCGCTACGAATCGAAAGTGTTCAAAAAGTTCATCTGGATTGACCTCGGGATTAGGAGAAGTGTCCATATTATTGAGAGTCTGCCTGAATACGAGCCTTTGCCGGTACTGTTCCGTTCCCACAGATTAGCTCAATCTTGGAAGTCTTGGGTATTTTGTCTCCTGGCTTAAGGTACTTACCCTTATGTTTCATTTGGTAGACCATATCCTTACCCAATTCATCAATATAAGTAACACGCTGTACATCCAAACCAACGGCGCGCAACATAGATGTGGCATTCCGTTGGGTCACCTGAATAATGTCGGGAACCGTAACTTTTTTATACCCAGAAGGGTTTACTGTAAAATATATTTTCCTATTGGATTTTACTTTATTTCCTGCAGGTGGATCCTGTTCCAAAATAGAAAAACGGGGGTACTCCGGATTGTAATTGGAAGAATCCAGTACCTGATATCGCAAACCCGCATCCTCAACGGCCTTTCTCATTTCGATTACGGACATCTTGGAAAAATTAGGCACCTCAACAAACTCACCATGGTTTGTAGAGTTTTTCAACCATCTTAAAATTCCAAAACCAATAAGCACCATGGCCACTACCGCCAATCCTAACTGAATCAAAAAAGTCTTGCTTTTCAAAAAGCTTAAAAAATGTCTCATTTTGTGTAGGTAACTGGACAAATATAGGAAAGCCAATGCTTTTTTCTTTACTTTGAGCCAGCCATATTCGATGACCAGATGAAAAAGAACATTGCTATTGTAATGGGAGGATATTCTAGTGAGCATGACATCTCGCTTAAAAGTGGAGGAGTAGTACATGCACATTTGGATACCAATAAATTCAATATCTATCGGATTCATATTTACCAACAAAACGATGAAGATAAGGGCCGTTTATATGACAAATGGGTTTATTTAAATGAGGATGACCATGAATTTCCTGTCGACAAATCAGATTTCAGCATTATCGTAGATAACAAGAAAGTGGTGTTTGATTGCGTTTTTAATGCTATTCATGGAACCCCAGGTGAAGATGGTCTTTTGCAGGCTTATTTTGATCTCTTGGGTATCTCACATACATCATGCGATCATTACCAATCTGCTTTGACCTTTAATAAGCGTGATTTGTTAAGTACTTTAAAACCATTTGGAATCAAATGTGCGGAATCTTACTATCTCGATGCCGGTGACGAGGTTAATGAAAAAGAGATTGTTGAAAAAGTAGGCCTACCTTGTTTTGTAAAGGCGAACCGTGCTGGCAGTAGCTATGGTATTTCAAAAGTGTATCGAGAAGAGGAATTGATGTCTGCCGTAGAAAACTCTTTTAAAGAGGACCATCAAGTTATTATAGAGTCTTTTCTGGATGGCACTGAGGTATCTGTCGGTGTAATTACTTATAAAGGCGAAGTCACGGTATTACCCATTACCGAAATTGTCTCAGAAAACGATTTTTTTGATTATGAAGCAAAGTATGAAGGAAAATCACAGGAGATTACCCCGGCCAGAATAACGAAAAAGCAAGAAAAAAATGTAACCCTTTTAGCTCAACAGATTTATCAAACTTTGGGATTGAAAGGATATTCCCGCAGCGAGTTTATCTTTGTTGGAGATGAACCTTATTTGCTTGAAGTGAATACAACACCAGGACTAACAGAAGAAAGTATTCTGCCGCAACAAGCTAAGGAAGCTGGAATTGGTCTATCTGAATTATTTGAAAGTGCGATAGATGAAGCTTTACCTTAGAATACCTATTTTTAAACAAACTTACCAAGATGAGGCGCGCCATATTTCCAGGTTCTTTTGACCCACTTACACTAGGGCACTACGATATTATAACCCGAGGAATCACCCTGTTTGACGAACTCATTATTGCCATTGGTATCAATGCCGATAAAAAATACATGTTTACGCTTGAGGAAAGAACTCATTTTATCAAAGAAGCCTTTAAACAGGAACTTAAAATAAAAGTACTAACCTATACTGGGCTTACTGTTGACTTCTGCAAAGAAATAGAAGCCAACTTTATTTTAAGAGGCCTCCGTAATCCGGCAGATTTTGAATTCGAAAAAGCAATAGCGCACACCAATCGTAAGTTATCAGAGATTGAGACCGTTTTTCTTTTAACGTCTTCAGGAAAATCATATATAAGCTCTTCCATAGTACGTGATGTGATACGAAACGGTGGCGATTATACAGGGTTAGTTCCTGATACGGTCAAGGTAAAGTTCTAAAACTCCTTACTCCCTACCTTAAGCATTTACTTGCATTTCATCGATACTTTTAGGGTCTGAAACCTCAAAATCTTGTCGATAATCGATAAAACAACAGCTTTTGGAGTATTCACAACATAAAAAATTACATTAAGAGCTTTACTATTACTTTAGTAAGAAATTTCTTTAATTCCCAATCTTAGCTTGACATCTTGAAATCAACTCAAACCGACCTCAATCGCACTGTTTTGCATCAGTTACCCATAGCAACTGCCCTAGTTGACCTTTCGTTTACCGTTATTGATACCTCACATACTTGGCGCCAACTTTTTATACCTAACAGCGATCTAAAACAACCAGAAAAAGTATTTACCTTCTTCCATAATCATAAAGGTTGCACACCTGAACTACTTAAAGAATATTTGATTGGGAATGATATTCGCACCATTCGTCACAGCGTGGTACATAATAATGATACACAATGGCTTGAAAGTACTTTTGCACCTTGGCTGGATGAAAATAACAGTATTCAAGGCACTATTATACAGACCATCGATATAGGTAGACAAGTACAAAAAGACATCGAACTGGAACAAACGAAAGAGCTGTTTCAAGCAACAACGGAGATTTCTAAAATAGGCAGTTGGGAATATTCCATAGAAACAGAAGAGCTTTCATGGTGCAAAATGACCAAACAAATTCATGAAGTCCCGGAAAATTACGAACCAAACGTATCAGAAGCCATTGCATTCTACAAACAAGGCTATAGCAGAAACAAAATCTCTATGCTATTCCATAAAGTTCTTCAAGAAGGCAAATCATTCAATGAAAGACTCCAAATAATTACCCATAAGGGTGAGGAACGTTGGGTAGCCGCTGGTGGAAAAGCCATAAAGAAGGAAGGGAAAACCATAAAAATCTTCGGAACTTTCCAAGACATCAATGAACAAGTTCTTGCCGAAAAACGAACCAAGGAAAGTGAGCGTCTTTTAACAACTTTGATAGACAACCTACCTATCAATGTATTTATTAAGGATAAGGATTCCAGAAAAATATTGGTCAATAAGGCCGAATGCAATTATCTGGGAGCTAGTCCCAACGAGCTCATTGGAAAAACTGATTTTGATCTATACGATGATACGATTGCCAAAACTTCCAGAGATGAAGATTTGGAAGTTATTCGTTCCCTAAAACCCATGTTGGGCCAAGAGACCATAAACGTAAGGAAGGACGGCAGTGTGACCCATTTTCTTACATCAAAAATCCCTCTACTCGACGTTGACGGAAAAGCATATGGTCTTATTGGAATGAGTATGGATATTACAAACCTCAAGCAAAAGGAAGAACAATTAAGGAATCTTATCAACGTAACCGCCATTCAAAACAAAAAGCTCATAAATTTTGCACACATTGTATCACATAACCTAAGATCTCATACTGCTAATTTTTCTATGCTTCTTGACTTTTTGATCAAAGAAAAAGAACCTGAGGAAAAAGAGAGAATTCTACAAATGTTGTCTTCCGCTTCGGATAACTTATTGGATACCCTCGAAAATCTTAATGAGGTAGTAGATATCAGTACCAATGTTAATCTCGATAAAAAATCCCTAGGTTTAAACGAAGGGATTGAAAAGGTGCAACAGAACTTGTCAGCTTTTCTTGAAAAAAACAAAGTAGAGATAAGCAATACCATAGATAACAGCCTACGAGTGATGAGTGTCCCTGCTTATTTGGAGAGTATTATTCTCAACTTGATGACTAACGCGGTAAAATATCGACATCCCAAGCGAGTACCTGAAATTAGTCTTTCAGCTTCAAAGGAAGCCAATGGGATTGTTTTTTCAATAACTGACAATGGACTTGGTATTGACCTAGACCGTTATGGGGACAAAATGTTTGGAATGTACAAAACATTCCACAACAACAAAGATGCAAGAGGTCTGGGCCTTTACATAATAAAAAATCAAATTGAAGCTATGGATGGTTACATAACTGTAGAAAGTACTGTAAACAAGGGTAGCATTTTCAAAGTCTTTTTTAATGAAGAAAATGAATAGCATTTTTATTATTGACGATGATCCCATTACAGTTTTTGGCATAAAAAAAATGTTGAAGGCCTCCGTATCTTGTGAGAACATAAGTACTTTTCATAATGGAAAGCTAGCTATGGACCAACTTAGGCTTGATATGGAGAACAACCTACCAATTCCGGAGGTGATTTTCTTGGACATTAATATGCCCATCATGGATGGCTGGGAGTTTCTTGAAGAATTTCTGAAATTACGAGTTGAAGATAGAATCATAATAAACGTTATTACATCCTCCATAGATCCATCCGATTACCACAAATGGAATCAATTTAGGTTGAAGTGCTTTCATTACCTAAATTTCAAAAACAAACCCATCTTTAAAATAGAAACCACGGATTTGAATAGAATCAACCTGGCTTCGTAGTCCATAATTATCCCTATTTTTGAAGTTTAGTGGAATTCCATTCCGCTTCTAACATCAATTATAAAACACATTGAGGGCCTACATTTTAATACTAGTTTCGATTCTGTGCTTTTCATCTTGCAAAAAACCTTTGGAAGAAAAGGTGGAAATCTACAAGACCGTATTTGAATCCGCTAATGGGGAAGAAACGGCTACTTACGAAGAAACCATTTCGTTTTACATACGCCTGGCCAAAGAATTCCCTGAAGTCAATATCCAAACCATTGGAGAAACGGATAGTGGTTTCCCACTTCATATGGTAACCTTTAATCCTGATGGAGATTTCAATCTTGAAAATGTACGAAGGGAAAAAGCCATTGTACTCATAAATAATGGTATTCATCCAGGCGAAAGCGATGGTATTGATGCAACTATGATGCTTTATCGAGATTTGGCCATTGAAAAACTGAAAGCACCTAAAAACACAGTTCTTGTCACCATACCTATTTACAACATTGGAGGTGCCCTAGATAGAAATTCTACTACTCGTGTAAATCAAAACGGCCCAAAGGAATATGGTTTTAGAGGCAATGCACTTAACTATGATTTAAATAGGGACTTCGTTAAAATGGATACTAAAAACACAGGGACATTTACCCAAATTTTTCATTTGGTGAAACCTGATATCTTTATTGATAATCACGTAAGCAATGGTGCCGATTATCAATATACGTTGACCCATTTATTCACTCAACACAACAAGTTGGGTGGCGAACTTGGAGCCTTTCTCAATACTAGCTTTATGCCAAACATTGAAAAGGGTTTGTTGGAAAACGAATGGGATATTACACCTTATGTCAATGTGTTCAATAGACCCCCTGAGCTTGGTTTTAGTCAATTTATGGATCATCCCAGATATTCCACAGGTTACACTACCCTTTGGAATACTTTAGGGTTTATGGTTGAGACCCATATGCTTAAATCCTACCCAAAAAGAGTAGAAGGCACTTTCCAAATCATGAAAACCACAATTGATGTTGTTGAGCGTGACTACAAAAAAATAAAAGAGCTAAGAGCAGCCAGTTTTGCAAAAAGCATGGAAAGCCAAAACTATTATTTCAACTGGCAAGTGGATACTAAGCAAACTTCTATTTTAAAGTTTAAAGGATATGAAGCTGAAATCATAGAAAGTGAAGTTACAGGCCTGCCTCGACTGAAGTATGATAAAAGCCGGCCTTTTACTAAGGATGTCCAGTTTCAGAATTATTTCTATCCACAAGACACTATTTCAATTCCTGAGGCATACATCATCAAAAAAGGACAACAAAGGGTGTTGGACAGGCTTGATTTGAACAATATCAACTATTTCCCAATAGAAGCCGACACCTTGTTACAGGTAGAAACGTATAAAATTGTTGATTTTGAAACGCGGAAAAATCCCTATGAAGGGCACTATCTGCATTATGATACGCAGGTAGAAAAAAGTATTCAAAAAATTCAGTTTTCCGAAGGAGACGTAGTTGTTCCAACTCGACAAGAGGGTATCCGATACCTATTGGAAACCCTAGAACCTCAAGGGGTCGATTCCTTTTTTAACTGGAATTTTTTCGATACCATTCTCCAACAAAAAGAAGGCTTTTCACCCTATGTGTTCGAGGAACTAGCGCTAGAATTGTTGCAAAAAGATTCTGTTCTAAGAGAGACTTTTTTACTCAAAAAACAGACTGAACCTGATTTTTCTGAAAACTGGTACGCCCAATTGGATTGGATTTATCAAAATTCTCCCTACTTAGAATCGGCATTTATGAGATATCCTATCTATAGGATTTATAAGAACAGTGCGGCTGAATCTCTTATCAATCGGGAGTAGGCCAATCCTCAAATAAAACTTTGATATTAAAATAGGATTTCGTCAAGGCTTTCCTGGACTTTTTGGGACCCTTCCATTTTACCTTCATAATGCCCTCTTCCACCTGTCCCTTTAACGCTCCATCAAAGGGCGTAGACATGGCAAACCAATGAACTACTTTTAAGGTATACTCCCCATTTCTCTTGAAAATATGATACGTAGTTCGCATGAATCCGTCAATAGTCAAATCGGTAACCCCGGTTTCCTCCTCTACTTCCCGAATGGCAGCATTTTCAATAGATTCACCCTTATCTACCTTACCTTTAGGCAAATCCCATTTTTCATTTCGATAGATAAACAAGACCTTCCCCTTGGAGTTGGTTACAAATCCTCCAGCTGCAACCACAACAGGTAGTTTATGCTTAAACACCTCTAAAAGTTCAGATTCTTCCGGATGGTATAGATAGGCTACGTCCGACTTTCCTTTGGCCAAAAGTTCAATGGCTTCGCGAACCGATTCATTATCCATGGAAAACAACTTTCCATTCGCATTTTTTGGCTTCTCGTTTGTTAAAATCAGTGGGGATTCATTAACAAAAACTTTATACATTTGCGCAATGGTTTTAGACAAGGATGTTGCGAAAAAAACAGCTGAGCTATTGCTGCAAATTAATGCAATAAAGTTGGATCCTGAAAATCCATTCACATGGGCGTCTGGCTGGAAATCCCCGATTTATTGTGATAACCGTATCATGCTTTCTTTTCCTGAGGTAAGACGTTTTGTTGGAAAACAAATGGCTCTGCAGGTTGAAAAATTATATGGAAAACCCAACGTAATTGCTGGCGTGGCCACGGGAGCAATTGGTATTGGGCTTTTAGTGGCCGAAGCATTGGATTTACCCTTTGTTTATGTAAGACCAGAACCAAAATCACATGGTAGGCAAAACCAAATTGAAGGGCAAATTCAAGAAGGACAAACCGTAGTGGTAATTGAAGATTTGATTAGTACAGGAAAAAGTAGCCTTAATGCTGTTAAAGCCTTAAAAAGCAGGAATGTCGTTTTAAAAGGAATGATTGCTATTTTCACTTATGGGTTCGACCTTGCAATAACCAATTTTGAAGATGAAAATGTAGCCTTGAATACCTTATCGGATTATAATCATTTAGTCCAACAAGCTTCTGAAACCAATTACATCCAAGAAACACAATTACAAACCCTTTTGCAGTGGAAATCTAACCCACAGCAATGGAAACCTTAGACCTATGCATTTAGAAACACCGAAACGAACAGTATCTAAAAGTCAAAAAGTAATATTTGAGTTTCTAAGCGACATTAGGAATTTCGAGAAACTGATGCCAGAGAATATTGACAAATTTGAAGTGTTGGACGAAATTACTTTTAGGTTTGCTTTGAGAGGAATGCCTGAAATCGTATTGAGAAAACAGGAGGAAACGCCCCATTCGGAAGTAGTCTTGGGCGCGGCCAGTAGTAAATTAAACTTCACTTTAACGGCTTTTATTGACAAGGTTACCGATTCAGAAAGTGAGGTTGCCCTCAGCTTTGAAGGTAAGTTCAATGCAATGATGGCTATGATGATTAAAAGTCCTATCACCAATTTTATAGAGACTTTATCCACCAATATGACCTCGGCCATCTAGAATTGTAGGGAAACTTCCTTAAAGGAAAAAGAAGTTAGAGAGTCATCTTCCAGTTCGACTTTAAGCTGGCCTGTTTCAGAAATCCCACGGATAATGCCTGAAAACAGCTCTCGTTCACCCCTTTTAAACGTTGAAACCACGTCCTTACGGAATAATAAGGCCTCATATTGGTTTTGCATACCGGAAAACGATTGGTTTTCAAGATTTTCCAAAAAAGATTTCATTTTTACCAGGATTCGTTCCAACAAATAATCTAAATGAAAAGTACGTCCAGAAACAACAGATAAAGACGATGCTTTGATAAGATTTCCAAATGAAACTTGATTAACATTAAGCCCTATTCCTATGACGGATTGCTTGACTGAACTGCCAATAAGGACATTCTCTATCAAAATACCGCAAATCTTTTTGGAACCTGACATAATGTCGTTAGGCCACTTAACTTTAACGTTTGGTATCTTTATCTCAGATAACACCGTATGCAAAGCAAGCGAAACTGCTATGTTTAAATGAAATTGATGCTTTACATCAAGCGTATTAAAATGCTTCAACACACTAAATGTCAGATTTTTACCTTCTTCTGACTCCCAGTTTGTTCCCATCTGACCCCTACCTTTTTCCTGTCTTTTTGCTACAACTGTGGTATAGTCTTTCAGGGTGTAAGACTGTATCAAATTCTTTAAATAAAGATTTGTAGAGTCCGTGGCATCAAGTTTGATTATTTCTGTTAGTTCTCCCAAAGTGGTGCGTCCAACGATATATTAAATTCTAGGACTAAGAAAACAAAAAAAACATAACTTTGTAGAAACTAAAATTTTTGAATGCAGAAGACGAAAGCGAGCGCAGATGAACTGATTGCCTTAATACTACATGGAATAGAAGAAGTTAAAGGTGTTGACATAAATCTTTTAGATCTTAGGGAAATTGAAAATACAGTTTGCGACTACTTTATTATCTGCAATGGTACTTCCAATACGCATGTGAATGCAATAGTTTCTTCCGTCCAAAAAACCGTGAGCAAAGCAATACAAGATAAGCCTTGGCATGTAGAAGGCTCCGATAACGCTGAATGGGTTTTGATGGACTATGTAAACGTGGTGGTACATGTATTTCAAAAACAGATAAGAGAATTCTACGATATTGAAGGACTTTGGGGAGATGCCAAAGTCACCTTGGTGGAGAGCAGTTACAATTCTTAACAAATGGCAAAAGAAAATAATCCAAATACCCCTAAAAAACCAAGGTTTAGTTCTTGGTGGATTTACGGCGTGGTAATCGCATTGATCATAGGCTTCCAGTTTTTTGGAGGAAGCACTTTTTCAAGTACCGAAAAGACAACTACCTCTGAATTACAGGAATATCTCAGAAACGGTGATATTTCTGAAATTCTCATTATTACCAATACAAGACAGGCCAAGGTATTTTTGACTGAGGAAGCCCTGCAAAAAGACGTTCACCGTAACGTAGCAGAGCGACCTTTTAACTTCTCAGCCGGTAAAATGCCCCAATATGTATTGGACTATGGTGATCTTCAAAATTTTGAAGATGAGATAAAAAGCATCAAAAAAGAAAACAACCTTGACACCATTGTAGATTTTGACACGGAATCCAATGTGCTTGGAGAACTTCTTTTGTCCTTACTTCCATTTGCCCTCATAATTGGAATTTGGATATACTTAATGCGCAGAATGTCGGGAGGTGCCGGTGGAGGTGCTGGTGGTCAGATTTTCAATATCGGAAAATCCAAAGCCAAACTTTTTGATGAAAAGACAGATACAAGAACTTCTTTCAAAGATGTAGCTGGATTAGAAGGTGCTAAAGAAGAAGTGCAGGAGATTGTGGAATTCCTGAAAAATCCAGATAAGTATACCTCACTTGGTGGAAAAATTCCTAAAGGTGCTCTTTTGGTGGGCCCACCGGGAACGGGAAAAACCCTTTTAGCCAAGGCCGTGGCTGGTGAAGCAAAAGTTCCTTTCTTTTCGCTGTCGGGTTCAGATTTTGTGGAAATGTTTGTTGGAGTCGGTGCTTCTAGGGTACGTGACTTGTTTAAACAGGCTAAGGATAAATCACCTTCCATTATTTTTATTGATGAGATAGATGCTATTGGTCGCGCGAGAGGAAAAAACAATTTTACAGGTTCAAATGATGAGCGTGAAAATACACTCAATCAGTTATTGACCGAGATGGACGGTTTTGGCACCAACACCAATGTTATTGTATTGGCAGCTACCAACCGAGCTGATGTATTGGATAAAGCTTTGATGCGTGCTGGCCGTTTTGATAGACAGATTTATGTGGATTTACCTGACTTGCGTGAGCGAAAGGAAATCTTCGAAGTACATCTTCGGCCTATTAAAACCGCAGAAACCTTAGATTTGGATTTCTTGGCCAAACAAACACCTGGATTCTCAGGCGCAGATATTGCCAATGTTTGTAATGAAGCGGCTTTGATTGCTGCAAGAAAAGAGAAAAAAGCGGTCACCAAACAGGATTTCTTGGATGCCGTTGACCGAATTATTGGTGGTCTGGAGAAGAAAAACAAAATTATTACTCCAGAAGAGAAGAAAACCATTGCTTTTCACGAGGCGGGCCATGCTACGGTAAGTTGGATGTTGGAACACGCTGCACCACTTGTTAAGGTCACCATAGTTCCAAGGGGGCAGTCTTTGGGAGCAGCTTGGTATCTTCCTGAAGAAAGGTTAATTGTGAGACCTGAGCAGATGTTGGATGAAATGTGCGCTACCATGGGAGGTAGAGCCGCTGAAAAAGTGATTTTTAATAAGATTTCCACAGGGGCTTTGAGTGATTTGGAGAAAGTAACCAAACAAGCAAGGGCCATGGTAACCATTTATGGATTGAATGAGGAACTGGGCAATGTAACCTATTATGATTCCTCTGGCCAGAATGAATATGGATTTAGTAAGCCTTACAGTGAAGAAACGGCACAAAAAATTGATGAGGAAATCTCTAAAATCATTGAGAAGCAATATCAACGCGCTATTGATTTATTGAAAAAGAATAAAGACAAGCTGACAGAGCTAGCCGACCGCCTTTTGGATAAAGAAGTTATTTTCAAGGACGATTTAGAAAAGATTTTTGGAAAACGACCGTTTGAAAAAGAAGAGTTAGAGACTGCAGAATAGCTATTTAGCTTACTGCGAGTAGGAAAAAAAAGAGGTAACCTCAAAAAAATACGTGGGAGTATTTGACAAACTTTTTGGTGGAGGTAAAAAAGTTTCCAAAGAAACTTTGGAAACACGTGGCGCACACATGCCAGATTTGAAGATTCCCGTAGATGAAAAATTCACCATCTACTTCAAAAAAAACGGTGGTAAGTTCATTTATTGCGAAGATGATGCTGAAGTGACAGAAGCCTTACAGAACATTATCTCCGAGAATGATTGGCAAAATCATCTTTTCTATCTGATGGATGATAGACTTGAAAGCCGGTTTGCACAAGACAAACTCAAATTCACAAAGGTTCGCAATGAAAGTGAGATTTTTTTCACCACCTGCGAACACCTAATTGCACATAACGGTTCCATTTTAGTTAGCTCCAATCAAATCAAGGAAAAGAAGTTGTCTGAACTTCCTTCCAACCTCATTGTATATGCCACAACAAGTCAGTTGGTAGATTCAATAAGTGAAGGGTTGAAAATCATCAAAGAGAAGTATCAGAAGAATATTCCCAATAACATTACCACACTAAAACACTTTGAACCTACTCCAGAAAACAAAAATGATTTTCTTTCCTACGGTAGTGCCTCAAAAAATGTATATCTTTTGCTTTTAGAAGATTATTAGAACATAATGAAGGAAGTACTAAGACGCGCTTTAACCGGCGTGATTTATGTGGTATTGCTACTTGGCACGGTTTTTCTAAGTTCTGATGCATTCGACTTTCTTTTTATGGTATTCGGTCTTGGCTGTTTATACGAGTTCAAGAGAATTGTTCGAATAAAGGGTTATTACATCTTCGTTGTTTATTTGGCCATCTGGTGGGTTTTTATTCACATCACACAGCATGTTTTACCAATTAATATATTACTAATATCAACCCTTGCCATAAACTTGGCCTTAATGACCTTCCTTTTTTCAAAGAAAAAAATACGATTTTCCAAGGTCCAAAAGTTCTGTATTGCCGTATTGTATATTGGTGGTGGATGCATTTTTTTGACCATGATTCCCTACAAGGAAAACGGATTTGCCAAATTTTTAATTATGGGCATCTTTATCTTAATATGGGTCAATGACACATTTGCGTATTTGGTAGGCAAATCAATGGGCAGAACAAAATTATTTCCGTCAGTTTCTCCAAAAAAAACTGTTGAAGGTTCAATGGGAGGTCTTATTTTTGCATGCGTAGCAGCTTATATAATGGCTGGATATGAAACCAGCCTAACCCTATTTCAGTGGTTACTTTTGACAATTATTTTAGTAATTGCAGGTAATCTTGGTGATTTATTGGAATCCAAGTTCAAACGATTGGCAAAGGTAAAGGACAGCGGTGCCATTTTACCAGGCCATGGTGGGATTTGGGATCGTCTGGACAGTCTTATATTTGCCGCTCCATTTGCATATTTGACACTAAACATTTTTTCCTATGTTTCATAGAGAGGGGCAGAAAATAATCATTACAACTTTTTTTATAGCGATAGCCTTAATTCTTGTATCACATTTTTATGTGGATATTGAATGGCTAAGAATTGGGATTCAATTACTTGCACTTGTTTTTCTTATCTTGGTTCTCCAGTTCTTTAGAAATCCAAGAAGGCTCGTAACTCCAAATTTCGATGAGATTTTAGCGCCAGTAGATGGAAAAGTCGTCGCTATCGAAGAAGTATATGAACCTGAATACTTTAAAGAGAATAGAAGACAGGTTTCTATTTTTATGTCGCCACTAAATGTACATGTTACCCGATATGCAGCCAGTGGAACTATAACCTATTCCAAGTACCACCCTGGAAAATACTTGGTGGCATGGCATCCCAAATCAAGTACAGAAAATGAACGGACCACCGTAATCATGCACACTCCAAAGTTTGGTGAAATTGGGTATCGTCAAATAGCAGGTGCTTTAGCCCGCAGAATTATAAACTACGCTGAGGAAGGAGAGCAAGTAACACAAGGTCAGGATGCCGGATTCATTAAATTTGGTTCTAGAGTTGATTTATTACTGCCATTAGATTGCGATGTTGCTGTAGCAATCAACCAAAAAGTGGTTGGCGCCAAAACATGCATTGCAGCTTTTAGAAAAAACGATGAGTGATGAAATTTTACATAGTAAATTCATTGAGGCCGTGGACTATCTGAATTCTTATACGAAACCTCTTCCAGCCGATACTCTATTAAAATTATATGCGTATTATAAAATAGCGAACAAGAATTTTAACCACCCAGGTAGTAAAACTCCATTAATCAATGCTTTCAAGGCCAATGCATTGATTCAAGCACAGAGCATAAGCGTAGAAGAAGCCATGAAAAACTATATAAGTTTGGCTAATGAACTGCGCCACCAGGAAAAAGAGAATAAAGAAGATACCGGAAATTAGAGCGTGCTGGCTCCGTTATTGCAGTTTTACTTCATCAACTACCATATCTTTTTCTTGGGAACTAAAATAGATTCCTCCAAAAATGGTAATGGTAAAGTATAAGGCCATAACGTAGGAGCCAAAGCCAAAGTAAGTATTCAATCCAAACCAATCTCCGGTTAAAAGAATTAAAACAATTCCCGAAATCCCCCGGAAAACCTCAATCCAAACGGCATAAGGAGCACGGTCCATCAATGTGGTATACCCATAAATACCTGTAAAAACATAGGCTCCAAACCATAAAAGACCATTAAATCCAATATTAGAATAGTTGTAAAACATAAACATCATCAATACTGTGGTCGCCAAGAGTTGAAATATGGAATATCCTTTAAGAGAAAGCGAAGCTTCAGTTTTATACTTTTTGAAGTTGTAGACATCATTGATAATGACAACAGGATATTTGTCTTTCACGTCAGAGGGTCTCCAACCCGTAGGCATGAACCAAATCCGCAACTTGTCCCAATAATTTCTTGTGCGCCAAGCGTCTTTTATTAATCGCCACAAATGTTGAAAGTTGATATGGATTGGGTTCCAAGTGCTTGCAGGTTTTAGTACTCCATATTGGGGAGGAACATCATCCAATTCTTCTTGAAACGTTCCAAACATTCTATCCCAAATACTTAGAATCTGTCCCAAATTCTTATCGATGTATTCTGGATTTATGGCATGATGTACTCGATGTTGTGAAGGTGTTATGATGATATATTCCAACCACCCTAGTTTGCCAATATGCCGTGTATGGTACCAAAACTGAGCAAATAAATGAATAGGTGCCAATATAGCAATCACTTTGTGCGGAACACCCAAAAGTGCCGCAGGAATAAGCAAAAGTGGAAAATAGCCTAACAAGTTGGATATGGATTGACGTAACGCGCAGGCCAAATTAAATTCTTCACTACTATGGTGAATAACATGTTGGTTCCAGAAAAAATTGATTCGATGGCTTAGCCTATGATTCCAATACCCGGCAAAGTCCAATGCTACGAAGGCAACGATCCAAACCAGCCATGTATCCTTGATTTCAGTTAAGGCCAAATGCTTCAACAAAAATGGATAGGTTACTATAATTACACCTAAGCCCAGCGAATCCTTCACAATGTTTGTAATGCCAGAGCTCAAACTGCTCACCGTATCCATTACGTTGTGCATTTGTCTTTTTACAAAGTATCCATAAAGAATTTCAATAAGAACCAATCCTATAAAAAAGGGTATGGCATATAAAAGTGCTGTGGCGTAGGTTTCCATATCCCTAAATATATGAAAAAGCAAAAAGTATCAAACCAGGACCTGACCAATGTCCTATCTGAGTGGTTCCATAAATAGTCAAAAAAACTTTGAGTTGGTAATCAAAGAAGCTTTTCCTTAAAGAAATCCATGGTACGTTTCCAGGCAAGTTCGGCAGCTGGCTTATCATATCTTGGTGTACTTGTATTATGAAATCCATGGTTTACATCTGGATACATATAGCCAACATAGTCTTTTTTGTATCGTTTTAAATCCTCCTCATAATCTGGCCAACCTTCATTGACCCTAGTATCCAAACTAGCGTATTGCAGCATGAGAGGGGCATTTATTTTATCGATATTGGTTTGTGGTTGTCTTCCATAAAATGGAACAGCTGCAGCCAAATCTGGGAGACGCACTGCCATCATATTGGAAATCCATCCTCCAAAACAAAAACCAACCACCCCAACCTTTCCGTTACATAGATCATGATTCTTTAGATAATCATAGGCTGCAATGAAGTCCTCCAACATTTCTTGTCGGTCCCTTTTGCGCTGCATGGTTCTGCCCTCATCATCATTTCCCGGATATCCGCCAAGTGGTGAAAGGGCATCCGGTGCCAAGGTGATAAATCCATCCAGGGCCGCTCTTCGGGCTGTATCTTCAACGTAGGGATTTAATCCTCTGTTTTCATGTACAACCACAATTCCACCCAATTGACCATTCATATCTTTTGGCATGGAAAACAATCCATTGATAGACCCTCCTCCTTTAGGAGATTCGTAGGTGATATATTCTGATTTTAACTTGGGGTCTTGGGGGTCTACAAGTAAGGTATCCGAATAATTAGGCATCAAAAAACTCATCAAAGACGGTAATGTTATTCCTCCAACGGCGTATAGGGAGAGTTTTTCCAAAAATTCACGGCGCTGAAGTTTATTGTGGGCATAATCATCATACAAGTCAAAAACCTCTTGTTTGATGTCCTCTTTTCTAAGTTTTTTCATGTTGTATTTTGTTTGGAAGTGATATTCCTAAAGATAATACAACTTTCTAAATGGATTTGGTTTTACGCAACGTTGAAGTAAGACAATCTATTAGTGCGTCTCAAAACGACCAATATCATCAGCATTGGTCAAATCGGGTATGTGTTCTGAACGAGGATAACACAAAACACTTTTTGGATGGTCGGATACCAAATTCCGGACAGCTTCGGGAAGCTCTTTTTCATTGCGGATTGGATGTATTGGGCAGTTTTCCAAATATGGAAAAATCGCTTTACCGTGAAAACTAAAAATGTTCATGCTAACCCTGAGCTCGCCGGAATCATCTCTATATACATCCAACTTTGAGATATCAGGCTTTTCAATGATTCCTTGTAAAAAACCATCGGAAGAAACATCCATCAAGGCAAACTTAGCCAAACGCTCATCCGAAAATTGAAGTCCGGAGCCGCTATAGCTTATTAAAGCATTGGGTATAACACGTGTTTTGCGTAAATCGTACAAGGCATTCACAGAATACAGATTATCCCCGTTACAGACAGTAAAGTACGTGGTCTTTAATTGGGGATATTGATGCAAACATTGTTCAAGTGCATCTGCAGTTCCTAAGGGTTTCTCACGTCCTTCAGCTATATGTTGAATGGCAAAATGAATAGAAATTCCCTGATACTTATTATCCCTGTCCTTATAACCCACCTCATCCTTAAACCCCTCATTCTGCCTGGAAGTGATTAAATACACTTGTGTATACCCCGCTTCCGCAGCATTTTTAATTAGATAGTAGAGCAAAGGTCTTCCTGATTTTCCTAGTGGGATAAGGCTTTTGTGTAATTTTTGGGCAATATTTTTTGTGTTTTCATCTAAATCGGCTGTTGCTAGACTCTTTTTCATTCGGGATGAAGCACCTCCCACCATTATGACCAAACTTTCATTCACCATTACCGCACAGTTGTTAAATTTACTTCATAGGCATCTTTAGCACCCTGACTTAAAAAAGCCTCAATCACATTTTCTTTGGTTTCATTGGTAACCAGCGCTACCATACATCCACCTCCACCAGAGCCAATAATTTTGGTTCCCAAAGCCCCAGCTTTTCTTGCAGCATCCATCATACCTATCATAGGTTCAGGCGTATTCTGTATTTGGTTTTGCAATATCATTTGGTGGGCGTTCATCAATTCACCCAAAAAAGGTTGGTTTGGATTCTCTTTCAGGAGTTCTCTCTTCGCCCTTTTAGTTATTTGATAATTGTGGACAGCGGCATACCAATGCCCTAAATATTCATCTGGAACTACCTGTTTGTATGTCTCATAATATTCTTCAGTAGCATACTGCATATCGAAATCAGGGTATTGGTCTTTCACGGCCTTAATTGCATTTTGACCATAAACCCGTCCATTTTTTAATACGTCCAGCGTTTTTTTAGGTAAACCGGATTCCGCAACCAACAAAGTGCCCAAATTGGAATTAAGTTTGGTACTTTCTCCATTTTGCGTATCAATGTAAATCAATCCTCCTTGTGAGATGGTATATTGGTCCATGAGTCCACCGGGCTGATTAAAAAACAACACCTCAGCTTCGTATGCCCAATGTCCAACTTTTTTATCATCCCACTTCGAATTAAATTCTTGGCTAGCCAATAGAAAACGAATCCAAGCCACGGTGAGGGCAGAAGAGCTCGACAAACCTGCATTTACTGGAATGTTTCCTTGAATTTCTATAGAAAACCCTTGTTTTAGCTTCAATCCGTACTTTTTTAAGATGGAAATAGCTGAAAGAAAATAATCTCCTTCAAGAATGTTTTCCAAAGGGTGATTGAAATCTATGGTACGATGCGTTCCAATATCCTTAAGTTGAATTTCAAATCGGTTGGTATTCGAAGGGTTAGCAGAAATATGTATACATCTATCTATTGCACCCGCTATAACCGGTAATCCCAGATAATCTTGGTGGTCGCCGTAAAAACAGATTCGGGCTGGGACAGAAATTTGTATCATTCGTGTAAAGGAATACTAAACAATAATTTCTAACGGACTTGTATTTTTCCATTCGCCCCGAGTAAAGTCCGGAAAATGTTGGGGCGCACCGCCACTAGCTACGGAACGCTCGCTTAACGGGGCTAACGCACTCCAAAAACAGCCTTCATAAACGTTTTGGTCCAATGGAAGTCCTTTTTGAAGGCATTCCACAATGCGATATACCATGATACCGTCCATCCCCCCATGTCCACTATTTTTGGTGGCATCGTTCAATCTCTTATACAGAGGATGGTCATATTTTTTATAAATAGCTTCCAATTGGTCGCCTTCCACCCATGAATGATGGTCTTTCGTTATGTCCTCAACTCCACCTTCTAAGGCGATGCGCGTAGGAAAATCAGCCAAAGCACCTTTGCTTCCTTGAATTAAATTCAAACGACTATAGGGTCTTGGGCTGGTTTCATCCCATTGTACCATAATGGTTCTTCCCAAAGTGGTTTTAATGATGGAAGTGTTTAAATCACCTCCTTTATAGTCTAGCTGATTCCATTTATGGTTTTCTGCATAATTCTTCTCTGCATAGGATTTTCGCCCTATGGAAAGAGTAGAGAAAGAAACTATACTTCCAAAATTATCGTCTGTCCTTCCTAAGTTCATGTATTGGGCCACAGGTCCCAGACCATGCGTAGGATAGAGATTTCCATTTCTTTTGGCATAATGATGTGTACGCCATGAACCTGTGCCTCTTTCTTGCTCTTCCATTTGCCAGCGCAGTTCGTGAATGTATGCCGCTTCGGCATGCAGAATCTCTCCAATAACCCCTTGGCGGCACATATTCAAAAACATGAGTTCCTCGCGTCCGTAATTGACATTTTCCAACATCATACAATGTTTCTGTGTGCGTTCCGCAGTATCAACAATATCCCACATTTCATTTAAGGTTACTGCGATTGGAACCTCAACCAAAGCATGGGCTCCTTCTTCCATTGACGCTATTGCCATAGGTGCATGGTTGGCCCAATTGGTGGCGATAAAAACCACATCTGGCCGAACTTCTTGGAGCATCAACCTCCATTTGTCTTCGTCTCCCCAATACTGGGCAACTTTGCTAGCGGATTTCTTCCCTGCAACTTCTTCAACCCAAGCTGTTTTCTCCTTGACTAAGTCTTCATAAACATCGCAAATAGCAACCACTTCTGTTCCTGGCAATGATGCAAAAAACTTAACATGGGTTCCGCCTCTTGCCCCAACTCCAATAAAGGCGGCTCGAACCGTTTTCAACTTGGGGGCAGAAAATCCTCCCATGTATTTGGATTGTAGAGGTCGTTCTTCTGAAGCCTTTACATATTCAGGTATCAAAGACCATGCTCCAATAGCTGCGGATGAGAGGGTTGTTTTTTTTACAAAGCTTCTTCTATCAATCTTTTTCATGGTAAGGTTATCAAATCGTTTTTAGAATGTTCAGTTGGTTTTTAGCCCAAACTAGCCAAGCTTTTTTCCAAAGTTTCAATTTTCGCTTCGGCATCAGCAGCTTTTTTGCGTTCGATGGCCACCACTTTTTCTGGTGCATTGTTCACAAAGCGCTCATTGCTCAGCTTCTTTTGAACGGATTGTAAAAAGCCTTTGGTATACTTTAATTCTTCAGTGATTTTTTTGATTTCCGTATCCACATCAATGGTACCGGCTATTGGGATAAAATATTCATTGCTCTTTACTCGGAAACTTAAGGCTCCATCCACGCTGGAATCAATCGGTTTTATTCCGGAAATGTTACCCAGTTTTGTAATGATTGAATCCATTGTATTCCCCATCTTCTCGCTATTCAAAATTGAAAGTTCTAAAGATTCCTTTTGGGCAATGTTCTTTTCCTTCCTAATGGTTCGTATACCAGAAATAACTTCTGATGCAAAATTGAATGCATCAATTAGCTCAGTTTTAGGAGAACTTGGTTTAGGCCAATTGGAAATAACCAATGCTTCTTCCGGAGTTCGTTCCGTAATATGCTGCCACACCTCTTCTGTCAAAAACGGCATAAACGGATGCAATAGTTTCAAGTTTTCTTCAAACCAGTGGATTACTTCGTTATAGGTTTTCTTATCTATCGGTTTCTGATAAGCTGGCTTTACGATTTCCAATAACCAAGAGCAAAAATCATCCCACACCAGTTTATATATGGCCATAAGAGCATCAGAAATGCGGTATTTGGAAAAATGGTCATCCACCTCTACTAAAGTCTGGTTGAATTTAGCTGCATACCAATCAATTCCAATTTGAGCTGATTCCGGTTGTTCTATTTTGGCAACCTCCCATCCTTTAACCAATCGGAAAGCATTCCAGATTTTGTTGGCAAAGTTTTTCCCTTGTTGACATAAAGCTTCATCAAACAACAAGTCATTACCGGCTGGCGAACTGAGAAGTAGTCCTACACGAACACCATCTGCACCAAAATCTTTCATCAATTTCATGGCATCTGGCGAATTTCCAAGGGATTTGGACATTTTACGACGTTGTTTGTCCCGCACCAACCCAGTTAAGTATACATTTTCAAATGGTCGTTTTCCTCGGTATTCATATCCCGAAATAATCATTCTGGCAACCCAGAAAAAAAGAATGTCCGGGCCTGTAATCAAGTCGCTAGTTGGATAGTAGTAGTTGATTTCTTCATTATCTGGGTTCAGAATACCCCCAAACACACTTATAGGCCACAACCATGATGAAAACCAAGTATCTAAGGCATCTGGGTCCTGTTTTAAGTCAGATTCTTGGATATTTGGATTTTTGGATTTGGCCTTTTTCAGCGCAGCCTCTTTGGTTTCTGCTACGACAAAATCTTCCTTTCCATCGCCATAATAATAAGCTGGTATCTGCTGTCCCCACCATAATTGTCTAGAAATATTCCAATCTCGAATATTTTCCATCCAATGGCGATAGGTGTTTTCAAACTTCTTAGGATAAAGTTTTACTTCACCTGTCTTAAGCACCCCTTCAAGGGCTGGTTTTGCTAGACCTTCCATTTTGAGGAACCATTGGTCTGATAGACGAGGTTCTATGATAGCTTTTGTACGTTCTGAGGTGCCCACCTTATTGGTATGCTGCTCGGTCTTTACCAAAAAACCATTTTCTTCAAGCTCCTTCGCGATTTCTTTACGCACTACAAAACGGTCTTTCCCTTCATAGTGCAGTCCATAAGAATTTAAGGTCGCATCTTCATTAAAGATGTCAATAACCTCCAACGTATGCTTATCTCCTAGATTTTTATCGTTTTCATCATGTGCAGGTGTCACCTTTAGGCATCCTGTACCAAACTCAATATCAACATAGTCATCCTCAATTATGGGTATGACCCTATTACAAATGGGAACAATTGCTTTTTTTCCTCTTAAATGACTATATCTTTCGTCCCTGGGATTGATACAAATTGCTGTATCACCAAGAATAGTTTCCGGCCGCGTGGTAGCAATGGTTACCTTTTCATTAGAGCCTTCAATAGCATACGAAAGGTAGTAGAGCAGTCCTTGACGTTCTTCATAGATGACTTCTTCATCGGATAGGGTGGTTTTGGCCTCTGGGTCCCAATTCACCATACGATACCCTCTGTAAATCAGCCCTTTTTCATATAAATCGACGAATACTTTTATCACTGAAGCTGACATATCGTCATCCATCGTGAATTTTTTGCGTTTCCAGTCCAAAGAACAGCCCAGTTTCTTGAGTTGCTCAAAAATGACCCCTCCATATTCGTGTGTCCATGCCCAAACATGCTCCAAGAATTGTTCCCGTGTCAAATCAGATTTTTCAATTCCCTCTGCTTTTAGCTTTGCTACAACTTTGGCTTCAGTTGCAATAGCAGCATGATCAGCACCTGGCACCCAACATGCATTCTTTCCCATAAGTCGGGCTTTTCGTATCAATACATCTTGAATGGTATTATTGAGCATATGCCCCATATGCAGCACTCCGGTCACATTGGGTGGTGGAATAACGATAGTGTAAGGCTCTCTTTCATCTGGTGTTGAGCTAAAAAAATCATGCTCCGTCCAGTATTGATACCAGTGTTCCTCAACCTTTTGAGGCTCATATTTTGAAGGAATCTCCATTTTTCGGTATAGTTTTTGTCCAATTTGACCCGGATTGGGATTTGGAAGGAGTTGTAATATTAAATTTACGCTATACTTCAGCTGAAAGCCCATCCGGAAATACGAAACAAAAATAAGTAACGTTATTACATAACAAAAGAATTTTGGATGCAGGTAGAAAACATTTACATTTGAAATTCACCCAAAACTAGAAATGATGAAAAAAACTGTACTCATGTTGT
>JBCCXJ010000021.1:0-57417 GCA_039191905.1 Bacteroidota bacterium | reverse complement strand
TTCATCCAGTACATTGCGAACCATTCAAAACAAAGCAAAACAAAAGCTGTTCTATGTGGATCACAACGTACCAACTTCTCCATTTACCCGATTCGCATACACATCGGAAATAGAAGATAGCATATCCAATGGCGGACTTGAATTTCCCTTCGTATGGAAAAGTGCGCAATTTGGGTACGATGGGCAAGGGGTTAAAATCGTAAGACAGCTTGATGATTTAGAAAATCTGCCCAATGTTGAATGTATCGCGGAAAAGTTGGTGGATTTTAAAAATGAACTGGCTGTGATTGTAGCTCGAAATGCACAAGGTGACATTCAAACCTATCCCGTTGTAGAGATGGAGTTTCATCCGGAAGCCAACCAGGTAGAATATGTGATTTGTCCTGCACGAATAGAAAACGAAGTTGCGGAAAAAGCAAGGGCCGTCGCTTTAGAAGTATCCAAACAAATGGAACATGTGGGTCTTTTGGCCGTAGAAATGTTCCAAACCCAAGATGATGAAATTTTGGTGAACGAGGTAGCCCCTCGCCCCCATAACAGCGGACATTACAGTATTGAAGCCAGTTATACAAATCAATTTGAGCAGCATATTAGGGCCATTCTCGGACTTCCTTTGGGAAAAACCGACAGCAAAGTTGCAGGTGTTATGGTGAACTTGGTGGGCGCAGAAGGGCATACTGGAGATGTTGTATACCAAAACATGAACGAAATTTTGAAGATGGATGGAGTCACGCCACATATATATGGCAAAAAACAGACCCGACCGTTTCGAAAAATGGGTCATGTTACTATTGTGGATGGAGACATGTCCAAGGCTAGGGCTCTAGCACAGGATGTTAAAGAACGAATCAAAGTGATAAGCAAATCACAATAATCAAATTCCAATTTCCAAGTTTTGTTATTTGGAGTTTAATAGTTGAAATTTTATGAAAAAAGTAGCCGTAATCATGGGCAGCACCAGTGACCTCCCCGTTATGCAGGATGCAGTAGAGATTTTAAAAGGGTTTGATATTCCTGTTGATGTGGACATTGTTTCTGCACATAGAACCCCGGAAAAGTTATTTGATTTTGGGAAAAATGCCCATAAAAATGGTTATTCTGTAATTATTGCAGGCGCGGGTGGTGCAGCGCATCTTCCTGGAATGGTGGCTTCTTTGTCTCCTCTTCCTGTAATTGGAGTACCTGTAAAGAGCAGCAATTCTATTGACGGGTGGGACTCTGTATTATCCATTCTTCAAATGCCCGGCGGAGTTCCTGTCGCTACAGTAGCATTAAATGGTGCCAAAAATGCTGGAATCCTAGCTGCACAGATTATTGGTTCTTCTGACCAATGCGTTTTGGATAAGATTGAAGTCTATAAGCAAGGGCTTAAAGAAAAAGTAATCAAAGGCGCAAAAGAAGTTAAAAGCAAAAATTAAGAATTCCGTTCAAATCCTATCAAGAACGACACCCATAAAATTGATTTATGAGCAACCCCTTAGTATCCCCATTTGATAAAGCCCCGTTTGAGCAAATACAAAACGAACATTTTAAACCTGCTTTTCTTCAAGCCATTGAAGATGCAAGGGAAGAAATTGACCAGATCGCAGCAAATTCAGAACCGCCCACTTTTGAAAATACCTTGGTCGCCTTGGATTACTCCGGACAACAGCTGGACCGGATTTCTAGTTTGTTTTTCAACCTTAACTCAGCAGAAACCAATGAGGAAATCCAAAAAATAGCTCAAGAAGTTTCTCCGTTGTTATCTGAGTTTAGTAATGATATCACGTTAAACCAATCCCTTTTCAAACGAATAAAATTGGTTTATGAACAACGAGATACCCTAGAATTAACCGAAGAGCAAAAAACACTGCTGGAAAAACGATATAAAAGTTTTAGTAGAAACGGGGCCAACTTGAATGAAGAGGATAAGGAAAGACTACGTGAAATTGATAAAGAGTTGGCACAGCTCAAACTAAAGTTTGGAGAAAATGTACTGGCTGAGAACAACAAATATGAACTGCTCCTCACCGATGAGGAACAACTTAAGGGTCTTCCTGAAGGCTCAAAAGAAGCAGCTGCGCAGTTGGCTAAGTCAAAGCAAAAAGAAGGATGGCTGATTACCTTGGATTACCCGAGCTATATTCCTTTTATGAAGTATGCCGAAGATAGACAGTTACGAAAAAAGTTGTCCCTAGCATTTGGTAGTAAAGGTTTTCACAATGATGAATTGGACAACCAGAGTAACGTGCTGAAAATTGTCAAACTTCGACATGAAAGAGCCAACCTTTTAGGTTACCGCACCCACGCCCATTTTGTTTTGGAGGAGCGAATGGCGGAAACTCCCCAAAAAGTGCTAGATTTTCTCAATGAACTTCTGGAGAAAGCTAAGCCAGCTGCAAAAAGAGAATTTGAAGAACTTGAAAAATTTGCAAAAGAGTTGGATGGCGTTGAGCAGTTGGAAAAGTGGGACAGTGCTTATTATGCTGAAAAATTGAAGCAAAAGCTATTCAACTTGGACGATGAAAAACTCAAACCCTATTTTAAATTGGAAAATGTCATAGACGGAGTTTTCAAAGTAGCTGAAAAATTGTTCGATTTGAATTTCAAAGAAGTTTTTGATATTGAAAAATATCATGAGGAAGTCAAAACATATGAAGTATATGATAGGGGCAACAACTTAGTTTCACTCTTTTATGCTGACTTCCATCCAAGACCAGGAAAAAGAGGTGGCGCCTGGATGACCTCCTATAAACCACAATATACACTTCATGGTGAGAACAGCAGACCTCATATTTCCAACGTTTGCAATTTTACTAAACCCACTGCATCAAAGCCATCTTTGTTGACCTTTAATGAAGTCACCACTCTGTTCCATGAGTTTGGACACGCCTTGCATGGCATGTTGGCCAACACAAATTATCCAAGCCTTTCTGGAACTTCTGTATATTGGGATTTTGTAGAATTACCTAGTCAGGTGATGGAAAACTGGTGCTATGAAAAAGAAGCTTTGGAGCTGTTTGCTTATCATTACGAAACTGGAGAACTCATTCCAATGGAGCTGGTTCAAAAAATAAAAGAATCAGCTACTTTCCAAGAAGGCATGGCCACCCTGCGCCAGTTAAGTTTTGGTTTTTTGGATATGGCATGGCATGGTAAAGACCCCTCTCAAATAGGCAACGTGAAAGGTTACGAGACCAAGGCTTTTGAAAACACAAGTTTGTTTCCAGAAACCCCAGAAACTTGCATGAGTACTGCTTTCGCGCACATCTTCCAAGGTGGCTATTCTTCCGGCTACTATAGTTATAAATGGGCAGAAGTATTGGATGCCGACGCATTTGCCTATTTTAAGGAAGAAGGTATCTTCAACAAAGAGGTAGCCAATAAATTCAAAGAACATGTGCTTTCTAAAGGAGGAACAGAAAATCCTATGACATTGTACAAGCGTTTTCGAGGGGAAGAGCCCAAAATTGAACCCTTATTGGAGCGAGCGGGACTAATCAACAAATCGCAATGATGTTTTTAAACTTTCAATAATTCTTGAAAATTAAAAAATAATGCTATCTTTGTCTCATGGAATATAAAGAGGCAAAAGATAAATTTATTAGCACCTGGGGTAGTTTAGGCACGCTTTGGGGTATCAACAAGGCCATGGCTCAGATACAGGCTTTACTTTTTATTTCCACTAGAGCTTTGACTACAGAAGAAATTATGGCAGAGCTTCAGATTTCCAGAGGCAATACAAGCATGAACGTGCGTCAATTGATTGATTGGGGCATTGTAAAGAAGGAATTGAAGGCAGGTGAACGTAAAGAGTACTTTTCGACAGAGAAAGATGTACAAGAACTGGCTCGCATCATAGCTGAGGAGCGGAATAGGAGAGAAATCCAACCTGTTATTAAAACCTTACAAGAAATAAGTTCTATAAAAAGTGATGGCACTGAAAAAACCAAAGAGTTGATTAAGCAGACCAAAGCGCTACATGATTTGGCAAAAACTGTGGACTCACTTTTGGACAAGGCTATTAACCGTAAACAAAACTGGGTAAGCACCACACTGCTTAAAGTCATAAAATAATTTTTTTAAACCATACTTTCAATTTTTTCTGAAACTTTAAAAATTATAAAAATGAATTACGAAATTCCAAAATGGCTAATTATTCTGGGGGGAATAGGTCAAATTTTCACTGCGCTTATCTACCCCTACATACGGCATAAAGTATTTGATTGGTACACAGACGTCAAACAACTTAAACCCCTAAATCAAGAAATAGCCAAAACTTATGGCCGCTATATTCAAGGACTTAATTTTTCATTCGGGTGTATCTCAATCCTATTGACCAGTGATTTACAAAATGGTTCAAAACTCGCCATTGCTTTATCCGGATTAATTGCCGCATACTGGGTTGGCAAGGTCGCCACTCAAATTGCCTACTATCCCATGTATACCATCCCTCAAAAACTAATATTCAAAATAGGGAGCTATTGTATGAACACACTGTTTTTGCTTTTTGCCACGGTTTTTACTTGGCTATTGATTGTTAATTGTATTCGGCACACAACTTTTTAAATATCTAAAACTATGAACGACTTGATTCTTGAAAAACAGTATTATCCAATTGAAGGAAGAGAACGTGAACATATAGATATTGTTGACTTTTACAATGAAGCTACCGAAGACTATGAGTTCTGGAGTAAGGATTTTAACATGCATTTTGGGTACTTTGATTTTTTAAAAACAAATCCTTTCAAAAGAGATCAAATGCTCAATGAAATGAACAGGCAAGTACTGCACAGGCTGAATCTTGGGAACAAAAAAGGTTTGTTACTGGATTTCGGCTGTGGTATGGGAGGCACCATACGATATGCCTTAAAGCAAAAACCACAGCTTGCCGCTATTGGGGTCACATTATCCGAGTTTCAAGTCAGAGAAGGCAACAAGCTCTTAAAATCATTGAATGGAGTAATTCTCCAGCAGAACTATAACAATACTTCCGCAGACTCCGATAGCGCAGATGGCGTCATCGCTATTGAGAGTTTTTGTCATTCAGGACATACGGTTTCTTCGTTTAGAGAAGCCTACCGGACCTTAAAACCAGGCGCAAAACTGGTCATCGCCGATGCTTTTCTAAAGAAAGAGGTCGATCAATTGTGTCCTGGAAGCTTACTGGCCTATCGAAAATTATGTAAACATTGGAACTTAGAGCGATTGGGAGATATTCATTCTGTCATCCATGATTTGAAAAAAGTTGGATTCAAAAAAATAGTAGTTGAAGACATTTCATTCAGGGTTGCCCCATCTGTTTTACATGTTCCGTTTGCCATAGTGGGTTTTATCCTTAAAAAGCTGTGTAGGAATAAATCTTTGAAAAGGGAAAGCTCGCATAACCTAAAGGGTTCCTTTTACGCTCTGCTTTCCGGTTTACATATGAAAAGTTTTGGATATTATTTGATTAGCTGTACAAAATAGGTTTTAACCAATAATTGACGAAATGCCCTACTGGTGTAGTATATATTTAATCGGAAAAAATCTTAACAAATAGCTAAATAAGCATTTCATGAACTTTTCGTGATACTTTTTGAGGTCGTTTGTAGTGGACAAAACATGAAATCATTAACTAAAATCCATTATTTTTGGTACTTCAAACAGATATGGCAGCTCACAAACTTAATCCAGACAACTGGGTAGATTTATATGCAGACTACCTTTTTAACTATGCCATCGCAAGAGTTAGCGATGCAGAAATAGCCAAAGATTTAGTACAAGAGACTTTTTTTGCAGGCCTAAATTCGGCAAAAAATTATAAAGGGGATGCCGCTGAACGCACGTGGCTAATTGCGATCTTAAAACGAAAAGTAATAGACCACTATCGTAAAATCAACTCCAATAAGGGTAAGGCAGAGGTTCGCATCAATTACAATGCTTCATCAGAATCAGAGGGAGACTGGCTTGAGGAACAGGTGGCTGACCCCTTTAGTAAGGATGGAGATAACAATATTGAAAACCACGAGTTAGGGCTTGCCATTGAAGATTGTATCTCCAAATTGCCTAAAAAGCAGTCTTTGGTTTTTAAAATGAAGACCATTCAGGGAATGAGTACGGAAGATATTTGTAATGAATTGGGAATTAATCCGTCCAATTTATGGGTTATGATCCACAGAGCGCGTACGTCGCTCATGGGTTGTATGAATCAAACATGGTTTTAGACAAATGAAAATATCTATTGAAAAGGCAAAGCAGATTTGCACCAAAAGTCAATATGGCGAAGCTACATGGTGGGAATTGCTTCAACTTAATGTGTATTTGCTGTTCAGCAAGGAATGTTCTGATTTCTCTGCAAAGAACAAGAAGCTAACATCCCTTTGTGAACGCGCCGGTCTTGACACCTTGTCTGAAGATGACAAGGACGATATGAAGAAAAAGTTGAAAGACCATTTTTAGCCCAAACTTCTTAGAACCAAAATCAAAATTACCCAGAAAAGGGGTATCGCCTCAATCCAAAAAGAAGTAAAATATTTGGATTGTTTTTTTTTGGTCAGAACTAACATAGCGATCAAAACTATTCCCAATAGAATTCTAGATGCGACCTCATTGGAAACAATTGCATCCCTGAAAAAAGTGAGCAATACAAAAAGTAAGGTTAATGCAATCCCCAAAACAACAGTATACTCAACACCAATAGTTTGTGGAATTGTTCGTAACTCCTCAAAATCACTTTCCAAATCACGAATTTCGAAGGGAAGCATCAAAATCAGCACCAAAAGAAACCGTTGAAAGCACAGCGCAATTACATCCCAATCTATTGGAACCCTACTTTGCATAGCAGGTAACAAAACCGTAAAACCAGCCCAAACCAAACCCACAATATAGATTTTAAAGCCAGCCAGGTTTCGTAAGTTTCTTGTTTTTGGAAAGAAGGGTATGGCATACAGCAAACACAAAATACTAAGCCCTAGAACTGTAAGCCAAGCTTCTTTATAAAGTTGAGCAGCAAACCAAATTGCGACAAAAAAGCTTAAAAAGCTAAATACTTGGATTCTCTTGTGATAGGTTTTCGAAACAATGAGATACTTTTTAGCTTCTACCCCGTATTTGATAAAATTGTAGCAAACAATGGTAGAAAAAAAAGCAAAGCCCAATAGGGCATTTTGAACAGAAATGTTTAACAAAAGTGAAGTCACCATAATTAATGCTGCAACTGCCAAACCCACATGAATACTGGCATCTAAGTAAAAGTCAAAAATAGTCCGAAGCGTGCGCATTAAACAGAATTTAAAGAACACATCCAAAGGTTAATTTACAGTTAACAACTTTGAAGGTCTGTACCTCAAAAATGCCCATTTTCATTGAATTTATCGCTAATTTTGTGGACTTTATAAGCTGACTATGAATACAGAAGTGTTTGCATCCAGGCACAACGGAATTACCGAGAATGATTTCGCCTATATGTTCCAAACCATAGGTGTGGAAAACATGGAAGAGTTGATTTATGAAACCATTCCTGACGAGATTAGATTAAAAGCACCCTTAAATCTTCCGGAAGGGATAAGTGAGCATGAGTTTTTGGAACATATCCAAAAGCTTTCGGAAAAGAACAAAGTATTCAAGAGTTATATAGGATTGGGATATCACGAATCGTTGACTCCGTCGGTAATCAAAAGAAATATTCTTGAGAATCCAGGTTGGTATACGGCCTATACTCCGTATCAAGCTGAAATAGCTCAAGGACGTTTGGAGGCGCTTCTTAACTTCCAAACCACGGTTTGTGACCTTACGGGAATGGAAATCGCCAACGCTTCCCTACTGGATGAAAGTACCGCAGCTGCTGAAGCCATGACCATGCTTTATGATGTTAGAAGCAGGCAGCAAAAAAAGGAAGGTATCTTAAAATTCTTCGTTTCTGAAGAAATTTTGCCCCAGACTTTAAGTCTTCTAAAAACCCGTTCACATCCGCTAGGAATTGAATTGGTTGTGGGTAATCACCAAGAATTCAATTTTACCTCAGACTTTTATGGTGCGCTCTTGCAATATCCAGGCAAACATGGACAAGTTCACGACTATGCCTCCTTTGTAGAAAATGCAAAAGCCAATGATATAAAGGTTGCCGTTGCGGCAGATATCTTAAGCTTGGTATTATTGACCCCTCCAGGAGAATGGGGCGTTGATGTGGTAGTTGGAACAACACAGCGGTTTGGTATTCCTTTAGGATATGGTGGTCCTCACGCGGCTTTTTTCGCTACCAAAGAGGATTACAAAAGAAACATACCAGGAAGAATAATTGGGGTAACCAAGGATACTGATGGCAATCGAGCATTGCGTATGGCATTGCAGACGCGGGAACAGCATATTAAAAGAGATAAGGCAACTTCCAACATTTGCACAGCCCAAGTGTTGTTGGCTGTCATGGCTGGAATGTATGCGGTATATCATGGTCCTAAAGGCCTTCGATATATAGCTGAAAAAGTAAATAAGCAAACAAAAGTATTGGCAGAAACCCTTAGCAAATTAGGTTACGAACAAGAAAACACTGCCTTTTTTGATACTATACGAGTTCAAGTCGGTGATAGCGAAAAGCTAAGAAACCTCTTGGAAAGTAAGGAAATCAATCTCAATATAATTGATGATGAATCCGTCTCTATTTCTCTTAATGAGGCGACCTTACTAAAGGATTTAAAGTCTTTGATATCTGGTTTTGCTGAGTACAGCGGAAAAGAAACTATGGATTTAGTGGAGGGAAGACAGTCCAGTATTCCAGATTCCCTTTCAAGGAGAGCTCCCTTTTTAGAACATGAAGTCTTTAATTCCTATCATTCCGAAACAGAATTGATGCGATATATCAAAAAGTTGGAACGAAAAGACTTGGCATTGAACCATTCAATGATTTCTTTGGGGAGTTGTACCATGAAATTGAATGCCGCCTCCGAAATGTTACCCTTAAGTTGGGCCAATTGGGGCAACATCCACCCTTTTGTTCCAATTGAACAAGCAGAGGGGTACCAAATAGTTTTGAGGGAACTGGAAGAACAACTGAATGTCATCACTGGATTCGCTGGCACCTCCTTACAACCCAACTCAGGCGCACAAGGGGAATATGCTGGATTAATGACAATTCGAGCATACCATAAATCTCGGGGGGAAGAACATCGCAACATTTGTATCATTCCCGCATCAGCACACGGTACCAACCCTGCTTCTGCGGTTATGGCGGGCATGAAGGTAGTTGTGACAAAGACCGATGAACATGGAAATATTGATGTTGCGGATTTAGAGGAAAAAGTAATTCTACATTCCGATAATCTTGCCGCATTGATGGTAACTTATCCTTCAACACATGGCGTTTTTGAATCTTCCATTATTAAAATCACCAAGTTGATTCATGACCATGGAGGTCAAGTATATATGGATGGCGCAAATATGAATGCCCAAGTTGGTCTAACTAACCCGGCGACCATTGGTGCAGATGTGTGTCACCTAAACCTTCATAAAACCTTTGCCATTCCTCATGGTGGAGGAGGTCCTGGAGTAGGCCCAATTTGTGTTGCGAAACAATTGAAGCCTTTCCTTCCCTCGAACCCCGTTATCAATACTGGAGGAGAGCAAGCTATAACAGCAATTTCCGCCGCTCCATGGGGAAGCTCTTTGGCGTGTTTGATATCCTACGGGTACATCAAAATGCTGGGAACTCAAGGTCTGACAGATGCAACTAGGATTGCAATCCTCAATGCAAACTACATCAAAGATCGTTTAAAAGGAAAATTCGATGTGCTATATACCGGTGAAAGAGGTAGAGCTGCACACGAAATGATAATTGATTGCAGGCCTTTTAAAGCTCATGGCATTGAAGTTACAGATATTGCAAAAAGGCTGATGGATTATGGTTTCCACGCACCAACGGTATCTTTTCCTGTAGCGGGAACTATGATGATAGAGCCCACAGAAAGCGAAAGTCTTGCAGAACTAGACCGTTTTTGTGAAGCAATGATTTCTATACGTGGAGAAATTGATGAAGCAAATCCCGCTGATTCCAATAATGTGCTAAAAAATGCGCCTCATACCTTAAAAATGGTTACTAATGACGTATGGGATTTTCCATACACAAGGCAAAAGGCAGCTTTTCCTTTGGAATATGTAGGTGACAACAAATTTTGGCCTACGGTAAGAAGAGTCGACGAAGCCTTTGGGGATCGTAATTTAATATGCACATGTGCTCCAATAGAAGCATACGCTGAAGTTTAAGCAAACCACCGTAAACATTGATAGAAAGCATGGGAATTTTTAGAATTTCCATGCTTTACTTTTTCCTAGCATCCTATAAACCCATTCTGAACGTCATATCGAATATTATGCATGCATAATAACCCATGGTTTCTGTTCTATCTTGTAGCTTTAAAACCTCCAGATGAAGATAGGTATCACAGGAACCGGAAGTTATATTCCTTCCATAGTTACAAAGAACGAAGATTTTTTAGAGCATGATTTTTTAGGAACTAATGGTACTTCCTTTGGTGTAGAAAACACCATTATTATTGAAAAATTCAAATCGATTACAGGCATTGCTGAAAGACGCTACGCTAAACCTGAATTAAAAACTTCAGATTTAGGGTATCTATCGGCTGAAAAAGCCATAGAAAATGCAGGAATTGACAAGGAAGAACTGGACTATATCATTTTTGCCCATAATTTCGGGGATTTATCCGTTGGAAAAATTCAGGGAGACACCCTACCCAGTTTAGCAACTCGAGTAAAACACCTACTTCAAATTAAAAATCCAAAATGTGTAGCCTACGATACTATTTTCGGTTGCCCTGGATGGATTGAAGGTGTAATTCAGGCATCAGCCTATATTAAAAGTGGCATGGCCAAAAAGTGTTTGGTCATTGGTGGAGAAACCCTTTCCAGAGTAATTGATAAACATGATAGGGACAGTATGATTTACTCAGATGGAGCAGGTGCAGCCATTATAGAAAATGGCGCCTCAGGAGAGATTTTGAGTCATGCTTCGGTTACACATGCCAATGGAGAAGCCTTTTTCCTGTTCTTTGACAAAACCTATAAGGAAGAAGGTTGTTCAGATACACGCTATATTAAAATGCACGGGCGGAAAATCTATGAATTCGCCTGCACACATGTTCCAAAAGCGATGTCGGATTGTTTGGATGACAGTGGAGTACAAATTGATGAGGTAAAGAAGATATTTATTCATCAAGCCAACGAAAAAATGGATGAGGCAATCATGAAGCGTTTTTACAGAATTTATGGCAAAGCGGTTCCCGAAGATATTATGCCCATGAGCATTCACAAACTGGGCAATAGCTCCGTTGCTACAATACCAACACTATTTGATTTGGTACGAAAAGGAGAATTGGAGGGCCATGGGATACATCCAGGGGATATTATAATGTTTGCAAGCGTTGGTGCAGGCATGAACATCAATTCCATTGTCTATCGAGTGTGAAAGTAAACTCCCCATTCCACCTTCCTTATTTCTTAGTGTACTTTAGAACGTGTTTATCCATTCATATATGTAAACTTTGTATCAAAGAATAACAGCCTGAGCTTATTAGGATTTGTAGTTTGATTTTTGGAATTTTGAACGATGTACGAAAACAACTTTCCGAATAAGAGGTACCGACACACCTTAGCTTTCTTACAAAAACATATTCCAACCTCCGAAACCATTTTGGATTTAGGCGTGGAGAATCCTTTTTCTAATATTATGAAGAAAAATGGGTATGCTGTTGAAAACACCAAAGGTGAAGATTTGGATATTGATTTTTCATGTGTTGCGGAGCCAAACGCTGACGTGGTAACTGCATTTGAAATTTTTGAACATTTGGTTGCTCCTTTTAATGCATTGAAGGAGATAAAAGCAAAAAAGCTAGTAGCCAGCATTCCTATGCGCTTATGGTTTTCTTCTGCATATAAAAGCAAAACCGACCCATGGGACAGACACTATCATGAGTTTGAAGATTGGCAATTTGATTGGCTTTTGGAAAAATCTGGATGGAACATTAAGGATACGGCCAAATGGACCAATCCAACAAAAAAAATAGGAATTCGTCCTTTGTTACGGCTTTTCACGGATAGATACTACATTGTTTACGCCGAAAGGGATGCAAATTTTCAGATACCAAATTCTAAATAACACCTAATTTCAACTGGAATTTGTAATTTGATTTTTGGAATTCTCGCCGATGAACATTAGCATAATCATCCCTGCTCACAATGAAGAAGCCTACATTTCGCAATGTTTGGACTCCTTTATAAACCAAACCCATACACCTGATGAACTTATTGTTGTTGATGATAATTCAAGCGATAGGACCTATCAAATCGCATCCGAATATTCAGAAAAAAACCAATGGATAAAAGTATTTCAGCGAAAGTCCATCGATGCGCATATCCCTGGTAAAAAAGTAGTTGATACGTTCAATTTTGGACGTCAAAATGCTTCTACCTATGATTTGATTGGGAAGTTTGATGCCGATATTGTTCTACCTCCAAACTATTTTGAAAGCATACTGAACCACTTTCAAAGCAATTGGAAATTGGGCATGTGTAGTGGTTTGCTTTACATCAAAAAAGGAGAAAAATGGATATACGAAAACATTGCAGACAAAAACCATATCCGAGGTCCAATAAAGCTTTATCACAGAGCCTGTTTTGAGAAAATAGGTGGATTACGTTCGGGTGTAGGTTGGGATACTGTTGATGTGCTTTTAACTAAGTTTCACGATTTTGAAACCCATACAGATTCTTCGCAACATGTAAAACATCTCCGTCCCACGGGGCATGGGTATAGCACAAAAAATTATCAGGCAAAAGGAGAAGCGCTATATAAAATGCGTTACGGTATTGTACTTTCCAAAATTGCAGCTTTAAAGATGGCCTGGCAGGTCAAAAGCCCGTCCTTATATTTTCTCACCATTATCGGCTACATAAAATCATTCTTCCGCAGTACTCCAAGATTTGTTACCCCAGAAGAAGGAGCGTTTATTAGAAAATATAGGTGGAAAGGAATCTTGTCCAAGATTGCTTAGAAAGTTTTACTCCAAAACCTCCCCAATCGGTTTACCAGTCGTTCCGTTGGGAAAAGCCATACCCAGTAATGTCGAAATCGTTGGGGCTACATCAGGAATTTCAGTTCTGTTAACAGTTTTCCCTTGCTTAATTCCCTTTCCAAAGAACAGAAGGGGCACATGGGTATCGTAAATCATGGGAGAGCCATGTGTAGAACCCGTTCTTCCGTATTCAACAAAACCTGGTTCAGGCACAAAAAGAATATCGCCTGAACGTTTTTGATTGTACCCATTCTGTAAAATATAGGGGATACCTGATGTGTACTCATTTTTCCACATTTGAAATCCAGTGTATACTTTATTAACGTTTTCATAACCCAAAAGTTCAAAGGCAATTTCTCTTTGGGCATCATCCAAATCAATATCTAGATTGTTGACAACCTTATGGTTCAAAAAAACCTGAAAATTAGAGATGTTCTTTACTACATCTATTGTTCCATATTTATAGCGTAAAAACTCATTAAACTTTCCTCGCATCCCTCGTAGGTCAATATAACCCGACGGAACTTTTTGATCACTTAAATATGCAGGCACATGAACCGCTCCATGATCCGCAGTCAAAAACAACGTATATTCACCCACCCCGACCTTTTCATCTAACGTATTGAGTATGTGCTCCAAATCTAAATCCAAACGCAGATAGGTATCTTGAATCTCCTTGGAGTTCACACCATATTTATGACCAATATAATCGGTACTTGAAAAACTGATAGTCAAAAAATCAGTGATTTCATCTCTTCCTAAACCTTCTTTGTCAAGAGCTTCTAAAGCAAAATCAGCAGTTAGGCTATTTCCGTAAGGGGTATATTTCAAGATTTCAAAATCCTTTTCTTTACTCAAAAGATTAGGTGTATTGTGCGGAAAAATTGGAGCATTTTCGTCTTCGAATGGGGTTTCATAGGCATTGTTATCAGGGCCACTTTCAATATATAAATTGATATCTTTTAGCGTATTCCATTCCTTTTTATACTTTTTAATGTTATTTGACGCATTAAAATCGGTTACCCATTGCGGCAACTGCTTTATATAATATGAGCTGGTAATCCATTTTCCTTCATCTGCACCTTCAAACCAATAGGCTGCGTTGGCCATATGCCCCCCAGGCAGTACCGCACCCCTATCTTTTAAAGCCACTGCAATAACCTTCCCACGTTTCTGTGTATGCAGACGCAATTGGTCTGTTACCGTAGTGGTAAACATTCGATGTGGTGACATCTTACCGGCGTTTGAAGTGGTCCCCACAGAGTTGTATTCACTGTCTCCAGCACAGTACACTCCCAAATCCTGGGTTTTATCGTACCAATTGTTACCAATAATTCCATGCGTAGCGGGTGTGGTTCCGGTATACACGGAAGCATGTCCTGGACCTGTGCTGGTTGGGGCATAATTAAAATGATGGTTTTTACAGTTGAACCCTTCCTTTATCAATCGCTTAAACCCTCCATCACCGTAATGATTCCAGAAACGAGTCAAATAATCATACCGCATTTGGTCTACTATAATTCCTACTACCAGTTTGGGTGACTGAGCTATCTGAAACGGCTTGGGTTCAGGTGTTTTTTTCTTATTGCGCTGTGCTTGAATACATACACATCCTAAAATCACCGTAAAAAGAAATACAAAGGAAAATTTCCTCATAGTAGAGTTTTTTAAAACATGGCGACAAAGCTATTTAATATTCTGTTTAAAAATTTAATTGAAGGTTAAATACAAAGCAATATTCTTATTTTTATCAAATGAACTATCTGGAAGCGATTGGAAGATACTTCATCATGGTTTGGGAGGTATTTAAAAAACCGACCAAATGGCCAATCATGAGGTCCCTAATTCTTAAGGAAATTGACGAACTAATCTTTGGGTCTCTGGGCATTATCATTTTTATTTCATTTTTCATTGGCGGTGTGGTCACCATCCAGACAGCGCTTAACTTAAACAGCCCCCTTATTCCAAAAAGTTTAATCGGTTTTGCCACCAGACAATCCGTTATTTTGGAATTTGCACCCACCTTTACCTCTATAATTATGGCTGGGAAGGTAGGTTCGTATATTACATCAAGCATAGGAACCATGAAGGTAACCGAGCAAATTGATGCGCTTGAAGTAATGGGAGTCAATTCATTGAACTATCTCGTTTTTCCTAAAATTATAGCGATGTTGATGTATCCTTTTGCCGTAGCTCTTGCCATGTATGTTGGTATTTTCGGCGGATGGATTGCTGGAGCGTTTGGAGGTTATGCACCAAGCGGGGAGTTCGTAAAAGGACTTCAGTTGGACTTTATTCCCTTTCATGTTACTTATGCCTTTATAAAAACCGTAGTGTTTGCATTTGTAATTGCAACCATACCATCGTATCATGGTTTTTATATGAAGGGCGGTGCTTTGGAGGTAGGAAAAGCGAGCACCACATCTTTTGTTTGGACCAGTGTGGTCATTATTATTCTAAACTATATTCTCACCCAATTGCTTTTAGGTTAATGATTCAGGTTGAAGATATACACAAGTCGTTTGGAGATACCCATGTATTAAAAGGTATCACTACAAGCTTTGAAAAGGGCAAGACTAATTTGGTTATTGGACAGAGTGGTTCGGGTAAAACAGTTTTCCTTAAGTGCCTTCTTGGACTTTTTGAACCAGAGCAGGGACAAATTTGTTATAATGGACAGTTCTATTCCGAACTTTCCATAAATGAGCGAAGGGATTTGCGTCAAGAAATGGGCATGGTATTTCAAGGAAGTGCTCTTTTCGATTCCATGACGGTTGAAGGTAATGTGATGTTCCCTTTGGAAATGTTCACGAAGCAAAGTAGGTCAGAAATGCAAGATCGTGTTGATTTTGTTTTGGAACGGGTCAATTTGGTAGACGCCCACACAAAATTTCCATCTGAAATATCGGGTGGAATGAAAAAAAGAGTTGCCATCGCCAGAGCTATTGTAATGAATCCAAAATACTTATTTTGCGATGAGCCCAACTCAGGACTAGACCCAAAAACCGCTATCTTGATCGATAACTTGATTCAGGAGATTACCAAAGAATACGATATAACCACGGTAATCAACACACACGATATGAACTCCGTTATGGAAATTGGGGAGAAAATCATTTTCCTTAAAAACGGGTTTAAGGAATGGGAAGGCACGAACAAAGAAATCTTTAAAACAGACAATGAAGCCGTTACTAATTTTGTCTACTCCTCCGAGCTATTCAAAAAAGTGCGTCAAATGTATATTGAAGAAAGAAATTAAGGCAGACCTTCTTCCAAATCATAACTTGATTTTTTCAGAATAATAGTAGGAGTTCATCATATTATTCGGTCATACGAACGACCACGGTTGAATCCTGCAACCTTAACCTCAACCATTGGGTTAATTTCTGATGTCCCACTGTTTTTTGCTTTTTGCGTAAATCGCTATTCCATTTCACTTCAAAAACAGGAACAGTGTCCGTTTTATTAAAATCTGTCTGAATTTGATACGCAAATCCTATGGAGGTCAAGGCTTCATAATTAATCTTGGCCTCTGAAACCACTTCTTGAAATGGAATTTTCATCTTCTCTAATGCAGTCAGCTCCCTAACCTTGTTTTCTAAAAATGATATTTGGGCTGTTCTTCCTAGTAAGTCCAATGAATCTCTTTCTCGAATGGCCTGCATATACTTTAATTCATCCAGACTGCTATTCTTCGATTGGTTTACCGTGACCACTGTATTTTTCAAACCGGAATACTCTGTTAATCGGGAATTCAGAATTTGAAGCGTGGATTCTGGAATTTGATATTCCCCAAAGGAAAACAGTTCAATTCTGCTTTCTCCATCTGGATTATACGCCAAGTTTACATTTCGCTTCAAATACGATGCATTAGGCAAGCTCTCCAACTCGTTATTTACAAATTGCTGTGCATCAGCAGAAAATCTACTTTCTTGTAATGCATTATAAAACGTAAAACCAGCTGGAATCATAACTGCTAAACCTACTATTGAGGCAGCTCGAGCGATTAGCCTTCTCCTTCTTGAATTGGCATAACGCACCATGGGAAACCGTAAGTACTTAATCACTAGAAAAGTGGCTAACCCTATAAAAATGGTATTTATGGTGAATAGGTACATAGCTCCTAATGAATATAGAGGCTTACCAATAGCCAAACCAAAACCAACCGTGCACAATGGCGGCATAAGGGCCGTAGCAATGGCCACACCAAAAATGACACTGGCTATGGTCCCTTTTTTAGCACGAGCTATGACTAGGGCCAAACCACCAAAAAAAGCAATGAGGACATCTCGAATGTCTGGTTTGGTTCGGGCCAATAATTCTGAAGATTCATCTCTGAGTGGAAAAAATGCAAAAAACAAATAGGCGGTCAAGACACTCAAAACCACCATTACCAAGAAATTCTTTAAGGAGCGCCTTAGGAGGTCAACATCATTAATCGCTAAGGACATACCCATGCCCAAAATAGGACCCATTAACGGAGAAATCAACATAGCTCCTATCACTACAGCAGTTGAATTTGCGTTGAGCCCAATGGAAGCTATAAAAATGGAACAAATCAAAATCCAGGACGTATGCCCTTTAAAGGGTATATCTGCAATAATGGATTCCCGAGTAGCTACAGGGTCTGTATTGCTGCGTATTTCCAAAAGTTCTAGAGCGAACTTCCGAACACTTCCCAGAAGGCCTTTAAAATCCCTTTTTACCTCTTCTGAGTTCGCTTCTGGGGGATTTTGATTTTCATCCTCTTTAAACAAATTATGACTCATATGCTATGTAAAATCTTCTCCAAACTGCTCTTTAACTTGACCAAGTACTTTTTTAATATCCTGTTGTTTGGATTTTGGATATATAAGCAGTACATCTTCCTTATCGACAATAATATAGTCTTCTAAACCATCTACTACCACAATCTTATCGGTGCTAGTTCGAATCATATTATTTCGGGAATTGTCCAACAAGGTCCGGCAATTTACCACCGCGTTCTCTGCGTTGTCTTTTTCGAGCTTGTCATACAAAGCACCCCAAGTGCCCAGGTCGTTCCAATCAAAACTAGCGGGCAACGTATAAATGGATTGGGACTGTTCCAAGATAGCATAATCGATGGAAATGTTTTCGGCTTTTGGATAGTTTTCCTCAATAAACTCAGTTTCGTCAGGGGTATTGTAGCATGAAAGACCACCAAGGAATAACTCATATTGGCTGGGTTGGTAGGTTTTAAATGCGTTCACTATAGTTTCAACACCCCACATAAATATTCCTGCATTCCAAAGAAAATTACCCTGTTCCAAAAACTCTTTTGCAGTTTCATAGTCGGGTTTCTCTCTAAATTGAGACACCTTTTTGAGTTTTTGGTCACCTTCCTTTTCAAATTCAATATAGCCAAAACCTGTATTGGGAAATGTAGGTCGAATACCTAAAGTACATAATGCAGCTTCTTGTTCACATTTATCGAAACACGCTTTTACATCATTTGCGAATGCCTCCTCGTCCTCAATCCAATGGTCGCTAGGGGCCACTACCATAACCGCATTCGGATTCATTTTTTGAATCTTTAACGAGGCATACAGTATGCAGGGCGAGGTATTTCGCATAGCTGGCTCAAGCACCACCTGATTCTGTTTTACCATAGGTAATTGTTCCAAGACCAAGTCGTTATACCGTTCATTGGTTAAAATCAGAATGTTTTCTGTAGGAATGAATTGGTTAAGACGATCAAAGGTCTTTTGAATAAGAGTCTTTCCCGTCCCTAACATATCGTGAAATTGTTTGGGATATGAGGAAGTGCTAACTGGCCAGAAGCGGGAACCTACCCCTCCAGCCATTAGAATAGCATAATAGTTTTTGTTCATGTTGGTTTTATTTTGTCATTCCTGGGCAAGCAGGAATCTGTTATCGTATGGATTCCGCATCATGCTTCGACTACGCTCAGCATACATCCGGAATGGCATTATTGTATCAATTCTACCTCGGCATTGGGTTGAAACAAATATACTTTGCCTGTCGCCAATTCCACACATTCATAGCGCTTAATTCGTTTCTTGCCTTTTTTGAACAACTTTCCATTATACAATCGAAATGTACTTCCAAAAGGCAACTCAAATACATATTGATTTTTTCTTTCTTCAGGGTCGAATGCCTTTAATGCAATGGAAAGTCTGGCATCCGTACTGCTACTAGCTTTCGGGTTTTTAAAATGGTTCGCAATTATGGGTAATAGCTGCGAAGGAAAAATCTCGGGTCTAATAAAGGGAAGCATCAAATGTTGAAATGTGCGTTTCCATTCCACACCATGGGGTTTTATATAACGCCCATACTTTTCAAACGCCACTAAATGAGCAATTTCATGAACCAGGGTAATCAAAAACCGATATGCATTTAAAGAAGCATTGACCGTAATCTGATGTCCGCCATCAGGTAGTTTTCGGTAATCACCATGCCTGGTTACCCTGTGATTGACAATTTTTAAATGAACACCATAGGTCTTGATAAGCTCAAAACAGGGCTGAACCGCTCTTTCTGGCAGGTATTTACTCAGAGTACCATTCACTTGACCAAAATTACATTTTTCTGCTCAAGAGAGAAGTTTTAAGGAGTGGTATTGCTTACCTGTAACAATTTCCCATTGTAGAATTGCTGTCCCGTCAATGCAAAGTTTTTGATGTACTGCGCCATCTCTAAGGCTGTAACTGGAGCTTCGTAGCCTGGAAAAGCTTCTGCCAACATTTCTGTTTGTACAGCTCCGATGGCCAACACATTAAAGCTTGGGCCTGTTTCCTTAAACTCTTCTGCCCATAATTCCGTTAACGTGATGACGGCTCCCTTACTGGAACTGTAAGCAGATAATCCAGGGAATTTCATACTTCCTTGTACCCCGCCCATTGAGCTGATAGTCACCACATGTCCATTTTTTTTCATTTTAGGGAGTACCGTTTTCGTCATTTCAGCTACGCCAAACACGTTCACTCCATATACGTTTTTGAAGTCTTCTATTCCTGTTTCCAGAAGGGGTTTGTTTAAAAAGCTTCCTGCATTATTAATAAGTACATCCACAGAGGTCCAGGCTTCCAAGGTATGCGTCAGTTCATCAAAGTCTTTTGGGTTGCCCAAATCAAAAGGAAAGGTCTGAACATTAGGTAATTTTAAGTCAGCTATGGGTTTATCATTGCGCGAGAGTGCTAAAATCTGATGGTCTTCTTCTGCAAAAAGTTTGACCAACTCATAGCCTATTCCCCTACTTGTTCCTGTGATTATAACATTTGCCATACGGAAATTACCCTGAATTATCAGAGTATAATTTTAGAATTAATTTAATATGACTACTTGCTCAGGTGTGTTCGCTATTCCCTCTACAACGGGAATAAGTTTATTTATCAATTTCGCCATATGTTCAAAATCCATCAATTCATTTTCATCTCCAACACGGTGATAAAACATAAAGTTGGTGAAGTCAAATGTGCAAAAAGTATGTGATGGCACCTTAAACTCTTGATAGAAAGGATAGTTATCCGAACGTTGGAACAAACCGTATTCTTTGGATGTGGGCAGATATCCTACTAGATTCTCATTTGCATATTTATTACTTACTTCGGCCAGATTCGATTTTTTATACCCAGTAATGTAAACCAAGTAATCCTTTCCTCGCATGGGAACTCCGGTCATTTCAAAATTAAGCATGGAATACAAGTTTAAATCCTCTTCTTTCATCCTTTTGGCCATATGCTTAGATCCGAACAGGCCTTTTTCCTCGGCACTGAACAAAGCAAAAATCAAACTCCTCTTATTTGTTTTCTTCTCTCCAAAATACCTAGCCAGTTCCATGACCGAAGTGGTTCCTGATGCGTTGTCATTCGCGCCATTGGCAATGGCATCCCCATTCTCAATTTTAATAATCCCAATATGATCATAATGAGCGCCAATAATGATATATTCTTTTTTTAAAATGGGGTCTGAACCTTCAACTATGCCCAAAACATTATACGAGGTTTTTTTATAGTTGGTCAAAGTATCTCTATACGATTCATAATAAGGTGGTACTTGGTTGGATTGAAGATAATTTTCAATATATCGTGCTGCCATTTCGATGCCTTCGCTACCGGAGTCTCGACCTTTAAGTTTATCTGAAGCTAAAAAGCCCATAATGTCCTTCACTTTTTCTGCATTGGTGAATTGAGCAACATCAGTTCTGGCCTTAAGACCTTCAGGGCCTCCAGGGGCGGTAGTTGATTTTGTCACTTCAGGCTTGCCTGGACCACATTGTGACAGTATCACAAAGGATGTTAACCATACAATAGACTTCATAGGTATTGAAATATGTGTTTTAAAGATAAAAAAAAGCACCCTGTTAAGGATGCTTTTTGTTTTTATTCCATACTGGAAACTATGCTAACATAGTCACCGGATTTTCCAAATAAGCTCGTAGAGTCTGCAGGAATTGTGCACCAGTTGCTCCATCTACCGTTCTATGATCACAGGCTAGGGTAATTTTCATCGTACTACCTGGAACAATCTCACCATTTTTAACCACAGGTTTCTCAACAATGGCTCCAACGGATAAAATTGCTGAGTTGGGTTGATTAATGATGGAGGTGAATTCCAAAATACCAAACATCCCTAAATTAGAAACCGTAAAGGTACTACCCTCCATTTCGTCAGGTTTTATCTTTTTGGAGCGAGCTCTACCAGCTAAATCCTTTACTGATGACCCAATTTGAGTCAAGGTCAACTGGTCTGCAAATTTGACAACTGGAACCACTAAGCCTTCATCTACGGCAACAGCCACACCCATATGCACATGGTGTTTGTATACCGTAGTATCTCCGTTCCATGTTGTATTTACCTGAGGATGTTTTTTCAACGCCATTGCGCAAGCTTTTAATACCATATCATTAAAAGATACTTTAGTATCTGGCAAGCTATTTATCTGTGCACGTGATGCTTTTGCATTATCCATATCCACTTCAATAGTAAGATAATAGTGCGGTGCTGAGAACTTTGACTCTCCTAAACGCTTGGCGATTACCTTACGCATAGTAGAATTCTTTACTTCTTCCATACCTTCTTCTCCAACGGGTAAGCTAATTGGAGTAGCGGCAGGTGCAGCTTGTTCAACTGGTGCAGAAACAGTAGCTGGTGCCGCTTTTTGCGAGGGTTGATAATTTTCAACATCTCGTTTTACTATTCTACCATTATCACCTGAACCTGTTATATCGGATATATTGATTCCTTTGTCAGCAGCAATCTTTTTGGCCAATGGCGAAGCAAAAACACGTTGTCCATCACCTGCCGCCACCGTTTCTGTAACCGTTGTAGATTCTTGCACCTTTGTTTCTTGCTTTGGAGTTGTATCAGCAGAACTCTCCGAGCTAGAAGCTTCCGTTGGTGCGTTCAGAACTGCACTTACATCAGTCCCAGCTGGGCCAATAATCGCCAAAAGCGAATCTACTGGGGCACCTTCTCCCTCTTGAATACCAATATGTAGCAAGGTTCCGGAATAGAAGGATTCAAATTCCATAGTAGCCTTGTCCGTTTCTATTTCCGCAAGAATATCGCCCTCTTCAACGGCATCCCCTACATTCTTTAACCAGGCAGCAACGGTCCCTTCCTCCATAGTATCACTCAATCTTGGCATATTGATGATTTCTATATCTTCAGGAATAGCTGCTGTTGCAGCTTGTGAAGCTACAGGGGCTTCTTGTACTGAATCCTCAGCTTTTGGTTGTTCTTCAACGGAAGGGGCAGCTGTACCGCTCCCATTTAAAAGCGCAGAAATATCTTCTCCTTCATCTCCAATTATGGCCAAAAGTGAATCTACAGGTGCGCCATCGCCTTCTTCAATACCTATGTGCAAAAGGGTTCCTTCATAGAATGATTCAAACTCCATGGTGGCCTTGTCCGTTTCTATCTCGGCAAGAATATCACCTTCCTCTACTTTGTCCCCTACTTTTTTGAGCCATTTTGCCACGGTTCCCTCCTCCATGGTATCGCTCAATCTTGGCATGTTGATTACTTCTGCCATCTACTTAAAGTTTATGTTGTAAAAATGGATAGTTTTCTTGTTCGTATACCGTATCGTACAATTGTTGAATAGGTGGAAAATCAGATTCCTCTGCAAATTTTTCACACTCAGAAACCAAATCTTTTACCCTTTTATCCATTACTTTTATTTCATCTTCTGTTGCATATCCTTTTTCAAGAATCACATCTTTCACCTGGGTAATGGGGTCAATTTTTTTGTATTCCTCTACTTCTTCTTTGGTCCTATAATGTTGGGCATCGGACATGGAGTGACCACGGTAACGATACGTTTTCATTTCCAAGAATGTAGGACCTCCACCTGTTCTGGCTCTTTCAATAGCCTTATCTACTTCTTTGGCGACAATAGCTGGGTCCATTCCATCAACTGGTCCACAAGGCATTTCGTACCCTAATCCCAATTTCCAGATATCTGTTGAATAGGATGTTCTCGCTACGGATGTACCCATGGCATAGCCGTTATTCTCACAAATAAAAACTACAGGAAGTTGCCATAACATTGCTAAATTGAATGCTTCGTGCAAAGAACCTTGGCGTACGGCACCATCTCCCATATAACATAAGGTAACTGCATCTCTTTTAAAATATTTATCCGCGAAAGCCAATCCAGCTCCTAGAGGAATCTGGCCTCCTACAATACCATGTCCGCCATAAAAACGATGTTCTTTGGAAAAAATATGCATGGAGCCTCCCATTCCTTTTGAAGTTCCAGTAACCTTACCGTAGAGTTCGGCCATTACCTTTTTAGGGTCTACTCCCATACCAATAGGCTGAACGTGATTACGATATGCCGTAATCATTCTATCCTTAGTGAGGTCCATTGCATGCAAAGAACCTGCTAAAACGGCTTCTTGCCCATTATATAAATGAAGAAATCCCCTAACTTTTTGTTGTATATACACAGCGGCCAATTTGTCCTCAAATTTTCTCCAGAACAACATGTCCTCATACCACTTTACATATATTTCCTTGGTAATTTTTTTCATCAACGGTTGAATTAATTGAATTTCTCCAATTGCAGAGAAAAGCAAAAATACATATATATATCTTTTGTGAAAACATTTACTCTTTAAGAATCCCCTAAAAATGAATTGCCAAATGCCAAGGGTAATATATCCTTAAGCGAGCTGCATTTATATACGGGTCCTTCCTGTCCTTGAAGCAATAAAGAGATGGGGGATTTTTGCTTGATTTCGTATTCCATAATCGCCTGTCTACAATTGCCACAAGGTCCTGCGGGCAAATCAAGGACATAGTTCTTTGAAGCAGCACTAATGGCAATGGCTAGGATGGCCACTCCTGGATATAAAGCTCCAGCCTGAAATACAGCAACCCGTTCAGCACAGAGCCCTGATGGATAGGAAGCGTTTTCCTGATTATTCCCTATTACAACTTCACCATTTTCCATGAGCACTGCTGCTCCAACTTGAAAATTGGAATAGGGAGCGTAGGCATTTTTCCGAGCTGCAATGGCTTTTTCCAGAAGTCTTTTGTCAGAAGATTGTAATTCATCAATTCCTTCGTAAATATCAAGGTCAAAACCAATGTGTTGTTTTTTCATAAACCAGATGGCTAGGTTCCAAAAATAAGAAAACCTGCCAATGAGCAGGTTTTCAACTAAATTTCAAAGATATCTTTTAATCGTTCAGGTACTCTTCTCCAAAATTAAAGGAAAGCGAGAAACGCAATGTGTTCTCCAAAGGATTACGTACTTGAGAAGTTGAGAAGAGGTAAGACAAATCAATTTGAGCTGCTTTGAATTTAAATCCAGCACCTAAAGTGAAAAACCTTCTGGCACCTTTTTCTTCGTTCTCATTAAAATACCCTCCTCGAAGCATAAATGCTTCTTGGAATCTATATTCAGCTCCAAGTGCCCAAGTAATTTCTTTGAGTTCTTCGCTAAATCCATCTGGAGCATCTCCAAAAGACTCAAAAGCACCATTTAAAAAGCTAATTTGTTGGTATTCGTCATTGTCTTCTGGTCCAATAATTCCATCACCCGTAAAATCACGTGGCGTAGGCACCAAAAGTTTATTGAACTCAGTATGTACTCCTAATACATTGTCTTGGTCAAAAATAAAGTCAAAGCCCGCACCAAATTTTAAGTTGGTAGGCAAAAAGTTTTCTTGACCTCCAGCATCATATTGTATTTTATTTCCTAGGTTGGAAATATTAAAACCTGCTCTCCATCTTCCATCAAAACTATTATAGGCAATTTCACGGGAACGATAAAATCCAGCAATGTCTACTGCAAAGGCGTTAGCTGCCTGTGAATCCTGGGTTGCATCTTGAAACCTTAGATTTGAGCTTATAAATCTACCCGCTACTGCCATAGAGAATGTTGGGCTCAATTTCAAGGAATAAGAACCGTCAATGGCAAATTCATTTGGATTAACCAAGGTGGCTTCTTCGTCTATAGTTTGCCTGAGTTCTATTTCACCCAATCCAAAATAGCGAACCGAAAAAGCAAAAGCACTTTGGTCATTGATTTTGTTATAATACGAAGCATTAAGTAGGGAAACATCATTAACGATGGTTTCCAAATAAGGCGTAAAACTGGCTGCGACACCACTCTTTTGGGTGGCAAACGCAAATTTTGCGGGATTCCATTGCTGAGCAAAAATGTCGAAAGTAGTCGCCACTCCCATATCACCCATACCTGCAGCACGAGCATCTGAAGCAATGGTCAAGAAAGGTACCGCTGTAGTAATTGCCCTTTCTTGTTGTGCTTTAATTTGGGCGGCAACTAAAAGTAGCACCGCCAATAGTAACTTTTTCATTCTTTGTTTTTAGCGTTAAAAATGTTGGGGCTATAACACCCTTAAGCCTAAATAGTCATTGAACATATTACATGTAAACGAGCTTTTCCTTAAATTCTTGTGAAAGACACCTCTTTTTTTGTTTATATCTGGACAATCCAAACAAAGAATGTAAGAAAGCTCTTCGGAAAGGTAAACAAAGTAAGCGTTAAAACATGCAACTGCCATACTAATTTTCCAAACCAATCGTTTTGTCTACAAATCCAAGAAAGAATTCGCCGTTATTATCGAGTTTGATAAAATATAATGGGTAATCTTTCGTTCTAGGATAGTAAAATTAAAATCAAATTGAAGTAGGAAAGGGTGTAAACCCTTGAATAAAAAGTACTCAAGCCCAAATTATGAAAAAACATCTTATCAAAGTTGTACTTTCTTGTGCTGTTATAGTTGGAGGAATTTCCAGTTGTAAAAAGTCATCATCCTCATCTAAGAATATCTCAAGAGCCACAGGATGGAAGATTAATGCCAAAGAAGGAGGATTCCAATATAATTCTGACTTCAAGGAACAAGAAACTCCTCCGGGAACTGTATTTATTGAAGGAGGTACTTTTACGAAAGGTAAAGTGCAGGATGACATTATGCACGATTGGAACAATACACCTACCCAACAACATGTCCAGTCGTTTTATATGGATGAAACTGAGGTCACCAATGTAATGTATCTTGAATATTTGGATTATTTGAAGGCGGTTTACCCTCCAGAAAATCCAAATTATGCCAATATCTATAAAGGAGCACTTCCGGATACATTGGTATGGAGAAACAGATTGGGCTTTAATGAAACCATGACCAATAATTATCTAAGACACCCCGCTTATGCAGAATACCCTGTTGTTGGGGTAAATTGGGTACAAGCTTCGCAGTATGCTGAGTGGAGAACGGATAGGGTGAACGAAGCCATGCTGGAGCGTGAAGGGTTTTTAGCACAGGACGCTAAATATCAGGTTCTTAACGGAGAGATAGGAGGTACCTTTAGTACAGAAGCCTATTTGAATAATCCAGAGTCTGTATACGGAGGTCAGATTGATTCTCTTCAAGGGAAGCAGAAAAAAGATTCTATAAACACATTTGCCAAGCGAAGCAGTGGTGTTATACAGCCTGAGTATAGACTTCCTACCGAAACGGAATGGGAATATGCGGCCCAAGCTTTGATTGGATCTAGAGAATACAATAACTACAGAGGTAGAAAAAAATACCCTTGGGAAGGTGACTACACCAGAAACGGACAACGAGTTGGTCGTGGTGATCAGTTGGCCAACTTTAAACAAGGAAAAGGAGACTATGGCGGAATCGCAGGATGGTCTGATGATGGAGCCGATATTACAGCTCAAGTTAAATCCTATAAACCCAACGACTTTGGTCTTTACGATATGGCTGGTAACGTATCTGAATGGGTTGCCGATGTATACCGACCAATAGTTGATGATGAAATCAGTGACTTCAACTACTATCGAGGTAACGTTTATTTGAAAAAGGCCATTGGTGAAGATGGAAAAGTAGAAATCTTAAGAGACGAAATTGTTTACGATACCCTTCCTAATGGAAAGATAGTAGCCGTTAACCTTCCTGGTGAAATTAAGGAAGTCCCCGTGGGTGACGAAGAAACGTATCTAAGAACTAATTTCTCTTCTAGTGATAACCGTGGTTATAGAGATGGTGATCCTGGTTCCTCAAGATTCTTTGAGCGCTTTAGTGACGAGACCGACAATCGAAAAATGTATGACTCTCCTAAACACAAAGTTGAGCGTGATTCAACAGGTAAATTACTTCGCCAGTATGATACTTCTAATTATAGAACTTCATTAATAAATGACGAAGTAAGAGTATACAAAGGAGGATCATGGAGAGATAGAGCATTCTGGTTAGATCCAGCACAACGTAGATACTTGCCACAATACATGGCAACGGACGATGTTGGATTCCGATGTGCTATGTCCAGAGTAGGTTCTAAATCAAAATCAAAGAACAAAACAGTACGTCATAAAAAGGCGAGATAAAATTGAAAATCCAATAAATAGCAAAAAAGCCCTGATACATCATCAGGGCTTTTTTTATCTTCGAACCATGAAGATATCGGAACTCTACCAAATATTTTTAACACATCCAGAAATAAGTACAGACACGAGGAAAATCAGTCCTGATTGTCTGTTTTTTGCATTAAAGGGACCTAATTTCAATGGAAATAAATTTGCCAGTGAAGCTTTAGAAAAAGGCGCGTCATATGCCATTGTGGACGAAGCTGAATTTAAAGTTTCAAAAAACTATATTCTGGTAGAAAATGTCTTGGAAACTTTACAAACACTCGCAACCCATCATAGAAACCAGTCTAATGCCAAGATTATTTCATTGACAGGAAGCAATGGCAAAACCACAACCAAAGAACTCATCTTCAATGTACTTTCAAAAAAATACAAGAGTATATCCACGCAAGGCAACCTTAATAATCATATTGGGGTACCACTCACCTTGCTTTCTATAAAAGATGATACCGAAATGGCCATAGTTGAAATGGGAGCTAACCATCAAAAGGAAATTGCTTTTTTAAGCTCAATTGCCCAACCTGATTTTGGATACATTACTAATTTTGGAAAGGCCCATTTGGAAGGTTTTGGAGGAGTTGAAGGTGTTATTAAAGGTAAAAGTGAACTGTACGATTACCTTACATCTCAAGACAAACATATTTTCATGAATGCGGATGACCCTATTCAATTGAAAAAATTGGATACCTATGTCAAAAAAATAGGATATAGCGCATCAAACTCTCAATACTACAACATACGACTTACAGAAAGTAATCCTTTTGTAAAAATAGAGGTAGAAGAAACCCAAATCTCCACCCAACTTACTGGAGCTTATAATTTTACCAATTGTTGTGCGGCCATCATTATGGGTAAATATTTTAATATTCCCCTCGAAGATATCAAATCTGCTCTCGAGGCCTATTCCCCAGAAAATAACCGTTCTCAAATTATAGATAGAGGTGTAATCAAAATAATTTTGGATGCTTACAATGCAAATCCCACCAGCATGGGCATGGCTATTCAAAATTTCAGCTATATGAAGGCCTCAGATTCATACCTCATTCTGGGAGATATGTTTGAGTTGGGTGAAGCATCCGAAGAAGAACATCAAGCCATTGCCGATTTGACCCAAACCTTGGGATTCAAAAACGTTCTGTTGGTGGGGAATCATTTTTCTGGGACGCAAACCGCTTTTCTAAAATTTCAAACTTTTGAAGAGCTAAAAAGTCATATCGAGTCACACCCCATACAGAAAGGAAATGTATTGATTAAGGGGTCTCGCGGTATGGCATTGGAGCGTATTTTGGAGTACATCGGGTAATTCCATAAATCATAAACTTTTCCAAAACTTCCCTTTTCCTTCCAACTACTTTGAAATGAAGACTGTACTATTCCGAACTAAGGAGTATAAATTACTTTGGATATGGAAAAAAGTATCATAATTTTTGACGGAGAATGCAATCTTTGCAATGGCGTGGTAGGTTGGTTGCTGAGAAATATCGATATGGATATCTTCGATTATGTACCGTTCCAATCCTCTTATGGGCAAGAAATTTTACGTAATAATGGTTTTAAAACCGATACCTTGGAAACCGTTGTGCTCCTAGATGAATTTGGTGTACATACGCTTTCTGATGGTTTCCTAGGAATCATTGCCAAAATTCCAGAATGGAGTTTGTTAGCCACTACCTTAAGCATAGTCCCTAGGTTTATAAGAGATGGTATCTACCGAATCGCAGCAAAAAACCGAGTCCGTTGGTTTGGAAAATCACAATTTTGTACGGTAAGCCTTTAATAGTTTTAGGGTTTATAACATTTCCTTTCTTCCCTACAATTTCAAGAGAGGTTGTATTTTTGGGGTATGAAAAAGAAAAAACCGGATAACGTTGTCTTCAACGAAGAAGAGCAAGCATATGATGCTTTTCTTAAACCGTATGCAACTAATCTAAGCTCGCCTAAAATACAATCCAACAATCTCTCCCCTTGGAAAAACAGTAACATTCGTAAAGTCAACAGCTCACTGAAAGCTGAATTTGATGAGGTTAAAGCACAGTATGAGCAATTAATTGAGCGCTACGAATACAACAACTTGGTCTATGCTGCCAAGTTTTCATTTCAGCCAATTGTTGGAGAAACCTATCACCTTTATCGAAATAAAAACAGTGAAGCCTTCCTTTCAATACTTGCACCGAAAGAATGTGATTTTGAGCATTTGGGTAGCTTTAGATTAGGTTCGGACCACATATGGGAAAAGCTATAGACCTCTATCGCAATTTCATTTTGATTTCTTCGCTTTGAAACTTTTGGCTAAGTTTCACCCACTTCGCACACCCTAAAGGTAAAGTCTCCCGAACATAGTTTACGAAAACACTTATCGGAAAAAACCTCAACCTGTTGAAAATATGGTAACTAGTTATCCTATTACAACCTAAGGGGCCAAAACTCATGAAAAAGTTTATCTCAACTATTTTTAATAATAGGAAAGTTTCATCAAACCCAGATGAGACAACTTTATTAACAAAATATCAGAAATCCGGCCTTAAAACATCCGAAGCACTTGAGATAAAGGAAAAAGTAAGATTAGCGTTTGAATCTGACAAAATACACAAGAACAATGCCCTCGGACTCAACGAGCTATCATCACATATAGCCATGGACCGCTACAAGGTATCCCAGGTAATAAACGAATACATTTCTGTAAATTTTTATACACTTCTTAATCAATACCGGGTAAAAGATGCCAAGAACCTTTTGATTCACAACCCAAACCTCAGCGTTAAAGCTATTATGTATGAAGTAGGTTTTAACAGTAAAACCTGTTTTTACGGCGCTTTCAAAAAAGAGACAGGTCTCAGCCCAAATGACTTTAGAAGTCTGGTCCGATTCGCTTCTTAACTATCCCAACCCCTTTCCATTCTTTTTCACAAACTGTTTTTAAATGGTATTTCATTGTCTTTTTTCAAAAGAGAGAATTTGACCTAGATATCATGAAATGAATAAAACTTTGTTAAAAAGAGTTCGTCCCGTTTGGGCCGTCTATTTTTGAGGTTCTCCCCGTTTTAGAAGTACCTCCCTGTTTTCGGTTTCCGATTCTTTTGTTGTTGCAATTGTAAAGGTAAGGCGGTGAGAGGCTTTACTACCCTATAAATAGACTTTCCATTAAGTTTTGTTTTCGTGCAAGGGAGTGTTATTTGAATTAGCTATCAAACCACTTCTCCCGCCTGCCTTTCTCAGTTGCGCTAACTCATTATTACTAACAAAACTTTTAACTCTATGAAAGTACAGAAACTGTTTGGGACGTTCTTTATGCTGCTGTTGACTACAGTGGCTATGTCCCAAGAAAAAACAATTACTGGTACAGTGATTGATCAAACTGGATTTCCATTACCTGGAGTAAATATCGTGGTAGAAGGAACATCCAATGGTACGCAAACCGATTTTGATGGAAATTATGCCATCACCGGAAGCGTAGGGCAAACCTTGCTCTTTACCTATTTAGGGCAAAAAACCGAAAGACGTACGATTGGTGCTTCAAATGTAATTGACCTACAGATGGAAGAAGATGCCCAAGCGTTGCAAGAAGTTGTTGTGATTGGATACGGTAATCAAGAAGAAAGAAAAATTATCCAAAATGTTGGTATTGTTAAACAAGAAGCCATCGAAAACCTTCAGGTAGTTTCTGCAGATCAATTGCTTCAAGGGCAATCTGCAGGTACGCAAATTGTAAATGCCTCGGGGGTATTGGGTTCTGCCGCAGTAATTCGGGTAAGAGGTGTAAATTCCATTAATTCAGGTAGTCAACCGCTAATCGTTATTGATGGAGTTCCTATTACCGATACGGCAACCAACACGCTAAATAGAGGGGGTAATACAGGAATCAACCCCTTATCTTTTGTGAATCCGAATGACATTGAGTCCCTTACCGTCCTAAAGGATGCAGGAGCAACCTCCATCTATGGGTCGCGAGGTGCTAATGGGGTTATTCTTATTACAACTAAGAAAGGTAGAAAAGGTGAGCGAACAACAGTGACTTTGGATGTGAGCACTCAATTTTCAGAGTCAACAGATGTGCCAGATATTTTAACAGCCGATGAATTCAGACAATTCAAATCAGAAATTGCAACCATACAAAACGGTGGAGTAACCGTTACCCCAGAGTCTTTGGGTCTTGGAGCTATTGGCTCTGGAGGAACCGATTGGCTAGGTGGAGTGCAACGTACCGGAATTTCTCAAAACTACAATCTAGGTGTTCGAGGAGGTAGTGAGAAAACATCCTTCTTTTTTGGTTTAGATTTTCAAGATAGTGAAGGATTCATTATTGGAAATAATCAACAAAGAGCAGGGGCTAGAATAAACATTGACACTCAGGTGAATGACTGGCTCAAAGCTGGAATGAATCTGGGAATCACCAATAACCGCTTAAATCGTGTAGGAATTGAAAATAACATCAATGCGCCCTTTACCACAGCTTTCTTGCAAAGTCCAGTAGTTCCTGCATTTGATGACGATGGTAACTTTTTACAATCCGGTTCCTTTATACCTAACATATTTGCCCGTGTAGCTCTAAACACGGATGAGCTAAAGACCTTCCGAGTCATTGGAAATGCATTTACCGAGATAAGTCCCCTCCCCGGACTTACATGGCGATCTGAATTTGGTATTGATAAATTAAACCTCGAGGAATTTGTGAGACAAGCGGAATTCAATACTCCAGGTGGTTTGGCACAACAAATTTGGGTAAGTGAAGACCGTTGGTTGACCAACCAAACCCTAAATTACACCAATACATTTAACGATGACCATACGTTGACCATACTCGCAGGTCTTAACTATGAAGAAACGCTAAGGACTCGATCGAATATTCAGTCAACTGGCTTTCTTACGGACGACTTAAGAAACCTAGGTTCAGGATCAACCCCGCAAGTGCTAAATGGTGATCGGTTCCCTTCGCGTCTTTTTGGACTTTTTTCACGTGCTTCTTATGACTATAAAGGAAAATATTTGGTTGAGGGCTCTATAAGACGTGATGGTTCTTCGCGCTTTGGGGCTAACAATCGTTTTGGATACTTCTGGTCCGCTGCTGCGGGTTGGGTCCTTTCCGAAGAATCCTTTATTCAAGATTTGAACTTTTTTGACTATTTGTCTTTACGGGCTAGTATAGGTACGGTGGGTAACGACAGATTGGGGACTTTCCCCTCCTTGGGATTGTTTAATGCAGGAGGTTTTGGTGACTATAATGGACAATCGGGAATTGTTCCAGCACCAAATCCAGAAAATCCAGACCTTAAATGGGAAGAAAGTGAAACCTTGGATATAGGCATTAAATCCAGCTTCCTGAATGGTCGTATTAATTTCAACGTTGCCTACTTCAAAAAAACCACAAGTGATTTGTTATTGGCACAGGTCCTACCACCACAAACTGGTTTTACCAATATTAACCGTAACGTAGGTGAAATGGAGAATTCAGGATGGGAATTTGAGCTAAGTACGGTCAATATCAGAACTGAAAACTTTGAATGGAGAACCAACTTCAACCTTACGACCATAGACAATCAGGTTTTGGCACTCAACGAAGATGCAGCGACCGATCCGCAGGGCAGAAGAATTATTGATGGACCAATCCAAAGGGCTATTGAAGGTGAGTCTTTGAATAACTTCTTTTTGATTAGATACGTCGGTATAAACTCACAGACGGGTGATGCTGAATGGTTGGATGCGAATGGAAACATTACTACAAATCCAAGTACTGCGGATCGTGTGGTTACAGGAAGTCCTCTTCCAGATTTTTCGGGTGGTATGACCAATACTTTCTCTTATAAAGGATTTGATCTTTCTGTACTCATGAACTACTCATACGGTAATGATGTGGTCATAGATGGTTTAAGGTTTGCCGATGGGAACGATGCCATTGGAGGTATTGTCAACGTAAGAAGACAAAACTTGAATTTCTGGAGACAACCGGGTGATAATGCTTTTCTTCCAAGCCCTAATAGTTCGACATTCAATCTTTTTAATCAGAGATCTTCACAACAACAGCTCGATGCCTCTTATCTAAGGATAAAAAACGTAACCCTAGGTTACAATCTACCACAGTCGGCCTTAGATAGGTTAGGGGGTATTTTCTCTGGAGTAAGGTTGTATGTAACAGGAACTAATTTACTTACCATCAAGGCGGATGAAATGGACGGTATAGACCCCGAGGTTACGGATGATATTGATCCATTATTTCAAGGAGAGTCTTTTTTTACAGCTCCCCAAGCACAACTGTATTCGTTTGGAGCAAGGTTAACATTTTAAAAAAATACATATGAAAACAATGAGAATAATCACGATTATTTTTGGACTTTCTATTTTCATCTCTTGTGAAGATCAGTTGGAAGTAAATCCTGAAGATAATATAGAAACTACCACCGTATTTGCCACAAGAGGTTCTATTAATGGAGCTGTTGTCGGGATATACAGTAAAAATCAAAGTGGGGACCTCAATGGAAATCCACAATTAATGTCAGATTTTATGGCCGATAACATAAATTTCGTGGGAAGCTTTCCATCCCTTCAAGAAATTGATCAGTTCGAAACTTTGGCAACCAATGCGACCATCGATAATATTTGGTTGGATGCATATGAATTGATTGGTGCTGCAAATAACATTATAGTAAATCTTCCCGCAGTAGATTTAATTGATTTATCTGATGCTGAAAAGGAACAGTTTATTGCAGAAGCTAAGTTTCTTAGGGCATTAACTTATTTTAGATTGGTCAATTTATTTGCACAACCTTTTCAGTTTTCTGGAGGCACAAATTTGGGAATTCCATTGGCAACCCAAGTATTTACGCCAGAAAGTGACCTTTCTGACTTTCAATTGGAAAGATCGACGGTAAATGAAGTACATTCTTTTATTGAGCAAGACTTGTTAGATGCATTGGCTGTGTTACCTGAGGATAATGGCGATAGAGCCGAAGCAGGTGCAGCTAGGGCTTTATTGGCACGTCTTTATTTGTATCGGGAACAGTGGGCGGAAGCGGCGGATTTCGCTAACCAAGTAATTAGTTCTGGAGAATATGCACTTGCTCCTAACTACGATTTTTATGATGATAACCCGACCTCAAGTGAACATATTTTTGTGGTAATCAATACCCCCACTGATGGTCCACAGGATGAATCGGTTCCGGGATCAGATGAAGTATACGTCAACTTCTTCAATCCAGCTCCTGGAGGGCGAGGTGATGCACCTTTCAGTCAAGATCTAATTGATGCGTTTGCTGCAGAGCCCGGAGATAGAAGATTTGACGAACTCACACAAGCAGCAACGGATGCCGGAGGAAACAATACGTTTTTTACGACAAAATATCCTGATATTGTAAATAATGCTTCTGATGGTATGGAACTTCGCATTACTGAAATGTACCTCATCCGCGCTGAAGCAAATCTTCAAAATGGATCTTCCGTTGGTGATACGCCTCTAAACGATATCAACCTATTAAGGGACAGAGCCGGTTTAGCGGATTTAACAACTGTAGATTTAGATGCAATTTCATTGGAACGAAGGAAAGAGCTATGTTTTGAAGGGCATAGACGAATGGATCTCTTGAGAAATAACTTAAACTTAAGACCAGGCGGTGGCCCAGAATCAGCACCTGGAGCAAACAAAGTCATTTTCCCTATTGTGGATGATGAAATCGTTAACAATCCCAACATTACCCAAAATCCTGGTAATTTTTAAAAATTGATTTTAGCAACAAAGTACCACTGTCTGAACATGCAGGCAGTGGTATTTTAGTTTAAGAATAAATGTTTTCATCATGCAAAAACAAATTCTGATCTCAGTTTCTATTCTTCTGCTCATCTTAAACGCAAAGGCACAAATAACCCAGAATAGCAATGCTTCAATAAAGGATATATCTTTTTTTGTAGTGGTCAACAATCCCAAATACAGTGATGTGGAAGGCACAAAATACATTTTTGAAGAATTTGTTCCCTCCAAAATCAACAATCTTGATAAAACATATCCGGTACGTTTTGATGCCGTGGACAACATTATGGAGTTTAAGGAAAATGACCAAGAAATTAAGGGGGTTACGCCTTCTCGGGAGTATAGAGTTCTTTTTTCCGATGGTTCAAACCGAATTTTCATGTCCAAAACAATCATAAATGAATCAGGTGATTTACAGCGGCTGTTTCTGGAAGAGATTGTGACCAACCAAAGCTATTCCTTATATAAAAGGGTACGCATCAATTATGTGCCTGCCAAACCTGCAAAAAGCAGTTATGAACCGGAAGTTCCTGCTATTTTTAAAAAACTGAGTGATTCATATTATGTAGATTATGTAAATGACGATATAGACTACCTCTTACAAATACCAAAAACCAAAAAGAAGATTCGGACCTTTTTTGGAGACCTTGGTTCAGAGATTCTTAAATTTGCCAAAAAGGAAGGACTAAAGTTCGATTCTCAGGAAAACCTTATCAAAATATTGGATTACGCTATTCAAAATCAATAGTGTTTTAGTTTAATTGAGCACTTGTAGGTTTTCGCTAGGCAGATGATTAAATTTGCAGTCTTTTAAAAAATCATTTAAATGATTGCCACAATTTGCAGAAAAGCCCACTTCAACGCAGCACATAGATTGCATAATCCAAATTGGAGCGATGAAAAAAACATAGCGGTTTTTGGTAAATGTAATAGCCCAAATTATCATGGGCATAATTTTGATTTGGAGGTAAGGGTACGAGGAGAAATAAGTCCAGAAACCGGTTTTGTGATGGATTTGGCAGATTTAGGTGCTTTAATCAAAAATGAGATTGAAGAACGCTTTGATCACAAAAACCTAAATGAAGATTGCCCAGAATTTGAAACCATTTTTCCTACTACTGAATATTTTGTAAAAGTGATTTACGATATTCTAAAACCAAAATTGCCTGCCGAGCAATTGCTTCATATTACCCTGCACGAAACACAAAAGAATTCTGCTGAATATGGAGATTGGTAACAAATTTCCGATATTGCGGCACTTTATGAATGGGATATTAGCTCAGTTGGTTTAGAGCGCTGCCTTGACAGGGCAGAGGTCACTGGTTCGAATCCAGTATATCCCACACAAGAGGACTTCTTCCATTTTTTGGTCGGAGTCCTTTCCTTTTTACCCGTGTTTTTTCCGCTTCCCAATAGATAAGGTTTTTACCAGGTCTAAAAAATTCCCTTTTAAACCCAAATTTTCCCCTTCACTTAGGTTTTTTGGTTTTCAGCCTCCCTCCCATCGTTCATTTGCAGCATCAAAAACAATTGATGCATAATCTAAAAATTAACTTCTTTAAATCACAAATTGTTATGAAAACAAATTTTTTAAAAGCTGCAGCATTGGCGCTATTGGTAGCGTCTTGTTCAGAAGATGATTTTGTGGGGGACACCCCAGACCCAGTTGACCCAGACCCGGTAGGTGAGGCCTCCGTTGTCCTCAACGAAGTAGAGTACTTGGGTAATCGTGTAGAAATTTTTAATAATGGCGACATTGATGTTGACCTAAGTGGGTATTTCCTTTGCCTAGGCCCTGGTACATACCGTCAGATTGGAAATTTAGAAAGTGAAGGAAACACCAACTTAGCTCCAGGGGAGTATTTGGTGGTTTCTTATGACATGCCCAATGCAGAAGGTGGTCTCGGACTTTATATAGACAACTCTGGATTTGGTGATGCTTCTACCATAGCCGATTTTGTGCAGTGGGGTGCCGCAGGAAGTCCACGTGAAAATGTTGCCGTTGAAGCTGGAATTTGGACTGCTGGTGATTTTGTCCCTGTACGTGGAAATGAGAACTACAGCATTATTTTTGACGGTGAAGGAAATGGAGTTGCTAACTGGGCAGAAACTACCACCGTTACTTTTGGTGCAGAAAACGTATTGACCATGCCTGCAGAATTGATGCGCAGCATAGTCCTAAATGAAGTACAGTATGCCAGTGATGACCTAGTGGAAATCTACAACAACGGTGAAGTAGCTGTTGATTTGAGTACGTACTGGTTATGCCTTGGCCCTGGTACTTATGTGCAGTTGGGCAACCTAACTCCAGAAAGTGGAAATCTTGAATTGGAAGCTGGGGAATTCTTGGTGGTACCTTACGCTATGCCAGATGTAGCCGGTGGTTTAGGTCTTTACTCCACCAATGCTTTTGCTAGCGCAGATGCGATTGTAGATTTCGTACAATGGGGTACAGGAGGAAGTCCTCGTGAAAATGTTGCTGTTGAAGCTGGAATTTGGACCGCTGGCGACTACGTTCCTACCGTTACGCTTAGTAGTGCTAGTATTGAGTACGATGGTGAAGGTGATGCCTCTACGGATTGGAACGAAGAAATCAATCCTTCCCTTGGTCTTCCAAATGATGCCGTAAACGCTACCACTACATTCAACGTAACCATCAGCAATGTGATCAACTACCTGAATGTACACGTATTTAATGAAAATTCTAGAACTAGTGCTCCAGGTCCTTTGACAAAAGATGGGGATTCCTATGAAATCACATTCCAAGCGGTTCGCGGTACAAAACTTACTCCGGTAACCATGATGGGTAACAGTAATGACTGGTTTTTGGCTCCTGAAGATTTAGCTGGAATCGATTTATATCCCAACGGTTCTCCACTTAACGGTGTAGATATTGCTGGTGATTTGATTCTTTATGACCTAGGAACTGAGATTGACAACGAACCTTCTTACTTCCCTCCTGCTGGTGCCAATGTAGGTCCTGCTGATCCAAATCCTTATGTGAGAACCGTAAACCGCGGCGTTAGAGGTGATTTTTACATAACTGCTTACGTCACGTATAAGCCAGGTGATGGACAATCTGCAGGTACGTTCACATTGACCATAACTGCCATTAATGCCGATAACTTTGTGGTAACACCCGGTCTTGCTGTGCTTCATGCATTACCTGAGCCATTGTTCACGCTTGGAGAAGAGGATAGAGGTGTTGGTCTTGAAGCTATTGCTGAGGATGGAAACCCTGGTCCTTTGTATGATTGGTTTAACGAAACTGGTTCACAAGGTGCTCCTTTAAGACTATCTTCTACACTTAGTGTTTTCTCTCCAGGTTTGGTTTACGCTTTCAATACAGATAGTGACCCATTTTTCACTCAGGGTGCTACTGTAAATCCAGAAAGTGGCTTGGAAGAATTAGCCGAGGATGGAAACAATGCAGTTGCTGTTTCTTACTTTGAAAACTTAGGATTACCAGTTGCTGCAAGCGAACAAACAGCTCCTATTGGCCCTGGTGAGGATTTGACTTTCACTATCGAAGTGCCTCAAGGACAAGATTACAAATTAGGTATAGGTACTATGTTGGTACAAACCAATGACTGGTTCATTAGCTACAACAACAATGGAGTAGCTCTATTTGATGATGCTGGCACACCTTTCTCTGGTACTGGTGAAAGTGATGAAGCCTATCTTTTTGATGCCGGTACCGAAGAAGATGAGCCTGTTGGGTTTGGAATCTACCAAGCACCAAGACAAGCTGGTCCAAATCAAGGTCCTGCGGATGATAACACTACTATCCGCAGACAAGCTTCCATTACTGATGTTCAGTTTGGAAAAGGAACTATTAACAGTGCTCCCGGCGTAGTTTACCTTCAAGACCCAAGAGGTGGATACAACTTAGTACGAGTTGACATCCAACCACGATAAAAAATAGTGTTTCGGAGTATAGTTAGATGCTTTTGTTGACTGAAGGCCGGGAGATTTTTCTTCCGGCTTTCTTTTTTGTAAAGGCAAAAAAAATGCACCAACCCGGCCAAAAGGTTGATGCATTTTCGACTAAAAATGGAACTTGTTAAGGTTCTACTCTCCCTGACCTAGTGAGAAACCTCGTTTTCCTTCAAATTCGTATAAATTTTCCGTTTTTATGACGTCAAATCCTAAATTTCCAAGTTTGGATAATAGAGCAACCACGCGCTCAAAACTAATGGAAGCGTATTTAGGTTCTTTTGTGTTTATTTGGGCATCATCCCCTACAAATCTGCATCTCCAATGATCCGTGCAATAGGTTTCTTTCAACCCATTTGGATACACTTTAACACCCCTGTTGGTAATCATTTTCAATTTTAAACGATAGATATCAAATTCTGAAAGTAAATCACCTAATTCATTGGGATCATTCCCAGGCCAATCCAGGAAAACATCAACTCCCACTAGCTCTTTACGCTCATTTTTTCTCAAATAATCTGGAATTTGAACAGCTCCTGTACCCTGAGCCAATACACTTTTGGTCAGTTCAGACGGTGTTTGTCCAAGATTGGAAATAACTTGGTCAGCAAATTCTTGCGTACCCACCTTCTTTATACTAATTCCTTTTTGATAAATATCTGCTGTATGATACCCTTGTTCTAAAGTCGTTAACCAAGCATTCTTTACCTTATCTCCAATTTCTGATTGTCCAATATGAGCCAACATAGCCACAGCAGCATTTATCAATCCTGAAGGGTTTGCAATACCTTTTCCAGTAATATCTGGGGCAGAACCATGAATAGCTTCAAACATAGCAACATTTTTCCCAATATTGGCAGAACCACACATCCCTACTGAACCACCAATCTCAGCGGCAATATCAGAGATAATATCTCCATATAGATTAGCAGTAACGATAACATCATACTGTTCTGGTTTGGCAGCCAATCGAGCAGAACCTATATCAATAATTTGTACATCATTTTCTATTTCAGGGTACTCCAGGGCGATCTCGTCAAAAACAGTATGAAACAATCCATCCGTAATCTTCATGATGTTATCTTTCACCATACAGGTCACTTTCTTTCTTCCAAAAGCCTTGGCATATTCAAAAGCGTAACGTACAATGCGTTCGCAACCCGGTCTGGTAATCAACTTCAAGCATTGATACACATCCTGAGTCTGTCTGTGCTCAATTCCTGCATATAAATCTTCTTCGTTTTCGCGAATGATGACCACATCCATATTAGGAAAATGCGTTGGAACAAAGGGATGGAGTGCGGTCACCGGTCTAACATTTGCGAAAAGACCCAACGATTTTCTCAGCGTTACATTCAAACTTTTATACCCTTTACCTTGGGGAGTTGTTATTGGTGCCTTAAATATGATTTTAGTATTACGGATAGCTTCCCAAGCGTCGGAATCAATACCAGAAGTATTCCCTGAGAGGTAGACTTTTTCGCCCAACTCAATAAATTCTGGTTCAATATTGGCTCCAGCTGCCTCCAAAATCCGAAGAGTAGCTTTCATGATTTCAGGACCAATACCATCCCCTTGGGCAACAGCAACCTTGACTGGAGTATTTAATAGTTTCCTGCTAGGTTGTCTTGTCAATACTTTTGTATCCATAAACTTATAAATTAGATGTTGTTGCAACAAAGAACGAAAGAATTTTATATAAATTATTATTTAATCTATTTACTATTTACATAAATAATATTTATATAAACGAAAGTATCAACTGGTTTTCAAGGTCTTACTGTATGTAAAAATGAAAAGAGTGAAGTTGTATTTTATGTAATAAAGTAAAAAAAGGGACACATTTCGTTAACGTGTCCCTTTTTAATAGTTATGGCGGCGAAGGGATTACCTATCTTTATACAAAACCACCTCTGCAAATAAAAAAAACCTGATGCAGTGCATCAGGTTTTTTGCTGGATGTGGGCGCGAAGGGATTCGAACCCCTGACCCCCTGGGTGTAAACCAGGTGCTCTGAACCAACTGAGCTACGCGCCCATTCGTCCCCCAAATGGGAGTGCAAATATAGTATCATTTTCTGTTTTGCAAAAAGAAAACATCAAAATATTACAGTACCTCAGCAACTACAAATGTACTTCCCCCAACATAGATAATATCAGAGCCTTTTGAGTCCTTCTTCGCTGCTTTAAGTCCATCTGTGACGGACGTGTATGATTCTCCTTTTAATCCATAAGAACTTGCTACCTTCTTTACTTTTTCTTCGGAAAGGCCTCTTGCAACATCAGGTTTTACGAAATAATACCTAGCTTTTTTAGGAAACATTGGTAACAAGGAATTCAAGTTTTTATCAGAAACGAATCCAAGTACCATGCGCAACGTACTGTACTTTTGTTCTTTGAGCTGCCCTAAAACCACTTCCAAACCTTCCCTGTTATGCGCCGTATCACAAATTATGGTTGGTTTTTTACCTAAAACCTGCCATCTCCCCAGAAGTCCAGTGTTTTCCACCACATGTTGCAATCCTCTTCCAATATGTTTCTCAGTAATATCAAAACTTTTTAGTTGTTGAAGAGCAACCACAACACCCTTTATATTCTTTTTTTGATATCTCCCTAATAAATCTGTTGTATAGGATTTAACCTCTTCATTTTGGGCAAAAAACAACAAGGATTGTTTTTGAGCTGAAATGATTTGAAAAATACCAGTCGTTTCCGGTTGTTTTTCACTCACCACCACAGGAACCGTCTTCTTTATGATTCCCGCCTTTTCCATAGCAATTTTCTCTAAAGTATCTCCTAAAACATCCGTGTGGTCGTAACCAATATTTGTAATCAACGAGACCTCAGGAGTAATAATATTGGTGGAATCCAATCGCCCGCCAAGACCCACTTCAACAACAGCGATATCTACTTTTTCCTCAGCGAAATAAGAAAAGGCCATACCTACCGTCATTTCAAAAAAAGATAACGAGTTAGTTTCTAAAAAAGCTTTGTTGTTTGCAATAAAATCGGTTACAAAGTTCTCATCAATTGGCTTTCCATTGATTCGAATGCGTTCTCGAAAATCTTTTAAGTGCGGTGAAGTGTAAAGACCTACCGTATAACCCGCTTCTTGTAAAATGGATGCCAGCATATGGCTCGAGGAACCTTTGCCATTTGTACCGGCGACATGAATACTTTTAAATTTCACGTGAGGAGAATCCAAGTGCAGACTAAAGTTTAGGACATTGTCCAACTTATGCTTTAAAGCTGCAGCGCCCTTCTGCTGATACATGGGCAACTGGGCAAACATCCAGGCAATAGTTTCTTGGTAAGTCATTTACTTATTGGCCCAACTTAAAGTTAACCACTACAAAGCCTATCTGCTGTGAGGGAGCTTTGGAATCCAAATTCCATTTGTGGAGTAGGGCCGTTTTTCGCGCTGGTTCTAAAAGGCAAGGCGCATTGTTCGTTGTTCCTTTGACACCAGGCGTTGCTTTAATGACTCTTCCATTGCGGTCAACTACAATTCGAACCACAACCCTTCCATCTTCATTGCATTCTTGACGAACGGCTCCTTTACTTACCAAAGAACGCCCATTAAGGCCATACCCCCCTGTTCCATTTCCGTTTCCAGGAGCGCCATGATAACTAGTTGCATACGGATTTCCATCTGGATTACCCTTATCACCTTGCTTTGAGTCATCACCTTCACTTCCGGTAGTCGTCCCATCAGATTTTCCAATTCCACCAATTAGGGCATCTAAGTTCTTCTTTTTATTTTCCTGTTCTCTTCGTTTACGCTCTTCCGCAGCTTTCTTTTCATTTGCAATACGCTCTGCCTCTACCCTCTTCTTTTTCGCGATTTCCTCTGCTTTGCGTTTTGCCTCCTTTTGCTGATTGATTCTTATGGTTTCTTCATCATTGCTGGTCAATACTTTTTCTACTGGCTCGTTTGGAGCTGCTTGTTGCGGTTCTGAAGGTGTAGGCGTTTCTTGTACAGGTTCTGGTTCCACTTGCCTTGGCTCTTGACGAACCTTTTCCTTAGGCTGTACCTTACCTGAACCAAAATCAGTTGTGCCAAAATTAATGGCTATACCGTTTTCAATAGGTGGGTCCAAATAGGTCAATCCTATATAAAAAAGCAGCAAAAGTAAAGCGCTTAAAAGAAGTGTTGTAAGCGTAAAAGATTTTTTCTTGTGTCTCGTGTCTAAAAATGGCATTACTTGGGTCGCACTGCCAAGATAACCTTATAGCTGTTCCTATTGGCAATATCCATAACGTTAACCGCTTCTTTGATGGCAACGCTTTCCTCTGCCCTTAGGATTATGGTAGGCTTCTCTTGCCCTTCCAGTGCTTTTTTTAATTCAATTTCAATGTATTCTTCATTAATCTGCTCGTTGTTCACAAAGTATTCCAAGTTTTTGTTGATGGTCACTGAAACATTTTGTGTATTCGTCGACTTTCCTTTGGCTTTAGGCAGCAAAAGATCCAATGCATTGGGAGCATTGGAAGTCAGCATGAAAAAGACCAATAACAGAAACACAATATCCGTCATGGATGACATGCTAAACTCTGGACTTACTTTATTTCTTCCCTTTAGTTTCATACCGAAGCTTTGCACTAAATGGGTTCATTCAATAAATCCAAGAAATCTACCGCATTGGCTTCCATCTTGTGAACTACCTTATCGGTTCGGTTCACCAAGTGATTGTATCCAATATATGCAATGATACCCACTACAAGACCAGCAACGGTAGTGGTCATTGCCGTGTAGATACCTGAAGCTAACGATCCCATTTCTGCCTGTCCTCCACTTGAAGCCATTTCATGGAACGCTAAAATCATACCGATAACTGTTCCCAAGAAACCTATCATCGGTGCTGCTCCAGCTACCGTGGCTAATACACTCACATTTTTCTCCAGTTTGTATACTTCAAGGGTACCTGCATTTTCAATAGCTGTATTGATATCGTCCAAAGGCTTGCCAATCCGAGCCACACCCTTTTCAGTAAGTCTAGCTACCGGTGAATCCGTTTGTGCACAAAGTAATTTGGCCGCTTCCAATTTTCCATTCATTACATGATCCCGAATCTGGTTCATGAAATTCTTGTCAATTTTTGAAGCCGCCTTAATGGCAAAAATGCGTTCAAAATAAATGTAAAGTGCAACGAACAATAGTACAAAAAGGACCATAATGATTACGATACTCCCTGTTCCCCCGTTGACAATTAAATCAATTACGGAAAGTGTTTTTTCCTCTGAAACTGAAGCTGCAAGTTCTGCTGCCGTTTCTACTTCTTGATACAAATTCATATAAAATCCCCAATTTTATGTTGCAATAATAACGGAGATTTTTTTGTTAAAGTATCTCTTTAAAGGAAAATTCGCATCACAATAAAACCAATAGCTCCTGCTATAAAACCAAGAAGGGCTAACCATCCTATTTTTTTAAGGTACCAGAAGAAGTCAATCTTTTCCATACCCATTGCTACAACACCTGCAGCAGAACCAATAATTAGCATACTTCCTCCTGTTCCAGCAGAATATGCAATAAAGTGCCACAAAGGATTATCCAAAGGCTCAGAGAACATTCCCAAACTAGCTGCGACCAGTGGAACATTATCAATAACCGCTGAACCAAAACCTAGAATAATCACAACAAGATCAGATACTTCAGTACCTTCAATTTCTGTACCTAGCAGACCTATACCTTGTTTTAAGCCTTCTGCAAAATTGAAAAGCAACCCTAGAGATTCCAAAGCGGCAACTGCCATTAAAATCCCCAAGAAGAAAAGAATACTAGGCAACTCAATTTTGGTCAAAGCACTATGCACAGGGCTATGATGCGCGCCGGCATCACTTTCCGGGTCAACTGAAGAGATGGTAATTTTGGAATTACTGTATATTTCAGCAAAGGTGGCAACCACTGCCAAAGATAACATCATCCCCACATAAGGTGGGAGGTGCGTTACAGTCTTAAAAATAGGTACGAAAACAATAGCCCCAAGTCCAAGATAAAGCATTTTGGCTCCAAATTTTGATTTAGAAGGCGCCGTTTCTTCAACTTCAATTTCCCCTTTGAACGGAGATAAGAAAGATGCGATGAAAGTAGGCACAAGCATACAGATAAGCGATGGTATCAATAGGTAGCTTATAAGCTTTACGGTGGATACTTTATTTCCAATCCAAAGCATAGTGGTCGTTACATCTCCAATAGGTGACCAAGCCCCACCTGCATTGGCGGCAATAACAATTAAACCCGCATACCAAAGCCTGGAGTTTCTATCAGCAACAATTTTTTGTAAGATGGAAATAAGCACAATAGTAGCCGTAAGGTTATCTATGATGGCTGAAAGGATGAAGGCCAAGAAAGCAAAAATCCAAAGTATCTTTTTCTTACTTCGCGTTTTTATAAATGTTTTAATCGTAGCAAAACCGTCAAAATAATCAATGATTTCAACAATGGTCATAGCGCCCAAGAGGAACACCAATATCTCTGAAGTTTTACCCAAGTGATGCAACAAGGTTTCCTCCAATAGATGCATTTTGTCCTCATGCCCCATTCCCCCAAAATTATCCAATAGTGCATGCTTTCCAGAATCAAACCACGTTGTAAATCCATCAATCCCAAATGCCATTAAGGCCCATAGGACGGCCATCATGGCCAAAGCTGGAATAAGCTTATCGATTTTTAGGTTATGCTCTAGTGTTATGGCAAGATATCCAAGAACAAAAATAACTATGAGTAAGGTCTCCATAGGTTAGTTGGTTTATTTTGTTGTTAAGTCTACTATACTAAGTCTAGTTTGCTAAAGATATTCAAAATGAGTTTGCCCACATAATCTTCGTAACATAAAAATGAAAATCAAAGAAACCCATTGCATTGGCATCTGACAACAAAGGCTTAAACCATTCTCAATTACACCTCCATTCTTTTAGAAATTCCCTAACTAAGAGCTATATTTGCACAGCTTTTTTAATTATTTTTCAATATTATGGATTTCACTCTTTCTGAAGAACATTTGATGATACAGCAAGCCGCTAAGGATTTTGCCGAAACCGAATTGCTTCCCGGTGTAATTGAACGTGACGAAGCACAGGAGTTTCCTGCGGAACAGGTCAAAAAAATGGGAGAGCTTGGTTTCATGGGAATGATGGTAAATGAAAAATACGGAGGAAGCGGAATGGATACCCTTTCCTATGTTTTGGTGATGGAAGAGCTTTCTAAAATTGATGCATCAGCATCAGTAGTGGTATCAGTAAACAATTCTTTGGTATGCTGGGGGTTGGAAACCTACGGTACCGAAGCCCAAAAAGAAAAATACTTATCTCGATTAACCACTGGTGAAACCATTGGTGCCTTCTGTCTGTCTGAACCTGAAGCTGGAAGTGATGCAACATCACAAAAAACCACTGCTTTTGAGAAGGATGACCACTATATCTTGAATGGCACCAAAAATTGGATCACCAATGGAAACACGGCTGAAGTATATTTGGTTATAGCCCAAACCCATATTGAAAAAGGACACAAAGGAATCAATGCCTTTATTGTTGAAAAAGGAATGGAAGGCTTTGAGATTGGTCCGAAAGAAAACAAACTAGGAATTCGAGGAAGTGATACGCACTCATTGATTTTCAATGACGTTAAAGTACCCAAGGAAAATAGGATTGGAGAAGATGGATTTGGTTTCAAATTTGCCATGAAAACCCTTGCAGGTGGAAGAATTGGTATTGCGGCCCAGGCCTTGGGAATTGCAGCAGGCGCATATGAATTGGCCAAAAAGTATTCAAAAGAAAGAAAAGCCTTCGGCACAGAAATAGGCAACCATCAGGCTATAGCCTTCAAATTAGCAGATATGCACACCAAAATAGAAGCAGCAAGACAATTGGTTTACAAATCTGCTTGGGATAAGGACAATGACAATAATTATGATTTGTCTGGCGCAATGGCCAAACTATATGCATCTGAAGTAGCTATGGAAACTGCTGTAGAAGCTGTGCAAGTTCATGGTGGCAATGGTTTTGTTAAGGATTATCATGTGGAACGCTTAATGCGAGATGCCAAAATCACTCAGATATATGAGGGTACTTCAGAAATCCAAAAAATAGTGATTTCCAGAAGTATTCTTCGGGATTGATACAAACCATACTTTTTCCAAAAACTTTAGCCCATTAAAAAAAGGGTGTCGCTTAAGTAAAATTAACTTTTAGTTAAGACACCTCCCTTTTTTAATAGGGATACTATAATTTAATTGGACTAAACTCCACACAACCCCCTTTTACACAAGCATATCTTTGCTTTTGTTGTTCGATTTTGTGATAATGACAATTTAACGTCTCTCTTTTTTTGGTATTTCATTATTTTTAAGGATTTTATTCAATACCTGTATATTTTTCATACATTTTAAATAAACCTTGAAATTATCTCATTTCAAATGATATTTTTGAAGAAATGTCGCAAAGATGAGATTGAAAAAACAGGGATTATATCTGCCGGAATTTGAGCATGACAATTGTGGAGCAGGTTTTATTTGTAGTCTGAAAGGAAGAAAGTCCAACGATATCATTCACAAAGCGTTGGAGATATTGGATAAACTCGAGCATAGAGGTGCAGTCAGCGCTGATGGTAAAACGGGCGACGGAGCCGGTATCCTTATAGATGTTCCACACGATTTTTTTTCGGAGGTATGCAAGTTTGAACTTCCACAACCCGGAGAATATGCCGTAGGGAACGTTTTCTTGCCCCAAAAAGATAATCAAAGAAATTTTTGCATAGATACGTTTGAAACCAATCTTCAAGAACAAGGATTACATTTATTGGGTTGGCGTGATGTTCCTGTAAATCGCTCGGTACCTGGACGGATAGCGAAAGAGACTGAACCTTATGTAAAACAAGTTTTTGTAGGTCGTGGAGATGCCTTGGATGATTTTCAATTCAATTTAAAGCTTTTTATAGCTAGAAAAGTAACCGAACATGCCATTATCGCAAGTAAACTTTCACAATCTCAATTTTTCTATCTACCTAGCCTTTCAACAAAGATTATCATTTTTAAAGGTCTTTTGGTTCCACAAGATATCAGCAAATACTATGAGGATTTATTGGACCCAAGGGTGGTAACACGGCTTTCTTTAGTACACCAACGTTTTTCAACTAACACCTTCCCAACTTGGGATTTGGCCCAGCCATTCCGATACATGTGCCACAATGGGGAAATTAACACCCTTAGAGGCAACGTCTCTAGAATGCGTTCTAGGGAAGAATTAATTCAAAGCGATTGGTTTGGAGAGGATATCAAAAAAATACTTCCAATAGTACTTCCCGGGAAATCAGACTCGGCAAGCATGGATATGGTAGTAGAATTACTATTAATGACAGGACGTTCATTACCCGAAGTGATGATGATGCTGGTACCAGAAGCGTGGGAGAAGAATGCAGAAATGTCAGAAACTAAAAGAGCATTCTACGAGTACAATTCCTGTCTAATGGAACCTTGGGACGGACCAGCCTCCATTCCATTTACCGATGGGAACTATATTGGCGCTGTTTTGGATAGAAACGGACTTCGTCCATCTCGCTATTCGGTTACCAAAAAAGGCTATGTAATCATGTCTTCGGAAACCGGAGTAGTCGATTTGGAACCCGAGGATATCGAATTCCATGGACGTTTGGAACCAGGAAAAATGTTCTTGGTCAATATGGAGGAAGGCAGAATTATTAATGATGAAGAAATTAAAGAATCCATAGCCAAGAAGCATCCTTATAAAAAATGGCTAAGTGACAATTTAGTTCACCTAAAAGACATCCCTTATAATGATTGTCCAGTTTTCTTCGGAGAGTTTCCCTTGGAAACCCGTACCGCAGCTTTTGGATATACCCTTGAGGACATTAATACCATTATTTTGCCTATGGCAAAGAATGGAAAAGAGCCTATCGGTTCTATGGGTTCTGATACGCCAATTGCCGTGCTTTCTGAACGACCCCAACTCATCTACAACTACTTTAAGCAATTGTTCGCGCAGGTGACCAATCCTCCTCTGGATGGAATCCGGGAAGAGTTAATTACTGATATTAGTCTTACTTTGGGAAGCGACCATAACATCTTCGACTTTTCTGAACTCCATTGTAGAAAACTCAAAATTCAAAATCCAGTAATCTCGAAGGAAGATTTAGATAAAATAAAGAACTATGATAGTAGCCCCAACTATAAGGTAGTGTCCATATCCATTTTATATGAGATTACTAAAGGACATAACGGTTTGGAAGAAGCTCTTGACAAAGTTCTAAATCAAGCTTCAGAAGCTATTGACAAAGGCGCCAACATTATTATCCTATCCGATAGGATGGTCAGCACTGAAATGGCAGCTATTCCTGCTTTGCTAGCATGTTCCTATGTAAATAGTGGCCTACGTAAAATGGGCAAACGTTCCAAGTTGAGCATTATAATAGAATCTGCCGAACCAAGGGAAGTACATCATTTTGCGCTGCTATTTGGTTTTGGAGCTAGTGCCATCAACCCCTATTTGGTAAACGAAATAATCGGCCAGCAGATAGAGGAGAATGATATAACTGAATACACCTTTGAAGAAGCCATTAAGAATTACAACAAGGCGATAGGCAAGGGAATCTTAAAGGTGATGAACAAAATTGGCATTTCCACCTTAAACTCCTATCGCGGGTCTCAATTATTCGAATGCATAGGAATCAATACCCATGTAGTGGATAAATACTTTCCAAACACACCTACACGTATTCAAGGCATTGGATTATATGAAATTGAAAAAGAGGTTTCTAGGAGACATTTAAAAGCTTTTAAGAAACAAGAATTAGCTGCCAATCTCGACTTGGAGATTGGAGGAGAGTATCGTTGGAGAAGGGATGGTGAAAAACATATGTTCAACCCACTAAGCATTGCCAAACTTCAAAAAGCGGTACGCAACAACGAGCCGGAAACCTATAAAGAGTATTCCAATTTGGTTAATGAACAGTCTAAAAATCTGATGACGATTCGGGGGTTGTTTGAATTTTCCAACTTTGATCCCATCCCCATTGAAGAGGTAGAGCCTTGGACAGAAATCGTAAAACGGTTCAAAACAGGCGCAATGTCATACGGAAGTATCAGTAAAGAAGCTCATGAAAATCTTGCGATTGCCATGAATCGAATCGGAGGCAAGAGTAATTCTGGGGAAGGTGGCGAGGATTCGGCTCGTTTTTATAAAAACCAGACTGGGGATTGGAAAAACAGTGCCATTAAACAAGTGGCATCCGGTAGATTTGGGGTAACCTCAAATTACCTCACCAATGCCCAAGAAATCCAGATAAAAATGGCGCAAGGGGCAAAGCCAGGCGAAGGAGGACAGCTTCCTGGACCAAAAGTAAATCCTGCTATTGCCAAAACCAGAAATTCAACGCCATATGTGGGATTGATTTCTCCTCCACCCCATCACGACATTTATTCCATAGAGGACCTTTCTCAGTTAATCTATGATTTGAAATCGGCAAACAGGGAGGCACGGGTAAATGTAAAATTAGTTTCTGAAGTGGGTGTAGGAACGGTTGCCGCAGGGGTTTCCAAAGCCAAAGCAGATGTTATTTTGATTTCTGGCTTTGACGGCGGAACCGGAGCATCTCCTTTGACTTCATTAAAACATGCTGGACTACCATGGGAACTGGGAATTGCAGAAGCACAGCAGACCTTAGTTTTGAATGACCTAAGAAATCGGGTGGTTCTGGAATGTGATGGTCAACTCAAAACAGGTCGTGATGTTGCTGTAGCCTGCCTATTAGGTGCTGAAGAATTTGGTTTTGCTACCGCACCCTTAGTGGCTTCAGGTTGTGTCATGATGCGTGTTTGTCATTTGAACACCTGTCCTGTGGGAATAGCTACACAGAATCCGGAACTACGGAAAAAATTCAAAGGAAAACCTGAGCATGTAGTGAACTATATGTATTTCATCGCCCAAGAATTGCGAGAGATTATGGCCAAACTTGGCTTCCGTACCGTAAACGAGATGGTGGGACAAGTGCAGAAGCTAGATAGAAAAAAAGCTATTGAACACTACAAGGCTTCTGGAATTGATTTGAGTCCAATTCTATATCAAATTGATGTGCCGCAAGGAACCAAACTCTACAACACTGAAAAACAAGAGCATTCCATAAAAAATTCTATTGAATTTGACATTATTGCTCAAGCGCATCCCGCTTTATTCCGGAAGGAAAAAACCACATTGGATTTTTCAATCCATAACACAGATAGAGCAGTAGGAGCTATTATCAGCAATGAAATCTCAAAAATCTATGGTGCTGATGGTCTACCCGAAAACACGCTGAAATTGAATTTTACTGGATCGGCAGGGCAAAGTTTTGGAGCATTTGCCACCAAAGGCCTTACCATGGTGGTCAATGGAAACACCAATGACTATTTAGGAAAAGGACTTTCAGGAGCTAAACTTATCATTAAAGTCCCCTATAAATCCACCTTGCAACCTGAGGAAAACATCATAACAGGTAATGTTACCCTTTATGGGGCAACGTCTGGAGAAGCCTACATAAACGGTAAAGCGGGCGAGCGATTCTGTGTGCGAAATTCAGGAGCAAAGGCTGTGGTTGAAGGTATTGGGGACCATGGTTGTGAGTATATGACCGGAGGCGTAGCGGTAATTTTAGGTGCTGTAGGTAGGAACTTTGGTGCGGGAATGAGTGGCGGTATCGCCTATGTCTTCGATGCCGACAATTCATTCAGAAAAAAATGTAATGGAGAGACCTTGAACTTACTTACGGTGGAAGAAGAAAAGGACATCCGAGAGCTAAGGCAACTTATTGAAAACCACTACAACGCTACTTTAAGTCCAATCGCCCAACATATTTTGGAAAATTGGAAGAGTGCATTGAGCAAATTTATCAAAGTGTTCCCTGAAGAATACAAGCAAGCTTTACTACGATTAGAAAAAGAAAAAGTACAAACCTTATAATTTTTTTGGTATGGGGAAAATAACTGGATTTTTGGAATTTGACAGAAAGGATGAAACCTATGCTCCTGTCAAAGAACGGATAAAAAACTATAAGGAATTCACTCAGCCTTTAAAGAAAAAAGAAATTAAAAAACAAGGGGCTCGGTGCATGGATTGTGGCATACCCTTTTGTCACAGTGGATGCCCTTTAGGAAATCTTATTCCAGACTTTAATGATGCTGTCTACCGAGGAAAATGGGAGAAAGCAACTGAAATTTTGCACTCCACAAATAACTTTCCTGAGTTTACAGGAAGATTATGTCCCGCACCATGCGAAGAAGCTTGCGTGTTAGGTATTAACGAAGACCCTATCTCCATTGAGAATATTGAAAAGAATATAGTAGAAACTGCTTTCGACAAAGGTTGGATAAAACCATCCCCACCCAATAAAAGAACAGGGAAAGCTATAGCAGTTGTCGGTTCTGGACCTGCAGGCCTTGCAACTGCCCAACAATTGAACAGAGCTGGACATATGGTTACAGTTTTTGAACGGGACGAAAAAGTTGGTGGTCTATTACGATATGGCATTCCCGATTTTAAAATGGAAAAACATGTCATAGATAGAAGATTAGAAGTATTGAAAGCCGAAGGCATTGTATTTAGGACAGGGGTCAACATAGGAAAAGATATAGAGGCCAATCAGTTAAAGGAAGAATTTGATGCGGTCGTTTTATGTGGTGGGGCCACCGTTCGTCGTCAACTACCCATTCCTGGGTCGGACTTGAAAGGTGTGGTACAGGCTATGGATTTCTTACCTCAAAATAATCGCAGAGTTGATGGAATCCCGTTTGAGGGTCAAAATCTTACTGCGAAAGGTAAAAATGTGGTTGTAATTGGAGGGGGTGATACAGGTTCTGATTGCATTGGAACCTCCATTCGTCATGGTGCAACCAGCGTAACGAATTTCGAAATTATGTCCAAAGCAACCCCTAATAGACCTCAAGGACAGCCTTGGCCCTTCTGGCCCATGCGATTACGCACCAGTACGTCTCACAAGGAGGGGGCAGAACGCGTATTTAGTATAGCCACCAAAGAATTCATTGGTAATGAAAAGAGTGAATTAATAGGTTTACTCACTGCAGAAGTTGAGTGGGTTAGTGTACCAGGAAAAAGACCCCAATTAAAAGAGATTGAAGGGACCGAAAAGAAATGGAAATGCGACTTGGCCCTTTTGGCTTTAGGTTTTACAGGTTCCGAAACCACTATAGCCGAACAATTAGGTCTGCAAATGGATACTAGAACCAATATTCGAGCTTCAGCTTTCGACTATAAAACCAATGTGCCAGGCATTTTTGTGGCGGGTGATCAGCGTAGAGGCCAATCGTTGATTGTTTGGGCTATTTCTGAGGGGCGCCAGGCCGCCCACCATGTCGACGCCTATTTAATGGGCTCTTCTAATTTACCCTTAAAAGGGGAGGGCGATTTGCCAAGGATATAACTACTTAAAAAAACTCCCTTTGAAACAAAGGGAGTTTTGCATCTTCATTTATCAATCCTCAACGTATAACCAAGCGATGAACTTCAGTGTTCTGAGGGGTTATTAATTTCAAAAAGTATAATCCAGACCTAAACTGTTCTACATTAAAAGAATTTCCTATGGAATATGAGCCGCTATACACCACTTTCCCATCCAAAGAAATCAATTGCAAATGCACCTTTTCATAGTTTGCATTCTCTAATCGAAATGTGGAGCTTGTTGGATTGGGGTAAAATAAAGTTTTTATTTCTTGCTCATTTGATAACACATCAAAAAGTTCGATATCATCAGGAATAGTAGCCTGTAAAGGTATGCTTGACAAAAATTCATAGGCCCCAATGTCAAAATTGACACCAGATGGCCTAGCGGTATTATCCATATCAAACGTAACTCCCCAGCTAGTTAGGTTTGACCCTTGGTCAACAACAGATGAGGACGACGAACTTGCACTATAATCGTGGTTAACGGTATCCGTCAATCCAAGTGTATCAATTTGACGTGTCATGATATTCGTATAAATGTTGGTCAACAAACTATCTCGTGTTTCACGCTCATTAAAATCAAAATAACTTTCTTGATTTTGCTTCCAAGTATTCCCTCCCTCAAAATCATATCCGGGGTCCACCACTAGATTGTTTACAAAATAAGTTGGTACCTCACTTTGATTTCTATAAAGGTCGGCTGGATTGACTGGGTGCAAAACGGTTGTATTGTAATGGACTCCAGCACGTTCAGGTTCAACAATAGTATTATTGGCTATATAGTATCCTTCCGAAGTATCTTCAAATTCATGGCGATTGTGAAGAAAAACACCATGCATTTTAGGTTTAACGAATACGTTGTTATACACCTTAGTGCCGCTCTCTCCATTGATAATCTGCATGCCCCAACCTTTTTCAAGCGGTCCGTTTTCAACAAAGTTATTGTAAACATCATACGTGCCACCGCCTAGACTCATGGCAAAAGCTTGACCCCATCTGCCGTCCGTTCCATAATTGTAAATCGTGTTATCATGAATCTTACCATTTTCTCGTGTTAGATTCACTTGTATCGCATCCCATCCTGTATTTTCAACTACATTGTCGTAAATCTCAACATCTTCCAGCCAGTGACCGTATACCATGCTACCGCTACAATTCCTTCCATCATCCAATTTATATCCAATGGTAAAACCGATATACATTCCTTCTCCACCGGTATCATGAATGTAATTGTCGTGGATATCCAGGTTTTTCATTATAAAACCACTAGACCTCCATGTGGCGGAGTTACTACAATCTGGGTCGGTTTTCGCCATTAAGCCGGCAAAGCCAGCTGATGCTACTTCTATATGGTCAATTTCAACATCAGTAGATAGTGCACTTAATACTACACCCATGGACCAAGAACCTGTGCCTGTAATCTTGATTCCGTAATTTACAGAAGAATCACCTGTACCTGTTAAGTGTATGTATTTGCTATTCTTGAATTCTAAAGCAGAATAGGCAGTTTCGTTCAAAGTAACTTGACCTCCACAGTTTTTAAACACCACTGGATTTAGGGCATCTCCCTCAAAATCATAGAAACGAATTCCCGCATAACTCCCCGAAGGAATACATATCGTATCGCCTGGAGAGTAACTAACTTGCGAAGCCCAGACTAAGTTTAGTGTGGTGGATGATAAGCCTGTTAAGGTCACATCACAATTACAGGACTGACCCCTGGCAATAGTAATTGAAAAAAAAATAAGTGTAAATAGTAATGGTTTATTCATAGTATTCAGATTAAATGGTTAGTTAATTGAATACCATAACAACAAACGCTCTACGCGCTGTTTTCGGTTTGGGGAACCAGATTTGTAAGTTGAGACAGTTCAAAAATACATATTAACATGTATTTACCTACAAATAATATTATTTTTTTATATTATTTCTTAATTATTTTGTTAGATATCAATGGTTTCGCCCATACACCAATACAGAAAATATATATCAGGCCAATGAAGTTGAGAAGCATTGCCGTTTTTAGCGAGATATGGTCACTTAGAAAACCTATTAACAATTGAAATACAGCACCTCCCATAATACCGCTCATTAAGATGCCTGCAAATGAACCATGATACTCTATTAGTGAGTTCAGCGCTAAGGAGATAATGATAGGATACATTACAGACATAAAAAAACCACACACTTGAAAGCCATAAAGTGCTGTATTTGCAGAACCGAATAATGCCAGCGCCAAACACGTTATAGTAATACCAGTGAAAACTTTGAGAATTAGTTTGCTGTCAAAAAACTTCAATAAAATCAACCCTAAAATGCCACCAACAGTCATTAAGCCCCAAAAATTACCAACTGCCGAAGCCCCAATTGTTTCAAAATCCAGCCCGTGGTAATTCTGCAAGAATTTGGATAACCAATACGAAATACCTTGCTCCACCCCGACATAGGCAAAAATTCCAAGAAAATAGAGAATTACGATTCTATTGCCCACCAACTTTTTAAGAACCGTAATTGTACCCATTCTATCCTCATCCTTAAGTTGCATCTTTGGGAAATTCAAGAACACCACCAAAAAAACCATTCCCAGACTCAATAGCGCAAAAAGTCCATACATCAGGACCCAATCCAGATTCACTGAAAAAAAATCGGAAAACACATCGTTTGATACAATTTTTGAATACACATAGGGGCTTAAAAAAGCTGCAGCACCAAAGCATAACTGCCCTAATACAGAATTAAAGGCGTAGTGTTCCTCACCTCCTGAAACCCTCAATAATGGATTAATCACTACTTGTAGAATGGCCATGCCACTTCCAATTGTAAACAAACTCACCAAAAAGATTTCGAACGTAGGCAGGAGAACAAAAAGGGTTGAACCCAAAAATGACATTAGAAAAGCAACTACTAACATCCTTCTCTGTCCATAGCTTTCAAGTAACATTCCAGCTGGAATTGACATTAGCCCATAAGCAATAAAGAAGGAAAATGGGAGAAACCCAGCCATGGTCTCCGTTAAATTAAAGCTTACAGTTGCACTCGGATTTAGTGCTCCCAATACGTTTGTTAAGAATGAAATAAAGAAAAAAGTGAATAGTACAAACAGTACTAATCGGCTATTTTTGGTTGGATTGGTTTTCATGAAAACCAATATAGTCATTTTGATTTTCCTCTATAGCTGGGGACCCGGTAATAAAAAAGCCCTTCACGTGATTGTGAAGGGCTTCGAGGAAGGCGGCTACCTACTCTCCCACCTTGTGTGGCAGTACCATCGGCGCAAACGGGCTTAACTTCCCTGTTCGGGATGGGAAGGGGTGAACCCCGTCGCCATGGCCACCCAGATTTTAAATTTCTTTGATGTCCGGTTGC
>JBCCXJ010000020.1:0-61134 GCA_039191905.1 Bacteroidota bacterium | reverse complement strand
TCGTAATAGTATTTAACTTTATGCATGAAGGGAAATTATCCTATTTTTGCCCATTCTTTTTATCAAAACAAACAAATATAAAGATTGTTTTGTACAAAGTGTTAAATTTAATAAAACGCTAGTAAATCCAATGACATCCCAAGAAGTAAGAGCACAGTTTTTGAATTTTTTCAAAGGGAAGGAACACAAGATAGTACCTTCTGCTCCCATGGTCATAAAAGATGACCCTACATTGATGTTCACCAATGCTGGGATGAATCAGTTCAAAGAATTCTTTTTAGGAAATACAATTCCCAAGTCAAAACGTGTTACCGATACACAGAAATGTCTTCGGGTTAGCGGGAAACACAATGATTTAGAAGAAGTGGGAAAAGACACCTATCATCACACGATGTTCGAGATGTTGGGGAACTGGAGTTTCGGGGATTATTTTAAAAAAGAAGCAATAGAGTGGGCTTGGGAACTTCTGACCCAAGTTTACAAAATAGATAAGGATAGCCTGTATGTCTCTGTTTTTGAGGGTAGCGATGATGCCGATAAGCTTGAAATGGACAAAGAAGCTTTCGAGCTTTGGAAAGGGATTGTTCCCGAAGACCGAATTATTATGGGGAACAAGAAGGACAATTTTTGGGAGATGGGAGACCAAGGCCCCTGTGGCCCCTGTTCCGAAATCCACGTAGATATCCGTTCAAAGGAGGAGAAATCCCAAGTACCTGGAGCCTCATTAGTGAATCAAGACCATCCGGAAGTCATTGAAATCTGGAATTTGGTCTTTATGCAATATAACAGAAAGGCAGACGGCAGTCTGGAGAACCTCCCTCAAAAGCATGTGGATACGGGAATGGGCTTTGAACGCCTTTGTATGGTGCTTCAGGGTGTAAAATCCAACTACGATACCGATGTGTTTACACCCTTGATTCGCGAGATAGAGACGATAACCAGAAAGAAATATGGGGAGAATGAAGATGTGGATATCGCCATTCGGGTTGTAGCCGATCATGCTAGAGCTGTGAGTTTTGCCATTGCAGATGGACAATTGCCCAGTAATAATGGGGCTGGTTATGTCATTCGAAGAATCTTGCGTCGTGCCATTCGATACGGTTTCACGTTTTTAGACACTTCCAAACCCTTTATGTATCGATTGATAAAGGTTTTGGGTGAAACCATGGGCAAATCCTTTCCTGAATTAAAGGAGCAATATCAATTGATTGAAAATGTAATTAAGGAAGAAGAGAATTCATTCCTTACTACTTTGGAGCAAGGCTTGGTGCTGTTGGATTCCATTATTTCCTCTTCAAAGGAGAAAACTATTTCTGGTGAGAAAGCTTTTGAACTCTATGATACTTTTGGTTTTCCAATTGACTTAACTGCCCTAATCCTCGAAGAGAAAGGACTGGAGCTGGATAGGGAAGGGTTTGAGAAATCACTTCAGGCACAAAAAGACCGCTCTCGGGCGGCCTCAGAGATATCCAAAGAAGATTGGACCATACTTTCATCAGATGCTGATCAGGAATTTATTGGGTATGATACCTTGGAAACCGATGTAAAAGTGGTCAAATACCGAAAGGTGAGTACTAAAAAAGATGGTGAACAGTATCAACTGGTTTTTAATCTTACTCCTTTCTATGCGGAAGGAGGAGGGCAGGTAGGTGATAAGGGCTATCTGGAAGCTCCAAATGGAGATGTTACCTACATCATTGATACCAAACGGGAGAATAATGAGATTGTTCATTTTGCAGAAAGCCTCCCAAAAGGTATTTCAGAAACCTTCAAGGCTTCCGTAGATAAAAAACAACGTTGGCGAACCTCCAGTAATCATACAGCGACGCACCTCTTGCACCAAGCACTTCGTGAAGTATTAGGCATTCATGTGGAGCAGAAGGGCTCTGCAGTCCATTCCAAATATTTGCGTTTCGATTTTTCGCACTTTTCCAAAATGTCCGTGAAAGAACTAAGGGACGTAGAAAACTTCGTCAATGCTAGAATTGAAGGGCAGTTGCCTCTGGAAGAAAACAGGAGCAGACCTATCAAAGAAGCCTTAGCTGATGGTGCAATGGCCTTGTTTGGTGAAAAATATGGTGATACAGTCCGTACAATACGTTTTGGGCAATCTATTGAATTATGCGGAGGTACCCATGTAAAGAACACAGCGGATATTTGGCACTTCAAAATAGTGTCCGAAGGTGCTGTCGCAGCAGGTATTCGAAGAATTGAAGCCATTACTTCGGATGCGGTCAAGGAGTTCTATTTTGCAAACAACCGTATGTTGTATGAGATAAAGGATCTTTTGAACAAGGCGCAAGACCCGGTAAAGGCCGTTGAGAATCTTCAAGAAGAAAATACAGCGCTGCGCAAACAGGTGGAGCAACTCCTTAAGAATAAGGCAAAAGGATTGAAGAATGAGTTGATTTCCGAGTTGGAGGATTTGAAAGGTATTCAGTTTTTGGCGAAAAAGGTTGACTTAGATGCGGGTGGAATCAAGGATTTGGCATTTGAAATAGGCGGTCAGGTTACCAATTTGTTTTTGCTTCTAGGTGCAGAAAAAGAGGGAAAAGCCTTGCTGTCTTGTTACATTTCAAAGGATTTGGTATCTAATAAGGAACTGAACGCGGGCCAGATTGTAAGAGAGCTTGGAAGGTTTATTGAGGGAGGAGGAGGAGGACAACCCTTCTTCGCTACCGCTGGTGGAAAAAACCCATCCGGTCTTGAAAAGGCTTTTGAACATGCTAGAGATCTTGTGGCCCGATAAGAGGTCATTCATGCGATTCATAAGATTAAAAACCGTGAACTGGAAGTATATTGTTGGCGAAATTCTATTGATTTTCGTAGGAATTAACCTTGCTATTTGGTTCAATGACTGGAATTCTTCGAAAACAATTCAAAAAGATAAAGAAATTGCGCTGACTAAGATCAAAGAAGAGGTTGAAAACAATCTTCAGCAGCTCTTGGAAAGTAGAGAACAAAACCAGCGAATCCCTCTTTTTTATTCGGAATTGGATAGCCTAAAAAGCGAAGAAGGGGAATTGGTCCTTAGTCCAGAAGTTATGAAAGGCTTTGTCGAAAAATATGAACACTTTTTTACGGCCATAGACTCGACGCCAACTGGAGATGGAAAGTATATTTATGAAGGATATACCTTTATCAATCTAGACATTACTGATTTAAGTAGTATATCGTGGGACATATCTAAATCCACGGGAATATTCCATGAGTTTGGTTTTGACTGTCTTTATCGCATGCAGGGAATGTACAATACCCAAGAACTTGTTGAAAATGAACTTCGTAAGGCGACAGAAGCACTTAGCAATAAATCCATTGATGACTTGGTTCGTGTTTTAACTTTCATGCACCAATTGGAAGAACAACTTGAGGAACAATATAAAGAGATGATTAATAATATTGATAACTGTAAATAATTTTTAAAGGATGAAGTTACAGACATCTGTTCTTTTAGATAAAGCTAAAAACCCAATAGATTATAATAGTAAGGTATTGTTAATTGGCTCATGTTTCGCTGAAAACATTGGGAATAAACTGGATTACTTCAAATTCCAATACCTCCAAAACCCTTTTGGGATATTATTTCATCCTCTGGCAATTGAAAATTTACTGGAAAGAGCCATTGAGGGAAAGTGGTATAATGAAGACGAAGTGTTTGAACGTGACGGAATCTGGGGTTGTTTTGATGCGCATTCTAAGCTCAATTCCCTCTCTCAGGAACAAATTTTAAACGCCTTGAACGGCTGGTTGGAAGAAACTGCCTCATTTTTGAAAGAGGCGACCCATGTTTTCATTACCCTTGGAACAGCCTGGGTGTATCAGCATAAATCTAGAGAGTTGCCCGTGGCAAACTGCCATAAAGTACCTCAAAGGGAATTTGAGAAAAAGTTATTGTCTTCAAAAGTTCTGATACGAAGTCTCGAAAAAAGTATACATCTGCTGCAATCCATTGGATCGAAAAAACAGATTGTTTTTACGGTTTCCCCTGTTCGCCATCTAAAGGATGGGTTTGTGGAAAACCAAAGAAGCAAGGCCAATCTCATTAATGCAGTACATACGGTTTTGTCTTCCAATGCAAATTTGGGAGTTGGGTATTTTCCGAGCTATGAAATTATGATGGATGAACTTCGGGACTATCGCTTCTACGAAAAAGACATGGTGCACCCCAATGCACTGGGGATAGATTACATCTGGGAACGATTTATTTTAGTTTACATTTCTGAGAAGACACGAAGCGTAATGGATAAAGTGGACAAAATTCAAAAAAGGTTACTTCATAAACCTTTTGCTCCTGATTCAGATTCCTATAAAACCTTTGAGAAAGACCTTCAGGCAAAAATTGAGTATCTTCAGAAAAAATACCCTACCCTAAAATTTTATAAATGAAAAAAGTGCTTGCCGGCGCTTTAATTGCACTGGCATCGGTATTGATTTATAGGTCTTGCGCTGAAAACAGGGAGCGTACCAGGATATTAAAGGAGAACTCCATGCTCATTCAACAGGAGTTACAGCATGTTTCCAAACTAATTGTATCCGAAGGCCATTTTTCTGAAGTGTATAACTATAAAGATTCCAGAGAACTTTTCGTAACGTGGCTAAGGGCAGAAAAGCGAGCTTTGGTGGTAGTTAATGCCGAAGTAACCATTGGGTTCGATTTACGTAAAATGAAATATGAACTAGATGTGGAAAACAAAGTTTTACAATTACAAATCTTGCCCGAACCTGAAATCAAAATTAATCCTGATTTTGAGTATTATGATGTTTCCTCAGACTATTTTAATCCCTTTGCCGCTGAAGACTACAACGAAATAAAGGACAATGTTAGCGCATCACTTTTAAAAAAAGTTCAATCCTCGACTTTGGTATCCAATGCGGAAAACAGGCTTTTAAGTGAATTATCCAGAATCTATATCCTTACGCAATCCATGGGTTGGACCTTAGTGTATGATGGGGAAGAAGTAAAAGATTCAGATACGCTACTCGACTTGGGAAAAACTATGGTTGACTAGGGAAATACCATCATCTATAAGCCGGCCCACGGAAGGGTTTTCCAATTTTATGCTTTCAAGATGTTTCTGTATTTCTGTTTGTAGCCTATTGTCTCTATGTTTCTTGGCCAATTCATAAATTTCTACAGGTAAAAGCCAATCTAAGGGATGTTCTTCTTGTACCTCTTCGAAAACCTTGCGCATGGAAACCGTAGTGTTTTTCCTTGTTCTTAAATCTCGAATTCGCTGATAATAATCGTTTAATTGCAATCTTTTCGCATCCTTTTTTACCTTAATTGTGGTTTCGGTAAGTTCATGCGTAATCAAATTGAAACTTTTTAAATCGGCTGGCCCATTATATGCGGAAACTATTTTTTGTCCTACGGCCATATGGTAGTATCCCCAATTGGGTAGGAAAAGCAAAGTCCCATCATGGGTAACCGTGCAGTCTTTAAAGGTTATCAATATAATTTTTCCCTGAAGATTTCTAGTCCCTGTAACAATAGTTCCTTCAACCTTTACACCACCTTCAAACTCAAGGGATACTTTTTCGCCCTCGAAAATATTGTAGGCACGTAGGTCCCTTGGTCCCATATCCTCAATGGCCAAATTGATGCCTTTCAACTTACCAATAGGTGACCCAAACCCTTCTGGGTGCTCCAAAGTGCTGTGCCCTACCAATTCCTTTTCCCTATAGGCCAATGCTGTTGGACCTACTGTACGAATATAAACAGGCTCTCCCTTGTGTTCGATAATACTATGAAACTGTCCTGAAATCTGTATGCCGGTACTCAACTCAATACTGCCCAAGGCTTTTGATTCAATGAGCTTTTGTGCCCCAGATACTCCCCCAGTTCTGAGAGCCATTGTGTTGGCAAAATCTTCTAAAATTTGACTCAAATGAGCAAAATTAGGCGTAACAAAAAGTTGAGGTTGCGGTTTGGTAATATCAAACGATGTATTGGCAGCTTCAATGGTGTAGGGGAGTTTTTTTACATCCTTTTTAAGGCACCATTCACTTTCCCCTATAGAAGAAAGAAGTCCAGCACCATAAATTTTAGGATTATCCAGCTCACCAATAAGACCATATTCTACCGTCCACCAATGCAGATTTCGAATAAGAGCCATTTCACTGGGTTTCCCCATATTTTCTTGAAGATGTTCAATATGCTTTTCAGCCGATTCAATTTCCGGTTCCGGGGTTCCGGGAGCTTCTTTAATAATGGATAGATGCCTTACGGCTTCGTATAGTTCGTAATCCTTAGCGCTTGAAATAGCTTTGCAACCAATTTCCCCAAAACGTCTCAAATATTCAGCGTATTCAGGGTTAGCAATAATAGGGGCATGTCCAGCACCTTCATGAATAATATCGGGTGCAGGCGTATATTCTATGTTTTCCAATTGCCGTATATCCGAAGCAATAACAAGTACGTTGTATGCTTGAAATTCCATAAAGGCGGAAGGAGGAATGAATCCATCCACAGCAACGGCTGCCCAACCTATTTCCTTCAAAATACGATTCATGCCATACATATTGGGAATATCATCAATTGATATGCCCGTCAAGTCCAAACCATCTACATACGAACTATGTGCTACTTTACTTAAATAGTCTACGTTCTTCCGCATAACATAGCGCCAAACCGCTTGGTCAATGGCGGAATATTGCTCATAATCTTGAGGTTTTATGAACTGCTTTAAGTGCGAGGGAAGCTTATCCAAAATTGGATTTGACTCGTATGACATTACTAAACTTTTGTGTCTTTAAAAATACGAAATCCTTTTCGCTAATTTAGAGGAGGTATTAAAAAACCGCTCTAAAAGAGCGGTTTATATTTTAATTTGCGGCTAATTGTGAGGCCGTAGGATATTTTTCAAGAATCTCAGAAACAAATTGTTTGATTTTCTTTTCCTTTTTCTCAATATTCTTAATGTTGTTAAGCGTACCTACCCCACGTCCTTGCCAAACCAATTCCTTTTTCTTGGTATCGATTACATCAATATACAAAGAGCCTTCCGTACGGGTAGAAACGTTGGGTCCAAAACCTCCGCCCCAGCCAAAGCCTGGTCCATATAGCCAAGGATTGTAAAACCCAAAGCCACCAAAACCACCCCAACCAAAGCCACCCCAACCGAATCCAAAGTTGTTGTTATATACATCAACTCGTTCGCGTTCTTTAGTGAAAATGCTTACTAAAACATCGGGCTGTCTGGACTTAACGAAACCACGTGCGGCCATTTCGGTATCGATCGCTTTCAAAATACGTTTCTTATCTAAATCCGAAATCTCAGCTTTATCGATACCCGTTTTGTAGAAAGCATAGGTTTTGAATGCATTGAAATTCGCTTCTTTATCATAATCTGTAACCACCCTAACAGATGAGCAGGAGGCTAAAAAAACCAGAGCCAAAAGGGGGAGTGTAAATTCTTTTATTCTTTTCATAGTACTTTTTTTTGAGTTCATTGAATCCTAATTTAAAGTCACAAATATTGTGCCGAAGAGGTTTAAATAAAGCGACTATTTGTTTTTTTATCATATCCGTAAGGACAGTGTCTGCAACCGCTTTCACAACAATAGCCGCGTTTTAAATGATATTGTTTCGTGAATACTTTATATCCCTCTTCTGATAGGTAAAAATCCCCTTCTTCCAAGGGAATTATTTTTTTCATAAACAATCACTTTTATACATTAAAATTAAGGGAAAGCTAGCAAACTTCCTAAAAACAGGGGATAGAGGAGGTGATAGTGTTATTCACCGAAATTGTTAATGTTATTCATCGAACGTACATACTTTCTACTTGTTTTAACAGTTATCTTTGGGAGTAATATTTTTGCTGTGATTGTTATTTTTAAACATTTCTTTTATCGAAACTATGTGGGCTTGTCTCTTTGGCCCTTCATAATTCTTAAAGAAGGTGAACTGAAAAAAGACTCGGTTCTCATCAATCACGAACGTATACATCTGCGTCAGCAGCGAGAGCTGCTTATCATTCCATTCTACATTTTGTATGTAACAGAATGGATTTTGCGAACCATAATGTACTTGGATAGCTACCGAGCGTATCAAAACATAAGTTTTGAACGGGAAGCCTACGCGAATGAGAAAAATCCTGAGTATCTCTCGCAGAGAAGGGCTTACAGTTTCCTGGATTATTTGGTTCGTGGATGAATTCATTGCTCATTTCCAATGAAGAAATCCATCTGTCCGAGCTTAAAGAAAAGCAAATTCGACTCTTCATCAAACGAGAAGATACCATACATCCTTTTGTTTCAGGGAATAAATACCGAAAGTTAAAATACAACTTAATTGAGGCAAAAAATCAAGGCCATGCAAGATTACTAACATTTGGAGGGGCATATTCCAATCATATTGCCGCAACTGCTTATGCCGGAAAAAAAGCTGGGTTCAAGACCATTGGGGTGATTCGAGGAGAAGAATTAAAAAATACTTGGCAGAATAACCCAACTTTAAAACAGGCCCATAGGCAGGGTATGCAATTCCATTTTGTTTCACGAGAAGCATATCGAAACAAAAATCATATAGATTTTCTAACTGGTTTGGAGAAAAACTTTGGACCATTTTATCTAATTCCAGAAGGGGGTACGAATGACCTTGCCGTGAAGGGCTGCGAAGAAATTTTGACCAAAACCGATGCTATATTCGATGTGATTTGTTGTTGCGTAGGTACCGGAGGAACAATATCAGGCCTAATCAATTCAGCAAGACCTAACCAAATGGTTTTAGGATTTCCTGCATTAAAAGGAGATTTTCTAAAGCAAGATATTCTTAAATTTGCCCGAAATGATAATTGGAAACTTAAGTCCAACTATCATTTTGGGGGATACGCCAAGGTGGACAAACCATTGATTCAATTTATCAATACTTTTAAATCCACAACAGGCATCCCATTAGACCCTATTTATACTGGAAAAATGATGTTTGGCATTTTAGACCTAATACAAAAAAACTTTTTCAAGCAGGGTTACCAAATCTTGGCCATCCATAGTGGAGGCTTGCAAGGCATACAGGGTATGAATCTTGCTTTAAAACGAAAAAACCTACCAGAGTTGGATATATGATGAAACGTATTGGTGTTATGTTAGTTTTTGGTCTTTTGGTGGCCAGTTGTGGTTCTAAAAAGCGTGTGGTTTCCAAAGAAGAAAAAAGACCAGTGGTACAGAATAGAAATCCTAACAGCGGATTGCCAAAGGATGGACCCAAAGAATCGGAACTATATCCACTACCTGACAACCCAGGCCGATTTGTAAAATTTCCCATTGCAAATACCCAAGAATATATTGAAACCTTTGCAGAGATGGCTCAGTATGAAATGCGTGCCTTTGGTATTCCAGCAAGCATTACTTTAGCACAAGGGATTTTGGAAAGTGGTTCCGGTAGAGGGGAACTTACTCGAAAAACCAATAATCACTTTGGTATAAAATGCCATACCGGATGGGATGGCGAGTTTGATTTTCATGACGATGATGCCAAAGGGGAATGCTTCAGAAAATACAATCACCCAATGTATTCCTTTAGGGATCATAGCGTCTTTCTGTCTTCACGCTCCCGCTATAAATTTTTGTTCAACTACCGCAGGGACGACTATAAAAAATGGGCCTATGGCTTGCGACAAGCTGGTTACGCTACGGATAGAAAATATCCTCAAAAGTTAATTGCACTAATTGAACGCTACGATTTGGATACCTATGACGAGGAGGTTTTACGCGGCGGACTTAATACCGTACGTGAACCAAAGCAGTACAACGTGTTCACCCATATTGTGGAGAAAGGGGATACTTTATATGCCATATCGCGTAAATATTCCATTTCGGTGGATGAATTAAAACGCATTAACAATTTAAAGGACAATACCATATCCATAGGACAAGTACTCAATATTCGGAAAGAAAAATCCAAATGATTTACCAAAGAAGCAGCACTTTGTTTGCTGAAGCGAAAAAATACATTCCCGGAGGGGTTAATTCGCCTGTCAGGGCATTTAAAGCCGTTGGAGGTGACCCTATTTTTGTAAAAAAAGCCAAAGGTGCCTATCTATTTGATGAAGATGGCAATCAATTGATTGATTATATCGCATCTTGGGGGCCTTTGATTTTAGGTCATGCCTATAAGCCTGTTATTAACGCAGTGATTGAGAAGGCCAAAAAAGGAACCTCTTTTGGCATGCCTACCGAGATTGAAACTCAATTGGCGCAATTAGCTGTTTCCATGGTGCCCAATATTGACAAGATTCGCTTTGTGAACAGTGGTACAGAAGCATGCATGAGCGCAGTGCGATTGGCTCGCGGCTATACTGGAAAAGACAAAATCATAAAGTTTTCGGGCTGTTATCATGGCCATTCCGATGCTTTTCTAATTCAAGCTGGGAGTGGAGCGGTAACTTTTGGAAGTCCCAACAGTCCTGGGGTAACCCATGGTACAGCCAAGGACACGCTCTTAGCCGATTACAATGATTTGGAAGGCGTAAAGGCTTTGACCGAAGCAAACAAAGGAGAAATTGCAGCCATTATTTTGGAACCCGTTGCTGGAAATATGGGTTGTATTGTTCCATCAGACGAATTTGTAAAGGGTTTACGTGAAATCTGCACGCAAGAAGATATTTTGTTGCTGTTTGATGAGGTAATGACGGGGTTCCGATTGGCAAAAGGTGGGGCTCAAGAAGCTTTGGGCATTGACGCAGATATTGTGATGTTTGGAAAAGTAATTGGAGGCGGTTTACCAGTAGGCGCTTTTGCGGCGAAAGCTGAAATAATGGCCCATTTGGCTCCAGAAGGTCCTGTGTACCAAGCGGGAACCTTAAGCGGAAATCCTTTGGCAATGAGTGCTGGATTGGCCATGCTTAATGAGCTTAATAACAAACCTGAAGTTTTTACTAGCTTGGCTGATAAAACGGCATATTTACATAAAGGCATTACAGAAGTATTGACGGAGAGAGGAATTGCCCATCAAATCAATAAGTTTGGGAGTATGATTTCGGTGCACTTTTGTGAAGAGCCCGTTGTTGACTTTGCCTCATCGGCAAAAGGAAATAACGATAGCTTTAAAAAATATTTTCATGGTATGTTGAATCAGGGGGTGTATTTGCCCCCTTCGGCCTTTGAAAGTTACTTTCTAAATGATGCTTTGAGCTATTCCGATTTGGATAAGACTATTGAAGCCGTCCGGCATTGCGAATTTTAGATTTCTCAGTCGCTTTGCTTCTTCGAAATGACTATAAATAAATGAATAAAGTCATTTCAAACGAAAGTGAGAAGTCTCATGCCAGACTCAACATGCATCATGATTTCTAATACAAATCAATTTGGGAGTTTGGATAAACTTTGAGGGATGCATCAATATCTTCGAGTTTTTTGGGAAAATCAGCTCCAGCTTTTACCTCTAACACAAAATCGGTTTCATCTAATTCAGTAAGCGATACTTCATCCGCAAATTCAGCCTCTATTGTTGATAAAGCTGCTTTTAACTTCTCAAGATTTGTCTTTTTGGGTATTACAACAAGCCAATCCATAATTAAAAATAATTTACAATTCCCTGCATAGACTCCTATAGGCACTTCCCGCATTGATAACGCCGTGACCGGTATCTGCATCCCAACCCGGTTCGCCCAGATTTATACTTCCATTAATTAAAGTATCCTTTAAATCTTTTGGACTTAGGTTAGGAAAAGAACTCAATAATAATGCAGCAACACCTGCAGCTACTGGAGTAGCCGCCGAAGTTCCGTTGTCATAGGGTTGGGATGTTCCAGCGGGCCTCCCGGGACCAAAATTACCAAAGAAATGAGAATAGGCAGCCATATCAGGCTTTTCGTTGAAAAAACCTCCAGGTCCTTGCGAGGAATACCCAATTCTTTCATGTCTACTATTAACCGCTGCTACGGTAATCACCTCCTCAAGACTGTTTGACGCGTGTATGGAATTCCCTAGACCGATACCTGAAGGATGGCAATTTCCTGAAGGACAGTCCTGCCCGCAATTCCCCGCCGCAAAGAACATATGAATACCAGCACTTACCAATTCCCGAACTTTTCGGTGTAAGGGATGGTTAATGTCCCAAACCTCATGTCTGGGGGAAAGTTGCTGATTAGGTTTTCCTGTAAACCCGTAGCTGTTGTTGGTGATATGCGGGGTTCCATCTACTCTTCGTTGATTTAGAATGGCTTGAAACATAGCCATGGCCCCTCCCGAATTTTGAACCCCTAAAAAGGGATAATCATAAATTTTACACGCAGGAGCAGCAACAAGAACGTCTGCAGCACACATGGAACCATGACTGGTTATTGGGGCACTTCCTGGTTGACGATTGGCTTCCGAACGGGAAAAACCACCAACAACAGGATAGATTTCACCATTTACCCCTTCGTCAACAATCCCAATCACAATATTTTGACCTCTAAATCCATCATTCCAGACAGATTCCACAGAAAGAAGGGTACGAATATCACTAATTGAAACCCCTTCTCTAAAGGGTCTACAATCTAATCCAAGGGAAGAATTTGCTAGATCAAAAATATGTTCCGATGGTGTTCCATTAGTAAATAGGGTCAGAGGGGAGTTAGGCCAGATTTTTACATTTTTCTTCTTTTCAATATTGTCATAGCGATTGTAATCAACTTGGCAAGGGATTACCACAGAAGAAGATTCCATATCATTATTTGTTGTGGTGGCTGAAAATTCAGATAAGGACTTTGCTCTGGTCTTTCCTTCGTACAACGGAATAGGAGCAAACTCACCCGTTACTTCAATGCCCATTTCGGACATATTTGCCAGCATTCTTTCGGACTCTTTTACACTCTCTGCTTCAGACTGATTGCTTAATTCAAAGGTTTCAAAGGAATGTAAAGTTTGTTTGGGTAATTCTAAAAGCACTTTTACTTTGGCCATAATATGTTCATTTTGGGGTTGAAAATAGATTCACTAATCTGTATTTATTTCATACAAATGGGTTTGATGGTTTTGGCGCTAAATACAATAACAAACCGCCAGTTCAGATTCACGATAAATGCAATCGCAATTGCATTTTCTGAAAACGTAAGGGTTTTAAGCTAGTTGGTGAGAGCTTTCAAGATACTAAATCCTAGACGTTTTCTGTTGCTATAAATCCTTAAAAAAATTGAGATTTTCCTCTAAATGTAGGTCAAAGTTTTGAGCTGGATTTTATTTCTTCAACAAACCTATCAACCCAAAAAAGGGACCTAAAGCCAGAATCATAAAGAGATAGGGGTATGCCATGTTTCCTTCCATAACAGACATAAGCTGAAGGCTTATAATGGTAATCGCAAAGCCAATGCAATTCACTATGGTCAGTGCGGTACCTTTTACACTGGCCGGAGCGCTTTGGGCTACTAAAGTGGAAAATAAAGGAGAGTCAGCGATAACCACCATCCCCCAAAACAGTAAGAATAGAATGAAAACGGGTAAAGGTGTAAACAAAAGAGCCAGTGGAGATAACAGACAGCAGATACCGGATAAAGCTAAGGCGGTAGCGGCGGTACGTTTAACGCCTTTTCGTTGCGAAATATAGCCGCCCAACACACAAGCTAGACCCCCAATAGCGATTATCCAAAATGACCAAAACGAAATTCGGAATAGAGTGATGCCATGAAGTTCGGTATAAATGGCCAAAAGCACAGGAACAAAAGCCCAAAAAGTGTAGAGTTCCCACATGTGCCCGAAGTATCCAAAGGCTGCTGCTCTAAAGTCTTTTTTCTTAAAAATGGAAAAGCAGGCCGTTAGGTTCAAATGCTGACTAGATTTTCTAAAAGGGCCGTCGGGCACGAGGATGACCATAAAAAGACCACCAAAAGCTGCAAGGGCTGAAGTGGTGTAAATGACGTACTGCCATGGGAAAAGGGCCGTCAACCATTTTAAAAAATGAGGCAGTGCCGTCCCCACGACCAAAGCCCCAACCAAATAGCCCAAAGACTTCCCCAAACCCTTATCAAAATAGTCTGAGGCAATTTTCATACCTACCGGATAAATGCCAGCTAAGAAAAAGCCGGTAGCAAAGCGCGATGCAAGAATAGCCCATCCTGTAGTTTGCCAAACAAGGATTAAGTTACATAAAGCACCTAGGAGGGCACTCCATAAAAAAACTTTTGAAGGCGAAAAACGGTCCGTTAAGGTCAAAAGGGCAAAGAGTAAAGTGCCAATAATAAACCCAAATTGAACTGAAGCCGTGATATTACCCAGGCTCTCATTTATCTGAAGCTCAGAAATAAGACTGGTAAGCACGCCATTTCCTGCAAACCAAAGCGAGGTGCAAAAGAATTGTGCAATTACAATGGTAGGTAGGATATGTTTCGGTGGTTTCACTGGGCCTTTTGTTTATAACTGTCGTAAGGTGTCTTACAGCTTTACGAAAATAGAAGTTTTATTGTTTTTGAGTTGTCAATTCTTGTTCCCTACTTCGACTAAAGTCCCAAACAACACGCAACAATAATGGAACATGAAATAAAACATCCGGTCCCACCTTTTACTTTAGAAACGGCCAAACAAAAGATACAAATGGCTGAAGACGCCTGGAACAGTAAAGACCCGGTCAAAGTATCCAAGGCCTACACTGTAGACAGTGAGTGGCGTAATCGTTCCCAATTTATTAATGGAAGGGAAGAGATTCAACAATTCCTTACCAAAAAGTGGGAAGAAGAGCATAATTACAAACTAAAAAAGGAGTACTGGGCGCATGGAGATAATCGTATTGCTGTTCGGTTCGAATATGAGTTTCAGAATGGAGAAGGGCAGTGGTTCCGAGCCTATGGCAATGAAAATTGGGAGTTTGACGAAAACGGGTTAATGAAAAAGCGTTTTGCGAGCATCAACGATATTGCTATAACGGAAACAGAAAGACGTTTGTAGTAAGCAAAGGAAAAAGGGGCAAAGGCCCCTTTTTTAGTGACTGAACATTTTTTGAATTTATCTTACAATACTATCTTTAAAGATGGATGACTTAGGTTAATCCAAGAAAACGAGTTTACCAGATTCAATAACCCCGTTTTTCCTGATTAGATAGCTATATACTCCGGAAGGTAAATTCTGTGGTTTCGCCCAATTTATTTTTTGAACCCCAGGTTGAACAATTTTATCATAAACCAATATCTCGGAACCTTGAAAAATACTTATAAGAGATACACTCAAGTTTGTGTTAGGTTGCTCTATGGTCACATGAAAGTTGGTACTTCCATTAGAGGGATTTGGAAAGACTAGAGAATTGCTTGCGGGAATGGTTGGGTTGGAAGAAGCTATCGGTATCAAGTTATTACTCATCGATTGATTTGAAACTACACAGGGTTGGTATCCGGAATCTGAGGTACTTCCCCCAGAAGTGACAATTCTTTTGAAATAAGAACCGACTAAAAAATGAATGGGAGGTACAATCAAATCCTTTCCTGTAGCTCCTGAAATGATTTCGTCGTGCACAGCCCAATTTGAAATCAGCCATTGGTAGGAATAAGTTCCGTTTCCTCCTGAAGGGGAGCTTCCAATCATTCTGTCAACACCATTGGAAGAAATGGTATTGTTCGTTATGGGCGGTGTAGCATTGACCGTTACGGTGACTGTGTTGCTTGTGCTATTGGCGGCATCACCTGAGGAAACAATCCGTCTGTAGCTGGTTGTCTGGCTTACAGTACCAGGGTTGTAGTTCCTGGAAGTGGCTCCTGAGATTACACTCCAACCTCCGGAAACATTTCGTTGCCATTGATAGGAATAACTACCATTTCCACCTGTTGGTGTGCTTCCAGTGAGTTGTGAGGCGGACTGCCCTTGATTAATGGTTTGATTACCCGAAATGGAATTGTTGGCAATAGGAGGGTCTGAAACTTCAATAATCCAATCTACACTATTGTATTCCACCCCGCTGGAGGATTCAAAAGTTGCAAATAGTACACTGTCTTCGTCGTCAATGGTACTGCTGTCAATCGTAATGTCCTTTGAACTGAAATACGATGAGATAAAACATAAGTTGCAAATGGATTCGGTAGACCCAACTTGAATTGCGTTTCCAAATCGATTTTCCACAAAAATTTTCAATGTACTATTCCCGGTTGCTTGATTGGAAGGCTTGGAAAGCTCAACATTGAATAAAATCCTAACACTGGAACCATTATCAATTTCAATGGGTCCTTCATCGGGAATATTACCTCCAGACCCATATGACATATTTGATATCGTCACACTTACTTGGGCATGTTGGGTAGCACTAAAAAGAAAGAAAAAAATAACAAAGAAATAAGTAAAATTTGTTTTCATAATATGGGGCTTTTGTTTATTTAAATTTAATCTAAATAATATTTTTAACAGTCTTTTTCGTGTTAATTATTTATTAATAAAACAATATTATTTATACATAATGCTATTACTTTTCCAAATCCTATCAATACAAAGGCTTTAGAGTTGTTCTTTAGCAAGTTGGACTAAGTTGATCGGCCAGTTTCGATATAAAAAAAAGCGAAACCGTAAGGTCCCGCTTTTATTGAACAAACCAAATTAACCTATTGTCAGATAGGCATTATCCATAAGAGGTGCTTCCACTTTTTTCGTTCTTTAAGCACTAAAATGATATTAATAGCAAAAAGACCGCCCGTTTGCACCAGTTCTCCTATTTCATCGGATTCGAGGAATAGGTGGAACAAGAAAATATTTAGGGTAATGGGCAATAGGAAAATTGCACCCACAAATCCAGTACCCTGAAGAATAAGTAGAAGTCCAAAAAGCAGTTCACAAACTCCAAGTACTTGCCAGAAGTACCCTGTTTGCTTAGAACCGCTGATGTAAAGTATTTTTTGTAGTGTACCTTCCTTTTCAGGGGCCTTGAACTTTTCTGCGGTCTCTACTACTTGAATGGGCGAAGGAATGGGCTTTTGAAATTTTTGTATCCCTCCATAGACCATCATGCCGCCAAGAATAAGTCGTAACACTATAAATATGAGATTGGACAGATTCATATTATTGGGTCAGACTGGTCTCTCCCTCGTTAGGATTATATACATAGTTGAATGTATAAAATCGAAAATCGTTGGTTGCAACCTCTGGGGTAATTTCGGAAGGTGCGTCCCGGTAATAACTCAATATCTCCACTTTAGCATATTTACCATCATGGGTTCTAAAAACAAGTATTCTTCCGGCCAATGGGGTAACTACATTTATCATACCATTGTAATTGTACCATCCATTGTCGCTGCCAGCAGGAATAGCGAAAGCTCCTGTTGCATCTTGTTCAAAAGTCAATCCATCCGCAGAGGTAACCTCAGCAAAGGTAGTATCTACCACGATTGCAGCTGCAGCATTCCCGTTCCGAACCGGCTCATCATTGGTTCCAGTAGGTGTACCGCCATTAACCGCAATTCTTAAACCTCTAAATGCGATATCCCATTCGGTTTCACTATCGGTTACAGCACCTGTGGCAAAACTAAATTTGGTAAAATCTCCACTAATTTCTCCTTGGCCAAAGCCTCCATTTTGAGGAGCCGGAATATTACTGGCCCTATTGCTTTCCACAGCAATAAGTACTGGACCCTCATCGTCGTCACTACAAGCTACAAATGCCGTAAGTACAAATAATAAAGTAAATAGTTTCAAGGTAGTTTTCATAGTAATCTATTTCTATTTTAAAATTGAATATTTAATCTTCCAAAAAGTTGTATTCCAGGATTAACCTGAATTTGATTCTCGGCTGTTGAGAATGGATTTTCACCTCTAAAATCAAGTAAATTGTTCGCTCCAAGCTGAACTTGATAATACTCGAAAAAAGTCTTGCCAAATGAAAGGTTGACCAATGCAAAGCCATCTACGAAGGAGTTATCAAAATCATCGAGATATCCATTGCCATTTCTATCGGTAAGCCCAAATCTGCTCCTGTATACGACTCGCAGATTGGCATTGGCATTCCATTCGGGAATTTCCAAAAAGGTTTTAAAGTTAAGCGTGTGCCGTGAGCGGTTTTCCAAACCAAAATAGTCATCGCGACTTATTCGGATGGTTTCCAAAGTTTCCGGATCTCTAATGAAACCTCCGTTTTCCTCTAGTTCATCCTCTACATTTTTGTCAAAGGCATATAGCAGTTGATACCCCGCTGCAAGGTTAAGATTTTCAAAGAGTTCATATTTTAAATCCACTTCCAAGCCTTGGGTGTAGACACTTTCCCGATTGATGTACCCGAATACATTCGCTCCATTTCTTTTGGTAGCCAATATTCTAGTATCTATTAAATCAGTAAAGTCGTTTCTGTATAGGTTAAGGTCCCCTCTAAATTTCCCTTTGTTATAGGCAAAACCTAAATTGTATCCTATAGAACTCTCAGCATTCAAAGGGTCTCCCAAATCTTCCAAAGGAATTGGTAGTATCAGATTGCCATTGGTATCCGTGATAATTTCATCATTTGCAATAAGTCGTTGCATCCCTTGTAGCTCCACTTCTTTTCCAAATACGGAATATCCACCTCCAAGAGCATTGGTGAAATCTAAATACAATTGTCTAAAATCAGGGGCTTTAAAACCACTTCCTACCGAGCCTTTTATAGCAAAGTTGGTTGTAATGGCATAGCGAGCCGATATTTTCGGACTTAACTGGGAATTGTATTCACTATGATTATCAAATCGAGCTCCAACGATTACATTCAGTTTTTTGAATGGTTTAAAATCATATTGGGCAAATGCGTACTGTGAATCAAAAGAAACCTGTTCAGCAAAAAGGGAGCGGTCCAATGTTTCAAAATTATAACCGCCCCCTAAGGTTAGGGTGTTGTCCTCGCTAAATGCGTTGTTGAAACGAACTTCTGGACGAAATAATTTTTGATCAAAATCATTATCCAGAAGGATTTCATCATCGATGGGGTCTACCACCTGCTCATTGGTTACATAGTTAGTGTAGTACAGCTCATATTCAAATTGTGTTTTTTCGGAGGGTTTATGGTCCAGCCTAAGCTGAACATTTCCATCACGTTCCTCACTGGTTCCAGAAGGGACTTCAAAATCTTGAAGAAAATAACGTCCTGAGGCAAATGCCCTTAACTTGTCTGAGAAATCAAAAAAAAGCCTTCCATTGAACGTATAGTTAAAAAAGGGATTGATGGTTTGTCCCTGATCTCCATCAGCCAAATCATAGCCGTCGGTGCTTAGTCGATCTAGGAAAATGGAATACCCTATTTCTTTGCTACGCTGGTTAATACTTACGGTAGTATTCTGGTTATTAAATGAGGCTGCGCGATGCGCTACCTGCCCACTAATTTTTGGAGTATTTGGTTTTTCCGTGATAATATTAATGACTCCACCTAGTGCTTCTGAGCCAAATAGAGCCGATGAAGGGCCTTTCACCACCTCAATCTGTTTGATGTTTCCTATGGCAAATCGACTTAGATCCAAGTTGCCCGAACTTCTTCCAACTACAGGAACACCGTCAATCAAAACCAAAATATAGTCGGAGGCAATTCCTTGTATTTGAACGCCCTCTCCTCCTCCGATGGTAGCATCTGGGGTCAGTACGATTCCGGTTTGTTCTTCCAAGATTTCATCTAAGCGTATAACCCCAGAACGTTGTATCTGTTGCTTGGGAACTAGGGTCACTGGAAGGGGTAAAGAAGATAGTTGTCGAATGGTGCGTGTTGCGGTCACGACCACCTCATCAAGATTTTCAACCAAGATGCTGTCTTTTGGGCTTTTTTCGACTTGTGCGGCAAGGCTAGAAATGATAAAGAACCCAAAAAATAAAAGAAGTATTTCTTTATTTAGATTCATTCTCGATAATTGGTGCGCAAATATACCTCTTATTTTGATTGATTCTAAATAAATTTGATATTTTTGTAGTTCCAAAGTTGAATAAAAAAGAATTACACCGTTATGAAAAACTCAGTTGCTTTTTTGATGATAATCTTAGGTGGTGCAAGTATGGTTTCTGCCCAAGAAAAAAAGGACATGGACAGGGAGTCTATTTTGGATATGTGTGGGTGTTATGATATCACTTTTAAGTATACTGAAACCTTTGCTCCAGAAATTGATTATGAAAAGAAATTGGATTATACGGCTGCAGCTCTGGAGTTAGCACTTCCTATTGTAAATGAAGAAGATAAAGTTTCCATACAACACCTTCTTGTGATAAATGATAGTATGGTAATCAAGCATTGGAGACAAGATTGGGAATTTGAGAACCAACGTGTTTTCCACTATGATAAAGACAACAATTGGGTATTTCAAACACTTCCAGCGGAACAGGTTAAAGGGCAATGGACCCAAAAAGTTTTTCAAGTTGATGATAGTCCCCGATATTCGGGTTCTGCCACTTGGATACATGCCGATGGCAAACACTATTGGGAAAATAAAAGCGATTCTCCACTTCCTCGCCGTGAATATACCAAGCGAAGTGATTATAATGTGATGAAACGGGGCAATCGCCATGAAATCACCTCGTATGGCTGGGTTCATGAGCAGGATAATGATAAGATTATTCGTAAAGATGGGGCGGAAGATGTTTTACTCGCGCAAGAAAAAGGAATGAATACGTATACTAAAGTTGCCGGTGAAAGATGTAAGGCCGCCATAGATTGGTGGGAAAAACATAAAGGCTTTTGGGCCAAGGTAAGAACTTCGTGGGACGGTGTTTACAATCGTGAAGGAGATTTAACCTTACAAAAAAGTGTGGATAAAAAACCACTATTCATGCATTTTTACCCTATGGAAAAGGTAAATGCCGGACCTGCCGAAATTGAAGAGACCATCAGCAAGTTCGTGGTAGAACAGAAAGACACCAATGATCAAGGAAAATAAAAATAGTATTTACATAGGGGCCATGTTTATCATGGCCCTTTTCCTTTTTAGTTTTTCAACTGGCATAAAAATATCCCCAAGGCTTCAAGAAAAACTGAACAATGCCGTTAGAACCACCTTTAGCTTGGAAGAGTTTGACTTACAAAGAATTGAAGTTTCGGAGGAAGTGAACTCAAAAACGCGTGTGGAGCTAGGAGGCGAAAATCTATTTTCCATTGAAACCAATGATGAAACTATTGGATATGTGTACTTAGGACAGGCACCAAGTATGAAAAACATTTTTGACTATGTGGTGTTGTTCAACATGGATTTGAGTATTAAAAAATCCAAAGTTTTAATTTATAGAGAGGACTACGGACGGCAAATTGGAAGTCAGCGTTGGCTGAAACAGTTTATTGGAAAGAAAACCGGAGATACATTGGTGTATTCTGAAGATGTAGATGCCATAGCTGGCGCTACCATTTCTGCAAAATCTATGACCAAAGCAGTTAGCGATGTTCTTCAAAGCTTTGAAGTGCTAAAAGAGAACAATGCCTTGAAATAACAATGCCATGAAAAACATCAATCCCATTTATCACAATCCTTTTGGCGTTGCATTTCAATGGAAAAGAAGCTCCAGTGCCGATAGACTTAAAGTTCAACTTGTTTTTAGAAATACAGGGCTTTTACTTTCGTATCTCGAGTTGAAAGAGTTTTTGCAGTGTATTTCAGATACGCTTGGTGCTTCACAACTCTGTCACAATTGTTCGGAGGACAAAAATTGCCGTGCACTTCTCTTGGAAACACCAATCAACCAGCTAAGCTTTGCCATGAGCATTGTAGAGCTTCAGTCCTTACAGGAGCTAGTGGAGGGAACACTATTTCAGCTGGAACTGGACCATTTGTTACATAAAAATGAGTAATCTCTCTTTTTGTTTGCTATTTTCCGTCTAAAATTAGTGATGATTTTAAATGGCGGTATTCAGCATTTTCCAAGGGAAATACGAATTCTTATCCTACTATATCTTGCAGTAACGAGCAGTGGATTCATTTCTGCATTACAATTTGTCAATACAACCACAGAGGGAGGAGTGCCTCAGGGTATTGAAGAGAATTATTTGGGTAATGAAAATGATTTGGAAGCTGAGGAGTTAAAATTTGCGAAGAGTGAGCGGCAAATTCTCAATATTGTACATGCTCATATGCTGTCTATGGGAATGTTATTCTTACTTCTTGCATTACTGGTAGCAACAACTCCACTAGCTGGAGTACTTCGAAAAATTCTTCTTTATGAGCCTTTGGTTTCAGTTCTGTTGACTTTCGGTGGAATTTATCTTCTTTGGAAAGGCGTACTTTGGATGAAGTATGTAATTATGATTTCTGGTATTGCTATGACACTTTCGTATGTTCTTTCCGTGGTTATTATCGGATATTGGGTCTTGAAACCAAAAGATACTTCAGATTCACAGTAAATTAGGTAACTTTAAAAGTAAGAAGTTGAAGTTATGACTCGCGATATTCTGGACATCAATGACTTTACCATTTTGGTGGAAGAGGCCAATTCAGACACCGTTACCATCGATTCTTGCAGTTTTGATGAGCCTTTAATTGCGGTGGCTCTTTATGGGTCTGGAAATGTTCATCTTTCTATGCAGTATAGTGGTAAAAAAGATGATTATGAAAATACAAAAGGACTGGCCTTATCTTTTTATGCTGATGAACATGTTCAATGTGTTCATACCGTATCTGCAAAAAAACCTTTGCAATGTATCGTTATTGCCACATCACCAAGAAACTTACAGAAATTGCCCAATGATGAGGGAGAGTTATTCATTGACTTATTGGAGCAATTGGTAAAACCTTCCGATCATTATGTGGAAGGTCCTCGTTTTTTTATGACCCCAGAGATGCAAAACATCGTAGACGGAATCTTTAATAATAGATATGAGGGTAAGGCAAAAATGATGTTTTTTCGAAGCCAGATTACTGCATTACTTTCCCATTTCTTTTGGCAATTGTCCACTTTGAAGGATGAAGGCATCAAGAAACACGAAAGGGATAAGTTATATGAAGCCAAGGAAATACTTTCAAATAACTTGGATACTCCTCCATCCCTAAATGAGCTTTCCAAAATCATTGGTTTGAATACATTTAAGTTAAAAAAGGATTTCAAGGAGTTGTTTGGAGTTCCCGTATTCAAATACTTACAAAACGAACGAATGAACAAAGCGCATCATCTCATACGATCCAACGAAGCAACCGTCCAGGAAGCGGCTTGGCATGTAGGGTATGATAGTTTGAGCTCCTTTTCAAACGCCTTTATGAAAAAGTTTGGGTTTCGCCCAAGTGAAATTAGGCAATAGCTTTTTTAGGACCTTTTTCGGAAACCGAATGAATTATGACTTTTCCTTTTTTCCCTTTGAGCACGACAGCTCCCATTTCGGTGAAAAGAAAGTGTCTGGACAGAAGTTCTTTTTTTAACGTTTCAGAAAGAAGAAGCTCACTACCAAGCTCATTACATTTTCCTTGAATTCTCGCTGCAGTGTTAATGGTATCTCCGTGATAGGCAATTTCCTTTTTGTATTTACCAACCTCGGTTACTGTAACAATTCCCATATGCACACCTGCCTTGAAAAACGGAATACATCCATAGTTTTTCATATAAAAATCCTCCTTCTCCGCTAATAACCTTTTAAAACTGTAAAAAGCCTTTAGGCAGTTTTGGTTTTCTATTCCTTCGTTAAACTTCCATGTGATAACAGCTTCATCCCCCACATATTGATAGATTTCGGCCTTATCGGATATAGCGGTACCCAAATCATTGAAACACTCTTGCACCAACATGCTGTATTTAATATGGCCCAATTTTTCTGCTAACTCTGTAGAAGACTGTAAATCCAAAAACATGAAAACGCGTTTTTCTTCATTGGGAGTATAAAACTTTCCCAGAAACAGTTTGTACAAATTACCCTCTCCGAGCATTAGGTTCACCTGTCTCAATACGGATAACATTAAGTCAACGGCAAAAACATAAAAATATATGGCACCACTGCCCCTATCGGAAGCAAATGAAAATATATCGAGGGAAATACCAAAGTACAGTCGATAGGTCCCGTAGGCTAAAACGACTAGGACCAAAGTGAACAGGATGGTGAATAGAAAACGAATAAACAATAGTTTTCTAATCGAGATTCGTTTATAGATACGTTCTTCCGTAAGTATTTGGGCAGCTCCTGACACCAATCCCATCAAAGGACCAATAGTAAATGCAATATATAGGCTTGATACAAAATCGAACTTTAATTTACCAAGTTCTTCGGTGCCAATTCCACGGACTATGCTTAAAAACACAAAGGCTAACGTCCATCCTATACAATAGAATCGGATAATACGCCAACGCCTTCTGTTTTTGCTAGAAACATCCATAATATCAAAGTTATCCTTTTCGAACAAATCTTACTCCCTTTTGAACAAATGACTCGGGCATCACGGTTCTAGATTTGCCTTGTAATTAAAAAACGAACAGTCATGAAAACATTTAGAACAATTGGAATTGGAACCTTGATTTGGATACTAGGGGTCAGTCTATACACCCTGTCCTTCTATGTTCCGATGATGGAGAACTTGGAACTACAGGCCAATTTGGTCCTATTTGTAGCGGTAATACCACTGGTTTGGATGGGATGTAAATTGTATTACCGTAACCATAGGGAAGCCCACGGTTTACTTCTAGGCCTTACTTTTTTTGGCATAAGTGCCCTTCTGGATGTATTGATCACCGTACCCTATCTCGTAGTACCCAACGGAGGGAGTTATGAAAGCTTTTTTATCGATATCAACTTTTGGATGATAGGCTTGGAATTCATTTTGGTCTCGGTGTTCTATTGGAACATCCACATAAACCTGAAAACGAAGAACATATAAACCATCAAAACTCATGAATTATGGAAATCTCAGCAAGCAACATTACACTCTTCGCAACTATCCTACTTGTTGGATTGGTAGCCGGACTATGTTTCACATGGGGAAACGCAGTAACCCCTGGTATTGGTCAATTGGACGATCTAGGGTATCTGAAAGCTTTTCAAAAGATGAACCGAAGTATTGAAAACCCGCTGTTTTTTGTGGTTTTTATGGGGTCTTTTCCAGTAGGTATTGCGGCCATCTTTATGAACAAAGGGATAGCTCTTCCACATTTTTGGCTGATTTTAATCGCAGTGGTAATCTACTTTTTGGGAGTGGTATTGGTGACAGTTTTAGGAAATGTCTCTTTGAATCAAATATTGGATAAAACGGATTTGTTAGGGAGCAGTATCACAGAACTTCAAGAGCTACGCCAAAAGTTTGAACAGCCCTGGAATCGCTTTCATACCATTCGAATTTTCGCATCATTCATATCATTTGCCATGCTCGTCTTGGCAGCTATCAACAAATAAAATTTTTAATAAAAACACATAAATCAAGTAATTATGAAAAACGTATTAGTATTAGGAGGAACTGGAAAAACAGGAAGACGCATTGTAGACATACTTCAGCAAAAAGGTCATAATGTACGCATAGGTTCGCGTGGAGCCACGCCTAAATTTGATTGGGAGGATAAAGCTACGTGGTCAACCGCACTGGAAGGAATGGACAGTGTTTACATTACCTACCAGCCCGACTTGGCTGTCCCAGGAGCTAGAGAAGCTATCGAAGGGCTAACAAAATAAGCTAAGAAACAAGGCGTTAAAAAACTGGTTTTACTTTCAGGTAAGGGAGAACGGGAGGCTGAACTTTGTGAAGGAATAGTAATAAACTCAGGTCTTGACTATACCATTGTAAGAGCAAGTTGGTTCAGTCAGAATTTTAGTGAAAGTTTCTTTTTGGAACCTATATTACATGGAGTTGTGGCACTTCCCCTGGCAGATACCAATGTACCTTATGTGGATGCTGACGATATTGCCGAAGTAGCAGTAGAAGCATTGTTAAATCAAACACACAATGGAGAGATTTATGAATTGACGGGCTCTCAATTCTTTACGTTTCGTCAGGTGATTGCGGAAATTTCAAAAGCAATAGGTAGGGAAATCGCTTTTATTGAAGTAAGCGTTGATGAATATACCCAAACTTTGAAGGAGCATGGTGTTCCTGCAGGCTATGTTTGGCTAATAGGCTATTTATTTACTGAAGTATTGGACAATGAAGCCAACCAAGTAATGACCCATGATATTGAAAAAGTGTTAGGGAGAAAACCGAGGTTGTTTTTGGACTTTGTAAAGAAAACTGCCGTTACTGGAATTTGGAACCAAAAAGTGGAAGTGTAATTAAAATATACTGCACTATGTAAAACCACCCATTTGGGTGGTTTTTTTATAGGTTTTCCATCAAGTAATTATATAGGGTTCCTGCTAGTATGGCTAGGCCGAAGCTTAACAGTGTTCCGATAAGAACGTACTCTGTGAGTTTTCGGTTTTTTCCTTTGTTCAAATCCCCAAAACGGAATACTGATTTTGCTGTAATCAGTAAACCAATGGAAGCCCATTGTCCTGTAAGGATAAAACCGAACACAAATAGGCGTTCCAGCATGCCGATATAGGTTCCCGCTTTTTTGAGGGATCCACCTTCGGCGTTATCATCCTTAATCACTTCTTCAATATAGGGAGCCAAAAGCATTCGCATTAAGATACCCGAAACATAAGTAACGAACACCAAAAAGGTAATGAGCAATAAAGGAGCTGCTTCAAAAATATATCCTATGTTTAGTTGGAAAGGTTCTTTCCAATACACCAGAAGCATGATAACGCCAACATGCAGCACCTGATCCAGTGCGAAAAGCCACCGATAGTTTTTGGAATTCGTTAATATCAATTTTCCAAGGTCAATCAAATAATGGGTCACTATTATGATAGCTATGACTTCCAAATACTGAAACTGCAATATGACCAACAAAGCGGCAAGATGAATACCGATATGCCAATAGAGATATTTGGATTTTGCCTTCTTTACCATTTTATCATCTACCCAGTGGCTGGGCTGTAATACAAAATCCCCAATAAAATGGGCCAATATAAGTTTTAGGGTCAATAGCATCATAGTTGTTCGAGTTGGGTAGTATAGAATTCTATCATTTTTTGGACTTCATCAAATCCAGCACGTAGCAAAGCTTCACTAATATTGCTTTGTGAATTTTCCAATATGGCTGCCAATTCCCTTTGATTGGATTTAGGGTGTTCCATAGCTGTTTTTACAACACGAGCGGTAGCTGGCAACCAAGTGTTCATGTTGAGCAACGCAAGTTGGAGCATAAGGTTCAACGTGGAATCAAATGCTTCTGAGTCTGATTTTAGAGCCAATGTCTGTTTTTTTAGGTTTTCAAAGCACTCTCCGGAGTTTACAAAAGCGGAACCGTTGGACTCTGTTATCTTTTCAGAATCATAATCCTTTTCTCCTAGACCTATGGCCATACGAGCATCAATTCCTTTGTTTTGCTTCAAAGTAGCCTTTATATAGATGGCAGCTTCCAATGCTTTTTCTGGTGAAGTTTCCAGTTGAAAACTGTCTCCACGATACACTTCCCAGTGGCTAGGTTCATTTCCAAAGGTGTTCAATGCTTCCTTCAAATGCGATAACCATACCTTAGGAGTTGCTTTTCTGGAATTAATAATATCCCCTGTGATGATAGCAATTGGTATACTCATAGAACAAATATCGGTAAAATAGCCGATAATTCAAAATATCGGTAAAATAGCCGATAATTAATAATATCGGTAAAATAACCGATAAATATGTTCCAAAAAGAAGAATTGACTCCATGTTCCAGTTATTTCTGGCGGAAATTGGGTACTAATTTATCTTCAACCCAAAGCAGTTTTCGGGTTTCGGTCGTTGTTTGAACCCATTGCGTTTCCTCATCCAACATCTCTCCCTTTTCCTTTCTAAAAAGGATAACCCCAGGAATACCCTCTTCATCATCTGGAAAGACAAATCGTTCAGATTGGTAGAACAATCCAGAATCAGAAATCTGAGAAAGTGCACCTATTTTATGAAGCGTATGGTTTTTAACAAAAAAATAGATTCCACCATCTTCAATACCGTTGGCTTGTGCATGATAATCAAGGTAAAGGATATTGTCCACATCCTGAATTCCCTTGTTTCCCAACACATGAATACTTAGGTTGGTATGGGACAGAGGAACTTTCTGCTCAGTATATGTTCCTTTATGAATAGATCGAATGTTGAGAAAATTGCGCTTCCCCTCTTTAGAGAAAGTAAAAAAGTAAGGGTTTCCAGCTACAGTTTTTCTTTCCAGTGATAACAAACCTCCTAAGATGTATCCTTCTACAGTATCATATTTTACTCTATAAAATGAAGAATCATATCCTTTATAAGGCCATGAATATTCTGTTTTTTCAATGATTTCCACCCATTCTCCAATTTTTAGGAGTTCCAATACCTCCGATTCTATTTTTGGAGCACTTCGCAATTTCACATTGTTCCCAAAAAGGTACACCTGTTCCCCAGGTTGAAAATCATATACATCCTCTAGGAAGTTGGAATCATCCTGTGAAAATCCAAAAGACAAAGTGAAAAGAAAGGTTAGGGCCGTGATATAAAAATTTGCTTTCATCGTTACTGTATTTTAAAAATTAGACGAAAGTCTTTAGGACGGTTAAAATAGATACGTTGGAAAGGTTAAAATAGTTTTTCAAAATAGAAACTAGAGTTCTTTTCGGATGGGTCTAAACAAAAAAAGCCACGCCCATGGCCGGCGTGGCTTTCAAAATCAACAAAAAACACTATCCCCTTCTACCTTCCTTCTGCATTATTTTTTTGCCGTTCATAGCTCTTTTTAGTTGAAGTTCTTTCCATGTTTGGTATTGCTCTTTGTTCAATACTTGTTTCATCTTTTGTTGATGTGCAATTTTGTGGTCTAGCCGCGCATTAGCCATTTCAAAGCGCTCATCAGCTGATGGTTTTTTCCATTCCCCGCTCTCTTTTTTTGATTTAAATTCTTCATGTTTTGCTTTTTTGAACTCTGCTTCCTCTAAACTGATTTCCATAATTTTTACTTGCTGGGATTCAGTAAGGTCCAAAGCCAGGGTCAACTTTTTTGTATGTAGGGTAGCCAACTGTTCAGCGGAAAGCTCCGCCATAGCTTTTTTACCTTTTTTAAAACCTTCATGTCTTTGAGAAAATGCGCTGATGCTTACTAAAGCCATCATGAGTACTACTAACTGTTTCATATGTTTAAACTTTTAATGATTCAGTCCTAGGACGTGCACGCCAAGCCAAGGTTTAATCCCTAGATTTGGTTTGTGAAGTTTTTAACAAGTGAAACTGCGTATTACTGCGCTTCGTTGATTTGTTCCTGTGAAGTTTCCGGTAATTCGAAATCATCCTCAAAATGGGTTTCAGCCACTTCGGTGGATTGTATCTGATTGGTATACTCTTGATGTCGCTCTACTATATAGTATGCCGTAGCTGCAATTACAAAGGAGAAAAAGTAGAGAAGGCTTTTAGTCTTGTAGGTCATGATTTTAGGATTTGGGGTTACTAAAGTAGTCAAACCGATGGCCTAATACCATCATTTGTTGCCAACTTAAGCAATTTCGATGTGAAACCGACAAAAAGCATCATTAAATCGATGAAATACATGGTTTAGATAAAAAAGGCCCTTTAAGGGCCCTATTTATATCATTATATCCATCAACTTGGGTCGAGAATCTTATCAATGCGTTCCAACACATCTTGTAAATGATATCGACTCATTCTATCTGAAGTACGGCCTAACCCATTTCGGATATCACGTTTGAGGTTGTTTAGTTCAGCACGCGCTGCGGAACGGATGTCTGACTGACTGGTATTGACCACCGTAGATTTTCTATACCCATTAAAAGTTGGTAACTTTTTTTGATTTTCAGCAGTCATTAAATATTCAAGTCGGTCTACATGGGCTTTTTGAAGATTTCTTCTGTAGGTATCAATTGCTCTACCGCTTCGGGTTTCTGACCATATGCCTTTTCTCAAATCAGACATCATTTCCAAAAGGCCATAGGCTTCATTTCCATTTATCGTCTCATTTTCAATAACTCGAGCCATTTTACCCAGATGTAAAATATTGTTTAAATACCTGACTTGTGTAGCACGTATTCTTTCTATAGATCCTGAATATTGAATTTTATTGAATATGTTTTTATCAATAAGCCACTCTGGTGTTTCAAAAAGCTGCTCCTGCATGAATTTCATACTGTTCTTCTGACGCTCTTTATCCACATGCTCGTAAACCGCTCCATCTTGATCGGCAGTTTTATAAAATTCGTACACACCTCCAATATTGTTGGAAACATGGCCCATATATCGTCTGTATTGTCCAACTACTTGTCCATACAGCGTACCTAAATCATCATAATTTTTTCCTTCTTCGGTAGTCCATTCCATGAGTTTGGGTACAATTCGTTTTAAATTTTCAATCCCATAAAGACTAGCTTTAACGGCATCATCTCCTATATCTTCGGTTTGCGAACTCGGATCATGAACATCACCTACTTGTTGGTGCCCAAACCGGTACATAGGGTCGTCTTCATGTTCTCTAATCCAGCTGTTTAAAATAGGTTTTTCCTCTTCAGCGGTTTTATCCAAAATAGGTTTGTATCCCCATCGAATGGAATGCTTGTCATAAACACCAATATCAGGCATCATGGCAACGCCTTTGTCTCCAGGTTGTGCTACATAATTGAATCGAGCATAATCCATAATGGAAGGAGCGGTCCCATACTTTTGAGTGAAACTAGCGGAACGTAGGGAATCTACTGGATAAGCTGCACTGCTTCCCATATTGTGAGGGAGCCCTAAAGTATGCCCTACCTCGTGTGCAGATACAAAGCGAATCAAACGACCCATGATTTCATCCCTGAATTCCACATTACGGGCCTCGGGGTTGATCGCGGCAGTCTGCACAAAGAACCAATTGCGCAATAAAGTCATTACATTATGGTACCAATTGATATCTGATTCCAGAATCTCTCCGCTTCGTGGATCACTTACATGGGGTCCGTTTGCATTGGGAATAGGAGAAGCCAAATAGCGTACCACGGAATATCTTACATCTTCAGGCGACCATTCAGGGTCTTCTTCTTCAGAAGGCGGGTCTTTGGCAATAATTGCATTTTTGAATCCTGCCTCTTCAAAGGCTACTTGCCAGTCCTCTATTCCTTGCTTTATATAAGGTATCCATCTTTTAGGTGTGGCGCGATCTACATAATACACAATAGGCTTTTTAGGCTCTACCAATTCACCAGCTTTGTATTTTTCAATATCCTCATCTTTCACTTCCATGCGCCACCTGTCCAAATAACGAACGGTTTTACTTTCCTGGGCATCTAAACCATAATCAACTTGCCCACGGGCAAACCAACCCACACGTTCGTCAAAATATCTTCTTTTCATGGGTTCCTCGGGCAAAAGAATCATGGAATTGTTGATTTCAACAGAAATAGAACCCAAACTCTGATTGCTTGGAGGGCTTTTTGCAAAATACGTTTTTACATGTCTTGCTTCAATATTGAGCGGATAACTCTTAATGGATTCAATAAAACTTCGTTCAGAATCCAGTCGACTTACTTTATACCGTGTACGATAGAATCCGGGCATTCCAATGGCATTTACATCCTTGGCAAACATAGGATCCACTTCGATAACTGTTGCCGGGTTCAATGAATCCTTTTTGTTAAAGGCCTTTATGTCAAAAGCGAAAAGTACAGGCTCAAAATTGGAATTGACCACTGCTTCGTGCACTGGCAAAGAGTCTGCGGCAACGTTTCCATAGGAAACTACCCGAAGCAAAACTTTTTTCGGCTTTTTCTCCCAGCGCAATACTTGAGTATTGATTTTACCCCCTCCAAAACCTATTCCCGTTGCGGTTTTAGAGATACGACTCACCATAAGCATCTCCCTATTGAATAAGGAATCGGGTATTTCATAATAATGTTTGTCATCTACTTCATGTACCTGAAAAAGACCTTCGTCGGTTTTCGCTTCGGTTGTAATGACTTTATCATAAGGCTTAATTGCTCCTTTTTTGGGTTTGGGTGTGTCTTTTTGCTCTGTTTTTTTATTCTTTTTTTTAAATAATTGGGCCTGTGCTGAAGGAATTATGGCCAAAGAAAAGATTGCAAAAAGAAGTTTAGGAAGTAATTTTTGAATCATTTTAGGATAGTTTGAAATCTTAAGCGGGCCTAAAGAACCTAAAAATCAAGAGAACAGACTGTTAAATAATTATTAACTCTCCTTTTTTAAAGAAAATCATGAAACCTTTCGGAGTGATTCATTTTACTGGCGGTTTCCGTTGAAACGCCCACTATTTAAGGCTTCAAGGAATATTGATTTTTCCTAAAAAAATGAAAATGGCTGTAACAATTCAAAATTGGAGTAGTCTTATAAGCATATCATCAATCAAAAAATTCAATCAAAATGAGCAAGTTATTATTAGTTTACGGTTGTGCACTTTTAGGAAGTTCGGCCGTAGCAGATGAACAACAAAGTACGGTAAGTACACACGCTGACCAGCAACAAGTTACCACAAGTACGTTTGAGAACAATTTTACAGCATTAAACATCGATGCTGATGTAGAAGGTTTGGATTCCACATACTATTGGACCAATGAAAATTCCTTCGAACTGAATCTTAATGAAATAGAGTATCTAGAGGAAGAAAATGAGTTAGATCTTGGTTTTGATACCGCAGATTATCTTCCTGAGGGCTTTGATCCCTATGAAACCTATTTTGATTTGAATTCCATTATATATGTTGAAAGCGAAGTAGAATTTGACCTAGGGTTCGATACTGGGGATTATTTACCTGGAAGCTTTGATGCTTACAGTGAAGTATTGGACGTACATGCTATCAACTATATAGAAGACGAGGACGTAGACTTAGGTTTTGATACCAAAGACTATTTGCCAGAAGGCTTTTCTCCTTACGAGACGTATTTCAATGTGGACAATGTTCCTTTTATTGAAGAAGAGGCTGAGGTGGAGTTGGAACTAGGGTTAAATAGTGAGTATATGCTACCTGAAAGTTTTGATCCTTACACAGATACAATCGGAATAGCTTCCGTAAATTATATTGAGGTGGAAGATGAGGAATTAGGTTTTGAAACCAAGCCTTATCTGCCAGAAGATTTTGATCCTTACTACAGGGTCAAATAAGTAGGATGTTTGATTCATTTTACAAATTTTTGAGTTGTTAGTCAAGAAAAGCCCTCAGAAGAGGGCTTTTTGATTAAGCACGCTCCAAAAGAGTTTCCTTAACAAAAGAATAACATAAAATTCGACGAAGTGTAAACGGCAAAAAGAAGTTGATTTCTTTGCCAAACTATCAGCTTTAAGCTTCAGGAGATGCGACTTTTTCAGCGTGGGAATAAAAGTGTTAAAAGAGTGATTTTCCCTTGGTATTTCTGTATTCGTTAAGGAAAATCTAATTGTAATAAAGTTAGGATTTCGCAGTTTTATCTTTGTATTAGAATTAAAAAGCGACAACTATGATTATTAAAAATACCTTTAAAACTATATTGATGTTAGCCATTGGCTTATCAATGTTTAGCAGTTATGGGTTTAACCATGCTGAAGATTTTGATATCAGCACTGTTGAATTCATTGAAGAAGAACAAGAATGGGAACTTGGGTTCGATACGGCCCAATATTTACCTGAAAATTTTGATCCCTACAGTGGTATTATTTCAGTAAAAGCAATCAATTTCGTAGAAGTTTGTGATGAAGTTGAACTAGGTTTTGAAACTGGAGGATATCTACCATTGGGATTTGATCCGTATATACAGTAGAGTTAGAGTTAGTTTCTTACTTTTTTGAGTTAGTTAGTTAGTGAATGGCCCCTTTTTAAAGGGGCCATTTTCTTTTAAAATAGCAAGGGTATTACAAACTGAAACACCAGTACCAACAATCCTACGGCAATTAGATTAAGGATAACCCCTACACGTGCCATCTGGGGTACCTTTACATACCCGCTGGCAAATACAATTGCATTGGGTGGAGTAGCCATGGGCAACATAAAAGCACAACTACTGGCCATGGTTACAGGAATCAAAAGATAGAGTATAGGAATATCTAACCCAATAGCAATCCCTGCGACAACAGGTGCTAATACGGCCACCAAAGCCACGTTGCTCATCAATTCGGTCATGAACAACATAAGAAGAATGAGTAAAAATGCAGTAAATAAAATACTGATTTCACTTTGGGCTATCGTAGTGGCAACCAAATCCACAATTCCACTTACGGACATCCCCTTAGCTAAGGCCAAGCCTCCACCAAAAAGAATCAATATACCCCAGGCTAACTTGGATGTGTCATTCCATTTGATAATGAAATCTCCCTTCTTTACATTGTAAGGCACTGCGAAAAGGGCAATAGCGGCGAAAATGCTTATCATGGTATCGGAGAGTCCCAAGGTTGGGAAAATGGAATTGATAAGCGTTCTAAAAATCCATAAAAAGACGGTAACGCCAAAAATAGCCAGCACCATTTTCTCTTTCCCAGAAGTAGGCCCTAGTTTTTCCAGTTCTTGATAAATAACTTCCTTAGAAGCATTAAACTTTAAATCTCGATTGGGGAACATCCATTTTACTAAGACCAAATAGCTGATGGCTATCATTACAGCAGAGAAAGGGAGACCTAAGGTCATCCATTTTAAAAAGGAAATCTCAGTGTTGTACTCATTTTCAAGAAGTCCAATTAAGACCGAGTTTGGCGGAGTCCCAATTACCGTGGCAATTCCTCCTGCATTGGCAGAAAAAGCGATACCCAACATTACACTCAGGGCGAAATTTTGATCGTTTTTGGTAAAACCGTCAGCATCATCAATCAATAGGTTGATTACGGATAGCGCTATGGGCAGCATGACCACGGTGCTTGCCGTATTGCTTATCCACATGCTCAAGGAGGCCGTGGCAATCATAAAACCCAGGATGACCTGATTGGGTGTGGTGCCTGTTAGTTTTATGATGTTGAGCGCAATGCGTCTGTGCAAATTGACTTTCTCCAAGGCAAGTGCCATTACGAAACCTCCAAAAAACAAAAAGACAATTGGGCTCCCATAGTTAGCTCCGACTTCAGCAATGGGTAAGATTTTTAGCAGGGGAAATAACAAAAGGGGCAACAAAGCAGTGACCGAGATGGAAACAGCTTCCGTAATCCACCAAATAAGCATCCAAAGTGCTACCGCAATAACAGTATCCCCTTTTTCTGATACCAAAACATATGGAAAATTAAGTAGTGCAAGAAAGGCGATAGGCCCTGTGATAAGACCAATAATTTTTGATTTTTCCATACGGTGTTTGGTTCAATGCCATAAATATATGCTGTATCCAGAGTAAAAAAAAACCTTCCTGAAAAGCAGGAAGGCTTTTGATAACTAAACTTAAAATTCAATTAGAGGCTAGTTTTATAGGCTAAAACGTAATCTGCCAAATAGGTAGCGACCCGTATAGCCGAATTGTGACGTTCTTCTTGAGAAGACAAATTGATCTCCTGATGTGCCACCTTCTCTATTTTCGTCTGGATAAACATCAAAGAGGTTGTTGGCTCCAATGGTGAGGGAGAGGTTTTCGGAAAACGATTTGGTAATAGTAAGATCAGTCACCAATTTTCCTCCGTATATCGCATCTGCGCTGACTTCGGTTCCTTCTACTCGGGCATCTCCATTAAAATCATCCGGGTCGGTCACCTCCCCAAAAAATACATTTCGCAATAGAAAATCCCATGTTCCGTAAGACACCAAATTTGTTAGGTTCAGTTTCGTTCTTGGCTGTGCCAAGGTAAGAAACGCTTCTTCCTGTCCATCGAAGAACGAGCCACTAAGGCCTGCATTTTCAATAAGGGTAGGAATAAAAATATCGGTGACCTCGGTCTTATTGAAGGTGGCGGCAAAATCATTTTTAATAATTGCCTCACCCCAATTGGCTTTATGGGATAGCACCACATCCAACCCTGAGGAACGGGTATCAATGGCATTTACAAAAAAGCGGGCGCTTGTGGCTCCAGCCGCTTCGAAAATAGCGGTAAGTTCAGGGTCTCCACCATTGCCAAAACTTCCACTATATACAATTCGGTCATCAATATTGATTAAATAACCATCAACTGTTAGGGAAAAACTTCCAAGATTGGCGGTGATTCCTGCGCTAATACTATTGGAGGTCTCTTCTCGTAACGGATCAATGCCAATCAATGCAGCAGCCCTACTATCGTTGGTAAATGTGCCTTGCTCAAAGGGGACGTTGTCCACAAATACCGTACTAGTCCTACTAAAAAACTGTTGGTGCAAAGAAGGTGCGCGAAAACCAGAGCTATTGGCTGCACGTAATGCTAGGTTGTCAGTTAGTTTAAGTCGCGTTGCAATTTTATAATTAAACGTACTCCCAAAGTCAGAATAGTTTTCATACCTACCTGCTAAGCTAAGCAGCCAGTTTTCAGTGAAATCCGCTTCAAAATCTGCGTATAGGGAAATGTTGTTTCTAAAATTTTCTGTCTCGTTATTAGGATCATATCCTCTAAACACCTGTGCTCCACCACCAAGGGGCACACCCGAGAAGTTATTGCGGACCAACAACTCATCTGGCGTAACACTGGTCACTGGATTTCCGTTGATGTCAAAACTGGTAAAAGAAGCCTCTTCTCCAGCAATAATCTCATATTTTTCGACCTTATATTCGGCGCCAAAGGCAGCATTAAAGCCTTCAAAGATATCTTCGTAGAAGCGATTAAAATCTAGATTGGTCGTGTTTTGGGTAAACCCTAGTGCGCCTGCATCAAAAATTCGAGGCGTAGCAACTCCAAGGGTTCCATTACTGGAATTGCTAACAGTGATATCGAACGTATTTCTACCAAAGGTGTTGGAAAAATCAACAGCCCATCCATTTAAGTCACCTCGAATACCTACGGCAATGGATTGGTCAATAATGTCCGTTTCTATATTGGGGAGAAACCCGTTGGGAAATGCAGGCGTGTTGGCCCGACCATCTCCTTGGGCAGGTCTTCTATAAAACCCTGATGCCAAACCTTGACGATAACCAACACCCCCAAAACCATAAATCTCTGTGTTTTCTGATAAGGGAATGGACATATTGGCAAAAAACTTCCCTTCTCGCAATCGCGAAGTACCTACTCGAAATCTAAAATCCTCTCGCGTAAGACCGCGGGCGGCAAGTTCATCTTCATCCGCATCAAAACTCAAAAGTTCTCTGAAGGTGGCAATGTCCGCATCGTCGCCAAGATTTAGACCTGTAATCTGATCTTTAATAGTCTGGTCCAAATAGGCAATGTCCTGTGCTGCATTGGCATAGTCTTGAAGGGTCATGTCCGCTACAATTCCACCGCCTGCAGCAAAAATACGTTCTGCACCATGGAAAGCTTGGAAGATATCACCGGAATAGTCACGGTTTCGCAAAGCCGGTTCGCGAGTTGAAAGTGAGCCCGTAAAATTGATAAAGCCCCGGTCCCCAAGAGGAAGTCCAAAGTTGGCATCCAATTGGAATTTTTCTCCATCGCTACCTCCTTCAAATTGGTTGCTATTCTCACTGAAGTTGGCTCCAGAAGTAAGCGAAAGGTCCAGTTTTCCAGTTGATTTTTTCAATACAATATTGATAACCCCGGCGATGGCATCTGAACCATATTGTGCTGCAGCGCCATCCCTTAGCACCTCGATTCGTTGAATGGCCGCTGCAGGAATGGCATTCATATCAGTTCCTACGCTACCGGCTCCAACGGTTCCGTTCACATTGATGAGTGCAGTGGTATGTCTTCTTTTTCCATTGATCAAAACCAATACTTGGTCTGGGCCCAATCCTCGTAAAGAAGCTGGGTCAATGTGGTCTGTACCATCCGATACGGTTTGGGACTGCGATGTAAACGAAGGGGCCACATAATTCAAAATCTGATTGACACTTACTTGTGGCCCTTGATTGGCAATGGTTGATACATCGATAACGTCAACGGGAACAGTAGTCTCCGTAGCTGTTCTGTTAGGGTTTCTAGACCCTACAACGACCACATCTTCCAATTGGGCCGCATCTTCTTTTAATACCACGTCAATAGTAGTATTTCCGTTCATGTCAACTTCTGTAGTTTTAAATCCAAGATAGGAAACCACCAGGGTACCATTTAAGTCTTGAACTTCCAAAACAAAGTTGCCATCAAAATCAGCTTGAGTTCCATTGGTAGTCCCTTTGACCAAAATATTCGCACCAGCTAAGGGGTTACCATCGCTATCTTTTACGGAACCACGGATTTCTTGCTGAAGTTTTTGGGATTCTTTTATCTCCTTTTTCTTCAAAACAATTTGATTTCCATTTATGGAATAGTTTAGCTGCTCCTGTGCGGTAAGTTTGTTTAGAACGTCCAATACGCGTTCGCCCGATGCAGAGAAAGATGTTGTCTTTGCGTCATCAATTTCCTTTATGTTGTAGAAAAAACTATATCCAGACTGTTTCTTTATTTCGTTAAATACTTGTTTCAAGGGAACATTTTCAAGTTCAAAATAGACTCGTTTTTGCGAGTAGATATCACTTGCTGAAAGTTGAAGAATAATGAAGAAAGTAAGGAAAAGACTTAATTTCATTTTTAGTGATGTACTTGTTCCCGGCACCCTATGGAAAGATGCCTTGAAAACCATGCTTTTTTTCATAATTTTGAGTGTTTGATTGTTAATGTTTCGAGTTAGCGATCTACTATTTGGGAGGGTGCTGCAACACCTTCCCTTATTTGTATAGGGTAATTACATTCTTTTCTATTTTATAGTTAAATGGTGTACTAGAGGAAATCGTTTCCAATATGGTATTAATGTTCTCGTTTTCAAATTCACCTTGGAACTTTTCTGTATTTAAATAGCTTGCCTTATTTATAAAGGAAACATTGTGAGCCCTTTCCAACTTATCCAGAATTTCCTTGAAGGAAAGATTGTCGATAATCAATTTGTTTTCCATCCATCCCGTGTACATTCGTGTGTCTACCTTCCTTTGGGTGATGTCTCCTGTTTCTTTAATGAATGAAGCCTGATAGCTGGGTTTCAGCAAGATTTTGGTGTCTGGATTGGAATGCTCATAAACGTTTACGGCACCTTCTACCAATGTTGTAGCTATTTTTCCATCAGCTTCATAGGCAGATACATTGAACTGTGTGCCAAGAACTCGGATATCCAAGTTTTGTGCATTTACTATGAAGGGACGTTCTGAATCTTTGGTAACATCAAAATAGGCTTCGCCATCAAGGTATACAATACGGTTTTGCGTAGTTGAGTTTAGATTTTGTGGGAATTTCATTCGTGTTCCTGCATTTAACCAAACGCGGGTTCCATCGGAGAGGGTTAGCGTAAAAGTTTGACCGTAAGGCACATAGATTTCATTAAATATAGGGTTACTTGCTTTTTCCCGGTCAAAACGACTGAAATCCAAACCCTGAGATTGGTTCTTTGCGATAATGTTACCATCCTTATCGATTAATGGGTTACCCTCATTTTGGGCAAAGAACTGCTGAGTCCCATCTGCCAAGGTGATAATAACCTTGTCTAGTTTGATTTTGAGGCTATTTTCATTTTCTACGATTTTGATTTCTGATTTGGGTATGAAAACAACTTGGTAAGCGGTCACTCCTACTGAAATAATTCCGATAACAATGGCGGCGTACCTTAGAATTTTTGTTGAGAACCTTTTTTTAGATTTGCTTTTTCCTATGGTGGTAACAAAGTCCTTAAAAGCTTCTTTCTCATCAAAATGATGATATAGACTATTCTTGGAGCGCTTTTGAATCTCTTCTTTAAAAAAAGTTAGATTTTTTCCATTGCGTAACACCCATTTTTTAAGGATTTTTCGCTCCTCAGGCGAAATTGTCCTTGCTAGAAACTTTTCAATCAATAAGTCAATATTTTGCATTTTTTAAGGGTGTTTTATTATAAAGATGCAGGATATCCAAAAAACCCCTATTTATTTTATTTTTTTACTTTTAGTCCATTGCATAGCATTATGAACGAGCAGCGACTTATTGGGATGCTTAAGAAAGGTGAGGTACAGGCGTACGAGTATTTGTTTAAAGAATACTACGACTGGCTATGCAATTATATTTTCCAGCTTAGTGGTGACCGAAATTTATCTAAGGATATTGTTCAGGAGGTTATGGTGCGTTTATGGGAGAAAAGGAAACAGCTTTCCATAAGGGGTTCCTTAAAAGGGTATTTGTTTAAATCCTGTCATAATCAGTTTTTACAAGAGCTAAGAAAAGATAGAAAACAACCGGATTTATTGGATAGGATTCGTTGGGACGCCATTTGTGAATGCTATTTTGAACAGAAGGAGGAAGACACCTCTTTGGTCCGGCCAAGACTGGAAGAGCTTTTGGATAAATTACCGCCTAAGTGCAAGGAAATCTTTGTAATGAACAAGTTGGAGCGCCGAAAATATAGGGAAATAGCGCAACACATGGGGATTTCCATCAAAACGGTTGAAAACCAGATGTCAAAGGCGCTGCGTATTATTCGAGAAAACGCATCTATGTTACTGCTTTAGTCCAACAAAAGGTCCACTTATTTTTTTCTTAACTCCCAGTAAGCCTGCAACTATTAGGCTATGTCGACTCCTCTCGAAAGGTTTTAGGGGATTTAGATTCATGCCTTTTAAAAAACTTGATGAAGTAGGATGGGTCTTCAAAACCTATGGTAAATGCTATTTCCCGAATTTGTAACGAAGTGAATTTGAGTAGGCGCTTAGCTTCCAACAACATTCTTTCCTGAATTAATTGCAAAGGTGGTTTGCCAACAATTTCTTTAGAAATGGTCGTCAACGTTTTTGAAGAAACATGTAATTTTTCTGCATAGTCCCTAACTAAGAGTCCTTCTTTATAATGTTCTTCGATTAACTCTTGGAATTTTAGAAATTTAAGCTCGTGTTGATTGCTGAAATCCAGTGGTTTGGTAATGTCTTCCTGATGGGCTCTCTCTAAAGTGATCAGTAACGATTTTAGCAAGAATCGAATGTTTTCTTCAAAACCAAAGCGGTTACGCTGTTTTAATTCGGCCAAAATGAGTGACATGTAGGTTTTGGCCGTTGAAACGGCATCAACTTCCATCGCATAACATGGGTTTGTTTGGGTTTTGAAAATGTTGTACTTCAGAAAAATATCAACATCTGAATGCATAAAAAAACTTTCATTAAAATGGATGAGCCAACCATCTATGTCCAAATCTTCATCAAAAGCATGGATTTGACTTTTTGAAATAAAGAGTATGGTGTTGGTATTGACAGGATAGCTCTTAAAATCTACTATATGCGAACCTCCTTTGTTGAAAAACCAAATGATCTGATAATAACTGTGAGAATGTGGGACGGCAGCATGGGTTCCACTTTTTTTACGATAGCTGCGTAAGTCATAAACTTCAAATTGAAGTCTTTTAGGATAAAACTTATGGAGGTGATATTGAGGTATTTTAGACAAATTCAATGATTTTGGTTTGCCAATATTTAAAGATACAGTTATAATGTATTCAGTATTTTTTTTGCCGCGTTTATACCGCTATACACAGCACCATCAAGATATCCTCCATGGACAGGAGAGGTTTCAGTGCCAGAAAAAAGCAGTTTTCCATCCAAATGCCATTCGTTGTACAAGGCATGACCATACTGCGGACTCATATAGACGGACTTTAAGTTTTCACAAGAAGTCCGTCGGTCAGAGGACCAATCTTTTTCAAAATAGGCTGTATACGTTCTAACCTTGTCCCCTAAGTGTTTTTCGAGATAGCCTAAGACTTTATCTTTTCGAATTTCTGTGGAAGTATCCCGTAATCCTTCGTTGATAAAACCCATAAGACCAAATATTCTTTCACTGTAGTCACAATGGTCATAGAGCTCAATAACAGGACCTACCTGTCCAATGATGGTGCCTGAAAAACCATCTTCTCGCCAAAAGGGGGACTTAAAGCGAATACCCACTTTTATGGCGTTGCTCATCCAAGTATGTGTAAATTTCATGGTTTGAATTAGCTTTTCAGGTAATTCTGGACTAAAATCCAAGGTTGATGCCAGTTTAGGAGGGATGGTCACAATTACCTTTTCTGCGAAATAGATTGCCTGATTGGTTTTCAATCTTATGTGGTCTTCATCTGCGTTAATGGAAACAATACTCGTGTTCAGTTTGATTTTTTCAGATAGAAGATGGGTCAATTTATTAATGACTGCAACGGAACCATCAATAATACGATATGCTGATGGCCCATTGTGTTGACTTTCAAAATAGTGTGCGGGCGCCATAGAGTTGTACACTAGAACACTTTTGCCCTTGGAGAACTGTTCAAATTTGTCAATTGATAGGTCCTCCAAAAACTTTGATAGGTAGGTATGATGATTTTGAAACCATGTCGCTCCCAAATCAATACTATCCTTGGTAAGTATTCTTCCCCCGGTTCTGTCCCTTGCTTCTAAAATGATGAAGTCTTCCATCCCATTTTTCATCAAATAATGTGCGGTGGTAAGACCTGACAGGCCTGCTCCAACTATTACATGTTTTGAATGGTTTGCTCTCATGATTTAGCGCAAAAAAAGATGGCCCGAAGGACCACCCCAAAAATATCTTTTTTTAGAGTCATTAATTTCTTCCAGCCATAACACCACCGTCGGTATCCCAGATAGCCCCGGTCACCCAAGAAGATTGGTCTGATAATAAAAACGAAATGGTATTTGCAACATCTTGAGCCCTTCCATTTCTGCCAATGGGATGAAAACCATGGAAGTTTTGGAGGGCGTCATTTGCTTCTTGCTTGCCGCCAAAAACACTTTCGTATACCGGAGTTTCAACAACTGCAGGTGAAACCGCATTCACCCTGATTTTATGGTCTGCCAATTCCATGGCTAAATGTTGGGTCAAACTGTGCAAACCTGCTTTTTGCATGGAATATGCGGAAGAAGGGGTTGCTTTTACAGATTGCTTAGCCCACATAGAACCTACGTTTACGATGGAACCTCCATTGGTTTCTGCCATTTTTTTAGCAGCTGCCTGGGTAATGAAAAAGAATCCACGGTTCAAATCAAGATAAGAATCATAATCCTCTTGGGTGTGGTCCAAAAAGGCCTTAGGACCGAAAATACCGGATGCATTTACTAAATAGTCCAGATTATCAAGACTTCCTATGTTGGAAATTAGATTTCTTACTTGATTTTTATCTGTAATATCCACGGTATGAGTGACCAGATTTTCACCAGCTTCGTTTTTAAAAGCTTCCAATTTGAAAGAATTTGTACCTACTACGTGTACTTCAATGCCTTCATTCAAAAGGTTTAGCGCTGTAGCCTTACCAATCCCGCTACTACCTCCTATAATCAATGCTCTTTTTCCCATTTTTTACGTTTTAAAATTATGAGACAAAATTAAAAGGGGCACCTGCAGGATTCCTGTACGAAAAGGAGAAAGAATGGTACTTTTGGGAAAGAGGTATTTAGCTTTTCAATTTGGCGAACAGGCCGGCATCACTTTTCTCCACACCAAACACCCCTAATTTGGAAAGATTTTTGGTGCTCTTGTCCCATTTTTTGCCACTAAGACCTGCCTTTTCTTTAAGTTCTGAAAGAGGCATTTCTCCAACTGGTTTTAAAATATCCATGATAATTTTTTCCTCTTCAGTTAAGGAAATCTGTTTTTTCTCAGGACGCATTTGAGGGAAAAACAATACTTCTTGAATGGAGGAATTATTGGTCATCAACATCACTAAGCGGTCTATTCCAATTCCAATTCCAGCAGTAGGGGGCATTCCATATTCCAAAGCACGAAGAAAATCTTGATCAATGAACATAGCCTCGTCATCTCCTTTTTCTGAAAGGCGAAGTTGCTCTTCAAAACGCTCACGCTGGTCAATAGGATCATTCAACTCAGAATAACAGTTTGCCAATTCTTTTCCGTTTACCATGAGCTCAAAACGCTCAGTAAGGGCAGGATTATCTCGATGTTCTTTGGTCAAGGGACTCATTTCCTTTGGGTAATCCGTGATGAAGGTTGGCTGAACATAATGATGTTCACATCGCTCACCAAAAATCTCATCAATCAATTTCCCGACACCCATGGTTTGGTCTACTTCAATATCCAACTTTTGGGCTACCTCCCTTAATTGATTTTCATCCATGCCAGCTACATCATAACCGGTATGGATTTTTATGGCCTCAAGAATCGGTACACGAGCATATGGAGCTTTAAATTCAATTTCATTATCTCCAACAGTGACCTTTGTACCTCCAGTTGCATCCAAAGCAATTTTTTCTAGTAATTGCTCAGTTGTATCCATCATCCAGTTGTAATCTTTGTAAGCAACATAGAGTTCCATTACAGTAAATTCAGGATTATGGGTGCGGTCCATACCTTCGTTCCTAAAGTCCTTAGAGAACTCATAGACCCCATCAAAACCGCCTACAATTAATCGTTTTAGATATAACTCGTTGGCGATTCTTAGGTATAATGGAATATTAAGTGCATTATGATGCGTCAAAAAAGGACGAGCTGCGGCTCCACCTGGAATAGGTTGTAGAATAGGAGTCTCTACTTCCAAATATCCCTTTTCATTGTAAAATTCACGTATGCTATTGGTGATTTTGGTTCTTTTAATGAACGTATCTTTTACAGATGGATTCACGACCAAATCCACATAACGTTGACGGTAACGAAGTTCTGGGTCATTGAATTCGTCGTAGGCGTTACCCTCAGCATCAACTTTGGGTAATGGAAGCGGTCTGAGCGCTTTGCTCAACACGCTAAAGTTTTTGACCATTACTGTTTTCTCCCCAACTTTAGTTGTAAAAAGCGCTCCCTCAACACCAATGATATCCCCAATATCTAAAAGCTTTTTGTAGACTTCATTGTACAGCGTTTTATCATCACCGGGACATATTTCATCGCGATTAAAATACACCTGAATACGACCTTCGCCGTCCTGAAGTTCAGCAAAGGATGCTTTACCCTGGATTCTACGAGACATCAATCTACCGGAAATCACAACCTGTTTTCCTTCTTTAAAATCGTTTTTGATGCTTTTGGAAGTAGCATCAACAGGATATAGCGCTGCGGGATAGGGGTCTATTCCCATTTCCCTAAGCTTGGCCAGTTTCTCTCTTCGAACGATTTCTTGTTCCGATAGTTGCATGTCTGAAAAAAATTAAAGCGCAAAATTACACTTTTGCGCTTTAATTTTTACTTGGATTTGTCCAAGTGTGCATAATTGGGCACATATGGTTTGCCCAAAAGAATTTGAGCCATGTCTTCCTCAAGGGATTCAATGGGACTTTCTACAATTCGGTTGACTTCTTTTCCATCTTTTAGAAAGATGATTGTAGGCACTTTGATAATGTTCCACCCTTTTTCTTCGCCTGTAGGACTCTTTTTATAGTGTTCCTTTCTGCGATCTAAGGCCACAATTTCAAGTTGCTTTTTGGAGAAACCACTTTTTTCCAGAATTTTTAGAATTCTAGGAACTTCACGCTTACTGTCACCACACCAAGTACCTAAGAATAATTTGATGTTATGCTTTCTAAGTGATTTTTTGAATATTCCCGTCATTTGCTCATCCACCATATAGGATTCATAACCGGGTTTGAACCAATCGACATAGGGTTCACTTTCCAACCCTTTTAGATTGATTTTACCGACCATAAATTTTTTGCCGTTTTCCAAAACAATTTCCTGATTGAACTCTTGTCCAGAGATAATTAAAGTGCAAAAACATAAAGCTGCACATACAATAGTTTTCATATTTGAAAGATTTGATTTGCAGCGAAAATTCCCCAAAAGGAAGGAGATGCGAACAAAAGTGCAGATGGATTTTGGGTCTAGACCGGGGGTGGAAATCTATTTTTTCAATAAGGTCAAGATGCCTTCTCGACTAGACACATTGAGTTTTTTGTAAAGATTATTGATGTGGGTTTTTACCGTACTATGGCTAACAAAGAGTATTGCGGCGATTTCTTTGTTACTTTTTCCCTCCCATATTTGTTCTACAATTTTTTGTTCTTGAGGAGTAAGTTTTTCAAGTACCCTGGAGGCATCAGCTTTTTTTCTGCTTTTCAAAAGAAAGAAAGCATTAAAACCGATTGAAAGGACAAGTAAAACGAGCAAAAGTGTTTGCCAGCTAAATCCAGAAGGATTTTCAAAGCTTGCCAATTGTTTGTCCGTAGTTACTTCGGCTTCGTATTGTTTTGCAAAACTGGTATTGGGATAGCTTTTCTGCAATCTGGCCATTAGGTTTTCGTAATATGGATTTTTTATAATATCCTGAAGATAAAAGCCATAGGTTTCATTTTTTTTGTCTGAAAGAAAGTCGAAAATATAGAGTTCAACTAAAGGTTCTTTAGCGCTTTCTCCGAACTCTTGAAGTTTTGAAAACCAATTTTTTAAATTTAGTTTTAGATTGGTATCACTGCGAAATTCAGTAAAATCAAATATCATTTCTTCTTTGAAAGCTTCAACATCCAAAAGCAATTGCGATTTGATGTTTGTGGACTCCACGGTGCAAAGGGCCTGGTTTTCAAATGAGGTTGGAAATTGAATTGAATCCGAGTTATTCCCAATGAACAGAACATTTGGACTGTTTTGGCACTTTCCTAAAAAGTGAGCAGATTCAGCACCTTCTTCACAGTTGTCTAAATGAATTCGGTATATTCTGTTTTCTGCCGGGAGATTAGTGCCCTTAAATTGAAAGCTACCGGTGGAATCGACCTTGGTTCTCTTTATGATTTGGTCCAAATATATTCTTGAAGATTTTCTATAATCTTCTACCATGGAAAGGTAAATGAATTTACCTGCGTTTTCTTGAGATACATGTCCTGAAAAATGATATTGCCCTTTTGCCACGTTGAGGGAAAGAAAAGCAAGCAGAAGTATCCAATTTCTCATAGGGTAAATCTAACACCTTAAAAATAAAAGATCGATGTAACAAAAAAAGCATTTGTGCTACTTATAAAGTACATCATCATCAATCAAATATGAGTTTCTGGAGAGTTTTATTAGCTATTTTGTTTCCACCCTTGTCGGTCATCGGAAAAGGTTGTGGTTCGTTTGTTATTGTTTTACTTTTGACATTGTGCGGGTGGGTTCCCGGTGTAATCGGAGCACTCGTCATCCTAAATAACACGAACTAAAATCAATACCATGAAACGAATACATTTCTTTGTAATGGCAATAGCCGTTGCATTTACTATTTCCTGTAATTTTACCGAAGAAATTACCATCAATGAAGATGGCTCTGGAAAACTATCCATTAATTTTGATGGGTCTGAGCTTATGGAAATGGCGGGAGAGGAAATGATGAAAGACAATGAAAAAGCTGTAGACTCTTTGATTTCTTTTAAAGATTTATTGGAAGAGAAAAAGGATAGTATAGCTCAATTGTCTCCGGAAGAACAGGCCAAATTGAAAAAATTGGAGCCTTTCAACATGCGAATGGTTATGAACCCTGAGGAGAAACAAATGAAGTTTGATCTTTTCAGTGAGTTCAAAAATGTAAACGAGGTTAATGATGCTTTCAACGCTTTTCAAAGTGCAAGTTCGTTAGGGCCAAATAATGGTCAGGGCAAACAGCCGAAAATTGGAGGTGAAGAACCAACAACGGAAGTCAACTATAACTATTCAGGTAATACGTTTTCAAGAACTGCCACTATTATTGACCAAGAAATGTTTCAGCAGAGCATTGATAGTCTTCAGGGAGCAGAGATGTTCCTTTCTGGCTCTACGTATACCCTCAAATATCATTTCCCAAAACGTGTAAAATCAGCTTCTGCAGAAGGAGCTACATTCAGTGCGGATGGAAAAACCCTGATTTATGAGGTGAAGTTTTTGGACTTGATGAAAGATCCTTCTGTATTAGACCTTGAGGTGGAGTTGGAAAACTAGTTTTCCGCTCTCTCTATTCGTATCTTTGCAGAATGAATAAAAAGGTCATTCTGGAAAATCTGGGATACAAGGATTATAAGGAAACTTGGGATTATCAGGAAAAACTTTTCCAAGGCATATTGGACACCAAAATTGCCAATAGAAGGAACGGGAGCGAGTTGGAAACTCCCAATTACTTCTTATTTGTGGAGCACCCCCATGTGTACACTTTGGGAAAGAGTGGTGACATGAATAACCTATTGGTGGATGAAAAGGTTCTTGAAGAAAAACAAGCAACCTTTTACAAAATAAATAGGGGAGGTGATATTACGTATCACGGGCCTGGCCAGATAGTGGGGTATCCCATTCTGGACTTGGATAATTTTTTTACGGACATTCACAAATACCTTAGATTTTTGGAAGAAATGGTTATCCTTACCTTGGCGGAATATGGTCTAAAAGGAGAACGGTCTGAAGGTGAAACGGGGGTTTGGCTGGATGTTGGCACTCCTTTTGCCCGTAAAATCTGTGCTATGGGAGTGCGCGCAAGTAGGTGGGTAACCATGCATGGTTTTGCCCTTAATATAAATACGGATTTAGGGTATTTTGATTTAATGATTCCCTGCGGAATAAAGGATAAAGCCGTTACCTCACTCAATGTAGAGTTAGGAAAAAAGGAAGTAGATACGGAAGAAGTAAGTCAAAAGCTACTGCGACATTTCCAATCCCTTTTTGAAGCAGAAATCATAAAGGAAAAGGCCTCGATTCAATAATCAAGGCCTTTTTGTTATTTACTATGGGAGGTCAAAACCATACTACTCAGTAACTTCCCATTTTTGTTCCAGGTTTCTTGTTTTATCATCCCAACCCCTTCCGCTAACCAGATTCGGGAAGGAAAACGATGATTGGCCGTCATCATTTTGGATTCTGTTTCATTATAAACTACCATACAATCAAAAGTGCCAGCAGGAGTGGTCACAGATTCTTTTTTCTCAACCTTTCGATTTATTTGATTTACCGTCATGTCCATTGACATCCCACCCATATTCATTTTAACCGTGACATTGGCATCTGCCAGTTCTTGACCCACTTTTAGGTTATTTGGTAATTCAAGGTCAGTTCCTGTGATAGTTACTTCCATATCTTCATAGGCTTTGAACATTTCACCTGGAATAAGGGATTGATAATCTATAACTACTTTATCCCCTGAACAGCTAAACTTATAATCCGTAGTAAAGGTTTCTTTTCCCTTTTTGTCTTTCAAGGCAACGGCCATTGTGGCGTTTGTCATATTTCCTGACGTGCTTACCTCAGCAATATTATAATTGCTTGTGCCTTCAATCTTTCCCTTTGTATCATACATGGTATATTGAAACTTTGCACCTTCTGTAAGTGGGTAATATTGACTGCAATCTGATTGGGAATAGGCTATCGATACCAATGAAAATAGCAGCATCAACAACAATGATTTTTTAAGTGTTGGAAGTTTCATAATACTTACTGTTTGATGAATTCGACTCTGCGATTTTGTGCTTTTCCATCTAAAGTGGAATTATCGCCCACGGGTTCTGATTCTCCTTTACCTTCACTGGAAAGCCTTGAAGAATTAACACCATAGACAGAAACCAATGCATCTTTTACTGCTGCAGCACGTTTTTCTGATAGGGTCAAATTACTTGCATCGTTCCCGTCTGAATCGGTATGTCCAACTATCTTCAGGTTTATGGAACTGTCTTGCTGCAAAACTTGATAAATTTGGCGAATAATCCCCATGGATTCTGGTTTTATATTGGCAGAACCAGAATCGAAAAGAATTCCGTTGGTGGATATTTTTCCTTCTGAAATTAGTTTTCTACGCAAATCAACCCCGCCTTCTGCAATTTTAAGATTAGAAATCAACATACGTTCGCCCTTGTCCAGATTTAGACCTCTAGTGTAAATTTTGAAGTTATTTATTTTTGTGGGGTCTTTAATAAGTTGAGGAATATCAAAGACTTTAGTTTCATTAATCCAGAAACGATAACGATTTTTGTTTACAGCTATCGAGATATGCATTTCCTCGTTATAGACCTTACGGAAATCACTTTTCATCTTATTTCGTATCGGGTCTGAGTCCCCTGGAAATTTGTTTCGAATTTCCGGACCAACGGCGATATATTGAACAGGATTAAGGTTGGTTAAAGCGAATGCATTGTTGTTGCTCAGGTTCGCATTTTCAGCACAAATGAATAGCGTTTCAATAACGGACGAGGTTTGGTTGGTTAAGTTCAAAAACCGCAAATCCAATTCAATCGTATATTCTTCAGGCAAGGTGAAATCTGTGATGGGTACCACAAAACTCCCAGGGTTGACGGCAAACCACTTACTGGTAGAACCATCAATAGTGACCATTTCGCCACCTCCATTTGTGTTCCATTTGGAAGGAAAATCACCGATGAAATCATTGGAAAAATCATCCACGAACAAAAGTTTATCACCAGGAACAAAATCAAACTTACTGTAAACGTTTAGCGTTTTAGGACCAGAACTAGCAGTATTGTTAGAACCTGAGGTCTGTGTATTAGAATTTCCTGAATCTCCTTGTTGTTCAGAAGGAGCCTGAGGAGTGTTTGGGGCTTGTCTTTTCTCCTGTCCCGTACCCAATACACTATCAAGGGCTTGGTCAGTTTTTTTTGAGGTTTCAGTTTCTACTCTTCTTTCAACAGTTCTTTCCGCAGCTTTTTCCGCTTTTTTTGCCAGTTTTTTAAAAAACTGGGCATTTCCGCTAAGGCAGAAAGCGAACATAACAAGGAAGCTAGTGAGCAGTTTAATGGAGGTTTTCATTTTTATAATGTTAAGGTTATGTGTAAGTAATTGTAATTCAAATCATTGGAAACTACAAAAAATAACGAACCTGCCCGTGCAAGATGTATGGTTTGTTTAAACCACTGTATAACTAGCTATAAAGAAGATGTTAATTTATCTTATAGACAATAAGGGAATTGTCTTGGTCCTTAGCTACAATTTCTAGTTTTCTATCACCTTCCATGTCGACCATGTCGATAACCGAATTCCCAAATACTGGAAAGTTTGCAATGGGTTTGGCTTGGCTGTCAAACAAATATATTTTTTGGTTTTGTACATCGGTGACGCTTATATAGATTTTGTCGTAGATATAAAAAATCTTTGGCTCCAAATAGACTCCAAGCTCCAATTCTACTTTCTTACCCTTAATGCTCAAAATGTTATCGTTCATTAAGGCTAAGGTTTTGCTTGTTGCATACATGCCATGATCTTTATTAAGGTTGAAGTTCGTCTTGGTTATTTTTCCTTTGGTATCTACTTGAACCAAAACACCTTTCCTGTCCGTAGTTGAAAATTTGTTCTTATATAGAAAGACACCGTTTTTTGAGAAATCTACTTTCTGTTTAACAGAAATCCTATCCCGCCCGGTACGATGCAGGATTTTCAAGGTTTTATCTGCCAGTTGGAATACTAGGAAATCTTTTCCTGAAACGCGAAAATGTCTAGGGGTCCGAATAATTTCACTTGCCGCTTCTTTAAAGGTAAAACCATCAACAATTTGTGCTCTGTTGTTGTACATGAATATTTTTTCTCCTTGAGTCACCACAAATCGGTAATCCCTATTTCCTTCATAATCAAAAACGGCTAAAGGATTGAGATTCCCACCATCATACTTTATTCGAAAAGGAGGAACATCTTCGCCATTTCGGTCAACTACCATAAACTCGTTATTTGTGCAAAAGGCTAACTGCAGGCGTCCATTTTTGTAAATATCTACTTGATGTATTCTGCCTTGAATTCGTCCTTCCAATTGTTTTTTCCAAAGCACTTTTCCATTTGTGGAAATTAGGTAGAGGAAATTATCCTTATCCTGGACTACGATTTCTTGCTTATTGTTCCGATGGTTTTTTACGAAAAAAGGCTCGGTTGCCAAATCTGTATCTAACTCGATAGTGAAAAGAGGGATGGTTGAATTTTTGGTTGCAATTTTCTTGGTTTCAGAAACAAGGAAAGAGGTGTGCATGAAGCCGTTATCCGCAACAAATTGAGCCCCAAACGTATGGTTTTTAAGTTTTTGGGTTTCTGAGGTATTGAATATTTCAGCCAAAAAAGGCTGTTCGGAGACAAAATCAAGCCCAGTATGGTTTGAAACGAAAAACAAACTTGACTCATTGGCAAAATTTTCAACAGCAGAAGTATATGTTGTTGAAGTAGAAAAAGTGGATTTATTTCTGTAGTTGCTGATTACTGTTTGTAAAGGTTCCACTGTTTCCGAGAAAACAAATGTATTCTCCAATACCGTGTAATAATTGGAGTTAAAATTGTCAATTAAGGGGTCAAACACAGAACTAATGAAATCCTTGTCCTTAAAACCATTAATATCGCTTCCTTGGTAAGTTGATGAAGAAGTCTTGTTTTCAGAAAAAAAATCGGACAAGCCCTCACCTCCATAGGAATTCAGAAAAACCACCTTTTTTTTATTTATAAGAGCCACTCCAATTTCTTCTATGGTATTTAATAGGGTATCTACAACTTTTACACGATCTAAAAATTGACTTTGGTTTTTTTGAAAAGTGTCAAAATCATTAAAAGTGTAGCTAATCAACGCTTCGGTTTTAGAAGGGGCATAGACTGGGGTTCTGCTATTAAGTGGAGATGTGTTTTTAAAAAGATCTATAAATGCTTTTGTAGAATCTGAAGTTATAGCAACACCCGTAAGCGAAGAACTATTTTGACCTAAAGAAATATCTAGACTTATCCATTCAGCCAAAGGATTCTTTCTGGCTGTTTTTTCAGATAAAAAAGATGCATCACGAAGATTCATAAAAACTGTAGCGGATTTATTTTCTTCAGAAGCTTGGTATAGGCGCTCCAAATTCTGATTCACCGCATACGAGTCTGTTCTAAGCACGTTCTCCAGAAGCATTTGGGAAGAACTCAGTAGTTGGAATCCATTTTTTTCGCTTGTATAAATTTCGTTTTGGTTGAATGTTATCTTGTTTAAAGTGCGATTTTGATACGTAAAGGTTTCTGACGAATGATTCTCAATTCGAGAAACATTAAAAAAATCAGGATTAGATTTTGTTACGAGGACAAAGTCATAGTTTTCCCGTCCTACTTTATAAAAACCGAGCAATGTTTTTTGATCTGTGTTTACAAAACTCAACGTTTCACTTTTTTTATAGAGTAAGTCAACAAAATTCAGGATTTTCCCTTTTTTTGAAATCATACTGTTTTTTAATTCACTTAAAAAAGCAGTCATGTCATTCACTTTTACTAAAAAAGAGGCATTGTCAGGCAATTGATCAAGAAAAGTGTCTGAAGTCTTGACTTCTTTTTGACAGGAAAAAAATAGTAAAAGAAAGAAAAGAAGAATTGCCCGAGGTTTCATGTATTTATTTTGAAACAAATTTAGGATTTTAGATTTCCGGTATCAATTGTTCAGGTAATTGTCTAAAACTTTTACGATGATACTTACTGAGACCGTATTTTCTAATAGCTTCTCTGTGTTCCTTTGTAGGATATCCTTTGTTTCTTTTCCAATTGTACACTGGAAACTCCTCATGAATCTCTTCCATATAAGCATCCCGATACGTTTTGGCCAACACGGAAGCGGCTGCGATACTTAAGTATTTGCCATCACCTTTAACAATACAATTATGTTCTATGGTATGATATGGTTTAAAACGATTGCCATCCACTAAAATAAGATTTGGTTCGAAGGAGAGCATATCCAAAGATTTGTGCATTGCAAGAAAAGAAGCATTAAGAATATTGATTGTATCGATTTCTTTTTCAAAAACATGCTGGACTGAATAGGTTAAGGCTTCTTTTTCCAGAATGGGCCTAAGTCGCGTTCTTTTTGTTTCGGATAGCTTTTTAGAATCTGTTAAAACCTCATTTTTAAATTTTGTGGGTAAAATAATGGCTGCTGCCGTTACCGGGCCGGCCAAACAACCCCTTCCAGCTTCATCGGTTCCCGCTATGGCTCCATATGCATTGTATCTTACTAACCCCATTTATTTTAAAATTACGCCACTAGACTTCGGAAAAGACGAATCAGATTCGTTAAAGAATTTACTATTTGATAAACGTATTGTGAATTAACTCAAAATTTGATAATTATTAATCACTTTTTAACATTTATACAGCTTGATGGCAAGTAATTTTTGGAATTTTTAGTTTTTATTAAGATTTTAGCCGCTGACTAATTCAAAAATTCAATTAAATGAGATCAAAGTTTACTTTGATGCTGGCATCATTCTTTTTGCTTTGCATCAATTTCTCTTTTGGACAAGAGAAAACAATTTCCGGTAACGTGACTGATGAAAGCGGTCTTCCGTTGCCTGGGGTCTCGGTTGTAGTAGTGGGTACTACTTCAGGGACACAAACCGATTTTGATGGTAACTACACTCTTTCGGCAAATGTTGGACAGGTGTTACGTTTTAGCTATCTAGGTTTGAAAACTGCCGATAGGGAAGTTGGGTCTTCCAATACCATTAATATTCAAATGGAGGAAGATGCTGAGGCTTTAGAAGAAGTTGTGGTTGTTGCCTACGGTACTCAGAAGAAAGAGGAGATTACGGGTTCCGTAACTACTCTAAAATCAGAAGAGATTGCAACCGTAGTTACCCCTGACGTTACCCAGGGACTTGTAGGTAGGTTGTCCGGGGTTCAAATTATTAGTAATACTGGTGCTCCTGGAGATCCACCACAAGTTAGATTTCGCGGTATTGGTTCGATTAACTCTTCTAACGAACCACTTTATGTTGTTGATGGGGTTGTTTTCAACGGAAACCTAAACTCCATAAATCCACAAGATATTGAAACGCTTACTGTTCTCAAGGACGCTTCTGCAAATGCTCTTTATGGAAGTAGAGGTGCTAACGGTGTAATCCTTATCACTACAAAGAAAGGTGCCACAGATAAGTTGGAAGTTACAATTGATACCAGGGTTGGTTTTAATACTAGGGCTACACCTGAGTATGACATAATCACAGATCCTGCTGAATACTATGAGGCCGCCTTTGATAGATGGAGAATAGGCCTTATTGATACGGGAAGTGACCCGGCTGATGCTGCTCAGCTTGCTGCAAGTCAGATTGTCTCAGGAGGAGATTTCTCTCTTGGGTACAATAATTATGATGTTGCTGACGACCAATTGATTGACCCAGCTACAGGACGAATCAACCCAAATGCGAATCTTTTGTACCAAGATAGTTGGCAAGATGAGTCATATAAGACTGGGGCAAGAATTGAGAATTATGTAAGCCTTCGTTATAATAACGACTTACTTAGTACATTTTTGTCTTTAGGGCACCTTAACGATGATGGTATTGTGCTGAATTCAGGTTTTGAAAGAACTACTGCAAGATTAAATTCTAGTTTCCGTCCAACTGACTGGTTGACGATTGGGGGAAGTATGAACTATGCCCAAACCAATCAAGATAATACATTTCTTGGTTCGGGTTCAGGTAATGTAAGTAATCTGGCTAACTGGGCTAGGACAACTGCGCCTATCTATCCAGTTTTTGGAAGGGATGCACAAGGGGATATAATTACGGATTCTGATGGTAATGTAGTATTTGATTTTGGTACAGGTTCTAATGGAACAGTTGGTCTTAGACCAGCGTTTAAATCAAATGCAAATCCAGTGGCTACCAGTTTGTTGGATATTGATGGGAACGTAGCGGATAACTTTTCGGGAAGATTCAATGCATCTGTTAAGTTTTTAAAGGATTTTGAGTTTACCTACAATTTCTCTGCAGATATCACCCAAGCAAATATAACTCAATTCGCTACTCCAATTGGGGGAGACGCGTTTTCGGTAAATGGACGAATCACTACTAGATCCAATCGAGGGGTTACTACTGCCCATCAACAATTACTTAATTGGAGAAAAGAATTGGGGAACCATAGTTTGAGTGTTTTATTAGGACATGAAAGCAATGATTTTAACTTCAGATTGTTACAGGGACAAGTAACTGAAACAGTAATTGATAGACTTGCTGTTCTCGACAATGGAGTTAATATCCAGTTTCTTAATGGTTACGAGAAGGATTATAGAGTTGAAGGATATTTTTCTAGATTGACATATGATTATGATGACAAGTATTTCTTCAATGCCAGTTTTAGGAGAGATGGGACTTCGGTTTTTTCACCTGATAACAGATGGGGTAACTTCTACGGTCTAGGTGTGGCTTGGTCTGCACATAAGGAGAACTTTTTGGCAAATGCGGATTGGTTGACCACCTTAAGATTAAAAGCAAGTTTTGGTCAGCAGGGTAACGATGCTATTCTATACGAAGACATTCGTACTAACGTTGCGGATTTAGATAATAGAAACTATTATGCTTATGCAGACCAATTTGATATAGTCAATGCAGGTAACAATGTTCCTGGGATTACATTTTTCCAATTAGGAAACGAAGATTTAAAATGGGAAACTTCGACCAATATTAACGCTGGATTTGAGCTTGGGCTTTTCCAAAACAGAATCATATTGAATGCAGAGTATTTCGAAAGAAACGTTGAAGATCTTCTTTTCTTTAGACCTATCGCTTTATCTGAAGGGGTTGGAACTCGGCCTGAGAACGTTGGGGATATGGAAAACAAAGGTGTAGAAGTAGAGTTGGGTATTGATATCATAAGGAATAGCAATTTTAACTGGTCTTTCAACATTAACGCAACGCACTTTAAAAATGAAATTACAAGATTACCTGTAGAGTTCATTGATGATCCCAATAATGGTATATTTAGACTAGAGGAAGGAAGGTCTCGATTTGATTTCTTTACAAGAGAATTTGCCGGTGTGGATCCAGAGAATGGAGATGGTTTATGGTTCACGGACGTTTTGGACGCCGACGGTAACCCAACTGGGGAAAGAGAAACTACCAATGATAGGGTTAATGCTACGGAATATTTTGTTGACAAGAGTGCCAATCCAGATGTGTTTGGAGGATTCTCAACAGCTTTCTCCTACAAAGGATTCTCTTTGGACGTAGGTTTTGCTTATCAGCTAGGGGGATATGCATGGGATAATGTATACCAGACACTTCTTGGTACTACCTCTGCAGGGGATAACTTCCACAGGGATGTACTTGATTCCTGGACACCTGAAAATACTACAGCTACCATTCCTCGTTTAGATGTAAATGACGTAAATCAGGCTGGAACCTCAGATTTCTTCCTTATTGATGCGTCATACTTGAGCTTACAGAATGCAACAATTTCCTATAGCTTCAGCCAAAAGATAGTTGAAAAATTGGGAATTGCAGGTCTTAGAATTTACGCTACTGGAAATAATTTATATGTATGGAGTAAACGTAGAGGGTTTGATCCAAGGTTGACTTCTGTTGGAGTAACTAATGCTGGTGCATCCGTAAATGAATTTCCTTTAGCTAGAACCACATCTATGGGTGTAACACTTAATTTTTAATAGTTATGAAAAAGATTAATTTTTTAATTTTAACATTCATGCTAACGTTGTTCTTCGTTAGCTGTGAAGACGAGTTTTTAGATACGGACCCTGCAAGGTCTATATCTGATGAACAGGTGGCTAGTGCCCCTGCTGCGAATGAAGCTATCATTAACGGGATCTATGCGAATCTAAGATCTTTTGGTATTGGTAACCCAGGTCGTGTTGATACAGATTATGGACACAAGGGAATAACAGCGGGATATGATATGATGGCTCAGGATATTGTCCTTAATAATTTTAATTGGTATATTTTCTTTTATAATTATAATGGAATCCAGCAAACAAGTAGCCGTACTAGAATTACTTGGGTTACATATTACTCTGCAATCGCCGATGCTAATAGTGTAATAAATGGTTTGCAAGAATTACCCGAGAGGACTCCGCAAGAAGATGCTCTTTTGGGACAGGCATTAGCTATCAAAAGTTTTTGTTTGTTTAACCTAGTTAGAGTTTATGCGTTTACATTTATAGGACATGAAAGTGACCCGGGAGTGCCAATCCCCGATAGAATTGATTTTGATAGCAAGGATAGAGGTACGGTACAAGATGTTTATAATCAGATTATTCCTGATTTAGAAACGGCTGTAACGTTGTTGACTGGATTTACAAGGGATAATAAGCAGCAAATAGATGAAAGTGTCGCCCGGGGTATTTTGGCCAATGTTTATCTTGAAACTGGTAATTGGGCAGGAGCAGAGGAGAATGCTAGATTGGCTAGAGCTCCATTTTCGCTAATGACAGGAGAAGAATGGGCCACAGGTGGTTTTGATGTAATTTCAAATGTTGAATGGATGTGGGGTGCGGATATCGATAGTGAGTCAAGCACAGTATTTCCATCTTTCTTCTCGCACTTTGATAGTTTCTCTGGTGGATATGCCGGTGTAACGGGTGGTCATAAGTTAATTGACGCCAGATTATGGAATGCCCTACCTGATACTGATATCAGAAAAACGGCTTTCGTTGATCCAGATAACAACACCACAGATTTTCCCGACTTTACTAACACAAAGTTTGTAGATGAAACAGGTTCTTTTGAGGGTGATTATGTGTATATGAGAGCTTCAGAAATGTTATTGATTGAAGCTGAGGCTAAAGCAAGATTAGGAGATCCTACAGCAGCGGCCGTTCTTTTTGAATTAGTATCAACTAGAGATACAGGATATGTGCAGTCTACAAGTACTGGTGCTGCCTTGGTGGATGAAATCTATTTTCAACGTAGAATTGAGTTATGGGGAGAAGGAGTTTCATGGTTTGATTTAAAACGTTTGAAATTGCCATTGAACAGAACAGGAGATGGTTCCAACCATATGGATTTCGGAAGATTCGATTTGGAAGCTGAATCAAATTCATTTAGAATGCAGATTCCTGAAGCTGAATTGAACTCTAATGAGAATATCAATGTTAATGATCAGAATCCAGCGCCTGTAACTAACTAGGTTAAGGTTTTCTAAATAATCAAGACCATCGTATTGGATACACAATGCGATGGTTTTTTTGTTAGTGGTCGTATAAACTTTAGTTGATAACTAGTTTTAGGGTTCAGTTAACTAAATATGGAGTCTTACAGAATTCTTTTTTGACCTGTAATTTCCATTCTCTTGGAAGGGATACTAAAATGAAAAGTGGTATTTTGACTTTAGGAAGTAGTAGTAAACTTTCACATTCTCATAACAACAAAACCTATACCTTTGTTTGCTTATAAAATAGGAATGAGGCTCCGTTATACGTTTTTTTTTCTTTTTACAACAATATCTGTTGTTAACGCTCAAAAAGACTCTATCCCTACATCAACTAAAAGCAGAGATTCCATTTCGCAAAACGTACGACAGTCGAAAAAGAAGGACTCCTTAAAAGCTGACCAGGAAAGAATAATAACTATAAAGGACTACAAGATTATCTCGTACGCAAGGGATACTACCTTTTTGGATACCACGCTAACCATTCAAAAAGAATACACATATAACTTTTTGCGAAAAGATGATTTTGAGGTAATACCTTTTGCCAATATTGGCCAACCTTATAACACTTTAGGGGTACAATTCTCCAATAGGCACTTTTATCCTAGATTGGGAGCCTTGGGAAGAAATTTTAATTACCAAGAAACGGAAGACATCAAGTACTATGATGTGGCTACCCCGATATCTGATTTGATGTTTAAGACAACATTGGAACAAGGACAACTATTAGATGCGTTACTCGCTTTTAACGTTAGTAGAAGACTTAATCTTTCAGTTGGATTTAAAGGTTTTAGGTCATTGGGGAAATATCAGTTTAATCAAGCACAATCAGGTAATTTTAAAACAAGTTTCAATTACAGAACAAAAAACGACCGATACCGAATTAGGGGACACATCGCTGCCCAGGATTTAGATTCTGAAGAAAATGGGGGGATAGCGAATCGGGATCAGTTCGAGAATGACACCGAGGGTGATTTTACGGACAGGGTCAGGATAGATGTTTTATTTACGAATGCCAATAACCGAATTCTAGGGAAACGTTACTACTTGGACCACCAATTTTTGCTGTTTGGAAAAGAACGGGACACCATAAAAAGAAGAAAGAGCCAGGTACGAATTGGGCATGAGTTTAATTATGAAACGAAGCTTTACGAATTTGTCCAATCCTCTCAAGTGGATGCCTTTGGTGAAAACACCTTTTCAACCCCAATAGAAGATAAGGCGCGCCTAAAGACCATGTTCAATCGGGTTTCCATTGAATTTTTCAATAAAACCTTAGGTTCTTTAACCGGAAATGCCAGCCTTTATAACTACAATTACTTTTTTAATAGCATTCTTATAACGGACACCCAAACAATTGGGAACCAAATTAAAGGAGAAGATATTTCGGTTGGAGGTACCTACTTTAACCAAATTGGGGATTTAACCCTAAAAGGCAATGTGAATTATACGGTCTCTGGTGAATTAACGGGTAACGCTTTTGATTTTTCCACCGATTACAAGATAAATGACAATACTGTTATCTCTGGTGGTATTCACTTGTCATCCCGTTTGCCAAATTTCAATTACCTCTTGTATCAAAGTGATTATGAAAATTTTAACTGGCAGAATGATGCTTTGTTTGAAAAACAGCAGAATCAAACGATAACTTTTGGACTAAACTCAAAAAAGTGGGGTCATCTCGATGCGGAATATAGTGCGATAGATAATTACAGTTACTTTGCTTCAACAATTACAGATGACCAAAGGGCTACTGGACTGGCCGAGACAGCATTTGTTAGACCCTTTCAAGAAGGGGAAACGATTAATCATCTTAGGGTAAAGTACTTTAAAGAATTAAAATGGAGAAAATGGGCATTGGCCAACACGGTTTTGTTTCAGGATGTAACTCAGAATCAAGAGGTGCTCAATGTTCCTCAGCTCATAACTCGAAATTCACTTTATTTTTCTTCTGATGTATTTAAGAAAGCAATGTTTTTGCAGACAGGGGTTACATTTAAATATTTTACATCATATAATATGAATGCCTATCATCCATTGTTAGGTGAATTTTACATTCAAAACCAAGAAGAGTTTGGAGGATTTCCTTTGTTAGACTTTTTTATAAATGCGAGAGTGAAACAAACGAGGATATATTTTAAGTTGGAACATTTCAATTCTTCCTTTTCTGAGCCTATTTTTTATTCTGCCCCTAATTATCCGTACAGGGATTTTGTTATTCGATTTGGACTGGTTTGGAATTTCTTTTCCTAAACTTTTAAAATCTAATTTGTGATGATATCTGGAAAACAGTGGCTTACGACTTTTTTGAATTTTTTTGAAAAAAAATAGTTGAAAAGCATTTGCTGAGAAAAAATAAGCTTCTTATATTTGCACCCGCTAAAACGGTAAATGAGTTGTTTTGGCGAGGTTGATTGGGGGGCCTTTGAGGGGTTCTTTTTTTGGCCTTTAGAGAAAAAGTTCATTGGCATTATTGAAACAGACAAGCGTAAATCAGAGAAGATTTAGAACGAACCATTTTGGTGCCGGGCTCAGTTATTGGGGCGACATATAATATATGACGCATTAC
>JBCCXJ010000019.1:0-65852 GCA_039191905.1 Bacteroidota bacterium | reverse complement strand
TAGTTCCATCATTTAATTGGTCCGGACTAATCATTGTTTGATATAAAGGTTCGGTCAAGACTTTTCCCGTATGTAAGGCCCTCATCCAGATGAGCAAATCGGCTGTGGTGCTACAAAGCGAGCCTGCAGCATAGGGCCACGTATGGTTTAAGTATGGTTTTTGCTGAAGACCATTTGGGGAATAGTTATAACCATAAACTTTATTTTTAACAACTTTACTAGTGGAACAATAGTTTGTGTTATTCATCCCTAAAGGCTCAAAGAATTCTTGCTTTAGAAATTCCTCATAGCTTTGTTCCGTTACCTTTTCTATAATTAAGCCAAGAAAAAAGTAAGCGGAGTTATTATAAATCAATGCTTCATTGGGTTCAAATAAAAAATCCTTTTGTTCTACCAGGCGCACAAGAGAATCACGTGGGTGCTGCTGAATGGATAGATCCCAAAACTCTCTAATTTCCGTGTAACTGGGAATTCCAGAGGTGTGATTCAGTAAGTTGTTAATTGTGATTTTTCTTCCTTTGGTATCAAATGGAAGGTACTCCGTGAAATCATCTTCTAAAGAAAGTTTATTGGCTTCTACCAATTTTAAGATGGCCGCCGCTGTGAATTGTTTGGTTACTGATCCAATTTCAAATTGCCCATCCTCCGGCATTGGCACTGTTAGTTCCAAACTGGAATAACCGTACGATTTTTTTAAAAGTGTTTCCCCATTTTGAAAAACCAATAGGGATCCCCCGGCAATTTGGGAACTATCAACACTTGCTTTAAATAGTGAGTCTGCATATACTTCTATGGATGATGTTGTAGGAACCTCTTTTTTGTTTTGGCAACCTGCGCCCAAAAGCAATATGAATACGAGCAATGCAATTATTTGTTTCATGTTCTGTTGTGTTTTATGATGACTGGTTGATCAGGATAGGAATCCATTTTAGTGATTTGTAAGTGAAGTTCGGGAATTTTGGCCAAAAATAAATAAGGTGATGGTGGAGTGGCCTTGCACGAGTTACAAACTTGCCAAAGCTGGGTTGAGCAATTATTTCAAACTCTGTTATTATTCAATCAAGGTCTTGTCAAACCACACGTCCTCATAATTAGTTGCATCAATTAAGAACCGATAACCTGGTGGTAAGTCCAGATATTCCTTTAAATCAACTTTTAAATAATTATTTAAGTGTTCAACACAAATTGGTTTGAAAAAATCATCAGAATTAGAATACTCCCCACACCAAATATACCAGCCATTCGTGCCATTTTCGGGTTTATGACGTAATCCATGAACTATGCCTTTTTCTAAGGAATCTATTGCAAGACCAATTATAGAACCCGTTTTCGGTGTATTTGGCGTTGCGCCATAATGTTCACATATCGTCTGATTATCTCTTAACTTCATTACAACAATTATATGGTACTATTCTACGTAATTGAAATCTATTGAATTCCCCTTACTGCCAAATAAAATTCTATTCCGCTAATATAATGGGCAATTTTCAACAGATAATTGATGTCGATTTCATTTTCAATTTTGGAAAGACCTTTTTTGCCTTTGAACTAGTCTTTTTTCTTAAAAGTTGATTCGTGTCAATATCGAAGGCTATGGTTGAATGCAAAGTTTGATTTCTAAGTTCCTCACACTTAAATAATGCTTTAATTAGATATTTATAGTATAAATCCTGATCTACATCAGATTCAAAACTCGAACGGAATTTTGACTTTAACTTATGCAACAGTGAACCTAGCAGGTTTACCTTGTTTTTGAAAGACATTTCCACGGTAAGAATTTCTCCAATGTCCCTTTCAACTTCTATTAATTCAATAATTACCTCAGAAATTGTGTCCTCTAAGGATTGAAATTCAATTGAAATCTGTCCAACAGCCGCTTGCAACTCCCCTGGAAAGTTAGGGTTTCTTTCATAAGTGTTAGGGTCAGGACTTTCTTCAAAATCAAACTGACTTTTATACCTTTTTTCAATATCGTTCATATCGCAGGGCTTACAATTAAGCTAGATTGTCAGAATGAAGGAAAACAGCTAAATCTTCGAAATTTCAACAAGAAAGTTAACTTTTATCCTGCACATCCACCAACTTTATCGTCAACTGGTGTTTTTCTTGCTGTACTTCAATGGTGTCGCCAATTTCAAAACCCAATTCCTTGAGCCAATCCCCTTCCAAACGGATTTCAGGAACAGTTTTATGGTCCCATGCACGGCGTTGGAATTTTCGGTAGACTTTTAAAATTCGAAAAGAGGGCATGTAGGATTTGTCCGTTTTTACGAATATAAGAGGTCTGTTTATATGTGGTGTTCGGAATAGTGAACACTGGGAAAAAACAGTAGTATTTCGAAAAATTGTGCAGGGGTTGGAGGTTTCTTTGGAGGGGTTGTTTTCTTTTTAAACCGTCAGTTCGAGTATTTCCGAAGCGCTCTTTGCGAAGGAAATGTATCGAGAACAAGGTTTTAACTCAACAGATGTCATTTCTCGATACCTGCCTTCGACGGCAAGGCGGGCACTATTTTACGCTAAGGCTTCAAATAGCACTCGAAATGACGAATTGCGTTAAGGAAAAAGGGTTGGAGGTTTATTTGGAAAAGCTTTGCCACACGTCCTTACTTTTTCCGCATCATTTGTATGGAAAACCATCCGAGTACTGCAATGATTACCACCATAATGGCCCACAGCCATGTCTTGTTTTTAAAAAGAGGGGCTGTCACCTCTGGGCTGTCCTTGTCTATCGCCAGTTCAGCGGCTAAATTCAGGGCAGTCGGTTTTTCAGGAATATTATCCGTGAAACGTGCAATGTCGTAACTGGGTCTGGTTGCTCTTTCATTACCATAGGTCAGATAATAGGTTGCTGGTCCCGTAAAACGGGCCACCAATTCATGGATGTATCCTTTCACTTCGATGGTATCAATCGCCAAAGGTTGATTGTCGTTATTGTCAATATAGATTTTTAGTTTTTGAACCGTCCGGCTACTAAATTGAAACTCGTTTTTTTCTATGGAGTTTAGGGTTCCACTGGTCAGCGTTCGATAGTTGTATTTCCAGCCAACATCTGTTTTAATGCTGTCGGCTACATGGGTAATCCTTGCATTGCGGTAATAGTCAAAAGTGTCCGAAACATGAATTTTGATATGGCTTGCTCGAACAGGCATTTGTAGTTCCACATCAATTTCGGTCTGCTTGGTTTGCTTGTTTTCCTCTACACTTAATTTCTTGACGCTGTATTTTCTGAATGACCCTTCGGTGATATCGTTTTGTGCAATACTAGCACGATTCAATTCAGCTTTTGCTTTGCTGTTTACGAATACACGGAAGAATCGATATTTAGCACTTGGAAAGGTCAATTTGGTAAACTGAAAATCGGTCTGTCCATTTTGTATGGAGAGGATTCGGTAATTCTCAAGCACCGTAAACCATTCCTTCTGGTCCTGGCTACCCTCCAAACGAATCCGCCAATCAAAGTTTGTTTGTTTAAAATCCAGCTTGATTTGATTTATGGGTTCTGTGGTTGGAATTTCAAAGGTGAAATAATGGCCCTTATCGTTGTACGAAGTATTTAGCAATTTGAAGGCTACCTCTTTACTCGATTTCTTTTCAGCAGTCAATCTCAGGAGATAGGGGGCTTCTATGGTGTCGTTACTTTTGGTCAATCCAAAAATTCGGATGTCCGTGAGGTCTTGCGAGGTCTTTCCAAAAAGTTCCTTGGGCAGTTCAATCTTGTGCCAGGTGTTAGCGATGTTTTGAACTTCTCGCTTATACTTATACTCCTCCATCTGTCCGTAGGAAAAGGAGCTTACCACAAGGAAGAACAGGCAAAAAAGACTTCTAACTAGGTGTTTCATCCGAAATGATATGTTTGTATTTGTTGTATAAGAATGAAGTTATCAAAAGAAGCACCCCTAGGGATACGAATACAATGGTTTTTGCAATCGTATCAAGATGCGAAATGTCATAGAAAAACAGCTTGATGAGGGTTATTCCAAACAATACAATAGCTCCAATTCTTAAATGTTTTTTCTTTTTCCAGATTCCAAAAGCAATCAGGAACAAGGAGTACATTCCCCAAAGAATGCTCAACCCAAGCTTGTATGATTCTTTTGATTCGGCTATGTCCATCCAATGGATCAATTCGCTACTGATAATCCACAAAACGGATATATGCAGCAGAAAGTCAAACCCTTTTCCAAAGCCCTTTCCCATAAATTCTTGCTGAAGATATTTGTAACAGGCTATAAGGGCTAGAGCTACAAACCCAAATGAAATATAGCGTATGGCAATATTGAACATACCGATTTGATAATATTCCGATAAACTCTGTTCCAGGTAACTTTCACGTAACTCGCTTAAAGCATATAGCCCTTGGGTCAAAAATACAATAAGGGTCAGCGTGATCAAAACGAGGTTGACCCATCCCAATTGCCTATTTCTCAGTTTCTTGAAATTCACAAAAGCAAGTAATGAAACGAAGAGCAAAGAATAATTCACTATCCAGACCGTTCTGAAGTCCTTTAAGTTATAATCCCAATAATAATTTGGGTACTCTTGTCCTTCGGGAGTAATTACAAGTTCAGAATCCGTATAGAGTTGGCTCCAGTAATTTGCTATTTCCAAACGGAAGGCAAAGTATACGACAACCAGCAGCATTGCAGGTATTGAAAAGGAAATGAGCTTTGAAATTGCTTTTTGTGGCGCCCAAGCAGAAACATAGTTCTTGTTCTGATATAATATAGTGATGAAACCGAAAGCCGCAACAAACAATACCGAGGTCAAGAAATTGATATTAAGCAAGGGGGTCATTCTTGTTTCGGGGTCTTCCGGATAATAACCCCCATATGCCGTCGCCCAATCTTGAAGTATGCTGAAAAATGCCAAAAACATCAGGGGGTATGATAATTTCTCATACACTGGCACCCTTTTTGTCCTGCCAATCCAAAACAGCAGAGCTGCTTCACCTGCCCAAAGCAATGTGACCCATTTCCCGTCCAGTTGAACAGGGATGGCAATGGTGATAAAAACCAATACCAGTCCCGAAACCAAATAAAACAAGTTTTGGTCCGCAAGTTTTTGACGATAAATTATTGCACTTACACCAAAGTGTACAATGGCGTTGCAAAGCGTGAACACCCCTAATAATTGCTCACCTGTATCGTGGGTATTGAGAATGGCATAGCCAATCCCATAATAGATAAAGGAATTGAGGAGCAGCAAGAAAATATCGCTAACTCCAAACTTTTCTTGTTGACGTAATTTGTTCGCGAGAAATGTTAGATAGAAGGTTCCGAAAAATAGGGTAAGGAAGACTAGAGCTAAAGTAAAGTGTTCTTCTGTTCGATAGTCCGCTACATACCAAACAAAATAAATTAACCAAGTCAACCCAAACGCTGAATAATTAAGGGATTTCCAGTATTTTTTAAAGGCAATGACAAGAATTCCTATGTTGATGATTGCCATATACGAAAACAGAATGGCCGCATTGCCTGAATCCTCACTGAGCAGAAAAGGAACAGCATAGGCGCCGACCAATCCAATATGGGCAATAACCTGTCGGTTGTATTGTATGGCGGCCACAACGGTAAACGCCGTAAAAATTACCATCAGTGTAAAAGCCATGACTTGTGGTATCAAGTCATAAAAACTATAGGCCGAATAGGTAATGAAATACAATATTGCCATGGCCCCACTGACCAGAACGGCACTGTAATTTTCATAGTTTTTCTTCAGTTTCATACCAAACCCCAAAAGCCCCAAACCTGTCAAATACCCCAAGATTATTCGGGTAAGCGGACTGATTAAATCGTTCTCAATTGAGTATTTGGCACCGATGGCCACACCAATAATGGTTATGGCAATTCCGATTTTGTTGATTAGGTTTTCACCGATGAATTTTTCAAGGTCAGATTTTACTTTTGGTGGTTTTTTGATTGGAGGTGCCGTTTGTTTTAGAGGTACCTCCGGTGGCTTTTGATGAAGTGTGCCCTGGTCAGGTGTTTCCTCTTCTTTTTTGATTCCAAAACCTGTACTGGTAAGCGGGCTCTCTTGTTTTGTTTCTTTTTCAATTTTCTGCTCTGGCTCAGCGGTTCTCAGTCGGTCAATTTCAGTTTTTAGCGTATTTATTTCTCTGGAAAAATCGTCCTGTCTTTTCAAAAGAGCATCCAGCTTTTCAAGGAGCTGATTTATTTGGTCTTGATGGTCGGTCATTGTTGTTTTGGTATGTGGCAGCGATTTGGATAAGGCTTCATTTCAAATGCCCTATATCAATCGATACGTGAAGGTCGGGAATTTTGATTGGGAAAGCAATGACCTATTACTCAATTGTCCATTTGAACTCGCCAATCCTAGTTTCCTAACTCTGCCTAAAATTGCACAGGGGTTGGAGGTTTCTTTGGGGGGGGTTGTTTGCGTTTCCTTCGCACTAGGCTACCGAAACTGTGGGAATGATAAATTTCTATGGAAAGAACCTGGTTTTGTTTTCCCAACCTAAGATTTTGGCCTGCCCTGAAACATACTTATATGAAAAAAAGTGCCCATATTCCTAGCTCGGTTTTTGGCGATATTCGCTTTTTCTCCAACAAAAAGACCATCAATCGTTTGGAACCAATGGTTCAGCCAAACACCAAAATGCATTTTGTTAATGGTGTAATTTGAAGCCGCATCCACCAAACGATGCTTTAGCATCGGATTACCCTTAAACTTTCGCACAAAAAACAGGTTGGTCTCCCAAAAATCAGTCAACCTTTCCAAATGTTTGGGCCAATCCTTTATATGCTTGTTAAAAATGGGTCCCAACAAATCGTCCTCTCGTACTTTCGCGTAGAAGGTGTCAACCAATTCAAATACATCCTCCCTACTTTCAATTTCTCTTTTTCTTGTGTTTTGGATATCTTTTTTCAAATCCGAGATGATGATCTTCATTTGTGACTAAATTACGGTTATCAGTAGAACAAGGGTATTACATAACAATGACGCCCACAATAGATTATACACATAAACCACTTTCAATTGTGCCAATATTGAAGCGTTGTAAGTCATGCACAGAATAGTAATGATAGCCAACTTTAGTAAGAAAAAATCCCCGCCTTGACTTAACACGTAAAGTGCCACTATAGATCCAAAACAACTTTGAACGATAATACTTAATGGAATCATCAGCATAAAGGATGATTGAAATTCCGCAAAAAATCTTTTATGTAGTTTTAACATGATTGAAATTGTTTTTTACAAATTTCAAGGGATTAACCATCAACTTTTTATGACCTAGGTCAATATGATTTCTTCAGAAGTATTGCTGGAATTTGGAGCAGAGACCGTCTCTTTGGATAAAAACACAATTATCTTCAATGAGGGCGAAAGTCCGCGTTATTTTTTTTGTTTGTTATCGGGCTCGGTAAAAATGTTCAATTTGACCGAAGATGGGAAAGAGTTTATCCAAGGGATTTTTGAAGCTGGACAAAGTTTTGGGGAGCCACCCATTTTAGGAGGTTTCAAATATCCCGCCTCTGCCATAACCCTTAAAAAGAGTGAATTAATCCGACTTAAAAAAGATAGTTTTATAGAATTGCTCAAGGCAAGATACGATGTACATTTAGCGTTTACCACAGCCCTATCCAATCGGTTGTACTATAAGTCCATGATCATGAGAGAAGTATCGGTCCATAGTGCGGCCCACCGGATACTTACATTGCTCAACTATTTAAAAAAAGAACATGGCGGCAAGGAACCTTATACTGTAAATTTGAGCCGCCAACAAATTGCTGAGTTGACTGGGCTTCGTGCAGAAACCGTGATACGTACCTTAAAAAAAATGGAAGAACACAAAGAAGTGACCATTATTGACCGGAAAATTGTAATCTGAGATGGGTGTGATTTCAATCGGCGTGTTTGCGTTTTCTAAAATCGTCAGTTCAAGTGTTTCCTTCTCTCAAGGCCATGGAAACTGTGGAAATGATAAAAGTTCATTTATGGTTTCGCGGCTCTCCCTATCATTTTCCGCAGCAGCACTACTTGCCCAAAATGATAATAGGAATGTTCAATGATGACATCAATATTTCGGAGATAGGTGCCGTACTTCTCATCCACAAAGGTTTCTTGTAGTTTTCCCTCTGGTAGGTTATCTACCAACTGGATAAGTCGTTCCGCATCCCCACAAAATTTAGTTACCAGCTTTTTCCAGTCTTGTTCCGATGCAATGGGCGGGTAGTCAAAACTGTACTTGTCCCTAATGTCGAGATTGCCACCTTCAAGCACGTTCACTACGCCTGCGATATAATAGCTGGTATGGAAGGTTAAATCCGCAATTGAATTTAATCCCTTGATTTTTTGGATGGCTTCTTTCCAATTCAAATCCTCAATCTGCTCCTTGAAATTGGTGCCGATTACCCATTTGCCTTCAGTTAGCACTTCTTTTAATTTATCCGCTAAGAGTTTGGACAACTTCATTATAGGGTTTTGGTTTTAAACTTTTTGGGCTGGACGTATCCATGGAAAAGATATTTGATTTTTAGAAGTAATACAATCACTTTTAGAATTCCAGTACAACCATTTCTCGATACCTAACTAAATAATTACACTTGTTTTTCATTAGCCTTGTGCGAAAGAAATACTTCAAAAAACAGATCTCTCTCATGGGAGAAGCGGTTCAAAGGTTCCTTTGCTGAAGGCTACGGAAACATCCAAACCGCTTGGGTAACTATACTTTTTGATTTGTAAAACGCCTATCTTTTGTAGTAGGCCACAATGCTAGCTTTAGCTATCGTTTGATTCCATAGGTTAAACCCGACCACTGCTGGATTTGTGTTTTCATCAGTTCCCAATTTGTCTGTTTTTAGGGCATGAACCGTAATAATGTATTGATGAAATCCATGCCCTTCTGGTGGGCAAGGTCCTCCAAAACCTTTAATCCCATAATTGGTTATGCTCTGAATTGCGACTTTGGGTGCTAAATTAAGGGCTACATTACCTGCATTTGGTACCAGTTCATTTACGTTTGAAGGAATATCAACCACCACCCAATGCCAAAATCCACTACCAGTAGGTGCATCCGGGTCGTACATGGTCACTGCAAAACTTTTAGTGCCTTCGGGCGGATTTTCCCAAGATAATTGTGGCGATATGTTCTCTCCTGAACAGCCAAATCCATTAAACTCTTCCATTTTTGTGGCTTGACCGCCCAAATCATTGCTCGATAGTGTAAATGTCTTTTGTCCAAAAATCGTTGTCGAGAGGATGCAGGACAACAGTAAAACTAAACTTGCTTTTTTCATCGTATTCGTATTAGAAATGAATAGGACAAAATTAGAGGCTTAAGTACTCATTTGAGTGAGAGAGATGTTCAAAAAGTGTTGCTAAAAGCTCAATTATTCTGATGCTGTTTGGGGGTAATTCCGTATTTGGCCTTGTACGCTTGAATAAAGCTGGAAAGATTCTCATAGCCAACATCAAAATAGATTGCGGATGGGCTTTTTCGTTCTTGGTTAAGTAAGTAATTGGCGTGTTCCAGTCTTTTGTTTTGAAACCATTTGATGGGTGATTCTGAATAGTGTTTTTCAAATTCCCGTTTAAAGGTGGAAACGCTCATATTGCACAAAAATGCCAATTCCTTTAAACTCAATTTGTTCAGAGTATTGCTTTCCACGGTGCGCGTAAACTTTTGGGAGATATTAGAGCTGTTCACGGTAAGTGCTTGCAAAAACCCGCTTCCATATACCTCCGTTAGGTAGAGCAAAATCTCCTCAAATTTCAATCGAATCAATCTGTTTTTTGTGGGTTTCGATAGTTTGGAAACAGCTAACAAACTTTTCACGAAGCTTTTGATAAAGGCATCATATTTAAATGAGAAAACGGATTTCTGTTCAGCAGATTTGGTGTGGTGAAGTCCGTTTTTTTGAATGAAATCCAAAAGCACTTCATTTGAAAAAAACAGAAGCACACTTCGATATTGTTTAATTTCAGAAAGTTTTTCGGTCATAAGACAATGTCCAGATTTCATCACGAGGAATTCCGAATTATCTATGGATAAGGCTGAATTGTCAAACAAAACTTCTTTTGCTCCATCGGTCAGGAAACTAAATGTATTTTGATTTAGGGTAATTTGTTGTCTTGATATTTCCTGTGAAGTGCAATAGTCAAATATTTGGATGGGTTGCGAATTTTCTAAACTTAACTCATCTGGAAGTGTGATTGTTTTCATCATTTCTATGTTCAATGGACCTTTGTTGAACTATCAGACCACTTGCTAAATAGGCTTCGTTTGATTGAATTTCCGAAATTTACCATAAAAGCAAGTCTTGAACCTCAGAATTAACTCCTTTTAGTGCTAATTCGTGCTTTTTGATTTTAGATATTGACTTTTCGGTAGAACTGTAACAAGTCCCTGATTTCTTGGTCTTTACTAGTAAAATCATGATAACACTTCGAAAACTAGGATTACTTTCCATTCCTTTCAACTTTTTATTGGCCGGTTTGGGTATGATTTGGTTACTTCAAGTAGATAATACTTCGGGTACTTTTTTTGAGAAATTGACAAATCACAAAGATAACTGGTTGGGCGCCCATGTACTGTTATTGTTTAGTACTGTATTTTTAATTCCGGCTGCTACTAGCATTCGTCTTATGGTTAAGCATAAAATCGCAGGTGCAATCGCAACCGTTTTGGTGGTGGTGATTGGCTTTACCGCTGTACTTCTTGCCGGACAGTATGCCATTGATTTTGTTATGCCCCTATTGGCCCAGGTTGGGGGGGACGCCCTACAGGTGCATCCCCTTTTGTTTCAAACTCCCCTTGTAGACATCCTGTTTTACAAACTGCCCAATCTCGTATTTTTAGCCCTGTTTTTATTGACCATTACCTTGTTTTGGAACAAAACCATTCCTATGAAATTTAAAATAGTCTTGCTTGCCAATTGGGTTTTGGTACTGATAGGAAATTTAATTCACCCATTATTCCAGCGCTCGGCTATTATTCTGTTGGCTTTTTCCTTTGCTCCTTTGGTCTACTTTTTTTGGAAAAACAATGCGACAGAGAAATCTTAGCCCCTTTAACCATTAGCCTATTTCACCTTTAGATTTAGCATGTCTCCCATGCCAAATGCATTGAACAATCCATTATGAATTTCAGCTAACTGCTGATTGTAAGGGTCAATATGTGTGCCCATTCCCATATTATCCACTACGGTTCTCATAGGTCTTTGACCTGCCGGTGTGCTAATAAGGTTCGCAATCGCATCGGCCACATTTTGTGGGTCCTGCGCTGGATTGCTGGCCAGGGCTCCCTCAAAACTGTCAAAAGCTTGCTTCGGCGCATGTATCATATCGCCATAGCTTTCATTTTGTGAGGTGTCCGAAGGTTTCATCAAACTATCGAAGAAACCAGTAGGATAACCTCCCGGTTCCACCAAGCAGGAATCCACTCCAAAGCCTGAAAGCTCAATCCGATAATTTTCGGCCAATGCTTCCACAGCCCATTTCGAGGCATTATAGGGCCCATAAAAAGGAAAGGTTATACGTCCCAAAAGACTGGAAATATGAATAAGTAATCCGGAACCTTGTTTTCTTAAATGCGGTAACGCAGCACGATTTACGCGTTGTACGCCAAATACATTGACATCAAACAATCGCTTAAAATCGTCTGTGGTATACTGCTCTTGAATTCCCAAAACGCCGATTCCCGCATTATTAATCACTACATCCAGTCCGTCCAGAAGGTCGATGGCATTGGCAACCCCGCTGTTTACGCTTTCATCATCGGTGACATCCAAGCTTACAATTTTCGCGCCCAAAGCTGACAACTCATCTGCTTTTGCTTTGTTTTTCGTTTCTGTATTTCGCATAGTGGCCACTACACCGTGCCCTTGTTCAAGTAAGGTTTTAACGGTCAAGGCGCCAAAACCACCATTTGCTCCTGTAATTAGAATTTTTGACATGCTTTTTATTTTTTTGATTTGATATTACAACCATATTATCTCTTTCATTGGGTCGTGTAGACGAACTCATGATTGCTGTATTCAAAAGATGAACACTGCTTGGTTTTTAAATTCAATGAAAGTAACTGAATGGATTCCTGTTAAGTTCGGGTTTTTCACTGAAAAAACCAGCGTTTTGAAGGTTTCTTTAGAAATCCTATTCGATTTTGAAACTTAATTTCCTTCAAGACCGGTTGGTTGTAGTGTTTTCCAAAAGCAAAATGACAAATTTTAATTGCGGGCAAGCCATTTACGTATCACTTCCTTTTCCTTTTCCATAGAAAAATATTTGGTGGTTTTATCGCCCATAGCAACACCAAAGCGAACGTCATCGTTTGGAAATCTACTGAGATACCCTGCGAGCTGGTCCGCTAGCATATCGGTTACCGGTCGATTTACTAGCCCTGCCGAAAGTGCTTTTTGCACATTGAAAAAATAAAATCCTTCGGGACGTTCTCGCCAGAAGGGTACAATTCTATAAGGTAGCAGCCCTTCCTTTTTTAGAAACTCACCATCAATCCAATGTAGTTTTTCCGGTCGCTGCGTAACATAGGCCATACAAGACACATAATCTTTAAATGTCATGCTGGTATGTGCCACATTAAACTCTCCGTATGTTTTGTTTTCGGAGCAATGCACTAAAAACTGTACCAGACTCTGTACATCAGTGAACTGAATGTAATGATCATCCATTTTAGGCAGAAGTATTTCACCTCCTCGATTAAACCGAACAAGCCAGTAGGGTTGGTCATCCGGGTCTGAAGGGTCTGTAACCCGATAATCTTTCATTCCAGAAGATCTGTAAATGGTATACCGGTCAGTATGTTTTCGAACGGCCTCTTCGGCAAAGGTTTTCCGGATGGCATACCGGAACTCTTCGCCAATCGTTGTTGGTGCGGGCGGGAGTGGGTTTAACGGTTCGCTTTCCACAATGTATTTGTTATCCCACTTATCATATACCGAAATTGTAGAGATATAATGGTAGTGCCCAATATTGTCTTTGAATTCTTCCAAAAAATCAGATACGGCCTTGGGAGATTTTTGCCAGGTGTCCACCACGACATCCCAATAGGTTTCTTTGAGGTTACTCTCAATCGCCTTGAGACCCGCTTTGTTTTCACGTTCCCGGTCACAAATAATCACAGGTAGGTTAGAAAAAAGATCAGCATTTGTTTTACCCCGGTTTAATAGTGTAACCTCATAACCTGAGGCTAAAAGTGCATTCACAATTGAAGGTCCAATAAAACCTCTTCCTCCCAGCATTAATGCTTTTTTGCCATTACTTTTACGGGGCAATCCAGCATGTAAAGTTTCAAACGGGTTTAGGGTCACTGCGGTCACTGCTAAGGCCGATGTCTTTAGAAAGCTTCTTTTGTTCATCCAAAAAAATTAAGTGTTCGGATGCTAAGAAAGCATTCAAAGTATGGATTAAGGTGATGCTTAATTAAGAGCTACTGATTTCTTTCAGGTATTGCTTCGGAGTTTTTCCAGTAACTTTTTTGAAATTGTGAAAGAAGGAAGATTTTGAATTGAATCCCGATTCATATCCAATGGCCTCGAGTGTATAATTCATTTTTTCAGAAACTTTCAGCTTGCCCATGGCATACTCAACTCTTTTGGAATTAATCAAGGTGTAAAAAGTGGTATCCATTTCAGAATTGATGGTCTGAGATAAATGATGTTTGGGAATATTTAGGGATTTTGAAAGTGTCGATAAGGAAAAGTTGGGGTCCAGATAGGCCTCACTTTGTTTTATAAAATTCTTGATGTTTTCGGCATACCTTTCAATTTCTGCCTTATTTAGAGGACTCGATTTATAATTGTTTTGGGGCTCAGCTGGCAGTGCTAATTCCGGATGATACACTACCCCATATCTTAATCCAAAATAGCCTAAGGCAGTTAAAAGTATAACATATCGTATAACATCCCAGAGTTCAAAATATGCTACACCCACAGATAATTCCACAATCATCCTAAATATGCCTATGCCTATGCTAAATAGGAACAGGAGGGCTATAATTCGAATCCAACGAAGGGTTATAACTTCATGTCCGGAATGGTTGTTTTGCAAAAACCTTGATTGTCTTGTATTTAAATATAAAACATAGGCAGGGTACAGGGTTAAAGAAGCAATTTTGGGGAATAAGATGATAAGATTCCAGGATGAAGCAAAATCAGAATCGACAAAAAAACTAAGAAACATAAAAATCAAAAAAGGAAAAAAATGCAGACTCTCTATAAAGCGCCACTTTTTGTTCGTGACGGATTTATAATAAACTAAAAAAAATGGTCCCTGGAGAAATCCCATAGTGGAGGTCAATATGGGAAATAGAGGTTGGGTAGGATAGAACTCTTTGCTCATACCGGATAAAAGATGTATGGAAAAAACCAAAAACCAAATACATAAAATACGGTCAGGAAACTGTTTGCCTTTTTTTGCCAAGGACAACAAGGCAAATAGAAGGCCTTGAAGTGCCCCTATTCCCGAAATTACCTCAAAAAAAACTCCATTCTCCAAGAACAAATAGTTTTATCGTAACCAAAGTCAAATCGACGGGAAAGTTCGAGATTTTTTGTGAAACGATTGGATTAAGAAAAATTGGAAAAGATAACGCTACCTATTCTATTTCTTATCTATAGTGAATCATGCCCTATTAATAATCTTTTCGGTTTCTTTGTGTTTACACCAAACGCCTCTAGGTCTTGTGGGCTCCGCTATAAATTGTCAAACATTAATATACCATTCGGTTTTGACTTTTAACACGTCATAACTTCTCCATCCTCAGGCACCCATACTTTATTGGATAGTCCTATATTCTCTACTTCTTTTTTTAACTGCTCTCTGGTGGTAGGGCAATGATTTACTGATTCCATATGATTTGCAACCACCTTCCCTGGAGCATCCTTTACGAATCTTAAAATATCTTCCATCGTCATCAGTAAAGGCTTAAACACATCAAATTGCGCCGACCCCGTAGCCAATATGTTGATGGCTGGTTGATACTCTTTAAGTACTTTTTCTACATCAGTAGTATATATAGTGTCTGAGCTTATATATATAGAGGGCTCATCAGGCAGTTCTATGTAGAATCCCATAACATTACCTGCAGGTTTAGCGATGAATCCATAACCATGTTGGGCAGGAGTACCTTCTATTTTTCCTCCCAGAAAATCTACTCTATCCCAATAATCCAAAACTTGTGAAATGTTCAATCCTTTTTTTTGCAATACTTTTTCATCCCTTATACTACATATTACCGGAATGTTTTTGGAACGGAGGAACTCTTCTGCTGTTTTATCAAAATGATCTGGGTGAAGATGAGTAATCAAGCAATGCGTTGTTTTTTCAATTCTTTCCATTGCACCAAGAGGCAAATCAACTGTAGGATTACGACGGGGCTTAAACCGAAAAAAAGTAAATGGCGGACCAACTTCACCTTTTTTACCAAGCATAGGGTCCACTAAAATCATTTTGTCCTTTGTTTCGATCAACAAAGTAGCATTTCGGATATGATGTATTTTCATCTTACAATTTACTTTGAATTACTGTAGACAAAATTCAAAAGATGAATTGAACAAAGTTATACCCGTTACTTATGAATTACTACCATTTTGATAAGAGCTTCTGTATTCTTTGGGTGTTTGGCCGGTTTGATTCTTAAAAAATCTGGATAAGTGATTAGGTTCTGAAAAATGAAACGTGTATGCTAATTCTTCAATAGTAGATTGGGTAAATATTAGTTTCATTTTGATTTCATAAGCAAGCCTTGATTTTATAAAGCTTGTAGTTGTAACGTTGAAATGTTTGCTAATCGCCTTGTTTAGCGTAATCCGACTTACTTTCAGCATATCTGTATATTCGCCAATACGCTGTTTTTCGTAAATATTTTGTTCTACCAATTTCCGGAACTCATAGGCCAAATTATCGTTAGAAATTGCTGAAGGTATATGGTGAAACTCTGCATATAGGCGATTCAACTGAATAAGGATGTAATATAGAATGGAACGAATCAAATGAACACTGTCACTTTTGGAATGTTCTAGGTCGTTTTTGATTTCTTTGAGCTTCGTCAAATATTCGTGAAGTACCTGCTCAGAAACATCTAGGTGTAATGGAAGTTCGGTTTGATAAAAATAGAGTAGACGATATGTAAAATGCTTATCGGAAAAAAAATCATTTAAAAAATCCTCTTGGAAGACCAGCACGGTTGCATCCATTTCTTTGGGGTCTACATTCCATTGGTACTTTTGATTTTCTGAAATAAATACAATACTGTTGTCCTTTAAATTAATGACCCTATCATTCAACTGAAGCCAACCATTCCCCTTTTTGAGAAAGACAACCTGAAAAAAATTAGTAGTAAACAACTCGTTGGAAAACACAATGCTGTTGGTATGCTCCACATATACCACATTGAGCAAGAGATCAACACCACACAAGCTTTTATTAAATTTTATGTGCTTCATTCCTGAAGTTTCTGCCAGTACAAATTCATAGTGTCCATCTTAATCCATTAGATTGACCTGCCAAGAGATACCATATTTGTCCTGCACCCATCCAAATTTTTTACCGAAGCCATAGTCCCCCATCTCATAATTGTCCAAAGGCATTAGTACCATTCCTTCATTGGCTACGAATTTTCCAAACAGGGTTTCAATCTCCTCTTCGGAGTTACTATCAACAAAAAGGGATACTCCTGGCGAAAAAGACCATTTATGGTCATAGTTGCTTTCTGAAACGTGGTATTCTATTCCATTCAGGGTGAAAATACCATATTTGATGAGTTCTGTCGTTCCGCCAGGTTCACCTTTGGCATAGTTTGTAATACTCTTAATTTCAGAATTGGGAAAAAGGGAAGTGTAAAACTCCATGGCTTCTTTGGCTTTGCCACATTGGCCGCCCACAAAGGTTAAAAATGTCGTTATTTTCATTGGGTTAGTTTTATTCCATTATATAACATTTACTTGGCATTCCGATAGCACTTAAGTCTTTTATGCCATTACAGAAACCATTTCAAGCACTCTATTTGCTAAGTCTTTATCTCCTTTAATTTCTATTTTATCCATAATCTCATTTGGACGAATGCTCTTTGAAAAGAGTACCCATGAGAGTTCTATAGGTATGCATACAAAAGACGTTGGTTCAGATTTTGGTGATGTTGAAAGCTTCCAGTTGTCACTTTCTCTTACCAGATACCAAGTTCCACCAGCCTCAGAGGTTACTTTGGTTTCTATTACTGTTCCCTCGGCAGCATCAACATCATCAAACGTATGTGGTAAAGCCTGAAAAAAAGCGTCAATCACTGGGTAAAAGAATTTGCGAGACATGATTCCCTGCTTTCCTACTGCATCTCTAATTTGCTGTTGATGATGCCAGTATTCGGTATACTCACGAGCCAAATGCATCCAATTGTAGCTTTGGGACTCTCCCGCCCAGACTACAGAAAAGATTGCCTCATCCCAGGGATTCAAAGAAGTATAATACTCAGAGACTAAATCCCCAATAGCCTCAAGTAAGAGAACAAGAGTATTTGGGCTTAGCCTTTTGGTAGCATTTACCCAATCACCGTTCAACTTGTTAAGCCAACCTACTAGGTCAGCGTAACCTTGTATTTCAGGGGGTTGTTCTCCAAAATAACCGTCTTTTTGCATGGAAAGTACTCTTAACTGCGTATCTAAAATGTGACTTGCCACATCTTTCACCTTCCATTTTTTGGCTACGGTTTGTTTCTGCCACTCGTCATCACTCAGCGATTTCAATAATTCTATTAGTCTCTCTTGCAGAGGCCTAAAAAGCAATCTCGTATCAATTGGAATTTCTTTCATTTCTTGAGCATTCGAAAAGAAGGAAACATGAAGTTCGGAATTTCTTCCTAAATGAGGGGGTTTCAGTCGTTATTTTTAAGTTGGTGTTTTAATCCTCTATTTCATATCCAGATGAACACCCTGAAGCAGAAAGTTGAATAAGCCCTCAAAATCCAAGAGACTCCAGACAAAGGGAAGAAAAAATAGAAAATAGGCAGAATATGTATAGACAGTCTTTTTCGTTTTAATGGCCAGAAAAATAATACCATATACCACAAAATAGTACACAAAGAGCAATCCAAAGCCAATACTGAATAACGGTATAAACCCAGACATGAAAAAGCTTGTTATGGTTAAAGCCAACAAAAGCAATAGCAGTATTCGGGTAAGAAGCTTTAATATCTTCATAAATTACATATTTATATATGATTGAGCTAAAGTTCTGAAATTACTTAACACACTGGTGTTATAAATCAACAGATTGGTATTCCGAATTGATATTCCTTTTACCCAAGAAAATAATCCCTTAAACCGACCCATAGGTTTGTTGCCTTTTTATTAGAAGTTGTTTTGAACTTATTTTTTTCATTTCACCGATTTTTCCTACAGATTTGTCCCTAATTCTTGAGAAAGGTACTCTTCACATGGAACTTTGTAACAGACTTAAGGGTCTAAAACATCAAAACCCAAATCTCATGGAAAAGAACCTCAAATCTAGAGTCACCATAAATAGGCTTTGTTATAAAGGCTTGGATATTTTCGCCAAAAAGGGATACTACAACACCAATTTGGACGATATTTTAAAAGAACTGGAACTTTCCAAGGGAGCTTTTTACCATCATTTTAAATCAAAGGAAGATTTCTTCATTCATATTGTACAAAGTTTAATCGTACAAAAAGTTTATGGCTTGTTGATTGAACCCTTGAATACCCATGAAGACCCAATGCCTGTTATTTTAGAAAGCATTGAAAAAGCGCTAGAGCCCAATAAAAGCAATGAAATGGTGTACGGGTTTATGCTTGCGGATTTTTTGACGGAGTTCAGTAAACGCAATGAGGATATAAGCAGATATTTGAAGGATGTTGTTCAGATGTGGGAAGTTAACTTAGTGTCTCTGCTAAAAAAAGGAAAAGTTGATGGCTATATTGCCAGACATTTGGATTGCGAGGGGATTGCTGCCTATATTATCGCTTCCTTTTTAGGAATTCGCACTTTAATGGCAGATAAAAATCCGCGCCAGACCAAGTATTTATACCTTCAGCAATTGAAACACTATTTTAGTTCCTTAAAACCTCAACTTGAGTTAATTTAACTACTCTCCAAAATCTGGATAATCTTTTTAACCACGCTTTCAGGCAAAATGGATTCCATTACAGATTCGTAACCCTTGGGTAACTTGTTTCCATATACCGAAGTTGGAATCAAGGGGTACTTTTCTTTATCCGATAATAATGCGTTTTCAATTGGTTGTCCAAATGGATAAAATCCTGCGAAAGGATGGGTTACGCCCCAAAGAGTTACTACGGGAATTCCATAATTTGCAGCAAGATGTGCATTGCCACTATCCATGGAGACCATAATATCCAAGTTCGAAATAATAGCTAGTTCTTCTTCCAAGGAAAGTATACCCGCTAGACAAAGGCTATTGGAGAATACGCTAGAGAGTTCTTCTAGTTGTTTTTTTTCGTTTTCTCCTCCACCAAAAAGTAATATTTTATACTTTTCAGTATTATTTAGCTGGTTGATTATTTCCTTCATCAATCTCAAAGGATACATCTTCCCTTGATGGGCGGCAAAAGGCGCGATTCCAATCCATTTTTTACTGTCCTGCCCCACTAAATCCAAGATTTTCTCAGGAAGCGGTTGCCGCTCAAGAGGCTTGCATTTCGAAAGCTCAATCGGGTATCCAAGGGCAGTGAAAACCTCAGCATATCGTTCATGAGTTGCTTTAAGTTGATTGAATTCTTTGTTTTTTGCTCGTGTTAGTGCTTTCTTTTCCTTTCTTCCCTTATCAATTTGCGCGAAGGGAACTTTTGAAAGACTAAAATAGTTTTTAAGAATGTTACTACGTAGCACATTGTGCAAGTCCGCTACGGCACCAATATTTAGCTTCTGAAGTTCCTTATATAATCGCCAAAGCCCAGGAAAACCTTTGTGTACTGATTTTACGTTGGCTCTATGGACATTTACTCTTTCCAACTGGGAGAAAATTGGGGCAAAATGCCTTTTGGTAAGTACGGTCAACTCCAATTTTGGGTATTTAGCAAGAAGGCCTTGGAGCAGGGGGACAATCATAGCTACATCACCCATAGCCGAAAGACGGATAACCAAAACATGGTCCGATCTATCCTTTTTGTCCACGCAGAACCGGGTTTAGTTCATCGTCATTATACATCTTCATCTGCTTATAGACTTTCATATATTTTGAACCCGCTTCAATATCGGAAAGCAGCTGATCTATCGCACTTGATAAATCTGTACGTTGTTCCAAAAGCACTTTTAGTTTGGCACTACATTTTTCAATATGTTCGGTAGAGGCATCTTTGCGATTTGCTTCTTCTTCCATATGATAAATCTTCAAGGCCAAAATTGAAAGTCTATCTATTGCCCATGCAGGGCTTTCGGTGTTAATGGTAGCCTTTGAATGCACTTCTACCGATTGGTATTTATTTAGGAAATAGCTGTCGATATACTCAACCAAGTCCGTCCTGTCCTGGTTGCTAGCATCAATTTTTCGTTTTAGGTCCAATGCATCCACAGGATTAATGCTGGGATCTCGGATAATATCTTCGTAATGCCATTGAACGGTGTCTATCCAGTTTTTTCTATACAATAGATGTTCAATCTTATCTTTTGGATATGGATTATAAAACTCCTGATATACGTCGTCCTTGATGTGATAGGTGTTAATACTCTCTTCAAAAATACTATTGGCCAAAGTAGTAAAAAGCATACTTACGCTTGTTTTCACAAAGATATTGCTTTCCCACTTACGAACTTAATTGTACGCCAAGAATGAAAAATGGAAGGAACAAAAGAATGACAATCGCCACCTCTTTGTATCGATTCTGCTTAAAGGTCTCCAAATAATTGGTGATAAAAACAGAAACAGGGAAAAAACCAAGTAGTGCCATACCCATTTTATTCAGGTCGAAACTCATAACAATTACAGAAAGAACAAAAGCAAAGAAAAGGACACGTAAAGACAATAACTTTCCCCCTCCCTTTTGTCTAAGCTTTAAAAAAGCAAGAATCATAATGATTAAAGATGCAAAAACATAGAGCGATGATTTTACGATTTCAAACGTTTTAAAGTCTTGTCTTAAAAAATTAATTTGAAATCGATAATGGGCTTCCAAAAAAGGCAGTCCACCATAAAACTGAAGCGTTGTGAATGCCAAAATTCCCAAGGTGCAAATGGCAATTAATGGCACAAACCAATTCTTGAACGTTCCGCGATCATACATATTGATCACCAAAAAAACCAAAACAAGATATATCAGTGCCCAATTAATAAATAGACTTGCTACTCCAATACCAAAAGAAGCATCAAAAATCTTATGCTTAACATTTTTAGCGGTTTTAATGGATACTAAACGCCATAAGGAAAGCAACAAAAAGAAATTACAAAACACTAGGTTTCTATCTATCATACCTTCGGGAAACACGACCAAAAGCAATACAAAAAAGAGCATAGCAAAAGAACTGAAGTCTGTTACTTTTTCTCTACGAACAATCTCGTTGATAATGAGCATTTCTAGTAACAAAGCCAAAAGAGCCAGAGAATCGAAAAAGTAATTTTGATCTAGCGAGCCAAAAAATGGTCCGTATATGTAGTAAAATCCGAAGAACAAGACCAAAAAAGAGCAGAGAACCACATAATTTATAGGTTTTGTTTTACTAAAAAAACTTGAAATCATTTTGGGTTTTGCTATTTTTGCAGGGTAAATATAGCTAAGATGAGCAAGTTTTTTTACGGTATTGAGGACTTATTCGTAAACGCACTTTTTGCCCCTTATGATTTTTTCCGTTTTGTTGAAAGCTGGTGGACTTCCAATAGCATCAACTGGATTTTCTCCATAATTGGCTTAATTGCAATGGTCTACTGGATGAAACAGTTGAAGATATTCCATGAAAACGGAGAGGAAGACAAAAGTATCAGTTCCCACTCTTACTTATAGGTCAAAGCCTAAATCTTTCCGATAGTATATTCCTTCAAAATGGAGCTTTTCCATGTTTTGATATGAATTTTTAAGTGCTTCTTTATAATCTTTACCAAAGGAGGTAATCGTTATTACCCGACCTCCATTGGTAACTACATCTTCGCCGTCCAGTTTGGTGCCTGCGTGGAAAACGGAGGCGTTCTTTACTTTTTCAATCCCTGTAATTCTCTTTCCTTTTTCATATGCCTCAGGATATCCTCCTGACACGGCCATCACAGTTGTTGCACTTCTATCATCAATCTCGAGTTCCACTTGGTCAAGTTTCCCTTCTGAGGTAGCCCTAAACAATTGAACAAAATCGTTTTTGATTCTGGGGATGACCACTTCGGTTTCCGGGTCGCCCATACGCACGTTATATTCAATAACCTTTGGTTCTTCGCCAACTTTGATCAAACCGATAAAGATGAACCCTACATAAGGTAAATCGTCTTTTTTAAGGCCTTCTACCGTAGGGACGACAATACGTTCTTCTATTTTTCCCATGAAAACCTCATCTGCAAAAGGAACGGGTGAAATAGCGCCCATACCTCCTGTATTCAATCCTGTATCGCCCTCACCAATACGTTTGTAATCCTTGGCGGTTGGAAGAATCTTGTAGTTTTCACCATCGGTAAGTACGAAACAACTCAATTCGATTCCATCTAAAAACTCTTCAATAACCACGGTATTGCTAGCAGTACCGAACTTGGCATCCATCACCATGGATTTGAGTTCCCTTTTTGCCTCATCCAAATCTTGTAGAATCAAAACCCCTTTACCGGCTGCCAATCCATCTGCTTTCAATACATAAGGCGGAGTCAGACTTTCTAAGAACTCATATCCTTCTTCTAGGTTGCTGGAAGTAAAGCTTTGATAAGCTGCAGTGGGTATGCCATGGTCCATCATGAACTTTTTGGCAAACTCTTTACTTCCTTCCAAAGTAGCGGCTGCCTTCTGTGGACCAATAACTCCTATATGCTTGATGTCCGAGTCGTTCAAAAAGAAATCATGAACGCCATTGACCAGGGGGTCTTCAGGACCTACAACGACCAAATCTATTTTCTCCTTTAGCACCAGTGATTTTATTCCTTCAAAATCATTTACCCCAATGTCTATATTGTTGGCTATAGTTGCCGTACCTGCATTCCCAGGGGCAACAAAGAGTTGGTTTAGTAGAGGGCTTTGAGAAATTTTATGGGCTAAAGTATGTTCGCGTCCACCGGAACCAAGGACTAGGATATTCATCAGAAGTGTTTTTGGCAAAAATACACTTTGGAGCGAACTTCTCTATTTGTTGTTAGAAAAATCACGATGTGCTTTCCAGAGCTCCTCCTCTGAAAGCGATTTAAAATACTCATAAACCCGTTTCAACCCCTCAGAACGAGGAACCCTAGGCTGCCAATCCAATATTTCTTTAGCGCGAGAAATATCCGGTTGACGTTGTAGTGGGTCATCTTGTGGAAGCGGCTTGAAAACAATTTTTTGGTCAGTTCCAGTCAACTTTATAATTTCCTCAGCAAACTCAAGAATTGTAGTCTCATCTGGATTTCCTATGTTGATGGGCTCAACATAATCACTCATCAATAGACGATAAATTCCTTCAACTTGGTCATCAATATACGTAAATGACCGTGTTTGGGAGCCATCACCGAAAACAGTTAAATCTTGACCTCTTAGCGCCTGTCCTATGAAAGCAGGAACCACACGTCCATCATTTAATCGCATTCGGGAACCATACGTGTTAAAGATTCGGACAATTCGGGTATCCAAACCATGATGCCGATGATATGCCATTGTAATGGATTCCATGAAACGCTTTGCCTCGTCATACACTCCCCTAGGTCCAATAGGGCTTACATTCCCATAGTAATCTTCATTTTGAGGATGAACCAATGGATCACCATATACCTCCGAAGTAGACGCCACCAATATTCTTGCGTTCTTGTTTTTAGCTAATCCTAGTAAATTAAGTGTGCCTACAGAGCCCACCTTAAGTGTTTCAATCGGTATTTTTAAATAGTCTATAGGACTAGCGGGAGAAGCAAAGTGCAAGATGTAATCCAAATCACCTCCGTAATGAACAAAAGTAGATACGTCATGGTGATAGAACTCAAATCGCTCCAAGGGAAACAAGTGTTCTATGTTTTTTAGGTCTCCTGTAATCAGATTGTCCATGCCTATAACATGATGTCCTTCAGCAATAAATCGATCACAGAGATGTGATCCTAGAAATCCTGCAGCACCGGTGATTAGGGTTTTTTTCATTTAAACTCCTCTTGAAAAAAGAACGGTGGTGACGGTTTTGAAAATAATACGCAAATCCAAAGTAATCGATTTATTTTTTATATAGTACAAATCATATTCTAATTTTCTAATAGAATCTTCCATGTCTTCACCATATTTATATTTAACTTGGGCCCAACCTGTTATTCCTGGCTTAAACAAATGTCTTATTCCATAAAACGGTAGAATTTCGTTTAATTGGTCTACAAATACTTTTCTCTCTGGTCTGGGACCTATGAAGGTCATTTTCCCTTGGATTACTGAAATTATTTGTGGCAACTCATCTATTCGAAAAGTTCGCAAAACCTTTCCAAATGGAGTAATTCTATTATCATTTTTTGATGCCATTTTTGCTCCTTCTTTTTCGGCATCTACAACCATTGTCCTAAATTTGTAAATTTTGAACTCATTTCCATTTTGGCCTACTCTTAATTGGGAATAAAAAAGTGGGCCTTGATTGAAAAAAAGATTGAAAAACCATACAAAGGGGCATGAAATAAAAAAAACTATTCCAACAAAAAATGATAGTAAAAAATTAACCCCCATACTAAAAACCACTTGAAGGTATCTTATTTTCTTATTTCTTAGTTGTAAAAGTTCATAAAAACTGTTGGCATCAGAACGTATAGGCATTGCTTCATATATATTCTCATAGAAAGAGGTAAAAGATAATACTTCTTTCCCCTCTAGGATTGATGCTAACAATGTATCTTCTAATTCTTTTGGAATTGAACCATAATCACTGATGTTCAAAATCCAGGTGTCGATTTTTTGGAGTGCGGTCTGAAAAGTTTTTTTGTGAAAAAAAGTACCATCTTCATCTATAGAATAAGTCAATTTTACCTTATGAAAAGTGTCTTTGTCTAATCCATTTATATGATCAACATGCTGTTTGAATTTACCTTTAACATTTGAATCATAAACATAAACAACATTTTTTACTGTGGAAATTATTCTAAAAACATTCACGAACAATAGCCTCCAAAGGCCAATCTGAACAGGGGTAAAAATCAAAAATAACAATAAAGGTAATCTCCAAAAACTAGCGTCAAAAAAAATAACCAAGAACATGAATACCAAAAACACAAAAAAAAATGAAATGTAAATCGCTTTTGAAATCATCAATCTTCGTTTCAATTCATCTTTAAGGTTGTAAAAATCAAGTATATATGATAAAGTGAGGTAAGTTATTATACCAAATGAGAATACACTTATCTTTAGAAAAATGGATACGAATTTTTCATCAATGGCATGATTGACAAGTAAGTTAAGAGATGTGATAACCACCAGTAAGTCGCCTATCACAAGTAAAGACTTTCTTTCTAATGAATTTAATTTTGATGGTCTTTTCATAATTACTTAGTAATCCCGCTTCCAAAATATCCAACTAATCAATCAAAGGGGAAAAATTTGCGTTAGGCTAAATCAGAGCTACAATATGCTTATTTTTTATTTACTAATTGGATAGGTGTTTTCAAACCATTCTTTTCCTATTTTTTTACCTAATAAGTAGTGCTTCTTATCGTTGTACCATAAGACATTTTCTCCACTCGGCAATACCGTAGTACTGGAATATAATGAATTTTCAGAAGGTCTATTTATAAACAATTTTGGTTTGCTAAACCAAATCGGTTGTTCTGCATTTTTTTGAAATGTGCCCGCAATCAAATAAAGAGGGCCTCTATTTTGATATGCAGATTTTGCTTCAAAATCGAATTTATTATGCAAGAATGCATAATAATAACCACTTCCAGCCTCATTCCCTTTCCAATCATAAATGGGGCATGGAGAAATTGGTTGTAAAAATGGCTTCCCTCCATCCTTGTCCAGAAGAGGTTTTGGGTTACTCCACGAAACTCCTTTATCCCTACTTTCTGACCAATAAGCATATCCTGTTCCTGTTCTTAACAATGTAAATAGTCTACCGTCAGGCAATTTTACAATACTTGGTTCTTCACATGTGGCTCCACCATAATTTGATGGAACCTCTAAGACATTTTCATTAGCCATGAACCAACTAATGTCTAATTCAGATATTTCTGGGTCATCGTCTATATTATTAAACTGCAAAAATTCTACAGAGGTTCTATATCTTTTATTTACCCCAACTCTGGCATGCCTTGTCAAACCAACCAGGTATTTTTCATCTTTTCCAAGTCTTAGTGGTTTCTGCCATACCACCCAATCTGGAGGCATTGAAGGGGCAGCTTTATCAGTGACCATAATGGGCATTTTAATTTTCTCTGGTTTACTCCATGTTTCACCCTCGTCATCTGAATACTTTCCGTACATCCAACCGCAAAGCTGACCGGTAAGTCCTTTTTTTCCATATTCCTGTTGATTCCAGAGCAAATAAACTCGCCCTTTCCTACTTACCATCGGTATCTGCCAAGAAGAAATTTCACGTGGATTAATAGTTGTTTCTGGACCAGTTACCACTATTGGATATTCCCAAGTCAGACCATGATCATAGCTTTTGGATAGGACCACATGTTGGTCCAAATGGCCTTCATCACTTGCCTGAGTCCAAGTGGCAAATAATACTCCGGAGCGTCCGTAAAACACCTGAAAATGGTCATTGTAAGTGTCTCCTCGTTGATTTTTTGGCATGAACGGCACATAAACAATGTAATCGGGCTTACTGAACAATATATCCTTCTTTTTATCAGGATAAAGTCTTGCCATTTTCTTGGCTGGTAGGCTTTGTGAACTTATATTAAACACTGAAAGAATAAGTACCACAAAATAACAAAATACAGGTCGAATCATTTTAGGGGGTATTAGTGCCTTCTTTTTTTTGTCTAGATGCAAAATAAAACATAGAATTAAATATTGAATAAAACATTGTGCCCATTTGTCTCCCAATTATATTTTCAGTTAGAAAAAAAATATGCACGGTAAAAAGAAAAATCAAATAATAATAGTCTTTTGTCAATATCGCCAGTCTAAAGAAATATATAATGGTTCCAAGCCATATTATAAAACCTAAAAAACCATATCTTAATACTGTATCTAGGTATTGATTATGAACATTTGTATAATGCAAATACTTTGGAAGGAGGTTTTTGGCACAAGCTTCTTTTAAAGCATTGTCCACATCTCCCGTGCCAACTCCCAGGAAGTAATTATCCTTAATAACCAGTAAAGCACTTTCCCAAACTCCTAATCTTATTTCAAAATGGTAAGGACGATAATGCTCATCCTTTACCAATACTTTCTTGTACTTCTCAATAAATGTTGTTCCTCTATTTGTGTTCGGCATTAAATAAAATACAGTAAAAATGACAAAACCTATTCCACAAATAAACAGTGCAACCTTTATTTGAAGGTTTGATGTTTTTACGACTATGATTGTTAAAATTATCAATATACACATAAGTGCCATTCTACTTTCGACCATCTGTGTCATAAGAACTCCGGACGTCAGAACAAGAATCCCTAAGTACTTTCTTTTCTTTTTTAAGGTTTTGTCCATCATAAAATGGATAAATAATGTAGTGCTCAGAAAAATTATATACAAGGAGAAATATGTTCTATGAATCTTGTTGGACAACCACTCTATTGTACTACCCAAATCAACACCATATCTAAAAATAAAGTAAGCAATGGCGCCCAAAAAAAGCAAAGATAATATTAGAAAGAGCCAACGTATCAGCTTTTTTATTGAGTTAGTATTAAAGCTTAAGCCAGAAAAAATAAATGGAAATATAACAAGGCTTGCCTGGGTTTCAATTTTTTTTAGACCATTGACAATATTCGGCTCCTCTGTCCAAAGCAAGCCAAAAAAAGAAAAAAAGTACAATACACTCAACAACAATAGATGTATGTAGTTAGCTCTAATTCTTTTAAGAATTACTTTTTGTTTATCAAAAAGAATAAACAGAAAAATCGTAAGAAGCGTAGTGCCAGTAAATATACTTGATAGAGTCGGCAATAAAAAAATGGAAGATAGGATTAAAAGGATTTGAAAGAACACCAAACTATGCAGACGATTTATATTCAAACTTATTTTAGTATTCCCTTTTACCATTTTGAATAAAGTGCTAAGCTATCTTTTGCAAAAACCAAGTCACTATAATTATTCATGAAATAGTGGGAAACGTTCTCTTGGAAACTATTGAATGTTTGTTCATCCATTTTTTTCAAGAAGTGTATTATTGTATTAAAATCATTATGATTAACTACCAAACCTGTTTTGTTATCCTCAACATAGTCGGCCAAGGCACCCACATCATAAACGATTACGGGGGTAGCAAAAGCATAGGAATGTATTATCACAGCACTTTGAGAGGCCGAATCATAAGGAAGTATAGTAAACGCTGATTCTTTGTGTAATTCTCTCAATTCAGAATTACTGATGAAGTCATTAATGATTTTTACATTAGGTATTTCAGAATGATTTACTTCAGGAATCTTTCCCTTTCCGGCAATCACAACTTCCCAATCCATTTTCTTTTCTCTAAGTATCTTTGCCAACATTAAAAGATTGTTCAAGCCCTTGTACGGCTCTATTCTTCCGAAAAACAATAGTTTTTTACTGAATTTTCGTTTTATAAAATCTTCTTTATATCCGGATAAAGGAATATAATGCGTGCTCTTTTTGTCAAGTTGTTCAACATAGTCCTTATTATGAAGAACGATGTCCGTTGCAAGAAAGTCAACTACTAATTTATTATAATACGCTATAATTCTACTTTTTCGATCGGGATGGGGTATTAAATCATGAATAGTAAATAAAGTTTTAATTCCAAACATCTTTGCCATTATTGCCAATGTAATGTTTGAGGGGTGGGCAGAAACAAAATGAATAATTTTTATTCTTTTCCATAAAATGCCAAAAAAAACTACAGGTGCTATACAAAAATCAACTATGGAAAAAAAATCAAAAAAAGCACTATTTGTGAAGGATGATATACTAAACTTTGTGCGCTTAGCGTTTTCCGCGAAAATCTTGTTTCCATAAAACCATGTTCTATCATCATCTATGTTATCAAGCAATGCACCGTAATAATTTTGAAAGAACGCATTGTTCGAATTACAAATAATAGCAACCTTTTTCACTTTTTGAATAATTTAAATCATTGTAGATATTCCTTCTTTCAAACCAATGAATTCAAATTCCCCAATAATAGAAAACAATTTGGTCAAATCTGGAGAACGTCTTAAATGGTCTCCTTCTCGTTCTTCCAGAAATTCAAACTTTGGCGCTTTACCCAATAAAGCCATCACGATTTTACCTACTTCAAGAATGCTTATCTCATAGTCATTACCAAGGTTGTAAACCGTGTTCTTTGTAAGGTTTTTTGAAAAAATCAGACGGGTAGTCAGCTCTACATGATCATCGATATGGATAAAAGATCTTGTGTGCTTGCCATTTCCAAATATTTTTAGTGGATACTCCCCATTTTTCACTCTTTGAACAAATTCAGGTATTACTTGGCCATACTTCGTTCCAACCATCTTTGGGCCATAAACATTGAAAATTCTTAAAACTACCCAATCTAATTCCAGCTCTTCACAATATAGTTTAACATAAAACTCGCTTGCCATTTTCGCGACCGCATAACTATCCCTATTCTGCTCTATTCTGAAATACGTTAAATCTGTTTCTTTTGTCGGGACATTAAAAGGTTCGCAATAATTTTCTGATGTAGAGGCGAATAAAATCAAGGGGTGTATATTGTTAATATTATTTTTAGCTTTTCTAAGCGCCTTCAGGAGATATAGTGTAGCTATAGAATTAACTTCTACCACTTGTTGTGGTTTATCATAAAAATATTGAGTCCCATTAATTGCGGCATAATGCAAAACCTGGATTGGTTTGTATTTTTCAATGATTTCTGAAATTGCTTGGATACTATTATAATCTGCTAAATCATGATTTTCAAAAACTAAATCATGATTTTCAATTAACGATCTAATGTTATCCAGACTACCTCTAAACAAATTATCAATCACAACTACGCCATAATCATTTTCACAATACCATTTTGCCATATGAGATCCTATAAATCCGGCTCCCCCAGTTATAATTACAAAGTCTTTTTCCATAAATATTTTAATTAATCTATAGGTTTATCTTCAATCATATAATCTCCAAGTGTTTTTACTGATATTTTTTTCTCTTCATCCGACATGCCATCTAAAACATTCCAAGAATCAAGGAAATATTTGCGAGAATTATTGGCAATGATTTTATCAAAATCAATTGTTCTATAGTTGGGATTATTATTCATAATGAGAATAACACTGGTTTTTTCAACCAAGCTGTAAAAGTCTGTTTCAATATCTCCAAGATTTAGATCGGTCATCTCATTAATGTCCGCCACATAATCATGCAAGAAAATAGAATATCCCATTTTCTTTATCTTTCTTGCAATGTTGACCGCAACAGACCCTCTTAAATCAGAAGTTTCCGGCACACCTTTGAATGCCATGCCTGACATTCCTATTATTGTGGTGTTAGGGAAATTATTAGTAACCCAGGTTAATACGCTTTCTTCTAATGACTCATTATATTTTCTGGAATTTACCACAAAATTCTTTCCGTTATGGTCTGGCATGTTTTCAGATAATATGTAAGGATCTTTTTCAAGGCAAGGTCCTCCTACGTATCCTGGTAAAGCAATATTGGACCTAGCATATCCCCTATTAGATGCCTCAATCGCTAAGTAACCGTCGATACCAAAAGACTGCGCAATTTCATTGAATGCATTTCCCATGGCAAAATGCACATCTCTGTAAGTGTTATTGAACAACTTGACAAGTTCTGCTGTTTCCAAACTTGGGACTTTCACTATATTATTGGTAAGTTTATTGAAGTAATTCGCCGCTAATTCAAATGATTCTTCATTATTACCCCCAACAATTTGAGGCAATGAATATAATTCTTCAATTGCTTTTCCTTCAATTGTTCTTTCTGGACAAAATGCGATTCTAACTTTATCAGGCTCAACTCCCGAGATTTGGGCCAAATAAGGAATTATTATTTTTCTGGTAGTTCCTACGCTTATGGTACTTCTCAAAACAATCCACTCTTTCCCAGAGTAATTTGCAGATATACTTTCCAAAGCTGATAATAGGTAATCGTAATTTACTTTTCCAGTTGTTGGGTTCAAGGGTGTACCAATAGTAATAATAAAGCCGTCTAATTCTAAGTTTTCAGTAAAACTATCTTCCACGAACAAATTACGGTTTATACATAACTCCAAAAACTCATTAATATGGGGCTCATAAAAATGAGCTTTCCCTTGCTTGATTGTTTCTAAGGTTTTTTTATTTTTTTCAATGCCAAAGACTTTAATTCCTCTTAAAGCAGAGGCGATAGATAGGGTTAAGCCAACATAGCCCAGTCCAACAATTCCTACTTTCATGATTGTATTTGCTGTTTTTCTGTTAATTTATATATTTCTTCAAAAGGCCTAGTTCCTGGATAATGGAAATAGTATTCCAAAACTTCTTTAAAAGCAGGGGCTTCATTTTCATTGCTTATAAATTCTCTTAATTCCAATTCAGAACTCCCGATATAACCTGTTGCCTTTGAAAAATACTCGGGAATCTCGTGACCTTTAAATTCCCATAAAAAAACATTCGCGGTTATATTTAACGGCAAAGAAATAAGCGTTGAATAATGTCCAACATATTTCGTACAATTTGGTGTATTTTCCTTGACAAGGAATGTGTTTTTTCTTTTAGTTAATTGTTGATATAATTCAAGTTCACTTCTAGGATGAAGTTTTAAGTATAAATCATGGGTTGGTTTTAAAGAATTACCAAATGCATTTATAAACAACAAAAAATCTCTTTTTGATAATCTGCCATCTTCCACTAAAGTTTGGCAAATATAGCAAACAGCATCCTCTCTTTTTTGTGTTATAATTGAATCATATATTTCCAAATCAGGAGACCCAATACAGTTAAATTGATTTGGCGAAAAACCGTAATTTAAAATAAAAAAATCCTTCCAGTACTTAGAATACACATATACGCTATCCGGCAATACATTTAGTTTTTTCACAAATACGCTTTGACTAAGTTTTTTACTACCCAAAATATAAATTGAAAACACCTCCCTAAAACATTTTAGAGAGCTCATTTTTGTCTTTAATGACAGTAAAAGAATACTTTTAAAATAGAAAAACATTTTTTTTCCCTCTTTAACAAAGTAGCTCACATTACGCTTCATAAAAGGAATCAAAACACCATGTTGCAGTATGATTGTTTTTAGTTCCATTTTTTTAGCACTATTAACCAAATAAAATTCAGGAGGGCGAAGTGCAAAAGTAAAAACGGTTGCCTGAGGATAGTTAAGAAAAATAGTGTCAATTTTTGATATATTTCCTCTTAGATATGTAAAATGGGAGTTTTTTGGAAATATCTTAAAGTTAATGTTTTCTTGGGAGTATTTATATAAATAGGCGAAAACAAACTGAACATCAAGATTATTTCTACAATATTCTTCCGCAATCCTTTTAGGAAACCGTAACAAAGAATAATCGCTAATCTCAAAAAATATAATCGTTCTATTTTTCATAAAACTACTCTCGTCTCCCCTATTTTTTGAAGACCGATTTAGAATAAATACGAAATTATGGATAATCTGAACTTTAGACTTCTTAAATCTTTGAATATTTAAGGCGCACTATGGATTTTAAATAAACGGGTTTTCGAATTTACCATAATCAGCAAAAAAAGCACTGAAAAAAAGACGTAATCATATCTTTGCGGCAACATTATAGTTGAAAAAAACGCAATGCCAAAATAAGATAAAAATATTGATGCCATTACGCTGCTTTTATTTATTAAAATCCATTTGAGGAAGTTCAAAAAGAATATCACAAAAACAATTAGCCCAAAAACACCTATTAGAGCATGAAATTGCAAATATGAATTGTGCATTGTATATTTTACGTCTGGATTTTTTAACATTCTTGATAGGTTATCCCACACATAAAATTGATCATAACCCACCAAAAATTTAGTATCATCTAAATCATTAATATACCATTCCCATAGCTCATATCTGCCGGTACCTAGTCCACGGCTGGAAAACCTTTGAAATGCAGGTACATCATTGATATCAAAAAAAATGAAGAAAAGAGAAAGTGATAGGACCAATAGAATAGCAACAAGTAAAAAGCGCTTAAGGTTTTTTTGAAAATACCTGAACAAATAGACAAAAAAGACGAATAAGCTAATTCCAATACCAATACGTGAATAAGAAACTACAGAAAGTAAAAAGAAAAATATTGTCGGTAATAAGTCGACTCTTTTTTTGTGAATAAAGTCCTTTACCGCTAAAAAAAACCAGAAGTGACAAAGTATTGTAGTATAAGTTGTTCGCCTTAAAAATTCTGTGTTCCCGCCCTCCTCAGTAAAAAGGAAGATATAGGCTATAAAAAGGAAACAGTTAAAATAAAAAATAAACTTTAAGGGTAACGATTTCAGGTTCAAAAAGAAAATATACCCTATTATGATCGATTGGGGCACCGCTAGCATATAAAGAAGTGTGTAGTCTCTATATACATAGTAATGAAATGCCAATCCGAAGGTAACTATTATAAAAATTGTTACAAATGATGTGAAATGTAATAATTTCTTTTTCAACGAGAAGACAAATAGAAGAAGAAACAATAATGAGTGAGAAATGATACTATATTGTCTATCAGCTAACAGCACCGCAATAATGCTGTTTTCTACCAATAGAAATGACAATACGGCATTGATACCTGATGCAAGATCAAGATATCTTTTTTTATTGTTTAAGATAACCTTCATTTAAAAACCACTATGCCTGTCTTTTTTATTATGATTATATACAGGAATATAAAATCCAAAACGCTCTTGATTAGAAATGACCATGCAGCACCTTCAATACCAAATAAATTCACCAAAGCAACCAATAACAAAAGATAAAATGGAACCATAAATAGATTTACAAAAAAGGCATACTTTGGAATTCCTATTCCATATATGAATCTTAGAAAAACCAGAGAAAGGCTTGATACAAAATAGCCAAATACTAAAATTCTAAATACACCTGTGCTTTTCGACATATACTTTGTGTTAATCCAGAATTCTAGAAAAAATGGGGCAATCAAGGTTAATACAATCGATACCGCTAATAAAGAAAAAAACAAAAACCCAAATGTTTTCTTGAAACTCTTAAGCAAATTTTCGGTATCTCCTTTTGAGTGCCAATACGAAATTGCTGGAAAAAAAGCTGCTGTAATACTTCCTGAAACTAAGGTCATTTTAGACACTAAATCATACGGCGTTGTATAAAAAGCAACTTCATCAAGTCCAATGGTACTTGAAATAAAAAACCTGTCTAGAAAAAGATATATAGGGTTTAATAATGAATGACCTGTTATCCAAATGCCAAAAAAAAGTAATTCAAAAAAAACTTTTTTTTCTACAAGTTTAAATTTAGGTATGCTATATTCTTTGAGAAAAATTATGGTGTAAATAAACCAAACCAAAAAATAAACAACTAGAACAAGATTAAAGGATTTTATGATGTCTAATCCCATTAAATACCCAATGGTTGGAGCGACAAGAATAGTGCTACTCAAAATAGTTCTTAGAAATGAAACCAATAAAAAATTCTGCTTTGCCTCATAAACATTTCTATAAAACGATATGAGCAAGGATATACCTCCGGCGATAGCTGCATATCTAAACAAGGTTTCAGCGATATGAATTGTATCTTCCTCTTGCACAAAAAGGTTTACTAAGGACGGTGCAAAAAAATAAATTAAGAAGCATAATAAAATAGAGGATGCCAAATTGAAAAAAAAACCATTAGAGAGCAGTATGGAAATTCTTTTTTTTTCATTTTTCCCCAAAGCTTCAGAAAGTTTTTTATTTACCGATGGATTTATCCCGAAGTTAAAATACATGAACAAAAAAAGAATTGTGATGGTAAGACTATACAAACCCCAAAGGGTGTCCCCAATGTGCTCTATGTTTTTTGGAATAGCAATTAAGGCAAGTATTATTGGAATACCTTGGAAGCAGATGCTTATTAATCCATTTTTAAAGACTCTACCAGCCGATAAGCTTTTCATCTTTTCATCTTAATTATTTCAATTGACAAATAAATCGGATACCTACTGCTGTTCAATGCTTTCTAATGTCTCGACTAAATTCTTTGAAATTCTCAATGTAATGTGTCTCAGGTAATGAAAGTAGCTTTCTATTATTATAACCATAAAATGAAATCATATTCTCCTTAGAAGCTTCAAAATCATTTATAGAATCTCCTATAAGACATGTCTCAAAGTTAGAGTAGGAATACCTATCCAAAAGGTTTGCTACCAGCGTTACCTTGGGAGTTGGTGAACCATGAACCGAAATAAAATACGATTCGAGTCCTAGTTTTTGGCATAAAAATTTCAATTCGTGCTCATCAGAGCCCGAAACGATGTGAAAATTGAAATTATTAGAATTGTCTTTAATGAAACCAACCGTCTCTTCTATCAAGTATTTTTGATTAACCAATTCTTTTCTCATTATTCTGGAAAACTCGGAAGCTATTTTAACAATTCCTTCTTCACTGATTTCCCTATCCAGGACCTCTTGGAAAAAAAACTTTATTTTAACATATCTAGATAATCCTCCGTTTTGTCTATGAAAATCCAACAATTTCTCCACATTTTCTCTATCATAATCTTTGAATATTTCTTCAAAACCTAAATCCCTAATTGGCATGGAGTTCAATATTACTCCGTCAAAATCCCATAGAATTGTTTTAATCATATTGATTTTCTATTGAATATCATTTCAGCTAGTTCAAAATCTTCAGGCCAATCAATATCAAACGAAGTTGTAGACTCCAGTTGAAAAAGAAATGGTTTTTTCCCTATTCTATCCTTGTAATCCACATAATTTTGATGCGACGAAATAAAGAACCCACTATTAACCTCATAATAAATAGGTAAAGTTTGTGTTCTAGGCCATTTTTCCTCCTTTCTGTCATAGTTAATAGAGTCTCCATCTTTCCACAGAAAAGTTTGTATCCTATTTACTGACATAAGACTATCAAAGGTTGTGGTTTTTACTACCGAAAAATATTTGTCTATAGCGTTATCATAAATCTTACCATTAATAAACGGTGATGTTACATGAGTCCATAATATATGCCCGTCTTGAATTACTTTAGAAGCATAAAATATAAGTTCATCCGTAGTAGTTTCAGATGAAGCCAAATTTTCAGGTCTCAAATCCAAAAAAATTCTTTCAGAATTCAATTTTTCCGAGATTTCAATAACTTTGGGGTCATTGGTAGATAAAATTATCCTATCAATTCGCTTAGAGGATAGCAATTGCTTCAATTTGATTTCCAACAATCCGCCTGTCTTTCCTGCAAAATCCTTTGTGTTTTTATTAGGTATTCTTTCACTTCCTGCCCTACAAGGCAAAAAAACGGATACTTTGTTATTCAAAGTAACTGAATATAGATTTTTCATTAATATTTCTATAGTTTGTTTTAGTGGCCGAGCTTACCAAATAATCTAATGTTGTCAGATTATCAATTATATATTGATTTTCATTCGCAAGTTGAAATTGAATATTATTTTTTGATGTAGTATACCCGTCAAATCCAATTAAAATAATCTCTTTTGGTTTGTGTAGCAATGCGGTCTGTGCTGCAATCGTAAGTGGCGAATCATAATACTTATCAACAAAATCAATTTTATCTAACTCAAATGATTTTTTTTGAATTTCCTTCGGCAAAACTGTGCCCATTTTTCTTGGAAATGGTGGAAATACACAATTACTTTTTATAGAGTTTATGTTACTAAACTGTTTCTTTAATTTATCCACTTCGGAACCCACAAGACAATAATATTGTTTGGCAGAAACATTGCTAAGAAGTTTAGCGTATCTTACACCAGCATGAATAACACAAATTTGATTGCCTAAAAAACTTAAAAGTTTTTTGATTGGTTCAATATTCTCTTTTACGCTCAAGCCTCCTCCTATAATGATAACTTTCTCTACGCTTTTATGCACCTCGAAAACGGGTAATTTAATGTTGTCGTTAACTGCCATTTTTTTGTTTGAAAGAGCAGTTATTATGTTACTTAAAGGATAACGGTTTAATCCAAGCCAATCCATAACATCTTTTTGCGGTAAAGAGTTGGCCCCAGAAAACATATAGGGAAGACTGGTGCCCCAGTTATATGTAATTTGCATTTTTTCAAAAATCGAAACTATTCCACTTAACTCATTTAGCGGAATTTCCAGTTTGTTTTTGGAATCTAAATATGTTAATAACAGTTCTGTCTTTAGGTTACCAGCTCCTCTTCCCATTCCGGTAATAGTAGAGTCAACCATTACACATCCTAGTTCGATTGAACATAGAGTATTGACTAAGGCCATTTCGAGGTTATTATGCCCATGAAAAGCAATAGGAACATCCGTTTTTGACTTTACTAGCTTCACGATGGTTTTTATGTCTTCCGGGAATACTCCACCATAAGAATCAACCATATAGAAGTAATCTACTATACCATTTATTCTTTCCAACTGGTTAAGAAAAGTTTTATCCTTTTTCCAATCTGACATGTACATAACATTAAACCCAACCTCAAATCCTTTTCTTTTAATTTCTTTTGCTAAGTCTATTGCGCACGCAAAATTCTTCGGGCTGATTGCGATTCTAACTAAATCAATATAGGGCTTACAGGGATTTAAAAGATAATCCAAATCATCTTTTTTTGTGTCCTTTTCATTTAGTATGATGGCCAATTTTTTAGACGGCATCAAACTTTTTAAATGATTCAACAAGTACTCTGGGCAATAAAAAAATTCCCCCAAATATCCATCTAAAGGAATACTACGATAACCTACTTCCACATAATCGACGGGCAACAGCTCCATGCTCCTACAATAGTCCTCAACCACGTTTTTATTGAAATCCCAATTGGTATAATAACCTCCATCTCTTAGTGTACAATCAAGTATTTTAATTTTCGTCATCCTCTATATTTTCATTATTTGCTTTCTCTTCAATGAGAGTTTTTTCGTTATAGAATCATTCGATATTATTGGCTTTTCTATTAAGATAAACTAATGCTTCCCATAAAAAAAGCAGACTCAATAGCAGAATCGGTATTAGAACAATGTTCTTTCCAAAAAAAGATTTAATCACCTGTTGCGGCTTTCCGAAATTGAGAATATTAATAGGCTCCTGTTGCTCTTGCAATTCAATTTTCTTCTGTGCTGTTTCTTGAATTAGTAGCTTTTTCAATTGAAAAAGACCAGTGATGTCCATTGGTTCTTCGGTATCCAATGATATTTTGTTATCCAGTGTTTGACTTTTGTCCATTCCTCCTATACTATTAGTGTAATTAGCAATAAGGGCATCAATCTGTAGGATAAGTAATTCGTTTTGCTTAATCCTTGTCTTTGCATTTTCATTACTTGTTTTTATAAGTTGTTCAAAAAACTCCGTAGAGTTGATGTATTCCATTACATTTTCGGCAAAGACCTGTCCATCCTCAACATTTTTAAAAATGAAGCTTATCTTATGATTTAATGAACTATTTTTTAAAAGTTCGGCGCGAATTACGTCTGAAAATTGCTCATTATTCTGAAACTTCTCTAGAAGTTCAAGGTATTCCAAATCTCCTTTCCCGTCTTTGTTCCCTTCAATGGGTTCCACTTCAATTTTATATTGCCCTAAATTGTAAGCGAGGACTCCCAAACTTTTAAAAAAGGACGTGTCTTTGGCTTTGATATTACTTTCAATTTCACTAACAACATCATATAAGTAGTTCTCACTATCTAAATTCGGTTTAACAATAACTTCTATCTTCTTTTTTTCTTCTGTAATCTGGTTTAGACCATAACCTATTCCCAATCCTAGAAGTATAAGTCCTCCTAAAATAAAAGCGCGCTTCTTCAAATAGAGAAACAATCGCAAAAAGGCAATCCCTAATTTGTTAAAACCTCTCCCTATCATCTGGAACAGCTGCCCCAAATCTATTTCATCAGAAGTGTTGTTGTTTGGTTGTTCTAACATAATACTAGTCGAATATTTGTTTTAAAATTCTATCGGTGATAAGATACGTGGGCTTAACGCCGGTTGTACCCAGTCCTCCTGATGCCAGGGTGCTTCCGGTTTCCAAAGGATTATCCGATGCATAGTAGGCGTACCTGACTTTTACATCTTTTTTGATGCTCTTTCGTATTTTGGATGCGGATTGTATTGCTTTTTGGTAATGTACGCCTTCCATCTCCAGCCCTATCACATTCCATGTGGACTCATTAAAAAATTTAAGGATGTCCTTATTTTGGAGTGAAGTCCCTAATACGGTTACCATGGTTCCTTCAAGTACTTTTAATCCGTTACCACTGAAATCTTCGGAACAGAGCTCGTTTTCAAATGGGTAATTATCCGCAGTGCCTTCAAAGATATGTGCTGAAGGTATCATCAAATCTCCCTTGCCGCCTTCCAAGATTCCTGCTTTTCCCATCACGGAAATAGAGTCTACATTAAGAAATTTTTTATCCCCATTCTTTTCCAAGGGTTTCAAAAGTTCATCTATCGTTTCATATGCTTGTTCGCCAAAAGCATAATCCATTACAAAAATAACGGGTTTCTCTTCATCCCGTGTTCCTTCCTGAAAATCATAACAACATACGCCTTGTCCAAATTTCGCCGAATCAAAAATTTGCACGTCAATGTTCGCTCCCGAATCGTCGTCCAAGAAAATCATTCCATTTTCTTGTGCCCAAGTTTTAACTTTCTCCTGATATTCCTTGTTCTTGGATGAGCTCAACGCCTCATAAATCTCAAGTGATTTGGAATTGGGAAATTGCTCAAACAGAGCTTTTCGTGCGAACAAAGAGTTCATTACACTATGCATATTTGCACTTATAATATGAATGGGTCTATCCAAAAGATTTTGCTCCTCTAGCGCATTCTTTATAGTTTCTGCCCATCGCTCACCATGAATATGATGGCCCAGTCTTTCGCGAAGTAACGGACTAAACGTTATCGTTCTTTTGTTTCCCGACGTCTCTTCTTCTATCGCTAACTTCCCTAACCAATAAATTACATTAATAAAGCGGTCTTTCTTGGTTGCAGTTTCCAATTTTCCGTGAATCTCAGCCACTTCTTCATACGTTCTTCCTAAGATGTTCGCGGTATGAATAAAAGCTACCTGTCTTTCAGCGTCCTCTTTTTCCTCTTTTTCTACAAATTCAACCAGTTTTTCCCAGTCTCGGATGGTGGCTTTTCCATCATCTACTAAAACACGTTCCGAAATTTTACCCGATTCTACGAACAGGAAGGTGAGGTGGGTCAAAATATCATAAATATCACTTCGGCCCCTAGTAATCTCGATGTTCATTTGCTCATCGTCTATGCGATAGCAGTTTCTTCTTCGTTTAGGGGGGATTATAGCTTTTAAGTGTGACTTAGAAAACCCTTCATCAGAGGTTAAGTTAATAAAACGGCATTCCTCTATGCCTTCTGGTAAACGTTCCAAAACATATATGAGGCCTGTGAGTTCTGCTTTCTCATCAGCTACGGAACCATATATTTCGGGGCGTAAGACCAAAAGCGCATTTCGGAGTGCATTGCCAGATACTCCTGAAGGTTTATAAAAACCACGATTCAATAAATGGCGCATTGTAATGTATAGCCGTTCTATGGCATTTGTAGATTCTTGCGCCCGGGTTGTCTGTTTTACTAGTGTCGCCATATTAACTTCTGGCAAAAATACACGAATTCCGAAGAAACAGCTACGTTAACGCCATTCTAAATCTGAAAAGGTTCCAATCCGTTCGCGACCTTTCTATCATTAGCCAAACGTTGTACCTTGTTTTGTCCTCCCAGTTTGCCAATGGTTTTCATATACTCTTGAAATCCCCCTAATTTTATTTGCGTAATTTTCAATGGTTGCAGAATCTTACCATCAATTAAATCAAAGTAATAACTGTTCTGTTTTTGCATACTTTCATCAATATCAGCCAAGAATTGTTCAATACTTGATGGATTGTTTTCAAACTCGATAAACCACTCATGATAGGGCAACTCTCCTTCATTGGGAGATGTTTGAGGTGCTACGGTAAATTCATTTACCACTGCGTCAGAATTTGAAACCGCCAACCTCAACGCTTCTTCTACCTCTTTGGCAATTACGTGCTCGCCAAAAGCAGAAATAAAATGTTTGATTCTTCCCGACACTACCACTTTATAGGGGTTTTTAGAAACAAACCGAACGGTATCCCCCAAATTATATGCCCATAACCCCGCATTGGTTGAAATTATCATAGCGTAGTCCACCCCTAATTCCACTTCAGCTAGTGTTATTCGTTCGCGGTCTTCCGAGAAAAACTCGTCTGCTTTAATGAACTCATAAAATATTCCTGAATTGAGCAAAAGGAGCATCCCAGCATCGTCTTGGGCATCTTGATAAGCGAAGAAACCTTCACTAGCCGGAAAAAGTTCAATACTATCTACCCTTCTCCCTATCAACTTTTCAAATTTTGCTCGATATGGTTCGTAGTTTACTCCTCCATAAATGAAAAGCTGGAAGTTTTTGAAAAGGTCACCTACTTTTTTGCCGCTTTTTTCTTGGAGTTTTTCGAAATACATCTGAACCCATGAGGGTATGCCTGCTATCACCATCATATTTTGAGATTCAGTTTCCTCGATAACCTTGTCTACCTTGGTCTCCCAATCTTCAATACAATTGGTTTCCCAGCTCGGCAAACGGTTTTTTTGCAGGTAGCTGGGCACGTAATGCGCTGAAATTCCAGATAAGCGCCCCATTTTTATTCCTCCTTTTTCTTCAAGTATTGGGCTACCCTGAAGAAAAATCATCTTTCCATCTACAAAATCAGTGTTTCCTGTTTCATGAATGTAATTTAAGATGGCATTCCTGGAGGCTTCAACTTGATGTTTGATAGAGGGTTTGGTAATTGGGATGTATTTGGCACCAGAAGTAGTGCCTGATGTTTTGGCAAAGTAAATGGGTTTTCCCGGCCACAATACATCGGTTTTCCCAGAAATAATTTCCTCAACGTATGGTTTTAGTTCCTCATAGTCCCTAACGGGAACTTTTTCAATAAAATCTTGGTGGCTTTTTATTTGATGGAAACCGTGGTCTTTGCCAAATTGGGTATTGCGAGCCTCTTCAAGAAGATGTTGAAAGACCTGATTTTGGGTTTTAATTGGGTTATTTACCCATTTCTTTGTCTTTTTCGCAACTGATTGCGCAAACCATTTAGCGGCGATAGCTTTTAAGGACATTTACTTAAAGTCTATATAATTTAAAGGATTAATGGGTTTGCCGTTTTTCCAAAGCTCGAAATGTAAGTGGGGTCCAGTTGTAAGCTCTCCAGTATTGCCAACCTCAGCAATTACCTCCCCAGCTCTTACCAAATCCCCTTGTACTTTGCTCAATGAGCCATTATGCTTGTATACAGATGTTAAATCATCTTGATGTTTAACAATTATGACATATCCCGTTTGGGAAGTCCATTCGGCAAATAAAACAGTTCCATTGGCCACTGATTTAACCGGAGTTCCGCGTGGCGCGACTATATCGACTGCGTAGTGTTTCAAACGAGTATCAAACCCTTGCGAAAGTGTTCCATTTAAGGGAGAAAAAAGAAGCACTTCTACATTTTCAACACTTCGTTCAAACAAATTATACTTGTCTTCCAGTTCTACTTCTTCCCGTAACAGCAAATCTTCTCGAATTGGTGTCAAGTCTACCGTAGAAGGGTCAAGCTTGAAGCGTTCAAACAGTGAATCCCGATTGGTCTCATTGTTTTCAATATCTCCTTTGAGCACCATTCGAATATTATTTAAATACCTATTGGTATAGTCAAGAACGGTTACTAAGGAATCCGTCTTGTAGGTTAACTCAGTAGCCTGTCTTTTAAGTCTTGTGGAAGAATATCCAGGTATATATTCCCGCAACGGCGTAAAAGCAATGATAAGTGTAGTTAGGCCAATCAAGACTATGATGAAAAGTGTTCCCGTAACAAATACATTCATTCGGTTCAACTTAAAAGAAATCTTTTCCTCAAAAGTGTTTTCGTTGAGAATAACTAAACGGTACTTATGCAGTAGTTTTCGCCTGAGTTCTTTGCGCTTTCTTTTCTTGGTCGCCATAAACACAAAGATAACTTTAGATTTTGATTCCGGTGTTAAGCTTTTTAAAATGCCTCCGCAAGAATTAAGCGTATGCACAATCTGGGCTGCCAATTTTCGTTAATAGCAATGACGATGTGCTATTCTTTTAGTATTTTTACCTTTTCTTAGTAAGACTTACGTATCATGATATCTTTAAATGTTTTTCTCGGAATGCTTGGCCCTTGGCAAATTGTGTTGATTGTAGTGGTTGTCCTGCTTCTTTTTGGTGGGAAAAAAATACCTGAATTAATGCGTGGTCTAGGAAGTGGTATTAAAGAATTTAAGGACGCTTCCAAGGAAGATGAGAAGTTGGACGGCCCAAAAGAATCCGATTCTTAGTCCTTTTTTCTCCCCCTCCATTACATACCATAAGCCCTTATAAACGTTGCTTTTATCGATAAACAACTACATTTTTTGGGCTTACATGCCAAAAAAAATACCTTTCACAACAAAAAGTTAGTTTCCCTATAAGGGTGTTCTACTTTAGCATTTGATAGAAATACTAGGTATACGTTCTATTTTTTCAACAACTTAGACCTAACAAAGCCTAGTTTGGAAATAACAAGAATGAGAAAGCTGTTTTTGGTTATTGCCGTCGCTTTCATCTCTGGACTCAACGCCCAAGAGATTTCCTTTACCCAATTTGAGGATATTGAGGAAAAATCAACCGTTGAAACAGAATCAGAAACATCCAATGTTGATGAAATCCTCAAAGATTTAAGGAATACTGAGAGTTTCGATAAGGGTGTGAAAGGTGGAATTGCAGAAAGGCTAATAAAGAAAGCCAACGGATACTTCGATAAAATGTGGTATGCCGAAGCAGCTCGTATTTATGATATTGTTCTTGAAGAAAGCAATCAAGAACATACTTTTGATTTACTTTCCAAGGCTGCAGATGCCCATTACTACAGTGGCAATATGGAAAAATCCTATAAATGGTACCATGAACTATATCAAGATCATAAAAAGACAATAACCGAAGAGAACTTTTTCAAATACAGCCACAGCCTTAAAGCCACAGGGCGTTACAAAAGAGCCGCTAGAGTGACCCGCCTTTTCAGACAAAAACGTGAAAAAACCATAAAAGTACAGGCTCGACAGAATCCCATTTGGGACAATTCTGCCTATGTTGAGGTGAAAAACATGTCGATAAACTCAAAATTTTCGGATTTTTCTCCGATGTTTCACGGGGATGGCAAAGTTGTTTACGCCTCTGCCATGGATTCTTCTTTCCTCACCACAAGACGATATCGTTGGAACAACCAACCTTTTTTGGATTTGTACGTAGCGAACCAAAATGAATCACAAGAGGACTTAGTTGAAGCCAAAAAGCTTTCGCGAAAAATCAATACTAAATACCATGAAGCTTCAGTTACATTTTCTCCTGACCAAAAGACCATTTATTTTACTCGTAACAACTACGGAAAGAAAAAGAAGCTAAAACGCGGAAAAAAGGGGGTAAATCATTTGAAAATCTATACGTCCCAGTTTGTGGATGGTGAATGGACCAAGGCAACGGAGGTTTCCTTTAATAGCGAAAACTATTCCAATGGACATCCTGCCGTAAGCCCTGATGGGAAGAAGATGTATTTTGTTTCAGATAGATCTGGAGGGTTCGGCCTTACCGATATTTATGTTGTGGATATTTTAGAACACGGTGAGTTTTCCCAACCCAGAAACCTTGGCAAATCGGTAAATACACCTTACAAGGAGATGTTTCCATATGTGACCGCGAACAGCATTTATTTTTCATCAGATAGAACCATGGGCGTTGGGGGCTTGGATGTCTACAAATCCGATTATTCAGGTGAACTGTTTAATGTTGCCATAAACATGGGGAAACCTGTAAACAGCAATCGTGATGATTTTTCATACATCATTAATGAGGAAGATCAAAAAGGATACTTTGCATCAAATCGAAAAGGCGGCAAAGGGGATGATGATATCTATTCTTTCAAAAATCTTATTAATCTAAATGCTATTGCTGGCGAAGTAAAAAATCTGGAAAACGAGGAATTACTTACTAATGTGGCCGTTGCACTGTTCAATGAAGAAGGCGAAAAGCTAATGGAAACAACCACAGATAGCTTAGGTAGATTTGTTTTTGAAGATTTACTTCCTTCAAAAAAGTACCATCTGATTTCACTGAAAGATGGATTTTTAGAAGAAAAGACTCAAGTAAACACCAAGGATAATGAGCGAATATTTGTAAAACAGTCCATTACTCCAATACAAGAGTTGGTGGTACGGGAAAACGAAGTCCTCAAAATCAAAACTGAAAACATCTACTTTGACTTTGATAAATTCAATATCAAAACCCGGGCTGCAGAAGAATTGGACAAATTAGTAGATGTAATGAAATCCAATCCTGATATGGTTATTCGTATCGAATCCCATACGGATTCTAGAGGAAGTAGAGCTTATAACAAATACCTATCTGATAAACGTGCCAAATCTTCAAGGGACTACATTGTTTCCAAAGGCATAGATGCTTCCCGTATAGAAAGCGCTATTGGGTATGGTGAAGAACGCTTATTAAACGATTGTGGCGATGGTGTCCGCTGTGGTAGAGAGAAACATAACCTCAACCGTAGGTCCGAGTTTATCATAGTCAACATGTAGAAGATCCTCAAATAGGTCTAATTCCTGTACTACTTTCACATTTTTTAATCCCTATATGCCGTTCATCGATGATTTTTATCTACAAGAGGTTTTGCCGTTGGTGTAGTTCGTCGATGAAATTTTAACCCTTGTAGGGAATCCAAACGTCTCCTTCATTTTCGTCATTCTTTTTCTGCACTTTATCCTTCCCTTTCTTCAAGTCTGGAGCAAAAGCACAAAATTTGTCTTGTCTTTAAATCTTAAAACACATTACTTATGAAAAGACTATTACTTGTAAAGGAAATTTATTTAGAGGCTTTCAAAAACCTTGGCCACATTCTCTTGGAAAAATACTTCAAAGTATTCTCGTGGTTTTGCTTTATTATGTTCTTTATTGTTCTATACGCTTTCGTTTTTAGAATAGCCACGGGATTCGCTTTTGACTAAAAAGAAATACTCTTAAGCATTTAAAGAACGAAAAAGCCCAGCTGATAGAACGCGCTGGGCTTTTTTGATTCTAATACGATATACTAAATTAAAGATTAAGAACCTGTTTTGGCTTCAAACTTTACAGTTCTTAATATGGCTTCAAGCTCAAACATATAGTCTCTTTTTTCTGCTGAAGGAGCAAAAGTGAAGCCTTCCAAAACCAGTTTTCTTTGGTTTTCTTCATCGTTGATGATATATGTCAAGAATGGACCGGCCATGGGATATCCACTGATTTCCCAAATACCTCTCGCTTCCGCCGCCTTCTTTCCTCCAATTTCCGCAGGCAGTACATAAGGCGCAAAAGCTTTCTCCGTTATCATAAACGTATTTTCGTAAGGTCCTGGAACATATTTTTTTCCAATCGAATCCCGCATTCTAATTATATCCCTAACAAAAGTTGAGTCCGTAGAAAAACTTTCTTTGGGCATTTCATAAGCAATAATGTTCATCGTGCCTTTTGGTATTTGGATGTCCATCCAAACAAAATTCTTCTCGCGTCGGCCGAGCTTATATAATGAGGGTATGCGCAATGAGATACCCAACTCATCTTGAAGAGCAGTTTCCTTGCTCAAAGAGCGCATAAATCTTTTTTGCGCTTCTTCTATTTCAACATTTTTGAAGGCTGAAATGGCACTAGCATATAATTTGTCAATGTTTCCTGCTAAATCATTATAGGTTTCGCCTTTGATTACCGCTACTTTTTGTGGCTCTGCATACACATTGGATTTTATGTGAGCCAACGATAAGGTATCCTGTTCTACAAAAAGAACAGATCTGGAGTGGGTTACAGCTCCCTTAAAAACCTGCGGAGGAATTTGTGTGATGCTGAAAATGGGCTCTGCTTGTGGCAAACCCAAAACTTGGGCCGCGAAATGTTCCCGAATCTTATCCCCAACAGCTCCTTTCCAAAGTTCAGTGTCCATCACAACCATGAGTGAGTTGATGCCTCCAGTTGAGGAAGGCAAAAACCGTTTTTTTGGTCCGGAATCTTTACACGCTAATATGGTCATCGATAGGATGACTAGAAATAGTGCTCTTATAGTTTTCATATAGTTCTAAATTTACGAAGAACACTCGCACAATTTAAGTTTTGTGCCAGGTTTTAGATTGTTCCCGCTAATACCGTTCCATTCTTTCAAATTTTCAACAGAAATTCCAGGATATTTTCTGGAAATGGTCCAAAGAGAATCCCCACTCTGCACAATATGGATTTTTCCTGCTTTGGATGCAGCTTCTGTGGATACTTTTGGCTTGCTGGATTTTGCAACTTGTTTGCTGTAGTATGGTTTTCTTGGAAATATCGTAAGTCGTTGCCCTATTCTCAAGTTGTTGCTTCGCAGTCCGTTCCATCTCTTAATTTGGCTCACACCTACCCCATATCGCTCAGCAATCTTGCCTAAGTAATCCCCGCTTCGCACCTTGTATCTGACTTGATTTTTGGTTTCTACCAGTTGAGGCAATGGTTTTTCCAAAGAGTCCAGCTCTTTTTTTGCGTACGCATAAATAGCTTCCTCATTGCTCACAAACTTTCCTATTTTGGAAATCGGAAGACGAAGAGCATAGTTTTTTCCCTTGATTTTGGGAATAACGTTCAGCTTATATGCTGGATTTAATACTTCCAATTCTTCTTTGCTGATATCGACCAACTTAGAAATCTGGTCGAAGGTAATAGTGTTCTTTACGATTATGGTATCCGTTTCAAAATAGGGGCGTTCCGCATTTATTTTCTTAAGTCCATGCTCATCGGCATATTCAAAAATATACATAGTGGCTAAGAACGCTGGTACATAGCCCGCTGTTTCACGTGGAAGATTTCGTCTAATATTCCAATAGTTTTTATATCCTCCCGATCTTCGGATAGCTTTGTTCACATTTCCTGGGCCCGAGTTATATGCGGCCAATGCCAAATCCCAATCGTTGAAAATATCATAAAGCTTGGATAAATACTTTGTGGCTGCTTTTGTAGCCAAGATAGGGTCGTTGCGCTCATCGACATAACTGCTTACATTCAAACCGTATATTCGCCCTGTGCTGTACATAAATTGCCAAAGTCCTTTTGCACCAACCCGCGATCTAGCTCTTGGGTTCAAAGCGGATTCCACGATAGCCAAATACTTCATTTCCAACGGGACATCCTGATTGTCCAATTCTTGCTCAAAAAGCGGAAAATAAAATTGGCTCGCGGTCAACATGCGTTCCATCAAATCTCGCTTCCGAACCAAAAAAGACTTGATTACGCTTTCTAAAGAAGGGTTATAGGCAATATTGAATGGCGTTTTTTCATCCAGCTTTGCTAGTCGAGCCTTTAACGTATCCGTAGGTAGGTCAATTTCAACAGTAGCATCTTCTTCGCCTTTTTGAATTTCATCATACATTTCGGTAAACCAGTCCGCACTTTTGGAAAGCTCTTTCAACCATAGGCTGTCATACTTTTTGGCTTCCTCGCTATCCTTTAATTGAAAACTACCATCACTATTTTTTGATAGCATCCCTTCTATTTGCTTAGAAACAGTAGGGTTGTCAATTGAGCTAGTATCTGCTTGGATTTTTGCTTGAGAAATACGAGTACTGTCCGCTTCTTGGGCCATGACAAAGGCACAAGAAAAGGGTAAAATCAACTGTAAAGCTGTTTTCAATCCTGAATTCATTTTGGACTGGGTTTGGTTCGGAACAGACGAAAATGGCTTTTTTTTCTGAAAAAGGAAAACTTTCGCTCTAAAACAAACGTTAAACCTGAAATACTCAGTCTTTTAAGAACGAATCCTTTAGTCCAATATTGCGGCAATTCCTGGTAAAGTTTTGCCTTCTAAACTCTCCAACATTGCACCTCCACCAGTGGAAACATAACTCACCTTATCTTGAAAACCAAATTGTTTTACAGCCGCAACGGAATCGCCTCCGCCTACTAAAGAAAATGCACCACCTTCTGTGGCCTCATCAATAAAGTTCCCGACGGCTATCGTGCCCTTCGCAAAGTTTTCCATTTCGAAAACTCCTACTGGTCCATTCCATAAAATGGTTTTGGATTTTAGGATTACTTCCTTAAAGTTTTCCAACGTTTGCGGCCCTGCATCCAACCCTTGCCAACCTTCAGGGATTTCATCCACGCTCAAGAATTGTGTGTTGGCGTTGTTGTCAAAGTCATCTGCTGCCAAAACATCTACGGGTAAGTGCACTTGAACTCCTTTTGCCTCTGCTTGTTTTAAAATATTCAAGGCCAAATCCATTTTATCGTCTTCACAAATGGAATCTCCCACACTTCCCCCTTGAGCCTTTACAAAAGTATAGGTCATTCCGCCGCCGATAATCAAATGCTCTACCTTGTCTAAGATATTTTCAATAATAGTAATCTTTGAAGATACTTTGGCACCGCCCAAAATAGCAGCTACTGGTTTTTCTCCGGTTTGCATCACCTTTTCAATGGCCTTGATTTCTTTTGACAGAAGATATCCAAAACACTTGCTTTCAGGGAAAAATTGAGCCACAATTGTTGTTGAAGCATGAGCTCTATGAGCAGTTCCAAAAGCATCGTTCACATAAATATCCCCCAACTTGGATAGTTGTTCGGCAAATGCTTTATCCCCACTTTCTTCTTCCGCATAAAACCTCAAATTCTCCAACAAAAGTATTTCGCCATCTTCAAGTGAAGCCGCAGCTCGCTCCGCGGTTTCGCCCACACAATCTTCTACAAACTTTACTTGAACTCCAATAATTTCAGATACTTTTTCGCAAATATGTTTAAGGGACATATCCGGGTTTACCTTTCCTTTGGGCCTTCCTAAATGACTCATCAAAATAGCGCTTCCCCCATCTTCCAACACTTTAAGAATGGTTGGTTTAGCCGCCTCTATTCTACTGGCGTCGGTAACATTAAAATCCGAATTCAAAGGAACATTGAAGTCTACGCGAATCAGTGCTTTTTTATTCTCAAAATTGAAATCATCTATGGTTCTCATTTGCTTTGATTTATGGAAAATCAAAAGTAAAGATTTCCAGCTTTCTCCAAAGCCCAGGACCACTATAATTTTGAAATGAAAAAGCAGCTATCAAAACTTAAAAAATTATATTTGGTCTATGCTGTTCAAAGACATTCTGGGGCTGGACCACATAAAGCAACATCTAACGACAAGCGCGAATAATGGTCGTATTGCACATGCCCAACTTTTTATTGGCCCCGAAGGTTCTGGAACATTGCCCATGGCTATTGCCTATGCCCAGTATATATTATGTGCAAATACTGGTGGTGAAAATGAGGATGGCGCCGCTGCATGTAATTTGAAGTGTAACTCCCTTTCCCATCCTGACCTTCATTTTGCTTTTCCCGTATCCAACTCAGATAGGGTAAAATCCCACGCGGTAAGTGATTTATTTATCGAAGAATGGAGACAATTTATAAAAGAACAACCTTATGGAAATCTCTTTGATTGGTATCGTTTGATTGGTATCGAAAAGAAACAAGGGCAAATTGGGGTTGACGAAGCTCAGGATATTGTGAAAAAACTCTCCTTTAAATCATATGAAGGGGGATACAAAATAATGATTATCTGGATGGCTGAAAAAATGAACACTGCAGCAGCCAACAAATTGTTGAAACTGATTGAGGAACCTCCACAAAAAACTATACTTCTTTTAATTGCGGAGGAAGAGGAGCAGATTATAAATACCATTTTGTCCCGTTGTCAGATTCTCCATTTTCCACCCTTACCGGAAAACGTTATTACCGAAGCACTCAAAAAAAATGGTCTTGAAAAAACAGATGCTTTTTCCATTGCCCAAGAGGCCAATGGAAACTACAATAAGGCATTGGATTTAGTGAATAAAGACTCTGAGGATTTTGTTTTTGAGCAATGGTTTGTGCAATGGGTGCGAAGCGCCTTTAAAGCAAAGGGCAATAAAAATGCCGTGCATGACCTTGTACTTTGGAGTGATGAACTTTCCAAAATGGGCAGGGAAGTGCAAAAGCAGTTTCTTAATTACTGTATTACCGTTATGAGACAAGCGCTTTTTCTTAACTATAACGCAAACTCTCTGGTCTACCTAAAAATGCATTCGGTAGACTTTGATTTAAAAAAGTTCGCCCCCTTTGTCCATGAAAATAACATCCTTGAAATTGTTGAAGAGATTGAAAAAGCCATGTATCATGTGGAACGAAATGGTAATGCCAAGGTTATTTTCACCGACCTATCCATTAAACTCACGCGATTGCTTCATGCAAAAGCAGCTTAATTTATACTTATGGAACATATTGCAAAAATCCTCTTGCTCACTTTCTTAGCCATAACCTTCATTCAAAGTGGGTTGGACAAAATGGTAGATTGGAAAGGCAATCTAGGTTGGCTTAAGGGCCACTTTTCCAAAACACTTTTTAAAAATGTGGTTCCCCTGCTATTGGGCATTGTTCTGATTTTGGAGTGCGTTGCCGGGGTTTTGGCCATTGCCGGGGCCATTCAATTGCTAACTTCTGATGTAAGTTCATTTGCACTATACGCAGCTATTCTCTCCTGTATTACCTTGCTGCTTTTGTTATTGGGTCAACGGGTAGCTAAAGATTATGATGGGGCCAGAACAATTGTGATTTATTTTATTCCAGCAATCTTTTTGGTGTTTTTGTTACAATAAAAAAGCCCATCAGAGATGGGCTTTTATTCTATCTCCGAGAATTTGTTTTTTATTTCTTGTATTTGTCGTTGAGTATTTTCAACAATTCCTCGGTAAGGTCTTGACCTTCCGTGCCATAAAGCACATTACCTCCTTCGCCACCACCTAATATATAGGTGTAACCATTTGCTTTTCCGTATGTCTTGATTTCTTCTTTAACCCTGCTTACCAAAGAATCCATCTCTGTTTGACCGGTTTGTTGCAATTGTTGTTCTTCTTGTTGAAGCTGTTGGCCTACAAATTGACCTCTTTGTTGTAAAAGTCCATACTCTTCTTGTGCGCTCTTTTGGGACATTTTTTGAGCCTTGGCTTGAAAAGCTTGAAGTTCCAATTGAAATGCTTGGGAGATACTATCCCGTTTCTTTGTCAAAGCATCAGCTTTTGTCTTGAACCTAGCTTCGATATCAATTTTCTCTTGATAGCCGTCCATCAACTTTACATTGTCTACGTAACCAATTTTGTTTTGTTCACATGACATAATCAATAAAGCAACTATAGGTATGATAATTTTTCTCATTCTTGTGTTTTAGCGATGCGCAAAAATAGAAAAGCTTTTTTAATGATTCCTGTTAAGTTCCATGAATCAAAACGAAGCTTCAGCCCTAAATAAACTACCTCTATTAAACCATGTGCTCCGTATAAGAAATAATTATTCTCTAGGGTCGTTTCTAAGTCCTTCTCTAGCGTTTTTGTTCTACGGGAATGGAATTCTAAATCAAACTTGAAGAAAACCCAGTATGGCTCTTTAAAATCAATTTTGGTCTTTTTCCAGGACGTAAATCAAAGAAGAATACTCTTTTGTAAACAATGCGTTTATGTTTGACCAGAAACCTTTAATAAAAGCACTAAAAAGATATAAGCTGTTACCTTTATATTTTTCAGAAAGTAATGCCACGTAAAATGCATCAAACCACATTGGTTTAATCGTTCGAATTTTCATGTTTTCTTCCTCAAAAAGTTTACGGATTGACTTCTTGGAAAAGTGCCATAAGTGTCTCGGTACATCATATCCAGCCCAAAACCTTCCATAATGATTGGCGTCCCAAGAATTAAAATTGGGAACGGCCACTACCAAAATTCCCTTTTCATCTAAAAGATTTGAAATGGTCTTAATCTGGTCCATCAAATTAGGCAGGTGCTCTAGAACATGCCATAGGGTAATTACATCATAACTTGAGCCTGAAACTTGGCTAAATTCCTTTTTCAGTCTTACTCCTTTTCCATGGGCTTTTTCTCTTGCCTTAGCACTTGGTTCTATACCTTCCACCTCAAAACCTCGAATTTTTGCAAAACTTAAAAAATCACCTGTGCCAGCACCTATATCAAGTAGTTTTTTTGATTTAATCTTTTGATTTTCAATAAGTTGAATCTTTTTTTTAATATTTCTTGCCTTAACTTTCTGATACAGGCTATCAACTATTGATTTTTTTGAATCCGTATGTGAAATGTAATTGTCTCCTTGATAAAAATCATCCAAATTCTCTGGAACTGGTTGGGTGATGAGCATGTCTTTGGACTCATCCAAGAACAATTCAAAGTCTTGATGGGAAAATGAGTAGTCTTTAGTTTTTAAATACAACTTCATTATAGTTGTGTGTATTCAGATATTGGTTCTTAAGTTCAGAAAGGAATTGAACAATTTTTGTTTTCGATGGTGATTCTTCTGCAAGCATATCATTACCAAAATCATCAAAAACTTCGATTGCAATATAAAAATTTCCTTTTCTAGATTCATGAACGTCATCAAAAACTGGATCCATATCCGCCCTGCTTAACAGCACATCTGCAACAAGCGGAATTAAATTTAATGTCTTATCAGGTATCTCAACCTCATAGAAAGAAAAAGCATATTTATTTCCATCAATATAAAAAGGCACATCCACATCTACATAATAGTCTTGTAAATCAAACTTAATGTTTACGTATTTATAGAATTCCTCAGCCTCTTTTGGATCCTCAAAAACATATACTGTTTTCTTAGGAAGGCTTCTCTTAAATTTCTTTCCTTTGGTTACCTTATAGTCATCTATGTTTGGAGCTATTCGTAATGGAATACAGGAGTGGGATAAAAAAAGAAGCAGAATAAGGCTGATGGATTTGTTCATGGTTTTGTGCTTTAGTTGAACTACTCCTCAACAAAAACCAAACCAAAGTGACAGGAAAATTGAACTTCTGTTCCACGTGGAACGTTGGACTATCGTCCCAGAAAAACCAATAGCACACTAATGTCGGCTGGAGAGACACCGCTTATTCTAGACGCCTGGGAAATATTTACCGGCCGAATAGCCTCAAGCTTTTCCCTTGCTTCATAAGACAGCGATTTTAACTTTGAGTAATCAAACCCCTCAGGTATCCTAACATTCTCCAAACGGCTCAATTTATCGGCATTGTTTTTTTCCTTTGCGATGTACCCTGAATATTTTACTTGAATTTCTGCTTGTTCCAAAACTTCTCTATTCAAGTCGTTTTTGGTCACAAACTCTGATACGGAATCCAATTCAAGCATATGGTCCATGCTTATTTTTGGTCTTGAAAACACTTTAAATAACTTATCTGACTGACGTACCGCTGCGGAATCGACACGCTCCAAAATAGGATTAATCTCCTCTGGGTTAAAGCTGGTTTTTCTAAAGAAGTGAATAAATTCTTCTGATTTTTTCTGCTTTTCTTCCATTAATTCCAGCCTTTCTTTTGAGGCCAAACCTAGTGCGTGACCTTTTGGTGTGAGCCTAAGATCTGCATTATCTTGACGGAGTAAGGTTCTATATTCCGCTCTTGAGGTAAACATTCGATAAGGTTCCTCCGTTCCTTTTGTAATCAAATCATCAATTAAAACCCCAATATAGGCTTCGTCCCTTTTTAACGTAAACGGTTCTAGTTCATTTATTTTAAGGTGGGCGTTAATGCCAGCCATCAAACCCTGAGACGCTGCTTCTTCATATCCCGTTGTACCATTAATTTGACCCGCAAAATATAAGTTGTCAACCAGCTTTGTTTCTAGCGTATGCTTTAACTGTGTAGGAGGGAAATAATCATATTCAATAGCATAACCAGGTCTAAAGAACTTAACATTTTCAAATCCCTTAACTGATTTCAATGCTTTGTATTGAACATCTTCAGGAAGAGATGTTGAAAATCCATTTACATAAACCTCAACTGTGTTCCATCCTTCTGGTTCTACAAATATTTGATGTGCATTCTTGTCTGCAAAACGATGAATTTTATCTTCAATCGAAGGACAATATCTAGGTCCTATACTTTTAATTCTGCCATTGAACATGGGGGAACGGTCAAAGCCTTCTCGCAACAAATCGTGAACCAATTTGCTTGTATGGGTCATATGGCAATCGCGTTGCTCTTTCAAAATCTGGGTGTCCAAATAAGAAAACTTTTCGGGTTTTGTGTCCCCTGGTTGAGGAATCATCTTTTCATAATCAAGGGATCTTCCATCAACCCTTGGTGGGGTTCCCGTTTTCATTCTTCCAGAATCAAAACCAAAATCAACCAGTTGTTCTGTTATTCCCGTAGCGGCCCTTTCACCAGCTCTACCTCCGCCAAATTGCTTTTCTCCTATATGGATAAGTCCATTTAAAAAGGTTCCATTTGTCAGAACCACAGCTTTAGATCTGATATCAATTCCTAAGGAACTTCTAACGCCTACAACCTTATTTCCCTCAACGAGCAGACCAGAAACCATCTCTTGATAAAAGTCTGCGTTTGGTGTCCGCTCAAGTATCAAACGCCATTCTTCCGCAAACCTCATCCTGTCATTCTGCGCTCTTGGACTCCACATGGCAGGGCCCTTTGATTTATTAAGCATTTTAAACTGAATCGCAGATTTATCCGTTACAATTCCACTATATCCTCCCAGGGCATCAATCTCTCGTACAATCTGTCCTTTCGCAATTCCGCCCATAGCGGGATTGCATGACATTTGTCCAATGGTCTGCAAGTTCATAGTGACCAATAATGTCCTTGAACCCATATTAGCGGCTGCGGCCGTCGCCTCCGCGCCGGCGTGCCCACCACCTACAACAATTACATCATATTCCTTTTCAAACATAACTATTGTTCCACGTGGAACATTTTTATTTTTTCGTCTTCCTTCTTGCGCATAAGCTGTTTCTCCTCCTCCTTTTTGTCTCCATAACCCGCTAAGTGCAAAACACCATGGCTCATTACCCTTAGCAGCTCATTGAAAAAAGAAACTTTAAACTCTTCTGAGTTTTCTTTTACCCTGTCAATCGAAATGAATATATCCCCTGACAACAAAGCTTCCTCCGTGTAATCAAAAGTAATTATATCAGTATACGTGTCGTGACCTAAATACTCTTGATTAATGGAAAGTAGTTTTTCATCTCCACAAAAAACAAAGTCCAGTTGACCCAATTCAAATCCTTCGCTAGATACTATTCTAGTAATCCAATCGGAAAGGTCTTCTTTGCTTCTTATGTCTACCTCAAGCTCGAAATGAAAATCAATCATTATTGAAATAATCCTTCACCTTTTTATCGTATTGACGGCGCAAAGGTAGTGCTTGCCTATTTAATATTTCAATATCAGTGCGAGTATCTAAAAGTTGATTCGGTCTAGTTATAACGGGGTTTTTAAATTGCTTCAAATTACTCCTGCTTTCCCTCTCTTTACGTTCACCTTGCTTAAGTGCTGCATTCTCAAGTTTCAATAGTTCATGTTGGATAACATTGGCCTTACCTTGAGTTCGTTTTGTAATTCCATTTTCCAGCAAATCATTTTCGAACTCCTCCATTTGCCTGATCAGTTTTTTAGCCAAATTCCTGTCTGATTCCCTTATTAAATCCTTCAGCTGCTCTTCCAATTGTTGTCGTAAAAACTGCTGTTCTTTATAGATTTCATAAATCTCGTTAAATCCCAATTCCTCGTTTTCATTCCCCTGGCCCCCGTTTCCAGATACTTCTTCGCCCTTGCCCTCTTTTGATTCTCCATCTCCAGCTTCTCCTTGCCTTTGGCTCTCAGAAGATTCACCATTCTTTTCAGGTTCTCCTCCCTTAGATTGCCCTTCCTTTCCTTGCTCACCCGAACCCTTCATTTTTTGCTGTAAACCTTTTTGGCCCTTTATAATGTCCGGTAATTGAAAATCATTGTTTCCTTGTCCTTGACCCTGTCCTGGTTGCATGTTCTGCTGCATATTATCTAAAATGTTGGCCAAGAAATCCCCCAAAGAATTTGTTGCGTTTATTACATATTGTTGATATGAAGCTCCCTGAAAAATTTGATTTTCGGCTAAACTCTCCAATGACTTGTCAATGTTGTAATATACCTCTGTTATCTGCTCATTAACAAATTCAGACAGTTCTGCTCTTCGGAGGGATAAGGAAAATAAACTGTCATCTACGTGTTCGAACAACCCACGTAGTTCCTTTTGGTCTCTAACCATTTTTCCATATTGAGAAATGTCAACATCGGATTGTTCCACCTCCTCGAAAAGCTGTTCTTGCTTAAATGAAAAGGTTACTAAATTATCCAATATTTGCCGAAGCATTTCCGCATCCTCCGTGTCTTGAGAACCACCCCCTGCCGATGCGCTTTGCTGCAAAGATTCACTTAACTCCTTGATTTTTTGGGCAGCTGACTTTTGTTTTTGCTGTGCCTTATTATTGCCTTCTGAATTAGCATCCCCTTTGGACTCCTCCTGTTTACTCTTGAGCTCATCCAAAGCTTCTTCTTGATCCCTTTTGATGGATTCCTGCTTTCTATCATCCGCATCCATATCCAAAGGCTTATGCAAATCTTGGTTATCTTTCTTCAACTCATCCAAATCCTCTGATAACTCTTTAAATGACTCATTAAGCTTATTTTGTTCGCCAATATCATCTTTTCCATCCGAAGACTCCTTTTCATCCTCTTCAGACAATTGCTTTTGGTCTTCTGCCAATTCTTCTAATTCCTTTGCTAGCTGAGACATCTTTTCGGTAACATAATATCGCTTAGTAAGCTCTAATATCTGTTCAAGATTTCTTGCATTCGAACTCTGCTTCTTGGACAATTCATCCAATCGCTTCTTTAAGTCATCCTTCTCAATCTTGTCCGCCAACTTGTCTAGCTCTTCCAATAAGCGCTCATTTTTCCTAGCCTCCAGTTCTTGCCTTTCCAATCGTTCCTGGAGTAATCGTTTTAATTCATCACTTTCCTCCTGTTTGTCTAAACTCTCATTTAACTGTTTGCTGAACTTCTCCATCAGCAACTCTTGTTGCTGTTGCTTTTCTATAAAGTTTTTAATCCTACTCTTCTCTTCAAAATTAAACTCGTTTCCCTCCTTTTGTTGGTCATTTATTTTAGATAAAGTTTCTTGTTGCCTCTTATATCCTTCTAGCGATTCATCAAATTTCTTTAAAAGGTTGTCTTGAATATCTAATTCTTTGTTAATCAATTGATTATCATTCAGAATAGCCGTACTAAACACCTTGCTTTTGGAGATTTTACCTCCCCGTATACCATCGTTGTCCGTTACTTCAAAATATAGTTTATACTTCTGTCCTTCATCAATATCCAAGCCCGAAGGAAAGGTGTAATAGAATTGATGTACTGTACTTTCTAAAGATTCTAGAACCAACGCTCTTTTGTTTTGTTCACTACCTTCGGTATAATACACCAATTTGATTTGCGACAAACCATAATCATCAGACAGCTGACCTGTGTAAAAAGACAAATTGGGATTAAGTGAATCTAAAACCTGTGTTACCTCTATTTTGGGAGATGCATCCTTCACAACATCTATGGAATATTCTAAGGATTCAAAATCTTTGACCTTTTCATTAGAAGTGCTAATCAAATAGTCAAAATTCCCATAAAGATACTTGGACATTCGATACCTTTTATCCTGATTGCTAAACCGCTCAATTGTGTCTGAAGAAGTCATTTTAATTTCATCGATTGATGTTCCATTTATTTCCCATACCACACGGGTCCCTTCCGGAACAATCGCATTACCACTTCCACTTATCGTTTCTGTGGTTCTATTCAAATACGCGGGATAGTACAATTTCATGTCAAAATTGACTAACGCAGGAGTACTAATCTTTTCTATTTCGTATGTTCTTGAATTCCATCCGTTCGATACCACGTGGAACCTATTCTCACTTACCGGCGGTTGCAGTGTATAACTGAATCTATTGCCGTTCCTTCGCATAAGTAACTCTTCATTTCCTATCACAATGGAAGCGTTTTCAGGAACCAAATCCCCGTCAATAGCAAATTCAATTGTCAAAGCCTCGGTATCCAAAACCGTTAAATTAGAATTCAGAAGCGTAAATGAAAATGGCGCTGGCCGTTCATAGGCCAAATCATAATTTACTACTCGTTTATGAGAATTAAACAACGTATCGATATTTCCAGAAACCCAAAACAGAATTAGTATTAGCAAAGGAGCCACGATATACTTCGCATATTGCACGGTATCCCTAAGCTCAATTGCCTCTGTAAACGGCAATACGCCCAAGGATTTAGATTTTTGTTCTATGCTGGCTTCAAGCAGCTCTGATTTTCTAGGATTTTCTGCCAGTTCCAACAGGTTAAATAACTTATCTTCAACCTTAGGGAAATGAACCCCAATTAACTTAGAGGCTTCTTTATTGGCAAGCCCTCTTCTTATCTTAAGCAAATAGGTTACCGGGGTAATAATAAATCGATATACAAAAAAGGCCTCTACCAAAATAAAAATTAAAAAGAGTGTTAGCCGCCAATCACTGCTTAACCAGAAGATGTATTCCACCGATGTAATGGCAAGCCAAAAAAGTAATCCTATTGCTACAAAAAGAAGCACTCCTTTTAGCAACTGTTTTGCATAATACTTTCTTGTAAAGCCTTCTAGCTTGATTAATACACTTCGATAACTGTTCAAAATCTATTATATTTATTACAAGATACCTGTTAGCCTTCAATTGCTCTGAAAATTTTTGTTAAAAGACCTCTATGAAAGATTTGAAGTACCTCGCCGCTTTCACAATTCCAGTTTCTGCAATAATCAGTATTTATTTCAAAGATATCTGGAGTTTCTTTACGCCATTTTACGCCTTTGTTATTATTCCCATTTTAGAAATCCTACTTCCCGTGGATACCTCTAATTTGTCTTTGGAGGAAAGACAACAAAAACAGCATAGCAAAATTTTCGATTGGCTCCTATATCTTAACGCACCCCTTATCTATTTGTTTTTGTTCTATACGCTAATAGATATTTCGTCAAACACCTATCAAACTTTTGAAATTGTTGGATTGGTTTTTTCAATAGGTATCGTGTTGGGCGTAAATGGGATAAATGTTGGTCACGAATTAGGGCATAGACAGCAAACTCTGGAGCGTTACCTAGGAAAAATGCTTCTACTTCCTTCGTTTTATATGCACTTTTATATTGAACATAATTTTGGGCATCATGCCAAAGCTGCAACTAAGGAAGACCCCGCCACCGCTTCCTATAATCAAAGTGTATATTCCTTTTGGTTTTCTTCAACTACACGACAGTATTTAAGCGCATGGAAAATTCAACTGAATCTATTGAAAAGTAGCAACTCTTCTTTTTTAAGTGTAAAAAACGATATGTTGTGGTATACCTTTATCCAAATCGCCTACTTGGCGGCAGTCTATTTTGTGTTTGGCTATTTAGGGTTGCTCTTTGCGTTCGCTGCGGGAATAGTTGGCTTTTTACTTCTCGAAACCGTCAATTATATTGAGCACTATGGTTTGCTCCGTAAAAAAACACCGTCGGGTAGATATGAACGCGTCCGGGAATGCCATTCCTGGAATAGCAATCATGTAATTGGTAGAATTGTGCTTTATGAATTGACTCGTCACAGTGATCATCACTATAAATCTTCCAAAAAGTATCAGATTTTGGATTATCATGATATTTCTCCGCAGATGCCCTATGGTTATCCTACCTCGATGGTTTTATCCCTAGTGCCTCCCCTTTGGTTCTATATCATGAACCCTCGCGTACCCAGTGAAATGAAACCAGAAAATTCCTTTTCCATCGCCTAGTGCTTTTATACCTTTGGCCAAAAATTTAAAGCCATGTCAAAAGTTAGGGTTCGCTTTGCGCCCAGTCCCACCGGACCACTGCACATTGGAGGGGTTCGAACTGCCTTATTCAACTACCTATTTGCCAAAAAAAATAATGGGGTCTTTGTCTTGCGCATAGAAGACACTGACCAGAATAGATATGTTGAAGGTGCAGAGGCTTATATTATTGAAGCTCTGAATTGGTGCGGAATCCCATTTGATGAAGGGCCGGGAAAAGATGGTGGTTACGGACCTTACCGCCAAAGTGAGCGGAAACATCTCTACAAACAGTATGCCTTGGAACTTATTGAAAACGGGCACGCTTATTATGCTTTTGACGCTCCTGAAACTTTAGACTTTCATCGTAAAAACCATGAGGAAAAAGGAAAAACCTTTATCTACAATTGGCATAATCGAATGAAGCTTTCAAATTCTTTATCGCTATCCGAAGAAGAAGTTAACAAAAGAATAGAAGCTGGAGACGATTTTGTCATCCGGTTTAAATCTCCCCAAGATGAGAAGCTTATTTTGCACGATAGTATACGGGGTGAAATTACTATAGACACCAACGTTCTTGACGACAAGGTCTTATTCAAAAGCGATGGAATGCCAACCTATCACTTAGCCAATATTGTAGACGACCATCTCATGGAAATCTCACATGTTATCCGTGGTGAAGAATGGTTGCCTTCCCTTGCATTGCATCAATTACTTTATAATGCCTTCGGTTGGAAAGCGCCGCAATTTGCTCATTTGCCTTTGATTATGAAACCTGTTGGTAAGGGAAAATTGAGTAAGCGCGACGGAGAAAAAGGAGGTTTTCCTGTTTTTCCTTTGCAATGGAACGACGCAAAAGGGTACCGCGAGAGTGGGTATTTCCCAGAAGCGGTGGTTAACTTTTTGGCGCTTCTAGGTTGGAATCCGGGCACTGAAAAAGAAGTGTTTTCGCTTAATGAGCTGGTTGAATCCTTCAGCTTGAAGCGTGTAAATAAATCAGGAGCAAGATTTGACCCAGAAAAAACCAAGTGGTACAATCATCAATATCTTCAATACAAACCTGATGAAGAATTAGCTGATTTATTTCTAGCCCGACACCATTCGTCCCTTGACAATAAAGAGCACAATTATATTGAACAAGTAGTTTCCCTAATCAAAGAACGCGCAAGTTTTGTCGGTGATTTTTGGGATTTGGGAAGCTATTTCTTTGTGCCTCCTGCCGAATACAATGAAAAAGCTGTAAAAAAGCAAATCAAAGAAGACACTCCTGAAATTTTGCGGCAAGTAGCAAGCACTATTAAAAATGTATCTGACTTTAGTTCACAAAAAATAGAGATTGCTGTTAAAGATTGGATTGCGCAAAAAGAGCTTTCCTTTGGAAAAGTAATGGGGCCTTTGCGATTGAGTATTGTAGGGGACTTAAAAGGACCTCACCTTTTCGATATAATCGCCATGATTGGAAAAGAAGATGCCTTAACTCGAATTGATAATGCGCTGAGTAGATTCAATCAAATCTAGCTAAGGCTTTGTATATATAGATGTAAAGTATCAATTCCCATACACCATACATACATCTATGTAACAATTTTGACAATTTTGCTACGAATGATGTACCGAGTTTTGTAATTTCCTTCAATCAACAATAAATCATATATCTATGGGCAATTTTCTTCTAATACCAATCATTTTTTTTGGATTAATCATCCTATTTGCTTCGTTTTTCGTGGTAAAACAACAGACCGCAGTGGTTATTGAGCGCTTTGGAAAATTTCAAAGTATCAGAAACTCTGGTTTGCAAATGAAAATCCCACTTGTAGACCGTATCTCGGGCCGTTTAAGTCTAAAAATTCAACAATTAGATGTTCTTGTTGAAACGAAGACTTTGGATGACGTGTTTGTTAAAATCAAAGTTTCAGTACAATATCTTGTTATCAGGAACAAAGTCTATGATGCTTTCTATAAACTGGAATATCCACATGATCAGATTACATCTTTTGTTTTTGATGTGGTCCGCGCAGAGGTTCCTAAAATGAAATTGGACGATGTATTTGTAAAAAAAGATGATATCGCCATTGCTGTAAAGCGTGAACTTCAAGAGTATATGTCCGAATATGGGTACGATATCATCAAAACCTTGGTTACCGATATAGACCCTGACTCACAAGTAAAAGCAGCCATGAACCGAATCAACGCTTCAGAGCGTGAAAAAATTGCAGCTCAATTTGAGGGAGATGCCGCTAGAATCCTTATCGTAGAAAAAGCAAAGGCTGAAGCCGAAAGTAAAAGACTACAAGGTCAGGGTATTGCAGACCAGCGTCGAGAAATTGCAAGAGGTTTGGAAGAATCTGTTGAAGTGCTGAACAAAGTAGGCATTAATTCCCAAGAAGCTTCAGCATTGATTGTTGTAACTCAACATTACGATACGCTTCAAGCAATTGGAGAAGAAACCAATTCAAATCTAATCCTACTTCCAAATTCTCCACAAGCTGGAAGTGACATGTTGAATAATATGGTGGCTTCATTTACAGCTAGCAATCAAATTGGAGAGGCGATGAAAAAGCAAAATAATAAGAATAAAAATTCGGACGAGTAATTGTTAAACAAGCTTTTTTCAATACAAAAACCCTGCGTTGCAGGGTTTTTTATTTTAAAGGTTTCTCTCCTGTTTTCAGGGCTTATCTCAAGGAATCACATGTAAAAACCAAAAAAGGCTTTCAAATCGCTTTTAAATCTACCAACTAAATAAGGAACGCTTATTGTTTTTTTGCTATTGATTGGTTTTGCTGATGTTAGGGTTTCTGTTCTATTTTCGCCCAAGTATCCCTCAAGGTGACTGTTCTATTAAAAATCAAATTTTCTGCAGTAGAATCCAAATCAACATTAAAATAGCCCAATCTTTGAAATTGAAATCTGTCACCGGGTTTTACATCTTTTAGACTCGGTTCCAGATAGCCTGTTATCCGATCCAATGAATTTGGATTGACAAAATCCATAAAGTCTTTGTCTTTATGTCCATCTGGTGTGGCATCCGCAAAAAGTCTATCATACAATCTAACCTCAGCTTCCAATGCGTGTGCTATTGAAACCCAATGTAGCGTGCCTTTTACTTTTCTAAGACTTTCCTCAGTGCCGCTTCCACTTTTACTCTTCGGGTCGTAGGTGCATTGCACTTCGGTCACATTTCCATTTTCATCTTTGGTACAGCTTTCCGCTTTTATAATGTATCCGTTCTTAAGGCGAACTTCACCTCCTAACTTTAATCTAAAGAATTTGCGATTAGCTTCTTCTCTAAAATCCTCTTGTTCTATATAAAGCTCCCTCGAGAATGGAACTTTCCTCATTCCCGAACTTTCATCTTCAGGGTTGTTTTCCGCGTCGAGCCATTCTTCCTTACCTTCGTCGTAATTAGTTATCACAATCCTTAGCGGATTAAGCACACCCATTACTCTGGGAGCAATCTTGTTCAAATGTTCCCTTACATGAAATTCCAAAAGAGAAACATCCACTACGTTGTCTCGTTTCGCAATTCCTATAGTCTCAGCAAAATTTCGAATAGATTCCGGAGTATATCCTCTTCTTCGTAATCCTGAAATTGTGGGCATTCTGGGGTCATCCCACCCGGAAACAATTTTGCTTTCTACTAATTGTAGCAGTTTTCGCTTGCTAACCACAGTATGGCTTAGGTTTCTTCTAGCAAATTCTCTTTGTTTTGGTCTAAGGTTCTTTTCTGATACCAATTGGTCCAAAAACCAATCATAGAGCTCCCTATGCGGTAAAAACTCCAATGTACATAGGGAATGTGATACTTGTTCTATGTAATCACTCTCACCATGCGTCCAATCATATAGAGGATAAATACACCAATCGGTATTTGTTCTGTGGTGTGCTTTATGAAGAACTCGGTACATTACGGGATCACGCATTAACATATTAGAAGAACCCATATCAATTTTAGCTCTTAGAACATGTTCTCCCTCCTCAAAATCTCCATTTTTCATGCCTTCAAAAAGCTCTAGATTCTCCTCTATAGAGCGATTTCTATACGGACTTTCCTCACCTGGTTCCGTTGGAGTTCCTTTCTGTTCCGCTATTGCCTCGGATGTTTGACTATCCACATACGCTTTTCCCGCTTTAATCAATTCAACAGCCCAATCATATAGCTGCTGAAAGTAATCCGATGCATATCGTTCGGAATCCCACTCAAATCCAAGCCATTTGATGTCTTTTTTAATGGCATCCACGTACTCTTTCTCCTCTTTAGCGGGGTTTGTATCATCAAACCTAAGATTAACAGGTGCATTATAGCGCAAACCCAAGCCAAAATTGAGGCAAATAGAACTTGCGTGTCCAATGTGTAAATATCCATTTGGTTCGGGTGGAAAACGAAAACGCAGGTCGTCCTTTTCGTATTCCACCTTCAAATCATCCTCGATGATATGCTCTATAAAATTCAGTGATTTTTCCTCTTCGCCCATAATCAATAATTGAAGCGCAAATGTAGCAAAAACAGTTACTTCAGCCCATCCAAAGCGTTAAGTGTATACAAAGAAAGCCATTTCACAACAGTTTTAGTGGGGGCCACAACAATATCTTTCCTTTCGATGTAATAAAAATCATATTTGTTATTGGAATACTGTATGAAAATTTGGTGGCCTTAGAACCGCAAC
>JBCCXJ010000018.1:0-74780 GCA_039191905.1 Bacteroidota bacterium | reverse complement strand
TTCAAATCAAGGTCTCACTAATTTGGAAATATGTTTAAAAGAGTTGTATATTTGCCGTCCGATATCGCGGGGTAGAGCAGTAGGTAGCTCGTCGGGCTCATAACCCGAAGGTCGCTGGTTCGAGTCCAGTCCCCGCTACTACAAAAGCCTGATTTTAAGCAGATTACGTTTAAAATCAGGCTTTTTTAATTGCTATTATTTTGTGTGCGGGCGTGTTCGCTTCATTCGTATTCATGCATAACAAATTGATTATCAACACATTATTTTATTGGAAATAGCAAAAGGACAACCCGAAGGTCAATTGAAAAAATTAACTTCTCTTTATTCTATTTAAATTATTGATTATCAGTTAATTAAAATTAAAAACTAAAATTAATCTCCTTTTACTTTCTCCTTCTTTAAATAGGACAACCCGACGATTATAAATCATACAATTCTATTTATACAATTGATTATCAATACTTTAAAAACACTTTTGATATTACTTCAGTCAAATTAGGCATCAAAAGCGTACACGTTACCGCACAAAAATGCGAACATAATACGCTGAAAAAGTGTGTTTGGATAGGGTATCCCTTCCTTAAATTCTCAAGTAGAATATTTGGGCTCCAAACACTTAAAAGGACCTAGTCGTCATCCAAAATATTTGATTAAAAAAGGAAAAGAAAATGAAACTTAAAAGGGAAGTGGTTTTAGGGTTAAAAAGACGTTTTATTCAACATAAGAAAAATTATAGTACAAATGCATTGTTTTGCTTTTCCAGCGGTTTATCCATTTGTAAGCTATAATTCTATTATGTAAAATATCCCTCAACATTTCGTCATGTATGCGAATTATCAACAGGGTCATGAACCTTTCCCTAGCGGTCGGCTTCGCCGCATCTTTTCATTTGTACCATAATTTGTCGCTATGTAAAATAGCCGCTCGGCCAACAGCACATTGCTTTCATAAAAAGTAAATGCCCCCTGCATTTATTTTTATACGCAATTCTCAGCCACTTGGCCAGCGCCATTAAAAGCTCAGCTTTTCGTCTTTATTGAAACCTTTGGTTCAATTGGAAACTTTTAGAAGAAAAATTTCACGGGCTTTTCGTCAGCTTGCCGCAAAAGCTTAAAATTTAGCTGAAGCATAAATTTCTAAGCACTTGCTTTTATGTTCATCTCTTATTAATGGGAACGGTAATATGCACTAAAGTTCCTTTGTGAGGTTTTGATTCAATATTAAGATTGCCATTACTTGCCTTTACCCTATTTTTAATACTTTTTAATCCTATAGATGCCCTATGTGTATTTGAGAATTCAAATCCAATTCCATTATCCTTTATTGAGAGATTTAATGTATCCTCAGTAAGATTTAACTTTATTAGGCAGTAAGTCGCTTTAGAATGTTTTAAAACATTAGAAATAGATTCCTGAACAACCCTGTAAATCATAATTGATAAAGAACCTGGGATTTCAATATCCTTTGGACTTACACTAAGTGAAAATTCAATATCAGAATTTGAAATAGCGTTGATATAATTCTTCAATTCAGAAATAATTCCAAACTTGAGGCTATAGTCATGATACAAGTCATGAGAAATCTCTCTAACATCCTGCTCAACGGTTTTAAGAGTATCAAATAAATCGTAAAATTTCTCCTGATTCTGGTTGTCGATAATATTTTTATTTATTAATCCCATACCAATCAAACGAATGCCTAATAAACGACCAAGTATATTATCATGTAACTCCATTGATATCCTCTTTCTTTCCATTTCAATAGCCCTCAGTTCAGATTCAATTTGCAAAGGAGATTTGTTGTTTTTTTCCTGGAACAAGACCTATTTCCGTTTTGATGGGTTCATAATTCAACTTTTTTAAATCATCAAAATAATAATGGTTGTGAATGCTTAAATGCTCAAGAAAACCATCTATGCTATCCCGAATATCCTTATAGTGATTAAGCATCGTGAAAATTGAATCGCTTTTGCTCATAGTTTTTAAAGAACGTAACTGTTCTTCCAAAACCTCAATTTCATTTTCCCAGAATAACAAATAGTTGGACCTTGACTTAATGTTGAAAACTTCAGACCCGTCAACGATAATTGGAAGAATCTGATTTTTAAAAGTTTTAGAACTAAGAAGTTCAATAGCTTCATACATACAATTAGAGGACTTCAAAAAATCATCGCTAATGATTACAAGCGCATAATCGGATTCTGTAATTTTCTGCATGAACTTTTTTAAACTCCCTTTATATTCTAAATCTCTAACATCACGAACAAGTCTGATACCAAGTTCATAAAAGTACTTTTCAACTTCATCTGCAATACTCCTATTCTTCCATGAATAGGATATGAAAATTTGTTTATCAAATACCATAATCTTTGTCTAATACACTGATAAGATATATCACGGAACCTTACCTATCCTCTATAATTTTTAACCAGTAGCTCATACCAAATTCTTTAATCTCAAGGTAGATAAGAATATTAACTCTTGTTGTTTTTCTTTTGTCTTGAAACAAAAGAAACAAAAAATCAAGAAGAAAATATGCTTCCGCGCTCCCTTTGTGTCTTCATAGCTTCGCTATTTGAGCGTTAAACGCTCAACACAAAGCCCAGGGCAATGGCTCTTTGTGTTACCCACAAATTCACCCCCCTACCGGCCCGCATTTTCTTCGGGCCATTTCTCATTTACGGTATATCTAATTTAATTTTAGTGTTTTATTTGATGGGGAGTACTCATCGCCAACTGTATATTTATCAATATCTAATTCTTTTGCAATCATTGAAGTCGTAAAGATTATTTGGAAATCTTTGTTGGACATTGATTCTGCAAGTTGTACAATGTTTTTCTGAAATATTCCACTTCTTACAGAGTTCATTCCTTTATCTTCCATATTATCACAGATGATAAACCTCGGATACCTAAAATAATTGTGTTTTAAGGAAGAGAAAAAAATTGAATATCTAACAGCATTTTTAAGATAAACCATCGAGCTAGCAGAAAAGTGATTTCTTTTATTTAGGTAAAATGAGTTTTTGTAAAAATCTAGACTTAAGTCTGTGGAATTAGCAAAGAACTTTTCATATCCACCATCTGCATGAAGCAGATTTAGAGTAATACTTTCTATTGAATTTCTTGCCTCTCTTTCTTTATTCTTTTGGTCATGTTCTAATTCTTTTATCTGAGTATCTAGAAGACTAACCTCTCCAGCTAAGCTTTGTACCTTTTCACCTAATGAGTAATACTTGTTTACATTTATAGCTTTTTGTTCTAAATCGTCTATCGATGACAAAATCTGCCCTTTCTCCACTAATAATCCATCTTTGATTCTCTGAGTTTTTGATTTACTATTTTCAATAAACCTAGAATACTGCCCTTCGAGACGATTTACTCTAGATTTTATCTCCTGTCTTTCAAATATTCTTTCTTCGAGCCTCCCTCTTTTCTTTTCCATCAAAGCCTCCGACTCCGAAATTTGCGTTTTCAACTCAACTTTCATTCGTTCAACTCTTTCCTTGCCCTTTTTTTCTGTTAATGGCTGTTTGCAAACCTTGCAATTACCCTCATCTACAGGTTCCAACTCTTCTAAGCAGGAAGGGCAATACGAAATTGGCAAATCATTCAGGTAATTTCGCATTAACAATGACTCTTCGGAAGCTATCAGTCGGTCATTTAATTCACTTATAAAATCTTGACTATCAATTAGGTTGATTTCTAGTCTATAGATGATATCATTCAGTTCTTTTAATTTTCTTTTTTCATTATTTAAGTTGTTTCCAATCTTGTCTAATTCCGTACTTAACTTGGACATTGAGACTCTTTCGTTATTTTCTATTTTAACAATCCTATCATCTATTTCAATTAAATTCTTTTGATAACCTTCAGAAAGCCTTTGTATTTCTTTCAAGTCTGAAGGTGTGTCACTTGCATCAAGCACCCTTTTTAAAAACTTATAGTCTGACAAAGTCTCATCAAGTGCTTTCTTCTTCTTTCTATACTCTAATTGTTTACTGTAAAGTTCATCGCTATATGTGCCTAGCATTAATGAGCCTATTGTACTTCTGACAAGAGGGGAATCAAAATCTTCATTATTCAAAAGAGCACTAATTGAACTTAATTGATCAATATAAATTAACCGGTAAATCTGGTTTAAAGTTATCGCATCACCCGTTGTAGTTTTAACATCAGGAATATTCAAAAAACTGAATAGGTATTCACTAAAACTTTTCCTGTTTTCTGAACGCTTATATCCAAATACTTTCCAGCCTTGGATGTTAGATTTTAATGCGTCATCCATATTCCCGTGAAAGATTTCCATCGGTCTCATTTGTTGCACCGATATTTCTCTTTTGAATGTTAATATGGATTCATTAATGTTTACTTCCACTATGGTGTAATCGCATTTCAAAGATTCGGGTAACCAATCAGTATACTCCCCTCCTATTGCATAAAATAAAGAATTAGCGATTGTAGATTTACCAGATCCATTATCTCCTCTGATAATATTTACACCATCATGAAACCTTTCATCATAGGCAATATTCCCAGATTGTGTAATCATTAATCTATTAATCTTAATTCTTATCATACTTATATTCTATAAGTTTGGTTCTTTCTTTTAATTCTTTAAGACTCAGTTTACCCATACTGTCCCTTAAGAAATTAATAATTGTAAGTCTTTCAAGGCTTTGATTCGCAATTCTATCTAAAATTTCTTGTGGCAACGAAACATCTGTTCTTACCACTTGTCCATCTTTCAATTTTTCCATGTCAATCAAAGAAGTTGACGCCAAAGCATTTAAAGAAATGTTCTGCATGTTTCTTAGTCTTTCAAAGACAACTTTTTCTGAACTAGTGCTATTGTATTGATTAACCTTTATACTTTTTCTAATTGGCACAAAAGCTTGTGGCAGTTTAACTTTATAAAGAAAACTGGGATAAAGCATTAGAAAGTCATAAATTCTTAAACGTTCTTCTTCAATAGCTTCTTCATTAAACTTTGTGAGTAATAGAAGTAATCTAAACGAACAGTGATATGCGTCAAAAAGTGGTTGATATAATATCATTTCATATCCACTTTAAGTGACAATTACCAGTAAGAAAATATAACATCCCATTAATATCATCTTCGTAAAGATTGAGCACATTTTCATAACCTAAATAAGACCCAACCATTGATATTACCTTATCATCTACTAAATGCCTTATTTTGTCTTTAGATTCATTTTCGCGAATAGCAGACAGAACGTGTCTTCTAAATGCCATTTGCAGTTTGGCAAGTAAAAAAGCATGAATTTTTTGTTGAGTTAGGGAAACATCATTTTTTAAAAGTTTTTTAGCATATTCTTCTTTTAGTTCTATAGCCCAGTCGGCGTCTTCCTCAAATCCACCATCTTTTAGTTTACCCAGTAAGTCCTGTTTTATCTCATCAACATTGGTACTGTAATGCGTAATTTTCTCATAAACCTCCTTGAATTCAGAATGTTCTCCTGAAGCCACTTCTTTTTTATAATCTTCGACTAGTTTTTGAATTTGATTGAAATCTGGTAAATGTAGTTTGCTACTATTGGTTTCAATTTTTTTTACCTTCTCTAAGATTTTATCCGTATTTTCTTCAATCCTAGAGATTGATTTTTCAAGGATATGGAGAGCATCGGAAACTACTTCATCTGAAACTTGAATCTCATTTAAACAGTTATTCTCAATGTGTTTTTCCTTCCATTCTAAAATGGTCTCTTTAGTATATTTTGCCTCGTTTCTTTTGTTATCAATGATGCTATGATGTTCATCACAAAGAAGAATCAAATTACCATAAGATCTTCTTTCTTCATCACTCATTTCTTCACGATATCGAGGTCCCTTTTCACTTGCTGCCTCTATATGACATATTTTCCCAACAACGGTTACACCATCTTCAGCTATTAAAGGTCGGTTACACCCTGGTTTAAAACATTGATTACCCGAAAGTGCAAAAAGTCTTTTGATGTCGGAATCTAGATAAGAACGTGGTCCTGGCATTGAGAAAGCTGGTTGCTATAAGAAACTTTTGATTGGCGTCTTCAATTGGTTTAAAGTAAATTAAGGGGGAGTCTAAAAGTAATAGCTTTAGCCTTTAAATTTAGAAATTAATGCTCAAAAATCATTACACAAAAACCTTAGAAATTTTAAGGTTTTTCCACAATTCTGAATTGCAAGAAATGATTTATTTAAATCAACCAAAAAATCCTCCCAACCATAAGTTAGAAGGACTTTTAATCATTTAAACTAAAGTATTTCAGGCCTTAAGCACTGATAGTCTTAAAGATAATTTCAATAAAAAATTGACATGAACACCTGTTTGAGATACACAATCAAAAATGTTCTTTTTGGACAAGCGCAATACTTTGTTTTCGATACTGCCAGATAGCATGCCATGCAAACTATCTATATGACCCTCGAGAGAATTTACATCGAAATAGTCATCAATAGTGGTAATAATCTCAAGAATAGCTTTCTTTTGTTTTGAATCTGTTAAGGAGAGTTCTATCTCTAATTTTTGGTACCACTCTTCATGGTTTTGTCTTTTTTCTGTAAGCATAAGAAAAAATTTAAATGCGGAGCCACCCCGTCAGCCCTGCTTACACAGTCTAGGACTGGAAGCGGTACTTTCGTGGCCGCTGGGCTTGCGAGCGACTCCTTATCGATAAATAATTGTTTTAGAATTTTCCTAAAACTGTATAAGCGTGATAAAGATACAAATGTTTATTCGCTTTTTTGAATTTGATAAGATCAGAGATTTTAAGATTGAAGGGATTAATGCTTAATATTTTAAATATCTTACCATCAAATACTTATGTGTTACAGGAAACAAAAAGACCGTATCTACCAAGAAGGCCAAATTGAAAAATATACCCTCTATTGGGTATTTCGATGTATTCATTTAAAATTCAATTTTACAATAATAAAAAATCACTTTCTAAACTCGAAAAATGAAAGAAGCACTAACAAAGTTTAATATAACCAAACGCCCTGGCCCAATGAGTATTATGGTTGAAACAACGTATTTGACAATAATTTCAACACAAGGGGGATGGAAAGCAGAAGAAACAGTAAAATATCTAGACTCTACCGTTGATGTGGGAATAAGAATAAGAGGACAAATAGGCCAAGAATATGAAATGACCATTGAGATTAATTCAGTCAAGAAAACAATAAAAGGCAAGTTGAAAAAAAATGGTATCAACAGAATTCCTAGAATCTATAAACTAGAAACCTTTAAACTTTAATTAATAATGAAGAAATATAGCATCATTATATTTTTCCTAGTAATCAATACAGCAATAAGCCAAGTTAATTTTAGAACTGCTGAATCACAAAGCGGAATTATAGGAACAGACTTCGTTGGTTTAAATGTTGGATATTCTTTCTCAAGTTCTGAGGCAAATTTCACATTTAGTCGAAATGAAAGTGTCGGCTCTAAATTTAAAGGCAATAGTTTCAGAGTCACGGTACCTGTATCTGATGGTTCAAGGCAATTATTTGTTGACGGGAATTTTAATCCAGGTGTAGAAGTTTCCTATGACCATAGTTGGAGTGGTGATGAATTTGACAGGAACCTCACATATTACTTCCTAAGATTTGGATATGAGATTGCAGAAAATAGATTTGGATTCATAGATTCAAACGATACTATTAGAATAGACGAAAGGTTAACACAAAAGTTTGGGATATCTTTTGGAGCAAATTTTATATCTACAAATATAATAGGCAAAAAATCGAGTGAATTAGATAAAGATTTTGCTAAAGACAACTTGATTATTGCTGGTTTTGTTTCATTAGAGTATAATACTAACCCTGTCGTGGATTTAAGAAATAGGGAGTTTGTAATTCAAGAGAATACAGGGGTAAATGGAGCTGTGCAACAAACAATTAACGCCTTTCAATCAGAACAGGAAGATTTTTTATCTATAACACCAAAGATTGATTTTGTTTGGACTCCAATTCAAAAAAAATACATAGATACAGAGGAAACCTTACCTAGAATAGGGATTCTAAGTTCGTTATCTTCTAGATATAATACTCAAAGTGATAAGTTTGCTTGGAACTTTTCAGTTGGTCCTTCTCTACATCCAAAAAATGAATCATCAAGAGTTATAGCAGCTTTATTAGCAGAGTTTCGTGATTTCAATAATAGTACAGGCAATAGAGATTTTGATGACATTTTTTCAGTAAATCTATATATTGGAATCCCTATATCTTTTAGAAATTGACAATTATAATCCCATTCCATACACATTACCCTCCCCTACTCCCCTCTTACGCTTTGTAAGCTTCAGAGGATTCGCTTACGGCTCGGTCAATAAGTATTCCATTACTTTTTGAAGAGAATATTTAGAAGAAATTTTCCAAGAGCTGCACGGTAAACTTTCGCTTTTACCAAAGCTCAAGTTACATAACTCGGTACATTATAGTACATAGGACACATTAATAATATAAAAGTCGGTTGGCACAAATTGTCTCTACAAACGGCCCATTTACATGTCAAGAATCCAGTCGATTACCAAAGATATGGTCAAAAGAAGTTAAATGATAGCCCTAGTGGAGTTAATTCGATTAATTGCGTACAGGATTATTTTATCATTTCTACTAACTCAGAAAGTTTTGCGACATCCAGATCAGAGCTGTGTTTTGCAACCAATTTACCTTGTGAATCGTAGAAGTAGGTAGTAGGTCGAACGGTAATCCCATATTCACCGAATTCTCTTTCACTTCTCAGATAATTGAAAGTGTACGGTTTGCTTGAGGAAAATTTATTGATCTTATCTATGGATTCATCCGAAATCATTATAAAATTAACATCTTCACCTAATTGCTTTTTAACTTTTTCAAAATGCGGAAATTCCTGAAGGCATGGAGCACACCAAGTTCCCCAATAATTTACAACCAATGGTTTTCCTAAATAGTCGTTCAATTCGACTTTGGCACCATCTAAATTGGTGACTTCAACTTCACTTAATGAAATGTCTGGTTGAATTGAAAATTTGAAGTAAACAATCATAGCAGTCAGAACAAACAAAGCGCCTCCAACTATAAGTCCATTCTTAAATGACCTTTTATTCATAGTTTAAAGATTACGGAAGATTACATACACCAATAAACTAAGTGCCAAAAGGCCGATATAACCTGTCAGTAATCCAAAAACAAAGCTCATTTTTTTTCTCATTGTGTAGGTTTTTGATTATTTAAAACAACTAAACGATTGATATCCCTAAACGTTACATTTATTCATGCATGAAACTACAATGGTTTTCATAGATCTGGTAAATGTTTAAAACAAAATAATGAGAAAACCAGGAACTGAAATGTATTCCATACGACACTTATAGTAGTATTTAATTTTTAATGTGCATCCCGAATAATAGAACAATGCCTGCATTTCTGCTTCGAAATTTTTTATCCGAGGATGATATTTCCAGCCATGTCGCCAGAAAATGACAATAATATGATTTTGGAAATTTTCAACTAGCTTCAACGAGTTTTGATGTGCAGCAAATAAATTAATCTGAGGAAAAGTTATGACCTTGCATAATCCAACTAATGCCCATATCACAATAGCAATTAAACTTTGTGAGAATGACTTTGAAAAGACCTAAGTTTGAATCCAAGGATGCCCGGGTTCATGCCGCATCAATCCAATTATTGGATAAATAGTTTCGCATTTTTTTTCTTGCCTTGCTCATTAGCACCCAGCAATAGTTCTCTTTTATATTCAAGTGATTGCAAATTTCATGGGTGGTATGCCCTTGAAGTCTAAGCTCGAAAACATGACGCTCCAGTTCTGTTAGGACTTTGATTCCCTTTTCAACCAGACACTCCAATTCTTTAAGAGCAAAGTTTGTCTCTTCGTTGTTTTCATCCAATTTTAAGTTGTTCAACTTATTTATGGAAAGATAGTTGTAATCCGTTTCCATTATCAATTTTTCATTGACATACGCCTTAAGAGAATTTGACCTGCGATAATAATCAATGATTTTATACCTCAAAATACTAGTAAGCCAGGTTCGTTCATGGGCATCACCTTTGAAGTTTCTAGCAGATTTTAACCCAGAATAAAAAGTTTCTTGCACCAAATCCTCTACCAAACTCTTGGGCACCCTATGCTTTGCATAGTCCGACAAGAAATCCGTATATCTCGCTATCCATTTTTCTGGCTGGAGTTCAGGCATAAACTATGGCATATTGAATTATAGACAAGTTCACGGTTTAGACTTTCTGTTAAGTTCCGGCTAAATTAACTTTTGGCAATTTCCAGGCCTGTCGTACAAGAGACATTCTAGAAGAATGGAATCCAATAATTTAATGCCCAAATGAGAAGACCATGTTGAACAGGGACAGCCCTCTTTTTTTAGCGATTTCACTTCTTTTGACCATTTCGATGAATGCCCAGACTCACCTGTCAGAAAAACGAGCCAAGGCGCATGAAGTATCTGGAAAAGTACGGGGATACATTCATAACCAATACCCAGGTTTTCGGGCAAAGTATTACAAAGTTGAATCTGTTGATGGTCATTTCAAGTACGGGGTAAATCTAAAAAAGGGAAAAAAAGAGGTATATGTATTGTTTGGAAAAAGTGATAGGCCAATACACATTGATAGTTTAATCGAATACAATAAAATTCCCAAAAAAGTAAAAGACTTAATCGAAAAAGACCTTTCAAAAAGATTCAAAAAATATGTTCTCGACAGGTGTAGAAGTCAACTTAAAAATGATAGTGTTTTCTACAAAATTCAGATAACCGCCGTTCACAGGAATTTCTGGTTGTTCTACAGTTCCTCTGGAGAATTTTTAAATCAGAGAAAATTGCCGTCAAAACCACTTGGACCAATTTTTCACTAATGCACCTTATACACAATCCAAAACACCTCGTTTTCAGTACTTTACTTTGTCTTCAATCTCTATATTCTCAGGATTTTACTCATTTGGGCCTTTTACCCAGAATTAACTACACCACTCCAATACACGAAAAACTAAGCTTCAATGGGACCTTCTTCAGTGAGGTGGATTTGGAAGAGAACGAAGTTGGTGGAACAATTTTTCCAAGTAAAGTTCTCAATCTTACTTTTATAGCCGGTATGGGCTATAAGCTGAACACAAAAAATATATTGACCGGGAGCTATCTTTTTAGAATAATTGATCCTTTTGAAGATAATTCAAGAATCGAGCACAGGTTCATCCAACAGTTGGTGCATATACAATATTTGGGCAGTCTGAGACTTAGGCATCATTTTAGAGCTGAACAGCGATTTATCCAATCGGCAGTTTTGACCAATGTATACAATGCCTCGTTACGACTATCCTACTCTTTTGGGTGGGATTTACCTCTGCAAGGACGGCATCTTGATGTCAATGAGTTTTACCTAAATTCGATAAACAGTTACTTTGTGCAGGTTTCAAGACCCAGAACTGCCTTCAATAACTTAAACGAATTTTACCTAGGTCTCGGCTACCAAACTAAACACATGGGAAGATTTGAAATAGGTCCGGAAGCAAAAATATCGATTCGCAACTCAAGCAAGGAACTAAATGCACTAGTCTTTATTGATATCATTTGGTACCCAAAATAGATAAAGCTTGACTAAACTATTTTAAAAGCAAACCTCAAATTTCATATGCTCTGTGCTAAATAGGGAATCAGTTCCATTTTCATATTATTTCTTTGTTTTCTACATTACCAATAGGTGGCATAGGACAAATCCAACGACGGACAATATAATTCCTGCCAGAAAAATATGAAAAGAATGCCGTAATAACTTGAACTTTCGGTCAATAGTCCTTCCTAAGTGGTACGTGTCCTTTGCAATGACATGGTAAAGTTGATCTCCTTGGTAAATCAAATTAACAAGCTGATCAGTATATTCATTTTCATCCATATCATGAAAATTACCGTAAAACATTAGGTTATTCCTATCCCCCCCACCATGTTCCAGTTCAGGTCTCGTTGCGAAGATTGCGTATGCAATTGACGCTAAATTGGAAACAAGAATTGTAATTACTGGGAAAATAAGATGTGGGTCAGTATCCAATTGATGTAAAACCGTTCCTATTATTATGGACAGTATGATTGCGTTCACAGATATTAAAATATTTGACTTTCTATCAATCATTACATTCAGGGTGTACTGATTTTTGGAAACCAATCGAAAGAGGGTTTCGGCTCCACGCTCCGCCCTTGGCTCCACCTTTGACAACTTCTTTTTGAGTTCTTTGAGTTTGTCTTTATCTATGTCCATTTCATGCATAAGAAATTGATCGTTCTGTTTCTCGTACTTTTTCTCGTTCATTTTATTAACTCATTATATATTTTGTTCTGGGAACTTAATCTTTCTCCGAAGTTTGGAACATATTTATTGGATTGATGGACATCAATAATACGGGCCTTTACGGTATCCTTTAATTGCAGTTCAATAGTCTTTTTGACCTTATTATAGACCTGTCTATCCAAAATAGGGGTTATAACCTCAATTCTATGGTCCAGATTTCTTGTCATCCAATCTGCGGATCCTATGAACATTTTCTCCATTCCATCATTTCCAAAAATGAACACTCTGCCATGTTCCAAAAAGCGATCAACAATTCCCCTTACCTCTATGTTTTTACTTTGACCTTCAATACCAGGTACAAGGCAGCATATTCCTCGAATCAACAACTTGATTTTAACACCTGAGTTGCTGGCCACATATAGCAGGTTTATCATTTTAAAGTCCTGTAAGCTGTTCATTTTTAGTACAATGTAAGCTTTCTTGCCTTTTTTTGCCAATAGTATTTCTTTTTCCACCAATTCCACAAACTTTGTTCGTGCATTGAAGGGTGCTACCAAAAGTTTTTTTGCCTTCGGTATTATTATTTTACCCTGGAGTACGTCGAAAACTTGGTTTACCTCATGGGTGATTTTTCTATGGGCGGTCATTAAACCAAAGTCTGTATAAAACGTGGCTGTTTTTTCATTCAAATTTCCAGTTGCTATATAGCTTATGGCCTGGGTTTGACTATTGATTTGACGCTCTATATAAAGTATTTTGGAATGTACCTTAATACCGGGATAACTATATTTTACATCCGCGCCATGCTGTTGAAGTACTTTGCCCCATTTAATGTTGTTCTCCTCGTCAAACCGAGCCTTTGTTTCAATAAAAACAAATAGTTTCTTTCCGTTTTTAGCAGCTTCAATTAGCTGTTTGGCAATTATAGAATCTTCAGAAATACGGTATAGTGTGGCTTTTATTTTGGTAACAGAGGAATCGACCGACGCTTGTTTTAGAAGTTGGTGCAAATGACTAAAAGATTCGTAGGGGTAACAAAATATCCTATCCTTATCAAGAACAGCATCGAACATCGATTCATATGTTGAAAGTTCAATCTTCTCGATAGGAGGTAGAGACTTATATTTGACCAACCGTTCACTTTCATAAAATTGGAACAGGTCCTTCAGGTTTTGATATTTGCCACCTTTCAAAATGTTGGCATCATTCAACTCGGCAAAATCCTTTATTCTTTCTATTGTACTTCCGGGCATATTGGCATCTATTAATGCACGGGTTACGTACCCTTCGTTTCTATTGGATAATGCCTCCTCAATTTTGTCCAACAGATTTCCAGAATACTCATCCTCAATATAAAGTTCGGCATCTCTTGATACCCTAAAGGAATGAAATTTTACCCCATAACGTTCCTCGAGGTTGAATGAAATGATATCATCAATAAATAACCACGGTACCGATTGATTTTCTGAAGGTAGGAAAACAAACCTGGGAAGTGAACTGGGTATCTGAATGTAATACAGTTCACCTTCAAGATTCTCACCAACCAGATACAATTGCTCGTTTTGTATGAAAGTCGGAAATTGTTTACCGCCTTTGCCTTGATATACGACAAGTTGGGAATCAATACGATTAAAGTATGATCGAACGAAATCTTTGTGCTTTGTATTAAAGGTCTCATGTTCTATGAACTTTAAACCAATATTTTCCAGTTCTGGGATTATTGAATTTCTGAAAATAACCCAAAGCTCTTCTTGCTGTTCGCCCACTTTCTCCTTTATCAGCTTTAAAAGCCTATTTGGTTTTGAAATAAGTTTTTTTCTGAAATCTTTTTTTAGCTGCTTTAGTTTCAGGATATTGGAGACCCTAACTTTATAGAATTCATCTAGGTTTGAAGAAAATATGGCCAAAAACCTTATTCGTTCTCCTATAGGGTTTCGGTTATCAGCAGCTTCCTGTAGGACACGGTGATTAAATCGTAACCAAGATAGATCTCTATTGTAGTATTTGGTCATCAAGGGCAATTGGATTATCGTCCTTTTTTTCTTTTGATTGATTTCCTCAGTTATATTCTGGTACATTAAACGTAATTATACAAGCGTGTATAGCATAAAGGCTCCTACCAGAACAAAGATTATGGAAATCGCTACCTTCATTTTATCAGCTGGAATTACTTTTTGCAACCGTGGTCCCAACTGTCCGCCTATAACTACTCCGGGTATGGTATATATGACAAGGTTAATTACATCTTCAAGGACCTTACCTCCTTCTGAGGCAAACTCGTAGAAATGGCCTGCCGAGGCAAAGAAAACAGTTATGACAACCACAAATATTGAGGTAGCGACGGCTACTCTGGTTGGTACCTTACACTTTGCAACAAGATGATATTCCTGAAGTTCGGCAAGGCCAACGGAAATCATACCAACGAATGCTCCCCCCACTGCAGCGAACATTCTTCCCATGTTCTTATTGCAAACTGTATATCGGTATACGACCCCGTCTTTATCTGTCAACTCGCTCTCGTAGTTCTTTTCAAACTCTTTTCCAATCTGAGCATTCATCTTTTCCCTCTCTTCTTTTCTCCAGGAGGAGAACAGTTGATATCCTATAAAAATGAGACCCGCCGCAAAAATCGACTTCAGGACAATGGGTGGCACTAATCCGCCATAAAGTGTCCCTAAAATGGCAAAGGGAACAGAGAAAACAAGCAATCTCATACCAAGCTTGTAGTCTATCAATTTAGAGTTCATATAGGCATATAAGCCCGAAGCAAAGCCAAATAGCTCCGTGGCTAAGGCTGCCCCAATGGCGATTTTGGGCTCAAGTCCTAGCCCTATCATAAACAATGGGGAAAAAAATACTGCCCCTCCAATTCCAGAAGACATTGAAAGTGTCGATATGCCAATTGCTATTGGTAATAAATACCAAAATTCCGTTGTTATCTCCATACTAATTTTTTGTTTAGGTCTTAAACTTCTTCGTTTGTTTGTAGGCAGTAAATGCCTCTATTAAAAATTGTGAAACCATGGTTCGATTTGAAGCATTCCTTACCGGTAGGACAGCTCCTTTGAAACCGGTATTAGACCATATGCCATTCGACAAAGCAGGCAGGTTGTCCGTCGGCACGCTTCCGTGTCTGTCATATAATGCCATATAGAAATAAAAATCCGAATGGAGTTCATCAGGAATGGCCAGTCCCAGTCCCAGGGCCAAATCACCATCACCCCCAATATCAGGGATATAGGCCCCAGAATCGAAGTGGTGGGGCCAGACCCTTACCTCGGACGTTAGATTGTTATGCGATACAAACGATTCAAGGGATTGCTGTCCCAGTACCCTTAAGTCAGATAATTTGGTCAAGCTATCTTTATCGGTTACTTCAAAAATAAAATCCCCCAATATCGCATATGGTAAATGATAATGGAACTTATACATATAATCTTTGGCAATACCTGCTGTCCTTGATTGTTCCTTTATCCATTGGACTATTTTTTTATGGGAACACCAATTGAGGCTGATAAAGCTTTCATTTTCAGGTGAATTCCACCGAAGTAAAAATTGACGATAATCAAAGGACAATGTATCGCCATTTTCATTTAATGGGTGTGTATAAAGCGACCTATCAGCAGTATTGAACTTTAGACTGGTATGGCTGTCATCCTTTTCCGGTTTCAAAAAACTAATCCCCGCCGCGGCCAAGTATTGTGAAGCCAAGTGTGTGATTTTTACCATTATCATTGTTACTATTATGTTATTGTATTAAAATGCAAACCCAAATACGAAAACGACCCTTCCGCCATCTGTACTATTGTAATACCCTAGATTGAGGGTAAAGGCGTCAAGGCCACCGACCCAAAAAGAGGCTCCATAACTATTATGCCACTGATCTGAGCTATCGTCCTCAACCCAGACCCTCCCATAATCAAATCCTCCGGTGAAACCATATTTTAACGGAATGAACGAAGTCTTGAGCTTGCCCAATCGAATACGAAGGTCCGTGTTCTGATAGTAGGCATATTTCCCATTGAACCTTTCATTTCTGAAACCTCTTAGACTATGCACACCGCCAAGTGTGGCACCATGATAGAATTCGAAATTGTCCCCCAAAATGGCCTTACCTCCAATCTCTGTTGCCAAAACAAGGTTACCACTTGGCACTAGTCCAAAATCCAAACCGATCGATGAGGCAAGATATCCGAATTCATTTTCGATGCTATCAATATCACCAATGTAGGTCTTGTATCCTGCGGTAAAGTCCATTTCAAATCCCAGTGTCGGGAAAGAAGCATCATTTTTGTTTTCGAACTGATAACCTATTTCGCCGCCTAGATAATGTTGCCTATCAAAAACGGAGGAATCTCCCGGTAATAGATTAATAAATCTATCTTGGGTATTTTCAACCTCAAAAGACTCATACATGGACTTTAAAAAAAGAGATCCTCCATTTCGTCCGCGCCAAACTATGGAAGGTGCAAATCCTATTTTCTGAATTCTCGTTCTGTTAAAATCCAAATCCACCAAGTCTTTGTCGTATTCCGTTTCGTTGCCAACACCAAAAAAGTTCATGGCAAAATTTGGGCTTGTGTACCACCCCTCGACGGCAAAATTCCAATTGTGGAATAAGTTTGCAAATTCTCCCTTATATGAAAAATCTACTCCGGATGTACCGGTATAATAGGATGCACTGATTTGATGTTCTTGGGTAAAGGGATTACGGTGTATACCATTCACAGAATACTTATTCAAAAAACCAATTCTCACACCATCGTCTGGATTAAATGAGAGAAGGGGAAAGAACTGATTGACATGCTCCTTTACTTTCTTATGATCATAGTTGTTCACGTCGTAATCATCCACAAGTCTTTTTCTAGAACCCCTTTGAACAACACTGTTCTTTTTGCTTTGGTAATCGAAAAGCTTAACCATTTTTTTGTTATGAAAATCGTATGTATCATTGTTTTCTCCTCCTACAATTTTTAATGGAATAAGTCTGTTCCCTTTTCCTTCTACTTTGAATTCATCCTTGCCCTCAAGGCCATAGACCCAGACTTCTTTGGTTTCATCTTTGCTTAAGATCCTTTCATATATGGGTCCATGGTCATTCCTGACCTCAATTTTGGTCCGGCCCTCAGGTAAACGGGTTATCAAGAACGAATCGCTCTTGTTACTTCCAAGGACAATTTCGAACTTGGCGTAATGATCATAGTACTTTTTAATCAAGTTCACAATATTTGCTCTTCGACCTTTCAGTTTGGACTTAATATCTTCAATCTTTTGTCCCCTCACTTCGTTTGGAAGTGCTTTGAAGGCTTCATCAATGGCCTTGTCGGTCAGTTGTGCTTGAAGAAATTTTGCCTGTTTTTCCCACTCGCTCCAGTCCGATTTATTCACAAAGTTCAGGTCTAAGTAATAGGTCTCGAAATTGAACCACTTAGGACTTGGGAGATCTGCGTCATAGGACTGCATTTTTCGCAAGTCCGGAATGGCACAGGTCAGAAATGAAATGATGCTCCCATCAAATACCGAGAATGCCTGATCACGATCTCTGGGAATGGGCTTAATGGTTTTTGAACCATCTGGATTTTTGAATTCTGCCCAGCGCCATTGATCTTCATGTCGGTCCCAGTCACCAATCAACATATCAAAAATCCGCGCTCGTATGTAGGAAGGTTCATCAATATTAGCTCGGCCGGTTTTGACTAGCTCTTCAAAAACTTCATCCGTACTAAGGATATTGTCTGGATTTCCAAAACTGGTGACTTTCCGCTGACTTGGCTCTACTCTTTCCTCGATCATATATAGCTCATCCCCATATTCCGAATTGAACTCGCCCAAGGCATCTTGTTTGGGCACATAGTATAACTGGGGATTGGTATGGTATATTCCAACGGATTCTGCCAAACCACTTACCACAAAAGGGGTGTAAGGATGGGCGGTAGTATAAAAATCAAGAATGAACCGATCTACAAAACTTCCCTTTAGCTTATCCACGATGTATGAATCCTGGAACGCAGTGGACTGAAGAAAGCGAACACCACTTTTCTTCAGTGCACGAAGCGTAAAATCTTTTCCGTTTCTGTCCTCCAAACGAAGTGATTTGGTCTGATGGCCCCCACCGATCCTGGTAGGAGTAAGTCCTCCTTTGAGTGTGTCCAAAAAAACAACTGGAGCCTCAATCTCCCTACCATAGAATTCACGATAATGTGCCCCCCATAAACCTTTGTACAATTTACTTTTGGTAGTTTCTTCGGGTTTGTAAACAGATGCTTTTTTGGTGGTGCCAAAACTGCTTTTGGGTGCATAGGAAGAGTTTGCGAACGTTCTTTTTATCCTTCTTTCACTTAGGATTTCGGCAAACAATAAATCTTCCGACTTGTTGTTGACTTCATAGAAGGCTATGGAAGCCCCTCCTTTACCATCGATGATCAGTTTTCCAAACCCTTTTTTAGCAGCTGCAAAGTCACCTGCCTTTTTAGCACGTACCCTTTTTGTGCTTTGGGTACTCCCACTAATAATCTGGGGGATTCCATGGTAGGAAATCAATTGTAGGTTTTTATCACGCCCCGAAACAAAAAAGACATCATCAACCTGTTGAGCCAAGGTCGTCAATCGTTTTCTCAAGGTCCGATATTGTTTGTTTTGATAATCTTGAATGGACGGCCCCGCTGTTTTGCTCAGGAGGCCGGCCCCTGTATTGGTAGCAATAGGGTGATGTACGGCAACAATTTTGGTTTTGCCAACGGCTTTTTTTAAAAGGCTTTCAAATTCCAGAAAAAAAAGGTTCCTGTTTTTTATCTCGCAGTTATTGTTGATATAAGGATAGTGGTCCCAATCCTCCAAAAACCATTGGGAATCTATTACAATGAGGACAATTTCGTCGGTAAGGTCCACTTTTTTTAACGGACAGCCATCGTTTGGATAGAATTTGGCCTTGCTATTTTTTTGAATTCTTTTTTCAGTTTTGTCAACACTTTTATGTCCTTCAGGATAGGATTCATACATTCCCGGAATCGCAATCACCTTCCCATCAAACGAATTCCATGTGGCCATTTGATCCTTTAGATCTACGGTGTTCTTTTGTCCATTTTTCCCGACCATGTTTCCAAGTAGGAGCAATATTTGATTTTTGCCCTTTTTAGAGGCTATAGCACTAAGTACTTGGTTGTCAGAAGCCGTTCCGGTGTTTCCAGTCAGATAGATGGTGGTCTCTTCCTGCGCAGAGGCATTGTAGGGACAAAAGATGAATAAAGCCAGCGGTAATACTATGAGGAGCCTTCCTAGTGTGTTCATTTTCATGATATATATATCTTAAGTTTGATTTATCTAGTTCGTAAATAATGGAGTTTTTCGGGGTATTCCTGCCTGATAATCATTTCCCTAATCTTTGAAATGGCAAGCACCCTCTCGGGCTTGAAATTGATGCTGAACCAGTTTGATTCTATGGTTACTGCCCTTGCATTGCATATTTTCTCCCTTAATGAATAGTTTATCAAGGACGGGATTGTGGCTTTGTTTTTATCATTAGAGTATCCCATTTTACTTGATTTGAGAAAAGCCCGATATGATCTGAAATAGTCCTTATGTAAGCAGTATACCCCGGTTGTGGCCAACATTTCTTCCGATATGTCCATCAGATTCCTGTCTTCATGATCAATTCCTAGTTTATGTTTTCTTACTTTTTTGACCTCCACGATACGTTTCAAACTGTCAGATTCTTTTTCGGTGATGCAAATCCCCCTATTTACACCGCCATATGGGGATAGCGTCATTCGTAATGGGCAGTTCAAAACCACTAAATCCCGGTTGTCCAAGGAAAGAAAATTGAGGGCCTCCCTGTACGTATTTTTTCCATGGAAGAAACGTCCATTGACAACAAGGAAAGGACCTTTGATGAGATGTTTCACCTTCCATAGGGCATAGCTATTAAAACTGAACAGATGATAGGGAATCCTTCGTGTCAAGCTTAAAAGTGACATGGGTTTTATACCGACCCAATGGATCTGAGCATGTTTCTTAAACTTGTCATGAACATTATTCTTGATAGAATTTCCAATGTGGTCAGGTACAACCAGAATGATTCTTTTAAAACCTGCTTCAATGGCGTCAAAAATGGTATATTCCAATAGCATCTCATTGTTGGGCCCAATGGGTTCAAAAAACTTCTCGTTATAGAGGTTTTCATTTGATGTCGTTAATACGACAATGGTGTTCTTGTTTCGCACAACCAAATGTTTTTGGGTTATATAATCCGAACCACATCACTAAATCGGAAGATGTTGGTTGCCTTTAAGCCAAGACTTTTCTCTTGGTAAAGTTTCGTTGGGACACTGATATCGCCCAGATAGAGCTCTCCTGTCACTTTTTTTGCCATATCTTGGAAAAGTCCGACCTTGGGCATTGCCAAAGTAAGGGTGGCTGTGGCCTTAACCACGGGATTGAATAGGGTTCCCGTAGTAAGGTCCAGACCCGAAGGGGTATCCAATGAAATAATAGGTTTGTTCTGGCTATTGGCCCATGAAATCATCTCCGCTGCCTGACCGTAAGGGTTGCCTTTCAAACTATATCCAATTATGCCATCCACGATGGCATCAGGTTTAACCGCCTTATCGAGAGTATCCAATTGCCCAATGGGAAGCCCCATTTGTTTTAATATTTTATATTGATGTCCAGGGATGGGGGTAAACTGTTCTTCGTTCGAAGTGACCGCAATATGCACCTTGGCTCCCCACCCATGTAACCTCCTGGCTGCCACCATTGCTCCCCCACCATTTCCACCGGTACCAGCCAAAACAACAATGTCCCTGTTTTCCACATCCCCTTGGAATATCCTTTCACGGGTAAGAATCGCTAAGCACCTACCGGCATTTTCCATCATTTGGATAAGTTCAATATGATATTCCTCCATCATCAACCGATCTACCTCAATCATCTGGGGAGTATCAATTTGTAAATAATCGGTATGGATATCTTTTATATATTCAGACATAATCAGGCCTTGTTATAAAGTTTGTAAATAGGTTTTCTCATCATCGTACCGGCCTCGGACAGAATAAAGGAGACCGTTTGGTACACTTGTTCTTTAGGCACCCATCTTGAAAAATCGGCATCAGGCATTGCCTTGCGTGTTCCGGGAGTGTCCATGGTACTTGGGATAATTACTGAAGCACTGATACCGGTCTCATTGGTGTCCTCATTAATAAAATCTGCCAAACTAAAAATCAATGATTTTGAAAGACTATAGGCCACAAGGTCCTTTCCTTCTTCAGATAGAAGGCCAGGGCGTGAACCTATTAGAATAATTTTAAGGGGTTTCCCCTTTGCCATGAATTCCTTCACAATTGGTCTCACCACGTGATAGGTGGTTTTGAAGTTCAGGTCAATCATCTTTTGTACGCTTTCAGAGGATGTTTCATCAATATTCCCCACGGTAAAGCCCCCAACCAGGCAAATCAAAGATTCTACCTCAGATTTTTGTATGTCGATTACATGGTGTATGAAATCCCTACTTGCATTTTCATCCAATAGGTCAACCTGCTTTGTGGTTAGGTTGTTGTCAATCATAAACTGAGGATTGTCCATCGGGCCAATAGACGCCACAACATCATATCCTTCTCTTAAAAGGTTCTCGGTTATGGTCTTTCCCAAGTTGCCGGCCGCACCCGTTACGATAATGGTTTTTTTCATTTTTTTGAAATCATTAAATAGCTAATCAATACCCCCAATATCAAGGCGTACAGTGATGAGAATTGGAGCAAGGATGAAAGTGGATAATATTTATTGAATATTCCCAGGAAGTTCGAACTCAGACCCGTCCCAAGCTGAATTGATCCTACAAGGGCACCCGATATCAATGCGGCATGCTCAGGAAACTCATCCGTGGCGGCACTGATGGATTTTGGAAATAAAAAAGAAAGGCCAAGCCCTCCAAGAGCCATACAGGCCAATAAGGCAATTTCACCTGTCACCGATGGTAGCATGAAAAAAACAATGCTTACCAAAAAAGGTGCCGCTATATACAATAGATTAGTTGAAAATTTAAGCGCAATCAATGTGAACAAAACCCTGCCAATGGTGATTCCTCCCCAGAAGAGTGACAATCCTATTGAAGCCTTGGCCAGAGATAGACCACCTTCCCTCTCTAAAAAGACAGCACCAAAATTACCGAAGGTTGCCTCACATGCCCCATATAAAAACACTGCCAATGCGAACCACCATATCCTTTTTGGGATTCCTTTTTTAGAGGAATCAGGAGCTTCTTGGTCAGAAATCAGTTCCATAGGGGTGAAGAAAGTGAAAACGACCATGATCAGGGCGTAAAAGGAAACCAAGGCGGGAGCACCCCACCAATGACCACTTTCGATAAAGGCATTCAATAAAATTGCGGAACTGGCTGTTCCAAGCCCCAACATTATGTGCATGGCGGTTACCGCTGAGGTTTCCTTTCTAGGAAAAAGATTATAGGCAAAGGGATTCAATGCTGTTATGGAAAATCCAAAGCCAGCACCAATAAAGGCTGTTGCCAATAGTATGACCCAGAAATCCCATGTTCCTGGCATCATCCAATTGGAGAGAAACATTAACAGCATGGAAAAAAAGAGACAGGACAGTCCATACAACAAGACCCTTTTCATGCCAACATATCTGGCAATCCTGGGGGCACCCAGCGACGAGATAATGGCAAGTGCTATTTGGGGGATAAAAATACTTCCATATTGTGCACTGTTGAATCCATGGTAGTCCATATCAACGAATAGGTTGCCCGCTGCAGGAAATAAAACCAGGGCTACCCCCACCAGGAATCCACTAAAATAAACCGCTATGACCTTTTGCGTTTTCAATGCTATTTGGTATTGTAAAGTTGATGTTCGGTATAAAGTTTTATTAGAGCTGCGACGGACCAGGCCTGCTGGATGCAGCCTCTACCGTCCTTGGGTTTCTCCCCATCAAATATTTCTGAAATACCATGGATGCAATCGGAGTCATAGAAGTGGTCCTTTAGAGGCTTCAGGCCCTTGATGGTTTCTCTTTTCGCCTTTTCACCAGATTCGTTTACTTTTAAGTAGGCCTGCCAATATTCCATCAATAAGAAGGGCCATACTGTTCCTTGGTGGTAAGCTGTGTCCCTTTCCCACTGATTGCCACCATAGTTGGCAACGAATTCTGAATTCTCTTGATCCAATGTTCTGAGTCCGTACCCTGTCAGTAATTTGTCCCCAACTTGTTCGACAATTTCTTTTTCCTCCTCCTGTGATAGGATTGAAAAAGGAAGACTCACAACATAAATTTGATTTGGTCTGAAACAATCATCGACTTTTTCGGTGGTTACTACATCGTTGAGATATCCTTTCTCGTTTAAGAATTTGGCCTTAAAGTTTTTGGTGAATTTTTTCTTGGTGGATGAGATGGTATGATGGATTTTCACATCACAGCCTTTGCAAAAATGTTCATAGATGCACATGGCATTGTACCACAATGCATTGATTTCAACCGGACAACCAATTCGAGGGGTCACAACATAATCCCCGACCTTTGCATCCATCCACGTTAGTTGCCAGTTTTCTTGTCCACCGCAGATAAAACCTTCATCTGTAAGATGGATGCCATATCGTGTACCTTTGATATGGTAAAGCAGGATTTCCTCCAACGTTTTGATATGTTCCTCGATAAAGGCCCTGTCATTGAACTTCATCTGATATTCGAAAAGGGATATAAACAACCAAAGTGTGGCGTCGATGGTGTTGTATTCAACTTCTTGCCCGTCATAATCTGGAAAGCGGTTGGGTAGCATTCCCTTGTCAACATATTTTAGAAAGGTGGATAATATTGACTTGGAGGTCATCAGATCTCCAGTTGCTATGGAAAGCCCCCTCATGGCGATCATTGTATCCCGTCCCCAATCCGTAAACCAGTGATAACCTGCAATAATTGATTTCGAATCCGTCGAGGAACGGTTTACAACGAATTGATTTCCGGACACCAACAAATCATTGTAGAAGGTATCTTTGATTTCTGAAGACTTCAGGTTCCCTAGGGATTTTAGCACCTTTTTCTCAAGGTCTGAATACCTTTTCCCCACCATTTGCTCCTCAGTAGAGAAAATAAGTGAAGCTTTTTGGCCGGCGGACAAGGAGGACTTTAGATAGCCGATTCGATAATAGTCCTCTATGAAATCTTGGCCACGGTATTGCTCTTTGTTGAGTTCTATATTTTTGTACCACGCCCTATCTTCGATAAAACTACTACGGGTCCAGCACATGAATAGTGCGGGGCTATCTGGATAAGCATGGATTTTGATTCCAGACTTCACATTTTCATAATAAAAATCAAAGTGGTTTTCATGCATGGTCCAATGGTAATCCTTGTGTTCCAAGAGAGGATGCATTTCAAGGGTAATAGCAGTTTCTCCCAAATTTTCATATACAACAACAGTGGTGTTGCTATTGGGCACCATAAATACTTTTTTGAATATTTTCCATGTTTTACCCTGGTATACCCAAGTGGCGATGGGTCTTCTATCAAACGATTGCAGGCACTCATGTCCCTTTGGATGGATGACACCTGGGTATTGGTTTACTGAAATATCGGCCACATTGTCTCCTTGAAAGATTCGCTCTTCAACCTTGGCCACCAAGACTTTTCTTTCAGTAGGGGGATTCATGGCAGCGACCAATAGACCGTGGTACTTTCTCGTGTTGGCCCCCGTAATGGAAGAAGAAGCGTAGCTGCCTAAACCATTGGTTTCCAACCATTCTTTTGTGAGTAATTCTGTAATTTCTTTATTTTTAAAGTTCATTGTACTAGGATTTAGTTGTTGTGTTCAATCTAACCCTCAACAGGTATTCGTCTGCGGTAATATAGAGGTAGGTATAGTCATGGTTGAATGCACAGTTTGAAACCCATGCGCCAGGTTTGATTTTACCGATTGGCTGTAGCTTGCTGTTGAAAATCCATAGCCCACCTGGACCTGCCGTGAATATGTTGCCCTTGCCATCCACTTTGATACCATCAGGAAAACCAACCTCTTTCCCTATCAAATGCGTGACGTTCAAAATTTCCTCCATTGCCCCCAATGACCCATTTTCAAGCACTTCAAATGAGAGCCATGATGCATTATTTTGATCAGTATTGGCCACATATAGCCTACTTTCATCCGGGGAAAAGGCCAGACCATTTGGGCGACTTATTTTATCGGTAAGCAAGAATAGTTCCCCTTCCCTGTCCAACCTGTAAACACCCTGAAAGGGAAGCTCCTTATTAGGGTCTTTCATCATTTTTTCGCTAAGGCCGTATGGTGGGTCGGTAAAGTAAAGGTTCCCCTTTTTATCATAGACAAGATCATTTGGACTGTTTAATATCCAGCCACCAAAACTCCTGGCCAAAACCTTAAATTTCGGTTTAGGGTCATCGAGAGGGGCCAACATCCGCACAACCTGACGGTTGCCATGCTGGCAAAGGACCAAGTTACCTTCGCCATCAAGGGCGAGACCATTGGAGCCCCTTTCCCTGCTATCCGTTACTATCCCGGTAAATCCAGATGGCTCCAAATAAACTTCAAAGCCATTTTTTTCAGACCATTTATGAATGCGATTTTCCTTAACATCGGAGCAAAGCACCCAATTTTTTCCTGGAACCCACAATGGGCCCTCGGCCCAGGTCATACCATCACCTAAAACCTCAATCTTTGCACCTTTTTCTATTAAGTCATCCAACTCAGAAGAAATCCTTTCAATGGTACCAATACTTCTATAGGTTCTGTCGGTATCCTGTTGGAGGACCTGTGCTTCTTTCTGAGTTTTCCCTGAATTTCGACAGGACGAAAAGGTCCATAGGTATAATGCCACCACTACCGTCTTTATAAGAAAACATCTCAGTATCCCAGATTTATGTGCCATGACTAAATCCCACATATTCTACCAACAAGATTCATCTATCAAGTGCGCAACGCATCCGGTCCATCCAGTTTGGTGAGTCGCCCCGACTCCCCTTCCATTGTCCCCATGGAAATATTCGTAGAACAGAATGAGGTCATTGAAGTTTTCATCACGATACCAATCCTTGTGCAGACGGTGTACTGGACGGTTTCCTTCCCCGTCCTTTTTGAACATGTTGACCAAGCGTTTGTTGATGTCATCGCTTAGCTGTTTTAGGTCTAATTCGTTTTTGGAGCCTGCTGGACATTGTACCTTAAAACGATCGCCATAGTATTTGTGGTACTCCAAAAGGGATTGTACGAAAAGGAAGTTCATGGGCATCCATATAGGCCCTCTCCAATTTGAATTTCCACCGAACAAATGGGTCGAAGATTCAGCAGGATCATATTTGACATCGAACAATTGACCCTCGATCATTATTGAATAAGGATTCTCATGTGCTTTTGATAGTGCCCTAATACCATAGGGACTTAAAAACTCCTTTTCATCGAGCAGCGCATCCAATAATTTTTCCATTCTTTTCTTGGGAACCAACGACAGTAGGATATCCTCGTTGTCCTTCAGTTCTTCAATAACAAGGTATTTACCATGTTTCTGTCTGTGGTCTCTGAACCACTTAATGCCCTGATGGAAGTTTTTAAGTTTTTTTAGCTTGTCCTTGGTAAGCACCAAAACCGCATTTAAAGTCATCAATCCCACTAGGGACCTGACTTTTATTGGGATGTATGAACTATTTGGGAGTACCAAAATGTCATAGAAGAACCCATCGTGTTCGTCCCAGCTACCAAGCCAATCGTCACCAATTCTGTTAAGCGATGCCGCTATATGAACAAAATGCTCAAAATATTTGGTGCACATATCTTCAAAAGAATCGTCGACCATGGCAATCTCAGTGGATATTTGCAGCATATTGAGACAGTACATCGCCATCCAAGCCGTGCCATCGGCCTGTTCAAGGTAACCCCCTCCAGGTATCTGGCTGCTCCTGTCGAAAACCCCGATATTGTCCAAACCTAAAAACCCGCCTTCAAACACATTGTTCTCACTTCGGTCCTTGCGATTGACCCACCAAGTAAAATTTAGCGACAGCTTATTGAAAATACGTTTCAAGAAAGCAATATCACCTTTCCCTGTTTTCTCTTTGTCAATTTCATATACCTTATAGGCGGCCCACGCCTGGACGGGGGGGTTTACGTCGGAAAATGCCCATTCATATGCTGGAATCTGACCATTGGGGGCCATATACCATTCCCTAAGTATCAGAACCAACTGGTTCTTCGCGAATTCGGCATCTACCATCGCCAGAGGAATGCAATGAAAAGCTAAATCCCACGCTGCGTACCAGGGATATTCCCATTTGTCCGGCATTGAAATTATATCTTCATTGTTCAGGGTCTTCCAACTACTGTTCCGGCCATTCTTTCGTACCTCAGGTGGCTTTGGCTGTCCCGGATCCCCGTTCAGCCAAGTCTCCATGTCCAGATTGAAATACTGTTTGGACCACAACATTCCAGCAAATGCCTGGCGCTGGATGTTGGCCGTGTCCTTGCAGGGACCACGGTGAAACTGCTTATAAAAACCATCTGCCTCATCCAGTCTCATCTTGAAAATGGCATCAAAATCCGCATTTAGAGGGTTTCCCCCATGGTCCTGTTTTGAGAATCGAAGTCGGAATTCAACTTTTTTCCCTGGTCCTATTTTTTCTTGGTACATCGGTGCAAACTTTGTCCCTTCGTTTACCGACTTCGTCAGTTGGTAGTTTTTCCCGATTACCGCCTCATGGAAGAGGTCTTTTACATAGGGGGTCTCATTTTCGACACCATACAACCTTTCCTTGTTGGTTTCATTATTGGTGAACATCCATTGGTCGGGCTTCTGAAAATAAAGGTTGTATTTGCCCAATTTTTGATGGGTAAGCTCCACCACGCCATATTTAGTGGTTGATTTTTTTCTTTTGATGAGATATTCCCCTTTGGCTTGCCCAAAACTCCATAAGTTTCTTAGCCAAAGCGTTGGAAGAACTGTTATTTCGGCGGCTTCCTTGGCCCGGTTGTAAACGGTTATTTTTACTAGAATGTCCTCTTCATCCGCCTTGGCGTACTCTGTGAACACATCAAAGTACTTATTGTCATTGAACGCCCCCGTATCCAAAACTTCGTATTCTAACTCCTGTTTGCCCCGATTGGCATTGGTATGTGCCAAGTCACCGTAAGGATATTCGTTTTGGGGATACTTGTATAAATGTTTCATGTAGGAGTGGGTGGGAGTGCTATCCAGATAGTAATAGAGTTCCTTGCAATCTTCCCCATGATTGCCTTCCGGACCAGTCAATCCAAATATGCGCTCCTTAAGAATTGGGTCTTTTCCATTCCAAAGGGCAACAGCAAAGGAAATGGCATTGTGGCTATCGGTGATCCCTGCTATTCCATCTTCACCCCACCGGTAAACGCGACTTCGAGCATGATCATGGGGAAAATAATCCCAAGCTGCGCCATAGGGACTATAATCTTCCCGGACCGTACCCCACTGACGCTCGCTGAGGTAAGGTCCCCACTTAAGCCAGTCTTTCTTGCCGGTATAGTTTTCTTCCAATCGCTGATCTTCCGCCGTTTTAGATTTGCTCATATTTATAATTTTAGCCGTTGGTTGTAAATCCTGGATAGCAGGTCATGGCCCCATCCACGAAAATGGTAGAGCCATTTATGTAGTCAGATTCATCGGATGCCAGCCACGCTGCTGCGGAACCTATGTCCGAAGGTGTTCCAATTCGTTTATAAGGAATCAATTCATTGAGTTTATTCAAAGCCTCCGGTGTTTCCCAAGCATCAACATTAATGGGTGTCTGTATGGCACCTGGTGCAATACTGTTTGCACGGATCTTTTTTGGACCATATTCCTGTGCAATGGATTTCATCAACATGACAATAGCCCCCTTGGATGCAGCGTAGTTCGAATGGCCTGCCCATGGAATTACCTCGTGTACTGAACTCATGTGGATAATTTTCCCCAAAGCAGCGGAAACCTCAGGTCGCAATCCTCTTCTTAAAAACTCCCTTATGGCGGCTCTACAGCATAGAAATTGCCCCGTAAGATTGACGTCAATAACAAACTGCCATTCCTTTAAGGGCATTTCGTGCATTGGGAAATCCCTTTGTAGACCTGCGTTCGGAACGCAAATGTCCACCGTACCAAAGTGGTCGATAGCCTGTTTGAACATATTTTCTACCTCATCTTCTTTACTGACGTCCGCCTTGATTGCAATTCCTTGGCCACAGAGCTCATCTGAACAGATGTTATGAGCGATTTCTTCCGCCGCTTCGGGATTGGAAATGTAGTTAACTACGATATTAGCGCCATCCCTTCCCAGGGCTTCGGCCACTGCTTGGCCAATTCCCGAATTGGCTCCTGTGACTATTGCAGTTTGTCCCAACAATCTCTTATTTGGTTTTTGATACATATTTTCTAGTTGTTTATACCTGGCATTTTACCGCCTATTTTTGTTCGTATTTTATATAATCCCGTATGGGCCGCTAAATACAGGCTCTTACCGTCATCGCCCCATGCTATGTTCGCCGGTCTTTCCGGACCGATAATCTTTCCAAGTAGTTTGCCATTAGGTGAAAGAATCCAGATTCCCCCTGGAGCGGATACAAAAACGTTGCCCTTAAGGTCTACCTTGACCCCATCCAGGGCCTCCGCCTCGTCAGTTTGGTCCATTTCATAAAAGAGTTCAGGGTTCTCCAAACTTCCATCCGCTCTTACACGGAACCGGTAAAGTTTTTTTGAATTCATTACATCCCTAATGTCCCAGTTGCTCACATAGAGGTATTCTTCATTTGGGGAAAAGGCTATACCGTTCGGCCCTCCCAGTTTATCGGTCATTAGTTCGACCTTGCCCTTGTAGACCCTATAAACACCCTGATGAGGAGTTTCTTTCTTTGGGTCTTCATAGGCTTTTTCAAGCCCATATGGAGGATCGGTAAAATATAGAGAGCCGTCAGATTTAAAAACAAGGTCGTTGGGGCTATTAAGACGTTTTCCATTGTAACTGTCCGCAATAACGGTTATCGGCCCTTTCCGTTCGTGCTTAATAACTCTTCTGTTGCCATGCTGTGCTACATACAATTGACCGTCCTTGTCCAATGTTAGGCCATTCGAACCCGGTTGGTGGATTTTGCCAATATCAGTACCCGAATAACCGGATTTGGTAATATAGATTTCAACGTTTTTTGTTTTTGGCCCATATTTATAGATCACATTGGCATTGGGATCACTGAATAGAAGATAGCCATCTGGGTGCCAGACCGGACCTTCTATAAATTGGAATCCTTCCGCTAGTTTTTCAATCTTTTCATTTGGATCGATAACTTGGCTAAGTTGGGGTTGTGACATAACAACTTTGCCCAACCCCTTCCAATCCTTGTCCACTTCATATTCCTTGTGAAAATCAACGGTAGCGGAGCGTATCCAAATATAGTTGTCCGGTATGTCCGCTAACGGCCCATTTATTCCCAAAATGGCCACTTGATGGGTTTCCCCCGGTTTTGCATTGTGGGTAAGTATTACCCTGTTTCGGGCGTTGAAGCCTTTTACAATACCATTACCGGACTGCCCGAAGGTCTTGTCCAATTTACCATCCACCCAGATTTCCGAATAGTCATCGATAACGACTTCAAAGAAAACGGTTGACCCTGTTGGATCGAATCCATCGATGCTCTGTGGAATGGTTAAATTTAATCGATACCAATTAAAGCAAAGTCTACCGGGACATCTTCTTTCTTCTAGGGAAGTGGGACTTAAGGTCTCCCATGAAGAATCATCAAAATCACTTCCCCCTGCCTTTGGCTCAATGTTCCAAGTGGCTCTGGGCTCTCCGGTAGGATAAAGCGCCAATGGGTCTTTTTCTGAAGGGCCAGGCGCCCCAAATGTATCATTCAGTATCTTGACATCACTATATTTCCATTCTGTCTTTAAAAGGTTAACCCCGTACTTGGTCCTTAGGTCAACAACGACATCTGGGTTGTCAATGACCAGTTCCCTGCTTTCCTGACCGAACAATCCGGTGATTACAATCGAAAAGCAAAAAACAACAGATAGCAGTCTCAGTCTATTCATGTTCAATCGAATTTGGCGGATGCTCCGGCTTGGGCTATTTCTACGTCTTGATCCGCGCTTGCTGCACCGCTCACACCGATACCTCCAACCACCTGTCCCTTATATTTTATGGGAAGACCGCCACGTAGCATATTGTGACCGACCGTTATTAGCGATGTTCTCCCACCGATAATGGCATCCTCCAATTTCTTCGACTCAAATGTAAAAGTGGCCGCTGTGCGGGCTTTTCCAATGGAAACATCGGATGCCGCCGGAAATGTTCCTGTCAAACGTTCCAATAGAATAACATGTCCTCCGCTGTCCACTATTGCAATCGCCCCACCGGGAGCATTGTTTGCCTTCGCATAGTCCGAGGCCACCTTCATTATTTTTTTTGCCCCCTCCAAGGTCAAGTCATATGATTGTTCCACTTGAGCGGTGAGCAATGCGGTTGTCAAAAAGACAATTACTGGGATAAGTGATTGTAGTATTCTCATTTTATATGATTTTTGGGTTATGTTTACTTGATGCTTTCGGGCTCTTTGTAGGGTTGCCCTATTTCAATCCCTAGATCCGTGACCACACAGTTCCAGTTCTGATCTGATTTCTTGATGATGACGGCCGCTGTTTTTTTGTCCCACATTTTTTTCGCCTTTTCATTTTTGTTGAAATACAATTTTCCATCGACCACATCGTATAAATCATAGGTCTGCAATTCCTCGGCCTTGCCAAAGAACATGGCAACCGCGCAAAAGCCACCGTATTCGGGCAAATAAGCAATTGGGTTAGCATCAAAGGCCTGTTTGTTCGATTCAGAGGCAAATTGGTAGGTTATTCCTTGGTAGGAACTCGAAAATTGATTGTTTCCCTTCAATGGTGTACCGCCAAAAAAAGAAACCATGTCGTAGCCTTCCATGGCAATGTTGTTCCCGGCCTCATCCGTATTGACCAAATGTTTGCCCTCAGGGAAAGGTTTTTTACACTTTTGAGAGTACGCACTTACCGAAAATGACAGCGTGGCAATAAAAATTAGAATGTTTTGTGTCTTCATTGTCCTGGTATTTGATTATTCTGTGATTATCAAGGCATGTCCGTCAACATCCCTGACCATAAATTTTTTTTTGTTGTCCATTTTTACAATCCGTTTTGAAACCATGAGCGCCCTCTCTTCTCGCAGTCTATTGTAGACTCGTTCAACATCTTCAATCTTGATGGTCGTATGCCAATGCCAGAGATCGGTCGGTAGGCTTGTTTTGGGGAAGGGTCTTCCTCCGGGAGGGGCGATATAATCCAAAAACTCAAGGCCGAAGCCTCTTTTGGCCCTCAGACCGCTTATCCATAATCGAGCCCCAAAAACTTGGTTCAAATGTTCCTGTTCAGTTCCATAATTTTCGCTATGCCCCATGGTTTTTAGCCCGATGATGTTCTGGTAAAAGTGCTTGGCATTTTCAGTATTGTTTATACCAATTGCAGTGTGATCTATTCCCAAGAATGTTTTATCCGTAACAGCTTGCCACTTGGGATCTCCTTTTCCTTTCGGGAAGAAGATCAGTTCAAGGTTATGCCCATCAGGATCTTGAAAGTAGAATGCCTTTATGCCAGCAGCGGCAGTGATATTTTCAGGCAGTGTTTGAGGTGCGGTGGAAACATGTGTCACCCCATATTTCCATAATCGTTCATAGGCTAAGTCCATATCACTTACAACTATGGCGATGTGTTGAAACCAAAGATCATTGCTGCGTGAATCAATAGGGATTTGTTTTGCACTTTTCTCATTCACAAATTCCTGGAGGTCAAGATGTTCCTCTCCAAGCTTAAGGGATACCGTTTTTAGAACGAGTTTCGGATTGTCCAGGCCGAAGAGGTCAGCCAATTCTTCACCGGAGGTCTCATTCTCCTCGATCTTTGTAAAACCCAATAGCTTCTCAAAGAAGGGAACTGAGACATCGAGATCATTAACGGTAATGGTGACTTTGTTTACATCCAAGGCTGTTTGCGCCCAGTCAAAATGAACAACCAATAGTACTACAAAGGGAAATAAAATCGTATTCTTCATATTATAGTATGTTTTGTATCAAGTGGTCACCTACCCTAAGGGCCTGTGCCATGATTGTCAGTGCTGGATTCACGGCTGAGCTAGATGGGAAAAAACTGCCATCAACGACATAGAGGTTGTCCAGCTCATGGGCTTTGCAATAGGTGTCCAAAACGGAGTTTTTCGGATCAATTCCAAAACGGGCGGTTCCACATTGGTGGGCAGTCCCGGCCAGTGGGATTTTTTTCCCTAAGTAGATGTTATTGGGCAATACATGAGTTTCACAACCAACGTGCTCCAAAATCCATTTAAGTTTTTCCTTCAATCTTTCATGGCCCTCGAGATTGTTTTCCCTGTATCGGAGCTGAACATTGCCATCAGAGGTTAGGAGCACCCTGTTTTCAGGGTCCGGGAGGTCCTCGGAGGTCATCCAGAAATCAAGGGCATGTGTTGCCATCATTTCCAACGTAAAGCCAGGGGTGAATTTTGGGGCATCTGACTTAAACATTACAGGATCAGATTTTCCCAGCATCTGTATATGTCCCAATGGATACCTAAATTCATCATCACCGCTTAAATAAAAGTCGTTGATTGCAAAGGTCTTCCCGAACTTAGTGGGGTTCGGTTTCTTGGAAAGCGCCAGCATGGCCGTATTGTTATGGCACATATAGTTTCTGCCTACCAGTCCAGAACCATTTGCCATACCATTTGGGTATCTCCCGTTTTTGGATTTGAGCAATAAAACCGCTGAATTGATGGCTCCACAAGCCATTATGACCACTTTGGCCTCAAAGTAAAATGTATTGCCATCCACGGTTACCTCAACCTTTTCAATCTTGGTCCCATCTGGATTGGATATCAATCTGGAGACCTTCGCATTGGTCCTAAGCTGGACATTCGGAAATTCAAGGGCTCTTTTGATACCCACAACATGCGAATCGGCCTTGGTTTCCGTTGGATCCGGAAAACCGTCAAAGCGGTCCAATACCAAAGGAGCATCACCATTGTGCTCCTGCGACTTGATTCCAATGGGCAGCGGAAACGGGCGGAGCCCGATTCTTTTGATGTCATCGAACAATTCCTTTATCCGGGGCTCATGTGCAAGAGGCTCTTTGGGAAAAGATCTGAGCTCATCAGGTTCCGTGGGATCAGTGCCTCTTTCCCCATGGACACTGTACATCTCCTCGGCTTCTTGGTAGTAGTCCTTTAAATCCTCATAGGAAATTGGCCATGCAGGCGATGTTCCACTCTTATGCTGAACCTCTCCAAAATCTTCTTTCCGCATTCTCAAAAGTGCCGCTCCGTAGAACTTGGTGTTACCTCCAACGCAATAATGTATTCCAGGATGGAACTCTTTTCCTTTTGAGTCTATCCATGGCTCTTTGGCTTTGTACCTAGCCTTGATAAAGACTTCCTCCGTATCCCAGTTTTCTTTCTCCCTAGGAACGAAATCCCCTCTTTCAAGTATCAAAATACGTTTTCCGGTAGGAGCCAGTTTAGCGGCAATTGTTCCGCCTCCTGCCCCTGTTCCTATTATGATGACGTCGTACTTCACCTCTTTATATTTTTAGACAAGCTATCGCCGACCCTTAAGGCGTTGGCTATAATTGTAAGTGAGGGGTTTACTGCGCTTGACGATGGGAAAAAGCTGCCATCTACCACATATAAGTTATCTAGGTCATGTGCCTTACAGTCTAAGTCCAAAACCGATTTTTTCGGATCTGTCCCAAACTTACAGGTGCCATTTTGATGGGATACTCCTGAAATTCCCAACTTGAACCCGACGTATGCGTTGTCCTTGCAATAGCCCTCCGTACAGCCTATATGCCCTAAAAGGGATACAAGTTTTTTTCGTAATCTCTGATAGGCCTCTTCATTGTTCTGGTTGTAAACCAATTTGGTTCTCCCATCATCGGTGACCTCAACCCTGTTATTGAGGTCTGGTAAGTCTTCAGCGGTAATAAAAAAATCAATACTGTGGTCCGCAACATCGGCCACGTCAAATTCCTTGTCCGGATTTATCTGCTTTAATTCGTCCTTTAGGGTCACCGGATCAGTTTTGCCCATGAGTTGTATGGTACCTAATGGCAATTTGGAATCGTCAGCTCCGTTGTAGAAATCTGGAATCAAAAATGCTTTTTGGAACTTTGAGGTATTTGGTTTTTTGGAAATTGCGACCACAGTGCCATTGTTGTGTAGCATTAGGTTTCTTCCCACCATGCCGGAAGAATTGGCTAGTCCCTGTGGGTGAAGGTCCGACTTGGATTGAAGCAGCAACTTTGCACTATTGATGGCCCCACAGCTTACAACAATAATGTCTGCACTATAACGACATTCTTTACCGTCCTTTATCGTACAAACCACTTCGGTTGCCCTCTTCCCCGTCCGATCCGTATCAATGCGTTGAACAGTGTGATTGGTTTTTAGCTTTACGTTCTTTTTTTTGATCGCCTTGTTCAGGGCAACGACATGGGCATCGGCCTTTGACTCGGTAGGATCCGGATAGCCGTCGAAAAGGGATAGCTTTACCCGGGCATTTTTCCTTTTTTTATCCTTCGGCAATGAAACCCCTATTGGAATGGGAGTAGGGTGCAACCCTAGCTTTTTGAGGTTTGATGCCATTTCCTTCATATTTGGCTCATATCTCAATGGAGGATACGGGTATGGCTTGGAGGAAGGTGCCTCAGTGGGATCTATACCACGTCGGCCATGTACCTTGTACAATTCCTCAGCCTCTTGGTAGTAGGGTGCAAAATCATCATAAGTCAGCGGCCAAGCCGGCGAAACACCCCCATAATGCTTTACCTCCCCAAAATCGGATTCTCGCATCCTGAGCAGTGCTGCACCATACATTTTCGTGTTTCCTCCTATCCAATAGTGTGTATAGGGACTGAATTCACCATTGTTCTTGTCCAACCATTTTTCCTTTGGACGGTATTTCCCTTTGGCCACTTTGACAGGATTCCAGTTGTTCACTTCCTTTGGAAGGAAATCCCCACGCTCGAGAATTAGGATTTTTTTTCCCGTTCTCGATAGTTTATAAGCAAGCGTTGAACCCCCTGCGCCGGTGCCGATGATGATAATGTCGTAATGTTTCATGAAATCTGCGCGGTTATCTTTTATGAGTTTTAAGTTTTATTTGGATAATGTTCTTGTCAAAATCCAGTATTCCCTTGTTCTTCATTTCATTTAGGACCTTGTTGACTGTTTGCCTTGAAGTAGAGGTCAGCTTTCCTATGTCTTTGTTGCTCAAAATGTTCTTTGCAACCATGGCATCCCCTGCAAGTGCCCCAAACTTTTTTATGTAGTCATCAATAAATTCCGTAATCCGGGTTTCAGCATCCTTGTAAACCAGTGATTCCAACTTTCGTTCTAATTTTTGGATTCTCATGCCGGCCATTTTGAACAGGTAGTTATTCAATCTTGAATTGTTGTCCATCATTTTTCGGAGAGTGGAAGATTCAATAATACAGATCAGTGAATCTTCAATGGCCATTGCATAGTCATTGTCGTTCTCACCGCCTGTCAACCCGAGTACACCAAAAATCTCACCTTCGTTTACCAAGTATTTTATAGCTTCCTCTCCTGAATCATAAAGACTGATTATCTTAACCGTACCACTTTTCAAAAAATAGACATCGCACCCATTGCCGTTCTTCAGCCTAATCTGCTCACCTTTTTTAAAGTGCTTCATTACCAGGAATTCGCACAGGTGCATCATTTCGTCTTTGGTTAGTCTTTTTGATAATTTGAACTGATTTAAATGCCAGTACTTATGTTCTCTCTCCATTAAAAATTTTAACATTTATGGCTAATGTAAATGCTCCGAACAACTTAAAATGTCGTTCAGATGACAGCTTGTATTAAATTCGGGTTAAAAGTATTTTTTGACCCTATGAAGTGGAATAGGGAATTGTTGGCTTACCAATATGATCTTGTGATTGGTAGGCTACATTTTCTAGAATAAATCAGGAAATGGTGGTCTAACTAAAGTTTTAGTATTTTGAAGAGTCCTTCCTTTTTTGACCTTGCTATGGACAGTTCCTTACCATCGTCCATGATAAGATAACCTCCATCCGAACGGGATACCTTTTTAATATATTTGGTGTTGACCAAGCTCGAGTTATGGATTCTGTAGAAGTTTAAGTTTGAAATTAATTCTTCATAGTGCCTTAGGGGCTGGGATGCTATCAATTGCTTTCCTGACCTAAGGTGGATTTTGGTATAAGAACCATCTGCAATGCAATACAATATTTTGGCCACATGGAGAAATTCATACCCGTCGGAGGTCGGGATAGCGATTTTCTGGTTTTCTATGTTCGAGGACTTTATCGCACATAGAAGTTCATTGGCATGATCATAGAAATTTCTGTTCTTCATATTATGTTCTGCCTTTTTGATGGCCTGCCTTAACTCGTTGATATCGATGGGTTTCAACAGGTAGTCTATTGCCATAAACTTAAATGCCTTCACAGCGTGATCATATGCGGATAGGAAAATAATTTCAAAAGGGGTAGTGTCAAGATTTTCCAGTAATTCAAAAATGGTTCTAGTACCGATTTGAACATCTAGAAAAACAAGATTTGGATTCAGCAGGTTTAAATTTCTTTCCGCATCTTCCAGGTTTCTTGCCGTTCCCACTACGTTCACATTGGGGCAAAATTCATCGAGGATGTGTACCAAATTTTCGATACCATTTAGTTCATCATCTACAATCAGTGCTCTTATCTTGTTCATATCGTAACGGGGAGGGTAAGCAATACTCTGGTGCCAGTTGGTTCTTTGTTTGCTCCATATAGGTCCTCTATCTCCATACTTGCGTTATTGTACCCCATCTGTTTTAAAATCTCTATTCTTTGGGTTGTGTTCGTTGTTGCAATTGAAAGGTGGTTCTTTTCCCCTTTATTACGGTTTTTTATCTCAATGGCCCTTTCGCGACCAATGCCATTGTCCTCAACTTCACAAATCAGGAAGCTTCTATTTTCTGATTTAAAGTGAAAATCAATTTTAAGGACCCCTTGCCCTTTTTTATTCGATAATCCATGGATTATCGCATTTTCTACAATTGGCTGGATGATCATTGAGGGTATTTTGAGATTTGAATCTAGCATCCCCTTGGGCATGGAAATAAAGAATTCAAAATTATCCCTGAAACGAACTTTTTCCAACTCCACATAGTTTCTGACTAACTTTAACTCCTCTTCAATAGGTATGAAAGCATCTACCGAGTTGTTTATCATCAAACGTATCGACTCTGCAAACTTGTTTAAATGCTCGTAAGCTTCGTATTTTTCAGACTTTAAAATTAGGTTTTGTACACCGTTTATCACATTAAAAATGAAATGTGGATTCATTTGCGACCTTAAGGAGTCCAATTTATTTTTGGCCAGTAATAGTTCTTTTTGGGTTTTTAATGTTCTGTTTTTAAAATGACTTTTGGTAAATAACAACAGGGTAATTGCAAGAACAATGGCACAAAAAATAATAGTACTCTTGATTTTCGACCTATATTTTAATTTTTGATTCTCGCTGTAAAGCATTAGACGTTCATATTCCCTATCCTTTATTGCAAGCTCGCGCTGAGATTCAAGTTCAATTATTTTTTGGTTAATCTCCTTTCCATAAATACTATCCCTTGTACTGGAGAACAATTTATAGTGCACCAGAGCTTGCTTATAATTGCCCATTTTTTCGTACAGTCTATACAACCCTTCATTGCAATCTATCCGGGCAGAAACATTGGACGGACTATCGGTTAGTTTGGCATAGGCCTTTTTTAAGTATTTCTTGGAGTTGGAAAATTGATTTAGGCCAAGATAGGACATACCCATGGTATGGTATACATGGGCTGCCATGTTTGGATATTTGTTGACATCCAAAATTTCAAGCGACTTGTTGGAACAGTAAAGGCTTAATTCATATTTCCCCGTACTGTAATGAACTACAGCCAGGCCATTGAATGCAATCAAAAGTTCCTCTTTGAGATCTGGTTTACCCATTCCCATCATAATTGCTTCTTGAAAGGAGTTGGCGGCCTCTTCAAAATTGTTGTCCTTGCTCAAGAGCAGTGCGATTCTGTTCTTTGAGGCCATAATGGCCCCAGGACTGTTCAAAACCTGGCTCAATTCAAGTGCCGATGTTTCAAATTCACGACTTTTGTCGTACATCTCAAGGTCATTATAAATTTTGGCAATCCGGCTTTTGGTATCAAAAAATTTAACTGAGGGCGCTTGGGTCTTAAAAAAATCATGAGCCAATAAAAACTTATCTAAAGCTTCGTTGAGTTGAACCCCTTGGTAAAATAACTCACCCAATTCGAAGTTGGTCATTGCAATGGCCAGTGAGTCATTATCTAGGGCAAAATATGTTTTTGCAAGGGCAATATCTTTCTTGGAAGTTCCATGATCCCCCTTTTTTAATGTAAGATATCCTCGATGCCTATAGGCTTGGGCAATCTGGTCATTTCTCTTCAATCTTACAGCATAGTTGATGGCAGTCTCAGCATAAAAGTAGGATGAATCAATGTTTTTTTCCTCATATGCCCTTGACAGTTCAAGATATCCATTGAATCTTTTTATTTGATTTTCGGACTTGATATTTGTTCGAAGGCTGTCAAGTAGTTCAGAATCGCCATTGGAATTCTGGCCATATGTAAATGAACAACAGAACAATACCGTAATAAATCCAAAAATCTTTTTTTCCATGGTTGTCATGGTAATGAAGTTTCGGATAAAAGATACTTCGTTAAATTTAAATTAAGCAATACCCAAAAGGTTAAAAGTCCTTTTTAGGTCAAAATCATCCCTATAACTTCCTTTTGATCATGAGGTTATATTAAATCGGATTTGGATGGTTTAAAAAATGTCAACTCCTTTTTTGAGCCCGATTTGTTCCTTTTATTGCTGATTTTAAAGCCAACTAAATAAAATCAATGAAATTCAGAAAATGATCGAGAATACCTATGCAGTCGTTGTGGATAGGTATTCACTCTATTTTTATGGAAGGCGTTGTGACAATAAAAAAGATGGAAATAGACAAGATTTAGTCCATACTCTCAGAGATTCGGAAGTTTTGAAAAAGGAACAATTCTCGGGAATTCATCCTCTCTTCGCCATCAGTCCTATTAACTCCCCCAATAATAATAGAGTCATATTTTTTGATAAAATGAATTCATTAAATCAATCACTTGTAGATTCCAATTATTAAGTAGATATAATTTTTTTATAATATATTCATTACAAATATTTAAAAATAGATTACATAGTGCTATTTTCGTTGTCCATGCCCGGCACCGATAACAAAATAGAACAGAAAGTAAAGTTGTTAAAACCTGGAACCATTGTCTTCACGGAAGACTTTCGATCGTTTGGAAGTCCCGGAGCGGTTGCCATCACCTTACATCGTATAGTCAAAAAAGGTGTTTTAAGAGCTTTGGCTCGCGGTATATATACCAAACCAAAGTTCAGTGAGTTTTTGAATCAAGAGGTGCTGCCCACAACTGAAGAAGTGGCCCTGGCTATAGCCAAACGGGATAAGGCACGTATAATTCCGACAGGGATCCATGCACAAAACATACTGGGGCTATCAACACAGGTTCCGTTAAACCTAGTGTATCTTACAGATGGCTCACCACGTATAATAACCATCGGTAATTCAACTATAAAGTTCAAAAAAACGACACCAAAAAACCTGGCTTTAAAAGGAGCAATAAGTAAACTGGTGGTCCAAGCACTCAAAGAGAAAGGCAAGGGCATGGTAACGAACGCAGAACTTCAGAAAATCTGCGAACTTTTGAAAAAGGAAAACAACAATGATTTAAGACATGATATTACACTGGCTCCCCAATGGATTGCAGAAATCATGGCACTGGCACTCTAATGGTGCTATAGTTGAGAATTTAGGTAAATCAAGGAATCCAAGTAAGCATGAAATCTTCAACGTAACTGGGCCGCAAAAGGACTTGCCAGCCTATGCTGTCGAAAGAATTAAAAATATTTGTCCACTAATCAGAATTATTTCTATTTCATCAAAGATCTATATCATCACTTTCCGGTGGAGGGTATATTATACCCGCTCTTACCATAGAATTTAGATAATACTTCTTCAATCTATCTGTTTCTTCCATTTCAGTTTTTAGCCCCATTTTTTCCTTTTTCTTTATTAATATGGCCTCAACTTCTTGAATGGTCAAGGCCTCGAAAATACCTTCTAACATTTTTTCGACTACTGCATTAATATCCATATCTTACTTATTAAAGACAACAATTTATTACAGAAATTAACTACGAAGTAGGTATGGAATGTTAGTATAAAAACTAGCAAAATCTAGATTTAAGTCATTTTCAATGTTCTTGTAGGCCAGGAAAAATTCGACATGTAGTTGATTTTCAAATATTTATTGTAACTTTAAAAGTCTAAAGCGCACACGCTAGCGCACAAAACGTATGCGTTTTAGATAAAAATTTTTACTTTTAACCATCTGTTTTTCAATGGTTTAATAAAATAGCGGACAGGCAGTGTTGGGCTCATAACCCGAAGGTCGCTGGTTCGAGTCCAGTCCCCACTACTAGGAAAAAGGCTTCATAAAAACGTGAGGTCCTTTTTTATTTTTGGATACTTTGTCCTAATAAACTGCTTATTCCATTGCCAGTGTTTAAATGTATTTCTGCTTCGCCCCGCTGCAAAAAGTGGCACTATTGTTCGTATAGTTTACGTATCGCCAAACCATATACCTCTATTAAAAATGAGAATTTCAAACCTTTTTTGGTTTATGGAAAAATTGGATCATTAATTAATGTAAAGCCAACAATTTGCTGATCTCCCTTAGAATTTAAAAAGGGAAAACCCGTAAATACGGTCTCTGACATATTGAATTCCTCTTCATACTCGAACAAATCCGCTCTAAAGAAAGTAATCTGGTCAAATCCTGACGTATCAATCTGATCATTATTCAAAAACGTAGCTACCGCATCCGGCAGTACAAAATTGTCAAATGGGTTTCTATACAAAGGTTTGTTTTCGGCATGATAAATCCAGGTAAGATCATCAAACGTAGTTGGACTGGTAAAGACAACAATAAATTGGGCCACATCAAAGTCACCAGAAGCTACAACTTCCGTACCTTGAAGTGCAGCATTCCAGGAAGGTAAGGTAGGAGTTCCAAATCCTTTAAAAAAGCCATTCCAGCTAAGGGTCGGCGAAATAGTAGCATTAAAATTCTGTTGGTAAACATCAAACTCGCTAAGTTGTGGAATATTTAAAATCCCATTTTCATCATCTCTGTTACCCCTAAAGCGAAGAACCGTGCTATATTCCCCCAAATCAAAACCTGCCTCATCCTCATACGCTCTAAGTTCAAATGTAAAATCTGAAACTTCATTGGGAATGTCAATTTGATTGGTTTCTTGTAATGGCAGGAAATCATCGAAAGAAACACTAGTATTTTCTTCCAAATTATCAATAAACAAATATTGGTATGCGCCTAGGTCATTTACATTCTCAGGATTGGAATAGATAAATGCCGGAACCGAGCTATTGGGATCATAACTTCCGGATTCCGAGAAATTCCCTTCTGCGAAACTAGAAAGTGATATCAACGATACATCCTTACCGTTCATATAAAAATCGGTATCAGATGCTGCATCCATCATATCCAATTGAAAGCTGCCTGAGCGGGTATTCAAATTATAAATCTCATCGATTTCAGCATCACTTAATGCAATGGTACCCGCAGGAACATCATCAAATGATAATACAAATCCTCTTGGTGATGTATTTGGATCGGGGAAAAGAATATACAAGGTAGCTACGATATCCTGTCGCTCAAAATCGTCTTCGGCATAGAATGATAATTCATCATCAGATACCAATTTGGCAGAGGCAAGCAATTCTCCATCCTGGCTGTTCAAAGCCATAAAATAATCTTGGAATGAGTTTGAAATTCTTCCTTGGGCATCCGGAAGGCGAAAAAGAAGCCTTTTCAACTCAAATGATACATTTTCCGTAGTTTCATTTTCACTACTATCTTCGGAAACTACCCGCATCGTTTTTGCTCCACTAGGAAAATCATAGGGGTCCAGTTCAAAGATAAATTGTTTTTCCTGCGAACTAAAAACCTCAGTATCGTCTATAAAAATTTGAGTGGTTACATTGTTGGAACTGTCTGTAATAGAAAATTGAATGGGGGTCAGTACTTCTACAACATCCAATATATCGGAAATTGAAACAACGGGGGCCGTGGTATCTTCTTCACTTATTGGAGAATTACCGCTATTTGGTGGAATAACATCATCGCTTGAAGAGCTATCAGAACTGCAGGATAAAAAAAACAGAGAGATAAGGGTCAGCGCAAAGAGATTTTTAAGCATACTTTGGTGTTGTTAGAATGAATTTGGCCTATACAAGATAACTCTTTTCCAAAGATTGCACTTTGAGAATGGAAAGATTACCCCGCCCCAATAAAAATACCTACTTTGTTCTTGCTAATTGTGTACTATGAAGAAACGTGGTAACTGGGCATCAATAGCCAGTGTTGTATTGGGTTTGGGTGTTTTGTTTCTTTTAATACTTGGAAATTATACTTATTTGGGGCCTGTGCTAGTTCTCTTTTTCTTGGTGTTGGCGTTTACATTCAACCGGTTTGAAAAGCTGAAAGGGTTTTCCTTTACCGTTTTAATTTTCGCCGCCGTGGCAGCCTCCCTTTTTTATCCACAATTTTTTCTCGCAATAGGCTCCTTTCAGCTGAATAAACTCATTGTTCCCTTATTGGTCATTATCATGTTCGGAATGGGTACCTCTATTGGGATTAAAGATTTTGTTGGGGTGGTAAAAATGCCCAAAGGGGTTTTGGTGGGCCTAATGGCCCAATTTACCATAATGCCTTTTATTGGATTTGGACTGGCCAAACTATCCGCCTTGCCTCCTGAAATTGCAGCAGGTATCATTCTTGTGGGGTGTTCCCCAGGTGGGTTGGCCTCAAACGTGATGGCCTATATTTCTGGAGCCAATTTGGCCCTATCCCTTACCTTGACCGCGGTTTCTACCTTACTATCACCGTTTTTGACTCCTTTTTTTATGCAACTTTTGGCCAACGAACTGGTTCCCATAGATTTTTTAAGCATGTTTTGGAGTATTATCAAGATTGTGATTCTACCCATAATTGCCGGGCTGCTTTTTAACCACTATGCCCACGGGAGGTTTGCGTGGTTGGACAAGATAATGCCCAAAATATCCATGGCGGCCATCGCTATTATCATTACCATAATTACGGCTTCGGGGAGGGATTCCCTCCTATCCATAGGTTTGGTGTTGATAGCCGTTGTTATTGTCCATAATTTCTCGGGCTATGTTTTGGGGTATTATGGGAGCAAATTGGTAGGGCTTGATGAAAAGTCTTCCCGAACGGTGGCCTTTGAAGTGGGGATGCAAAATTCGGGTCTCGCCTCGGGCATTGCGCTTGAAATGGGAAAACTGGCCACTATGGGCTTGGCCCCGGCCGTTTTTGGACCGTTTATGAACATTTCGGGCTCTTCTTTGGCCACGATTTGGCTGCGGAAGAAAAGTGATTAAGTTTTAAACTTTGCGAACAACAGTGGTTTGAGACCACCCTTGTTGTTTGAGCAAGATGACAATATCCTTTAGAGCAGAAACTACATTTTGTACCTCCCTACAATCAAAAACACCTTCTTCCAAATAAAAAAGCATCTCAATACACGAATTAAGGATAGCTCCTCAGGTGAGCCATAGGAATCTTTCATGTATTCTGAAAGCTCGTTCTGTTTTGTACGATGGTTAAGCATAATGCTAAAATAATAAAATGTTTATAAATGTTGTAATTTATATGATGTAACATAGAAAATTTTAAAAATCCAGCTTTGTTATTACCAAAAGAATGTGATGGCAAAGCAGCAAGACAGTACCAAAAAAGAATTGGACCCTAGAATTAGGGCAATCGCTAAAAAGTTGGAAACTTTAAGAATAGAAAAGGGCTATTCCAGCTATGAAAACTTTGCCATTGAATTTGGTATATCCCGCATGCAGTACTGGCGCATGGAAAAGGGAACCAATTTTACCTTTACAAGCTTATTAAAGATACTGGACGCCCATGAAACGACACTTAACGAATTCTTTAATGATCCTTCCTTAAATCCATTGGATTAAAAAACCACGACAAAATTGCCGTGGTTTATATGCTGCCTCTTGCTGTATACCACCAGGTAAAACTGGCGGTAGCAGGGGGATTTGTGTTCTTGTTGTGGATGTAACCCCTAGCTACAAACTGGCTATTGCAGAGGGTCTGTTCTTAGTTGGTAAGGAAACCATAACTCCCAAACTAAAATATCCTTCGGAAGTTTGCCGAAATAGATGGCGATACCCCGTATATACATTCAAATTTTGGGTTCGCAGGGCATTAATTCGAATACCGGCCAAAGGAACTGGTGTCAGTGCAATGTCATTAGCACCAAGTCCTGCAAAAGTCCAAATTCTCTTATTGGCTATGGCATACAGGGCAGAAGCTTCAAAATTAACAAAGTCTCTGTTGTCAAAACCCGCCATGCCAACACCTCCTTGAAAACCAAAATGGTCCCCCGTAAATTTGGTATACGTAAACAAACCTTGATTAGAATTTTCGGATAAGGTGCCATCTACTTGAAGTAATCCCCATTCCATTGAAAAATAACCTCCTTCTTGGGCCTTGAGCGACGAAGATAGCACACCGAAAACCCCAAATACTAAAATCACTTTCTTCATAATTTCATCTTTAGTGTTACTAGATTCGGGGAAAATCAAAAATAGAAATCATGAGAAAACGAGAGGTGTTTTTATTCAAATTCTCTATCATTCGCATAATTATTCGGCAAAGCACCCGACCGTCCCTCGATACTACCGGTTTGTAATTATTGACTATTAAAAAAACATGATACTACTGCCGTGGTTTGTATTCTTACTCTTCCCTAAAATAAATAGAGATGCTTCAACCCGCTTAGCACAAGTATAGCAGTAGGTAAGCATAGTCTATTTATGAGCATTTCAAGGTCTTCTTTGACCTACTAAGTATCAGAAGGAAAACGATTAATTAGTTATGCCTAATGAAAAGGCATGAAGGTATAAATTAAAGTCAATCATAAATGGGTGTATCCTATATGAAAGTTTAATGTGTATTTAAGCTGTCAAGTATCTTCTTGATATCCCGGTAAATAGTACCTTTAACCCAAACCTAGTACAAGCCTTGAAATACTTCACTTTTTTTGTTTTCTGTTTGTTTTTGAACTTCTCCATTGCCCAAAATTTGTATGAGGGTTCTTTTATGACCACTGATGGTCAGTTTGGAATGCAAATGAAAGAGGTTGATACTGGATTTCATGGTGTCTTGGTGGCGAACCAAACGATGTTTGCGGTAAAAGGCACTAAAACCAGCGAAGGAATTAAGGGGATGGTGTATTCTGAAAACGGAAACTATCGGTTTGTTGGTAGTCCAATCCAAGGCGGGTGGCATGTTACTTCCGAGGGTGCTTCCTATTACTTTTATCAAATTTCCACAGAACATGAATTGGACGAATTGAATTTAAACCCTTATTTTAAAGGGGGCTCAGTATCCACTCAATCTTCTCAAAATCAAAATACAGAAGTGTCCACAAGTTATACTGGAATCGCTAAACAGGTTTACAACAATCTGGCTAGCAGCCAATTGGTTTTTTACCAGCGTACATCCTATGTAAATGACAATACAGCCAGTTCCCTGACTTATGTGAATTTTTGCAGTGATGGACGATTCAACTTGAACTACGATGGCGGCTTTAGTGTTGAGGGTGATTATGGCAATGCACAGGGGGCTTCCCGTGGCTCAAATTTTGGCACTTGGAAAGTAGAAACAGATCCCAATAAGAATCCAGCTGTGGTTCTTTATTATGCCAATGGTCAATCAGCTCGGTATTTTGTCAACTTAGCTAATCTTCAAGCTGGTCGCTGGAGAATAGCAAACACACAATATGCTTTGGTGAAAAACAAAGTGTACTGTGGTCAATAACTACGTATTGTGTCTGGTTACCTGTTTGCGAATAGTATTGAATCAGGTTAGTAGATTCCCCGCATCATCCCATTCAGCAGTAACGTTTCGTTTGCTTTGGTCCACACACTTTGCCAACCACTCCTTTTCATACGCCACTCCATGTTGTTGCAATACATCTTCAGGTACACCATTCCAAACGTTGGGCATGTTGCCTTTATAGCCTAGTTCTTCAATTCCAATTTTTGAAGTATAGAAACCGGTCATGGTCAAATCGCGCACCAGGGAGAAGAAATTGACCTCAAAGGGTCGTTCCTCAGTAGGAACATCTGGGTCATAGTATGCAATCAAATCCAAGATAGTTTTTTGCTGGTCTTCTGTTGCTGACTTAAATTCTACTTGAAATTCCGTATTGCACTTATGATCTAACCACATCAGGCCTCCTTTTAAATCTGTGCGGAATTGTTCCGACTCGGTATCCCTAGCCATAAAATCTATGAATGAAACCACATCAGCATCTGAGGCTCCTTTGTATTGATTACTCGGTGGAAGAATTAAGTCGCAAAGAACCTTCATGGTCTCTTCTTGATATGGATTGAAAAAACTGTCACCATCATTGATTTCTTCCAAAATCTTGTTCTCATACTCCGTACGCCATTTCACCGGTTCATAAGTCTCGGTTACACTATCTTTTGAAGGTTCTTCACTTGGTTTACAGCCATGAGCTGCCAAACCTGTAGCTACCGAACCTAGTACAATGGATTTTAAACTCTTTCTTCTATCCATAGTTAAAGATTTTGTTTTTTCAGCTGGTCCACAACATAATCCGATGCTCTCCATGAGAGGGCTAAAATGGTCCAGGTACAATTTTTATCGGCTTGAGAGGTAAAAACTCCTGCATCCACCACAAATACATTATCTACATCGTGCAATTGCTGGTATTGATTGGTTACAGATGTTTTGGCATCATAACCCATTCTAGTGGTTCCTACTTCATGAATGATACGTCCAGGGGCATGTAGGCCATAATCCCTATCCTTGCCTGGTTTTTCGCCTATAAGTTCCCCACCGATATTGGTCAGAATTTCTTCGAAGGTATCATGTGCGTGTTTGGCTTGGTTTCGTTCCAAATCGGACCATTTGTAATGAAAACGCAATACAGGAATTCCCCATTCATCCACTACCGAGGGGTCAATTTCACAATAGTTATCCTTGAGCGCAATAGATTCGCCCCTGGCAGATATTCCCATTACAGCTCCGTAGTATTTTTTTACATCGCTCCGCAACATATCTCCGTACCCTCCTACTTTGGTTCCAAAAAACTTATTGAAGTCGTTAACGTTAAATCCAAAACCGTAGCCTGGCATTCCCATTCCACCCCAAATTTCTAAGTGATATCCTCTTGGAAAGTCAAGTTTTGAGTTGTCGCCCCACCATGGGGAGTAGATATGCATACCTCCCACACCATCTTCGTTGTAGGATACTTTACGGTTCATTAAATCTGGTATAAAAGCCATCCTATCAGCGCCCGTGGAGTCGTGTAAATATCTGCCCACATGGTCACTGCTGTTGCCAAGACCATTCGGATGTTGGCTGCTTTTGGAATTTAACAGTATTCTTGCGGTACTACATGCAGAGGCGGCTAAAATCACCGTTCGTCCTTTGAGTTTATATTCTTTTCTATCTTCTTTGTTGATGTAAGACACTCCTGTGGCCTTTCCTTCTTCGTTTATCGTTACCTCTCGAACCACACAGTTCACAAATAAATCTACTTGGCCCCTGCTCTTCTGCGCTGGAAAAATCAAACAGGTTCCTGCTGAAAAGTCAGCGTAAACTGAACAGGCCCTTCCACATTGACCGCAATAAAAACAGACACCTCTCTCTGCATTGATACGTTTGGTAAGCATGGACATTCGGGATGGATACACTGGCACATTCGCTTTTCGTGCACCCTTGATGTAAAATAGTTCGTGCAGTCTAGGTTTTGGTGGTGGAAGAAAAAATCCATCAGGGTCATTGCGAAGTCCCTCATTGGTACCAAAAACGCCAATTAGTTTATCAACTTTGTCGTAATAGGGTTTTACATCTTCGTAGCTTATGGGCCAATCTTCCCCATAGCCATCTATGCTTTTGTGTTTGAAGTCATCAGGGCCAAATCGAAGTGAAATCCGTCCCCAATGATTGGTACGTCCACCCAACATGTGTGAGCGAAACCAGTCGAACTTAGTACCTTCTTTATGGGTATAGGGTTCCCCCTCAATATCCCAACCACCATAGGCCGCATCGAAATCTCCAAAAGGCCTGAATCTGGTACTTGCCCCTCTACGTTCGGATTCATAAGGCCAACGTAATTGGGTTCGTTGACCAGGTTCTGCGGGATCAAAAAAGGGTCCTGCTTCTACTACTGCAACTTTGAGGCCTGCGTCGGCGAGCACTTTGGTTGCCATACCACCTCCTGCTCCAGAGCCTACGATAATTGCATCATAAACCTCTGGATTTTCAATTATTTGCATTTATAAATTTAACTTTTTAGAAATAATTCATTTAAACTACTAAAAAGTTAGAGGGTAACGGATATGTTACCTCTTTAAATTAAGGTAAAATTTACTGGCCAAGTTCAGTAGGCTCGAACTGTACCAACTCATCGTGAAGAAACGTACAACTTACCTCTATCGGATTGCAGCAGACTTCGCAATCTTCAACATAAGTTTGATTTGAAACTGAGCTATCTAAAAGAAAGGATATTTCTTCCCAACAATAGGGGCACTGAAAAAAATGCTCATACATTTAAAACTCAATATTAAGGAGCTGACCGCTAACCTGAAGCATCTGCAATTCTGCTAGTTTAGCACTATATTTTGCTTGGCTTTGTGCCAACTCGGCATTCAATAAATTGAGCTGTGCTTGTCTAAATTCTATTGAAGTTATCTGCCCTAGTTTATACCGTTCATCAGTTCGGTTAAAGTTGTTTTGATTGGTCTGAAGGTTTTTCTTTTGTACTTCAAGCACATAAAGTGCATTGGTGTAGCTATCCCATGCATTTCGAATATCACGCTCTACCTCAAGTTCTGCCTGCTTTTTTAGGATTTCTTGATTTTCGTAAGCAATTTTCACATTCTTTATTCCCGTAATGGCCCTACCTCCATCAAAAAGGTCCCATGTAAGGTTGACTGAACCCGTGACACCATTCGATGTATTTTGAATCAAGAAGGCCAATGGGCTATTATTGTTTAATTCGTTCCATCCGTATGTGCCTGTCAATCCTATTGTGGGGAGCAATGCACTTTTGGCAGATTTAATAGAGTAATCATTGATATTCATTTCCCTTTCAACAATCTGAAGACGGATGTTATTCAATTTAGCCTCATTGTGCATATTTTCCATTTGTAATCCTGGAACAAATTGCACTGTAGTGTCAGCCACGAAAGTTTTGGATAGCTCCTGATTTAAAATAAGATTCAAATCACGCATGGTGTTACGCAGCTGTTGTTCAGAATTCAACAGGTTAATGCTATCTGTATTAATGTCAACCTCAGCATTTAAAACATCCAAGCCTGTATTTTGACCATATTCAAATTGATAGCGAGCGCGAGTCAATCGGTCTTTTGAAATCTTAAGGGCTTCCTCAAGGTTTTTGGTGTTTTCGGTCAACCTAGCTACTTCATAATACACCGAAAAGAGTTGTAGAATGGTAAGTTCTATGGTCTGTTTTACCTCTAATTCGGACTGTTGGGAACGTTCTTTAAAGCTTTTATAGTCGTAGTACCGTCCCAAGCCATCAAATAGGGTGTAGTTCACATTGACCGAGGCATTGTATCTACGGGTTTCGGCCCCATCTGCGGTTCGCGTTTCACCACTGGCCAATTGTCCTTCCGTATTTTGTCTATCAATACTTCCTCCTGCAAGTGCCGTGACAGATGGGAGGTATCTTGAATTTAGAATACTAGCATTGTTCTCGTCAATTTTTTTTGTATTCCGAGCTACCAAAATATCCAGGTTGTGCTCAAGAACCATATCAATAGCTTCTTGCTTGGTCAATAGAGGTTCTTGACTTTGTGCCTTTGCTATAAAAATCAATAAAAGAATGGGGAGCGCTATAAACGTACGTCTCATTATATTGTGGTCTCTTCTAAAACTTTTTCGGAGTCGGGTTCTTGGGTGTTAGGATTTTTTGTGCCGTTTAACTGATGATTTATGGTTTCCTCAATCATGTGCTCTTCTTCTTTTTGTTCTTTAATGGCACGTTCCACTTCTTCTTGGGTAATGCGTTCACCAGTCCATAGGCGTTTTGCAAGTACTTTAACAAAATTTCCGAAGGATAAAAATAACGGAAGCATCAATAATGTGAGTACTGTGGCAAATCCAATTCCATACGCAATGGCAATAGCCATAGGTTTCAAAAACTGGGCTTGTCTACTTTTTTCCAACAACAGCGGTGCCAACCCGGCTATCGTCGTCACAGAGGTCAAGAAAATTGCTCTGAATCGAGAACGGCCAGCTTCATAAATTGCATCATTAAACGTCATTCCCTGCCGAAGATTATTATTGAACTTGCCTATAAGCACCAACCCATCATTGACCATAATTCCTACCAAAGCGATAATGCCAAGTAGGGAAAGTAAGTTCAATGTAAAATCATGTATCCAGTGCCCCCATGCCACTGCAGTTAAACTAAACGGCACCAACAATAGTAATAGTAACGGTTGACTAAAACTCCTAAATGTGAAGGCAATGGTCATATAAATTAGGATGAGAATGATAGGCCCAACATAATACAGTGAATCCAGGAATTTAATCGCCTCTCTATTTTGCCCCTCATATGACGGAGTTATAGATGGGTATCTTGACAAAATATCGGGCATGACCTCTTCACTTATCCATTGCGTAGCATCTGTTCCAGTAAACTCCTTAGGATTTTTCAAATCTGATGCTATTTGGATTTCCCGTTGACCCTCCAAATGGTTGATGGCCACATCGCCACGTTCAATAGAATAATTGGCTATTTCTTTTAGCGGTATACGTTCTCCCGAAGGGGCCAAAATGCGCATTTCGTCCAAATCTGCAATAGAGGAACGATTATCTCTGTCATATCGAATCCATACTCGGATTTCGTCTTGACCACGCTGAAAACGTTGAGCCTGAGCGCCAAAAAAAGCGGAACGCACCTGACTCATTACCGTGCGAAGATCTAATCCTAATAAATATGCATTTTCCTTTAATTCCAAACGAACCTCTTTTATCCCAGCGGGATCGTTATCGTAAACATCCTTTAATAAAGGATTGTTTTGCATGGCAGTCTTTAATTCGTCCTTTGCCGCTTTCAATTCATTGATATCATTCCCCAAAAGGGAAACAGAAACGGGATCTCCTCCAAAATTCCCACCAGACCCGTAAACAAGTGTTTCCACACCAAAAACCGGACCTACTAACTCCCTGAGCCTTCCAGTGACTACATCGGCCTTAATCTCATCAGGCCGTTCTTCACCAGGTAATAAATTTATTATTAGGCGTGCCGAAGATGAACCAGGACCTATATTTTTAGTAATGTTCTCAAAAAGCATTTTATCCTCTCCCTTAAGATATTCATCGGTAAGTTGCTGGTTTACAATTTTTGCTTTTTCCTGGATGAAGCTAATTATTGAATCGGTTACCTTTTCATTTGTACCGTTGGGCATTTGCAATTCCACGGCAATACTATCACTAGCTACTCTGGGAAATCTGGAAAGTCGAATAATACCGCCAAAAATAGAACCTATAGTCAGCGCCAAGGTCATAAAAAAGATGGAAAACATTAAAAACTTATAGCGAAGCGAAAATCTCAAAACTGGGCTATATAACTTATCACGCATCCAGGCCATAGCACTGTCGCCCATTTTATTGATTACTCGCAGCTTTGAAAATACTTGAGCAATTCCACTTTTAGGTGCATCCGTCTGCGGTTGTAATGCCTTGGAATGCGCTAAGTGTGCGGGAAGAATAATCAACGCTTCCACCAATGAAACTACCAAGGTGAGAATCACGATCACAGAAACTTCACTGAAAAAATCTCCAATTCGCCCATCTAAAAACAGGAAAATGGAAAATGCCAATATTGTGGTAATAATTGCGGATAATATTGGAGGTATTACCTCTAAAGTGCCATCTATGGCGGCTCTTACCGGTGACTTTCCTTTTTCATAGTGTTGATATATGTTCTCGGCAATCACAATACCATCGTCCACCAAAATTCCAATAACGATAATCATCCCAAAAAGAGAGAGTACATTGATGGTTACATTGAACAATGGTGCAAAGACGAACATACCCAAAAAAGCTACTGGAAGACCAAATGCTACCCAAAAAGCCAATCTTGTATTGAGAAAAAGGGATAGAAAAACCAATACGAGAATCATCCCTACGATCGCATTCTCTGTCAATAAATCGGTACGCTGCACCAAAGTTTTTGATCGGTCACTTACTACCTTTAATTGGACATTGGTGTATTTTTGATTGAATTCTCCTATGTACTTTTTTACTTTGTCTGCTGAACCTATGAGGTCTTCTGTATTTGTACTGGTAATGGTAACATTTACTGATAAATCTCCATTGAAGTAAGAGGCATTGGGGGTTTCCGAAAAACGATCTCGGATTATGGCAACGTCCTTTAAGCGCACCACTTTTCCTGATGCATCTGCACGAACTACAATATTTGAAAGCTCTTTTCCATAGTACGAGCGGTTATTCGCCCGAATTAGATATTCCTCCGTATCCGTTTTAATGTTTCCCCCGGTGACTAACAAATTAGCATTTGAAACCGCCTGGGCCACCTCATTGAAGGAAAGGTTATAGGCCAGTAAATTATTCTCATTTACCGCAATCTCAATTTCTTCATCCGGGTAGCCTGCAATTGTAATTTGAGAAATCCCATCAATCGCCCTTAAATCATTTTCTATTTGTCTACCAATCTGCTTTAATGTGGTCAAAGAAATGTTATCTCCACTTACTGCAAAGCTAATCGTGGGTCGTACGGCTTCCAATTTAGAAACGACCAAAGGTTCCATCCCCGCAGGGAAAGTAGGTACTCTATCCACGGCATTTTTAACCTCCAACAGCATAAAATCGATATCCCTGCCTTTCTCAATTTCCACGTCGATGCTTCCCGAGTTCTCCCGTGAGGTAGAGGTAACGCGTTCAACTCCTTGCAAACCCTTAAGGTTGTCTTCAATTTTGAGTACGATACCTTCTTCAACTTCTTGTGGGGAAGCGCCAGGGTATACTATGGTAATGAGAACATTTTTAGAGTCTGCGAGAGGAAAAAAAGAGGATTTTAGGGATTTGGCCCCTACCAAACCAAAAATAAAAAACGCAATAATGATAACATTTACTGCTACATGGTACTTAATAAAGTATGAAATAACCTTTTTCACAGTTTTGCTGTTTTGTTTGTATTGGGCACATATACTTTTACCAACATTCCTGTATAAGCCCCTGCTAGGGCTTTGGAGACAATAACCTCATCATTAGGCACATCTTTTAAAACCACTCTCTTGTCAGTGAAGTATACGGGATTAACGGAAATCAAATCCAAAACAGAGTCGCGAACCACGAAAATCTGATTGTTTTCCAATAATAGGGAACGGTCGATTTCTATGGCATCATTTTCCGATTTGGCCTCTAGGTTGGCCTCTAAATATTGACCTTCCTTCAGGTCTTCTCCACTAACCTCTATAAAAACAGTGATTGTCTGGGAATTCTGGTCGACTCTTCCATTTACCCGTGTTACCTTCCCCACATATTCCTTGGTTCTGTTCAAATTGGATAAGGTGACTTCTTTACCCACCTTGAGAAAATCTCCATAGGTTTTACTAACCGATACTTCAAGCTCGTATACCCCTTCATTAATGAATTCTCCCAATTTTTGTCCTGCTCGTATCAAAGTCCCCTCGGTTACCAAGGCATCAGTTAAAACTCCTTTAAAAGGGGCGGTAATATTGTATTTGGCTAGCCGCTGTTCTAAATTCTTTACGTTGTAATAACTGGATAGTATTCCACGTCCTGAAATAAAAAAGCGCTCTTTTTCGGAGCTCATTTCTGGAAGTTTTGGTGTACTTCGCTGTAAATCGAAATTATTAAGATAGTCCTGCCATTTTGAATAGATATCGGGATAGTCCAACCTCAAGTCTGGCATTATGGAAGTAAGCAAATTGTAAAGATTGCTTTTGGCCGACTGTACGCTGGCATAATATTCGTCCGAATCAATTCGAATCAATGTTTGTCCCTGCCGATACTCTTGGCCCGTTCGGAAAAGTTTACTACCCGACTTAAAAACACCCTGAACTTCTGAAAACAGTTCTACCCTTCTTTTTGCTTTAAGATTGCCATTTGCAGGGATTACAATTGGAACAATCCCATTCTTAACAGTATCAACAAATACAGTTTTTACCACTTTGCTAGGTCTGGGTCTCTGGTTTTTTTTGCTTCCCGCAATAACACTGGATAAATAAATCCCGCCAACAATGAGAAATAACCCTATTACAGTGGATATAATCAGTTTACGCATAGATGGGTGAGTTAGTCTTTGCAAAACTATTCCGAATGCACTATTCCTAGGTTAAATATTTCATAAATGTTTATGCGTTACGGTTATTCGTGAAACAAAAAAAAGGGGATACACGCCTGTATCCCCAAACCAAACAAACTAAAGTATAACTAACTACTCATTATCGTTATCATCTTCAAATTTTGTGTCTGCCATTCGCGTACGCTGTAGTTGTATTTCGTTGAATCGTGGTCTCAAACTTTTATCGTCCGTATCAAAAACTAAAAACTGTTTGGTGTCCATGGCACGAATTCCCTTATAGGATTCAAATCGATTGTTTTGAAGTTGGAGTATTTTCAAGTTGCCCAATTGTGCAAATTCCATGGGTATTTCACCGCCCAATTGATTATTTGCCAAAACCAACTCCTTTAATTTTCCTAGATTCCCCAACTCCGCGGGAATAGCTCCGTCCAAGCTATTTTCAAAAAGCCCCAGAGCGACCAACTTGGTCAAATTTCCCAAAGATTTTGGGATACTTCCCTTCAGATTATTACTCGAAAGGTTCAACTCCTTTAAATCCAATAATTCTCCAAATCCTTCAGGTATTTGTCCAATCAAAAAGTTGTTGAACATAGAAAACACCTGTAATCTTTTTAGCTGTCCTATCTCTTCTGGAATATTCCCTTTAATTCGATTCATCTCCAATCTCAGGACTTTGAGATTTTCTAACTCAACTATTTCTTTGGGCAAAACACCAGTAATACTGTTAAATGCTAAATTCAAATGTTGGAGGTGTCTCAATCGGCCCAAACTGGAAGGTAATGTCCCTTCCAAATTGTTTCTGAATAGATTGATTCCCACCACATGATTATCCTTAACAGAGATTCCTTTCCAAGTATGAACGGGGGAATCTAAATCCCAGGGATGATTCCATTTGGTACCATTTGTACTTTCAAACAAGTCAATCAACGCCTTTTTTTCCTTGGTGCTAATTTGGTTATTCGCGCAAACAACGCCTATAGAAAACAAGGCAATAAGGCTGAGTGAGGTTAGTTTCATTCCTAGTTCTTCTTAGCTTTATAAGAATTCACCTACAAATGAATAAAGAAAGAAAAAACTTACAAAAAATAATGTGTGATTTGGAAGAAAATCGTTGTGAAGTATTAAAAATGTGTTGTGTAGGAAATATATTACCTTATTATGACCTCCATTTCTTCTGATAACGTTTCCCAATCGCTCATCAATTCCTCCAAAAGTTTCTTTTTCCCCTCATAGGAATTAAAAAACCCGTCTTTGGCAATGGTTACATCATAATTCATAAGGAGTTCATGGTCTATTTCTGCAATCTCTTTCTCCAGAGCCGCTATTTTCTTTTCAACACTACTCAATTTGTTTTTCAGGGACTTTAATCGCTTTTGTTGCTTATAGTCATTCTCCTTTGGTTCCGATTTATTCTCGCCCTGAGATCTGTCTTTTCGTTCGATTTTCCTAAAGTCTTCTGCTTGCCTCTGCTCCAAATAGAAATCGATATCCCCCAAATACTCTTTAATGTCGCCATCTTTAAACTCATAGACTTTGTTAGAAAGTCCTTGAAGAAAATCCCGATCGTGTGAAACTAAAATCAAGGTTCCTTCAAAGCCCTGCAGGGCCTGCTTTAATACATTCTTGGATTTTATATCCAAGTGGTTAGTAGGCTCATCCATAATGAGCACATTAAAGGGTTGCAACAACATTTTTGCCAGTGCCAATCTATTTCGCTCACCTCCGGAAAGTACTTTTACGTACTTTTCCACATCATCACCCCGAAAAAGAAATGAACCTAGAATATCCCGCACTTTACTACGATTTCCCTCATTAGCTGCATCAATCATAGTATCCAAGATGGTCTTGTTACCATCTAAATAATCTGCCTGATTTTGGGCGAAATAACCAATCTGAACATTATGTCCCAATTTTACCGAACCTTCATGCTCCAATTCCCCCACAATAATCTTTGCCAAGGTGGTCTTCCCTTGTCCATTTTGACCCACGAAGGCAGTTTTGCTTCCCCGCTCTACCAATAAATCAATATCCTGTAACACTTGTTTTGGGCCATAGCTTTTTGACAAATTCTCGAGCGTAACCACCACTTTACCTGGATTAATGGATAGTGGAAAGCGAACAGTCATTACACTATGGTCGTCTTCATCCACTTCTATACGGTCAATACGGTCAAGCTTTTTAATCAGTGACTGTGCCATGGATGCTTTGGACGCTTTTGCTCGGAACTTTTCAATGAGTCTTTCGGTTTGCTGAATCTGCTTTTCCTGATTCTTTTGTGCGCTCAATTGTTGTTCCCTAATCTCTGCTCGTAAAGCTAAATACTTAGTGTAGGGCTTATTGTAATCATAAATGCGGCCCAAGGAGATTTCAATGGTTCTATTGGTAATATTGTCCAAGAACATTTTGTCGTGAGATACGATGACCACAGCGCCTGAGTATCCCTTCAGGAACTGCTCTAACCAGATGATGGATTCAATATCCAAGTGGTTGGTTGGTTCATCAAGAAGCAATACATCATTACTTTCCAAAAGCAGTTTGGCCAATTCTATGCGCATACGCCAGCCTCCGGAGAACGTATCTGTTATTTTGGTAAAGTCTTCACGTTTGAATCCCAAACCCTGCAAAACCTTTTCTGTTTCGCCTTGGTAATTATACCCTCCGATTATTTCATAGCGATGGGTTATCTCGGTCAAGTCTACCATCAATTGGTTATACGAATCACTTTCATAATCTGTTCGTTCCGCCAATTGCTGATTGATATTCTCCAATTCAACTTCTAGGGATTTAATCTCCTTGAAAGCTTGATAGGCCTCATCTAAAACAGTTCTTCCCTGTTCAAAATCGATATCTTGTTTCAGAAATCCTATCTGTGTTCCTTTTTCAATGGCAATAGAGCCTGTATCGGATTCCTGCTCTTTGGAAAGTAATCGTAGAAGTGTTGATTTTCCAGCCCCATTTTTACCAATAAGACCCACTCGGTCGCCCGCGTTTAAACGAAAGGCGATTTCTTCAAAAAGATATTCTCCTCCAAAAGCGACTGAAAGGTTGTGGACATTAAGCATACTCTTAATAAGAATTCATTATCTTAAAATTAGCTTTTGGTATAATTTTCGGTGGTAAAAATTGCTACAATTTTTACCTTTGACAAAAGCATTGCAAATGTTAAAAAAAGGAACTAAACTCTACAGTATTTTAACAGGAACTTGTCCCAGATGCCATGAGGAGAGCATGTATGTGAACAAAAATCCCTATGTTTTAGGAGACTTGTTCAAAATGCATGAGCGTTGTTCGCATTGTGGATTAAAGTATAAGATTGAACCCTCTTTTTTCTATGGTTCCATGTATGTGAGCTATGGTGTTGGCATAGCATTCGCTGTAGCGGCTTTTGTTATTTCATTTTTGTTTCTTGGGCTGAATTTGGTCCAAACGTTTATTGCCATAGTGGGTACACTAGTGATTTTTATGCCGGTCATTATTCGGCTTTCGAGAAATATTTGGATTAATCTCTTTGTCAAATATGAACCTCAGGAACTTAGGGAAGCCCAGGATAGTATTTCTTAGTAAATCTGTTTAGGTTCATTTCCGGGTTTATAGGAGAATCGTTTTCTATACAATCAAAAAGCTGTTCTGCTGCGTAGGGAGCGATAAGAACGCCACGAGAGCCAAAACCATTTAGGCAATATAAATTTTGATGCGTGGGGTGTTCCCCTACCAAGGGTCTTCTGTCCGCCACCGTAGGACGAATTCCAGCCACATGGTCCACCACTTCAAAATCACTCTTTAGAAAGGTTTTCAATTTGGTCAATAGTTCTTCCCTTGAGGCCTGGGTAGGCTCATTGCTTTTGTCTTTCCATTTATATGTAGCGCCAACACGATACAAATCTTCTCCCAAAGGAATGATAAAAACCGAGGATTTTATGACAGATTCTTCCTTTAACCTAGGTGCTTTTATAGTCAATAATTCGCCTTTTGTACCATTTAACGGCAAATAGTTGAAAAATGGATTATTCTTAAGCCCGTAGCCATCCGCAAATACGATATGTTTCGCTTGTATTGATGTATAGCCAATAGAGTTGGCATCTATCTTTAATCGCGAAAAATCAAACGCTTCTTGGGTTAAACGCTTTTTTTTGGCCAGATATTTTGAATACGATCTAAGAAGTTCTCGTGTATCAACTCTTCCCGTATAAAGAACTTCCCCAAATCCCAAAGGTGCATCAATATGGTCATTTACATTTTGATGGATTTCATTAGAAAGAAAATAGTCCAAACCTGGTTTGTCTGACGCCTCGAACCATCCGTTTTGTTCTTCTGCGGATGCAAATAGTCGTAACACTCGAAGCTTATAATCTAGCTTTACCTGAAGCTTCTGTTCCAGCCTTTGGTAAAAAGGCATGGCCAAATCCATCTGCTGTGGAGCATTCCAAGCTAAGGTAAACCGCTTTAGGATTACTGGATTATAGAGGCCCCCAGCGACCCAAGAAGCTTGTTGGGAATTATCAGAAACTACATGAAATGATTTTTCATTTTTTTCCAGTATTTCACAAAACGAAATTCCTGCTAAACCACAACCGACCACCAGATAATCTACCATAGGGCAAAAGTAGGCATCTCAGGTAGATGTTGGTTATGAGTTGGAGGGAAAGGGTAAAAGGGGATGGTTTAAAAGTTAGTAGTCCCTTTCTTTGCTTTTTAAACCAAAACACGTTAAAGTAGGCGGTTCCTTTAGTTAAAAGCAAGCCTCTCCTAATGAGATATTAAGCTCCTTCACCAAACATAATTAGTATTAATTCGCAGGGTTCGTCAGACTCATTCCACCATTTGTGGTTTACATTCGCGGGAATAAATACCGTATTTCCTTCGGTTACCGTTACGGGCACCCCATCTACAATCCCTTTGGATGTTCCTTTTATAACTACTCCCATCATAGGAAATGGTGCAGCTTGTTCTCGTGCATCATCACGTACCCTATCGCCTGGAGCCATACTCATCCAGCCACTACGAAGGCCTTTTTGGTAATAGAAAATAGAAGCGTTTCCACCATGAACCTTTCTAGTAGAACTTGGCCTAAATGGAATGACTTCAGGGAATCCCTTTGTCCAAAAGTGAAAAGAAAAGGCATTTATCTCACTATTATCATCTTCAGTGGGTTCGAACCCCTCTGTTTCATAGGTGTCAAGAGGCGCATAATCACTTGAAAATGCCTTTACTTGGGCGGTCATAGCATTTACCTTACCTTCATAGATTGCTTTTAATATGTCTGATTCAGCTCGATAAATATATGTAGGTCCCTTTGGTAATCCTTCCGACATGAAGACTTCCCATTTTTTTGATTCGATTTCCTTACCTGTAACCGTAATCGTCCACTTTCCATCTACTTCGGGAACATCAATCCCTATTACCCTAGCATTCTTGGCGTGACGATCAGATTTGTAATCGTCAACAAAGGACTGAATTATCGATTCAATTTCTTTTTTATCTACCTCTGTAGTTTCAGTGAATCTTTCAGAAGAGGTTGCTGGACCGTTCGTTTTTTGTCCGTAAGCGTTGCATATAAGGAGTACACTAAATACGCGGATAAACACTTTTTTGCTTCTTTTTAAATTTTTCATTTGAGTACTATTTGATTTTTCCAATACTCAAATGAAATGAAACTTTTACGCTCAAATGTCAGTAGAATATGGCTTTGTGATGAGTGAACAAGTATTAGTGACGATTGATCAGTAATTGACCGATTTGCATCACATACTGTTTAGAAACCGGAATGGTTGTTTCTCCGTCTTTTAACCGAATAGTCATACTTCTACTGCTAGCGTCTTCCACCTCGAAGTATTTGAAATTAATCAAAAACTTTCTATGACATCTATAAATTGGTGAAATAGGATAAACCAATTGACCTTCAATATTCTTCAAACTAGAACGAATAACTTCTTTTCTACGCTCTCCATTTTTGAGAAGGTGGATGTCCACATAGTTTTCATCGCTTTCAATGTAAAGGATTTCGTTGAAGTAAAGCTGAATTACATCATCATTCGAAAACTTCACAAAACAGCTTTCATTAGCTGCTATTGAGGAAATTCTGCTCTTTTGTAAGTAATTGATAAGGCCCAAAACAAAAAAGGAGACTGTTATACTGATCAAAAAGACTCTTCCACAAACGAAGAGATATTCTTTAAATGTGAAATCCGTAAATCCTCCTAAATAGCTCTTGTATAAAAACATTAAGGCCCCTACAAAAAGCATCATTAACGAGTACCATGAAATTGCTTTCCCTAACGTCCATTTTATGAATGATTTTGGAAGTAGCCTTGGAACAACAAACTCCCAGACATAAATGGATGATGAAAAAAGTATACCTAAGGAGAACAAAATCAAATAGTCCTGAAGCGTACCTGTAGTGTTTTTAATATTAAACGGCTTGAAGACAATGATAAAAAGGCTGCACAAAACCCCAATCAGGAAAATCCAAAGAACATTGGTCTTATTGTTTTTAGGTCTGGGAAAAGGCGTTTTAAAGTATTCAACCATTTGACTTCGGTATTTACTTTGTTCAGCTGTTCATTAATCAATGCCGACGATTAAGATGTGGCTTCGTTGCAATAGGGTGTTGCCCTATTTAGAACAAGTTCGGCACGGATACGTGAAGTTACAGGTTTCAAGATTAAAAATCCAACCAAAATCGACCGATATGTTGGGAATAGATTAGTAATGGGCGCAATGATACTAATGTAATCCCTTCTACTTCTTTGACTGCCTATGATTCTAATAGACTTGTGAATTCCTGAGTAGGCAGGAATGACAAAATTGAGCAATAAAAAACGCCGCACTTAAGTGCGGCGTTATATGAATGGAATTGGAAATAATAGGTTTGTGGGATTCCGAAACAAGTTCGGAATAATTCAGCCAACATCCCTTTTTTGTCAATGACTTCAAAGGGTTGGGTTTCATTAGTAGGCCCACATATCCTGCTCCCGGTCGCGAATCACTTCTTTGATTCTATTAGCTTCCAAGAGTTGGAACAGTGCATTGTCAAAAATATAATCGTCTATCTCACGGTCACCGTGAACGTTTTCTTCTTTATAGATTACACCATTGAAACGTCTTGCGTTCAAAAGCATATCAAAAGAGATGGGGCGTGCTGAATTGCGTTGATTATACACCTTGGCATCATGCAAGATTTGTCTTGCAGCTGGATACCAAACCCAGAACAATTCCACTTTATTTTCTCCCGGGTCCACAGACTCATCATCAATAAAGTTTACATCTGGTGCTACTGGAGCAATTCCCAATAGTCTGTATTTCAATTCTCCTTGACGTTTGTCAAAGTACCATATTCCCTTGATGCGATACTCTTCAATATCTGCAGCGGTCAAATCTCTACGGTTAATAAACTCGGCAGAAATCTGCTCCCCAGCATTTAATTGTTCATATCCCAAGTCGGTTGTATCTACTTTTTGCAAGGTTGCAGATAAATCTTCCAATCTACGTTTTTCCGTAAAATAGGAATCTGCATATACCTCGGTCAGTTTTCCGTTTCTGATGTTTTTCATCAGCACGTGATACAATGACCTTCTATCTAATCCAATACCAATGGTATCGGTAGGGTAGTATAAGGGAAAGTTTACACGCTCGTCCAGATCAATGATTTCCCAAGTGGTCTTGGACCAAAGGATATCCCGGTCGTCCACATAGCCATAGGCTAATGGAGCATCCGCATCCTGTGCGATTTGCGCTTCCGTCTTTTTACCTACCTCATCCGGCAACTTGGCATTCAAAATGTTTGCCTGAGCCATCAATGATACGGGCAAAAGACTTAACGCTCCAATTACTAATGCATTTTTCCAATTCATGATCTTCAGTATACTTTATTTTAGTTTGTAAGCTCCACTACCACTGGAGAAACTTTCTTCAACTTGTAGCTTCTATTATTGGTAATGAATGCGTTGATGTCAAAAATCTGAACGGCATCACCTCTTCTAGCTCTTTTAAGGGCAGATTTAGCTTGAGCGTTCAATTTGTTACCTTTTACTACGATAGTAGGCTGACCAGGCACCTTGAACTTGAATCCTCCAACAGAAAGGTTCAAATCAAAGTCAAAGTCTTCCAACATAGCACTGATGGTAGAAATCTCAAGGTTTCTTCTTGGCATTTTCACGCTACCAGCCTCACCACGCACGGTTCCGCTAGGTCTTGGAATATCCTTGATTCTAAACTCAGACTTGGTAGAAATTGGCTTACCATCAGGTAATGTACCGGAAGCCGTAATGGTAACTGTTCTTCCTTTTCCTGGGTTCATAACATAATTGCTACCACTTCTCTTGGATAGACCGGCAGCAGAAGCTCTTACCTTGTTATCTGGAATACCAGGGATGGAAATAGTCATCGGGTTAGATACACCACGATATACTACGTTCATCTTATCTGCTGAAATTACAGCAGCATTAGGCTTGGTAATTGTTGCGAAAACATTGTTCACTTCAACTGGAACTTCTTTACCATCCTGCATAAAGTACATCGTACCTTTGATTTCGTGGTCACCAGCGGCTCCAGCACCAATTAACATTTTAATTCCACCTGCTTCAAGAACATAATCTTTACCTTCAGCCAGTTTTCTTCCGTCCAAAGTCAACTCAGCTTTAACAGGAGTAGAAGTCTTGTCAGTTTTACTAACAATAATTTTACCATCATACTTCTCTCCAGTATAATAAGCAGTCTTTGGAGCAGCCAAAGAACTCTGGAAGTTTGTCAAGCTAACGGCAGCAGTCAAGTTTCCTTCCAACAAGCTCTTCAATACCTCTTGTTCGGTTGTTTTGATATCTGCTTGAAGCTGTGTAATCTTGGTCAAAGAAGCTACTAAAGGAAATCCTTCATAGTGATAGTTAATCCAGTCTTGACGGGTTCCGTCTCTTTTCTCAACCTTACCGTCTTTATCTCCTGTAGAAAATCTAGTCTTTACAGATTCCTTGATTTCCTTGAACTTGTCCTTAGGCAATGAATTGACAACACCATCACGGTATCCTTCAATTTGCTTTATGAACTTATCGCCTTCAGGCTTCAAATTATCACCTTGGAAAAATAAATTATCTAGATAATCCGACTTATCCATTACCACATAATCCTTAGGATCTTCTAATCCTTCAGTCATGCCTTTTTTGATAGTTTCCAAGTAGTTATAATACTTGTTCGAAAGTTCTTTTACCTCTTGGGCGTTTTTGTAAAGCGTACCGTATTCTTCCTCATTCTCGGAAGCCTTAGTAGCCAAACCTTCAAGAAAACCTTCGTTACTTGCAGTCATTTTAGTATTTGAAGTCTCTAGCTTTTCGTTCATAAGACCGAAAGCCGCAAGTACTTCTTTACTCATATTCAATGCCAACATCGCGATGAAGATCAAGTACATAAGGTTGATCATCTTCTGACGTGGAGTTTCTTTTCCTGATGCCATGTTATTTTCTAATTAGAATTAATAATTAATTTGATTTGGGTTTGGTATATCAATCAATATCCCAATTAGTTTCTGCTACCCATGGCAGATAGCATGTTTCCGTATACGCCGTTCAAAGAAGAAAGGTTAGTAGCCAAAGACTCCATTTGCTCTTTCAATGCACCAGCATTCTGTACTACTTCTTCGTTAATAGAAGCTTGACGGCTAGCGCTCTCCAATTGAACTTTGTACAAGCTGTTCAAAGATTCCATTTGAGCAGCAGCGTGAGACAATTCCTCAGAGTACTTCTTCGTATGTTGAATTGCATCTGTAGTAGGAGCAATGTTTTTAGCTGCACCTTCAAAACTCTTGATGCTATCACCTAAGCTAGAGAAAAGCTCAGAATCGATATTGGCTTCTTTTAATAAGTCATCTAATTTTCTGGAAAGAAGACCTTCAGCTTCTTTAGCTTGCTTAGCGTCATTCTTGTTTCCTTTAGATTGACCGTTAGCCAATTCTGGGTAAACCAAAGACCAATCGTACTCATCGTCTACTGGTTCAAATGCACTGATGGCAAAAATCAATGCCTCAGTAATTAATCCGATTGCAAGAAGTATCCCACCGTTTAGTGGACCGAACTCCCAGTGAAGGATTTTAAATAATGCACCAATAATTACCACTGATGCTCCAAGCCCGTAGGCCATGTTAAACAGTTTTTTTGTTGATTTTGACTGTGCCATAATTCTAGTTTTAATTAAGTTATATAATAAGTATTTGGTTACTTTTTGAAAATACTATCTTTTATTCTTTATACTTAGTTGGGTAGACCTCGACGTCCGTTTGTAGAGTCTTCTTCTCCCATGAAATCCTGTACTGTTCTGAAGCCGATATAACTTCTAGCAGAATCTTGATATTCATAATCCCTTGTACTTACCTGAAGGAAGTATGCAACGTCTTTCCAAGATCCACCACGGATTACTTTTCTTTGATTTTGTCCTGAACCTACATTAGGGTTCATTGTTGAAAGGTATTCATAAGCCCCTGGATCAAAGCTAGAACTTGTCCATTCGGCTACGTTACCAGCCATATTATATAAGTTGTATTCGTTTGGCTCATAAGACTTAGCCTCTACGGTATACAATGCAGCATCTGCCGCATAATCTCCGCGTTGTGGCTTAAAGTTGGCCATAAAACAACCCGTATCACTAATTACATAAGGACCACCCCAAGGATAGGTTCCTCCCTCAATACCACCTCGGGCAGCATATTCCCATTCGGCTTCGGTTGGTAATCTAAATTGATTTACAAATTGTCTTCCTCTACTCTTTTGGTCGTCATTCTTAAACTTGGTTCTCCAGTTACAGAATGCCTTAGCTTGCATCCAGTTTACACCCACAACAGGGTAGTCACTGTAGGCATCATGCCAGAAATAGTCATTATGCATTGGCTCATTATATGAGTATTCAAAATCCCTAATCCATACCGTGGTATCAGGATATATTTCCAGTTCTTCGTGACGGATAAAGTCTTTTCTTCGACCATTTTTTGCACGCGCGGCTGCCTCGATATCCATCCAATTGTATTTGAACTTCAATTTTGTTACATCCACAGTTCTTTGGCCATTATAGCTTTCTTCTTCAGGAATATAAAGCGAATCCATTACCTCGGCATAATATTCGTCTGGATAATCTGAAGTATCCCAAACCAGGTCAATATCAGTGTTTAAAGCACGGCCTTCATATCCAGTTTCACCTAGGCCTGCATAGTTATCCAGCATATATCGTTCGTAGACAGAAATTTTGGTAGTATCTGTATCCTTAAAGGCATACTCTCCAATTCCATCATCTTCAGAACCTAATCCCAACTCATCTGCCAGGATGGCTAATTTTGTTCTGGTAATAGAATCTTTCACCCATTCTACAAACTGACGATACTCACTATTCGTGATCTCTGTATCATCCATATAAAATGAACGAACTGTTACAGTACGCGTAGGGGCGTTCTGAACTTTCGCTTGGTCTTCCTCGGCTTTTCCCATGACAAACGAGCCCCGGGGAATCAATTCCATTCCATAGGGTTTTTCAGGATACCATTTTTTACCTTTTACCCCAACTAGTTCACCTTTTGATCTTGATTTAGAACCGCAACTGGTCAGCAAAAAAACAAGGGCCAGAGATGAAAAGAATAGCTTTCTCATACTTTAGGTTAAATTATTCGATTTAGATTTCTTAGACTGCGCAACACAAATTCATATTTTCAAAACTGTTTTTCATACAAATTATTGTATAAAAACAATTTATCCTTTAAAATTAATTTGTTCAGTTAATGCCCTTTCTGTAGGCCTTGAACCACCGTTCTGGAATATTTTGGTTACATGCTTCTAAATAGTCCTCTTCGGTGCATGGTAATAACGCTGGTGAATTTGTTTTAGTATGTTCAGGTAAAATTGAAGGAACTTCTACCCACCATCTTTCGGTGACATGGCTTTTGTAAAAGATAAGTTCTTCGGTATCGGTAGGAACAGTGAACTTGGTAAAGTCTTCACTTTGGGATGTGGGAGATTCTTTTACCCTAAAAGTAAGGCCTTCTATAAAATACCAGATGATTTGAGCAATCATCTGGAAACCTTGATGGGAATTGTCTCCCTCATAAATACCTAATAGGGATACGGAATCACTAAGGCCTGCATAGCGGGCAATACTACATATTTCCCTACCAGTAAACCCATTGGGTGAAAAACTTTTACCCATTCCCATTTCACTGGCCCGGATAGAAGTTAGGTCCAGACTCACAATATGGGCATTTCGTAAAACAGGTTCGGCAAGAGATAGGTTAGCCGCAATATCCCCCAATCGATAAGCATCAAAAAAGAGCCTTTCCATTAAATCCAACTCTTCTTGTGCGTTGAAGTAACTCTGATAGCCTAAATTGGAAAAGTTAAAAAGGTTGTTGGGTTTGTCTGTGATGATTTTGCTCATGTAGGAATGAGAGGATATCAACTCATCGGCCTGCCCAAAATCGAATCGACTATCAATACTTACCAGATTGACCATATCCCGTATTTTATCAAAAGCCCGATACGCAGGAAATGTGATATCCTGGGTGGCACCTATTATAATAGGTATAATTTTTTCATCTAAAAGGCCAGCGACAATTTCCTTAACCACAAAGTAAGTATCCTCAACAGTTTCACCTTCTTCTACATCTCCTATATCCAAAATGGTGGCATCCCAATTTCCTTTCATCAAGCGATATAGTTGAATACGAATTTCGTCTACATCTAGGGGTATTGGTTTTTTTTCAACACCATTTCTGGATTCCAATACACCAAATATGGCTACTGTAGCATTCGCAAAAACTGGAAAACCTTTTTTCTCTGTATGTTTATGGATAGTTGTTCCAAGGGATTGGGGTGGCAATAATTCAGAAAATGCCAAGACCTTATCCTTAACGGGAACCAAAAAATCAAATGCCATTTTACTTTTTCGTCTTAGCCTTGGTTTTTTTCTTTGGGGTTTTCTTTTCGAGAAGTGTCTTGGCCTCTTCTAAAGTTATTTTTGAAGCATCGACATCTTTTGAAAGCTCAACCTTCACTCTTCCTTTAATTATATTGTGTCTGCCCCACCTTGCTTTTTCAATTCGGATTTTTTCTTCAGGCCATTCTTGAACCAACTTTTCGGCCTCTTTTATTTTTTTGTTCTCAATCAGTTCAGCAATATCTGAGCTTGAAAGATTGTCAAAATCATACTTCTTGTTCACATTGATAAACATGCCATCCCATTTGATAAAAGGACCAAACCTTCCTTTGCCCTTGGTAACTTCCTTTCCTTCATAAGTAGCTATGGGAGCATCGGCTTTTTCTTTTTCTTGGATTAGTTCAATGGCGCGATCTAAATCTACTTCAAAAGCATTTTCACCAGCACCTAGGGAGACAAATTTTTTGCCAAATCTCACGTAGGGCCCATACCGGCCCACATTGGCTTCTATTTCTTCACCTTTATACACGCCCAACTTTCGTGGAAGTTCGAAAAGGGACATCGCTTCCTCAAAAGTAATCGTTGTTATGGATTGGTCTGGAAGTAAACTCGCAAACAAGGGTTTTTCTTCTTCCTCTACGGTACCAATCTGAACCATGGGTCCAAATCTTCCCAAACGGGCAGCCACCTGTCTCCCTGACTTGGGATCTGTACCCAAAACACGTTCTCCACTAGCGCGCTCAGCATTCTCCTCAACATCTAGAACCGTAGGATGAAAATCCTGATAGAACTCGTCCATCATTTTTTGCCAATCCTCATCTCCTGCGGCAATCTCATCAAAGTTCTCTTCTACCTTGGCTGTAAAATTATAGTCGAGGATATTTGTGAAGTGGCTTACCAAAAAATCGTTGACAATCATTCCAATATCCGTAGGTACCATTTTGCCTTTATCAGAACCCACGAGTTCCGTCAATTTCTTTTCGGCAACTTGATTTGATTCCAGAGTGAGTTGCGTATAATTTCTTTCAGTACCTTCTACAGTTCCCTTTTCAATATATCCCCTATTTTGAATCGTGGAAATGGTAGGCGCATAGGTTGAAGGTCTTCCAATCCCAAGTTCCTCCAGCTTTTTTACCAACGATGCTTCGGTGTAACGATATGGTGGCCTTGAAAAACGTTCAGTTGCCGTTATGTAATTATAGGTAAGCGCTTCTCCGACTGACATAGCAGGCAACATCCCCTCTTGTTCTTCTGCCTTATCTTCTTCATCAGTACCTTCTAAGTAGACCTTTAAAAACCCATCAAACTTGACCACTTCGCCATTGGCCACAAATTCTTCGTTGTGTGAACTCGTTTGAATCTTCACATTGGTACGTTCCAAAATGGCATCGCTCATTTGGGAAGCCAACGTACGTTTCCAAATTAGCTCGTATAGTTTGGCTTGGTCGCGTTCCAAAGAAGGTGATTGCAATTTCATGTCGGTAGGTCGAATGGCCTCATGCGCTTCCTGGGCACCTTTGGATTTGCCTGTGTAATTTCTTGTCTTGCTATACGATTCGCCGTAGTTCTGAATGATAGCATCTTTCGCTGCATTTAATGCTTCATTAGAAAGATTGACACTATCTGTCCTCATATAGGTAATAAGTCCGGCTTCATACAGGCGTTGCGCCACCTGCATTGTGCGGCTTACAGAAAAATAGAGTTTTCTGGACGCTTCTTGTTGAAGAGTAGATGTGGTAAAGGGTGCTGCAGGAGATTTCTTTGCAGGTTTTTTATCCAAATTCCCCACCGAAAAATCAGCACCAACATTTTGTTGCAAAAATGCCCTCGCCGTGTCAAGGCTAGGAAATGTCTTATTCATTTTTGCTGAAAAAACACTTCCATCCTTTGTTTTAAATTCAGCTCTTATACGATACGAGGCTTCCGCGGTAAATGCTTCAATCTCGCGCTCTCTTTCCACAATCAAACGAACTGCTACCGATTGTACCCTTCCCGCAGAAAGTCCTGGTTTAATTTTTTTCCAAAGTACAGGTGAAAGCTGATAGCCCACCAAACGGTCCAATATCCGTCTAGCCTGTTGGGCATTTACCAAATTATAGTTTATATCCCTTGGATTTTGAATGGCCTTTTGGATGGCAGACTTAGTTATGGAATTGAAAACAATTCGTTTTGTTTTGTCACGGTCCAGCTTCAACTCTTCGGCCAGATGCCAAGAAATGGCTTCTCCCTCTCGATCTTCATCACTTGCCAACCAGATTACCTCAGCTTTTTTTGCTAAATCCTTTAGCTTTTTTACGAGTGCCTTTTTCTCTTTATCAACTGTATACTTTGGCTTAAATCCATTTTCCACGTCTACACCCAACTCCTTGGAAGGAAGGTCTACAATATGACCAAAACTGGACTCCACTTGATACTCCTTACCCAAAAACCGTTCAATGGTCTTTGCCTTGGCAGGCGACTCAACAATAACTAAATTCTTTGGCATGCAATTCGTTTTTCAGCTAACAAAAGTATATCAAATTTTGGATTTTGAATCTTAAACAAAATATGAGGCAAAAAAATATCCCGCAAAAAACGGGATATTCAACTGGGATATTACGCAACTCTAATTCAAGCCTATTTGACTTATAAGCCTGATATTATCGTCTAAATATTCATATTGGTAAAGTATTTCATCACCAACCATAATTAAATGGTTTTCCAAAGGAATGACATCGAACGTAACAATATCTTTAAAATGGTTTAACAGAGAAATGTCTTCCACATTGGTCTTATCATATACTTTTAGGCCAGAAGATCCGTCACAAACAAATAGCTTTTCATTTCGAATACCCAAGCCATAGGGTTCATCCATAGGGTACGAAATTGTCAACTCCGGTTTTTGAATGGTGGAAATATCCACAATAAAAAGACCGCTTTCCAATGCTCCACAGCCATTTCCTCCCCGTAAAGTTACGTAGGCATAGTCGCCATCAACCACTACAGGGTCACAGGCTGTTCCGTGCTGGAACTCTGATACAAAAGTTGGTGTAGCGGGAGAAGAAATATCATAGATGTACATACCCCTCATACTTCCCAAAAACAGGTGTTCTCCTCTATTGAAGATGGTTTCAATATCAAACCCTGCATAAACATCTTCTAGGTCCTGAGGGTTCTGCAAATCGGAAATATCAAATACATTAATCGTATGGGTATCCACAGCATACAAGTACTCCCCCACAATCTTAAATCGGGCTAAAGAACCACCTTGTCCGGTAGTACCTCCATCGGATGATTCAGCTACAGCGATATCGCCTAAAAAATCAATGTTTCGACCTTGCACTTCTTCGATTAATCTACGTTCTGTAACCGTTTCCCAACCGATAAGGATTTCCGTTTCATAATCATAGGTTCCATACTCTACAATCTCTGCTTCAAAAGGAAAAAAGACTCCTTCTCGGAGCACATTTTCCAAACGGTTTACCTGTTCAATATTTTGTATATCGGAAATATCCAAAACAATAAGGTCCATGATACTATCGGCATACAAGTAATTGTCTTTGACCGAAATATCAACATTTCCCGGTATTTCTATAAAAGCTACTTTTACCGGTTGTTGTGGATTACTGTTGTTAATTACATGTACTCCACGGCTTTTGTCATTGATAAAAATATAATCCTCGTACGCGTATACCTTTCCGGATTCGTCAATAGGTTTGGGCGGAAGAATGTCTACGCTATTGGCAAAATCAGCCCTACTCATGACTATAGGTCGGGCCACTAAATATTCCGCATATTCGCCATCTTCTTCACTGGTGTCACAGGCTATAAAGAATAAAGCAAAAAGGAATAAAACAAACGGAAGCTGTTTTTTCATTGGTGTTTAAGTTTTTTGGATGAATAACACCCTTTAGATAAAAAAGCTTAAACAAAGTTGCGTTTTAAAGTGCTAAATTTCAGTTTCAGAAGAAAACCCGACAGTTTCTTTATATATAAAATAAATCGGTATTCTAGTAAACATTGCTGTAAACAAAACACCAATAAAACAGGCAAAAACACCTAGCTGGGCCACAAGGCTCGAAACAAGTATCAATCCAAAAATAACCAGCCAATTTTTATTACCCAGCGCGAAAGATGCTTTTGTAATTTCTAGTGGGGTAAGTTCTTCATCAAAAGCAAAAAAAGCTGCAAACAAAGACATGGGGACCATCAAGTAAATAATGCCTAGACCACAAGTAATGACCGCTAGAATAGCCAGTCCCAAAACTATTAGGGCCAGCATAAAAGCCTTGCCTAAGTACGATTTCTTGAAGTAAAAAAAGTAATCATCCCTGCCTGGCAAACCAGAATCAACCTTCTTACAAATACGAAGAAAAGCTGCATTTAAACAAGTAGAGAGCATTGTCACCCCAATTATCATAATAGGATAAAAAATGATTAAGAACAAAATCATCGACACTGGCAACTCCTCATTTTCAAAATAATATGGGTCTGTCATCCCAGCAGCAAACATGGGGATATAAACAACTATGTAGAATGGGATGATGACTACAAAAGTCAATAACAAAGTGATGAAGCCTTGTACCCAAACTTTTTTGAAAAGTTCAAATGAAGCATTAAAAATACGTCCAAAATCCAGAGAATTACTCATATTGATTTTTTCGGAAACCTGAAGAAAGTTCATACTGATTGGTTATTGTTTGGGACAAGTTAAGAATATCCCAAATACTCTAAAGACTCTTTAAATAATACTGCCAAATTGTCACTAAAACAGATTATGCATTATCTTTGCCCTTCCATTTGGACAATGATGAGTGAAAAAGAACATTCAGAAAAAATAATCAACGAAGAGCTACAGGGCAATACCCTAACATTGGAAAAAGTTCAAGACAACACACGTAAACTTTACATTGAAAGTTACGGTTGTCAAATGAATTTTTCAGATAGTGAGATTGTGGCTTCCATTTTGGCCAAAGAAGGCTTTAACACCACAACGCAGCTTGAAGAAGCTGATTTGGTTCTAGTAAATACCTGTTCCATCCGTGAAAAAGCGGAGCTGACCGTTCGCAAGCGATTGGAGAAATTCAATGCCGTAAAGAAAATCAACCCAGGAATGAAAGTTGGGGTTTTGGGTTGTATGGCGGAGCGCTTGAAGAGTAAATTCTTGGAAGAAGAGAAGATAGTGGATATGGTTGTAGGTCCAGATGCTTACAAAGATCTACCTAATCTCATTCAAGAAATTGACGAGGGACGAAATGCCGTCAATGTTATTTTATCCAAAGATGAAACCTATGGTGATGTAGCTCCAGTACGCTTAAATTCCAATGGCGTTACGGCTTTTGTATCTATAACAAGGGGTTGCGACAATATGTGTACGTTCTGCGTTGTTCCATTTACCCGAGGACGAGAACGCAGCCGGGACCCTCAATCCATTCTAGAGGAAGTGAATGAACTATGGGAAAGAGGTTTTAAAGAAATTACCCTTTTGGGTCAAAATGTAGATAGTTATCTCTGGTATGGTGGTGGTTTAAAGAAAGATTTCAAGAAGGCTACGGACATGCAAAAAGCAACCTCTGTAAACTTTGCCAAACTTCTGGATATGACGGCAATTGCCCAACCCAAAATGCGAATCCGTTTTTCCACATCCAACCCTCAGGACATGACCCTGGATGTTATTGAAACCATGGCGAAGCATGAAAACATTTGCAATTACATTCATCTCCCAGTGCAAAGCGGTAGTAATCGAATCTTAAAGGCGATGAATCGATTACATACCCGCGAGGAGTATTTTGAATTAATTGATAATATCCGAAGAATCAATCCAGAATGTGCTATAAGCCAGGATATGATCACAGGATTCCCTACGGAAACCGAAGAGGATCACGAAGATACGCTGAGTCTAATGGAATATGTGAAGTATGATTTTGGCTTTATGTTCGCGTATTCCGAGCGACCAGGAACTTTGGCAGCCCGTAAATTAGAAGATGATGTT
>JBCCXJ010000017.1:0-74945 GCA_039191905.1 Bacteroidota bacterium | reverse complement strand
ACAAAAAAAGGCAAGCTACCTACATCGCACCGCTACGACCGCATACCCTTGCTGCGTTCCCACCCTGGGGGATTTTGCAGGAGCTGGTCGTGTAGGACTTGCCAAAGGCAAATATACGACCTTTTAAATTTGCCGCAATCCTATTTGATCCTTAATTTCGGTCAAGATTGACGTATCATGAACAAAGCTTTGAAAACCATGACAAAACTTCTCTACGCTGGATTTGTTCTTTTTTTTATGGCCTGTGGCGGAAACGGGGACCCCACTACCTTTTTTGAAATCCAATTAGAGGGAAACAAGAAAAAAATCCAAAATGGAGAACTGATTGGAATTGCCGTGAGCAACAAAAAAAATCTGGCGATAAATAGTGTTACCTATAGTTTGGATAATCGACCGCTATCACTCTCCAGTGGAAAAGTTTCCCTAACTGCCGAAGCTCTTGGAAACAAGTTGCTTAAAGCTGATATCAATTATGAGGATGGTGCTTCTATAGAAATTTCTAAAAAGATTCAGTTGCTGGCTGCCGCTTCTCCAGACATTTATACCTATGAGATTTTAAACACCTATCCGCATGACCCATCTGCCTACACCCAAGGATTGGAATTCGCCAATGATACCCTATATGAAAGCACGGGAAAAAAAGGTGCATCGACCGTACGAAAAGTAAATTTTAAAACGGGGGAGGTTTTACAAAAAATAGATTTGGACAATACCGTTTTTGGTGAAGGTATTACCCTGCTAAACAACAAATTGTATCAGTTGACCTGGCAAAGTGGTTTGGGCTATGTCTACAATCCAAATACCCTGGAAAAAATTAAGAACTTTAGCTATGGAGAAAGCCGCGAGGGCTGGGGACTGTGCAACGACGGAAAACAAATCTTCAAAAGCGATGGCACGGAACGTATTTGGCACCTGGACCCGGAAAGTCTTCAAGAAGTAGGCTACATTGAAACGGTAACCAACAAATCTATTTTCAACAAGGCGAACGAACTGGAATATGTAAACGGAAAAATTTACGCCAATGTTTACCAAAAGGAAAGTATGATGATTATTGATGCCACCTCAGGAGCCATTGAAGGTGTCATTAATTTTGGAGGACTTAAATCCCAAGTGACCAAAGGCCCGCAATGGGATGAGGGTAATTCTGTACTTAACGGCGTAGCATATCATAAAGAACGAGGTACTTTCTTTGTAACTGGAAAAAACTGGGACAAGCTCTTTGAGGTTTCCATTCGAAAAAAAGAGTAGATGCGGTTTTACGAGAAAACGCTGACAGTTAACCCCAATGACCTGGATGAACTGAACCATGTGAACAACATACGATACATTGATTGGGTGCAACAAATCTCTAAGGAGCATTGGGAAAAAGCTACTACCCCAGAAATCAGGAATGAACTCATCTGGGTAGTTCGCAAACATGAAGTCAACTATTTCAAATCGGCTATTTTGGAAGATGTTCTACTGCTAAAGACACATGTTGCAAAAAACAAAGGCCCAGTTTCTACGAGAATCGTTGAGATTTGGCACAATAAAACCAATGTCCTTTTAGTTAAGGCTAGTACCGATTGGTGCCTTTTGGATGCATCTACCTTTAGGCCCAAACGCGTACCTGAGGATATTGCTACTCTATTTGAATAATGTGGTACAAAAGTTTATAAAATACTTCTCTGTTGCCTTGCTGTTAGTTTCAGTAGTGATTTGGAGTTCGTGCCGAGAGGATTTTAATTTCGAACCCAATACGGGCAACCTCACCTTTTCCAAAGACACTGTTTTTTTAGATACAGTATTTACCAATATCGGGAGCAGTACCTACACCTTAAAGGTTTATAATGGGCTTAATCGCGACATTTCCATTCCTTTTGTGGGTTTGGAAGGTGGCTTGGACAGTAGCTATCGGCTTAACGTAGATGGGGTAGCTGGCAAAGAATTCGTTGATGTTCCGCTTTTAGCGCGGGATAGTCTTTTTGTTTTTGTAGAAACCACATTTGATGTTGCTCCAACTGGGGCAAATGAGTTCTTGAACACGGACCGTATTCTTTTTGGGGAGGGCGCATCCCAGCAACAAGTAGAGTTGGTTACTTTAGTAAAAGATGCTGTTTTCCTATATCCCGCTGCCGCTTCCGATGGAACCCGTGAAACCATACCCATTGGCATGGACGGAGAAGGAAATGAAATTATGGCGGAAGGTTTTTATCTGCAACCTGAAGAACTCAATTTTACGAATGAGAAACCCTATGTGATTTACGGATATGCTGCCGTGCCTTCGGGAAGCGCATTAAGCATGGATGCAGGAACACGGGTACATTTCCACAACAATTCAGGTATTGTGGTCGAATCAGGAGCTTCCCTACAAATTAATGGAGCGCAAAGCGAAGACATAGAGCTTTTGGAAAACGAGGTAATCTTTGAGGGAGACCGCCTAGAACCCGTTTTTGCAGACGTTCCAGGACAATGGGGCTCTATTTGGCTTCGGTCAGGAAGTGTAGGCAACAACATTCAGAACCTCACACTTAAAAATGCTACCGCCGGATTGATAGTAGAAGGAGACCTATCCAACCCCTCCCCTACGTTGACCCTAAATAATGTGCAGGTCTTTAATAGCTTGGAGTTCAATATCTGGGCCTCAAGTACACGTTTACGAACTTCCAACTCTATTTTCGGAGGCGCAGGCGGTACCTCGGTTCGGTTGACCGAAGGAGGCAACCATCAATTTACACATTGTACCTTGGCAAATTATTGGAACAATGGGCCTAGAGGCGGAGTTGCCCTGTGGTTGGAAAATAATGGGGCGGATATGGAACAAGCGGATTTCATCAATTGCATTATAGACGGTTCTTCACGTTTGGAACTTTCCTTGATGGAGGACACCAACTTTATATTCAATTTCGGATTTCAGCATTCGGCCATTCAGTTTGATGATTCCAGCGGCTCTACTCAAAGCAATCCCCTATACAATTTTGACGATGAAAATCTGTATCGCAATATCATCCTAAATGGTGAGCTGGATTTTGAAGCCCCTTTCCAAGATCAATTCTCCATCGGGTCAAATTCCGAGGCCATAGATGCTGGTGATCCTAATTTTCTTTCCACATTTCCCAACGATATTTTGGGCACTGTACGCGACTCGAATCCCGACATAGGAGCGTTTGAATTTGCTCCTGAAAACTGATTTTTGAAGGAAAACTCCCCAAAAGGAAAGAAAAATCATTGTTTTTAAGGGAAATCCCTAGTTTTTTTAAGGTAAAACTGCAATGGGTTTTTTTTAGCCCTTAGTAACTTGCAACCAGTGTTTTACGCATGGATTATACCTACACCATAATAGATTCGGACGCCAGCTCCAAGCTCCAACTCCAAGTGTATCTTGAGGAGTTTGAAGATTTTGTGTTTGCGGCTTTTGCACACAATGCTGTGGAAGGTCTGAATACTATCTTGAAGTATTCTCCTGACGTGGTGTTGGTCAATCTGAACAACGATAGTATGTCCTATTTTCAAATGGTGACAGAGTTGAGCCAGTACATGAATTCGCTTCCACTCATTATAGGATATTCCACATCCACAAAATATGCCTACAACGCCATTAAAAGCGGTTTTTTTGATTATTGGGTTTTGCCCCACAATGAGTTTGATATCCGAAAAACCATTTTTAAACTGCGAAAACAACACCCCAAAGAAAACTTCCCTTCTACCATTTGCCTTAAATCTTATAACGATTACCGGTATCTGGACACCAAAGAAATTCTTTACTTAAAGTCGGACAATAATTCCACGGATTTCTTTTTGGCCAATGGCAATGTGGTAAGTGCTTTCAAAACCTTAAAATCGTTTGAGGAGAAGTTACCGGAACAATTTATCCGTATTCATCAGAGCTATATTCTGAACAGTAGATATGTGTCCCGCATCAACTATGGTAAAAATTTATGCACTTTGCGCAATCCTCAAGAACAGGAAATTCCGTTTTCCAAAAAGTACAGAGAGCGCATAGACCAACTTAAGGAGAAACTGTCCAAAAAGGCCGTAGGCGCCTCCAATTAAGCAAATTCTCTCAGAATAGGGCCAAATACCCTCAATTTCCTGTCAAATACTAAGATGCTTTAGTTGTTACTGGCTAAGGAAGAAGTCAAAAATATATTAGCCGTTAGGAAAACTAAACTTGTCTAAACTTTAAACGGTAGTATTATGAAAAAAGTATTTGGAATTGTAGCTGTAGCAGTATTTTCTTTAGGATTATTTTCTTGTGAAGCAGAAACCAATGTGGAAGAAACCGAGGCTCTATTTGAAACTTTGGATGTAGATGGAAATTCAGGTGAGGGAGATGGCACAATAGACCCAGAAAGGACCTAAAAAAAGAGCTTTTTAAAATATCAAAAACCCCAAATCTTATTGGATTTGGGGTTTTTTAGTACCTTGTAGTAAAAGAACTGGGGTTTTGCCCTATTTTTCAACCAAACACTATTGAAAAAGATACGGTTACTTCTCTTGTTATCAATTTTTTCCGCTTGTAAAGACTCAACAAAAAGTGAATCACAGGTTGGTAACTCGCCCGTTATCCAGGCAATGGAACAAGTACGCATTGCGAAAGATAGTACAGAATTACCCATCGATGTAAGGATAGACTATCTGCGAAAGGGGTATCAATCACTCAAACAACATGAGAATGATTCAACATACCTAAAAAATCTATCTCAAATATCAATCACAGGATATCGTTTAAAAGACTCTTTGTTTTACAGAAATATCTATAGAGAGTTGTCGAGCCGTGCTATGAAATCTGAAAATTATCAAATATTAGGAGAAGCCCACTGGGATATGGCCTCATTCTTGAAAAGTTATCTAGTTATTGATAGTGCTTATTACTATCATCAATTAGCCCATCAAAGTTTCGATGAATTACCTTCAAGTACATCCTCGGATAATTTAAAAGCAAGAATGCTATATGGAATGGCAAGGGCGCAAGATGATTTAAAGGATTATTTAGGTGCCGAAAGTAATGTCTCTAAAGCAATAAAAATTTTTGCTGAACAAAACGATGATTATTGGCTATCTGCGAGCTATAATTTATTGGCGAGTATTCAGAGCGGTTTTAAAAACGAAGACAAAACAAGGGAATATCTAAAAAAAGCTGGAGGTTATCTAGAATCTTTGAATAACGAAAATTTAGTTTGGATTAACAAAAATAACCTAGCCAATAGTTATCTGCGTGAAAAAGATTATGAAAGTGCCATTCAAGCGTACAAACCATTACTTCAGAATAACGAATTCAAACAGCAAGATCCAGAACTTTATTCAAAGGCTTTAGTAGGGCATACTTATGCACGTTTTAAACTAGGAGAAACCGACGAAGAACTTAATCTAAAGTATTTACAGGCCATTAATACATTTATTGAGATTGATGAACCACAAGATTTAGGATGGGCTAGACAAAAGCTGGCTGAACTCCTGCTAGCACAAGGCAAGAAAGATGAGGCCGTTAAGTTAGCAAAGGAGGTAAAGCAATTTGCTGAACAGACTCAAAACAATGATAGGCGTTTGGAAGTACTTAAATTCCTTACCGAAATAGACGCTAAAAATGCAGTCGCCTACTCTACTGCCTATTACGACCTTTCTGAACAACTCAAAGAAGAAGAACGCGCCAAACGAGACAAGTTTGCACGAGTTCGTTTAGAAACCGACCAAATTATTGAAGAAAACGAAGTGCTTTCCCGGCAAAAGCAAATATGGATTGGGGTTGCCTTGGGCCTCATCCTTTTGGGAATTGCCCTTTTTACCATTATTTCACAGCGCATCAGCAATAACCGACTAAAGTTCCAACAAAAACAGCAAGAGAGCAATCAGGAAATCTATAATCTCATGTTGGCGCAACAAGGAAAGTTTGAAGAAGGCAAAAAACTGGAGCAAAAGCGTATTTCTGAAGAATTGCACGATGGGGTATTGGGCCAAATGTTGGGTATACGACTGGTTCTCACGGGCCTTAATGAAATGGTGGATGAAAAGTCCGTGGAACAACGGTCAGAGTTCATTGAGAAACTACGTGAGACCGAAGAAGAAATACGAACCATTTCGCATGAGTTGAATAATGCTTCTTATCAAAAAATTTATAACTTTATTGTTTCCCTAGAGGATATGATTAACTCCATTGGAGCATCTTCAGGGATAACATGTTCTTTTACTTATGACTCTCTTGTGGAATGGGACAGCTTGGAAGGCGATATCAAAATCAACGCCTACCGAATTGTTCAAGAATCTTTGCAAAATTGTGTGAAACACGCCAAGTGCAAAAACGCCCACGTCAATTTTGAATGTAAAGAAAATATGCTTCAACTGAGCATTAAAGATGATGGCGTAGGTTTTGATATCAACAAGGGGAAAAGGGGTATCGGGCTTCGTAACATTATTTCACGCGTGAAAAAGGTAAACGGAACCTTGGATATAAAAAGTAAAAAAGGAAAGGGCACTACCATAAAAGTGAACATTCCGGTAAATTATACGAATCAAACTGACATTCTTGAGGATTTGGAACTCAAGCAGACCATAAAGGCATAACCCTAGAAAACTAATATTTGACAAATGAAAACACTTAGAATTCTAGCCATTGACGACCATGAAATGACCATGTTGGGCTACAAGTTTATTTTGGAACGCATTGTTTTTGAGGGGCACTCCATTATCGTGGATACCGCAAATACTTTTGAAATGGGAAAACGGATGATTGAAGAATCCGTGAATTCCTTTACGTATGACATTCTCTTTTTGGATGTTCAAATGTACCCACCCAATGAGCACCAACCACAGACCGGAGAAGATTTGGGGATTTTGGCCCGCAAACTGGTTCCAGAATCCAAAATTGTATACATGTCTTCCTTTAGCGATAACTACCGCATCAATAGCATATTGCAGTCGGTTGACCCAGATGGGTATTTGGTAAAGACAGATATTGACCCAAAAACTTTGGAAGATGCTGTGAAAACAGTTACCCTTAATCCGCCCTATTATTCCTCCAAAGCCTTAGGTGCTATTCGCAAGAAGATGACCAACGACATCACTTTGGATGATAAGGACAAGAAAATACTATATCATCTTTCTATAGGAACAAAAAATAAGGATTTAGAAAAGTTCATTCGGCTTTCCCCCTCTTCAATCGAGAATAGAAAGCGACATTTAAAATCCCTTTTTGGTACGGAAAATGAAAACGACCTGGCGTTAATATTGGCGGCCAAGAATCGTGGATTTATCTAACAGTTTTTATGTGACATTCCGTTTAGGTAAATTCGCGTTTTAAAGGAAAACCTATAAATTTCCCTTGAAATGCGAGATTATCCCCAGAATTTTTAAGGTTTTCGTGCAATCCCAGAAAAAACATTCGTTTTAACTTTGGTATACCTGACCGCTACAAAAATAGCTGAGTATGCCAACAAACAGAAAACGAGATTCACTTTTTCCCCTAAGCGGTATTAAAAGCTTTGTTACCTGCGAGGGACTCGAGGACTTTTTAAAAATATTGGAGCGGGATTTTTTCGCAGAGATAATCGCGCAATGTCGCTATGACGTTGTAAAGGAACGTACGGACCTAATTCTAGATATCTATTGCAATTTTGGTCTCACGGAAAGTCTACATCATTTCAACAATGGAAACTGGGGTGGTATATCCCCACAAACCGAAGTATATACCATCTCTAAATTTGATGAGGCATTTCAAAGACTGTGCGCCAAGAACAACCACGCTCTAGACATTTCTGAACTATCCCTGCATTTTAAGGATACTTCAATAATTATAGGCCGAATACAGGATTACAGCATCCCTGAGGAATTGGGAAGTATTATCACCAAATTGAGTGAGCATTTTGTATACTTGACCAAGGGACTTACCGAAATGCCCTATGAAATTTTTGTTCCTATCTTTGAAGATATAGAGCAGCATGCATTAGAGGCTGAAGGCCAAAGAAGGCAGTATTATGATTTCTGGGCGCTCTACTTTAATGATGATATCAACCATGATGTGTTGATTTATGATCTAAACACTAAAGAACTCACAAAAGAAGATTTTTTCCTTTTGGACTAAAAATCATCTCCTTAGGCTTAACCTAAGAACACCCTTCACAATTAGCTATTGAAAAGAGGTCTATGCTTCATTAAAGTATGGACCTTTTCCTTTATTTTGGAAATACTACTTTCATCATCTGGGTTCAATAGCACCTCATCAATCAAATCCACAATAGTTTCCATATCTGATTCTACCAAACCTCTTGTAGTAATGGCAGGTGTTCCAAAACGAATCCCAGAAGTAATAAATGGAGACTGGTCATCAAAAGGCACCATATTTTTATTGGCAGTGATGGCTGCTTTTTCCAAAGCCTTTTCCGCATCCTTACCCGTAATATTTTTGTTTCTAAGGTCGATGAGCATCATGTGATTGTCCGTACCTCCTGAAATAACCTTGTAGTCTTTGGCCATAAAGGCTTTTGCCATAGCTTCAGCATTCTTTTTCACTTGAAGCATATAGTGTAGAAAATCATCAGTCAGCGCTTCACCAAAAGCAATGGCCTTAGCTGCAATGATATGTTCCAAAGGCCCACCTTGATTCCCTGGGAAGACTGCCAAGTCCAACAAACCTGACATTTTTCTGAGGTTTCCGTTCTTTAATCGAATACCAAATGGGTTTTCAAAGTTCTCCCCCATTAGAATTAGGCCGCCCCTTGGTCCACGAAGCGTTTTGTGTGTAGTAGTGGTCACGATATGGCAATGTGGAATGGGGTCGTTCAAAATTCCCTTGGCAATCAAACCAGAGGGATGGGAAATATCTGCTAACAAGATTGCATTGACACTATCAGCAATTTCCCTAAAACGGGCAAAATCCATATCCCGTGAATAGGCAGAAGCACCAGCAATTATGAGTTTAGGTTTTTCCTTATCAGCAATTTCTTGGATTTTATCATAATTCAACGTCCCGGTTTCCTCATCAACACCATAAAATGTGGGACGGTATAATTTTCCTGAAAAATTCACTGGAGAACCGTGTGTCAAGTGTCCGCCGTGGGCCAAATCAAATCCAAGGATGGTATCCCCGGGCTGTAGACACGCATGGTACACCGAAGCATTGGCCTGTGAACCTGAATGAGGTTGCACATTGGCATATACCGCACCGAAGAGTTCTTTAGCACGTTCAATGGCCAGGGTTTCAATTTCATCCACTACTTCACAACCACCATAATAGCGCTTTCCGGGATACCCTTCAGCATACTTGTTGGTCAATACGGAACCAGCCGCTTCCATTACTTGGGGACTAGTAAAGTTTTCGGAGGCAATTAATTCGATTCCTTCTACCTGTCTTTCCCTTTCCTTTCCAATAAGGTCAAAAATAGTGGTGTCTCTTTGCATGAGGACTAATTTTTAAGAAGTTTCAAAAGTACAAAGAGAAATAGGTATTTCAAGTAAAAAAAACGGTTGCAAAAGAGATATTATCCACTAAAAATCAACAATTCAATTGCACGAATCAAAATACTGAAAATCTTTAAAAAACGTGCTTTTGGTCGATTATATACTACAGTTGGACGCAAAACGTTACTTAAGTGTGGCTTTTTGGCACAACAGTTGAATAACCACTAGAAAATCATAAAACCAAAAACGATGAAAAGAACTCTACTTTATAGCACCATTTTGCTTATGCTTGCTTGTGGAGGTGTAAAAAAAACCCAAGAGGCAGTAAACAGCGGAAACTATGTGACGGCCATGAATAAGGCCATCAAAAATTTGACGGAAAACAAGACTCGAAAAGGGCATCAGGCCTATGTTACTCTTTTGGAAGACGCATTTGCTAAAAACACCCAAAGGGAATTGGAACAAATCAGTTTTATGGAAAAAGATGGAAATCCGGCTAATCTGGAGACTATCTATAAAAAGTACAACGCCCTAAAAAGCATTCAGGCTAGAATTCAACCTTTGTTGCCCCTGTCCATTTATGAAGAAGGTCGTGAAGCTCGATTTGACTTTGTCAATTATGACAATGCCATATTGGACACTAAAGAGCAACTTTCCGAGTATCTCTATGCAAATGCCAATGAGCTAATGAAAAATGCTCGGTACAAGCAAGATTATAGAAATGTATTCAATGATTTGAAGTATTTGTCCGAAATCAATCCGGGTTATAAGCAAACCGTCCAAAAAATGGACCGGGCCTATCAAAAAGGATTGGACTACGTGAAGGTTGAAATAGATAATGAAACCCAACAAATCATTCCAGAGCGTTTGGAAACGGAGTTGTTGGACTTCAATACCTATGGTATAGATAACTTTTGGACCAAGTTCCATTCAAAGCCACAGAATAATATGAACTATGATTTTGCTTTAAACCTGGGCTTCCGAGAAATCAATATTTCTCCAGAGCGTGTTAACGAGAAGCAAATTGTTCGTGAAAAGCAAATAAAGGATGGGTATGAATATCTATTGGACGATAACGGCAATGCTGTAAAAGACAGTTTAGGAAACCGAATTAAAGTGGATCGCTTAAGAACGGTTACCTGTAACTTTTATCAGTTTACACAATTTAAAAGTGCTCAAATCGGAGCTAAAGTGAGTATCACTGATTTGTCCAACGGACAAGAAATCAATTCTTACCCACTTTCCAGTGAGTTTATTTTTGAGCATATTTATGCCAATTATAAAGGAGATAGAAGAGCTTTGGACAATGACTTGGTAGCGTTATTGGATTTGGCTGCAGTTCCTTTTCCATCCAATGAGCAGATGGTTTACGATGCTGGGGAAGACCTTAAGGCCCGACTTAAAAGTATTATACGAAGACATCAATTTGATTGATAAAAAAGCCCCGCAGTTTGCGGGGCTTTTTTTTTATATGTAATCTTTCAAATCTATATCGGCAATATTTCCATGGGAGGTATGAAAACCTACTTCCCCATCCTTCACAATTAATAACTGAGGAGATTGATGCATCACTCCAAACCTTGAAGCCACTTCATTCGATACATCTCGATGGGAATGTAAATCCAAAAAATGTAAATCTGCAGTTTCACCCAGATTATAGGAACCAGTAAACATATTTAGCACCATTCTGCTAATACCACAAGTGGTTGAATGCTTAAAAATAAGTTGTGGTTTTTCATTAGATTGTTCTGCAATATCTTCCAATTGTGATATCGAGGTCAACGGATTCCAAGCCAACGCATTCGCCTCCTTATCGGTGTCTTCTTTCTTCCCAAAGAAACTGTCAAAAATTCCCATACAATATATTTATTAATAGGTCGGCAAGCTTTTCAAAGCTTACAAACTGTCGAAATGTCTTTTGTTTTCAAGGGTTTAGCGACATTTTGTCTGATTAATTGTGATGGTAGGGTTGTTGTGTTTTTGAAACAAAAGATTGAAAATGAACTTTAACAATTTTACAATAAAATCACAAGAAGCCATACAACAAGCACAACAAATTGCGCAAGGGTATGGGCATCAACAGATAGAAAATGAACATTTGTTCAAAGCTATCATGGAAGTGGACCAAAATGTATTGCCGTTCATTTTAAAGAAGTTGAATGTCAACACAAGCTTAGTAGAGCAAATTTTGGATAAAGAACTGGAAAGCCTTCCCAAAGTATCGGGAGGTGATATTATGCTGTCTCGGGAAGCTGGGAAATCATTGACCGAAGCAAGTTCCCTAGCCAAAAAGCTTGGAGATGAGTATGTATCCATAGAACACTTGCTTTTGGCGATTTTTGAATCGAAAAGCAAAGCGGCCCAAATATTGAAAGACCAAGGTGCTACGGAGAAGGATTTAAATGCAGCTATCCAAGAATTAAGAAAAGGTGGAAAGGTAACCTCACAAAGCGCTGAGGACACCTATAATTCTTTGGACAAATATGCCAACAATTTAAATCAGTTGGCTGACGATGGAAAATTGGACCCAGTAATTGGAAGGGATGAAGAAATTCGTAGAGTGCTACAAATACTATCAAGACGAACCAAGAACAACCCTATGTTGGTAGGAGAACCTGGTGTGGGTAAAACAGCCATTGCAGAAGGATTGGCCCATAGAATTATTCAAGGCGATGTTCCAGAAAATCTAAAGGACAAAATCATTTATTCTTTGGATATGGGGGCTTTAATCGCGGGAGCCAAATACAAAGGTGAATTTGAAGAACGCTTGAAATCTGTTATCAAAGAAGTCACCACCTCAGATGGGGATATTGTTCTATTCATTGATGAAATACATACACTTGTCGGTGCAGGTGGTGGACAAGGTGCAATGGATGCTGCCAATATTTTAAAACCTGCCTTGGCCAGAGGAGAACTTCGTGCTATTGGAGCCACTACCTTGGATGAGTATCAAAAGTATTTTGAAAAGGACAAGGCTTTGGAACGTCGTTTTCAAAAAGTACTGGTAGATGAACCAGATACGGAAAGTGCCATCTCTATTTTACGGGGGATTAAGGACAAGTACGAGGCCCATCACAAAGTGCGTATAAAAGATGAGGCCGTGATATCTGCCGTAGAGTTATCACAGCGTTATATCACCAACAGGTTCTTGCCCGATAAGGCTATCGACCTAATAGACGAAGCTGCTTCAAAACTGCGAATGGAAATCAATTCCAAGCCGGAGGAGTTAGATGTGCTGGACCGGAAGATTATGCAATTGGAGATTGAGATTGAGGCCATCAAACGAGAAAATGATTCCGTTAAATTACAAAGTCTTAACCTTGAGTTAGCAAATTTAAAGGAGGAGCGTAACGAGATTTTTGCACAATGGGAAAGTGAAAAGACCGTAGTGGACGATATTCAAAAAACCAAACTGGATATTGAAAACTATAAACTGGAGGCTGAACGTGCAGAACGTAATGGAGATTATGGTAAAGTAGCAGAATTACGCTACGGAAAAATCAAGGAATCCCAGGAACGGTTGGAAAAACTTCAAGAAGAACTGGCCAATCAACAAAACGCTGGAACACTGATTAAAGAGGAGGTAACCAATGAGGACATTGCCGAAGTTGTGGCTAAGTGGACCGGTATACCTGTGACCAAAATGCTTCAGAGTGAGCGTGAAAAATTACTGAATCTAGAAAATGTGCTCCATAAACGAGTGGTTGGTCAGGAAGAGGCCATAGAAGCAGTATCAGATGCCATACGACGAAGCCGTGCCGGATTACAGGATACTAAAAAACCAATTGGTTCTTTCTTGTTCTTGGGAACTACGGGTGTTGGAAAAACCGAGTTGGCCAAAACCTTGGCCTCCTATCTTTTTGATGATGAAAATGCCATGACCCGCATTGATATGAGTGAGTACCAAGAAAGGCATTCCGTTAGCAGATTAGTTGGGGCACCTCCTGGGTATGTAGGTTACGATGAAGGTGGGCAGCTTACCGAAGCCGTTCGAAGAAAACCGTATTCAGTCGTTCTTTTGGACGAAATCGAAAAGGCACATCCAGACACCTTCAATATTCTTCTCCAAGTATTGGATGAAGGAAGATTAACAGACAACAAGGGTCGTGTGGCAGATTTTAAAAATGCTATCATCATTATGACCAGTAATATGGGTAGTCACCTTATTCAAGAGAAGTTTGAAGATACGCAAGACAACCTGGAGAGTGCTACCGAAGCTGCTCGCATTGAAGTTATGGGACTGCTACGAAAAACAATACGACCTGAGTTTCTGAATAGGATTGATGATATTATCATGTTCACACCATTGAGCAAATCAAATATCAGAGAAATTGTAGGATTGCAGTTAGATCAGTTGAGAAGATTGGTATCCAAGCAAAACATTACTTTAGATGCTACGCAAGAGGCCGTAGATTACTTAGCTCAAAAAGGATATGACCCTCAATTTGGAGCTAGACCAGTTAAACGGTTGATTCAAAAAGAAGTGTTGAATGGTCTATCCAAAGAGATTTTAGCAGGACGAATTACTACAGATAGTATTGTTCTTTTGGATTCTTTTGATGATAAGTTGGTGTTTAGAAATCAGAATGAACTTGTAGAGTAATTTAGACTTTGTGTTGAATGGAATGCCCTTATTTTGTTAAAAATAAGGGCATTTTGTATTTAAAATACCATACAGTATATGTTTTTCATATCTTAGCCCACACCATTCCAACCTTGAGCCACAATGTCCAAAAAAGCAGAAAGAACTACAGCTTATATAATTGAGACCGTAGCGCCCATATTCAATAAATTTGGATACATAGGTACAAGCATGAGTGATATTACCGAAGCTACAGGACTCACTAAAGGTGCCATCTATGGGAATTTTGAAAACAAAGAAGCCCTAGCACTATCGGCGTTTCAATACAATCAAAAACAGTTGCTAGCTACTATAGAAGAGAAACTTACCATAGAAGGAGAAGCCTTGGATAAACTCTTTTCCTTAATTCGTTTTTACAGGCAATATGATGTGTTCACCATGCCCTTTGGGGGATGCCCTGTTTTGAATGTTGGTGTAGATGCACAAAATAATAACAGACTTTTAGCAGCTGCCGTCAAGGAAACCATTAACGAGATTGAAGGAAAAATAGCTTTGGTCTTGGAAAACGGTGTAAAAGCTAACGAAATAAAAATTCCTGTCCCCCCGTTACAATTTGCAAAACAATTGTTTACCATGTTACAAGGTGCCATAGCCATGGCCAGCATGACCCGAGACAGAAAGTATTTGGTCAATACAATTGCTTATTTAGAACATTTAGTTCAAAAAGAAATAAAAAAATAAGGGGATAAAACACGATGATAAAACGGACAATAAAATATCTTTTTGTAGTATTCACGCTTTTGCTAACCTCCATTTGTTGCAAGGAAGAGCCAAAAGAGCCCATTATATCAACATTTTATCTTATTCGCCATGCAGAAAAAGATAGAACCAATCCCGAAAATACCGACCCTGAGCTGAATCAAGATGGATTGAACCGTGCTCTTAAATGGGCAGAAGTGTTTGACCCTATAGAGTTAGATGCCATCTACTCTACCAATTATGAAAGAACGACCATGACAGCTGCCCCGGTATCCATTAAAAAAGAAACCGAAATAGAATTCTATGACCCAGGCGCTGTTGACATTGAAACTTTTAAAGAAACGCACAAAGGTCAAAACGTATTGGTAGTAGGTCATAGCAATACTACTCCTGATTTTGTAAATCAATTGTTAGGAGAAGAAAAATATGACCAAATGGATGATGACGACAACAGTAGTCTTTTCATTGTTAGGTTTATCAACGATAGCACCACTGATTTCAGACTTAAAATGGATTAGTTCTCCAAAACTTCTATCTCTTCCAATTCAATCTTGGATAATAAATCTAAGCTGTCTTTTTCAAACAACAATCCTATCTCCATTAAACCGGAGCCTTTCTGTTTTGGTTTAAAGTTATTGTAATCCACAAAACGAATACCATTGATGTAGCGCTCATTGTAAGCCTCCCGAAATCGTTGACCTCCGCCATCTACATGAAAGTCGTAGGCTAAATAGTCTGGCAGCATCGTTTCTTTATTGAACCAGTATACATAGGTATCATCAAAATCATCCCCTCCCCCAGCTTGGTCAAAAGTGACCTTAACTTTGTAGTAGGGAATTTCTTTGATAGTTTCTTCTCCAATAAATTCTTTATTTACTGCCTTATCGTTCAACCCAAAAGGCAATTTTGAGAAATAGTGTACTGAGTTTACAGAGTTGGCATATCTGCTCACCAAAGAATCCGGAACATTTACTAAGCTATCATTGATAAAGCGCTTAAAGCCAACATTCGATTTCTTATCCGCAATCATATTGGAATCTAAAAATGTGTAGCGTTCCAACATTTTCTGACCGTCTACATAATAAGACGAATACTTGCGATTTCTGAAAAAGAAGGAAACCTTATGGTCTTTGAAACGCTCTCCACCACTTTTTACAATGGAGCTATCAATGATGGATTGCGCATTAAGTTCTTGTTTCACCTCCTTTTTACAGGATACTAGAAAAAGAACTAAAATTGGAATAAGTCGTAGTTTCATGAAGTTTTGTTTTCTCAATAATCGGAAAAAGCATCACAACATTACAATTTTCTCCAAGAAGAGTTTATATTTTTGCGCACCATGCAGAAGAACATCAACATAAAAAACAAAAGAGCTCGTTTCGATTTCGAACTATTGGACACCTACACTGCAGGTATTGTTTTGTCCGGAACCGAGATTAAATCAATTCGGTTAGGCAAAGCTTCCTTATCTCAAAGTTTTTGTGAATTCAATGATAAAGGAGAACTTTTTGTTATCAACATGCAAGTTGATGAATATAGCTATGGGGGTTACTATAACCATAAACCAAAAGCCGAGCGTAAGTTATTACTCAACAAACAAGAACTAAAAAAACTGAAAAGAGAGGTAGCCAACTCAGGGCTCACCATAGTTCCTTTAAACCTCTTTATCAATGATAGAGGGTTGGCCAAAATAAACATTGCTTTGGCCAAGGGTAAAAAATTATATGACAAACGAGAGAATATTAAAGATAGGGACAACAAAAGAAACCTATCCCGTATCAAGAAAAATTTCAATAACTAGTTTTTGTTTTCCAGCAACGGCACAAAACGAAAGTTACCCAATTCCTCTTTTTGAAATTCCTTTTCTGATTTTCGGACATAACGGGTCATGATTTGTTCTTCGGAACCCACAGGTATGACCAGTTTCCCTCCTACTTTTAGCTGTGAAAGCAATGGTTTGGGAACAAAAGGCGCTCCTGCGGTAACAATGACACCATCAAAGGGAGCTTCTTCAGGAAGCCCTTTGTAGCCATCACCAAAAATGATTTTTTTAGGTCGATACCCCATTTTTCCAAAAAACAACTTGGTTTTTTTGAATAACTCCTTTTGGCGTTCTATGGTAAAAACCTTCGCTTTAAGTTCCAAAAGAATTGCTGTCTGATATCCACTTCCTGTGCCTATTTCCAAAATGGAATCTCCAGGTTTTATTTCTAACAATTCGGTTTGGAAAGCCACAGTATAGGGTTGCGAAATGGTTTGACTGGCGCCAATGGGGAAGGCTTTATCTTGATAAGCGTGCTCTTCAAAACTACTGTCCAAAAACAAATGTCTGGGAACTTTTCGTATGGCGTTTATAACGCGCTTATCCGTTATCCCTTTAGCCTCAATTACCTGCGCCAACTTGTTGCGCATCCCGCTATGCTTTAGTGTATCCTTCATGGTATTGGTCTGGTATTCGAATTTAAAAAGTTCCCTTGAATTTTATACACCTCCTTCATTTTTTATTTTATGCCAACTGGTAACAGAATCGTATTTTTGAAAAAAATCAGATAGCATGTTAAAAGTTGGTGTCCTAGGCGCAGGACATTTAGGGAAAATACATCTCAGACTCCTAAACGAATCCGAAAAATATGAACTGATTGGATTTTATGACCCTGACGAAATCAATGCCAAAAAAGTAGCCCAAGAATTTGGATATACCTACTTTGAAAACATGAATACGCTGATGGATTCAGTGGATGTTGTAGATATTGTTACTCCAACCCTATCCCATTTTGATTGTGCAAAAAAGGCTATTGGAAAAGGCAAACACATTTTTATTGAAAAACCCATAACCAATACCCTACAAGAAGCTGAAACATTGCTGCAATTGGTTGACGAACATAAGGTTAAAGGTCAAGTTGGTCATGTAGAGCGTTTTAACCCTGCCTTTATCGCCGTTAAGGAAAAGGTGGAAAACCCCATGTTTATTGAGACCCATCGCTTGGCAGAATTCAACCCTAGAGGGACAGACGTACCTGTTGTTTTGGATTTGATGATTCATGATATTGATGTAATCCTTAGTGTTGTAAACTCGCCTGTAAAGCAAATCAATGCTAGTGGGGTTTCCGTGATTAGCAATTCGCCAGATATTGCCAATGCACGAATAGAGTTTGAAAATGGCTGTGTGGCCAATCTCACATCGAGCCGCATCTCTTTAAAGAATATGAGAAAATCCCGCTTCTTTCAAAAAGATGCCTATATCTCTGTTGACTTTTTGGAGAAAAAAGTAGAAGTGGTAAAAATGAAAGATGCTCCAGAGAATCCTGGTGATTTTGATATGATTTTGCAAAACGCCGAGGGCGTGCGCAAACAAATCTATTTTGAGAATCCCGATATCCACGTAAACAATGCCATTTTGGATGAATTGGAAACTTTTGCGAATGCCATCAACTCAGATACCACTCCCATCGTGAGTCTTGAACAAGGTACAAATGCTTTAAGGGTAGCCTTACAAATCATAGAATCTTTTAAAAACTAAGAATAGAATGAACAAAATAGCTGTCATTGGTGCCGGCACCATGGGCAATGGAATCGCCCACGTTTTTGCACAAAGTGGTTTTCAAGTCAATTTGGTTGATGTTTCCGAAAGCTCTCTTGAAAAAGGAGTGGCCACTATCACCAAAAATCTGGACCGTATGTTGGCTAAAGAAAAGATTTCCGAAACTGATAAATCAGCAACTTTGGGACGAATTTCCACTTCCACCTCATTACAAGGAGGTGTTGAAGAAGCTGACTTGGTCGTAGAAGCTGCTGCGGAAAATCTAACAATTAAACTCAAAATATTTGAGGATTTAGATGCGCTGTGTAGTCCAAATACTATTTTGGCTACCAATACCTCATCTATTTCCATTACACAGATAGCGGCATCCACCAAACGTCCAGATAAAGTGATTGGCATGCATTTTATGAATCCCGTACCTATTATGAAACTGGTTGAAATCATTCGTGGGTATAGCACTTCGGACGAGGTGACACAAACCATTATGGAATTATCCCAAAAGCTTGGCAAAACCCCTACTGAGGTTAATGATTATCCTGGATTTGTCGCCAATAGAATCCTAATGCCCATGATAAATGAAGCTATTGAAACCTTGTACAACGGTGTAGCCGGAGTAACCGAAATAGATACCGTTATGAAACTAGGTATGGCACATCCAATGGGACCATTGCAATTGGCAGACTTTATTGGTTTGGACGTTTGCCTATCCATTTTGAACGTTATGTATGATGGCTTCAAAAACCCGAAGTATGCTCCGTGCCCTTTATTGGTCAATATGGTCATGGCTGGAAAGTTGGGTGTAAAATCTGGAGAAGGATTCTATGATTATTCTGAATCCAGAAAGGCCGAAAAGGTATCATCCCAATTTAAGTAAACGTTCATGGCCTTTATCAAACCTTTTAGGGCCATACTCCCCACTAAGGATAAAGCTCCTTTTGTGGTATCTCGTTCGTATGAGAGGTATTCAAAAAGGGAATTACGTTCCGTTTTGGAGTTCAATCCCTTTTCTTTTCTTCATATTATCAATCCAGGATTTAAGTTCCATAAGACCATTTCGGGCAAAGAACGGTTTAAATTGGTGCACAATCGTTACATGGAGTTCTTGGAGGAGGATGTTTTCGAAAAAGATCAGGAGGAAAGTTTTTATCTATATCAAATAGGGAAAGGCAATTTTCAAAGTCTCGGTTTTTTTTGCACCTGTAGTCTTCAGGACTATGCAGACGACACTATAAAAAAACACGAAGACACCTTGCAACGGAGAGAAAAGCTATTTGCTGATTATTTGCATACCGTTGGTTTTAATGCTGAACCCGTGCTAATAACCTATGCTGATAATCCACAAATTGACCGCATATTACAATTGGAAGTGGAAAAGACACCGGAATACGATTTTACCACGACAGACAAAATACGACATCAGCTTTGGAAAATTTCCGAAAAAGAAACGATTAAGGAGTTAACCGAAATTTTTAGGGAAATGAATGCGCTGTACATTGCCGATGGTCACCATCGTAGTGCATCTTCCCATTTATTGGCACAGCGCAAAACCAAGGAAAACGCATCCCACAACGGGGAAGAGCCTTATAATTACTTCATGGCCTATGTAATCCCCGAATCCCAAATCAGAATATATGAATTCAATCGGATGGTTCGCGATTTGAATGGATATTCCGTAGAAGAGTTTCTTATTAAACTGGATGAATTCTTTCGAATTGAAAAAAAGGAAGAAGGACTCTACAAACCGACAAAAAAACATCATTTCAGCATGTATCTTGGAGGTGAGTTCTATTCGCTTTATCTGCGCCACACGAAATATGCTTTCACCGATGCACTAAGCAAATTGGACACCCAGATCTTATATAAAACCATCTTGGAACCCATCTTGGGCATACATGATTTGCGTAACGACAAACGTATTGCCTATGGTTACGGTAAGCACAATAGCATCAAAATGAAGGAAAGTATTGATAAAGGAGATTTTAAGGTAGGCTTTAGTCTAGTCCCCATTACAATCGATGAAATAAAAGCTATTGCTGATGCAGGTTTGGTAATGCCCCCAAAAAGCACCTATATTGAGCCCAAATTGCGTAGTGGAATGGCCATTTATGAGCTGTAAATGTTCTAAAGATGAGTATAACTGAGAATCTAAATCAAGTAAAACGTACCCTAGCCTCCAATGTAACACTAGTTGCAGTATCTAAAACCAAACCAAATGAAGCTATTTTGGAGGCCTACAACGCTGGACACCGAATTTTTGGAGAGAATAAAATTCAAGATATGACCTTGAAATGGGAACAACTACCCAAGGATATTGAATGGCATATGATAGGACATGTGCAACGCAATAAGGTCAAATATATGGCTGAATATGTATCAATGATTCATGGTGTGGACAGCCTACGTTTGCTTTCTGAAATTGATAAACAAGCTAGAAAATACAAACGTACCATATCGTGTTTATTCCAAATGCATATCGCCGAAGAAGAGACCAAATTTGGTTTAGATATAGAAGAATTGAGGGAAATCATAGCTTCCGATACCTTTAAATCTCTTGAAAATGTAAAAATTGTCGGGCTGATGGGTATGGCCACGTTTACGGAGAATAAAAACCAGATACGTCAGGAGTTTATCCATTTAAAATCCATATTTGATTCCTTGATATCAGAATTACCGCAATTGCAAGTCTTGTCCATGGGTATGAGCGGGGACTACGATATAGCTATTGAAGAAGGAAGCACCATGGTACGTATCGGAAGTAGTATCTTTGGGGCACGTAACTACCATTAAACACAATACGAACCCTATGTATGCCATTCTCGATATTGAAAGCACTGGAGGTCAGTACAACGAGGAAGGCATCATGGAAATTGCCATATATAGATTTGATGGTCATGAGGTTGTTGACCGATTCATGAGTTTAGTGAACCCAGAACGGGAAATCCAACCTTTCGTATCAAAACTGACCGGAATCAACAACAAAATGCTACGTACGGCACCAAAGTTCCATGAGATAGCTAAACGCATTGTGGAGATTACTGAAGGAGCAGTGATTGTCGCCCACAATGCCCAATTTGATTATAGAATCTTGCGTACAGAATTTAGGCGATTGGGGTATGATTTTCAACGAAGGACCCTATGTACGGTAGACCTTTCAAAAAAATTACTTCCAGACGCAGAATCCCATAGTTTAGGAAAACTCGTTCGTTCACTAGGTATTCCTATGAGCGACAGGCATAGGGCCAATGGTGATGCTCTAGCCACGGTAAAACTATTCAAGTTATTGTTAGCAAAGGATACAGAAAAAGCTATTATTCAAGAAGTTGTGCGCGAGGCTGAGCATGGTGAACTCTCCGAAAATCAGTTGCAAATGGTATCACAACTTCCTTCTAAGACAGGGGTATATTATATGCATGATAAGGATGGGGGAATTATCTTTTTGGGCAAAACCAAAGACATTCAAAAACGTGTTAACCAACATTTCACCAATGTAGGGCAATTGGCTAGAAAGCTTCAGAAAGAAACCAAAAGTGTCTCTTTTGAGCTCACCGGCAGCGAGCTTATCGCCATTCTAAAAGAATATCAGGAGGTGCAACAAATCCGACCCAAACATAACCAAGTTTCCAAAAAACATCTCTTTTCCCATGCCATCAACTTTTCATCCAATGGTTCTCCCGAAATAGAACTTGAAATAGTAAAAAGAACCTTACGCAAACCAAAGAGTATTGCTTTCAATGGGGTTTCCTCAGCAAAAAACTTTATCAAAAATATGTCCAACGCGTATGATAGTGAGATTTTAGAAGGTGACTCTGAGGTCAAGAATCATACTTCAAATGGTATTTCAAAATGGGGAAGCATATTTGAAAAATACAGCTTACAGAACAAAAACATAGCACTTTTCGATAAAGGTAGAGAGGTTGGAGAAGATAGTTTCATACTTATTAAAGAAGGTTACCTAGTAGGGTTTGGATATGTGGAGCTCAACCATCAAAGGAATAATATTCATATATTAGAATCGCTGTTGACCCCCATGCAGAGCGATGAGAATACAACCTTTATCATTGAGTCTTACTTAAGAAAAAAGCATAGACTCAAAATTTTAGAGCTAACCCCTGCCTTTTGAAAGCGCAACAAAAACATTCTGGTTGGAAAAACTCACTTCATGAAGTTATCTATGAAGCGGACACTCCTTTAGGGAAGCTCTTCGATATTGTTTTAGTTATACTTATTGTTTTAAGTGTAATCTTGGTGATGCTCGAAAGTGTAAGGGAAGTGGATGAGCGGTATCATGAAATTTTGTATGCATTGGAATGGGTGGTGACCATCTTTTTTTCCTTTGAATACATTGCCCGTATCATCAGTATAAAAAAACCATGGAAATATATTTTTAGCTTCTATGGCATAATCGATTTCGTATCCACTATTCCATTATATCTGTCCTATCTCTTTGCAGGATCACAGGTACTTTTGGCCTTAAGGGCATTCCGTTTACTACGTATTTTTAGGATTCTGAAATTGGTCAAGTTTTTGGGAGAAGCATCACAGCTAAGAGACGCTTTGAAGGCGAGCAGGACGAAAATTACAGTTTTTATCTATGTGGTGCTTATACTCTCCATAATTATGGGGACCTTAATGTATCTTATTGAGGGGAATGAGGCTGGATTTACCAGTATTCCCCGGAGCATTTATTGGACCATAGTAACCCTGACAACAGTAGGCTATGGCGATATAGCGCCTCAAACCAATTTTGGACAGTTCCTTGCTACCGTGATTATGATATTGGGTTATGGAATCATTGCTGTTCCCACTGGTATTGTTACAGTAGAGTTTACCAAACGTAAGGATAAGCACTGGGTGCATACCAATACCCAAGCTTGCCCCAGCTGCACTGCTGAAGAACATAGAGATGGTGCCAAGTATTGCTATAATTGTGGAGAGCCCCTATGAAATCTAAAAAATTGATTGTAGTGGTCGGGCCTACGGCTATTGGAAAGACTAAATTGGCTATTTCTCTGGCACAACATTTCAAAACCCAAGTTTTATCTTCAGATTCTAGGCAGTTTTTTAAGGAAATGAGAATTGGTACAGCGGTACCTTCAGAAGAGGAGCTCGCTGCCGCACACCATCATTTTATCCAACATATTAGCATCCATAAATCATATTCGGTCGGAGATTTTGAAAAAGAAGCACTGCGCGTTTTGGAAAAAATCCATGTAACAAATGATTATGCCATTTTGGTTGGAGGAAGTGGGTTGTACACAGACGCTGTTGTCCATGGCTTGGATGAATTTCCTGAAGTACCCGGGGAAATAAGGGAAGAACTAAATACAATCCTTCAAAATCAAGGTATTGAAAGACTTCAAAGAGAGTTGTTCGAAACAGACCCCATCTACTATCAGAAAGTGGATGTGATGAATCCACATCGCATTATTAGAGCTTTGGAAATTATTCGTGCCACCGGGAAACCTTTTTCTTCCTTTTTAAAGAAGGACCATACACTCCGCCCTTTTGATGTAGTCTATTTGGGAATTACCGCCGAAAGAGAAATCATATATAATAGAATTAACGTACGGGTAGATGAAATGATGAAAAATGGACTATTGGAGGAAGCCCAATCATTATATCCCTATCGTAATTTAAATGCCTTACAAACCGTAGGGTATAAAGAGCTATTCAGATTTCTAGATGGTAAGATAACCTTCGATTTTGCTGTTTCAGAAATAAAAAAAAATACACGGAGGTTTGCCAAAAGACAATTGACCTGGTTGCGCAAAAATCCCAATATCCTTTGGGTGGAATATACTGCAGATACCAAGGAAATAATTCCTAGAATACATTCAAAACTTCAAAACCTTGAGTAAAAAAAAGAAAACTGTTTTCATCATCATGGGTGTTTCTGGAACTGGGAAAAGCACCATTGGAAAATTGCTTTCACAAAAGTTAGGAATCCCATTTTTTGATGGTGATGATTTTCATCCAGAGGCTAATATCAAAAAAATGGCATCGGGAATTCCCCTAAATGATGATGACCGATTGGGTTGGCTTGTCGCTTTGAATACATTATCCAAAGCAAACAAAAACCTTGGTGCAGTAATCGCGTGCTCTGCTTTGAAATCATCTTACCGCGAGATCCTAAGAAAAGACATGGGAACGAATATGATATTCGTGTATTTAGAGGGGAATTTTGCGCTAGTGAAAGCCCGAATGGAAAAAAGAGATTCCCATTTTATGCCTATTGATTTGTTAAAATCCCAATTCGATACACTGGAGGTACCGAAGAATGCTATTACAGTTTCCATTGAACAATCCCCTGAAAATATAGTCCGTGCAATTCGTGAACAGCTGGACGATTAAAGTTTATCGGGTTTTCCAGCAATTAACAAGACTTAACTTTCTTTTAGGGTATATTGCGAAAATTTACTAGCAGTTTTTCGTAACGAATACTTCATCTGATCGTCTAACTGTACGACTAATTTAATTTATTACTTAAAATGAAAAAACTATGCTTTGTTTCCGCTTGTTTACTCGTATTTGCAAGCTGTAAACAGGAATCCAAAGAGACTGCCGAGGTTGAAAAAATACCAGGAATTGTTCTCGAAAACATGGACTCTACCGTAAGTCCAAAAGACGACTTCTACAACTACGTAAACGGAAGTTGGATGAAAAATACCGAAATCCCCGAAGACCGCACTCGATGGGGGGGCTTCTCAGTACTTCGTAAGTCTACAGATGCTGATGTGCTTCAAATTCTGGCAGACGCTAAAGAAAGTGGAAAATACGATGCCTCAACAGACCAGGCCAAAGCATTGGCCATTTTTGATACCAAGTTGGATTCGGCGGCTCGTGATGCTGCAGGAATCACTCCTTTACAACCCGCATTAAATGCTATTGCAGGTATCCAAAATCTTAGTGATTTACAAACTGTTTTGGCCACAAACCCTTCTGTAACTTCACCTTTTGTGGGAATCAGTGTGTTTCCTGATTTGAATAATAGTGCCATGAACGGGGTTTACATGGGACCTACGGGTCTTGGTTTACCAGATAGAGATTATTATTTGGATGATGATGACAAATCAAAAGAAATTCGGGAAGAGTACAAAAAGTACATTGTACGAATGCTAAAAATGTTGGGTGATAGTGAAGAAGTTGCAACAGCAGCTTCCGAAAAGATTTTAGAATTGGAAACCCAATTGGCAAAGCCTAGATTGGACAAAGTACAACGCAGAGATGCCAGAAATTTAAATAATCCAAAGACTATTGCTGAAGCTAATGCAATGTTGAGCAATATTGATTTGGAAAAAATGATCACGGATTTAGGAATAACAAAATCATTCGATACATTATTCATAACCCAACTCGACTATACGAAAGCTTTAAATGATTTTTTCAAGGAGACATCCGTAGAAGATTTAAAAACTTTGCTAAGATGGGACACGTTTAACAGTTCTGCAGGTAGACTCTCATCAGAAATAGAGACGGCCAATTGGGAATTTTACAGCAAATATTTAAGAGGAGCCGAAAAACAACGTCCTGCTGATGAAAGAGCTTTAGCTACAGTAAATGGGTCTGTTGGTGAAGCATTGGGCCAATTATATGTTGATGCAAAGTTCCCTCCTGAAGCCAAGGCCAAAGCGGAGAAAATGATTGCCAACATTATCGAAGCTTATAAAGCCAGAATTCAAAAACTGGATTGGATGGGAGATTCCACCAAATTAAAGGCTATTGAAAAGCTGAATAAGTTTACGGTAAAAATTGCTTATCCAGATAAATGGGAAGACTACTCCGCTATGGAAGTTTCGTCTAGTAAAACTTACTTTGACAACATGGCGGCTGTTGACAAATGGAATCAAGATGATAATTTCTCAGATATTGGTGAGCCCGTGGATAAAAGTGCTTGGGGTATGTCTCCACAAACGGTAAACGCATACTTTAATCCATTGAATAATGAAATCGTTTTTCCTGCTGCCATTTTGCAACCTCCGTTCTATAACTATACCGCAGATGAAGCCGTAAACTATGGAGGAATCGGAGCGGTAATAGGGCACGAAATTTCTCATGCCTTTGATGACAGTGGTTCTCGTTTTGATTCTGACGGTAACCTTAAAAACTGGTGGACGGACGAAGATCTTGCTGCATTCACTGAAAGAGGAGGCGCTTTGGCTACCCAATATGACCAAGTGGAAGTATTACCTGAAGTTTTTGTCAATGGAAAATTCACCCTGGGCGAAAATATCGGTGACCTTGGCGGTGTACTAGGAGCCTATGATGGTTTGCAAAGACATTTTGCGGAAAATGGACGTCCAGAAAATATCGATGGATTTACTCCAGAACAACGCTTCTTTATGTCCTGGGCTACAGTTTGGCGAACCAAGATTAGGGATGAGGCCTTACGTACTCAAATTAAAACTGACCCTCACTCTCCAGGTCAAATAAGAGCAATTCAACCTTTATTGAATGTTCAGTCATTTTATGATGCTTTTGATATTAAGGAAGGAGATAAAATGTATCTAGCACCTGAAGAGCGGGTACAGATTTGGTAAAAAAACCTTGACGATAAAAAATTAAAGGCAAACCATCCGGTTTGCCTTTTTCTTTTCCAATCCCGTGAATTTTCTTAAGCAAAAAACTGACCGTTAGAAACCAAAAAAAGCCACCTATTCGGTGGCTTTTTTGGTAAACTATGTAAACACTATTATTGATTTTCGGCCTTTATTACCAACCGGAAGCCTTCTCCGTGAATGTTTAAGATTTCCACCACATCATCACGTTTCAAGTATTTTCTCAATTTGGCGATATATACATCCATACTTCTGGAAGTAAAGTAGTTATCATCTCTCCATATCTTGGTCAATGCTAGTTCTCTGGGCATCAAATCATTTTCATGAAGGGCCAAAAGACGCAAAAGCTCATTTTCTTTTGGTGACAATTTAATAGGTTCTTCTTCTTTGTACTTAAGGAAACGTAATTTGGAGTTCAAATGGAAATTACCAATTACAAACTCAAATTGCTTACTGTCAGCTAAAGTGCTGGAAGCCTTCCGCTGAAGTATAGCCTTCAACTTCATTAATAGTACTTCAGAATCAAAAGGCTTGTTCAAATAATCGTCCGCACCAGCTTTGTATCCCTTTAATACGTCTTCCTTCATCGTTTTGGCAGTCAAAAAGATAATCGGTACGTTTTCGTTTTTCTCCCGTATTTCCCTAGCTAATGTGAATCCATCTTTGTATGGCATCATAACATCTAGAATACAGACGTCATAATTGTCTTTCTTGAATTTTTCAAAACCTTCCATTCCATTTTTCGCTAAAACCACATCAAAATCGTTCATGGACAGGTAATCCTTAAGGACTATACCAAAATTTGGATCATCTTCAACCAGTAGTATTTTTTTGTTTTCTGTTTCCATAGTTTTTCAAATTAAAGGAAGCTTGATAAAGAAAGTACTGCCTTTTCCTTTTTCACTTTCTGCATAAACTTCTCCTTGGTGATCTTCTATTATTCGTTTAACATAGGCTAATCCAAGCCCATGGCCTTTTACATTATGTATATCTCCGGTGTGTTCCCGGTAAAACTTCTCAAACACTCTTTTAAGGACCGCCTTGCTCATTCCAGCACCTTGGTCCTTTACTTTGATAATGATGTGATTCTTAGCCAGCTCCGTGTACACATCAATCTTAGGGGCATCCGGTGAGTATTTCACCGCATTGTCCAGCATATTTACCACGACGTTGGTAAAGTGAACGTCGTTGGCCAATACCTCTGACCTTTCCGCATCCAAATGTGCCTTTACATATCCTCCCCTATCTGCAACTATTAATTCTATATGTGTTACGGCGTCATTTATAATATCATGCGCATCCACTCTATCCTTGCTGATATCCAATTGGTTTTTTTCCAATTTTGAAATACGCAGCACATTTTCAACCTGGGCATGCATTCGTTTATTTTCATCCCGTATCATTCCGAGATATCGTAAAACTTTATCGGTATCCGAAATTGATTTTGGATTTCGAATAGCTTCTACCGCAAGGTTAATCGTCGCAATAGGAGTTTTAAACTCATGCGTCATATTGTTGATGAAATCTGACTTGATTTCCGATATCTGTTTCTGCTTTATCAATTGATATATAGCGCTAGAATACGCGACAACAATGACTAAGGTGAAAACCAGTGACAAAATTGCCATTCCCATAATCGATCTAAATAAGAATCGTTTCATTTTAGGAAAAGTGAGCAACAACGAAAAAGTTGTACTCCCTTCACTATCCTTAAAAATGGGTGCTCTGTACATCTTAGCATCCGAAAACTTGAATTTTTTGGATTGTACTTTAGTAGGGAATCCCTGACTGTACACTCCATATTCAAAATCGATATCTATCTCCCTATTTTTCAGCTCTTGGGTTAAAAGCAATTCAATTTCTTGCTTGGAAACCCGTTTATGAATTGGTCTGCTTTTGGCATATTCCATAAAAACGTCTTCCCAAACTGCTTTATCTATACTGGATAATCCTCCAATTTTTTCAGCTTTTTGAATGGGCGTAAGACTATAACTTTTGCCATCCAAGCCAAACTCCTCCTTGAATACCGCTTTAGTCCGCTTGCTGGTATAATTCTTAAAGGTGGTGGTATCCTCCCCGCTTTGATTATCAAAGAACGTAGATGTTATGTTGTAATCCTCTTCCAATATTCCGTGGGAATAGAAGAGAATCTCATCTGAATTCAAATCCCTATCAACAAACAAAAAGTTTCTAAACTGTGTGGTCTTAGGTTGTCCGATGCTATCCACCAAAGAAGCAAGACGGTCTGAATAGTCCTTCATCTCCCTCTTTTCCACCCTGTTCGCTACCCTATCCAGTATTCCGGTAACTGTCCTTGAGAACTGTTCTTCTTTATCTTTTACTGATGTTCTTATCCAATAAACTTGCACAAAAATGATGCCTGTTAGGGACAAACTCATTAGAATGACGAGAAGAACAAAAAGCTTCTTGTTCATTGCGGTAAAATTAGAAATTTAACATTTAGCCCTTTTATCGTTTAACCAAACCTTAACAAAAATGTTAAAATTGGCGCCTACACACCTGATTTTAAAAGTGCTTCATGGACTTTAAGGACTTCTTCTTGTGTGGTTTTTAAATCAATGTTTTCAATGTGAAAATGGGCCATTTTAACTTTTGGTCCATCTTCCATTTGATTCTCAATACGTTTCATCACCTCGTTGGCATCGCTTCCATCCCTTTCTGTTACTCGTTTTAAGCGGTTTTCTAAAGGGGCCGTAATCAAAATAACAGCATCATAAAAATCTTCATTTCCATTTTCAAAAATCAAAGCGCTTTCTTGAATTACATATTGAGCATCCTGTTCTTCGGCCCAATCCAAAAAATGTTCCTTAACCGCAGGGTGTACTATTTTGTTTAACTTTTCAAGTAATTTGGTATCGGCAAAAGCCTTTCCCGCTATATATTTACGGTTTAGTACTCCGTTTTTATAGGCATTTTCCCCAAAAAGCTGAGTTATTGCCTTTTTTAGCTTTTCTGAATGAGACATGAGCATCTTGGCTTGCCTGTCGGAATCATAAACCGGAATACCTAGCGCCGTAAACATTTTGCCCACAGTACTTTTTCCGCTACCTATTCCACCTGTCAATCCTACTCTTATCATTTTCTTTCCAATACAAAGTTAACCGTACGTTGTTGTAAGCGTACAGCATAAACCGAACTTGGTTTTTTAGTGACCTGCAAAAAAAGGCTATTGTCCGTGTTGCCTCTAAGTTGTTTATAGTCCGCTGTAACTTCAAAGTTCTTCGGGTTGAGCTCTTTGAGTTGGTCTAGAGAAGCTTTGCAAACTAATGCCACAGTATTGGGAAACATTTTCACGGTATAATCATCTGGAAAATTTATTGGAGTAACGTTTACCTCAAACACTTTTTCCGAAAACTTTACCACATGTCCCGAAATCTGCGTTCTGTTGGATGAAAATATGCTATTATTTAAACCCTTTGGAAAGAGAATGGATACTTCCGCAGAAAAATCTTCGGAAAGATCATTAAGGATAATCGGAGTGGTTTCTACCTCAAATAAGGTATCAATTTCATTTGCAGGTCCTTTGATAACCACAGAGTCCGGTGAGATATTTAGCACCCCATCCAATATATGATTGGGTTGGAACTTAAGTTCAATCCTTGGCTTTATGGCCAATTTCTTTTGGGATACCTGATATAAATCTACTTCCCATTGTAAACCATCCAAGTCCAAAAGCGAAACGTTTTGGGAAAGCTGTCGGTCCATTTGTTTTTTCAAGTTATCTTCAGGAATTATATATTTTCCATTGCTATAATCAACTTTGGAAAGATTCACATCAATACGTTTACTGAAAAATTTATAATACAACAATTGAAACCCGCTAGTGCGAACTTTAGCCTCTATGGTCTTTATCGCTTTATTCCCTAAAATCAGTGTGTCTGGTAAATTTTTATAGTTGAGTGAAAAATAAGTTCTTGACTCATAAGAATCCGAAAGGTTACTTAAAAACCAGGCGAAAAAGGAACATATCAGAAACAAGAAGAAGTTTTTTGCTTTTCTTCTGTTTAATCCAGTAATGAGGTTGCGTTCCATTTTTTATACTTTCTTGAAGAACAACTTTGGAAAAAGTGCTTCGGGCTTCTTCTTGCTAAAATTAACCAAGAAAGTGGATTTTAGAAAACCGTAACCGTAACCGGAAAACTGAACCAGAGCGGCAAAAATGGAAAAGAAAGCTACAATAAGGTTCTTATTTTTTAAAAGAGAATCGAAAAACAACAATAAAAAATAGAACGAATAGGCCAATATAGGCCATATTATTCCTAATAATCCCAACGAAATTGAAGCAATTAATCCCAAGAGAAACAGCGTGGGAAACCAATAGGTAATTCGCGCGGTGTTAGGGTGCCATTTAGTCAATATGGGGCGCACCATCCCAAATTTATTGACCTGGATATAAAATTTATTCCAGTCTACCCTTCTTTTGTGGAACACATAGGCCTTTGGAAATAATCGGGTATCAAATCCCGCTTCCCAAATCCTAAAGGTTAAATCTGGGTCTTCACCAGGGTGAATCTGTCCAAATCCACCTGTTTTTTGAAACACCTCTCGTGAAATACCCATATTAAAGCTTCTGGGTTGGAACTTACCCACTGCTTTTTTTCCGCCACGAATTCCTCCAGTGGTCCAAAAAGAAGTCATCACATAGTTAATGGCTTTTTGAACGTTGGTGAACGAGTCATCTGCTGCGTCCGGTCCACCAAAACAGTGTACAAAATTGGATTTTAACTCCTTATGTACCTCTTCCAAATAGCTTGGTGGCAAAATACAATCGGAATCCAAAACAATCATATAATTTCCTTTGGCCTTCTCCATCCCATAATTTCTGGAATCTCCTGGGCCTGTATTTGGCTTGAAGTAATACGATATCTCTAAACTATCTTCAAACCTATTAATAACTTCTTGGGAATCCACTGCAGAACCATCTTCGATAATTACCACTTCATATTCTCCAGAATAGGTCTGTTTCAAAAGACTTTCCAACAGTTCCCGAATCTCTTCAGGTCTGTTGTAGACTGGGATAATTAATGATAGTTTTACGTCCATTGGAAAAAAGAAAGCCACCCAGAAAAGGATGGCTTAAGGTTTTTTTTGCTTATTCCTTACTTGGAGAATTCATCAATAACTTCTTGGCTAACTCCGGTATTAGAGAAACCTCCATCATGAAAAAGATTCTGCATGGTCACTTTTCGCGTCAAGTCAGAAAAAAGTGATACTGTGTAATCCGCGCAATCAGCTGCTGATGCATTGCCCAAAGGGGACATTTTTTCAGCATAATTGATAAAGCCATCAAATCCTTTTACGCCTTGACCTGCTGTGGTCGGTGTAGGTGACTGTGAAATAGTATTGACCCGTACTTTTTTCTCTTTACCAAAGAAATAGCCAAAGCTTCGCGCCACCGATTCCAGGTATGCCTTATTATCCGCCATATCGTTATAATCGGGAAAGGTTCGCTGGGCAGCCATGTAGGTTAGCGCTACAATACTTCCCCATTCACTCATGGCATCCGCCTTAAAAAGGGTTTGCATTACTTTATGAAAAGAAAGTGCTGATACATCCCAACCCTTTGTCGTGAAATCATATTTCTCATCCGTATAAGCCCTACCCTTTCGAACGTTTACAGACATTCCTATGGAATGCAGGACAAAATCCAATTTGCCCCCTAAAATCTCAATTGATTTTTCCACTAAATTTTGAAGGTCTTCTTCGTTGGTCGCATCTGCGGGAATGATTTCAGAGTTTGTCTTTTCTGCCAATTGGTTAATTTGCCCCATACGCATCGCAATAGGAGCATTGGTAAGTACGAAAGTTCCCCCTTCTTCATGAACCCTTTCTGCGGTTTTCCAAGCAATGGAATTCGCATCAAGAGCCCCAAAAATGATACCCCGTTTTCCTTTTAAAAGATTGTACGCCATAGTATTTTATTCGCGTTGGTTTATTAGCCGCAAAGATATTTATTCTTTCTGATTATGCTATGGAATGGCTAAGGTTGTTTTAAGAGCTCTCGGGCGTGGGCCATAGCAGAGTCGGAGAGTGCTTTCCCACCTAACATTTCTGCCAACTCTTCTATCCGCTCTTCTTCTGATAATTGCCGCATTTGAGTACTGTCCACACCATCTTGTTCTCCCTTGTATACTTTGAATTGGTGTTTTCCTTTGGAGGCGACTTGTGGTAAATGAGTAATGGAAAAGACTTGCATGCTTTTGCTCATTTCTAGCATAATTTCTCCCATTTTTCCTGAAATCTCACCAGAAACCCCGGTGTCAATTTCATCAAACATTAGTGTAGGTAACTGTTCGTATTGAGCTAGAATGGACTTTATGGTTAACATAATTCGAGAAAGTTCGCCTCCAGAAGCCACTTTTTTCAGCTCGCCATACGATGAACCTTTGTTGGCTGAAAAAAGAAAACTCAAATCATCTTTACCATTAGATTTGAAACTTTGAGCTGGGTTTACCTCTATTTTAAAGGTAGCAGAGGGCATGCCCAATACATAAAGACTGTCTTGCAATCTGCTTTTGAGTTGTGGAATTACGGAATTACGGGCATCTCGAAGTTGTAATGCTATTTCTTCCAATGCTTTTTCTGCTTTTACACACTCTTGTTCCTTTTCAAGAATCCGAGATTCTATGTTTTCAACCGCATCAACTTTCTTTTCAAATTCGCTTTTTACGTGAATCAACTCCTCTATGGAGCCAACTTGATGCTTTTTTTGCAAATCATACAACTGCTGTAACTGACCATTGATGGTTTCCAATCTTCGAGGGTCGGCTTCAACCCCACCCTGCACATTTTCAATTTCCGAAGCAACATCATCCAACTCGATATAAATAGATTCTATTCGCTCGCTGAGCGCTTCATACGTTGACCCAAATTGTGAAAGGTTTTGAAAAATACGTTTCAATTCCTGAAGCTGTTCCGTGACACCTATTTGTTCTCCGTTCATCAGTTGATGGCCTTGGGTGAGTAATGCCATAATCTGTTCTACATTGTTGAGTTGTTCATGCTCCGTCTCCAATTCTTCTTGCATACCGGTTTTCAGTTGAGCAGTTTCCAACTCTTTCAACAAAAAGGAATTATAATCGTGCTCTTTATCCGCTCCGGCCTGAAATTCCTGGAATTCTTGTAACTCAGCGGACAACTTTTTGTACTCTGCTAACTTTTGTACATAAAGAGTAAGCCTTCCCTTATTGTTGGCCAAAGCATCCACTACCTTTAGTTGAAAATCATTTTCCGTGAGTCGCAAAGTTTGGTGTTGGGAATGTACATCTACCAATTGTTCCCCGAGCGATTTCAGAATATCCAAGGTTACTGGAGAATCATTTATAAAGGCTCTTGATTTACCACTGGGTAAAATTTCCCTGCGCAAAATGGTTTCATCTTCGTAATCCAAATCGTGCTCATCAAAAAATTGACGTAATCCATATTTAGTAATAGTGAATTCAGCTTCAATGATGCACTTTTGCTGGTCATTTTGCAAACTGGACAGGTCTGCCCTTTTACCAAGGGCAAGAGCCAATCCACCTAAGAGAATGGATTTTCCTGCTCCTGTTTCACCAGTAATAGTTGTAAAACCTTCAGAAAAGGAAACATTGATATCGTTTATCAATGCATAATTTTTTATAGAAAGATGGGTAAGCACGAATTACTTTTTACCCGATAAAGATAAATGTCTTTGAAGAAATGGACTAGTAATTTATTTCATTCCAAATATTGGAATAAAAGGGCGCCACACTGTTCAAGGTTTCCTTAAGGCGAACAATGTCCACTTTGGGGCCATCAGAAAAAATATTTTGGATTTCTTCTGACTTCGCATCAAAAAAGGTTTGAATCAAAAAAGCGTTGGGCCTTCTTTTAATCAGTGTCTCAAAAAGCCTTAAACTACCAGCAATTACCTGTTTGCCTGTGCTATTATTATCCCCTAAAATATCCAGTCCTTTGCGATGGTAATTGTACATCGCTATTCGGTATTCCCTAAAGGAGTTACTTAAAAGGTTATCCACCAACTCAAAACGAGAGCGGGTTCCGGTTTCTTGACTCCAACCTGCCGAATTGGTCCCTTGAGCCTGTGTTACTATGTTTTGTGCCCTTCTATAGTAATCATCTCCTCCTTGAAGAGAAAAGGTATCAGCATCCAACCCAATGATAATGTATACGTAGTAGGCAACTACGGCAATCAAGTTAGATTCAAATACATTTTCATTGTATACCAAAGGTTGGAATTCTTGATAAATGAAATTGAATGCGTTGTCTTTATAATTAAAAATCGGGCTTTCGTAGGATGTATTGTAAACCGGTCTGGAGGATTGAATTTGAATATTAGCTTCAAACCTGTCCGATTCATATTGTGTCACTGTAATGAACATTCGTGCGTTAATGCGTTCATTTTCCCGAAACACACGATTTGTCCACTTATTCTTATTCACAAAATCGTTCAAAGAACGTTCCAGTGTCCTAAAAATCTGTTGGTTGGTTTGATTGACCTGGTCGGAATTGACAACGACCTCACAATTCAGTTCTTGAGCAGTACCAAGAGTGCAGGCAAAAAGAAAAGAAAAAAGGAAAAATAGTTTACGCATGAATCCTAGCAATGATTTCGTCCCAAATGTCAATGGCCACTTCGGGCTTCGTCTTCAAAGCAAACGTTTTTATCTCCAAATTCTTATCGATAAACGAAACTTTGTTTGTGCCGGCCCCGAATCCTGCCCCATCATCCTTTAAGGAATTCAGAACAATGGCATCTAGGTTTTTTCGTTCTAGTTTACCTTTTGCATTTTCTACTTCGTTTTCCGTTTCCAATGCAAAACCTACCAAGAATTGGTTTTTCTTCTGTTGCCCCATGGATAGAAGAATATCCGGGTTTCGTTCCAATTCAATTGCCAAATCCCCCTCTTTTTTCTTCATTTTTTCGACATGGACTTCTTTAGGGCGATAATCGGCAACGGCAGCAGCACTTATGGCAATATCTGTGTCCGCGTAATGTTTATGGCAAGCCTCATACATCTCCCGAGCCGAAGTAACCCGAATACGTTGAATCCTTGCATGTTCGACGTCTAAACTCGTTGGACCTGATACCAAAATGACTTGAGCTCCTTTTTCAGCAGCAGTTTTGGCTAGCTCAAATCCCATAGTCCCAGAAGAACGGTTTCCTAAATAACGTACGGGGTCTATTGCTTCGTGGGTTGGTCCAGCCGTAATCAAAACCTTCTTTTCGCTTAGAGGAAGTCCAGAAATTAAATCACTTTCAATAAAAGAAAGAATCGTTTCAGGTTCTGCCATACGACCCTCTCCATGCAAACCACTGGCCAGCTCCCCACTTTCTGCTGGAATCATTTTATTTCCAAACGAAACCAATTTATCCAAAGTGGATTTAGTGGACGGATGTTTGTACATATCCAAATCCATAGCAGGTGCGAAAAATACAGGACACTTTGCAGATAAATACGTGGCCAATAGCAAATTATCACAAGTACCATTGGCCATTTTGGAAAGTGTATTGGCCGTGGCTGGGGCAATAATCATTAAATCTGCCCATAAGCCTAATTCTACGTGATTATTCCAAGAAATACTGCCATCTTCTTCGTTTACAAAATCCATCAAAACTGGATTTTTGGACAGGGTAGATAGCGTCAGCGGGGAAACAAAAGAGCCGGCACTTGAAGTCAGTACTATTTTGACCTCGGCACCAGCTTTTATCAATAACCTTGTTAAAAAGGTAGTCTTGTATGCGGCAATTCCCCCGGTAACTCCCAAAAGGACTTTTTTACCGCTGAGCATAATTTATGCGTCTTTCTCTGTGTTTCTGTAATAGATTTTATCTTCTAGCCATTCTATGACCGCTAAGGCATGAGGCTTTGGAAGTTTTTCGTAAAACTTAGAAACTTCGATTTGTTCCTTGTTTTCAAAAACTTCTTCCAAACTATCACTGTAGGTCGCAAACTCCTCCAGTTTTTCCAACAACTCTTTTTTTATCTCAGAGTTGATTTGTATCGCTCTTTTCGCCGTAATGGAAATAGCTTCATAAATGTTCTCCGTTTTGTCATCAAATTCATTTCGATTCAATGTCTTCGTAGAAACCGGAGCTTTGGTATTCTTCAAATCGTGCATGGTGCTTAACGTGTTTATTTCTTATTTGCCTTCGGAAAAAGTACCTAATTCCTTTTGAATTTTTTCTTGAAGGTTATCTGCTTTTTTCTTGTATTTCGTCTCAGGAAAATACCGTAATAAGGTATTGTACGAATCCTGGGCCTCTTCCAGACGTTCCTTTTTTCTGTTATCCGAGCTATTCATCGCGAGATTTGTAGCGGCTTCAATTCTATAGTATAAAGCTTCTTCTCTAAATACGGACCCGGGATTGTCGGACACAAAGTTGTCCAAAGCCGTCATGGCGGAAACCAAGATAGGAAAATTGAACTCTCCCAACTTATTAAATTGCTTGGCAATTTCTATTTGTTTCTTCTCCTTTTTTGTTGTCAGTTCTTTTGCCATGGTATTTGCCTCAGCAAAGAATTCGGATTCGGGATAGGTATTGATGAAGGTTTGCAACTTGGCAAGAGCTTTATTCGTATCCGTTTGGTCTAAAGAATACTTTGGAGATAACATATAATAACTCTTTGCGCCCAAAAAGGAGGCCTCTTGAATCTTATCACTTGTGGGATAGGATTTTACAAAACGTTCAAACTGATATCCCGACAAATAAAAATCCTTGTTCTTGTAATACGTATCAGCAAAGAAAAACATGACCCGCTCCCCTTGGGGTTTACCCACATATCTTGGAGCTATCTGCTCAAATAATCGTTGCGCCCGCTTATAATCACCTTCCTTGTAATACTTTTCAGCAAGTTCATATTTGGCCTTAACATTATCTTCCTTAAGTACCTTTTGGTACTCGCTGCAACTTGCTAACAATAAAAGACCGGTGATTAATAAATAGAAAAAAGATACCCTCATTTTCAAAAACATTTTGCAAAAGTAGCTATAATCCATGGATTTAAAAAACGGATTAATATCATAAAAATAGGGTAGTCTTGTGTATATCTGAAGACTTTAGCGAAGCTTTAACGTGCCCTCAGGCGCTCACTTGACTCAAAGACTTCAGAAAATTGGTAATCTTCTGCTTAAGTGGACCGGAAGCTTCAACCAAGGGCAAGCGAACCGATGCACCGCTTAAACCCAAATGCTCAAAAATACTTTTTATCCCTGCTGGATTTCCTTCTTCAAAAATCATATGCATCAAAGGCATCAATTGATGATGAATTTGATAGGCTTCCTTGGACTGTGTTTGAATACCGAAACGTATCATCTGGGAAAACTCTTGTGGCAGCCCCTGACCTAAAACAGAGATAACCCCAGAGCCACCAGCCAAAACTGTAGATAGCGCAGTAAAATCATCCCCCGAAATCACCAAAAAGTCATCCGGTTTGGTTTGAAGTATAGCATCTATTTGAATGGAATTCCCACAGGCTTCCTTGATTCCCAAAATATTGTCAAAATCTTTGGCCAAACGTACCGTAGTTTCAGGCAACATATTGCTACCCGTTCTGGAAGGTACATTATACATAATGATAGGTTTAGGGCTTGCTTGCGCCAACACCTTAAAATGTTGGTAAATCCCTTCTTGGGTAGGCTTGTTATACGAAGGAGATACGGAGAGAACCCCATCGTACTCTGATAAATCCGTCTCCCGTAATTGTTGCGCTACCGCTGCTGTATTATTTCCACCTATACCTAAAACCAAAGGCAGTCTACCCGCATTCACAGTGCTCACTTTTTGGGCAACCTGTTTTTTCTCTTCTTTGGAAAGTGTAACCGATTCTCCTGTGGTCCCTAAAACCACTAGGTAATCCACTCCCCCTTGAATATTGTGTTCAACTATCCGCTCCAAAGCGGGAAAATCTATTGCACCATTTTCTGTAAAGGGGGTTACCAATGCTACCCCCGTGCCGATGAACTGTTCCACTATATCTCGTTTAAAACCTTTAAATACTTTTTCAACTCACTCTTAAAAAGATTAAAGTCCTTAAAAGGGGTATTCAAAATCAAATCGTTGAATTTGGGGTCCAGAGAACCAAATCCCACCTTCAATCGAGCAGGAGTCCTGATGGAAAGTAACTTTAACATTAGGTTGTCTTCCTCGTAATAATTGAGGAGCAAATCATACTCTCTTCCCAAAAACTCCAAAACGTATCCGTTTTCAATATCACCTTTCCAGCCTAAATCCTTGTCTGAGAAAATTTGAATAGCATAGGGAGACGTATTGTCAAAATCCCTTTTATATCCAATGATTTTGATGGCATTGGGTCTAAGTGAATAATCATCGATTAGCTCATAGAATCGTTCGCCATCAATAAAATTGTCCAAATCCACAATACAACCAACCCGGGTAATTCCTTTGTCCCGTTTTACTGGGATTTGGGGCTTCTCCATCTCCTCTTGCAAGAATTTTTGCCCTGATTTAACCTTAAATTTATCCTGGAGTCCTTTGAAAAACATTTTTTTCATCCATTTTTGCAAAGGTAAATATACTACCAAGATTACTTATACAAAGATACGAAGGTGCTAAATCTAAAAATAAAACATTTTGTTATAATTATAACAGTTCTCTTTTTCGCTTGTAAACGGGAAAGCAGTCATCTTACCAGCATTAAAGCTGCACAATTAAATATAGATAGTACGCTTGTGGAAGTTGATTCTATACAACGGTTCATTGCTCCATACAAGAAAAGGGTTGATGAAGTACTGGATAGTACACTAGCCTATGTCCCTGAATCCTTACTTTTTGAGAGGGACTCGCGAAACACTTCCATGGGGAACTTTTTTGCCGATTTGATGTTTGAGGAAACCCAACCCATTGTGCAACGTAAGATAGGCAAGTCTCTGGATTTTGTGATTATGAACAAAGGCGGAATACGCTCAATTCTCTCCAAAGGACCTGTAACTGCACGAAATGGATATGAAATCATGCCCTTTGAGAATTACATTTCCGTGGTAAAACTTAACGGTACCCAAGTACGCGAGCTCATTCTCTTTTTGACACATTCAGAAAGGGCGCATCCCTTTTCGGGAATGGATATTACCATAGGTCCTTCCGGCTCTTTAGAGTCCATAAATATTCAAGGGGAACCCTTTGATGAAAACCGTAGTTATTATGTGGCAACCTCAGATTATTTGGTATCTGGAGGGGCGGATATTGGCTTTTTTCCTGCAGTAGATTCCATTTTGGATACGGAATACCTACTGAGAAACGCTATTATCGACCATTTTAAAAAGAAAGATACCTTGACTGCCAAGGTGGATGACCGTTTTATACAATTGAATTAAGATGAAAAGAAGGGATTTTATACGAAATACTGCGGCCACCTCCACCCTATTAACCTTGGGTAGCTTGGGGTTGGATTCTTGTACTACTTTGGGAAAAAAACATGTAACCATACTCCATACCAATGATGTTCACAGCCATATTGAGCCCTTTCCAAGTGGACATTCCAGATGGGCCAATCTGGGGGGTATTGCTAGAAGAGCGGATTTAGTGGCCAACATTAGAAATGAAAATCCAAATACCCTTCTTCTGGATGCGGGTGATATTTTCCAGGGCACACCTTTCTTCAATTTTTATGGCGGGGAATTGGAATTCAAGCTTATGAGTAAACTCAAATATGACGCCGCTACCATTGGCAACCATGATTTTGATAATGGGATAGATGGACTTTTGGCTCAGGTTCCCCATGCTCGATTTGATTTACTTTCTGCCAATTACGACTTTTCCAATACAGTCATGGATGGCTATGTAAAACCTTATAAAGTGTTCAAGAAAGATGGAATAAAGATTGGGGTTTATGGATTAGGTATTGAACTGGATGGGCTGGTACTAAAAAAAATGTACAAAGAGACCCAATATTTGAACCCGTACGAGTTGGCTTTGGATATGGAAAGACGACTGAAAGAAGAGGAGAATTGTGACCTTATTGTTTGTCTTTCCCATTTGGGGTATAACTATCAAAATACACAAAAGCCTTCGGATACTGGATTGGCACAGCGCACTGAAAATACCCATCTCATTATAGGAGGGCATACCCATACGTTTTTGGATAAACCTGAAATATATACCAATAAAGCGGGCAATCCAGTATTGGTCAATCAAGTAGGGTGCTATGGGATTCATTTGGGCCGCATTGATTTTTACTTTGATTCTGGCAAAGTAGCTTCTGAAGGCTATAGCATTCAGGTGTAGCCCCATCCACACAATACGCAAAACAGCTTATACAGTTTTCCATAATTCTTGATGGATTTTTACTAATTTGATTGAAAGTAAATCCTTCAAAAATCAACTTCATGGAAAACGTGCAAATATTCTGGGACCCCAATGGTATTGAATTAGAGCAGTTAGGTAAAAAAACAAAGTCTGGTGATCCTGCAGATGGTGATACGCCTTTTGTACGGATGCCCATTCGGATGCTCGGGATAGACACCCCTGAGACAAGCTACCAAGGTGGTGAAGCCACCGCAAACACCAAGTTTGCCGAATTAAAAGCACTTCTCGAGTCGGGGAACTATGACAACTGGATTGATGGGGAGCTTAAGGCGTTACTTTTACCAAAACTTACCAATGCCGGCACCCTTCAAATCAACCAAGGGCAACAGGCAAAGGTCATTTTTAAGCAACTGTTGGACCAGCGTTTAAAAAAACCCAATGGCACCAACCGAAGTTTGTTTATCCGTGCTGCGGATGACCATTTTGATAGTTTTGGGCGCCTTCTCGCCTACATCGCTCCAAGCTACACCAAGAGTGAGCTGGCCTCCATTACAACAGATAATCGCAAAACCTTTAACCTACTTATGTTGGAATCTGGGTGGGCCGCCAGTATCATCATTTACCCCAACCTTCCAAAAAACAGTGACCTTAGAATGGCTCGAGCGGGTGTAAAAAATGCTATGGAAAACGGTCTAGGAGCTTGGACAGATCCTAAGATGCTTACGGGTTATGAGTATCGGATGTGTCTTAAATTGCATTCTGCTTTGAAAAAGGCAAAGGCAAGTGAAGGTTTTTTTGTAAAAGAATCCAGTTGGATACAACGTTTTTGTGTGGATATGACCACCTTAACCGTGTATACTCCTCAAAAATACCATAAGGTAAAACCGTATAACCGTTTGTTCTTGTGGGCCAAAGATGTACGAAAAGCTGTGGGTGAACTGAACTTGAAAGCTGCGGAGTAGGTCCTTCGCAGTCACCTGCTTCGAACTAAAGCGTCAGTTTGAGTGTGAGGCGTATCGAGAACTGGGGTAGGAGCCGGATGTTTGGACAATTAGATTTTTGGAAGTTTGGACGTCTGGAAACTATAAGGTTCAGTACTTGAGCTTGAGTTCCTGGTGGGCTTGACATGGATTTCACGAATGATATGAATTGTTTCAACTTCTGGGGTCAGAAATCTAATGTTTGGTGTCTTGCGCTTGGTAAAACATAAAAAACCACCAAACGATTGACTGTTCGGTGGTTTCATATGTAGTGGTATTGCTTTAGTTATTCGCAAGGTACAGGGTTTCCAATACCTTCAAACTGCCACCCATTGCCGCTGAGCATTACCACAGCAGCAGTAAGTTCAGTATCTCCTAGACAAGAAGCCACTCCTTCAACACCTAAAAAGATATCTTGTGGTATCATCTCCAATCCACTCCATCCTTTTATGGTGTTTCCAAAATTGATAGGGGACAAACCGGAATTATCAAACATGTTGAACATCACTGCCACAAGACTAATGTTCCACGCACCGAGATTTTGATCAAAAGCCGTTGCGCCAGAAAACATCCCTGACATGCCCGAAACACTAGAAGTGTCCCAGTTTCCAATAGGTTGGTTAAATGTTGAAGCTCCACTGAACATTGTCCCCATGTTAGTAACATTGGCTGTGTTCCAACTATCTGAACCTTCCTTAAAGGAAATATCCTGATTGAAAGCAATGGCATTGCTAAACATTCCAAACATATTCGTTACTTTATCTGTGTTCCAATTCCCAATATCTTGATTAAAGCTTTCAGCATTGAAAAACATCTGTCTCATATCGTTTACGTTTGATGTATTCCAATTTCCTATTGCGCCATTGAACGAAGAGGCTCCCGAGAACATTCTGACCATGGATTCCACATTACTTAAATTTGGAGTGTCCTGCGCATTGTATTCCGATAGGTTTACACAATCCCTAAAAGCTCTTTCGAAGCTTTCCCATGCAATAGTCCCCCATTGTACAATTCCGGTAAGCGCCTGTGCTGATTCTTCGGGCACATCATCATCTCCCATTCGAATTGCTGGAAAATTCCCTGAAATAGCTATGGAATAGGGACCCGCTACGTCATAGGTATGTGTAATATTTTCTGAAATATCCACAATGCTCTCCTCGGTACCATCTCCCCAATCAATAGTGAAATTATAGTCCAATATCGTTTCGTCAATTCCTATTGTAAGTTCAAAACCTGCAGAAGGCGTTTCCCAAGTAGTGATAAAAGAATTGGGGTCTTCTAACAAGTTCTCAATAACGTTCTCCACCGTAATGTTCATTTGGGCCGAGACTTCATTTTCATCATCTTTTACACTAACAGTGATGCTGTGTTCTTTCAAATCTTCGTAATCCAACATAGATCCGGATACCAAACTTAGGTCCCCATTATCCGCAATCTCAAACAGATCTTTTGAATTTGAGGTGATGGCATATTCCAAGATATCTCCATCGTCATCCGTGGCCTGTACATTTCCAATGATTTCTGTATCTGAAATATCCTCAGGCTTTGAAAAGCTTCGTGAAACCAGAGTCGGTGCGGAATTCCCCATTTCTGCTGGGATCGGTTCTGATTCGTCACTTTTGCTACAGGACAAAATTGTAAATGTAAGAAGAACGATATAATATAAATTTTTAAGTTTCATTTTACTATTTTTAAAAGGTTTTAGTAAACCTTCAAACGAAACACCAGGTGCCAGGTTTTCTTGTTCTGGTGTGGTAGTTGGTGTGGAATCATTGTCCTTGCTACATGCCCATATAGCTATGGCACCAAGATTCGTGTACATTACATTCTTAAGTTTCATCATGAAATTTTTATAGGTTATAGCTGCAAATCTCTTATCTCCGCTTCGCTATTTTGGACATGGATTGATGGATGCCTTGTTTGGGTTGATATTGGTAGGCTGAGAAGCAATGTCTCGTTGAAATGCACTTTTTTTGGGATGAACGGTAGTTCTTCACTGAAGCTTCGGACCATACGTATACCGTCAGTTCGAGTGCGAAGCGTATCGAGAACAGGGTTAGGTGACGGATGTTTGGAGGCTTGGATTTTTAGATCGCTAGATTTTTTTGTTCTTGAGCTTTGAACTTGAATTTTCTTTGTGCTTTTATCCCCGAATTGCGGTTTTAATCAACTGTTGTAACTCTTCCTTGAGTCCGCATTTGGGAAAGGGTTGGCCTGCTTGACGGTACCAATACCCTGCGTTCCAATCGTCTCCTTCTTTTCGATGCAGATAGGCGTGAATCCAACTGCCCATGGGTGTGTCTAGGTCTTGGGCTATGTTGTGCGAAGCATTCCAATCGCCTTTAGCATCATGCCATAGCGCTTGGAGCGCTAAGGACCAACTTGGTGATGGAGTGTTTTGAGAATGGAGGGTTTCCAGAAAGGCTGCATAGTTTTTTGGATGCATTACTGTACTTTTTGCAAAAAATCTTCCTCAGAAATGATGGGAACTCCAAGAGTTTCGGCCTTTGTTTTTTTACTGGGCCCCATGTTAGCACCTGCTACCAAAAAGCTGGTTTTTGAGGATATGGAGGAAGCTACTTTTCCACCATTATCTTCTATCATTTTTTTAAGGTCATTTCGGCTAATGTTTTCAAAAACTCCTGATACTACAAAAGTCTGCCCTTTTAGTTTTTCCGTTTGTCCTTCCAACTGTTCTTCCGATAGCGAAAATTGCAATCCGTAGGATTTGAGTCGGTCCACTATCTGAATGTTGGCTAGATTGCCAAAAAACTGTACCACACTCTCTGCAATACGGCCCCCAATCTCATCTACCGCCACCAACTCTTCTTCGCTAGCATTCATCAGGGCATCTATGTTTTTATAGGCTTTAGCTAGTTTTTTTGCCACTGTTTCCCCAACATAACGAATACCCAAGGCAAACAATACCCGTTCAAAAGGAATGACCTTGGAAGCTGCAACACCATTGACCAAATTCTCCGCAGATTTTTCGGCCATACGTTCCAAAGGCATAATCTGTTCCTTGGTCAAAATGTACAAATCCGCATAATTAGCAATGAGACCTTCCTTAAAAAGGAGCTCCACGGTTTCCCCACCCAAACCTTCAATATCCATAGCTTTTCGCGAAATAAAATGTTGGATACGCCCTGTGATTTGCGGAGGACATCCTGTGTCATTGGGGCAAAAGTGTTGGGCTTCCCCTTCTTTTCGTATCAACTCCGTACCGCACTCTGGGCAATGGGTAATGTATTTTGTAGGTTCTGATGTGGCGGGACGTTTTGACAAGTCTACCCCAATAATTTTGGGAATAATCTCCCCACCTTTTTCAACAAAAACCGTATCCCCTACCCGGATGTCCAGTTTTGCAATTTGGTCGGCATTATGAAGAGAGGCCCGCTTCACAGTAGTCCCTGCCAACAACACAGGTTCTAAGTTCGCAACTGGTGTTATGGCGCCTGTACGCCCTACCTGATAGGTTATCTCGTTCAGCACTGTGGAAACTTGTTCAGCTTTAAATTTGTAGGCCATAGCCCATCGAGGTGCCTTGGCGGTATGTCCCAATTCGTCTTGATAGCGCAGACTATTTACTTTAATCACTACTCCATCAGTCTCGTATGGCAAATCGTGACGGTGCACATCCCAATACTCCACAAATTGCATGACCTCATCCGTGGTCTTACACAATTTGGCCACCGTAGGCACCTTAAAACCCCAAGCTCTGGCCTTGTCCAAAGCTTCAAATTGAGAGCTTAGGCCTAGCTTTTCCCCTGCTAAACTATACAGCAGGCATTCCAAAGGGCGTTGGGCCACTAAAGCGCTATCCTGAAGTTTTAAACTTCCTGATGCCGTATTTCTAGGGTTCATATAGGCTTCCTCCCCATTGGCCACACGTTCTTCGTTCATTTTTGCAAAGCCCTCAAGGGTTAGAATGATTTCTCCGCGAATATCAAACTTTGGAGGATAGTCCTCTTTCAACTGCAGGGGCACCGTCTTTATAGTCTTAATGTTGGTGGTGACATCATCTCCTTGAAAACCATCGCCCCGGGTGACCGCTCTTGCTAATTTTCCATCTTCATACGTTAAACTAATGGAAGCGCCATCATACTTTAGCTCACAGGTATATTCTACCTCCACATTACCTAAAATGCGTTGAATGCGCTTTTCCCAATCTTCCAAATCTTCCTTGGAATAGGAATTGTCCAACGAGTACATTCTATGCTTATGCCGAATGGTCTCGAAGTTCTTGGTTACCCCCCCTCCTACTCGCAGCGTTGGCGATGTGGCATCGAAAAATTCTGGATTTGCTTCCTCCAAGGCCTGAAGCTCCTTAAGTTTCATATCAAATTCGTAATCGGATACTGTGGGTGTATCCAAAACATAATAGTTATGGTTGTGCTCACGAAGCTCGTTTCTCAGGGAGGTTATTTTTTCTTGGGTGGTCATTATGTTTGTTCTTTTTCAATCCATTTTGTCACATGCTTTGGACTATATGATTTCATTTGTTCCAATAAGTCTTGATATGATTCGGATTGCAGTATCATCTCTCGATTTTCTAGTTTTAGAAAGCCTTTTGAGACCATATTATCCAAAAATTGGAACATAGCTTCAAAAAAACCATTCACATTCAATATTCCGATTGGTTTTTTATGTAGACCCAACTGGGCCCAGGTGACTATTTCAAATAATTCTTCCAAGGTTCCAAATCCTCCGGGAAGTGCGATAAAGCCATCCGAAATTTCGTGCATCTTAGTTTTTCTTTCGTGCATGGTCTCAACAACAATAAGCTCCGTTAGACCCTGATGAAAAATCTCTTTGGATTTTAAAAAGGTAGGAATGACCCCTATTACTTTGCCTCCATTTTGTAAAGCTCCATCTGCAATCTTCCCCATTAATCCCACTCTTGCTCCACCATATATCAACATAATATTTTGGGCGGCCATGAACTTACCAAGTTCAGTAGCTTCTTTAACGATTTTTTCATCTACACCCAAACTACTACCACAAAAAACAGCAACACTATCCATATTTAATTTTGTAGTCCTTTTAACATTCTGAAATTTCCAAATAAATCCTTACGCAGTTCAATTTCTAAAAAATTATGCGCTTCTAAAAGGGCTTGGGCCTCTTGTTCCAAATATTGATTAATTTCTAAATACAAATGCCCTCCACTCTTCAAATTTCTTTTGGAAAACTGAGTGATGGCTTCATAAAACAGTAAAGGATTATCATCTGGAACAAAAAGAGCCCTATCCGGTTCAAACTGCTTGACATTGTTTTTCATTTCCATTTTTTCCTGCTCCCGCACATAGGGTGGGTTGGAAATAATAATATCAAACTCAAGTTCAAGGTCTATGTCCAAGTCAAGAATATTATGTTGGTGAAACTTGACTTCTGTTTGGTTTGCCACAGCATTTTGCTTTGCAACCCCAAGTGCTTCTTTTGAAATATCCAAAGCGTGCACCTTGGCCTTTGGAAAATGTTTTGCCAATGCAATGGCAATGCAACCGCTGCCGGTACCTATATCCAAAATCTTTAGGACTGTTTTTTGATTGCCAACATCGTCAAGTATCCAATGTACCAACTCTTCCGTTTCGGGTCTTGGGATAAGCACATGGTTGTTGACCTTAAATTTCAACTCCATAAAATGTGCCTCGCCCAATATATATTGTATAGGGGTTTCCTGTTTTAAAGCTGAAAGCGTTTCAAAAAGCGGTTGCTCTTCATCCTTTGTAAGGGTAAGTTGGGGCTGCATTACCAAAACAAAACGTGCTAATCCCAGAAAATGCTCTATGGATAAATAGAAGAAATGGTCTACTTCTTCTTTGGGATAAAGTTGGTCCAATTCGGTATGGAAAATAGTCTTGATTTCTGATAGTAGCATTTGCCTACAGCTGTTTTAGCATAAAAACCGGACAGGAATAATGTCCCGTATCTCCCAAACGGTCGTCAATAAACTCAAACCCACTTTTTTCATACAAGCGATGGGCTGCCGTCATGTAGGGCATGGTTTCTAGATAACAAGATTCAAATCCAAAGTCTTTTGCAGTATCCATGCAAGCATCCATAAGTTTTTGTGCCACGCCTTGCCCTCGTGCTTTTTTGGACACATACATTTTTTGAAGCTCACAAATGCGCTCTTCCGTACCTCGAAGGGGAGCAATTCCGGCACAACCCAAGATTTCTTCATCTTTCTCAGCCACAAGGTAACTGGACTTCTCTTTATGGTATTCGAAATACATATTTTCAAGCGCCTTATCCTCATAGGCCGTACCCACTTTTGGCACCCCCATATCCACCAAAATAACTCGGATAAGAGAGGCTATTTTTCCATTATCTTCTTGCCGTATTTTACGAATTACCAACTCGCCCATAATGTACTTTAATGTTCTATTTTTGCGTGGTGAAGATACATGAAAAATATATCCGCAGATGTATTGAATTGGGTGAAAACGGCTTGGGAAACACAGCGCCAAATCCTATGGTAGGTGCGGTCATCGTCCATAATGAAACCATTATTGGTGAAGGCTTTACAAGTCCATACGGCGGACCCCACGCCGAAGTAAATGCTGTAGCATCTGTACAGGATAAAGGTCTGTTGTCTCAATCTACCATGTATGTTACCCTTGAGCCTTGCTCGCATTATGGCAAGACGCCTCCATGTGTCAATTTGATTATGGAATATCAGATTCCTAAAGTAGTGATTGGCATTCAGGACCCACATGATAAAGTTGCCGGGAAAGGCATTAAAAAATTAAGGGGGGCGGGCTGTGAAGTTACTGTTGGTGTTCTGGAAACAGAATGCCGTTGGCATCATAGAAGATTTCTTAGTTTTCAGGAAAAAAAACGTCCTTATATCATTCTAAAATGGGCAGAAACCCTAGATGGATTTATAGCACCCTCTACCGCTTCGCGCAGCAAGAATCCTGAGCCCTATTGGATAACAAATCCAAACTCAAGGCAACTCGTGCATCAATGGCGGAGTGAGGAGCAAGCCATTTTGGTGGGAACGCAAACCGTTTTAGAAGATAATCCTAAGCTCACTGTTCGCGATTGGCAGGGTTCTGACCCAATTCGTGTGGTATTGGATAGAAACTTAAGGATACCTCATGACTTTCATGTTTTTGATTCTACCGTAAAGACCCTAGTTATTACAGAAGTTGAAGACAAATCCCAATACGCAAAAACGGCTACCTATGCGATTATTGATTTCTCAAAACCCCTAGCCCAGCAGATTTGTACTATTCTACAGCAGCATTCCATCACTAGTTTGCTAGTGGAAGGTGGTGCTACAACCCTTCAATTCTTTATAGATTCAGGAATTTGGGATGAAGCCCGCATTTTTAAAGGAAACAAAACTTTTGGGACCGGATTGGATGCCCCAAAAATTAAAGGGCAGGTAATTCATGAGAAAAACATACTTTCGGACAACCTAACGCTACTTACTCCATGATAAAAAACATTATTCTGGATTTTGGAGACATTTTTATCAATTTGGATAAGGCAGCCACTTTCAGGGCAATGCAATCCTTTGGATTTAAAGAAATCACTCCAGAATTGGACGCCTTATTTAAAAGCTATGAAAAAGGAGATGTTTCTTCAGATGGGTTTCTTGATGTCGTAGCAGAACATTTCCCTATGGCCTCTCAAGAGGATTTAATCCATGCGTGGAATGCTATTCTTTTAGATTTTCCTTTACATCGCCTAGACTTTGTGGAACAACTGGCCCAAGAAAATACCTACCGTTTGTTTTTATTGAGCAACACCAATGATATCCATATTGAGTTTGTGAAGCAACAGATGGGGATAGAGGATTACAATCGATTTAAAAATGCATTTGAGGTATTTTATCTTTCCTATGAAATGGGCATGCGCAAACCGGATACTGAAATCTTTGAGTTTGTCCTTCAGCAAAATGAGTTGAAGGCATCCGAAACGCTTTTTGTAGATGACACAAAAGAAAATACAGATGCGGCTTCCTCTCTTGGCATAGCCACATGGAATCTTCTGGTTGGCAAAGAAGACATTACCCAACTCAAATCCCGACTTTAGATGCTGGCCCTTATCCTCAGTGTGCTTTGTTCTACACTTATTTTGGTGATTTTTAAATTGTATGCCACCTATGGGGTACAAACGCTGTATGCCATTATTGTGAATTACATAACAGCTTGTTGCTCTGGCTTACTCTTTTACACAGGCTCTGTCTCGATTGAGGATATCTTAGGAAAACCATGGGTATGGGGTACTGTGGCACTGGGCGTTTTTTTTATTGTTGTTTTCAATATTATTGCCAAGACTTCCCAAGTTGCTGGGGTTTCTGTTGCTTCTGTAGCTACAAAAATGTCTTTGGTCATCCCTGTTATTTTTGGGGTGTTTCTTTATAAAGAAGTATTATCCACAATTCAAATTATAGGTATTCTCTTGGCCCTGGCCGCAGTGTATTTTACTTCAGTGAAAGAAAGTTCAAAACAACTTTCTAAAAAAGTGCTGCTGCTTCCACTATTGGCATTTTTGGGGTCAGGACTCATTGATGCTTTTATCAAATACTTTGAAGAAATCCATTTAACCGATGAGGAATTACCTATTTTTTCTGCTGTGGTTTTTGGCGCTGCCGCGCTAACAGGTATTGTGTTTATTGGAGCCAATTCGTTCAAAAAACCCATAAAGGTCAATACCAGAAATGTTATAGGAGGTATTGCTTTGGGCGTACCTAATTACTTTTCCATTTTCTTTTTGGTTAGGGCGCTTCAGAACGAACAATTCACTAGCGCCGCTATTTTTACTATAAATAATGTAGCGATTGTGATGTTATCTACTTTAGTAGGGGTGTGGTTTTTTAAGGAATCTATGTCTGCAAAAAATTGGAGTGGTATTGCCTTAGCGGTTATTAGTATTGTTTTGGTAGCACTTTTTTAATTTGATGTATGGACGACACTTTTAAAACATTGGCAAAACCTTCTCCTGAGATTTTGCACAAGGACCGTAAAAGTAAGTTTTACAGCTATGCTTTTCCTGTTAGCACCGAGGAAGAGGTGAAACCTAGTTTAGAAACTCTACGTAAAAAACACCCTTCGGCCAATCATGTTTGCTACGCCTGGCAGATAGGAGTTGAATCTATTCATTATAGAGCCAACGATGATGGAGAACCCAATAATTCTGCTGGAATGCCCATTTATGGACAAATTCAATCTTTTGAAGTTACCAATGTCCTTGTGGCGGTAGTGCGAATTTTTGGTGGTGTGAAATTAGGCGTTGGTGGTCTCATTCAGGCGTATCGGGAGGCGGCGCGTTTGGCGCTCGATGCTTCCATAATTGTTCAAAAGACGCAATACTCAAAAATGCTGTTGTTCTTTGAATATCCCAGTATGAATAAAGTCATGCGAATTTTGAAACAGCATCAAATCGACATTCTATCGCAAAAAACGGAAATTAGTTGTGAACTGGAAATTGCAGTACAAAAGAGTAGGTTAGACGACATATTTCAGCTATTTCAGGAAACGCAACAAGTCACTGTCAAGAAAATTCCTTAATCCACTAGTTTTTTTAAGATGTAATTTGGGCATCGAGTTGGTCTTCCTGTTTTCATATCCATAAAGGCCAAAACCGTATTTCCCCTTACCAATAACTCTTGCTTTTCATTAAATATCTGGTAATCGAATTCAATTTTAACCGTTGGCGCTTTCACCAAGCTTGTTTCTACAGTGAGCAAGTCATCGTAATATGCGGATTTTTTATATTCCAATTGTAAGGAAATTACAGGTAACATGATTCCATTTTCCTCCATGCTCCTATAACTGATGCCCAAAGCTCTCAACCATTCTACCCGACCCATTTCCAAGTACTGTGCATAGTTCCCATGATAGACAACCCCCATCTGGTCCGTTTCCCCATAACGTACCCGAAAAGAAAATGAATTTTGTCGCATATTTTAAGGGAAAAATTTTATATTTAGAGACTTGGTTAACATTAGGGAAACATGCGAAAAAAAAACAAAACTTTCAACTGGAATTTGATTTTTTTTTTAAAAAGTTTGTTCACATATTTGTCGCATCCAACGAGTGTCTTTAAACCCTAGATGCTCTTAGCAAATAAAAAATTTAGCTAACCAACAAACAAGGAAAAACTTATATGAGTGTCACTGCTAATTCCGTGTGGAACAAATGTTTGGCTTTTATCCAAGATAATATCCAACCGCAGGCATTCAAAACATGGTTTGAACCTATTAAGCCTATCAAGTTAACAGACAATGCACTTAGCATTCAAGTACCGAGTAAATTTTTTTACGAATGGCTTGAAGAGCATTATGTGAAACTATTAAAAGTTGCCCTCACTAAAGAATTAGGAAAAAACGCCAAACTCATCTATATCATAAAGATGGAAAACAAATACGGCAACAAGGAACCATTTACCGAACAAATCCCAAGTTCCAACAGAACGGCAATGGCACCTCAAGAATTGGATGTACCCATTACATCAAAAAGTCCTGAGTTAAAGAATCCATTTGTTATTCCAGGCATACGAAATATAAAAATTGAATCCCAATTAAATCCTAGCTATAATTTTGAAAATTTCTTGGAAGGGGATTCCAATCGTTTGGCACGTTCGGCAGGAATGGCTGTAGCGAACAAACCAGGAGGCACTTCGTTCAATCCTTTATTGGTATTTGGAGGTGTTGGTTTGGGGAAAACCCATTTAGCACATGCCATTGGGGTTGAAATAAAAGATAAGTATCCTGAAAAGACCGTGCTCTACATTTCTGCAGAGAAATTTACACAACAATATATAGAGTCGGTCAAAAAGAATACTCGTAATGATTTTATACACTTTTATCAGTTAATCGATGTGTTGATTATTGACGACGTGCAGTTTCTCTCTGGAAAATCTGGAACGCAAGATGTATTCTTCCACATTTTTAACCATTTACACCAAAATGGCAAGCAGGTTATTTTAACCTCGGATAAGGCGCCGGTAGATATGCAGGATATTGAACAACGTTTGTTATCTCGGTTTAAATGGGGACTTTCCGCAGAGCTACAAAGCCCGGATTACGAGACACGGGTATCCATTCTAAAAAACAAGCTCTACAGGGATGGTGTCGAAATGCCTGAAGAAATTGTGGACCATGTGGCTAAAAATATCAAGACAAATATTCGCGAGCTTGAAGGAGCCATCATTTCATTGATTGCCCAATCCTCATTCAATAAACGCGAAGTGACTTTGGAATTGGCGCAACAGGTCGTTGAGAAGTTTGTAAAAAACACGAAACGTGAGGTCTCCATCGATTATATCCAAAAGGTGGTCTCGGATTACTTCGAAATGGATGTGGCCACGCTTCAATCCAAAACTAGAAAACGACATATTGTCCAGGCCAGACAATTGGCCATGTTCTTTGCTAAAAAATTCACTAAGGCTTCACTGGCAAGTATTGGTTCTCAAATTGGAAAAAGAGATCATGCCACCGTACTACATGCCTGCAAAACAGTGGATAACTTAGCAGAAACTGATAAACAGTTCCGAAAATATATTGAGGATCTGAACAAAAAGTTCTCTTAATCCATTCTCTTTTTTATGAAAACCAAGGTTCTAATGGTCTGCCTCGGAAACATTTGCAGGTCGCCATTGGCCGAAGGTATTCTTGCATCCAAAGTAGACGACGATAAGGTTTATGTAGATTCTTCAGGAACTGCTGGATATCATGTGGGAAATCCGCCCGACCCTCGTTCAATTGCTGTTGCTAAAACCCATGGTTTAGATATTAGCCATCAAATGTGTCGCAAATTTTCTGTTGAAGATTTTGATGAATTTGACCATATTTATGTCATGGACCGAAGCAACTATGCAAATGTTGTTAGTTTGGCTACTTCTGAAAAAGACACAGAAAAAGTGCAATTACTTTTGAGCGAACTGGGTGGAAATGAGAAAGAAGTACCAGACCCTTATTACGGAGGTGCAGATGGATTTGAAAAAGTATACCAACTCATCGATTCTGCATGTGATAAGATTGCAAAAAAATTGACCTAAATGGAAGAGAGCAAACCCAGCCCAAGTTTAGTTGCCGGTAAGGTTTATCTTATCCCTACTACGCTGGGCGATAATGCCCCTTTGGAAGTGTTACCAATTTCTATTAAAAGAACCATTGAGAACATTGACCACTATATTGTAGAAAACGAAAAAACGGCCCGAAGATTTATCAAAAAGGTAAGTCCCGGTAAATCTCAAGCTGATATTGAGATTGAGACCATTAATAAGTACACAGACCCAGCAGTTATTCCTTCATTTTTGGACCCCTGTATCCATGGAGATCATGTAGGAGTGCTTTCCGAAGCGGGTTGTCCCGGAATTGCCGACCCGGGTGCCGATGTGGTACGGATTGCCCACGAAAAGCGAATTCAGGTTGTCCCACTCGTAGGTCCGTCTTCTATTTTGATGGCGATGATGTCTAGCGGGATGAATGGGCAAAATTTTGCATTCAATGGCTATTTACCCATTGAAGCGCCAGAACGTAAGGCCATGATCAAACGTCTGGAACGCCTTTCCCGAGAAACCGGTCAATCCCAAATTTTTATGGAGACTCCATATCGGAATGACAAGCTACTGGCAGAATTGACCAAAACCCTGCAAAGAAGTACAAGATTGTGCATTGCCACGGATATTACCTTACCCACTGAATTCATAAAAACCAAGATTGTGCACGAATGGAAGGAATTAGATGTTGATTTGAATAAAAGACCTACCATTTTTATTATTCAAGCATAAAAAACCCGGAATCAATACTGAAACCGGGCTATTTCTTTTGTGAAATTTCTATTTATACTTTCGCGTTACGTTTTTGACGTATCTCAGAAACATCATACCCGCCAAACTTTTTAATGTAGTAGGAAATGGTACTTCCGTAAGCATCTGCAACGTCCTTTTTACCATAGGACCTCAGGTATTTTTTTACATTACCTGCGCCAGCTAGGTGGGCCGCTGCAATAATACCAGATTCCGTAATTTCAACTCCGCGAATGCGTTTACCATTAAATCGCTTAATGTCGCGTCGTAAAATCCATTTATTGCGCGCTACGTTTACTTCAAAAACTTTTTCCTGAAGTGAGGCGTTATTCAAAAAATCATTGGTGTCATATACACCCATCAATTTCAAAGTGCTTCGTCCAAACTGATACTTTCCAAGATATCCCAAGGTATTCACTACTTGGTAGCGACCTTGTGACTCTTTAAAAGCCAAGGCTTCCTTGAAGCCGTTGTACGATTTGCCCAAAAAGGGCGGAGCAATAGCAGTTTCCCGTGTCGAATCCAATTCGATGGAAACTGTAGGTTCAGTTTCTAGTGTCACTCGGAGGGTATCAGGAACTTTGGGGAATTCCTTTTTAGTTACCGAGTACGAGCCGAAACTCGTTAAAATGACAATCATGGCAAGATGCAAAATAAAACTAATCCATCTTTTCATAATTCACATATTTAAGATTCCGATGCTATGCGCACCGAAATTTTATTTTGGCCGGCAAATATAGTGGGAGACTTTTTGTTAACAAGGTTAAAGCTCCTAATATTTTCATAAATCAGGCCTAAATAACGTTAAATCGTTGAAAATTAACGGTAAAGAGTACTATCGATAGGTTTTATTGGCGTTCAGCCAACGGACATATTGGGCCTTATTTCGGTTGTGTTGCGCTAAAGTTTCGGCGAACTTATGATACCCGAAGTTCGAAATATCTGCAACGAAGAAAAGATAGTTGTGCTGTTCCCTATTCAACACGGCATCAATGGATGAAATATCGGGCATGGCAATGGGTCCTGGGGGTACACCCTTGTATTTATAGGTATTGTAAGGAGAGTCTATTTCTAAATCTCGATAGAGGACCCTTTTGATTATTGTATCATAGTTTCCCGTTTCTTTTTTAATAGCATAGATGACCGTAGGATCAGCTTGAAGCAGAATTCCTTTTTTAATGCGATTCAGATAAACACCAGCCACCCGTGGACGTTCATCCACTTTGGCTGTTTCCTTTTGTACTATGGAAGCTAAGGAAACAACTTGTAAAGGTGTTAAGCCCTGGGAACTGGCTTTTTCGATTCGTTCCTTATTCCAAAACTTTTGATACTCCCCCAACATTCTATCTCTAAAACCTTCTGCAGAGGTATTCCAGAAAAACTCATAGGTATTGGGAAGATACATCCCTAATTTAGTATCATCAGAGAATCCGTTGTCTTTTAAAAAATCAGAATTGTTAAACGCTCCCAACAATTGAATACTATCTGCCTCCAGCTGCTCACTAATTCTTCCTGCCAAAGAGGCCAAAGATTCTTGGTTGTTGAACGAAACTCGAACCGGCGTATTATTACTGCGTAGGGAGTTAATGATTTCGTTATTATTCATTCCACGGGTCAACGGAAACTTTCCTCCTTTAACATTACCCACGTAGCCTTTACGTTTTGCAACAGCTTCAAAAGATGTCACATCTTTTAATAAGGGTCTTAGTTGTTCGGTTACATCGTTAAAAGAAGCATCCGAAGGGATAAAAACGTAAGCCGTATCATTGTTGAATTGTGTATTGGGATTAAAAATGGCCGAATAAATTTGATAGACAAAGAAACCACACACCACCAAACCGAGAATCGCTATGGCCCAAAGTATTTTTTTAATGTACATGAGGACTTAATTTTTGATACATAATTTCATTCTTAAAACCTTCGCTGGTTCTTACCCACTCTTTTTTGGTACCAATAGTTTTAAACCCTAGTTTGTTGAACAGGTTGATGCTGGCCTCATTATCCTCTAAAATATTGGCATAAACCTGATGAAGATGAAGCGTAGAAAATACATAATCACATACAAGTGAAATCGCCTCAGCTCCTACCCCTTTGTTTCTTTTCTCAGGGTTGGCAATAACAATCCCCATACCTGCCCTAGCATTCTTTGGGTCAAAATCGAACAGGTCAATCAATCCCAAACAAACATTTTCTTTGTCACAAATGCACAAACGCAATTGTTTTACCTCATAAATATCCCGATGTGCATTCTCCAGATAAAACTGGAGCACCTTTTTTGAATAGGGTTTGGTAGTACCGCTTATTTCCCAAATGGAAGTATCATTTTCCAATACATACAAAAAATCCAAATCTGCCGGCTCAAGTGCCCTCAGATTTACATGAGTACCTTCTAAGCTTACCATTCTACCTCGCCTTTAAAAACTTCTTTTGCCGGGCCTTCCAGAAAAACTTCTTTGTAAACCCCGTTTTCTATTTTGAAGTTGACGTCCAAATCTCCGCCAACTGTTGTAATCTTTATAGCATTAGAATGTGTTTTACCTAAACTATGCATGGCAAGTGCTACAGCCGTCACTCCTGTACCGCAGGAAAGTGTTTCGTTTTCCACGCCTCTTTCATATGTGCGTACGGCAAAAGAGCTGTCATTCGATTGTGATACAAAATTTATATTACTTCCAGATTTTCCATAAAGCCCGTATCTCAATTTGGCACCTTCGGTTTTTACATCAAAAGTGTCCAAATTATCAACTAACTGCACGTGGTGCGGAGAGCCTGTATCTAAAAAACTATATAAAGGCTTTTCCCTTACTTCATCCACATTCTGCATTTTTAGGCGTACTGTGTCTCCATCAATATGCGCCTCGTGAGGTCCATCAATGGCCATAAACGTGGTCTCTGTAGCAACTATCCCTAAATGTCTAGCGAATGCCACCAAACAACGGCCTCCATTTCCGCACATCGTACTTTCGCTTCCATCAGAGTTGAAATACACCATCCGAAAGTCAGACAAATTGTCATTCTCTAAAAGAATAAGACCGTCAGCACCAATACCAAAACGACGGTCACATAGTTTTGCGATAAGCTTGGTATCGTTTTTGGGGAAGAATTCTTGACGATTGTCTATCATGACAAAATCATTCCCAGTTCCCTGATATTTATAAAATTTAGCCTTCATATCTCGGTGCAAAGGAACAAAGATAGGGCATTATTTAGGGATTTTTTTGTAGTTAAAAGGGAGTTAAACAGGACAAGACAAAAACGATTTCATTTAATTTTGTTGACGCCAAATGTTAAATATTTATTGAATTATGAAGAAAATTGCAGGTTTATTTTTGGTTTCCCTATTTGCAGGAGCAATCACTTTAGGGACATATATTTTATTTTTTGAAAAAGATACCTATAAAATAGTTGAGAGTTCACAAGAAACACCTTTCATAAGCACAAGTAGTTTAAGCACTTCTCCAAAAGGTGCTGGAATCAATGAGGTTGATTTTACTTTAGCCGCTGAAAAAACGGTAAACTCAGTGGTACATGTAAAAAACTTGACCATTAGTAAGGGCTCAGGGAATAGTCTCTCCGATTTTTTCTACGGATTTGAAAGAAAGCAGACTCCTCAAATAGGAACAGGTTCTGGAGTAATTATCTCTCCTGATGGTTTTATTGTAACCAACAATCACGTTATTGCCAATGCAAATCAACTTGAGGTTACCTTGAACAACAAGAAAACCTATGAGGCCAAAGTAATTGGCGCGGACAAGGATTCTGATATCGCTTTATTGAAAATTAATGCTGACGAGGCTCTTCCTTACTTGGCTTTTGGAGATTCCGACAATGCTAAAGTAGGTGAATGGGTATTGGCAGTGGGAAATCCGTTTAGCTTGACCTCTACCGTGACAGCTGGAATTGTAAGCGCAAAAGCGCGATCATTGGGAAGAGGACAGTCATTTATCCAAACCGATGCGGCGGTTAATCCAGGAAATAGTGGAGGTGCACTTGTGAATACCAATGGTGATTTGATTGGCATAAACACTGCGATCACCTCGCAAACTGGTTCTTATGTTGGCTACGCTTTTGCGGTACCCAGTAATATTGCGAAAAAAGTGATTGAGGATTTAATGGAGTTTGGTAACGTACAAAGAGGTCTTTTGGGTATCAGAGGAGGTGATTTGAATACTGAAATCGCAACTGAATTGGGCCTCGAAGAAATTGAGGGCGTGTATATTTCCGAAATAACAGAAGAATCTGGTGCCTCTGAAGCTGGACTAAAAGAAGGAGATGTCATTAAAAAAGTTGATAATATTTTGGTACGCAAGTTTTCTGAACTGACTGGATATATTTCTTCTAAAAGACCTGGGGATGTAATTGAGGTCATGGTGGATAGAAATGGGCAGCGACTTACCAAAAGTGTGAGATTAAAAAAGCAAGAGATTATTACACTGCCCGTGACCTATTTTACGGTTAAAAACCTTTCTAAAGAAGATGTAAAAGAGTTTGGTGTGAAGGAGGGTGTTAAAATAGTTGATGTTCCTGAGGGGTACAGCCGATATGATTTAAAAGACAAAGTCATCACGGAAGTGGACGGGAAGGAGATAAATAATATTGATGATGCCAAAGAGGTATTTAGCGAAATATCGCGCTACGGTCGAACCAGTTTTACCATGATAAACAAGAATGGTGAAAAAGAGCGTTTAATTCTTCAATAGAACTTTATAACTTATAGATAAAAAGAACACCCCGGAGTGGGTGTTTTTTTTATGGCAAAAAGGTTTTACGAAAACGTTTGAAATCTCTAATTTTGCCGAAAATTTTTAAACAACGTAACCTAAAAATGAGCGATATCCGTTCCTACGAAAAAGAGCTTGCCTTTCAGGCCGATAGAAGAAAAGCCACAACAGAATTCATCAAAATCATTAGTGACCTTTGGTATGATAAGGCCATAGAAGTGGTTCTTTTCAAAAATCAAATCATTGATAAGAACGTCAGTGACATTATCAATTTGCATGAGTACGCCGGGGAATTTGTTCAAAAACCGATTTCCATCTTCGATTCGGTCGAAATTCTTAGGGCCATAAATGATATAAGCCTCCCTCCCGCTAAGCTGGATATTGGAAAACTGACTTACGAATATCACTCGGATGAAAATACCCATCTTAATGTAAAAGCCTTTGTACTTGATAAATTAAAGGATGCCAATACCTCCAAAGAAATTAAACCCAAGGATGTTGTATTGTATGGTTTTGGAAGAATTGGGCGCTTGGTCGCTAGGGAACTTATGACCAAAACGGGTCGCGGCAGCCAACTTCGCTTAAGAGCTATTGTAGTCAGAGGTGCTTTATCACAGGAAGTACTTGAAAAAAGGGCGGCCCTTCTCAAAACTGATTCTGTACATGGACAATTTATGGGCACTGTGGATGTTGATGCAGAAAATGAAGCCCTTATCATTAATGGTACAACCGTAAAATTTATCAGTGCGAATAATCCAGAAAACATAGACTACACACAATATGGCATATATAATGCTTTGATTATCGATAATACTGGTGCATTTAGGGATAAAGCAGCGCTTTCCAGACATTTGGAAGCTAAAGGAACAGGAAAGGTGTTGCTCACCGCGCCCGGAAAAGAAGTACCCAATATTGTACACGGAGTAAATCAAAATGAGTTTGACCCGGATAAAACAAAAATTTATTCGGCAGCTTCATGCACCACAAATGCCATTACGCCTATATTAAAGGTTATTGAAGATTCGCTAGGTATTAAAAAAGGACATATTGAAACTATCCATGCCTATACCAACGACCAAAACCTTGTGGACAATATGCACAAGAAGTATCGAAGGGGACGTGCAGCCGCGCTTAATATGGTAATTACGGAAACTGGCGCAGGTGCCGCTGTTGCTAAAGCACTTCCGGTATTAAAGGGCAAGTTGACATCCAACGCTATTCGAGTGCCTGTACCCAATGGTTCATTGGCTATTTTGAATTTGGAAGTAAAAACCAAAACTTCAGCCGAAAGTGTCAATACAATTCTTAAAAAGTACGCCTTGGAAGGAGATTTAGTGGAGCAGATAAAGTATTCTTTGAGCAACGAATTGGTCTCCTCAGATATTGTTGGAGCCTCTGCCCCTTCAATATATGATAGCAAAGCCACTTTGGTTTCTGCAGATGGAAAAAGTTTGGTACTGTACATTTGGTATGATAATGAATATGGTTATTCACATCAAGTAATCCGACTTGCGAAGTACATAGCCAAGGTAAGAAGGTATACCTATTATTAGGATGTCTAAAAAATAACTACAGAAAAAAGGCTAAGCTGTTTTTTGATTTTTGGTTTATTGCCGTAAATTCGCCCTACCCTCAATCTAAAATAACATATAAACACACCATGAAACGTTCTAGTTTGTTCCTGACAGCTCTCTTGCTTGTAAGCTTTTATTCAATTAATGCCCAACAATCCGATGCCACAGAAGAAGACCAAAGTCTAGTTTCCCAGTTCCGCGCTTTGGAAAAAAAATCCGGAAATTATAGTGCCAACGGAATTCGATATGAGGTAGTTCGTTTAACCGATTTAAATAGAATCAAGAAAAGCATATTTGATTCCATCAATACTGCAAACGCCTCCATTAAGCAGTTAACCGCCACCATTGAAGGAAACACAAGTGAAATCAATGGGTTGAATGCGAAACTCCAAGAGACCACAGGTAGCTTGACCCAAGTTACCAATGAAAAAGATAGCATATCTTTCTTTGGTGCCTTATTGAGTAAGGGTACCTATAAAGGTATCGTATGGGGAATAATTGCCATCTTAACTTTACTGCTGTTCTTGTTCATTTATAAGTTTAGAAACAGCAATTTCCTGACCCAACAAGCAAAAAGTGCTCTGGCGGAATTAGAAAAAGAGTATGAGGACCATAGACGAAAAGCCTTGGAGCGGGAACAAAAAGTGAGTAGAAGATTACAAGACGAGCTCAACAAACAAAAGAAATAATAAAAAGCTTCCCGTGGGAAGCTTTTTTGTTTAACTTACCCTTCAAATAGGGAGTTGCCCATAATCAAGGTAATCCCTGCTGTTCCCAATATCTCACTTTAGCATTAACCAAACAAGTGTTGTTTGGCCAATCATCAATCAAAAAACATGAAAAGAAAAAGTTTATTTTTTCTTTCGTTGTTTCTAGTATGCTTTTTTCTAAAGGCACAAGAAATAACAGGGAAAGTAGAAAATGAAAGCGGTGAGGCGCTTTCCTTCGCCAATGTCCTCTTACAAACTACCTCAGATTCCACATTAGTAAAAGGAGCCATCTCGGATGAAACAGGAAACTATAAATTTGAAAACGTATCAACCGGGATTTATTTTATTACCGCAAGTATGGTGGGTTTTACACAAAAATCCAGCGAAGTATTCGAATATTCCGAAAATCAGAGTATAAACATTCCTATCATTTCTCTAGTTGCTGGTGTTGAACTTGATGAAGTAGTAGTACAAACCACTAAACCTATTTTCGTTCAGAAAATTGACCGAATGGTCATCAATGTGGAGAACAGTATTGTGTCTGCAGGAAGTTCCGCTTTGGAAGTCTTGGAACGTTCTCCAGGTGTTATTGTGGATCGCCAGAACAACGCAATATCCTTAGCTGGTAAAAACGGTGTGGTAGTAATGATAGATGGAAAAATAAGCTATATGCCCCAAGAAAGTATTGTGCAGTTGCTGGAGGGTACAAGTTCAGATAATATAGAAAGTATCGAGTTGATAACTACGCCGCCGGCTAATTTTGATGCCGAAGGTAACGCAGGCTTTATCAATATTGTACTCAAAAAAAGAACAGATTTGGGTCTCAACGGCACCTATTCGCTCTCAGGAGGTTTTGGAAATGGAACTACAACCTCCAACAATATCAGTTTTAACTACCGGAAAAATAAAGTGAACCTATTTGGAAACTATTCATTTTTGAGAGATTCCCAAGGTCAACTCTTTGCTTTTTCCAGAGTATTCACAGATGAGGAAAACAATAGCATAGATTTGGCAACCATATCAGACCGAGACCCCATTCAACGCAATCACAATATCCGACTGGGAATGGATTATCAAGCTTCTGAAAAGACCATAATTGGCTTTCTAGTAGGTGCCTATGATAATAAATGGACTATGGATGCTGTGAATAATAGTGTGGAATCTGAAGAAGGCACTCCTTTTTCAATAGTTGAACTTTTAAATACTGAACGAAACCAATGGCAACATTTCAACTCCAACCTCAATTTGAAACATAACTTCTCGGAAAACGAATTCGTTAGCCTAGATTTAGACTATTTGTACTACTACGACGAAAATCCAACAGATTATGTGAATAGTTTTTTTGATGGTGAAAACAACTTTCTAAGAGAAGAGCTTACGTTAAGTGACAAAACAACTCCAATAAATATTGCTGTGGGTAAGGTAGATTATAGTAAACAATTCAGCGAAAACCTAAAGCTAGAAGCTGGGGTAAAGGCGGTAATATCCAATTTTGAAAACGATGTATCCGTGGCCACGTTTGATGGACAAGAATTTGTTGAAGACCCAACTCTCACTAATAAAAGTATACTCAATGAACATATTTGGGCGGTCTACTCCTCTTTGGACTATAAGCTAGATAAAAAGACCAGCCTAAAACTAGGATTGCGGTATGAGCAAACCGATTCAGAACTTGATACTGAAACCGATGGCCGTGTAGTGGATAGAAACTTTGGCAATTTGTTCCCCAGTATATTTGTTTCACATGCTGTAAATGATACATTAAGTTTTAACGCATCCTATTCTAAACGTATCACTAGACCCACGTTCAATGATTTAGCACCTTTTGTCATTTTTGTTGACCCCAATACCTTTCTATCGGGTAATTCGTCTCTACAGCCTTCCCTTTCAGATTCTTATAAGTTTGATGCTACATATAAGTCCATTTTACTCTCATTCCAATACTCGGTAGAGAATGACCCCATATCTAGTTTTCAGGAGCGTTTTGATGAAGAAACAGGACGATTGTTTTTTGAAGCGGCAAACAATAACCAAAATCGACTGTTCACTATAACGTTGGGATTGCCCATCAACATAACCAATTGGTGGAAAATGCAAAACAATTTTATCTACATCAACACCCAAGTGGATGCCATTCTGCAAGATGCTCCTTTTAGTTTTAAACAGAACACTTTCCGCGCCAACAGTTCGAGTTCCTTCGCGATTACCAAGACATTTAGTTCAGAACTTAACATGAACTATTTTGGAGCCGGGCTATTTGGTATTCGACGGTTTGACCCTGTATTCGGCATGAATATTGGGTTTCAAAAAAAACTTGGTGAGAAATGGGGGACGTTAAGGTTCGCCGTAAATGATGTATTTGATTCCTTTGAGTTCACTGGCAGAACCCAAGTTCCCGAACAGAACTTGAACACCGAAAATACCCTTGACTTTAGCAATAGAACGTTCCTATTGACCTACTCTCATACCTTCGGAAATGACAAACTGAAATCTTCAAGGCAACGTCAAACGGGTTCAGATGACGAGCGCAGAAGGGTGAATTGACTACATTTGCTCCATGGAGATAAAAATGGCAATTCAAGAGGACATTGAGCGCATTGCTCCCTTATTCAATTCATATAGAATCTTTTATAAACAACCATCAGATTTACAGGCTTCCCGTTCTTTTCTTGAAGAGCGTTTCGCAAAAAATGAAAATGTGCTGTTTTTAGCTTTGGATAAGGATGTACCGCTCGGATTTACACAATTGTACAAAACCTTCTCGTCTGTATCCCTCTTACCCTTTTATATTTTAAATGATTTATATGTGGATACCAATCATCGTAATAAAGGAGTGGGCAAAGCTTTGCTTGAACATGCCAAAGGGTTCTGTGAAAATATGGGGTTTAAAGGATTGGCTCTAGAAACAGCTCAGGATAACCCAGCACAAAAACTGTATGAAAGCTTGGGATGGGAACTTGATACAGCTTACTTACATTATTTTTGGAACAACACAAATCGTTCTCATTTTTAGTATCAATTTTTAATGCCTTATGCGAATAGACATCATTACGGTGCTACCAGAATTGCTAAAAAGTCCATTTGAAGCTTCCATTTTAAAACGGGCTATCGATAAGGGGATTGTGGAAGTTCATCTTCACAATCTTAGAGAATATGGACAAGGCAATTATAAACAGGTAGATGATTATCAATTTGGAGGCGGAGCGGGCATGGTGTTGATGATTGAACCAATCGATAACTGTATTTCCAAGCTTACTGAAGCGAGAGATTATGATGAAATCATTTATCTCACTCCTGATGGAGACACCCTAAATCAAAGCATAGCCAATCAGCTTTCCCTGAAACAAAACATAATTATGCTTTGTGGGCATTATAAGGGCGTGGACCAGAGGGTGAGGGACAAGTTTGTAACACGGGAAATCTCTGTTGGGGACTACGTCCTTTCAGGAGGTGAGCTTGGTGCTGCTATCGTTAGTGATGCGGTAATACGTTTGATCCCTGGGGTATTGAATGATGAAACTTCCGCATTGACCGATACGTTTCAAGATAATTTATTAGCTCCACCGGTCTACACACGTCCCGCAGAATATAAGGGAATGCAAGTACCCGAAATCCTTCTTAGTGGAAATACTCCGAAAATAGATGAATGGCGGGAGGAGCAAGCTTTACAAAAAACTCACAAAAAACGACCTGATTTATTAAAATAATATGAAAGACTTTGAAGTATTTTATTTAACAAGTGGAGTTATCAGCACCATTTTTCAACTGGTAGCAGTAGTTGCCACGGGAATGCTGCTATTCAAAAAAAGAAGTTTGGCTACTGGACTTATGTTTTTTGGTAGTCTTTTTTCTATTGTATTTTATGGATTTTCATTTTTAGGAACTACGCTTATGGCGAGGCAAGGGGCTGAGAGTGTAGTCAAATTCAATGCTATCTTCAGTATTATCAACCAAATTCCACATATTCTTTTCGCGATAGGACTCTTGCTTTTTGTAATTCAATACCTAAAAAGAACAAAAACACTCAAAAACATTTAATAATCACTTGGGTATTTGTGATAAAATGGTACTTTTGGACACGCAAATTCAACCTCTGACGAAAGGCGTGTAAGTTGACTTTGTTAAATCACAAAAAAAGACTCATGGAATCTTTAGTAAAGTTTATTGAAGACGAATTCATCCCAAAAAAGGAGTTTCCAAATTTCTCCTCCGGTGATACTATAACTGTGTATTACGAAATTAAAGAAGGGGAAAAAACACGTACTCAGTTCTTTAAAGGGGTGGTTATCCAAAGAAGAGGTTCAGGTGCCACAGAAACATTTACGATTAGAAAAATGTCAGGAACGGTTGGTGTGGAACGTATTTTCCCAATCAACATGCCTGCTCTTCAAAGAATTGAAGTAAATAAGAGAGGAAAAGTACGTCGTTCCAGAATCTTCTACTTCAGAGGATTAACTGGTAAAAAAGCACGTATTAAAGAAATTCGAGGATAGAAAATCCTCCATGTTAGCTTATTGTAAAGGGCATCTGAACAGGTGCCCTTTTCTTATGAACAATTGTTAATAACCATAGTTTATACATTGTTGATTTTTAAAAGGTTGTAAAATTTGGATTTTTAAATCTTTATAATAATTTAGTCAAAGAAATATGAAGGAGAGTTTATCAAATTCGTATTTCATTTAAAGTTTGACGTTCTTTAAAACTGCTGTTTCTCTTTTAAAATTAGTAACACTACTGATCTCAAAAAGAATTTCGATTCATGATAGGCTTCGGCAAATCAAGAGGAGAAAATAAACTGATTTTATGTGCGGAAAGGAAGCAATTTCTTTCTTGATAAAATCTAGGAGCAACAGAAACACTCCCTAAGCGTGGTTTAGTTGAAAGATTAAAGACATTTAGTGTTGAGTAAACGTCAAAGGGGGCAAAGAATGCAGCCTATGGTTGCAAATTTGTGGCAACGCAAGTTTAAAGTTCGATGACCCTTTCAGAAAGCCATATCAATGTTTTACATCGGTATGGCTTTTGTTTTGTTGCACCCTCCCTTCCTCCTTATCATAATTTTAACTTCCGCAGGGCATCCTATTGGTCGTAAAATAGCCATAACATTGTATATTTGCAGCCTCGAATAATTACACCTATATGGCCAATATTTTTTATACCAAAACAGACGAAGCTCCTGCTTTGGCTACCTTGTCCTTCCTTCCCATTGTAAAAGCATTCACCAAAACCGCCAATATTACCATTGAAACCAAAGATATTTCGCTGGCAGGCAGAATTTTAGCGGTTTTTCCTGATTTTTTGAAAGATCATCAACGAATTTCTGATGATTTGGCCGTACTAGGCGAATTGGCCAAAACACCAGAAGCCAATATTATTAAGTTGCCTAACATTAGCGCTTCTATCCCACAACTTAAAGAAGCCATTGAAGAGTTACAAGGTAAGGGATTTTCGTTACCGGACTATCCAGATAATCCGGCAAATGAACAAGAAAGGGAGATAAAATCCCGATATGACAAAATTAAAGGTAGCGCTGTAAACCCAGTTCTCCGCGAAGGGAATTCGGATAGAAGAGCTCCAAAAGCCGTAAAGAATTATGCCAAAAAGAATCCACACTCCATGGGAGCGTGGTCATCAGATTCTAATACTCATGTTGCCACTATGTCCAAGGGTGATTTCAGAAACAATGAAAAATCCTTAACGCTTTCAGAAGCCCAAGATGTGAGAATTGAGTTGGTGGATGAGAATGGCGCAATACAAGTACTCAAGGAAAAGGTGTCCCTTCAAAAAAATGAAATAATTGATGCCACGGTCATGAGTAAAAAAGCTCTTGTCGACTTTCTAAAAGAAGAAGTGGAAGATGCAAGGAAGAACAAGCTGCTACTTTCCCTTCACTTTAAGGCAACCATGATGAAAGTGTCTGACCCTATCATTTTTGGACATGCCCTTGAGGTCTATTTTTCAGAAGTTTTTGCCAAACACGCAGACACTTTTGAAAAGTTGGGTGTAAACTCCAATAACGGTCTGGAAACGCTTTTTGAAAAACTAGAAGAATTACCAGAAAACGAGCGCAAAGAAGTAGAAAAGTCAATAGCAGATGCTATTGAAAATGGTCCAGATTTAGCTATGGTGAATTCTGATAAAGGCATCACCAATCTTCATGTGCCAAGCGATGTCATTATTGATGCATCTATGCCAGCCATGATCCGAAACTCAGGTAAGATGTGGGATAAAAATGGTGCGTTGCAGGATACCAAGGCCATCATTCCCGACAGCAGCTACTCTGGAATCTACCAAGCCACCATTGATTTTTGCAAGGAACATGGAGCTTTTGACCCAACCACCATGGGAACCGTACCGAATGTTGGTCTAATGGCACAAAAGGCAGAGGAGTATGGGTCGCACGATAAAACTTTTGAAATTCCTTCAGCTGGAAAAGTAAAGGTAGTGAGTGCCATGAACAATGAAACTCTTCTTGAGCATGAAGTTGAAGAAGGAGATATTTGGAGAATGTGCCAGGTGAAAGATGCTCCTATCAAGGATTGGGTCAAATTGGCGGTTACACGAGCACGTGCCACGCAAACCCCAGCTGTTTTTTGGTTAGATCAAGAAAGAGCGCACGACGCACAGCTTATCGAAAAAGTAAATGAATATCTAAAATCACATGACATCTCAGGTCTGGATATTCGTATCCTTTCCCCTATTGAAGCCACTAAATTCACTTTGGCACGAATAAAAGATGGAAAAGACACCATTTCTGTTTCTGGAAACGTACTACGGGATTATTTAACCGATTTATTTCCTATTCTTGAAGTAGGTACCAGCGCCAAAATGCTTTCCATTGTACCTCTAATGAACGGAGGAGGTTTATTTGAGACCGGCGCGGGAGGTTCTGCCCCCAAGCATGTTGAGCAATTTTTGGAAGAAGGTCACCTAAGATGGGATTCGTTGGGAGAGTTTTTAGCTTTAGGTGTATCTCTTGAACATTTTGCAGAAAAAAATGATAATGCCAAAGCTTCGGTACTTTCGGAGACATTAGACAATGCCACTGAAAAGTTCCTTGAAAACGATAAATCACCTTCAAGAAAAGTCAATGAGCGCGACACGCGTGGCAGCCATTTCTATCTGTGCTTGTATTGGGCGGAAGAATTGGCGAATCAAGAGCGTGATGTCGAGTTAAAACAAACGTTCAAAAAGGTGTTTGAACAACTCTCATCCCATCAAGATACCATTGACCAAGAGCTAATTCAAGCTCAGGGCTCAGCGATTGATATAGGTGGATATTATTTACCGGATTCTGAACTAGCTTCAAAGGCCATGCGTCCTAGTACAACCTTAAACACTATTTTGGAATCGCTATCCTAATTATTTCATAAGGATTAAGAAACTGTTAAACCATCTTTTTTCCGAATATGATTGTCTATTTTAGACTTCCATAAAAAATTGCATGCTTAATGCGTAAAGTTTTAGTCTTTATTGCTGCCATCTTTCTTTTTTTTTCTTGTGAGGAGGTGATAGATGTGGATTTGCCCACTTCGGAACCAAGATTGGTAGTAGACGCCCTTATTGGATTCAATACCAGTAATGGTGACCCTATTACCGTAGGAGAGGTGCGACTTACTTTGACAGCTCCCTTTTTCGATGAAGAAGTACCCCCTGCAGAGAATGCAATAGTTACCATAACTGACGAACAAACGGGTGACGTTTTTCCACTTAGTGAAAGTGAACCCGGCGTTTTCTCCACTGGGTTTCCAGAATTACAATTTGATAGAGATTATACCCTTACCATTCAATATGACGGTCAAATATTCACGGCTATGGAACGAATGAATGCATCTCCGGTTATTGATGATGCCGTTCAAGGTGATGGATTCCTGTTTGATGAGGAAGAAGAAACTGAAGTTATCATAACCTTTACAGACTTACCTGGTGAGCGTAATAACTACCTTTTTTCCTTTGGCTTTGATAATTTTCTAGTAATCGATGATGAGTTTTTTCAAGATAGTGAAATTACCTTCTCTTACTTTTATGAGGATGTTGAACCTGGAGATTTGTTACCCATAACCTTATTTGGTATTGATGATGAGTTCGCCACCTACACCGAGCTGGTACTGACCCAATCTGGTGAAGATGGAGGAGGTCCGTTTGCGGTACCTCCAGCAACCATCAAAGGAAATATCATCAATACTACAAACAGCGATAATTTTCCGTTCGGCTACTTCGCCATAAGTGAGTTTGACGCAAGATTTATTACCGTATCGGAATAGAATGACGTTTACACAACCATTACTCAAGAAAAACAAAAGATGGCATAATTTACTTTCCAAAAAGGTACTTTCACTCCTATTTTTCTTTACCCTTGGTTTCCTTTCAGCGCAAGAAAAATACACTTTGAGCGGAACCATTTCTGAAGCTTCAAGCAATGAAACCTTAATTGGTGTTACTTTAGTAATTCCTGAGTTAAGCACTGGTGTTACTACCAATGAATATGGCTTTTACTCCATCACTTTGCCCCAAGGCGAGTACGATATTATTATAAGTTATTTAGGTTTTCAAGACATTAGGGAGCAAATTTCACTTGTTAAAGACATTAAAATGGACTTTAACCTCGTGGAAGAGATGTCTCAGTTAGACGAAGTCGTGGTCACCGAAGATGTTGAAAAACTGGACATCAAAAAGCCGCAGATAAGCGTGAATAGTTTATCCTCGCAAACCATCAAACAAATTCCAGTGGTTCTGGGTGAAGCCGATGTCATTAAATCTTTGGTTCTTTTACCAGGTGTGACCAATGCGGGAGAAGCTTCTTCGGGATTTAATGTTCGTGGTGGTGCCGCAGACCAAAACCTAATACTATTGGATGAGGCCATTGTCTTTAATTCTTCCCACCTATTTGGTTTTTTCTCCGTGTTCAACCCAGATGCTATAAAGGACGTAAAATTGTTTAAAGGAGGTATTCCTGCGAGATATGGTGGACGTGTATCTTCCGTGCTTGATATTTTCCAGAAAGAAGGAAACAGCAAAGAGCTTAAGGTAAGTGGCGGTATAGGAGCCGTGGCAAGTAGATTACTTGTTGAAGGCCCAATTGATAAGGACAGAACTGCATTTTTGGTCGGAGGTAGAGCTTCTTACGCTCATTTGTTTCTCCCTTTGTTTGATATCAACAACAGAGCGTATTTCTATGATTTAAACACTAAGATAAATCATAGGATAAATGAACGAAACAGTATATTTTTATCAGGATACTTTGGACGGGATTTGTTTAGCATTAACGATAGCTTTGTAAATATCTATGGAAATGCGGTAGGTAATTTTAGGTGGAACCATCTTTTTTCAGATAAATTGTTTTCCAATCTCTCCGTGATTTATTCTGATTATTTCTATGGTTTAGAGCTTGATTTTGTGGGTTTTGAATGGGATTCAGGTATTCAAAACTTCAACCTAAAATATGATTTGAAGCATTACCTCAATGACAAGCTTACGTTAGACTACGGTCTCAATAACATCTACTACGTTTTCAATCCTGGAAAAATAAAACCAAATAGGGACGATTCTGGAATTGTTGAAGATCAGCTTACCAAAAAGTATGCAAATGAAACTGCAGCTTATGTAAGTATAGAACATAAGGTTAGTGAGCAATTAAGTCTGAACTATGGTTTACGGGTAAGCCATTTCAATCGCTTGGGGCAAGATGAGGTTTTTGTTTATGAAAATGATAATCCTCTAATCTTTGATTCTACATTTCAAGTATATCGCGAAGCTATTCCAACAGATACCATCGACCCAGGTAGAGGGAGTAGTTTAGAACGTTTCACGAATTTGGAACCCCGAGTCTCTTTGGCATATAACTTTAAAGGGAAAAGTTCAATCAAGGCGAGTTACACGCGTCTGGCTCAATACCTACATCTCTTATCCAACACCAACTCCCCTACCCCTTTGGATGTTTGGACACCAAGCGGACCTTTTGTAGAACCTCAATTGTTGGACCAATATGCCGTCGGGTACTTTCGCAATATAAATGAAGGTGAATTCTCTTTGGAAATGGAAGCATTCTACAAGGATATCCAAAATAGAATTGATTACATAGATGGAGCTGACCTTATCGCCAATGACGCTATTGAACGTGTAATTTTAAATGGCGAGGCAAGAGCATATGGCCTAGAGATACTCTTGCGAAAAAATGAGGGCACTTTTAAGGGCTGGTTGGCATATACATTATCGAGGTCAGAGCAGAGAACCCCAGGTAGAACAGGTGTTTTGGACCAAAATGGTCAACCCGCTGTAGAAACGGGCATTAATTTTGGCGAGTGGTATAATACACCCTTTGATAAAACGCATGACATCGCGCTTTTTGCTAGTTATGACGCTAGTGAAAAGTGGAATTTTAATGCCAATTTTGTATACCAGACCGGACAGCCCACAAATTTCCCAGAAGGCCAATTTGAGTTTCGAGGCTTGACCATTCCTTTTTTTGGACTTCGAAATCAAGAACGTTTGCCTGATTTTCACCGTTTGGATGTTTCGGCTACCCTTACCCCAAAAAGAAATAAGCGAAAAAAGATTAAATCTGAATGGGTTTTTAGTATTTACAATGTGTACAATCGGATGAATGCAGCTTCAATCAATTTTAGGGAAAATGAAGATACCGGACGGAATGAAGCTTTACGGACCTCTATTTTCGGAATTATTCCCTCAGTGACCTATAACTTCAAGTTTTAGCGCAAAAATTACTCCGCTACATAAATATTCCAAGCAGAAGTATCAGAGTTATTGCAACCAAACCTTGAAACAAGGTAGCCAAACTATGCCCCTTTAGAGCGGTCTTAACTTCCATATTGGAGAATTGGGATACCACCCAAAAATAGCTATCATTTATATGTGAAACGGTCATGGCACCTGCACCTATAGCTAATACCCCTAAGGCCTTGTCGATTTCAGAAATCAACCCAAAACTAGATAATAAGGGAGCTACAATGGCTGAAGTTGTAATTATGGCAACGGTAGAAGAGCCTTGTGCCGTTTTTAAAGTAGCCGCAATCGCAAAAATAATCAGAAGGCTTCCCCAACCTGAAACAGCGCTTAGATTGAAAGCCTCAGTAATATCCACTGTACGGAGAACCGCTCCAAAAGCACCACCAGCACCTGTAATTAAAACTATGGAGCCAGCCTGTTTCAAGGCTTCAGGTACCCACTCGGATTTTTCCGGGCCTGGAACTTTTCGAGCTAAACCAAAAGCAAAAAAGACCCCTACTAAAAGAGCTAGTGTCGGATTTCCAATAAAATCCAGAACCAAAAAAACGTAACCTTCTCCCAAGGGATAGCTTGGGTGGTTCACAATGGATTTCATGGCAATCAATAGAATTGGTGCCAAAAGGGGTAAAAAAGCTTGAAAAGGATGCATTGAAGTGTATGGAATAGATTCTTGGGCACTTATGTTTTCTTCAACCTTAGAAGGTTGTAAAGATTTTCCTGAAAATGTAGCCCATATATATCCTGTAAAAGAAACTGGAATAGCCACTCCCAAACCCAATAGTAAAACCAGACCAAGGTCTGCTTCCAAAATGGCGGCGGCGGCCAAAGGCCCAGGTGTAGGCGGCACAAATACATGTGCAGCATATAATCCAGTGGACAAAGCAATTGCAAAAACTAGAACCGGTACTCCACTCTTCTTGCTTAGCGCCTGGTTTAATCTTGACAAAATTATAAACCCCGAATCGCAGAAAACAGGAATGGAAACAACAAAACCTGCAAGGTTGATGGCCAAAGGAGATTTTTTATCCCCAACCAGCTTCAGAATTGTCTTCGCCAAAATCTGGGTAGCTCCTGTTTTTTCCAGATAAACCCCAATAATACTTCCGAAGGCTATTACCAACGCAATTCCTGAAAGTGTTTTTCCTAAACCATCACCCATACTTTTTAGTATATCAGTAGGTGACATACCCAGAAGTAAACCTGCGCCAACAGCTGCAATAGTTAATGATAGTACAGGATGCATTTTAAAACGGACAGTAGCTAAAATTATAAAGAGAATTGCGCCTGCCAGGATTGGAAAAATCATGTTTGTTCTTGTGAAAGACTATTAAATATACAGCAATATAAGTACTTTAGTCTTATGCGAACAGACAAGAAATTATTGGTCAAGGGCATTAAGTTTTTAGGGTATACCGCAGCTGTAATGTTTCTTGCCCCTTTTACAATCTACCAAGCGTTTAAAAATCAAACCCATCCAGCGTATATTCCAGTTTTGGTCATTGGAATACTTTTGGCCATTACCGCGATTGCTCTGGGATTTTATTCCATGAAGATTTTTATGGATGCTCTCTTTGGCAAGAAATCAAAAGAGTAAAAGTTATTTCTTTTTCTGCGTAGGGGTATTTTTCCACTTATTACTTAAGAGCGCATAATCGTAATCCAGTACAGATTTTTGCCGTTCCAGTTTCTCTGCCGCAAAGGCCCGTTGCAAAATATCTTCGATTAGATAGTCCTCATGAACATATTCAGGGTGAAATTCTTCTTTAATGCTAATTTTAAAAGCTTTTGCAGTAGTATTGTACCAAAAGGCCCGCCAACCACTTCGCAATTCTTTTACCAAACCAAATGCGGTTTTCCCCGTCTGTCGATAAATCAGTTTAACCAATATTTGGCCTTCTGTACGGGTAAGTTTTTTCAATTCTTCGGCAAATTCGCCTTCAATATACTTTTGCACCTTCTTGGTATAGCGTTTTTTATGTCTCTTCTTCTTTATTTTATCCAAACTATCATTGAGCTCAACCAATCGCTCTGCAGCTAACTTTGCATAGGGATACACTTTAAGGGTTTTTCTTCTTAAAACATAGTATCGTAGTTTTTCCTTCCTATCGGCAAACTCCAGTTTACTAAAAATAAAGACCTCATCCAATTCAATGGAGCTGCGCAAAATAGAGTCTCCTTCAAATCTGACATAATAATCCGCGACGGAGTCCTTAGATATTTCTTGGGAAGATAAGGACCACATCAAAAGGGATAAGAGGGCAGTGATTTGGTACTTCAACATTAAAATTCTTTAACAAATCTTGGGTTAAAATTAAGGATAAAGCCAAAAATGGGCTATTAAATAAAAGTGAATATTGTTAAGTTT
>JBCCXJ010000016.1:0-75359 GCA_039191905.1 Bacteroidota bacterium | reverse complement strand
TTTTATTTTGTTTAACTAGAAATAGATTATTATGACAGTTCCAAATTTAGTAGGTGCAGGCCTTATTGTAATCGGTGCAGGTATCGGATTGGGTAAAATTGGTGGTAGTGCCATGGAAGGTATTGCTCGTCAACCAGAAGCTACCGGTAAAATCCAAACTGCGATGATTATTATCGCCGCACTATTGGAAGGTTTGGCATTCGGTGCGCTTTTCTTAGGAAAGTAATCCAATCGCAAAACAAGAACGCACCATTTTGCAACGATTGGTTGCAAAATGGTGTTTAAAAAAGAAAATAAGATTATGGAACAACTATTAAACGATTTTTCACCAGGCCTATTTGTAATGCAAACCGTATTACTATTAGGTCTTATTTTCTTGTTGGTAAAATTCGCGTGGAAACCTATTTTGAATTCTTTAGAGGATAGAGAAAAAGGAATTCAAGATGCTTTGGATGCAGCAGAATCTGCCAAGAAAGAAATGCAAAATATTACAGCAGACAGCGAAAGCTTGTTGAAAGAAGCTAGAGCAGAACGAGATGCAATGCTAAAGGAAGCAAGGGAACTCAAAGAAGGTATCATTTCAGAAGCCAAAGAAGAGGCCCAAAAAGAAGGGGAGAAAATGATTGCCAAAGCGCAAGCCACTATTGAAAGTGAAAAGAAGGCTGCCGTTGCAGATATCAAGGCACAAGTAGCTTCTCTTTCCATTGACATTGCAGAGAAGGTAATTAAGGAGGAGTTATCCAATAAAAGCAAGCAACAAAAGTTGGTTGATGATATGTTGGGTGATATCAAATTGAATTAAGACCACAATGAACGAAGGAAGAGCTGCCATCCGTTACGCAAAAGCGACCCTCGATTTTGCCGTAGAAAAAAAATCTGCAGATAGGGTCGAAAAAGACATGCGCCTTATTAAGGATACCATCTCGGAAAATAAGGAGTTGGCTACGCTTTTGGGAAGCCCTGTGATAAAGAATGCGGATAAAAAGAATATCCTAACTGAAATTTTCAAGGATTGTAATGAAATCACTAAAGGCTTATTGGGAATTTTAACGGATAATGGAAGAGTTAATTTACTCAAGGAAGTAGCCTTTAAGTACATCATTCAATATGAGCAAATGAAAGGTGAGGATGTAGCTTATGTTACCTCTGCAGTACCTCTAAACGCCGCTCTTGAAAAGAAAATATTGGCAGAAGTGACCAAAATGACTGGAAAAAAAGTCACTATCGAGAACAAAATAGATGAAAGCATCTTAGGAGGATTTGTGTTGCGGGTAGGGGATTTGCAGTACGATGCCAGCATCTCGAATAAATTGAACGGATTAAAAAGAGAATTTACAAATAGTCTATAAAAATGGCAGGAGTAAAAGCCGCTGAAGTATCAGCAATATTAAAAAAACAATTATCTGGGTTTGAAGCTACCGCATCTTTGGATGAAGTAGGAACAGTATTGGAAGTAGGTGATGGTATCGCCCGGGTATATGGACTTTCAAACGCACAGTACGGAGAGTTGGTAGAGTTCGATGGCGGTATGGAAGGTATCGTATTGAACTTGGAAGAAGATAACGTTGGTGTTGTATTGTTGGGCCCATCCAAACAAATCATGGAAGGAGCAACCGTAAAAAGAACGCAGCGTATTGCTTCCATCAATGTTGGTGAAGGTATTGTAGGCCGTGTTGTAGATACTTTGGGTAACCCAATCGATGGTAAAGGAGCTATTTCTGGTGACACGTATGAAATGCCGCTGGAACGTAAAGCGCCTGGAGTAATCTACCGTCAACCGGTAAATGAGCCATTGCAAACTGGAGTTAAGGCGATTGATGCCATGATTCCAATTGGAAGAGGACAAAGAGAGTTGGTAATTGGTGACCGTCAGACAGGTAAGACTACGGTTTGTATTGATACCATTCTAAACCAGAAAGAATTTTATGATGCTGGTGAACCTGTTTATTGTATTTATGTTGCAGTAGGACAGAAGGCATCAACAGTTGCTGCTATTGCAAAGACTTTGGAAGATAAAGGAGCTTTGGCGTATACTACCATAGTTGCGGCAAACGCATCCGATCCTGCGCCTATGCAGGTGTATGCTCCCTTCGCAGGTGCTGCAATTGGAGAATACTTTAGAGATACAGGTCGTCCTGCTTTGATTATCTATGATGATTTGTCAAAACAAGCAGTTGCTTATCGTGAGGTATCCCTTCTTTTAAGAAGACCCCCAGGACGTGAAGCATACCCAGGTGACGTTTTCTACCTACACTCAAGATTGTTGGAGCGTGCTGCTAAGGTGATTGCGGATGATGACATTGCAAAAAACATGAATGACCTTCCTGATACCTTGAAACCTATGGTAAAAGGTGGAGGTTCGTTAACAGCATTACCTATTATTGAAACGCAGGCGGGTGACGTTTCTGCCTATATTCCTACCAACGTGATTTCCATTACCGATGGTCAGATTTTCTTGGAGCAAGACTTGTTCAACCAAGGTGTAAGACCAGCGATTAACGTAGGTATTTCGGTATCTCGTGTTGGTGGTTCTGCTCAGATTAAATCGATGAAGAAAGTAGCAGGTACATTGAAGTTGGACCAAGCGCAATTCCGTGAATTGGAAGCTTTTGCAAAATTTGGTTCGGATTTGGATGCCGCTACGTTGAATGTAATTGAGAAAGGACGTAGAAATGTGGAGATTTTGAAGCAAGCCCAAAATGACCCATTCACCGTGGAAGACCAGGTGGCCATCATTTTTGCCGGTTCCAAAAACTTGTTACGTGATGTTCCTGTGGATAAGGTAAAAGAGTTCGAAAGAGATTTCATCGAGTTCCTGAATGCAAAACACAGAGGCGTATTGGATACGCTAAAAGCTGGAAAACTGACGGATGAGGTAACCGAAACATTGACTTCGGTTTGTAAAGACTTGTCCGGAAAATACAGAGCATAACGAATTGTCTTTCCTGCCGTCATCCTGAGCGCAGTCGAAGGAAGGCAGGAATCCATAATGTCAAATAGATTCCGCACTTAATGCGGAATGACAAAGAAAAAGAATGGCAAACTTAAAAGAAATACGAAATAGAATCTCCTCGGTTTCATCAACCATGCAGATAACAAGTGCCATGAAAATGGTATCTGCTGCCAAGTTGAAAAAGGCCCAGGATGCCATTACGGCTATGCGTCCGTATGCCAATAAGTTGACCGAACTTTTACAAAGCCTAAGTGCCAGTTTGGATGATGATGCGGGAAGCGCGTATGCCGATAATCGAGAAGTCAATAAGGTGTTAGTTGTAGCTGTTACTTCCAATAGAGGGCTTTGTGGTGCATTCAATTCCAATATTCTGAAACAATGCTCAGTATTGGTGAATGAGACGCATGCTGGAAAGCAAGTTGATTTCTTGGCCATTGGAAAAAAGGCAAATGATGGATTAAGTAGAAAATCTAATGTGGTTGGTAACCATAGCCAGATTTTTGATAATCTTACTTTTGAAGCGGTTGCAGAAATAGCTGAAGAATTGATGGCACAATTCACAGCAGGGGATTATGATAGAATTGAATTGGTGTACAACAAGTTCAAAAACGCGGCTACACAAATCGTAATGACAGAGCAATTCTTGCCCATCGTTCCAATTGAGGGAGATAATCAAAATAGTGGAGATTATATTTTTGAGCCCGAAAAGGCTGAAATCGTTGAGCAGTTGATACCAAAATCATTGAAAACTCAGCTTTATAAGGCTATTCGAGATTCTTTTGCCAGTGAACATGGTGCACGTATGACTGCCATGCACAAAGCAACGGACAACGCAACAGCGTTAAGAGATCAGTTGAAATTGACGTATAATAAAGCAAGACAAGCAGCCATTACCAATGAAATCCTTGAAATTGTTGGTGGGGCCGAAGCATTGAACAACTAAAAATTTGTTCAGCAAAGAAAAATATAAGCCTCACTGTCTAGTGGGGCTTTTTATTGCATATAAATAAGTGACCTGTGAAATCTAAAAAAACCGCATTACTCTTTATTTTCATTACCATTTTGGTTGATGTTGTCGGGATTGGAATCATTGCACCAATTATCCCTGAGTTTATTATGCAATTGACTGGTGAGGGGAACCATATGGCCGTGATTTATGGAATGTGGTTAACTACCGCCTTTGCAGGAATGCAGTTTTTGTTTTCTCCAGTTATGGGAGAGATATCGGATAGGTATGGTCGTAAACCGATTCTTTTGTTAGCCCTTCTCGGATTGAGTTTTGACTATTTAATTCATGCTTGGGCGCCAACCATCATGTGGCTTTTTGTTGGACGATTTTTGGCAGGAATTACTGGAGCCAGTGTTACGGTCGCCACTGCATACATAGCGGATATTAGTACGATAGAAGAAAAAGCCAAGAACTTTGGTTTGATTGGCGCCGCCTTTGGATTAGGATTTATCATCGGTCCAGGAATTGGTGGTTTTTTTGGTGACATCAATATTCGTTTGCCCTTTTACATTGCTGCTGGCTTGACCTTTGCGAACTTCCTTTTTGGATACTTCGTGGTACCTGAATCTTTATCCAAAGAAAAGCGAAGACCCATTGACAAAATGAAAATGATACCCGGAGTTTCTCTAGTTGCATTGCGCAGGTATAAAGGGGTATTGTTGCTGATATTTGCATTTTTTATGGCTAGTTTGGCCGGACAAGCTTTACCATCGGTATGGTCTTACTATTGTATCGAGCTATTTCAATGGAGTCCAAAACAAATAGGGGTTTCCCTGGTTGTTGTGGGCTTATTGGTGGCTTTTGTACAAGGTTTTTTAGTAGGCAAAGCTGTCGAATGGTTTGGAAAACGCAAAGTAGTAATCATTGGATTTTTGCTTTGGACGTTAGGTATGTTCTTGTTCTCACAAGCTGATGAACCTTGGATGTTATATGCGTTTTTGATTCCGTATGCCCTAGGGGGAATTGCAGGTCCAACGGTACAAGGCATTATTTCAAACCAGGTTTCAGAAAAAGAGCAGGGCATCCTTCAAGGCTCTATAACAAGTTTGATAAGCATCACTGCCATTCTGGGACAATTGATATTTGCTCCGGTGTTCTACTATTTCATTCGTCCTGAAACCACTTTCTATTTTCCAGGTGCAGCGTATGCACTTGGCGCGGTATTTTTATTCATTTCACTCATCCTTGCCATAACTGCGATGAGGCGGATGGATATTGCTGGCAATCTTTAAATAGGTATTTTAAGATTTGTTGAGCGGCGAATCAATATTATTGGCCTTATGGATTTCAATATACTCTTGATTCAACTCATCAGAATCCTTGTATTGTACCCGTAGTTCATCCAACTTTACCTTCAGCTCCTTGACCACATTTGTATAAGCAGGGTCATCGTAAACATTGTTCATTTCCTGGGGGTCTTTCTTGCGGTCATACAATTCCCATTCGTCTACGTCATAGTAAAAATGAGCTAGTTTATAGTCAATAGTTACAATTCCGTAATGTCTCTTCACCTGATGTACTGCTGGATACTCGTAATAGTGGTAATAAACGGCGTCCCGAGTCCAATCTCCAGTATTGCTGGTCAAAAGCGGCATTAAGCTTTCACCCTGCATATCTTCAGGCGCTTCAATTTGTGCGGCATCTAAGAACGTCTGGGCGAAATCAAGATTTTGAACCATCTCTTCGTTCGTAATTCCAGGTTTGATTTGATTGGGCCATCGAATCAACAAAGGCGTTTTAAAGGATTCATTATAAATAAATCGCTTATCAAACCAACCGTGTTCTCCCAAATAAAATCCTTGGTCTGAAGTATATACAACAATGGTGTTGTCCGATAAATTATGGTCATCCAGATAACTTAAAACCCTTCCAATGTTGTCATCAACCGAAGAAACACAAGCGAGATAGTCTTGCATATATCTTTGATACTTCCATTTCATTTTCTCCGTTTCGGTCATGTTCGGCCAATTCTCCTCAAAATCCGTGTTTATAATGTCAAGAATGGGTTCATAGGCGGCTTTCTGAGCCTCTGTGATTCTTGCTGTATACGGATTTTCAAAGCCTCCCTCATATTCTCTAACCTTTGGGCTAAGGTTTTTCATTCGTGCAGTAACCTCTGGTCTAACTTTACTGTCGTGGTTGTACATCATGTCGGTGAGCAAATTCATTTCCGCAGTCCTTGCCGCGGTCCCTCTATTTTCATACGCATCAAATAAAGACTCAGGTTCTGGAAATTGTTTCCCTAAGAATTCTTTGAATTTATCCGGTCTGGGCCACCAAGGTCTGTGCGGGGCTTTATGCAAATACATCAGCATAAAGGGCTTGACCGTATCTCTTTTCTTGTCCAGCCAATCCAATGTTAAATCCGTAATAACATCAGTAACATAGCCTTCAATTCGTGTGGTATCCCCAGTTTTGGTAATAAAATCAGGGTTGATGTATGAGCCCTGCCCAGGAAGAATCATGAACTCATCTACACCCTTAGGATTGTTTCCAAAATGCAGTTTTCCGAACATAGCGGTTTGATATCCTGCTTTTTGAAAAATTTGCGGAAAAGTAACTTGTGTGGTATCAAAGGGCATTTGGTTATCTACTTTACCATTTATATGGGTATGTTTTCCTGTCAAAATGGTAGCTCGTGATGGCGCACAAATGGAATTGGATACACAGGCATTGGTAAAAACAATACCCTCCTTCCCAATACGATCAATATTTGGTGTCTGAATCAATCGAGTATCATAGGCACTTATAGCTTGATACGCATGATCATCCGACATAATGAAAATAATATTGGGCCTTTCAGCAACTTTCTCTTTTCCCTCTTTTTTTTCTTGACAACCGGTTACTAAAAAAGAGCTAAGAAAGAGTAATAGTATATGGTGCTGTATTGTTTTCATTGGTCTTTCAGTTTGACACTTAAGATAGCAATTATTTAATTCCTTTTTGAGATTTAAAGGAATCCGCTTTGTGTTCTGTATCATAAAAACAACTTCGCGGTTTTATGTAACTTGCAGAAGGTTAAACCTATCCTATTTGAATCCGTTAAAAAAGCTCTTTAAGCAAACTTTTATTTATGGATTGGCCACTGTTTTGCCACGGGTCATTTCGTTCTTTTTGCTTCCGCTGTACACCTCAGTGTTTGAAAATGCTTCAGGATATGGCCAATACACTAATATCTACGCATGGATAGCCATTTTCAATGTGTTTCTGGCGTATGGGATGGAAACCACTTTTTTTAGGTTCTATAACAAGAATAAGAGTAAGGAAAATGTAGTTTCGACCGCGTTGCTTTCTCTTTTGGGCTCTTCATTATTATTTCTGGTAGTAGCCATGGCCGTTAAAGGATGGCTTGCTGATTTTACCAATATAGATACGGAGTACATTCAGTTTACCACCTATATCTTGGTTTTGGATGCTTTGGCCATTATTCCATTTGCGCTCTTACGAGCCAATGAAAAACCGTTAAAGTATGGTTTACTTAAAGTAGTTAACGTAGCCGTTAATTTAGGGTTTAATGTTTTTTTCTTGTGGGTTTTACCGAAAATAGTTCAGCAAAATGAGGAAAGCGTTTTGGCATCATTTTATCGGGATGGTTGGGAAATTCAATACATCTTCATTTCCAATATCATAGCGAGTGGAATTACATTATTGCTTCTTTTACCTACTTATTTTAGGGTAAGGTTTCAGTTTGATTTTTCACTTTGGAAACAGATGCTCAAATATGCCGGCCCAATTCTTATTGCGGGAATAGCTTTTACCATAAATGAAGTCCTAGATAAGATATTATTGACCGAATTATTGCATCCAGCAGATATCGCTGAAGCTGAAGTAGGCAAATACGGAGCGTGCTATAAGCTGGCACTTTTCATGACGCTGTTCGGTACCGCTTTTCGGATGGGTGTGGAGCCCTTTTTCTTTAGTCATGCCAATAAAGAAAACCCCCAAAAGACCTATGCACAGATAACCAATTACTTTATCATTTTAGGGAGTGTCATACTTTTGGGCGTTGTAGTTTTTATTGATGTTTTGGCAAAATTATTGATTCGCAATGCTGTTTATTGGGAAGCTTTGGAAGTTGTTCCCATAATTTTGTTGGGGAGTCTTTGTCTTGGAATTTACCATAATCTATCGGTATGGTACAAAATCACGGATAAGACAAAGTACGGGGCCTATATCTCGTGTGTTGGAGCTCTCGCCACCTTATGTATCAATTTTATTTTTATTCCCAAAATCGGTTATATGGCTTCTGCTCTGGCTACATTGATTGCTTATGCCAGTATGATGATTCTTTCCTATGCCTTTGGAAGAAAACATTATCCAATTCCATATAATATGCGAAAGATTACCTTCTATTTAGGTTTGTCCATCCTCTTTTCAGCGCTCTCCTTTTATGTTTTTAACCGAAATTTAATAGCTGGAGGGGCACTACTTTTGTTATTTTTGGTGTTGATATATAAGTTGGAAGGAGAAAATCTTCGAGTCATTTTTAAATCCACCTCCAAAACTTCGTAGATGCGAGCGACGTCAAGATTCATATTTGTACTTTCCATTTTGATGCTATGTTCCTGCGGTCAAAAGAGGGAGAATGAAGCGGAACAGGAAGACAATAAAGCTGCTATTCTTCCAGAATTGGCTTATGTACACGAAGATGGTTCTATCTGTCATGCCCAATCTCCCATCAATATTCTTTCTTTTAAGGACACAACCCAAATAGGGCATACTATTACCTTGAATTTTAAGGATGAGATAAATGAAGTAGAAAATTTGGGACATACCGTTCAAGTGGATTTTAAACCCGGAAGCACCATTTCCGTTGATGATGAGACTTTTGATTTTGTTCAAGCCCACTTTCATACACCTTCGGAGCATTTGGTGGACGGTGTTACCTATCCCATGGAAATGCATGTTGTCAATACCCTTCAAGGGCAGGCAGAAGGTAAGGAAAAGGAATTTTTAGTGATGGGCTTTCTTTTTAAAATGGGGAAAAAGAATGCTTTTATTGAAGAGGTTTTAAATGCGGTGCCGGAGCATGAGGATGAATCGAAAAAGGTTGGCTTAGGTGAGGTGAAGGTTACGGATTTACTAATGGAAAAAAATGATGCACCTTTAAGTCACTATTACCATTATAAAGGTTCATTGACTACGCCACCGTACTCGGAAACGGTGCGTTGGTACGTTACAAAAGGAATTTTGGAAGCCTCTCCAGAACAAATAAAGAGAATTTTGAAAATTGAAGGTTCCAATGCAAGACATATACAGGCATTGAATGAACGTGAAATAGAAGTAGAATAAAGAATGAAGATACGAGTAATTAACTCCTCAAAACATAGCTTACCTCACTATGAGACACTGGCTTCTGCAGGAATGGATTTGAGGGCCAATTTGGATGCCCCAATGGTTTTAAAGCCTTTAGAGCGTAGTATTGTTCCAACCGGTATTTTTCTGGAATTGCCTGTAGGCATTGAAGCACAAGTACGCCCAAGGAGCGGTTTGGCCGCCAAGAAGGGAATTACGGTTTTAAATGCACCAGGCACTATAGATGCAGATTATCGTGGCGAAGTAGGCGTTATTTTGGTCAATCTTTCCAATGAAGACTTTATTGTAAATGACGGGGAGCGAATAGCACAAATGGTAATTGCCAAACACGAAAGAGCGGATTGGGAAGAAGCGGAACAGCTATCAGAAACAGTCCGGGGTTCAGGTGGATTTGGGAGTACAGGAACACAATAAATAGAGATACTAACCACGTTATACTTTTAGATATATGAAAATTATTGTTCCGATGGCAGGGAGAGGTTCCCGCCTTAGGCCACATACCTTAACAGTCCCCAAACCACTAATTCCTGTTGCAGGAAAACCTATTGTACATCGTTTGGTAAGTGATATTGCCAAGGTCTTGGGAGAACCCATAGAAGAGGTTGCTTTCATTCTGGGCGACCCTGCTTTTTTTGGTGATGATGTTGTAGAGAGTCTAAAAGAATTAGCCGAAAGTTTGGGCGCTAAGGGATCAATTTATAGACAAGACGAACCCTTGGGCACGGGACATGCCATTATGAGCGCGAAAGAATCACTGAGCGGCCCTGCGGTGATTGCTTATGCAGACACCTTAATTCGAGCTGATTTTGATTTGGATAAATCTGCGGATAGTGTGATTTGGGTAAAACAGGTGGACAGTCCCGAGGCGTACGGTGTTGTGAAGTTAAGTGAACAAAACTATATTATAGAATTGGTAGAAAAGCCAAAAGAGTTTGTTTCTGACTTGGCGGTTATTGGAATATACTATTTCAAAGACGTAGGCGTACTAAAGGACGAGCTTCAATATGTATTGGATAATAATGTGATGCATGGAGGTGAATACCAAATCAATGATGGTATAAAGCGGATGATGGATAAAGGCATGAAGTTTGTGCCAGGTAAAGTGGATGAATGGATGGATTGCGGAAATAAGAATGTGACCGTGGAAACTAACCAAAGAATGTTGGGCTTTTTAGAAAAAGATGGGGAAAATCTCGTTTCTTCTGATGTAGCTTTAGAAAATGCCAATATTGTGGAACCTTGTTTTATTGGAAAGGGGGTAGTCATTAAAAATTCTACAGTCGGACCTTATGTTTCCATTGGGTCTCACACGCAACTCGAGAATTCAACCATTAAGAACAGTATAATCCAAAGTGATAGTAAAATATCAAATGCGAATTTGGATAATGCGATGATAGGGAACCATGTGATTTTTGATGGTAAGTTTGAAACAGTAAGTCTTGGGGACTATTCGGAAATGAAATAATTCGACTAGAATGAGGAAAGGTTTAGGAATAGCGCTTTTTATTTTTTGTATCTCTTTGAGCGTTTGGGCTCAAGAAGAGGAAAGTGCTGAGCTTTTTCTTGAGGAATATAATGATGAGTTTCAAAGTTTGTTTTTCGAAGCTCTAAAACAAAAGGGAATTCAAAACTACGACAGAGCTGCTGAGAAGTTATTGGAATGTAAAAACCTTCAACCTGAAAATGAGGTAGTTGACTATGAATTAGCACGAGCATACTATTTGGATGGGAAATATAATATCGCTCAAGGCTACGCCGTTCTGGCTCTAGAAAAAGCACCAGATAATTATTGGTATTTGGAGCATTTTGTTTCCATTATGGATAGGCAGGGAAATACCATTGACGCCTTTGCTGATAGATTGCCGCTTTCCAATACAATTCTAAAGGAGAATTTGGCCAACATATATTTTCAGAAAAGAAAATATGATAAGGCGCTTAAACAATTGGATAACCTTCCTAAGACAACCTCTATTCGCAATCTAAGGCAGAAGATAGAAGATTCCCTCCAAAAAAAGATGGTTACAAAAACTGTTGTGGTCAAGAATGCTTCGGCAGAAGAGAATCCTGTTGATTCATATAAAAAACGTATAGATGGTCTAATTTCCAATTTGGATTATAATACCCTTAAAGTAGTCGCCAAGGAAGCGATGGATACTTATCCTCTTCAACCCTATTTTCAATATGGATACGGCTTGGCTTTGACCAAGACCAACCAGAAACAAGAGGGTATTTCGGTATTGGAAGGAGCATTGGATTTTATTTTTGATAATAACAGCTTACAGAATGCGATTTATAAAGTACTATCTGAAACTTTTGCTTCTATGGGAAATGATAAAAAGGCAAATGAATACGCCAATAAGGTTCAAAGGGGTTCATAAGAATAGGTGAAATGATAATGAAATATTCAGTCTTTTTTCTTTTGATAGTACTTCTAACATATGGATGTAAAAGCACCAAAAATGTGATTGGTGGGGAAGCTGATGGGTCTATTTCAACCAAAAAAATCATCGCAAACCATTATGATAACCAAGAAGAGTTTAAAACACTTAGAGGTAGGGTAAAAATTGATTATTCGAACGGAAAAGATAGTCAAGGGATTTCGGTTACCCTCCGCATGGAGAAGGATAAAGTAATTTGGATTAGCGCGCCTTTAGGTGTAGTAAAGGCACGTATTACTCCAGATAAGGTTTCGTTTTACAACAAGCTACAAGGAGAATACTTTGATGGGGATTTTAGGTATTTAAGTGAACTGCTTGGTACCGAATTGGATTTTACAAGTGTTCAAAACCTATTGTTGGGGAATGCAATTTCGGATTTACGGAAGGAAAGATTCAATTCAAAAATATTGGATGGCAACTATGAGTTGGAACCCAAAAAAGCTGGAATATTATTCTCTCTTTTGTTTCAATTGGAACCCAAGAATTTTAAAATAGCATCACAAGAAGTAAATCAAGCGAAAGAAAATCGTTTTTTAAGTGCTGAATATACCTATCAGGATATTTCAGGTAAGGTATTTCCAAATTCCGTAAACGTTGTTGCCTTGGACAAAGGGTCAAAAACAACGATAGATTTAAGTTTTCGCAATTTGGAATTGGACAGACCTTTAAATTTTCCTTATAAAATACCCAAAGGGTATAATGAAATTATATTAAAGTAGAATGTCATATAATCATTCATATCGAATTGACTTAATGCTATTTGCATTTTTATTGACATTCTCTTTATTTGCGCAAACTGGAGAGCAAAAGGCATTAGAAGCCAAAAGAGAAAGACTTCAAAAAGAAATCAAGGAAATTAACAGATTGCTTTTCGCTGAAAGGAAGGAAAAAGGTGATGTTATTGATCAAATGGAAGCGCTTGATAACAAAATCAATGTTCGTCAAGAACTCATCAGAGTCACCAATCAACAATCAAATCTGCTAAATCGACAAATCAATGTTAACATCCGTACCATTAGCAAACTCAGGGAAGATTTGAAGTTGCTAAAGGAAGATTATGCCAAGTTGATTCGAAAGTCATATCAAAATAAGGCACAGAATAGCAGACTTATGTTTTTGCTGTCTTCTAATAACTTTTATCAGGCCTTAAAACGGTTACAGTATATGAAACAATATGCGCAGCACAGAAAAAGGCAAGGAGAATCCATTGCGACAAAAACATCTGAACTTACGGCATTGAATCGAGATTTGGGGGAACAACGCAAAGCAAAAGAACAATTACTGGCGGAAAACAGAAGTGAGAAAAACTCACTTTCTAAAGAAATTGCTTCCCAGAAGGCGTTATTGACTAGCATAAAACAAAATGAAGCTCGTTACACAGCAACCATTGACAAAAAACGAAAAGAAGCCCAAAAAATTGACAGAGAAATAGAACGTCTTATTAAAAGTGCAATTGTAAGCACCAACAAAAAAAAGGGAAACACAAATACAAGAACGTTTGCCCTTACTCCAGAAGCTAAAATAGTGGCCACAAACTTTTCCGCAAATAAAGGAAAATTGATTTGGCCTGTTGAAAAGGGCATAAAGAGTCAAGGATATGGTTTATACAAAGACAAATTGTACCCTGGGATTGAACACCGAAATAATGGTGTTACTATAACTACGGATAAAGGCAGTAAGGCAAGGGCAATTTTTGAGGGGGAAGTCATTGCCATTCTCAGCGTACCTGGTGGAAGTAGAGGGGTACAAATAAAACATGGCAATTATATTAGTACATACTATAATTTGTCTAAACTTTACGTGAAAAAAGGTGATAGGGTCGCTGCCAAAGAGGTTTTAGGGGATATTTATACCAGTCGGTTTGATGGTAGTACGAAGCTAAAATTTTACCTCTATAGGGATTCTAACAGACTGAATCCTGAAGAATGGATATATCAACTATAAGGAATGGGAAGAATAACGAATTTACAAGGTGCTTTTGAACTAAACAATGGCGTTAAAATGCCCTATTTTGGTTTGGGGGTCTATTTATCTAAGGATGGAAATGAAGTGATTCAGGCAATTCATGATGCTCTGGAACATGGATATCGGCATATTGATACGGCCTCAATCTATAAAAATGAAACAGGAGTAGGAGAAGCAATCAAGCAAAGTTCTGTGAATCGTGATGACCTGTTTGTAGTGAGTAAGGTTTGGAATACCGATCAAGGTTATGAATCTACCTTAAGGGCTTATGACGAGAGTTTGAAACGGTTGGATTTGGATTACTTGGATCTCTATTTGATTCACTGGCCCAAAGAAGGGTTGTATAAAGAAACTTGGAAAGCCCTTGAAAAAATATACTCGGAAAAAAGAGTAAAGGCCATTGGGGTTAGTAATTTCATGCAACACCATCTTGAAGATGTAATAATGGATTCTGAGGTAGTTCCCATGGTGAATCAAATGGAATTTCATCCGTATTTGGTCCAACAAGATTTGCTTGATTTTTGCAAAAACAAAGGCATTCAATACGAAGCATGGTCTCCCATGATGCAAGGTCATATTTTCAAAATGGATGAATTCAAACAGTTGGCCGAAAAGTATGGAAAAACCATCGCGCAAATTGTTTTGAGATGGGATTTACAAAAAGGGGTGGTAACTATTCCTAAATCTGTTAAAAAGGAAAGAATCATTTCCAACGCTCAAATTTTCAACTTTGAACTGGATGAAAGTGATATGCAACTACTGGATGCCATGAGTCAGGGAAAACGATTTGGCCCAGACCCCGACAATTTTGATTTTTAGGAAGTAAAGAGCGCTCTTAATTCGGTAGCTTGTTCAGGCTTCATTTTCCCAGCCAAAACCAAACTTAATTGCTTTCTGCGCAATGCTCCTGCAAAGCGTTCCTTTTCTATGTCCGTTTCCGGAACTATTTCTGGAACTTCGGTCGGCTTACCAGTGTCGTCCACCGCAACAAAGGTATAAATGGCCTCATTGGCCTTAGAACGCTCACCTGTAAAACGATCTTCCATCCAAACATCAATGTAAACTTCCATTGAAGTTCTAAAGGCCCTAGAGAGTGACGCCTCTATGGTTACTACACTGCCCAAAGGAACGTTTCTATTGAAGGCCACGTGGTTCACCGAGGCTGTAACCGTAATTCTGCGACTGTGTCTACGGGCCGCTATACTGGCAGCCCTATCCATACGGGCTAGGAGTTCACCCCCAAAGAGATTATTTAAGGGGTTGGTCTCTCCAGGAAGGACCATATCGGTCATTACAGTTTTGGAATCCTTAGGATTTTTAGGCGCCATACTTTTTTTGGCAAAGATAAATCAGTGGGAAGATTTAAATGAGAATAGGATTGGATTATTTTTCAGAAAGTAACCAGGCGTCTCGAGACTCTGTACGTCTTATTTCTCTCAGAAAACTAAGAGCTTCTTTCGAGTTTTCAAAACTGGAATAGCATACTTGATGTAAACCAAATTTATTAGTTCCCAAATAGTGGGCAGCGTACCCTTTTTTCTTCAATTGGGCTACTTTTTTTTCGGCATTCTGTTCAATTCGGAACGCTCCTGCAATCACATGATGCTTTCCTTGCTGCTTTTTTGTCAAGGTAATATTTACTGCAGGAAGTTCAAGTGGATCTCCATTAAAGAAAGTGGCTTCCTGTATTAAACGGGAAACCTCTTTTTGAGCGTTCTCCTGTACAACGGCTTTTTTACTTTGGAATTCGTTATATGCTCTAAAACCTGTAAAGCCAACTGAAACCATCAACAAGACAACAGCCGCATAAGATAACCATGGCCTGAAAGAGGTGGTTTCTCTTTTCTCTGGTGTAATGATAAATGGAACGTTATTTTCCAACTCCTCGACTTCCTCTTTTATAATTTCACGCTGAATAGGGATGGCACTTAAAGAGGCCATTCCGAAGGATGAAGTGAGGTAGTTAATTTTGTTCTCTGGCTGAAACTGTATTTTCCCACCAGTGCTTAACCACAGTTTTCCAACACCGAACAGCTCTATACGCTCTCCGTTGTTAAGTCTTTTTTTCCACTCTTGCCCAACGGATTCAACTTCTCCTAAAAGAGAATTATAATCCAATTTTTTCTGTTGGGCTATATGGGAAACCAAAATACCGTCATTGGTAGTCAATTGGGCATTAAAAGAAATCGTTTTTAAGGGAGGGTTCAACCGATTCGAAGAGATATCAATTTCTGCTGACTTTGTATGAGCCAAAAAAGCACCAAAACCAGGTACTATGACACAATGATGGTCATAGAGTAAGGTTGATATGAATCCTTCGATACGCATTTCCGCAAATATTAAAAAAAAACTAAAAGTTGAAAATAAGGCTTATCACTTTTTATTAACATATAAAAAACCGTACTTTCGAAACTGTCCCAAATCCATAAATTAAGTGACTGAAAACGAAATAATTGCGTTGCTACGGTTGCAATCCACCCGTAATGTAGGCAGTATTACAGCAAGAAAACTTATTGCGCATTCCGGAAGTCCAGAAGCAGTTTTCACCGATGAAATAAAACAACTTTCACGCTTGCATGGTGTGAGCCATGTTATTAGTAAAGAACTTTCTGATAAAAAGCATGTAAGAAAAGCTGAAAAAGAATTACGTTTTATTCAAAAAGAAGGTATACAGGTCACTTCTTTTCAGGATAAGAAGTATCCCAGTTTTTTAAAACATTGCGTTGACGCTCCCATTGTTTTGTTCAGCAAGGGAAACATTGACTTGGGGGGAAGAAAAATAATCAGTGTTGTTGGCACACGCAACATTACGAACTATGGAAAAGCTTTTTGCGAGCAGTTTATCTATGACATTGCTCCTTTGAATCCAGTTATTGTTAGTGGTTTTGCATATGGAGTGGATATTACGGTTCAAAAATTGGCAACCGAACACGGCTTGCAAACCATAGGATGTTTGGCACATGGATTGAATCAGTTCTATCCCAAAAACCATTTTAAATATGTGGATGGGATTATGGCCAACGGCGGTTTCTATACCGAATTCTGGAGCAGTAGTTCTCCAGAACGGGAAAATTTTTTGAAACGTAATCGAATCATTGCTGGAATGAGCGAAGCTACAATCGTAGTGGAATCTGCTGAAAAAGGAGGTAGCTTGGTAACTGCGGATATTGCAAATAGCTATAATCGCGAAGTTTTTGCCGTTCCTGGAAGATATACCGATACATTTAGTAAAGGATGCAATGATTTGATACAAACACAAAAAGCCCATATGCTTACTTCTGCAGCTGAACTAGTGTATCACTTGGGTTGGGAATTGGGGAATGAAAAGAAAGAAATTTCAAAAGGCACCCAAAAACAACTATTTGTAGAGCTGGACTCCACCGAGCAATGTGTTTACAAGTATCTCCAGTCCAAGGGGAAAGAACAGCTCGACATGATTGCACTTGAATGCCAATTACCTGTTTTTAAAGCATCATCAACTTTATTGACCATGGAAATGAAAGGTGTGGTGCGAACCTTGCCTGGAAAACTGTTTGAAGCGATTTAATACCCCACTTTCTCCCTAACTCTTTGCAACACCCCATAGGCTACTTGTTTTGCTTTTTCAGCTCCAATAGCTAAGGCTTCATCAATCTCCTTTAAATGTTCTATATAGTAGGCAAATTTCTCTCTAGGTTCCTCAAACTTATTGAGGATTACCTCGTACAAAGCCTGCTTTGCGTGTCCATAACCGTAGTTGCCAGCTAGATAGTTAGCACTCATTTCTTCAATTTGTTCATCATTGGCCAGCACTTTATAAAGTGCAAAAACATTGTCTTTGGACGGGTCTTTCGGGTCCTCCATCGGAGTACTGTCCGTTACAATTCCCATAACCTGTTTCCTTAGTTTTTTATCCGTTTGGAAGATATCAATAATGTTGCCCTTGCTTTTGCTCATTTTTTGTCCATCTGTGCCAGGTACATACATGGTCTCTTGCTGTACTTTGGCTTGGGGCAAAACAAAAGTTTCACCCAGTTGGTGATGAAAACGTGAAGCTACATCTCGGGTCATTTCCAAATGCTGTAGTTGGTCTTTGCCCACAGGAACAATATCGGCATCATACAATAAAATATCGGCAGCCATTAACATCGGATAATTGAACAGTCCAGCGTTCACGTCTTCTAAGCGGTCGGCCTTATCTTTAAAAGAATGGGCTAGGGTAAGGCGCTGATACGGAAAAAAGCAATTCAAATACCAAGCGAGTTCGGTAACTTGGGGAACATCACTTTGTCTATAAAAAACAGTTTCTTCAATATCCAAACCAAAGGCCAACCATGCGGCGGCGGTGGCGTAGGTGTTTTCACGTAATTGTTTACCATCCTTTATTTGGGTAAGGGAGTGCATATCAGCAATAAAAAGGAAGGACTCATTACTCGGGTCCTTTGCCATTTGAACCGCAGGCATGATAGCCCCCAAAATATTTCCCAAATGTGGTGTTCCTGTACTTTGAACCCCAGTTAAAATTCGCGCCATGCTTTTATTTTGTGAAGCGACAAAGGTAAAAGAATTCAAAAAATATAAGGTGTTATCATTACATTTGAAACAGTGCGGAAACTTCTACAAAATATAGGTCATGTCTTATATCGAATATGGTTCTATGTTTTGGTGGCCACTCTTATTTTTCTTTTTCTCCCTCTTTTATTGGCTACTACTTTTTCTGAAAAAACATATCCCCAATTTTTTTGGTTGGCCAGAAATCTTTGGGCAAGACCTATAATTTATGGGATGGGATGTGTTCCCCGGATTTCTTATGAGGAAAAAATTCAAAAAAGGAAAAGTTATATGCTAGTTGCCAACCATACCAGTATGTTGGATATTATGTTAATGCTACTGGTGAGCAAAAATCCTTTTGTTTTTGTGGGAAAGAAAGAGTTGGTAAAAATCCCTGTCTTTGGATTTTTCTATAAACGTGTCTGCATTATGGTAGATAGAGATGATGTAAAAAGCAGAACAGGGGTCTATCGAAGAGCGCAACGTAGGTTAAATCAAGGTCTGAGCATTTGCATTTTTCCCGAAGGAGGTGTGCCCAACGAATCAATCCTATTGGATACTTTTAAAGATGGGGCCTTTAAAATGGCAATTGCCCATAAAATCCCTGTAGTTCCTATTGTCTTTTTTGATAATAAAAAGCGTTTCCCTTTTACTTTTTTAAGCGGAGGACCTGGAAGGATGAGAGCCAAGGTGCACAGTTTTTTTAAAACGGGAATTTTGGAGGAAGAAGACAAGAAAACGTTAAGGGAAGAAGTGAGGCAAGTAATTCTCAATGAGCTTGAGGAAGTACAATAGCTCGAATTAACTACCAAAAACTTAGAACGCAGAGATTAAAAAACACCTCGCCTGGTTTGGACGAGGTGCTATGTGATTGTCTAAAGGGACAATCTTCCTAACCAACATCTTTATAGCCTAGAATCTAAAGCTCACCCCACTGTATACACCAACTGAGAATGGCCTAAATGGACCAGCGGTTTCGGAAAAGGTGTTCAATTGATATTTGAACACCGGCTCTAAGTTTAGTTGAACCTTTGGGGAAACCTCGTAATTGAGACCAAGTCCCACATTGGTACTAAAATTGACGTTATTTGCGTTATTTGCTTCTCCTACTTCGGTAACCAGCTCTTCGGATTCCAACAAAATAGTGTTATCCACTAGGAACAAGGAACTTACCCCGCCTATAATGTCAACCCCTAATCTTTTGTCGACAATTGCATAATTAAGCTCCAGTGGTACTTCTATGTAACCAAGTTGTTGTACCATTTTTCCATCTAGAGCAGTAGTCTCATTGGATTGTATTTCTGAAAAACTATCCGTAACCGCACCATTGGGTACACTTTTACTGCTTTGTACCACTAAATTTCTAGAAGTTTCAGAGTAGTTGATGTTATCAATAAGCTCATTGGTAGAACTCTCTAAAGAAGAAGAGAAAAGAATCTCATTTGTATCGTATCCATAATCTACGCGATGGACACCTGACCTTACTTTTAGTCGTTTGCCCAGATTGTACGTCACTGTGAGGCCATAACTCAAATTCACATTTCCAGATTTTGAATTAGACCTAAAATTGGAATGTATCGGCGACCCTTCTCCGCTTCCCGTAAAATACACTGGCGCTACAGAGGGACCTACCGCCCACTTGCTTTCAGTGTTCTCCGCTAAAAGTTCTTCATCTTCCAGAGCATTTTTTTCTGCAATGGCATCATAAATAGATTTTTTTTCGGATAGCTCCTCTTCAGTTTTATTTTCAGTGTCGGTTTGGGCTACTTCAATGTCTTGATCACTTGAACCTCCTTTAGCATTCTTTTTAAACGTATCAAGCTTTTGTTTTTCCTGAATTTCCTCTTCCACGGCAACCACTACATTCTTGGTGTTATTTTTAGAATCCTCCAAGATTTGGTTAATAGGGTCTTCCGAATCGGCAGTAGGAGAAGTTTTGTCGTTTTCCGCCACTGCAGTTTCTAAACGTGTTTTGGAATCTGAGCTTTCCTTTTCTTCATTCAACATGGAACCCTTGTTTGGTTGATTGGAACTTGCAAGGTTAACCTTATTGGCGTCCTTCGTGTTGAGGTTTTGAAAACCATCATTCTCCTTGTCCATGGATTCCTGTTGACCGGAAGCCTTTGTTATTTGGGTGGCGTTCTTAATAGAATCATTAGCTTCAGGAACAACTTCTCCCTGTTCTTCTTGATTTTTGGTCCCAACAACTTGGTTTGTGTTATTGGTATCTGTTTGGTCTGAGCTATCCCAAGGATTTATGGCAAAAAACAAAATAGCAAAAAGCGCTGCAACACCACCTAATTGCCACCAGATCGGAATGACCCGTTTTTTGTTTTTCTTTTTGTCCAATGTGGCCTCAATCGACTTCCAGACTTTATCGTCCGGAATCTCATGAAAGTCCTGGAAAGTATCCTTGAACAATTGCTCTAAATTCTTTTTCCCCATTCTTAAATCATTTAAGCAATGTTTATATTTTCTTTTTTAATTTTTTCCCTCAAAATCATTTTGGCCCTAGCCAAGTTTGATTTTGAAGTTCCAGTGGACGTCCCCAACATCTCACTTATTTCTTTATGGCTATATCCATCCAGAACGTACAAATTGAAAGTGATCCTATATTTATTGGGAAGTTCCTGAATATGTCCTAAAAGAGTATTTAAGCTCACATCTAGTTCTTCAGTATCCAATTCTATGGAATCCGAATCTTCACCAATGTTTTCCGTGACCACATCCATATACTGTTCCTTCCTGTATTTTTGCAGGACAGTATTTATAGTTACACGCTTAATCCAACCTTCAAAAGAACCTTTAAAATTGTACTGTCCAATTTTATTATAAATAGTAATGAAGCTGTCGTGCAAATTGTCTTCAGCTTCAATTTTGTTTCTAGAATATTTAAGGCACATACCGAAAAGAATACCGGAGTATTTCCGGTATAATTCAGCTTGAGCCTTACGCTTTCCGTCTTTACAGTTATGTATTAGTTCCTCAAGATCCAAATGTTGGTCAATTTTGGATTATTGGTGTTGTCAATTTGTTTCTTCTACCACGGGCACGGTGTATTCAATAAAAATGGCATCTCCAGCTTCGTCCTGTCCTGTGTAGAACCTAAATGTATAGGTTCCCGTAAAGATAACATTGAATTGGAAGCTAGCAATCACTTCTTCCGCCAACTGAGCACAAGTCTCGTCATCTGTAATAACCGAGCCAATAACCGAAACGTTTCTCTCTGTTTCGGTGACTATGCCCACATCAAAACCTTCAAAAAAAGTGCAGCTGTCAGGTCTTAAATATGTCACTGCTATATCATAGGTCTGATTAAGCTGGAAGGATTCGGGAAGGCTTGCCTCTATAACAGAAAGTGTGGTAAAATGAAAGTTTTGGCTATCATCATTCAAATCACAAGAAGTGAATGTAATGCCCAAAACCCACAAAAGACATCCTAATACTACCTTTTTCATCTTGAAAATCTTTGATTTATAGATGTTAAAGGAGGATAAGGGTTGCGTTTTGTTAGCTAAGCTTTAACTAGGAAATAAAAAATTATGAATTTACCGTGGCAATCGCCTCTTTGATTTTCGACTCAAGCTCTTCAGAAAGCTCCGGATTATCAACCAATAAGGCCTTTACGGCATCTCTACCTTGACCAAGTTTAGTGTCGCCATAACTAAACCAAGAACCGCTTTTTTTCACGATTTCATAGGCAACTCCTAAGTCCAGTACTTCACCCACCTTGGAGATTCCAGCGCCATACATGATGTCAAATTCAGCTGTCTTGAATGGAGGAGCAACCTTGTTTTTGACCACTTTTACACGAGTTTTGTTTCCTTGAACACCTCCGTCGGTATCTTTTATTTGAGTGGACCTTCTGATATCCAATCGAACAGAAGCATAAAACTTAAGGGCATTACCACCTGTAGTGGTTTCGGGATTTCCGAACATTACCCCAATTTTTTCCCTCAACTGATTGATAAAAATCACGGTACAATTTGTTTTACTGATGGTCGAAGTAAGTTTACGTAGCGCTTGGGACATCAATCGCGCATGGAGGCCCATCTTTGAATCTCCCATCTCTCCCTCAATTTCACTTTTTGGAGTAAGTGCAGCAACAGAATCCACAATTACAATATCTATAGCTCCGGAACGAATAAGATTGTCCGCAATTTCCAAAGCCTGTTCCCCATGATCAGGTTGGGAAATAATAAGATTGTCAATATCAACACCTAGTTTTTGGGCATAGAATCTATCAAAAGCATGCTCTGCATCGATAAACGCAGCAATTCCACCATTTTTCTGAGCTTCCGCAATAGCATGCAGCGTTAGGGTAGTCTTCCCGGATGATTCCGGCCCATATATTTCAATAACCCGGCCTCTTGGATAACCTCCCACGCCCAAAGCAATATCTAAACCTAAAGACCCGGAAGGGATGACCTCTACATCTTCCACAACACTATCCCCCATCTTCATAACGGCACCCTTTCCGTAGGTTTTATCCAACTTATCAAGGGTTAGTTTTAATGCTTTAAGTTTTGCTTCTTTTTCGCTGCTCATGGTTCTCGTATTTGACCAGCTAAATTACCATTTCTTTTTTCATGGGCAATGGAGACGCAACCTTTTTGAAAGCAAAACATCCTTCACATACTAACTCAAATAAACAAATTAGCGAAGCGTGAACTTCGCAAAGCACATCTTGGACCGCAACTGGGAAATTTGCGCTATGAAAAGAGACCATGCATGAGACTCCTTTAACTTCTAAGGAGTCTTTTTTCTTTTATACATTTGCCGCAGTTTTACGATCACTCTATTAACTTAAATTATTGGTATAGCATGCAACTGTACAATACGTTAAGTGCAAAGGAGAGAGAGAAACTTATTGAGGAAGCTGGCAAAGACAGGCTTACCATTTCTTTCTATCAATATGCACGCATAGGAAATCCCAAGATTTTTAGAAATCACGTATTTATTCATTGGAATGATTTGGATGTGCTTGGTCGGATTTATGTGGCCAACGAAGGTATAAACGCACAACTTTCTGTTCCTGCCGAAAATTTTGATGCTTTCAAAGAGCATTTAGATAGCATTTCTTTCTTGGAGAATGTGCGATTGAATATAGCAGTGGAGCAAGACAATAAGTCATTCTTGAAGCTCAAGGTGAAGGTTCGAAGCAAAATTGTTGCTGATGGGTTGAACGACGAGACTTTTGATGTGACCAATAAAGGAATCCATGTAGGGGCAGAAGAATTCAACGAATTGATTGAAGACCCCGATGTAGTTCTGGTAGATATGCGAAACCATTACGAAAGTGAAATAGGGCATTTTAAAAATGCAATGACTCCTGATGTTGACACTTTTAGAGATTCGTTGGATATTATTGAAAATGATTTGGCCGAACACAAAGAAGATAAAAAACTGGTCATGTACTGCACCGGAGGGATTCGATGTGAAAAAGCCAGTGCCTATTATAAACACAAAGGGTTCAAGAATGTATATCAGCTTGAAGGAGGCATTATAGAATACACCCGACAGGTGAAACAACAAGACTTGGAAAATAAGTTTTTAGGTAAAAATTTTGTGTTTGACCATCGCCGGGGAGAACGTATTTCCAATGATGTGATTTCAAATTGTCACCAATGTGGGAAACCTTGTGATACGCATGTAAATTGTGCCAATGAAGCCTGTCACCTCTTGTTTATCCAATGTGAGGAATGTGCTAAGGCTATGAATAACTGTTGTTCTACAGAATGCGCGGAAGTGCATGCATTACCTTACGAACAACAAAAAGCACTAAGAAAAGGAAAACACGCAAGCAACAAGATTTTTAGAAAAGGACGCTCGGAGGCGTTGAAGTATAAAAAGTAATTTTCGGCCACACTTTTCTTTACAAGTGGTTTTTTAATCCATCTGCACAACTGACTAAATTTTTCTCTATGGTCTTAAGTAGAAGACCTTCATTTTTGTTCAATGACGCTTTTGAGCTTGTTGGATGGTACTGGTGAAATTGCACTGCTCCAAACTTTATTCTTTTCTTTACCTTACCGCTGTGCACCAAACGGATGCTTAATTCAGAGTCTTCCCTACCCCAACCTGTTATATTTTCATCGTATCCATTCACCTCTATTAAATCCTCTTTCCAAAAAGACATATTACAGCCCCTTACTTTGTGCCTAGCTTCATCGATTTCTTTAGAACATTTTTCAAAAAAAGATAAGAGGTAAGGAAAATGTATCGCATTGAATCGGTTTTTGATTCCTTTTGACAAAAAGGTGAAATTGATATTTTTTTGTGATTGACGTTTTAAGGTAATTTGCTCATTCAATAAAACCCTGGACCCAGTTATAAAATATCCAGGACAGGCACTGAGAAGATGGTCTTTTATGAAATGTCTGTGCAAAATAATATCCCCATCTATCTGAATGATATAATCAAAATTGGCTTGGGCAATGGCTTTGTTTCGAATCTCGGCCAATCTGAATCCCTTATCTTCATGCCACACATGAACTAACTGGGTGGGAAAGCTTTGTTTGTATTTTGAAATTACCTTTTCGGTTTCTTCTCCAGAACCATCATCAGCAATAATCAATTCATCTGGCAAAACACTCTGTTGAGATATACTCAGTAGAACTAATTCCAGTGCTTCTGGCCAATTATAAGTGGACACAATCATTGATGAAGTAAGATATTTTCTCATTTTTTGCGCTTTATTAACCTAAATGATTTGAAAAGTCCCTCGCGATAATCAAAAGTGTACAGTAATATTGATAGAGATAGGTTACAACTTATGGATAGCCTATTTGAATTGACGGATATGGTCTTTGACCAATTTTAGCTTGCTTTGTAAATCATTGTCTAAGGCTTCAATTGGGTCCTAAACTAGCGGTGAAAAAAAACTTCTATTCGTCAAAAAGTGAAGATTTAATCGGAGCATTTTCTTTTTTGAAAAATAGCTAGTCTTTTAAGGCTTACTTTCCAGTCGCATACCTTAAAATCCAATGTGACACAGCTAAATTTATTTTTGAAATGAGGAATATGATTTTTAAGTAGATGTTATTGGCCATTTGAAGACCAAGCAACAAGAAGGGTTATTTTATTGATGCCACAAATTATTCTATCTTTACCTAGAGTAATTTTATGAACCCTTTTTAAAGAAGCCTTCTAAGGTTCTTTAAATCAAGATATTAAATATGGCATGTAGCAGTTGTTCAACCGGTAAGGGTGGACAACCGCGTGGCTGCAAGAATAATGGTACTTGTGGCACGGATGGTTGTAACAAGCTTACAGTTTTTGATTGGCTTTCCAATATGTCGCTTCCCAACGGACAAAAACCTTTTGAATTCGTTGAGGTCCGCTTTAAAAATAGCAGAAAAGAATTTTTTAGGAATGTGGAGAACCTGCCTTTGGCCATTGGAGATGTGGTAGCGACCCAAGCAAAGTCAGGACACGATGTGGGAATGATAACGCTCACGGGAGAATTGGTTAGGGTGCAAATGAAGAAGAAAAAAGCAGATCCTGAAGACAAGACCCTCCCAAAGATTTATAGAAAAGCCTCCCAGCGAGATATTGATGTTTGGCAAAAATGTCGAGATAAAGAAGAGGAAATTAAAAAGCGTTCCAGGGAAATCGCCATTTCTTTAAAACTCCAAATGAAGCTGAGCGATGTTGAATTTCAGGGTGACGGATCCAAAGCCACATTTTATTACACTGCTGAAGACAGGGTAGATTTTCGGCAATTGATCAAAGACATGGCGAAAGCCTTTGGTATCCGAATTGAAATGCGTCAAATCGGATATCGACAAGAGGCACAGCGATTGGGAGGAATTGGTTCTTGTGGAAGAGAACTGTGTTGCTCTACATGGTTAACTGATTTTAGATCTGTTAGCACAGCATCTGCCAGATATCAACAACTTGCACTCAACCCTCAAAAATTGGCGGGACAATGTGGAAAACTGAAATGTTGCCTTAACTATGAATTGGATATGTACTTGGAAGCCTTGAAGGATTTTCCATCACAGGACAGTAAACTTCAAACAAAGAAAGGTATTGCATTCTGTCAAAAAGCGGATATTTTCAAAGAAACCCTATGGTTTTCTTACAGGGATGACCCAGCTACTTGGCATGCCTTACACAAAGAACAGGTTCACGAAATTCTGGAACTTAATCGGAAGAATGAGAAAATTGCAGGTCTAGAAGAGTATGCCCAAGACAATGTAAGCGAAGAAAAATTGGTGTTCGAAAATGTGGTGGGTCAAGATAGCCTTACCCGTTTTGATAGACCTAAAAAGAAGAAAAAAAGAAACAAAAAGAAAAGAAAAAACAACACTAAAGCACCTTCCAATGCCCAATAGGATTTTTGTTCTTCTCTGTCTAATTCTATTCATGCTTTCTTGTAATTCCAACTTGGAATTTTCAAAATTTGAAACGCTCAAAGAGGGGAATTGGGCCATGGATAGACCAGTATACTTTGAGTTTTCGGGCCTTGACTCAGTGGAAACCCACAACATGTATATTAATATCAGAAATGATAATAATTTTGAGTTCAGCAATCTTTTCCTCATTACGGAGTTAGAATATCCAGATGGAAATACGCAAAAGGATACCTTGGAATTTGCCATGGCCGAACCAACGGGTAAATGGTTGGGAAAAGGATTGGGAAGTGTAAAGGAGAGCAAATTATGGTTCAAGGAAAGCATCGTTTTTCCGGATTCTGGCGTATATAAAGTAAAGGTTAACCATGCCATGCGGAAAAATGGAGATGTAAATGGCATATCTATTTTGGAAGGTATTACCGATATAGGCCTGGAAATCGAAAAAATCTCCCAATAAAATGGCGAAAAAAATAAAGAAAAATCAACAACAAGGCTTTGGGAAGTATATCAAGTGGTTCTGGATTCTTTTTGGTTCCGGGCTATTTGCAGTTCTCATACTCTTCTTGTTGGCCTCTTGGGGTGCATTTGGCACCATGCCCACTTTTGAACATCTGGAAAACCCAAACACCAACTTGGCCACTGAAATCATCTCTTCTGACGGGGAAACCCTAGGAAAATTCTATTTGGATGACAACCGAACACCGGTTCCATTTAGTGAACTTCCAGAAAATTTGGTCAACGCCCTGGTGGCTACCGAGGATGCCCGCTACTTTGAACATTCGGGGATTGATGCTAGAGGGACCATTCGTGCTTTTGCTTTCTTGGGAACAAAGGGAGGGGCCAGTACCATTTCACAGCAGTTGGCCAGACAGCTATTCGTTGGAGTAAGATCTACAAACAAATTTGATGCGGTAAAGCAGAAAATTAAGGAGTGGGTTATAGCGACGCGGTTGGAACGAAATTATACAAAGGAAGAAATCATTGCGATGTATATGAACATCTATGATTTTCATTACAATGCCGATGGTATTCGTTCTGCATCACGAATTTATTTCGGAAAAGAGCCTAGCGAATTGAGGATTGAAGAATCGGCAATGTTGGTAGGGATGCTGAAAAACTCATCGTATTTTAATCCGATTCGGAGAGAGGAGTTGGTATTCAATCGAAGGAATACAGTTTTAGGTCAAATGGCCAAATATGGATATATCACCGAAAAGGAAAAGGATTCGTTGCAGGCCTTGGAAATGGACCTGAACTTCAGTCCAGAATCCCACCGTGAAGGACTGGCTACCTATTTTAGAATGTATTTGCAGCGTTTCCTGAATAAATGGATTGAGGAAAATCCTAAACCGGATGGAGAAAAATATAATATTTACTTAGACGGGCTAAAGGTGTACACAACAGTGGATTCGAGAATGCAGAGAAACGCGGAGGAAGCTGTCCAAGAACATATGAAACGACTTCAGGCTGAGTTTTTTCACCAAAATACACCAGATAGAAATCCAACAGCACCTTTCTTGGAATTGGAATCTTTTGAGATTGATAACATCATGGAACGGGGCATGAAAGTTTCCGCTCGATGGAGAGCTATGAAGCGACAAGGCATCTCAGAAAATGAGATTCGGGCATCATTCCGTAAAAAAACAGAAATGACCGTTTTTGATTGGAACAGTGATTCCTTTGAAAAAGATACGATCATGACCCCAATGGATTCCATCCGGTACTACAAAACTTTTTTGAGAACCGCCATGATGTCTATGGAACCTCAAACAGGCCATGTAAAAGCATGGGTAGGAGGAATAGACTACAAACACTTTCAATATGATAATGTAATTCAAGGTGCGAGACAAGCAGGGTCAACGTTCAAGCCCTTTGTCTATGCGGCTGCCATTGATCAATTGAGATACTCTCCTTGTGATTCGCTTCCTGACAATCAATATTGTATTGAACCATTAAAGCACGGAAACCCAGAGGCATGGTGTCCAAAGAATTCCGATGGTAAATATTCTGGGGAAAATTTGACCTTGAAGAAAGCATTGGCGAATTCCATCAATACAATTACCGCACAGTTGATTGATAAAGTAGGTCCTACATCCGTAGCAAGTATTGCTAAAAACATGGGTCTAAGCCGTGAAATTCCCGAGGTCCCCTCAATAGCACTGGGAACACCGGATTTTAATGTATATGAAATGGTAGGAGCGTATGGCACATTCGCGAATCAAGGGGTATACGTAAAGCCAGTTATGGTTACCAGAATTGAAGATAAAAACGGAACGGTTCTTTATGAATATATGCCGGAAACCAAAGATGTTTTAAGCAAGGATGTTGCTTACGCTATGGTAAACTTGATGGAGGGGGTAACACAATATGGTTCCGGCGGAAGGTTACGACATTCTTTTGCTAAAAACCAATCGGTATATAAAGAAATTATTACAGGATATCCTTATGAATTGACCAACCCAATTGCAGGGAAAACAGGAACCACACAAAATCAAAGTGATGGATGGTTTATGGGAATGGTACCAAATTTAGTGACAGGAGTATGGGTTGGTGGTGAGGATAGAGCTGCACATTTTTCCCGACTGGCTTACGGTCAAGGCGCTTCAATGGCGTTACCTATTTGGGCATTGTATATGAAAAAGAACTACGCTAATGAGGAGCTCGATGTTTCTACAGAGGCTTTTGAAGAACCAGAAGAACTTTCCATCAATGTAGATTGTACCAAGGTCTTGGAAGAGATTCAAAAAGAATTGGATACCGAAGACGATTTGGATATTGATTTTTAAAACGCAAAACTGAAAAAAGCTGGGCCTCAAGAGATATAAATCTTGGGGCTTTTTTATTTAAGTCGTATTTTGAAAAACCTTTAAAGAATAAAAAATATGATTAAAAAAACAATCCCAAATGTGGAGGAAGCTTTGAAAGGAGTTGCCAGTGGGATGACATTTATGCTTGGTGGCTTTGGCCTTTGTGGTATCCCCGAGAATGCTATTTCAGAACTGGTAAAATTAGGGATTACGGATATCACATGTATTTCTAACAATGCCGGGGTAGATGATTTCGGATTGGGCCTGTTATTGCAGCATAAGCAAATCAAAAAAATGATTTCTTCCTATGTAGGGGAAAATGATGAATTCGAGCGACAAATGTTAAGTGGAGAGCTGGAAGTGGAATTAACCCCACAAGGAACCTTGGCCGAAAAATGCAGAGCTGCTCAAGCTGGATTTCCTGCGTTTTACACACCAGCCGGATATGGTACCGAGGTTGCAGAGGGAAAGGAAACTAGGGAATTTGATGGCAAGATGTATGTTTTGGAACCTGCTTTTAAGGCTGATTTCTCTTTTGTTAAAGCCTGGAAGGGCGATGAAGCGGGGAACCTGATTTTTAAAGGAACAGCCAGAAATTTTAATCCCTGTATGTGTGGCGCAGCAAAAATTACGGTGGCAGAGGTGGAAGAATTAGTTCCAGCAGGTAGTTTAGACCCTAATGAAATTCATATCCCTGGCATTTTTGTGCAGCGTATCTTTCAAGGTAAGAGCTATGAGAAAAGAATAGAACAACGAACCGTAAGAGCTAAAGTATAGGATATGCTAGATAAGAATGGAATAGCCCAACGTATTGCAAAAGAAGTAAAGGACGGATACTATGTCAACTTGGGAATTGGCATACCTACTTTAGTGGCCAACTTTGTACGTGAAGATATTAGTGTAGAGTTTCAAAGCGAAAACGGAGTATTAGGCATGGGCCCTTTTCCCTTTGAAGGAGAAGAAGATGCAGACATTATTAATGCTGGAAAACAAACTATTACAACCTTGCCAGGAGCTTCATTTTTTGATTCTGCCTTAAGTTTTGGAATGATACGCGGCCAACATGTGGACCTTACTATTTTGGGTGCTATGGAAGTAGCCGAAAACGGCGATATTGCCAATTGGAAAATACCAGGCAAAATGGTCAAAGGTATGGGAGGTGCTATGGATTTGGTAGCCTCCGCAGAAAATATTATTGTGGCGATGATGCATACCAATAAAGCAGGACAATCGAAACTACTGAAACGATGCAGCCTTCCCTTAACAGGTGTTGGGTGCGTAAAAAAGATAGTCACTAATTTGGCAGTTATGGAGGTAATACCACAGGGCTTTAAGCTCTTGGAAAGAGCCCCAGGAATTAGTTCTGAAGAAATTGCAAATGCTACTGAAGGAAACCTGATTATTGAAGGAAATATACCAGAAATGGTGCTATAAAGGCCTTAACATCGTTCACAACAAAAAATTTAGGTTACACAACATTCATTTCGTTAGGAAAAAAACAAAAAATACCTTTGAATTGTTCGATTTTTTCGACAAATTGTAATCCTAAATTTTTACCATGGCATCCAAACTAAACACCACTGCAACGGAAGACACTGTTCAAGTGTACAGAAATGATTTTCTAACCGGTTTTATGTTATTGATTAGAAAGCTATTTATGCTTTAGAAAACCGAACTAGATAAGAAATTTAAAGCTGACTTTAAAGCCAGCTTTTTTTGTTTTGATGTTTTTGTAATACATAAATTACTCTAGTTCTATGAAAAGAATGGATTTCGCAAGTTTGGCGAACATTCATTTTTCATAGGAAAAGATGAATTAAAGCAATTAGATTTTTAGTAATCCATCCAAAAATAAAATATCACCATCCGCTTGTAATTTATTGGCTATAGAATTTTCAAAAGCAGTGTGAATAAGCAAAGAAATAGCTTTTGCATTTGTTTTAGTTAAGCTATTGGTTCTGTAGACAACATCCCTAATAGTGGAAAAGCTTATACTCCCCCGTGTGGCTATATCCGCATAATCGTCTTTAGTGACATTTCGTCTAATCACGATAGAAAGTTGTTCGCTAATAGGTTTTCCGTAGTCTTCTTTGGAAAAAATGGCTTCGCTGTTAATGACCAGGTTAAGTTTTTTAATTGAGCCCATACGCATGTTTTTGTGGTTTATTACTTCATATGTTGGGGTCAACTCTTAGTTTTCTATATTTGGTCTGTAACCCAATTACAGAAATGTAAAGTCTTACTACGCAGAATCAAATATATGAAAATAATTTCATGTTTCATACGATATGCAAATAATTAGAGAACTTAGAAAGAAGAAGGGTGCAACCCAAACCGATTTAGCAGAAGCTGTGGGAGTTAGCCTGCGTACCATTCAAACCTACGAGAAAAAGAATGCTAGTATTTCCAATAAAAGACTGGAAAAGATAGCTGCTTATTTTGAACTTAGTGTTATTGAATTGCAGATACGTGAGCTAAATGAGGAAGAAGCAACCTACAATAATCAAAAACCTTTTGACCATTTCGGAAGCCGATGTTACCCTTTGGATTTTGGAAAAACCTTTATGTTGGTGCGCTTACTTTTAGCTGAAACTCAAGAAGAGTATGCCAAAACTACTAAAAGTAGTGAGGAGCCTAAGGATGTAATGAAGACGGGTTTTGTATTGGAGACGCTGCATAATAGTTCACACTTAGCGTTTGAAATTGCCGGGAATTACATGAATGATGGCACAATTCAATCCATCCCTAACAAATCCATAGTGCTTGGAGTAGAGTATACGGTGAACGAGTTGGTTAAAGACCCAAAATTGTTTCTGGACCAAATGATGATATTAGTTTTGCAGGATAGGGTTACTTGTAAAAAGATAGTTGCTGTTGATGCGGACAAAAAAGAAATAACCTGTAACAACCTCAATACCTCTCCAGAATTTAATGACTTCAAACTCCCTTTGAATGAAATCCTTCAATTGTTCAAAGTGGTTAAGAAACAGATATAGAAGTTAAATCTTAGATTTTATTTAGGATTACAGCGGCTTTATCCAAAGTTTCCTCAGTTTTGGCGAAACAAAAGCGGAGTAGGTTATCATCTCTTTCATTTATGTTGAAAACAGACATGGGGATACTGGCCAATTTATAGTCTTTTATCAGTCGCTCATTTAAGGCGAGGTCACTTTCGTCTGTAATATCAGAATAATCCAATAGCTGAAAATAACTTCCTTGTGAAGGCGTAAATTTAAATCGAGAACTGGAAATTGCATGTAAAAAGTAGTCTCTCTTTTTTTGATAAAAAACGCCTAAGTTTAGATAGTGCTCTTCGTTTTGAAGATACTGGGCCAGGGCAATTTGCGCTGGATGGTTCACACAGAAGACATTAAACTGATGTATTTTATTGAATTCCTGCATTAAATCCGAAGGTCCAACACAATACCCTATTTTCCAACCCGTCACGTGAAAGGTTTTTCCGAAAGAAGAACAAACGATGCTTCTTTGGGCAAGGTCATCGAATCGGACAGCACTTTGGTGAACTTCCCCATCAAAAACAATATGCTCGTATACCTCATCACTCAATAATATAATATTAGTATCTCGAAGAATCTCCTGTAGGGTAAGCATATCGGACTCAGTAAGTATTTGACCACTAGGATTATGCGGTGTGTTTATAATGACCATTCTCGTTTTTGAGGTCACTTTATTCCTGAATTCGCCCCAATCTATTTTAAACTCCTTGCCTTTTAATTGAGTCAAAACGGGAACTCCGCCGGCAAGCTCAATGGCCGGTTCGTAACAATCATAAGCGGGCTTTAAGACTAGCACCTCATCACCTTTTGAGACAAATGCCGTAATAGCGGTATATATGGCCTGCGTGGCTCCCGCCGTTACGGTGACTTCCTTTTTGGCATCATACCTTCTGCCATAGCTTTGTGCAATTTTTTCTACGATGACCTCGCGAAGCTGTTGCGCACCAGTCATAGGGGCATATTGATTATATGTACTGTTCAATGCCTTTGTATAAAGATGTAGAAGTTCAGCATCCGGCGAAAAATCTGGGAAACCTTGTGATAGATTTACCGCATTATGCTCTTTTGCCATTTTTCCAACTACTGTAAAGATGGTGGTCTTGGCGTTCGGCAATTTGGAATTGATATTTAAAAAAGTACGCATACAAGGGGAGTTTATCAAAAATAGGGAGTTATAGGAACTATTTTAGAGCCTTTTCCTGGGAAGCAACAGTTTCTAAATGCGCTATTACTTTATGTAAGCACTGGTCCAACTCTTTTTTGATTTCACCTTCCCAAAAACGGAACACGGTATAACCCAATTGTTGTAGCTCTGTATTTACCTCCTCATCTCTCTGTATGTTCCGCTCAATCTTGGGAATCCAGAATTCTCGGTTGGTTTTTATTTTATGCTTCCGCTCTTCCCAATTGTGTCCATGCCAAAATTCACCATCAATAAAAATTACCGTCTTGTACTTTTTTAGAGCAATGTCTGGCTTTCCTATCAACTTTTTGTAGTCAATACGGTATCTGTATCCAATATCCCATAAAGCTTTTCTAAAGGCTAATTCAGGTTTGGTGTTTTTCCCGCGAATCTTTCCCATGATTTTGGAACGTTCAGGGGTAGTGTAAAACCCAGATTCTTCATTGAAACGAGGAACTTTGATACGTTCTTTGGATTTGTAATTAGTCATAGTTCAGATTCAAAAACAGTTTAGTTCTAGGGTTTTTCAGGTAGGGCAAAAGCAATAATTTTGTTTCCCTTGGGTGTTCCCAGTTTCTCTCCACCGCAAGCCATGGCTATAAATTGTCTTCCATCAATTTCATAAATAGCAGGTGTTGCAAAAGCAGGTGCTGGCAGTTTATATTGCCACAATAGTTTTCCGCTATGACGATTAAAGGCTCTGAAAAAACCATCCTTTGTACCTGCTATAAAAAGAAGGCCATTTTCTGTTATTAAAGGCCCTCCATAACTTTCGCAGCCTGTAGGTTCCTTTTTTTGATTTTCTAAGCCTGGGGTTTCCCCTAGCGTAATGGACCAAACATAATCTCCCGTGTTCATGTTAATGGCATGTAAGGTTCCCCAAGGAGGATCAATAGCCGGAAGACCATTGTTGTCCAAGAATTTGGTATAGCCCAAATGGCGATAAGGTAGTTTTGGGTATGCATCATTGTTGTTCAAGGTAACCTCCATCTTGTCGGGTTCATCATAAAGGAAAGCGAGTAGACCCTCTATTTCCTCATCGCTTAGCTGAGGAAATCCAACCATCATGCCTTTACCTTTTTGTACAATGCGCCTTACTTCTAATTCTGGTAGTTTTGTTTTAAGCCCAATCAGTGAAGGATATCCACTCTGAACCGCACCTTCGCGATTTGTTTGATGACATACACTACAATATTTGGTGTAAAGACTTTGTCCTGTCACTGAATCATTTTCGCCTAGGTTTAAGGAATCTTTGCCCATTCGAAGTATAAAGGGCATTTCGTTGGAGTTCACATAAAGAATACCATTATTGGGGTCTATGCCAGCACCTCCCCATTCCGCACCTCCATCGTATCCCGGAAGAAGCAATACAGGGTTAAGTGAGGGTGGGGCATAGACCATCTTATCGGCTATTTCCAGTTGCTTTTTTAATTCCTCCTTATTCTCAGCAAAAGGACTGATGTTCTCTATAGAGATTTCATCAGATTGCCGGGCAAAAGGTTTTGGCCTAATAGGAAATGGCTGGGTAGGCCATGTTTCTTCACCTGCTAAATTTGATTGAGGCACCTTGCGCTCTTCTATTGCAAAAAGGGGTTCACCCGTTAATCTGTTGAAAGCAAAAACATAACCTTGTTTTGTAACCTGAACTACTGCGGGTACAGAGCTACCATTCATTTTCAAGTTCATAAGATTGGGAGGAGCAGGAGGGTCACGGTCCCAGACATCATGATGCGTAAATTGAAAATACCATAGGAGTTCACCTGTGTTCACATCCAAAGCCAATAAGGAGTTGGCATAAAAATTTTCCCCTTTTCGAATTCCACCATAAAAATCTGGGGCAGCAGAACCTGTTGGAACATAGAGAATGTCATTTTCCGAATCAAGAGCCATGCCTGCCCAGTTGTTAGCCCCGCCTACATATCCTTTTCGAAGCGATTCCTTGTTTATCCATGAATCATATCCAACATCTTCAGGACGAGGAATAGTATGAAAGACCCACTCCAACACGCCGGTTTCCACATTAAATGCCATAAGATTTCCAGGAGCTGCACCGATATCTTCTGAAACACGTAAGGGTATAATAATTTTATCTTCATGAATGATTCCTGGGGTATTGGATATCACAAACTTATCTTTTGCTGAATCTGGAAGTCCCGACCTTAGGTCTATAGACCCATTATTTCCAAAGGAAGAAACCGGTTCTCCTGTAAGTGCATCAAGTGACCAGAGCTCAGAACCTCTTGTAAATAGAATCCGTTTGTCTTCTCTTTTTGACCAATAGGTTACCCCTCTGCTTGTAGAATGCCAGGCCTCCAGCTTCTCGCCAAATTGCCATACCTTTTTCCCTGTGGATGCATTAAGGGCAACTACCCGTAAAGCTGCAGTAACCCCATAAAGCAAGTTGTCCACTATAATAGGATTCATTTGCATTTGTCCAAAATCTTCTGATTCATATTCCCATGCAATTTTTAGAGAGGTGACATTTGTAGAATCTATTTGATTAAGGGTAGAGAAGTGTGTATTGGCCTTGTCACCTAAATAGGTGCTCCAGGTCTGGAATTTGGTTGCTTTTTCTTTTTTTGAACACCCAACAACAAAAACCAAAGTAGAAACAAGAAGGAAATAGAAAACTCTTGCAGATTTACTAGGATTCGACATCATTGCTGGTCGGTATTAATGATAAAAAAAGCCCAAACTCCAAGATAAGGAATTTGGGCCCAAAATTCTTTTTGCGAATACAGCTTATCCCTTTACCGAAGCTGTAAGATATTCTCGATTCATTCGAGCAATGTTTTCAAGTGAAATTCCTTTAGGACATTCTACTTCACAAGCACCGGTGTTGGTACAATTTCCAAATCCTTCCAAGTCCATTTGGCGTACCATATTTTGAACACGATCTGCAGCTTCAACCCTCCCTTGAGGCAATAATGCAAACTGGGAAACCTTGGCAGAAGTAAATAACATGGCACTGGCGTTTTTACAAGCTGCTACACAGGCTCCACAGCCAATACAAGTAGCGGCGTTAAATGATAAGTCGGCTTTTTCCTTTTGAATAGGTATGGCGTTTGCATCTACGGGCCTACCAGAGGTATTTACTGAAATATAACCTCCTGCCTGTTGAATGCGATCAAACGCGCTTCGATCTACAATTAAATCTTTAATTACGGGAAATGCTGTTGCTCTCCAAGGTTCGATAACAATTTCATCGCCATCATTAAAGCTTCGCATATGCAATTGACAAACGGTAATTCTTGAATCAGGTCCATGTGGTTGTCCATTGATCATCAAGGAACAGGTACCGCAGATTCCCTCTCGGCAATCATGGTCAAATTCTACGGGCTCTTCCCCTTTGGAAATCAATTCCTCATTTAAAATGTCCAGCATTTCAAGAAAGGACATATCGCTTTCAACGCCGTCCAAAGTATAACTGACCATGGAGCCTTTGGTATCAGCGCTTTTCTGACGCCAAATTTTTAGGTATAATTTCATAGCACTTTATTTATAAGAACGCGTTTTTAGCTCAATATTTTCATACACCAAGTCTTCTTTGTGCAATTTTGAGTCACTGGGCTTACCCGCATGTTCCCATGCAGCCACATATTTGAAATTTTCATCGTCCCTTAACGCTTCTCCTTCTTCTGTTTGATATTCTTCACGGAAGTGCCCTCCACAAGATTCATTTCTGTGCAGCGCATCCATGGCAAATAATTCTCCTAATTCTAAGAAATCCGCAACTCTACCCGCTTTTTCCAGCTCTTGGTTTTTGGAATCTGCAGTTCCAGGAATTTTTACGTTTTCCCAAAAATCTTTACGTAGTTCGGATATCTCTTTCATTGCCTCTAGCAAACCATCTTCATTCCGAGCCATACCACATTTGTTCCACATAATCTTGCCCAACTTTTTGTGGTAGTAGTCTACGGAGTGGATTCCCGTTCCGCTCATTAGTTTTTCTATACGCTCACGAACTGCCTTTTCTGCATCGTCAAATTCAGGGGAATCCGTCGAGATAGGACCAGTTCGGATATCGTCGGAAAGATAGTCCCCAATGGTATACGGTAATACAAAATAACCATCTGCCAGTCCTTGCATCAAGGCTGACGCACCCAATCGGTTTGCACCATGATCACTGAAATTAGCTTCGCCAGCGGCATAACAACCTGGAATGGTCGTCATTAAGTTATAATCAACCCAAAGACCACCCATGGTGTAATGCACCGCGGGATATATCATCATTGGGGTCTTATATGGATTTTGGTCAACAATCTTTTCGTACATCTGGAAAAGGTTACCATACTTGGCCTCAACCACCTTTTCTCCCAACTCCCTTACGGTTTTATCATCTGCATCTTTCATCCCTGAAGTAAGTGCTTTCTCCCTTCCGTAACGCATAATGGCGGAATCAAAATCAAGATATACGGCTTCCCCGGTTTTGTTGACACCATAACCTGCATCACATCTTTCTTTGGCGGCTCTAGAGGCGACATCTCGTGGTACCAAATTTCCGAATGCGGGATATCTCCGCTCTAAATAGTAATCCCTATCCTCTTCGGCAATTTCTGTAGGCTTAAGGCGCCCTTCCCGAATTGCAATGGCATCTTCCATCTTTCCGGGAACCCAAATTCTACCATCATTACGAAGGGATTCAGACATCAGGGTCAACTTGGATTGATGATCCCCCGAAACAGGAATACAAGTCGGGTGAATTTGAGTATAACACGGATTGGCAAAATAAGCTCCTCTTCTGTGCGCCTTCCAAGCTGCGGTTACATTGGCACCCATACAATAGGTGGATAAAAAGAATAGATTCCCATATCCTCCTGTGCCCAAGACAACGGCATGGGCTGAATGTCTTTCAATTTCCCCAGTAATCAAATCCCTTGCGATTATTCCTCTCGCTTTTCCATCAACTAGAACCAAATCCAACATTTCATGACGGGTGTAGGACTTGATTTTTCCTCTTTGGATTTGTCGGTTCATAGCTGCATAAGCACCTAAAAGTAATTGTTGTCCAGTTTGTCCTTTAGCATAAAACGTTCGGGATACCAATACCCCTCCAAAGGAACGGTTGTCCAAAAGTCCACCATATTCTCTGGCGAATGGTACTCCTTGGGCAACACACTGGTCTATAATGTTTGTTGAAACTTCAGCTAAACGATACACATTACCTTCTCTCGAGCGATAATCCCCACCTTTGATGGTGTCATAAAACAAACGATACACGCTATCACCATCACCTTGGTAATTTTTAGCAGCATTTACTCCACCTTGAGCCGCGATGGAGTGGGCCCTTCTAGGAGAATCTTGATAACAAAATGTTTTTACATTGTAACCCAGCTCTGCTAAGGTGGCTGCAGCAGAACCGCCTGCTAATCCCGTTCCAATAACGATAACGTCTATATTTCTTTTGTTGGCAGGGTTTACTAAATCAATATCATTTTTATGCTTGGTCCATTTATCTTTCAAAGGACCTCCCGGAACATTGGATACTAATGAAGGTTTCTTCTTTGATGTTGTCTTAACCGGACTTTTTACTTCTACTTCAGATTTAGATGTTTTCATAGCTCTCAATGTATTAGAGGGTTAAGATGATGGTAGATTGCAATAAATGCAAAAGTGAGAGGAACCACTATGGCAAAGGTCTTTGCGAATTTCACCGCTCCTGAGGTATATTTATTGCTTACTCCCATGGATTGGAAGGAAGAAGCGAACCCATGCCAAAGGTGCAAACCAAGTAAGCCAAAGGAAACTACATAGATAACCGTTCTCCAAAACGGTTGAAATTTTTGTACGGTTTCTTCAAAGTACCTAGAAGGGTCTTCAGGCTTGAATTGAACATATTTATAGGTCATTTCGTGGACCCAAAAATCATAGAAATGAAGTCCTAAAAAGGCCAGAACAACCAATCCGCTTATAATCATGTTCCTAGATGTCCAAGAAGCATTTGCACTTCCTTTATACTTCACATAAGAAACACCGCGTGCCTTTCTATTTTTTATTTCTAGGATAAAACCCATAACAAAGTGTATAACTACACCTACAATCAATATGGGTTGCATTACAAATTGTACTAAAGGATTGTATCCCATAAAATGGGACGCTTCATTAAAAAAATCTGGAGAGATTACAGAAGCCAGATTAATGGAAACATGAAGAACCAAAAAAGTGACCAAAAAAAGACCAGAAAGCGCCATTACTATTTTTCTGGCAATAGAAGATTTTATCAATCCACTCATCATCAACAATTTTCCCAACAAATTTACGGTACGATAAAGTTTTTAACAAACTTTCAATAATTCAACAGGGTTAATTTAGAATGAGTATAAATGGATTGTAAGGAAAAATGAATGGTGTTGTTTTGGTTAAAGGAATTAAAAAGGGGGAACTTTTTAAGTAATATGAAGTGAAACTATTTAATCTTCAATACTGAATAAATCAGCAATTTCTTCATACGACATTTTGGAATAGTCAGAATTAAGTGCTTTAGCCGCTTCTGATGCGCCATCGCCTTCTTCAGGGACAGGCTGCCCTCCAGGAATTATGACGTATCGATAATCATCAAATAGGTCGAAATCATTATTTTCCCCTGAAGGAGCCAGGCCGACCAAATTGATTTCTCCTCCATCAATCGTGTAGGTATATCGAATGTTGGCTCCAGTAGCGAATGGAAGTGGGAATACTTCGATACCACTGAAGATTATAACATCACCTCTTCCATATACCAATACCGTACTTGTTTCCAGATCAACACCCAAATTGGTTATCACTTCTTCACTGGCAAGCGTTACTATTTTTTGTAATATGGCACCAGCAGGGAAGTCAATCGGAATCCAATCGGAATAGATCACATTTGCTGTTCCAGGCTCTCCCTGTTCTCCTTGATCACCTTGTGGTCCTTGGGCACCTTGCTCTCCTTGAGGTCCGGCTGGCCCTGCTGGCCCAGTTTCGCCATCTTCAGCGGAGCATGATGCTAAGAAGAAGATTCCAAGAAATAAAACTGTAATTCCATAAATTACATTTGCTTTTGTTTGCATAACATATTTACATTTAAAATTGAGAAGGCAAATCTAAAATGGGCAACCCATAGTCGATTAAGTCTTGTGATGGCAGGGAGAAACTACTTTATATCCCCTATACAATCATGTGTATTTTGCACGATTTATCTAAAATTGCCCCACGTGCATCTTATAAGCTTAAAATGCAGTTTATACACCATATCTATCCATTTATAAGAAAATGAGTTTTGGGGGCTAAATGGTAACGTAATTTGCAGAAAAGTATAGCCCCATGATAAAAGCCGTTATTGTAGATGATGAATCTGGAGCGATAAATGGACTTACCTACGAGCTGCAAAAGTTTACGGATAAAATAAAGGTTGTGGACACCTTCACCTCAGCCTCCGAAGCTATATCCGGAATCAATTATTTAAAACCAGATTGTGTTTTCCTCGATGTAGAAATGCCCGAAATGAATGGGTTTACATTGCTGCAGAAATTGACCCACAAGGATTTTTCAATTGTGTTCACCACTGCGTATGACCAATACGCCATCAATGCCATTAAGGAAAGAGCTCTTGACTATCTATTAAAACCAGTGGATGAAGAGGACATAAGGTCCATTATCGTAAAATTGGAAAAACAGAATTTATCCAACAGTTTTCAAAGTCAGTTTGAAAAAACTCTGGATACGTTCACAAAATCCGCTGCCAAACGAATGGTTCAATTTCCTGTAAATGGAAAAATACTTTTTGCGAAAACAGATGAGATTGTCTACTGTGAGTCTGATGGTAACTATACCTATATTTTTCTGGATTCTTCAAAGAATTTTTTGGTTTCCAAAAAGTTGAAGGAGGTAGAGGCGCTACTCCCTCAGGACACTTTTTTTCGAGTGCATAACTCTTTTATCATTAATACTACGAGGGTAACGGAATATATTAGGGCCGAAGGATATGTACTGCTTTCCAACGAGAAAAAAATTCCAGTATCTCGAATAAAGAAAGATGCATTTTTACGAAAAATGGTCCATTGCTGATATCTTATGGAGGGAGCGGGAACGATACTCCAGTTTTTGGAAAATAGCAGTGAGAACGGATTGGGCTTTATTGTGGTGGTGGTCCTTTTTTATCTTTTCGTGTTTTTCTTGATACAGTACTTTCAGCATAAGAAGCTTTTTTATTTGTTCTATAGCTTGTATACTTTTGTGTGTGGTCTTGGCCTTCTCCGATATATTAAAGGCGTGTTTTTTTCTGGTTTTTTTGAATCTGCTTCAGGAAAACATTTTTCTACTTGGATGCATTACCCTACCCAACTGCTAACCACACTTCTATTTACGTATTTCATTGTCAATATAATGCGACTCAAAGAGAAACATCCCAAAGCAATATGTATTATTGGGTATTATTATCTAATTGTTTCTCCTATATATCTGATTCTGTATGCCCTTCAGATGGCGAATCCCAAATCTTATCTGATAGATTATTTTCACGGACTGGTTTATATCCCAATTGGGTACATTATTTTCTGTTGGATACTTCATATGGTGTACAGACAGAAAATGATGATAAAAAAATACATCTTTACGGGCATGCTTGTGCTAGGGACTACCTATCTTTTATTGTTTATCTCAACCATAAAAAATATACGTGTTAATGATCAATACCTCTATATTCTTTACCTGGGTATTTTAGTGGAAAGTCTTCTTTTTGCTTTGGCCATTGGGTTGGAACAAAAACTGGTTTATGTTGAAAACAGCGAAATTCAGAAGAAATACATTTCCCAATTGGAGGAGAACCAAATCATTAAGGACAGCATCAACAGGACCCTTTCCGAAGAATTGGAACAAACCAAGTACAGTGTTGAGGAACTTACTGCGGAAGCCAATAGAGAGCGGACGGAGAAACTTACCATGGCTTTTGAGAACAAGTTTTCCCAATTGCGATTGGATGCACTTCGAAGTCAAATGAGCCCTCACTTCATTTTTAACGCGATGAACTCCATTAAATCCTACTTTATCGAAAACGACAGGGACAAGGCCATCTACTTTCTCACCAAGTTTTCCAAGTTGATACGCAACATTTTGGAGAGCTCAAGAAAGGAACAGATTTCGCTTAAGGAAGAATTGGATATTTTGAAGGTTTACGTTGAAATTGAAAACAATCGATTTAAGAACGACATTGATTTTGAAATTCATATAGGAGAGAACTTGAGTATTGACCAGATTATGGTGCCTCCACTTTTTTTGCAACCTTTTGTGGAAAATGCCATTTGGCATGGACTTTTGACCAAGAAAGGTAAAAAGAACCTAATGATACGCGTAAATAAAATGGGTAACTCAAACACGATAAAAATTGAAATTGAGGATAATGGCGTGGGTAGGGAGGCAGTCAAACTGCGCAATACCAAAAATGTTTTCAATAAAGAATCCCTAGGATTATCCTTAACTAAGGATCGTATGGAACTGTTCAGTAAAAAATTGGGACAACCCCATACCTATTGCATCAAGGATTTATACAATAGAAATAATAAAAAAGCGACAGGTACTTTAGTAGAGGTAAAGGTCCCTAAAGTAGCGTAAATACCAACTCAAGATTACCTTACTTGCCCGAATTGATGGGCAAAGTACTATTTGTTTTGATTTTTTTGAACGATCTTACGTTGGTATAAGCATAGGGTTTGGTTCAAATGAATATTGCAATTTTATCGGTTGGCTTGAATGTGCATTCTACCAGAAGGATAGCAGAAGAAACCCAAAAGGCCGGTCATTATGTGGAATTGATTGACCACACCAAGTGCTCTGTAAAATTAGGAGAAGATAAACCACAAATCTACTTCGGTGAAGATAATATTTCAGACGAATTCGATGCTATCATACCTCGAATTGGAGCAAAAGTGACACGACATGGTGCTGCGATTGTAAAGCAATTTGAGATGAACCATGTTTTTAGCACTGCAAGGTCTTTAGGAATTACCCGTGCTCGAAACAAGGTGAGAACATTGCAGATAATGGCGCGCAAGGGGATTCCCATACCACAAACCCTCTTTTCCATCAATCCGGATAATATTGAAGAACAGATTAGACTGCTGGGAGGCCCACCTGTTATTATAAAACTACAGGAAGGAACACATGGTTTAGGAGTGATTTTGGCGGAAACTAAAAAATCTGCCAAGTCAATTATTGACACCTTGTATAAGATGGATACAAGTATTTTGTTGCAACAATACATTGAAGAAGCGGAAGGTGAGGATATTCGATTGATAGTGGTTGGGAATAAGGTTGTGGCAAGTATGAAGCGAAAAAGTGATATGGACGAATTTCGCTCCAATGTGCATCGTGGTGCTGACACGGAAGCCATCACACCGACAGCAAAAGAAATTTATATTGCTTTGAACGCCACAAAATATTTGGGATTGGGAGTCGCAGGGGTTGATTTGATTCGATCAAAAAAGGGACCCCTGTTGTTAGAAGTCAATGCTTCTCCCGGATTAAAAGGAATTGAAGCCGCAACGAATATCAATGTGGCCAAACACATTATTCAGTTTGTAGAGAAGAATGCATTCAGAAAAAGAAAATAAAACTATTGCAATTAGTGGCAACACCGTTGCACCAGGTGAAAACAAATTGGTACAACTAAAGATTGCAAGGTTGCCCACGGGCACATTGATTGATATTCCAGTGCATGTTTTTAACTCAAAAAAACCAGGCCCTACAGTCTTAGTACAAGCTGGTCTACATGGAGATGAGATTAATGGTGTAGAGACCTTGCGACGTATGCTTCAGCAAAATAGGTTTAACGTCAAAAAGGGAGCGGTAATGGTTGTTCCTATTCTCAATGTTTTTGGATTTATTCATTTTTCAAGGGACGTCCCTGATGGTAAAGATGTGAACCGTAGTTTTCCTGGAAGTAAAACTGGCTCATTGGCAAGCAGAATTGCGCATAGCTATACTGCCGAAATATTACCCCATGTCGATTTTGCTATCGATTTGCATACCGGAGGAGCTCAACGTCATAATTATCCACAGATACGTTATTCCCAGGAAGATCAAAAAAGTAAGGCCTTGGCTGAGATGTTCAACGCTCCGTTCTGTTTTCCATCACGACTCATTGCAGGCTCCTTTAGAAAAGTAACCCTAAAAATGGGGATTCCCGCCATCGTTTTTGAAGCTGGGGAAAGTATGCGTTTTGATGAGCATGCCATTACCGTAGGAATTGAGGGAATTTACAAAGTATTGGTTGGTCACAAAATGATACCAAAAGAAGGGAAAACAAAAAAGCAATTATCTATACACTTGGGGAGAAGAAGGTGGATACGAGCCTCAAAATCGGGTATGTTCATTCCATCAGTCTTAAACGGCACTTATGCTGAAAAAGGGGAGGAACTTGGATTAATTACAGATACTTTTGCGAAAAAGAATAGAAAAGTAAAAGCTCCATTCGATGGATATATCTTTTGTGTAAATCATCAAGCGGTGGTGAATCAGGGAGATGCCCTGTTTCATATGGGCCAGTAGGTGGTATTTAATGCGTAATCTTGTTTTGTTCTTCCATTTTGGATTGGGTCCATTCAATAGCTTCTTCCAAATCAGAAAACTGTCTGATATTATTTCGGAAGAACATGCGCTCCAACACTAAACTAGCGAAATTTCCATGGGTTTGACCTACTACGGAATATAAGTCCAATTGATGTCGATTGAAATAGAATTTTCTCCAATCCGCAGCAACAACGGAATAGTTGTTTACCCGATTGGATATATAAGCGATGGTGTTATCTCGTCCAATAACTTCATAGGCAGCTTCAACCGCCTTCGTGGCCATTTCCCAATTAAAAAGAACCCCTTCGTTAATTTCAGAAATGACAAGATTTTCGAAAAAATAGAAAACACCGAATTCATATTCTCTGATTTCCCGAATGTTTTTGAAGAATTCTATTTCCCGTACTCGTTTCATGTATGCTTGTAATGAAAGTAGAGCCCCGGTGTTTGGGGGGTATCAAAAATAAGAAATCTGTTATACTCTAAGGGTTTTATATGTTAGAAATTAGGATAGTTGTTGTTAATTTTTATGGATTTTTTATCAAAACATCACAAAAAACACCCAAACTAACTAAGATTTTCCCGCAATTATTTTTCCATATTACGTAACTGAATCCCCAAAGCTCTAGTGGATAGCTGCACCTCAATTAGAGAAAGTACTAAGGAAATCATTAGAAAAATTAGACTTATGCCAAAGATAATATTGGCCCACACCATGAATTCTACATAAATAAGGAACATAGTCACGGCAGCAAGCAAAAAGCTGACGATGGCTGTGGCTTGCATATTTTTAATGATATCCAAGCGTTTTCGAAGCGAATTGATTTGTTTTTTGAGAGGTGACGCTTCGGTTTCTTCAAACTGCTTATACAACTGTCGGATAAGACCGGCGATAGCTAAATAACGCGCATTATACGCCAACATAGTCAAGGAAATAGCTGGAAATAAGAGTGCTGGTATACTGAGGGAAAGTTCCATTATTCAATCGTAAACTCAATTCTTTCATTGCTTCCATTGCCCGACAGAACCGCTACATAACTTCCTTTAGGCAAATATGTTTTTCCATTTTTTGCAGCCTCTAATTTCATTTTATTCTTTTTTAGGAAGTTGGTCTTTCCTTTTTTAGAGAATGCCAAATCATAAGATAGAACATTTATTCCTTTATCCGCTTCAATTGTGGTTGCGCTTACTTCGGTACCATTCAAAGTTTGAATGCTGGAATTGAATGTGCCATCCTTTGACGTATAGAAATGCAAATCTAAACCAGGCGTGCTAGGTTTCAACCAAGAACTCCAGGAACTCCCCCAGTTTTTGGAATGTTTAATATCCTTCACTTCAAACATGGTTAGAGCGTTATCCATAACTTTTGAAGTGATTTTCTGTAAAGCCGAAATATCAGCTTTATATATACTACGCCCATGTGTGCCAACTAGCAAGTGATTGGCTTCAGGTTGAATGACTAAATCATGGACAGCCACATTGGGCATGCCATTTTGCATCAATTCCCAAGATTCTCCACAATTAAAGGAGACATAAAGACCATTATCGGTACCAGCAAAAATCAAATTTTCATTTTTTGAATCTTCTACAAAAGCGTTAACGGGAGACATAGGAATATTAGCAGAAATGTTCTTCCAAGATTTTCCATAATCATCGCTTACATATATATATGTGGAAAAATCGTCCCAGCGATACCCATTAAGGGCAGCATATACTCGACCCTCTTTATGTTGGGAAGCAGCGACTTCACTCACCCATAAATCTTTAGGGAAAGAGCCGGAAATATTCTCCCAATTTCCTCCCGCATTTTTAGAAACGTGAAGTAAACCATCATCACTCCCCACATAAATCAATCCAAACTTAAAAGGAGATTCTGAAATGGTGGTCAGCGTACCGTAGGCTACATTACCTTTCTTCCCACCTTGCGTTAAATCCCCTGAGATGGTCTCCCAATCATCTCCTTGGTTAAGAGAGCGATGTAGTTTGTTCCCACCCAAATAGAAAATATCTTGATTGTGTTTAGAAAGCAAAATAGGGGTCTGCCAATTAAACCGATATGGAGATTCACCCAATTCGTGTTTAGGTTGAACATATTTTCTAGAACCGTCCTCCAGATTTAATCGGTAATAGTTTCCAAATTGAAAGCCGGTATAGACAATGTTTGAATTTCGATTATCTATTTGAACCTGCATTCCATCACCTCCCATAATCATCTCCCAAGGATTTTTTCCAGTTTGATGCCATCGACTATCTTCAGTATTGTTATGTGCTCCTTTCCAAACCCCATTATCTTGAAGTCCACCATATACATTATAAGGTGTTTCATGGTCGATATTGATGGCATAGAATTGGCCCACTTTGGGTGAGTTGTTCTTCATCCAATGTGCGCCATCATCATACGTGATATTTACACCGCCATCATTTCCATTGATGAGGTGACCTGATTGTTTTGGATTAATCCATAGGGCATGATGGTCCGCATGCACATTTTCCTTGCTGATGGAGGTGTAGGTTTTTCCACCATCATCAGATTTAATCAAGGGAACCCCAGCCAGATAAATGCGGTCTTTATTGCTTGGATCAACTCTAACTTGGGCAAAATAATAGCCGTAACTATAAAAGAGGTCATCAATGTAATCTTCGTTCATTTTTTTCCAAGTCCCTCCAGAATCATCACTGCGGTATACTTCCGCCCCTATAACGGGCGTATCGAACAATAATGAATTTGCATTTTCCAAGTACTTGGCCAGGTCGATGGGTTGAACCGCCCCGCTTCGAACCATTTGTTTTACGTTTTCAGAACGATACTTTTCCTGAAAACCGTTGTTTTTCAAATAATCGTTTAGCTCCTTGTCATCAAGGGCAAGAAGGGCTTCTTTACTCATGGATTTAAAATCATCCTTGGTCAAACCATCTTTTTTCTTTTCAGTTTTTTTTTCTCTTCTAAACTGACTGTCGTGCACAGCGTAGACTGTAGCATCATCAAAAACCGCCAAACCGATTCTTCCTACACCATCTCCCGTAGGAAAACCACTTTCAGCAGTAGATACCAAACTCCAGGTACTTCCTCCATCGGTACTTTTATAAATTCCCGAAGCAGCGCCGTTTCCAGAAAAGTTCCAAGCTTTTCTATCTTTTTGCCATGCCGCAGCATATTGAATATTGAAATTAGTAGGGGAGTGGGCTACGTCTATAATTCCAGTGGCGTCATTTACAAAAAGCGTTTTTTGCCATGTTTGACCACCATCTATAGTTTTATAAATACCTCGTTCCTGATTGGGAGAATATAAATGTCCAGTAACGCCAACTACCACTTCATCTGCATTATTGGGATTGATAAGAATTCGTCCAATATGGTGCGAATCGGGTAAGCCCATATTTTGCCATGTTTTTCCTCTATCCGAGGATTTTAAAATTCCGATACCGGCATAGGAAGAGCGGGAAGAGTTATTTTCCCCAGTACCTACCCAAAGGGTGCCATTGGACCAATTCACAGCAATATCACCGATATTCTGGGTTTCCGACGTATCCAAGATAGGGCTAAAGGATATTCCATTATTTGCAGTATACCATAACCCTCCGGAAGCATAGGCCACATAAAATTCTGTTGGATTTGCTGGGTTTACTTCCAAGTCTACAACGCGCCCACTCATTACAGATGGACCAATATTTTTTAGAGGAAGGTTTTTTACCAAGGAAGTCTCGGTCATTTTGCTCTTTTGCTCCAAAGCATCCATTACTGCGTTGGCAGTGGTTGGTGTTTTTTGTGCTATGGAAAATTGAAGAAGAAAAAGAAGCAATGGAAGTAGTATTGATCTCATCGGTGCGATTTTATTTTAGGAGGTTGAAGGTATGAATTTGTCTTCGGTAACGCAATTGGCTACATTTGAATAATTCGATTTTTACATCATGAAATACCATCCTATAAGCAATCAGCTTTTTATAAAGAACCGCAAAAAATTCATGGCTCAGATGAAGCCAAAAAGTATTGCGGTTTTCAATTCGAATGATGTTTATCCCGTTAGTGCAGATAGTACCATGCCCTTTGAGCAACATCGAGATATTTTTTACCTAAGTGGTGCTGACCAGGAAGAAAGCATTCTTTTACTTTTTCCAGATGCTATGGATGTAAAACACCGGGAAATCCTATTTGTTCGTGAAACGAATGAACATATTGCTATTTGGGAAGGAGCTAAATTGACCAAAGAACAAGGAACTCAGGTTTCTGGTATTAAGACCATTCATTGGTTATCTGATTTTGACAAGGTGTTCTTCGATTTAATGACCGAGGCTGATACAATTTATTTTAACACCAACGAACATTATAGGCAAGCGGTGGAAACTCAAACTCGAGAAGATCGTTTTATTGCTAAATGTAAAAAAGAGTTTCCTGCACATTCGTGGGCGAAGAGCAATCCTATTCTGCAACAGATTAGAGGGGTAAAGGAACCGGAAGAAATTGACTTGCTTCAAAAGGCCTGTGATATTACAGAAAAGGGGTTTCGAAGAATTCTGGAGTTCACAAAACCTGGAGTTTGGGAATATGAAATGGAAGCTGAATACTTGCATGAATTTATTCGAAACCGCTCCAAGGGATTTGCTTATACACCCATTATAGCTTCGGGGACCAATGCCAATGTGTTGCATTACATTGAAAACAATCAGCAGGTGCAGGATGGCGATTTAATCTTAATGGATGTTGGTGCGGAGTATGCAAACTATTCCAGTGATATGACCCGAACTATTCCGGCCAATGGAAAATTTACAGCTAGACAAAAAGAAGTGTACAATGCAGTGTTTCGAGTCAAAAATGAGGCCACGAAAATGTTGGTGCCAGGCACTATTTGGGCAGAATATCATAAAGAAGTTGGGAAAATCATGGCTTCAGAATTATTAGGGCTTGGTTTGTTGGACAAAGCTGATGTCCAAAACGAAGATAAAAATTGGCCTGCCTACAAAAAATACTTTATGCATGGAACCAGTCACCATATTGGTTTAAATACCCATGACTACGGGGAACTCAAAACCCCTATGAAAGCCGATATGGTCTTTACCGTAGAACCAGGCATTTATATTCCCGCTGAGGGAATGGGAATCCGCCTAGAAGATGATGTGGTGATTCAACAAAGCGGAGCGCCCTTTAATCTGATGCGAAACATTCCAATAGAGGCCGAGGAGATTGAGGAGTTAATGAACAAATAGTTTGCGATATGCTTCGGGTTTTATTTTTGCTACTCTTTTTGTTTGGTGTTTCCCAAAGTTGGGCTCAAGACGAAATCATTGAATGGGCGGAGAACTATGAATTGCAATTGTCAGATTTCAAAAATCCAGAATCTGAAATTGGCCCAACCGTTTCCAACTCTTTTGTGCAGTCCGGAGCTACAGTTGAAATCGGATTTCAAATGAGTAGCGTCTCTTTCATGTTCACCAAAAATTTCAACAATAAGGTTTCAACCAAGTTTTATAGAAAAGCGGCCTTTCTTGTGGCTATGGATACTACAGCCGCTAAGAGGTTGTTACGCTTATCTCAATTCGATTTTGATTTAACGGAGCTGTATGCCCGAAAGATCAGAAAGGAATTGTACGAGAACAAGAAAACATTTTCTAAAGGAGATTTTTTTCAACCCTACTTTGATAAAATGATTGAAGAACTTAATTCAGTTAGCGGAAAAGTCTATAAAAACTCAGAATTTGGTTTGAAGATGGATATTGTTGAGAAAGAACATGAACGTGTACTTTCAGAAATAAAGGAACTCTCTGATTTTTGCAAGGAGTGCAAGCCGCCAAAGCGAAAGAAAAAAAAGTAGGCTTAAAACATACTCTTTTGAATTGTGTTCGACTTGCCCATTAATTAAGAATTGGCATCTATTTCCTCAAAAGACTTATCCGTAAATTATATCTGATTTTTTGATTTGTGAGCACTTAACTTCGATTCAAAAAAAATCAGGCATGTCACATCTTAAATCCAGTTGCCTGTAATCTTTGTACAGATCAAAATCTCCAAAAAAAATCACAGTGTTTTTAATGTACCCAAAGAGGGGAATTACAACAATATGTGTTTGAGAGAAGAAATTTCAATGAAAGACTTTCAAAGTTGATTAATCAATACTAGTTAAAAAGGTTCCAAAGCCTCTGCGTTATTCACCAAAACCAAAACGTCATAGTTGAAAATAAAGGTCTTAAGGCCTTCAGAAAATTGTTTTCCGTATGATTTTTCGCGTAAGGGCTCTAGGTGAACGATGGTATATTTTTTGTCGAACTCAGTCACCAATTCCTGTAACTCTTTGGGGAGTTGCTTTGTGTTATCAAATTCGTGTATGGGGTTTTCCGAAAAAGGGTTTCCCTCTAGGACTGTGCCGTTTAACCCCGCTACCATAAAATGCAATGAACGCATGTTATTGAAAACGGCAAGTTCGGAGACATAGTTGGATACATCATAAATCTGCATCATGCTTAATCCTCGGGTAGCATGAGTAGCACCAAGCTTAAAAATTACCTTAGGCGTGGTATTGGTTTTAAGCGCCTCTTTATAATAGGTAGTAAAGTTGGATTTCATTAGTTTCCCGCGAACATTATTGTTGTTGTAATATTCTTTTGAATAGTAATACCCATAAATTTCTTGGGTCTTTTTGAATTGAGCCAGGATTTCGATCTCTTCAGAATTGGGTTTTGTAGCCAATAAACTATCATGGAGGGTTTCGGTATATTGGGAAATGAACAAATCTCCAAATGATTTGTTGCACACCGAATTTTTATAAGCTCTTATTGCTTTTTCTTTTAGCTCGGCAGTCATTTTTTTCAATGACTGGTTCGGTGTATTGCTTGACAGATGTTCAAAGTTCAAACGGAACTGTGCCATAAAAGTTTGATCTATTCCCCAAATATTTCCTCCTTTGGAAATGACATTTAAAAAAAGGTCATAGTCAGATACATTGTTATAGAATGGAATGGCAAAAGGAAATTTCTGGTGCAAGGCTTTGGCAGTTTTCAGAGGTTCTTTTGAAGAGGCCATTTCAAATATTTTTTGAGCTGCCAAGGCATCAGTTTCAATACAAAGTGTAGTAAACCCATCTTTATGAACAAGATCGAAAATTGTATTAGTAAACGTGCCAACCTCTTTAATCCCGTGTTGTTCTCCAATTAGGATAAACTGATTGTTTTCACTAATTGTATCTATGAACTCAACAAACCTAGTATCCTCCAAAGTAGCTACCTGAAAAATTTGGTCTTGCAATGAAGTATCGGTTTGTGCGATGGTAAGTTTCGCAAAAAGAAAAAGGAACAAATAGCGTACAGACATGTTAAATAGTTTTAGGCTAAAAGTATTAGGTAAATCAACCATGCCCTTCACTTATTTCATCAGGTCAAAAAAAACCAGTCTAAAACATAAAAATTAGTTTGTGAAACCCAATTTGAAGCATTCGAACCAAATCCAAAGAATACCTTTCTAGGAAAAATAGCAATACTAACTACGATTGAATCCCTACATTTAAATAATATCAACGATACAATTCCATATGGTAGAAGGAAGATTAAAGTGGTATGCAAGGTTGGGCATTACGTTGGTGGTCTCCACTATATTATTTTTAATAATATGGGTATTTTCCCAGTTTAGGGAGCCACCAGGGTTTAGTATTTTGATGAACACCTTACTTCTTCTTATAGCTTATGCTTGTTTTGAAAGCATAAGGTTGGTTCAAGGCAAAATAGTACAATGGAATTTCAAAAGCATTCCTTACCTAAGGGAAGCCTCAACCTTTATAGGGCCTGTTCTAGTAGGAACTTTAACCTATTGTGTGTTGTTCTATTTATTCAAGTGGTTCGACCATTTTTTCCTCTTGAGTGAACCTCCTTTACTACAGCACATGGTATCGGCTGGTCTTATCGGTTTAATTCTTTCCTTGATTTTTGGCCTGATTCTTTGGGTGGTTACCTGGAGGGATTCGTTTTACCAAGAAGTGCTTAAAGGTGAATCCTATAAAACTGAAATAGCCTATTCCAAACTAAACTCACTTCGTAAGCAATTGGACCCGCATTTTCTATTTAATAATTTCAATACCATTTATTATTTGATTGACGAGAATCCAGAGGAAGCTAAAAAGTCTTTAAAGAATGTTTCCAATATTTATCGTCATGTGCTGAAACATTCTAATGATCACCTAATCGAAGCTTTAGGGGAATATAAAATAATGTTACAATATCTCGAGGTTCTAGAGGAGCGTTTTGGACAGGCCTTTGAACTTGCCAATGATATCCAAGAAAGTCACTTAAGTGAAAAGTACCTTCCCCCTTTGGTATTGCATGAACTTTTGGAAAATGTAATCAAACATAATCGTATTGATAATGAAAATCGTATTGTTTTGAACCTGACGTCTACCCCCGACAGTTTGATATTGTCCAACAATAGAAACCCCAAAAAAGTGACAGATAGCACTAAGAAAGGACTGGAAAATATTGTTTCACGCTATAATCTTCTTACCGAAACCAATGTGTTGGTAGAAAAAAATAAGAATCACTTTAAAGTAAAAATTCCTTTACTTGTTGCGGAAGATGAAGACTAAAGTGATTATCATAGAAGATGAGCCCAAAGCGCAGAAGCACTTAGAGAATCTTTTGGCATTATCTGGCTTCGATTTGGTTGTTGAGGCTGTTTTGCCCAGTGTGGAATCAACAATACAATGGTTTGAACAAAACACGCATCCTGATTTAGTGTTTTTGGATATTCATTTGTCTGATGGGATTTCCTTTGAAATACTAGAAAAAACGGCTTTAGAAGCTCCAATAATCTTTACCACGGCCTATGATGAATATGCCATCAAGGCTTTTAAAACGACAGGAATAGACTATCTCTTAAAACCTTTGACCGAAGAAGAGGTGAGTGCAGCTTTGGCGAAATATTTTAAAGCAAAAGAAAGGTATGTGCGGGATTGGTTTACAAAAACTATTGGGCTAAAGCATTTTTTTCAAATGGATATACCTCAAGGAAAAAAAGAACGCTTTTTATTCAAATCGGGCAATGAGATGCTCCCCTTTCATGTGGACGAAATCGCTTACTTCTTTAAAGGTAAAATTGTTTTTGCCAAGATGCTGGACGGCTCAGAATATTCTATCAACACATCTTTGAATCAAATACAAACTATGGTAGATCCAAATACGTTTGTTCGATTAAACCGTCAACTTTTGGTAAGCATTAAGGCTATCTCTAGGGTAAAATCAGGTAAAGGCGGTCAATTATTGGTAGCGTTAAATCCCAAACATCATGAACAAGTAGTGGTTAGCCAAGAACGCGCAGGTGGACTTAAGAAAGTTCTGGGCCAAATTTGATTTTTTGGAAAATTTGGATAAAACAAAAAACTACTAAAGCCGGCAATACCCACCCCATATGGAATTCCCGGAGAGGAATCCATGAAGTGAAAGATGCTATTACATCTCCATACCCCATGCTCCCCAAAAAATCCGGGATACTAAAAAGTATAGTTGCAACGACTACCCAACGGAACACTTTAGTAGAAGCATACTTTTCAGGCAGCACATTCAATAAAATCAATACAATGGTTATAGGATAAATGAACATAAGGGCAGGCAATGCCACGGCAATAATATATCCTACATTGAACTGTCCCATCAAAACGCCAAGCACACAACCTACAATTGCAGTTATGACGTAGGCGTTTTGGGAATTGCCGAAGCGGCCTTTTATAAAATCTGCAGTTCCCGTTACAATCCCAACGGCTGTGGTAAAACAGGCCAAGCTTACCAATACGGTCAAGAATCCGTGGGCTACATTTCCTAAAGTGGCCAAACTGATGCCACTAAGTAGCGCTGTTCTGGAAACATCAGCAGCAAAACTATCCTGGAATAAGGCTCCGGTAAACATTAGTCCAGTATAAATAAGAAATAGCCCCAATCCAGCTAGAATTCCAGCTTTGGCGATCAATCGTTTTTTAGTTTCATAATTTGCTTCTTTATGTTTTAGGTTGATGGAAATGATAATTACTCCACCCACGACAACGGCGCCAATCGCATCAAAGGTTTGATACCCTTCCAAGATGGCATGGGAAAAAGGGCTTTCAAATGTAGAAGGACCAAAGGAAAAATCTAGGGTTGCTGTTGCTATTCCCAACACCAAAATCAGCACAAACAAAATCGCTGGGGTGAGGAACTTGCCAATAATATCCAAAATTTTTGAACGGTTGATGACAAATACGTAGACCAAGGCAAAGTATATCACACTGGTGAGTAAAGAAGATGTATCTGAAATAGGTTGAATGGCCATTTCATGGGTAACGGATGCCGTTCTTGGAGAAGGCAGGGCGATGGAGATGGCATACACAATGTAGCAATACACCAAACTAAAGGTAGGGGAAACTTTTTTGGCAAAATCGAACATGGTGCCTTGTAATTTGGCATGTGCTACAATGCCCAAGATGGGAATCAAAACAGCCGAAAGCGAAAATCCCAAAGCGACTAACCACCAGAGTTCCCCTGCTTTAAAACCCAGCTGAGGTGGTAAAATGAGGTTTCCAGCGCCAAAAAAAAGAGAGAAAAGAGCGAAAGCGGTAATCAAGATGGATTTCTTATCCATAAACTGTTGATAATTTTTTGTGAAAGTAATTCAAAATGTTAACTTCCATCCATGTAGTTAAGCGAAGAAATTAAGCGATTGGCCGAGTATTGTGCATTTCGTCGAAAAAACGCTTCCTAGGATTTTTTCACAAAATAAAAAGTTATCAACAATCGTTGCTCTTATATAAACCAAACAAAACTGTAACTAATCAACAACTAGAATCCTGCGACCCCAAATCGCGAATCTTTACCAAAATCCGACTTATGAAAAAAACCACTACCCAACATGGCAAGAAATTCTCTTCTCTCTTTTGTAATTTATTTGGACACCACTATGTAGTTTCCAAAGAAGTAACAGAACATATCAAAGAATACAAGTGTATCCATTGTGGCAAACAAGTTACCACTGATGTAAGTGGCTCACTTTCTTTGCTTACGCCTCAAATGCAGGAAATCAATAATACTTTGGAAGATATGCATCAGAAAAGAAAGAATAGAACAGTGCAGAGCGTCGCTTAATCCTGTTTACTCTTTTACAATACTATTTTCGGATTTATTCCCGGAGATTAAGAAGGCGTCATAACTTGCAGTCGCGTGCCCCAAGACCGTCTAGTTTGAAAATGCCCTTGGTTTTCGGGATTTTTTATTTTGGTTATTCTTGGAACGAATTCCAACCCTGGGCCTGAATTGGAATTTTGGTATTGGCTCGGGTAACCAAATGAGTTCCTTCCTGCTTTTCAGTAATGTGTCCAATAATAGTTAAGTTTGGATTCCCTTTTATTTTGTCGTAATCCTTTTGGTTTATAGTAAAAAGTAGCTCATACTCTTCACCTCCGCTTAAAGCAATCATGGTAGAATCCATTTTAAATTCCTCCGCTGTTGAAATTACCGTAGGATCCAGTGGAATTTTGTCCTCAAAAAGATTGCAACCCACCTGACTTTGTTCGCATAAATGCAAAACTTCTGAAGAAAGACCATCGCTGATATCAATCATGGCTGTAGGTTTTACTTCTAATTTCTCTAACAGTTCCACAACATCTTTTCGTGCTTCGGGCTTTAACTGGCGTTCTACAATATATTGGTAAGGTTCAAGATCGGGTTGGTTGGCAGGATTAACCTTAAACACCTCTTTTTCCCGCTCCAGTACTTGAAGCCCCAAATAGGCACCACCTAAATCTCCACTAACAACCAATAGATCATTGGGCTTCGCACCACTCCGATATACGATTTCATTTTCGTTAGCTACTCCAATAGCGGTTATGCTTATAAGCATTCCCTTTGTGGATGAGGTAGTATCTCCTCCTACTAAATCCACCTTATACAATTTACAGGCCATGGCCACGCCAGCATAGAATTCTTCTAGGGCCTCTAATCCAAATCGATTGGAAACGGCAATGGAAACCGTTATTTGTGTTGCCTTTGCATTCATGGCATAGATGTCGGATAAGTTCACCATCACCGACTTGTATCCTAAGTGCTTTAATGGCATGTAGCTCAAATCAAAATGTACGCCTTCTACCAATAAATCGGTAGAAATGACTGTCTTTGATCCTTTAAAATCCAAAACAGCGGCATCGTCACCAATACCCTTTAGAGAAGAGCTTTGGGTCAATTTAAAATTTTGAGTCAAGTGTTTAATTAGGGCAAACTCTCCCAAGGTTTCCAAAGATGTCCGTTGAGTATTTTTATCTTCCAGCATTGGGCAAAAGTAAAGAGGAATACAATAAGTTGTATCTTTAAATAAACTTGAACCAATAATGCGATCACCCAAATATTTTTCCTATTTGCTATGTCTACTTTTCGCAGTCTACGCATGTTCTTCAGATGATTCTAGTCCGGATAATCCCGACTCAAATCAAAATCCCCCTCCAAGCACGGGAGGCGGTGATGAACCACCAGATATTGGTGATGGCAATGTGATTTTAAGCTTTACTCCTTGTGAAGGAGGAAACGCCTCAGTATATCCGTGCAATGGGATTGACCTTCTTTTTCGAATGCCGCTGGATGCTTTTGGCGCAGAAAGGGCCAATGATATTTGGGGATGGACAGACACTACAACCAATCGTGAATATGCCTTAATTGGTCTTGATAATGGAACTGCCTTTGTGGATATAACGGATACAGAAAATCCGATTTATTTAGGAAAATTATTAACCGCTACTTCTGCCAGCGTTTGGAGGGATTTAAAGGTATATCAAAACACGGTCTATATTGTGGCTGAGGCCGCGAGTCATGGAATGCAAGTTTTTGATTTGACACGCTTACGGAATGTTTCGAATCCTCCTGTTGTTTTTGAGGCAGATGCGAGATATACGGATATTGGAAATTGCCATAACGTGGTAATCAATGAAGAAATGGGCTTTGTGTATCCTGTAGGGACAGCAAGGAATGACGAGTTTAATGGAGGAGTTCACTTTTTGGACATACAAACTCCATTAAGTCCAACAGGAATTGGGGGTTATGCTGATGATGGTTACACGCATGACGCTCAAGTGATTACGTACAACGGTCCTGACCCTGATTATGCTGGAAGAGAGATTTTTATCGGGGCAAATGAAGATCAAATAGTCATTGTAGACATTACTGACAAATCAAATCCGACAAGAATAGAGACACTTATCTATCCCAATATTGGATATACACACCAAGGTTGGCTAACAGAAGACCATCGCTTTTATATTTTGGGAGACGAATTGGATGAAACAGACTTTGGTTTTAATTCTCGCACTCTGGTTTTCGACTTTGCAGATTTAGACAATCCCCAATTGCATATGACCTATTTGGGGCCTACTGGTGCCATAGACCATAATGGGTATGTTTTAGGTGACGAGTTTTTCTTAGCCAACTATACGGCGGGAGTTCGTATTTTGGATATCTCACAAATTGAAAGTGAGATAATCACTGAAGAAGCCTTTTTTGACACCTTCCCCACAAGTAATGTTGCTCAATTTAATGGGGTTTGGAGTGTGTATCCCTATTTTGAAAGTGGAAAAATAGTGGTCAGCGACGTTAATTCTGGCTTATTTGTAATTCAAAGATCAAACTAGAAAACTATGAAAAGGAATATTTTGTTTTTGACGATAATAGCACTTTGGTCTTGTAGTGATTCTGATGGTATTGAAATGGATATTGTGTCTGTTGACTTTGTTGGGGAAGTGGATTGGGTGCGAAGTTTTGGAGGTTCCGGAGAAGATACAGCTCAATCAGTCATTCAAACTTTGGATGGAGGCTATGCCGTACTGGGATTTACCAATAGCATCGATGGAGACCTTGTGGAAAAGTTGCTAAATGTGAATGATTATTGGCTGCTTAAATTAGATTCTGACGGAAATTTACAGTGGAGTAAAACCTACGGTGGAAGTAAAGATGATAGAGGGCAATCCGTAATTCAAACCGACGATGGCGGCTATGCCATCGTAGGCTATGCCATGAGTGATGATGGTGATGGAACCAATAACGAGGGTTTTCATGACAATTGGATTTTACGCTTGGATGCTTCTGGAAATATTCTTTGGGAAAGGAGTTTCGGTTTTTCAGGTCATGACCATTCCTATGATGTGGTACAGACTTCAGATGGTGGTTTCTTCTTTTCTGGTTTTTTGGATGTAACCTCTTCTGGAGGTGAAGGAAATACAGGCAAAAGCCCATATCTCACTCGACATGGGGTTGGGGAGTTTTGGGGAACCCGATTGGATGCAAATGGAAACTTGATTTGGAGGAGATACTTTGGAGGGACAAACAACGATCGTTCTTTTGGGGTAGTGGAAGCCAACGATGGAGGTTTGGTAATGGTTGGCGCTTCGGAAAGCGATGACTTTGACATTTCAAATTCCAAAGGGAGTTATGATTTTTGGGTGGTAAAAGTGAATGCCAAAGGAGAGATGCTTTGGGAAAAATCATTTGGTGGGACAGGAATAGACAAAGCATACGCTGTTGTAAAAACTCAGGATAACGCCTATGCTGTAGTAGGAAATACGTTCAGTGTGGATACAGACATTTCGAAAAACAATGGCGAGTCTGATGTTTGGTTGATAAAGGTTTCGGATAATGGTGACTTGCTTTGGGAGAAAACCTTTGGAGGTACCGCATTTGACGCTGCCCGTGGTCTGGATAGTACCTTGGAAGGAGGTTTTGTAATAGCCGGAAATTCCAAAAGTCTGGATGGAAATGCGACCGAAAATAATGGAGAAAATGATCTATGGATTATCAAAACCGATGCTCAAGGAAACATACTCTATGAGAAATCCTTTGGAGGGGCTGACTTGGATTTCGGATTTGATGCCCTTGAGGATGATAATGGCAATCTCGTGTTGGTGGGTGAAACCTCAACATCACTTTCTCCAGAAATTGAACATCAAGGTTCCACAGACCTGGTTATCCTAAAAGTAAAATAAGCGTATTACTCAGTGGCTTTTCCGCTAATTTTAGCCAATGCCCCAGATATTTTTTCGGCAACCGGGTCTTTGTCGGTAACACCGTGTCTTTCTAAAAGATATTGCAGATTATTGTAAGCTAAAAATACTTTCCCTTCTTCCTCCCATATCAAAATCTTTTGGGGTAAATCAATGGCAATGGTTCTTGAGGATTGCATCAGCGGAGTACCCAATTTGGGATTTCCGAATAGAATTAGTCTGGTTTTTGGGAGCTCTAAGCCTACCCTTTTGGCATTGCTAGTGTGGTCCACTTCTGCCAAAATTCCAATATTGGGATTAGCATCCAACGTATTTTTAATAATCTCGTAAGTAGACTCAAAGGAGTATTTACTGGTTACTTGTACTAGTCCGTTGTTTGTTTCCTGACCGCTCATTTTGGATAAGATTAGAAGTGAAATTAAGAGAACAAAGTGCCTCATGATATTAAAATTAGAACTGATTCGATTTGTTTAAAGATAGTATGCTCAACGCATAACAAAGCTGTAGTCGTAGAAAATAGAGAAACCTTATTGGAAGATTCGTTATAATAATGTTAGGAAGCCTTGAAATACCCTACTAATACAGTATATTTGTAAGCTATTTAAGGCATATTCAAAGGATTATGTTATGATCAAAGTTTCAGAGACAGCAAAGAAAAAAGTTGTGGCACTAATGACCGAAGAAGGTTTTGATTCAAGTACGGATTATGTTCGTGTGGGGGTTAAAAGCGGAGGTTGTAGTGGCTTATCCTATGAATTAAAATTTGACAAAGCAGCTGAGGATACAGATAAAGTGTTTGAAGACAACCAGGTACGCATCATTGTAGACAAGAAAAGTTTCTTGTATTTGGTGGGAACCACTTTGGAATATTCGGGAGGCCTTAATGGAAAAGGATTTGTTTTCAATAATCCCAATGCGCAGCGCACTTGTGGATGTGGCGAGAGTTTTTCACTATAAATGTTGATTGATTTCAATTAATTGGCAAACAACTAAAGCATGGCTTACACCGAAGAAGAATTAAAAAAAGAGCTGGAAACCAAAGAATACGAGTATGGTTTCTACACAGATATTGAATCTGACACCTTTCCCAAGGGACTGAATGAAGAAATCGTAATAGGAATTTCCAAGAAAAAGGAAGAGCCCGAATGGATGACGGAATGGCGCTTGGAAGCTTTTCGTGTTTGGAAGGAAATGGAAGAACCTGAATGGGCCAATGTCCATTATGAAAAACCCAACTTTCAGGATATTTCCTATTACTCGGCTCCCAACAAAAAACCAAAGTACAACAGTTTGGATGAGGTTGACCCGGAGCTATTGGAGACTTTCAAAAAATTAGGGATTTCCCTAGATGAACAGAAAAAGTTAGCCGGCGTCGCTGTTGATATTGTAATGGACTCTGTTTCTGTGGCCACTACCTTTAAAAAGACTTTGGCGGAAAAAGGCATTATTTTCTGTTCTATCTCAGAAGCTATTCAAGACCATCCAGAGTTGGTTAAAAAATACATTGGCACTGTTGTTCCTCAAAAAGATAACTTTTACGCCGCATTGAATTCGGCGGTGTTTTCTGATGGATCTTTCTGCTACATCCCAAAAGGTGTACGATGCCCAATGGAATTGTCTACCTATTTCCGAATCAATCAGGCAGGAACAGGTCAGTTTGAAAGAACTTTGGTAATTGCCGACGAAGGAAGCTATGTGAGTTATCTTGAAGGGTGTACGGCTCCTTCCCGTGATGAAAACCAATTGCATGCCGCAGTAGTTGAGCTTATTGCATTGGATGATGCCGAAATAAAATATTCTACAGTTCAAAACTGGTTTCCGGGTGATAAGGATGGAAAAGGAGGTGTTTTCAATTTCGTCACAAAACGAGGCCTTTGTGAGAAGAATGCAAAGATTTCTTGGACACAAGTGGAAACGGGTTCAGCAGTAACCTGGAAATACCCTTCTTGTGTGTTGAAAGGAAACAACTCTATTGGTGAATTTTATTCCATTGCGGTTACCAACAATTTCCAACAAGCGGATACAGGTACCAAAATGATTCATATTGGTAAAAACACCAAGAGCACCATTATTTCCAAAGGAATATCCGCGGGACAATCCCAAAACAGTTATCGTGGGTTGGTACAGGTGAACAGTAGGGCCGAAAATGCTCGAAACTTTTCGCAGTGCGATTCCCTATTAATGGGGAATCGTTGTGGGGCGCATACCTTCCCTTACATTGAAACCAGGAATAAATCAGCCCAAATAGAGCATGAGGCTACCACGAGTAAAATTGGAGAAGACCAAATTTTCTACTGCAATCAGAGGGGTATTGATACAGAGAAAGCCATTGCACTTATTGTAAATGGTTTTAGCAAGGAAGTACTCAACAAATTGCCTATGGAATTTGCGGTGGAGGCACAAAAATTATTGGAAATAAGCCTTGAAGGTTCTGTAGGATAGCTTCGACTTTGCTCAGCTACCAAAATGGGGATGATTGAGCTTAGCCGAAATCAAATAATTCAAATTAAGAAGACAACTTTTTGAAAATGTTAGAAATTAAAGATTTACACGCAAGCATAGAGGATAAGAAAATCCTTAAGGGAATCAATTTGGAGGTAAATCCAGGTGAGGTGCATGCCATTATGGGACCAAATGGGTCTGGGAAAAGTACTTTGGCTTCGGTAATTGCAGGAAAAGAAGAGTTTGAGATAAAAAAAGGAAGTATCTCTTTGGATGGAGAGGATTTGGAAGAACTGGCTCCTGAAGAAAGAGCACACAATGGAATATTTCTATCCTTCCAATACCCTGTTGAAATTCCTGGAGTTTCGGTAACCAACTTTATTAAAACGGCAATAAACGAATCTCGCAAAGCAAGAGGAATGGACGATATGCCAGCTAACGAGATGTTGAAACTTATCCGGGAAAAATCAGAGTTGTTGGAGATAGACCGAAAATTTTTGTCTCGTTCTCTTAATGAGGGATTTTCAGGAGGAGAGAAAAAGCGTAACGAAATCTTCCAAATGGCGATGATGGAACCCAAATTGGCAATTTTGGACGAAACAGATTCAGGATTGGATATTGATGCCCTTCGTATCGTGGCCAATGGGGTAAACAAATTACGAAGCAAAGACAACGCCATTATTGTAATCACGCATTACCAAAGATTGTTGGAATATATTGTTCCAGACTTTGTTCATGTATTGCATGACGGAAAGATAGTAAAGTCAGGTTCCAAAGAATTGGCACTTGAATTGGAGGCTAAAGGATATGATTGGTTAAAACAAGAAGCCACAGTTTAACAGATAATTGAAATTCGGACGTCAGTCAGATTTCACAAAACTAATAGCTGAGTACTGATAGCTGAATACTGAATAGTATGGACTTAAAAGATAAATTACTCTCCTCTTTCTTAGCTTTCGAAAATAACATGGATTTGAACAGTCCAGTACATGAAGTTCGTTCAGAGGCTATAAAGAATTTTGAGAACAAAGGTTTTCCTTCCAAAAAAGAGGAAGCTTGGAAGTATACATCCTTGAACAGTCTTCAAAAGGTGGACTTCAGTATTTTCCCCAAGAAGGAAAGTACGTTGGAGTATAAGGACATCAAGAAGTACTTTGTTCATGAGATTGATACCTACAAAATTGTATTCGTTGATGGAGTGTACAGCTCCTACCTTTCTGAAACCACACACGATGGAGTAGATGTTTGTTTGATGAGCGCCGCGCTTACCAAACCGCAATACCGTCAGGTTATTGATGTTTATTTTAATAAAGTGGCTTCCAAAGATGAATCTTTAACCAGTTTGAATACGGCTTTTAGCAAAGAAGGCGCATATATCTACATTCCGAAAAACAAAGTGCCAAAAAAACCTATCCAAATTTTACATTTGGCCACAGGTAATGAGGCAGCTCTATTACTGCAGCCTAGAAATTTGGTGATTGCAGAAGAGAATGCAGAGGTTCAGGTCATCGAACGTCATCAAAGCTTGACAGGAAATGAGGTGTTGACCAACTCAGTTACCGAAATCTTTGCGGCTAAAGATGCAATCGTAGACTTTTACAAAGTACAGAATGATGTAAATACTGCATCATTGATTGACAATACATATATCTCTCAGAAAGATAATAGTGTGGTTAGGGTGCACACATTTTCCCTAGGTGGAAAATTGACCAGAAATAATTTAAATTTCTATCAAGACGGTGAACGAATCGATTCTACTTTAAAAGGAGTAACGATTTTAGGTGAAAAACAACACGTGGACCATCATACATTGGTGCACCATGCCCAGCCCAACTGTGAAAGTCATCAGGATTATAAAGGTATTTTCGGTGAGCGGTCAACAGGAGTTTTCAATGGTAAAATAATTGTGGACAAAATAGCTCAAAAGACCAACGCTTTTCAGCAGAACAACAATGTTCTAATCAGCGATAAAGCAACGGTAAATACAAAACCACAATTGGAAATTTTTGCGGATGATGTGAAATGTTCACACGGTTGTACTGTGGGTCAATTGGATGAAGAAGCTCTTTTTTACCTGCAATCCCGTGGAATTCCAAGGAAAGAAGCCCAGGCATTATTGATGTATGCTTTTGCCAATAATGTATTGGAAAGTGTTCGTATCCCAGAATTGAAAACGCGAATCAACAAATTGATTGCAAACAAACTTGGGGTAAGTCTAGGTTTCGACCTGTAACAGATAATCTTAGAGCGTATGGGAATAGTGCGGACGAGTTTGGATGTAGCTACTATCAGAAAAGATTTCCCAATTTTAAATCGGGAGGTAAATGGAAAACCGTTAGTCTATTTAGACAATGCGGCCACTTCCCAAACCCCACAACAGGTTATTGATGTTATTGTAGACTATTACCAAAACTACAATGCCAACATCCATAGGGGGGTTCACGCGCTCTCTCAAGAAGCAACGGATGCCTATGAGGAAGCCCGACAAAAAATCCAACGGCATTTTAATATTGCAAAATCCCATGAAGTAATTTTCACTTCCGGGACTACGCATAGTATTAATTTAGTCGCGAATGGTTTTTCATCTTTTCTGAAAAAGGGAGATGAAATCTTGGTATCCGCTATGGAACACCATTCCAATATTGTCCCTTGGCAGATGTTAGCTGAAAGAACGGGCGCGATTTTGAAAGTCATTCCAATGAATCAGAATGGGGAATTGGTTATGGAAACTTTTCATGAATTGCTTTCAGAAAAGACCCAATTGGTTTTCTGTAATCACATTTCCAATGCTTTGGGAACTATTAATCCTATCAAAGAGATTATTGATGCCTCACATGCGGTGAATGCGGCTGTTTTGATTGATGGAGCACAAGCAGCTCCCCATATTAAAGCCGATATGCAAGCTTTGGATGTTGACTTTTATACCGTTTCCGCTCATAAAATCTGTGGGCCAACGGGGGTTGGAATGCTCTATGGCAAAGAAGAATGGTTAAAGAAACTGCCCCCCTACCAAGGCGGTGGTGAGATGATTGCCGAGGTCACTTTTGAAAAGACCACCTATGCCGATTTACCTCATAAGTTTGAGGCGGGCACACCTAACATTGCCGGAGGTATTGCTTTTGGAGCCGCTTTGGATTATCTCAACCGTATAGGTCTTGAAGCCATTGCACAATATGAAGAGGAGTTGTTGCACTATGCCACAGAGAAACTTCTTGCCATTGATGGATTAAAAATCTACGGTACTGCCGAAAACAAAACGTCTGTAATTTCATTTAATATTCAGGGTATCCACCCGTATGATATTGGTACAATACTGGACAAGTTGGGGATTGCCGTACGCACAGGCCATCATTGCGCACAACCTATTATGGATTTTTACCAAATTCCAGGTACGGTTAGAGCGAGTTTCAGTTTTTATAATACCAAAGAAGAGGTAGATGTGTTGGTAGAAGGTGTGAAACGGGCCAAGAACATGTTGCTCTAAGCATAGTTATCTTTCTAGTAAAAGGTTGATTCACACCAACTCGAGTTGTACTTTTGAACAAAATTTTTAGATGGGCATAGCAGAGATTCAAGACGAAATCATAGATGAGTTTTCCATGTTCGAGGACTGGATGCAGCGGTATGAGTATATGATTGAATTGGGAAAATCACTTCCATTGATTGAAGAGCAGTATAAAACCGACGATAATATCATCAAAGGATGCCAAAGTAAAGTTTGGGTGCATGCAGAGCTGGATAATGACAAATTGGTTTTTACGGCTGATAGTGATGCTATCATCACCAAAGGAATTATTGCCATTTTGATTCGAGCCTTCAGTCATCAAAAACCTCAGGACATCATTGATGCCAATACAGACTTTATTGATGAGATTGGATTAAAGGAACATCTATCCCCAACTCGAGCCAATGGTTTGGTAAGTATGGTGAAGCAATTGAAGTTATATGCGATTGCATATCAAACCCAATTAAATTAAAGAAACAATGAGCGAAGAAACCACTATAGATACCGCAGAATTAGGTGAGAAAATCGTCATGGTCCTTAAGACCATCTATGATCCAGAAATTCCGGTGGATATTTATGAATTAGGCCTCATTTATGATGTGTTCGTAAATGAAGCGAATGATGTGAAGATTTTGATGACCTTGACCTCACCCAATTGTCCCGTGGCAGAAACCTTACCGGTTGAAGTAGAGGAAAAAGTAAAATCTTTGGATGTGCTTAATGATGTGGAGGTCGAAATCACCTTTGAACCCCCCTGGACCCAAGATTTAATGAGCGAGGAAGCGAAGCTTGAATTAGGGCTTTTGTAAACGGTATAATTTGTCATTCCGCACTTGATGCGGAATCCATTTTAATTTTAAAGATTCCTGCCTACGTAAGAATGACGTGATGGAAAAAGAAATAATAAATAGAGTAGCCCAAAGTAAGCTGATTACTTTTGATTTGGAGGAATTATATCTTCCAGGTGAAAGGATTATATTGGATATATCCAAGTGGCTTTATGAAGGACTTATACTGCGAGAGAAAGAGTTTCGCGCCCAGTTGGAGGATATGGATTGGACTTTATATCAAGATAAATACGTGGCTTTAACCTGTTCTTCAGATGCTATTGTACCCGGTTGGGCTTTTATGTTGGTGACTTCAAAATTAGTTCCTTTTGCTAAAAAAGTGGTGCAAGGCGATTTGGAAGCCCTTGAAACCTCCCTGTATCAAGACCAATTGATTGACTACGATTTTTCTGATTTTAAGGACAAACCTATCATTATAAAAGGGTGCTCCAACAAACCCGTGCCCCAGAACGCCTACTTAATGGCTATATCGAAAATCCAGGAGGTTGCGAAAAGTGTGATGTACGGTGAGGCATGTTCTGCGGTGCCGCTTTTCAAGAAAAATAAAGTGAAAATCCACAATTAATTCCTCTGATAATCTACATCCAAAGGAAACAGAAAATCATTGTTATCTTACGAAGATAGATTGTGCTCTTGAAGAGTGTGTATTAGTATCTAGAGTGAAATATAGTTCGCCGTTTTTCCATACTTTGGCTACATCTTTATCTTCTATTTGTTCCCAACCAGCCACATACACGTCTGAATCGTTTACAAAAATAGCGTTAGCATCGGCATGACTTTTACCATCTGTTAGATCTGTACGTATACCATTTTTCCATTGTATTGCCACTTCTACATCCCCGATTCTCTCAAATCCGCAAGCATAAATATCCCTACCTTGGATAAAAATTGAGCTTGCCAAGGACCAGTTTGATCCATTAATTAAAGAAGTTGAAAGACCATCCACCCAGATTGTGGCAATATTATTTTTGGAACCTACGGCGTATATTATATCTTCATGCACTAATACGGAATAGGCGTTTGCATTTTCTGAAAGCTGTATTGATACACCATTTTTCCAGACTTTTGCGACATTTTTGTTTTCGACATATTCTGTCCCAGCTACATAAACTTCACCATTCTTCACAAATATGGAATGAACTCTAGAGGAATAAGTTCCATCTGTTAGATTATAAAGCAACTCACCGTTTTTCCATACTTTGGAAACGTATACATCTTCTAATTCGCGACCGGCTACGTAAACATTTCCATCCTCAACGAATACCGATAAAGCCTCGGCGGGACTCAAACCACTAGTTAGATTTGTGGGCACTCCATTTTTCCAAACAGAGGCGAAATCAGGCCCATTATCATTTATGGATTCTCCTGTGGTATAAATATCGGAATTGTAAACAAAAACCTTACCTACTTGGAAGGCATCTTCAATTACTGATGGTTTATTGTTTATCCATAAGGTGACATCAAAAGTTCCTAAATTGTTATCAGATTGACTACCTAGCACATAAATGTTTGGTTCAATTGAGATAGAACAACTTTGTGAAATATTTTGAATTGTGGCAATGATATTTGTATTCCCAGATTTCAGTGCAGTCACCATTCCATTGTCATTTACAGTAGCTATTTCCTCATTTTCTGAGCTCCATACAATATCTTCTATACTACCCCCACCTTCTACAGTAGCTTTTAGGGTTTCTGTGTCGAGAGTAAATAGATTTAAAGTGCTTTTATTCAAGGTAATCCCTGCGATACCGGATTCTTCCGTAACGGTAAAAGTCTCCGCAGTATCGGTTTGCTCATCTACGGTAATACTTAGGGCTCCCGTAGTGGCGCCTTCTGGAACAGTAATAAAGATTTCTGTAGCAGAAGCGCTGGTCACTGGTGCTGTGGTGTTCCCAATTTTTACGGTGTTGGCACTGGCTGTAGTACTAAAATTCTGGCCCGTAATAAAGATACTAGTGCCTACAGGGCCGGAAGTAGGACTAAAGCTGGAAATGTTAGGGCCGCCCACTCCGGGTTCGGTGGGATTTTCATCCTTTCCGCAGGAAAACAGTAGCATTAGAAATGTTAAGACCAAAGTTGATAGGAATACAATTTTCTTCATAATTATTTGATATTAAGATTCGAAGAACCAATAAATATGGGAAATGGTTGATGCTCAATTGATGAGAAGCAAGTTTGGGTTGACGGATGCAGATTTACGTGTGACATTTTTTATTTTTGGGGTCTTAACACTAAACTCCATACTATGAAACATGTCTTAACTACTTGCTTGCTCTTGTTTTTTGCGGTGACCGCTTTTGGACAAAAAACCGCTGAAGAGATTAAAGCCGAAATGGCTCCTAAGAAAGATTCCATTGCCGCAATCCAAGGTAGGGTGGATGCCCTTCAATCGCAATTGGACGCCCTTCCTGGCTGGAAAATTGGCGCCTTTGGAACTATAGGCGGGAGCATTTCTGAGTTCAACAATTGGTTCGCGCAAGGTATTCCCAACAACTCCTCTGGAAATATTGGCTTTACGGTAAATGCCTTTGCGAACTTGCAACAGGAGAAATTCTTTTGGCGTAACGCAGCCAATGTGAATTTGGCTTGGGTAAAATTAGATGATGAAGATGACCCAACAGATGATAGTGGTTTTCGAGAAGCTACGGATGTCTTTAATATTTCGTCACTTTATGGAAGAAAATTGAGCGAAAAATTTGCCATCTCCGCCTTGGCCGAGTATAGAACCACGCTTTTAAGCAATGTGAATAATCCAGGGTATTTAGATGTAGGTGTCGGGGCAACTTGGACACCTATCGCAAACCTAATTGTTGTGATTCATCCCTTGAACTATAACTTCGTATTTAGTGATGAGGATACCATTTTCGAGTCTTCGGCTGGTGCGAAGATTGTGGCCGATTATACACGTCAAATTGGAGCTATTAGCTTTAAGAGCAATCTATCGCTGTTCCAGAGCTATGAAGATGGTGATTTGAGCAATTGGACCTGGACCAACTCCTTTGCATATACCCTTTGGAAAGTAATAGGCGTAGGATTTGATTTTGGCTTGCGAAACAATAGGCAGGAAACCTTGAACTTTGTTCAAAATTTAGCACCAACTCCGGACCCAGACGCTACCTTTGATTCTATAGACAACGAACTTCAAACCTATTGGACCATAGGCCTCAGTTACACGTTTTAACCATAATAAAATATAAAGATAAAGCCCTCTTTTGGAGGGCTTTTTTATGTGGGGCGAATTGGGGTTTTAAGTATTTTGACACCATAGTCTAAAAGTAGGTTAAGTCAATGGAAGACTTGTGGCAACACTAACACTTAAAAACAATATGAAAATAGTTTTTCTGTGGTTTGCCCTTAAATTTTTGTTGTGAACTGAGAGAAAGTTGTGGTATTGTATGTTAAGTAGGGTCGTTCATCGAAGAAGTGAACCAATGGTCCAAACTAGGGATGATACTCATCTAAATGCTCGGGATACAAAAAGTTATTGTAAGGAAATCGGGTCACATGAATATCTCGAACTTCCTGATACACCCGTTTCCTGAATTCATCTAGATTTTCTTTGTTCAAAGCTGAGATAAAAAGAGCACGATCACCAATTTTATTGAACCAGGTATTTTTCCATTCTTCCAAAGTGAAGTGTGATGAATTTCGCTCGGTGACCAAGTCATCTTCAGGAATGGTCTCAGGAATATATTGATCAATTTTATTGAAGACCATAATGGATTTTTTCCCCGAACTATCAATTTCATCCAAAATCTGGGCTACCGAGGCAATATGTTCCTCAAAATTGGGATGGGAAATGTCAACCACGTGAAGCAGTAAGTCGGCTTCGCGAACCTCATCCAAGGTACTTTTAAAACTTTCTACCAGCTGAGTAGGTAGTTTTCGGATGAACCCTACCGTATCGCTCAACAAAAAGGGGAGGTTGCCAATCACCACTTTTCGGACCGTAGTATCCAAGGTGGCGAATAGCTTATTTTCCGCAAAGACTTCACTTTTGCTGATGACGTTCATTAAAGTAGATTTACCCACATTGGTATATCCCACCAAAGCGACGCGAACCAGAGCCCCTCGGTTGCCGCGTTGAGTCTCCATTTGGCGGTCAATTTTCACCAATTTCTTTTTAAGTAGGGAGATTCGGTCCCTAACGATACGACGGTCGGTTTCAATCTCCGTTTCACCAGGTCCACGCATACCGATACCCCCACGTTGCCGCTCCAAGTGCGTCCAAAGGCCGGTAAGTCTGGGAAGTAAGTATTCGTATTGGGCTAGTTCTACTTGTGTCCGGGCATAGCTCGTCTGTGCCCTTTGGGCAAAAATGTCTAAAATTAGACTGGTACGGTCCAGGATTTTGCAGCGCAAAAGCTTTTCAATATTGTTCTGTTGTGCGGGGGATAATTCATCATCAAAGATGACCGAACCAATCTCATTGGCCTTGACATACTGCTGCACCTCTTCCATTTTCCCGCTACCTATATACGTTTTGGGATTGGGGACTTCAACCCGTTGTACAAAGCGCTTGGATACTTCTCCACCAGCTGTATAGGTCAAAAACTCCAGCTCGTCCAGATATTCCCGTACCTTTTCTTCATTTTGGCTTTGATTGATAACCCCAATCAGAACCGCCTTTTCATATGCAATGGCCTTTTTTTCTAGCATAAACTTGGGTAAAGTGCAAATCTACGTAATGTTTTGAAAGCGATTTTTGTATTTTGTCTCGAATAACTACCAGTATCTATGGCCATAATCCCAACACTTTGAAAGACCATTTTACCATAGCATTTTATAATCTTGAAAATTTTTTTGATACGAAAAACGACCCCTATATCCTTGACGACGATTTCACACCAGAAGGAGTAAAAAAGTGGGATGAAGCTAAGTTTAGAAGGAAAACTAAAAAATTAGCAAAAACGATTTCCAGGGTTGGGGAAGCAGATAGTACATTACATCCAATTCTTGTGGGACTGGCTGAGGTGGAGAACAAAGGGGTAATTAATGAATTGCTCTCTGCCAAATCTCTAAAGAACTTGGATTATAACTATATACATTTTAACTCCCCCGACGAACGCGGAATAGATACTGCATTGCTCTATGATGAGGACCATTTTTTGGTTATCGATGCCGAAACCATTCCTTTATTGGTAGAGAATAAGAATGGGGAACGGGATTTAACGAGAGACATATTATATGTACATGGTAAATTGCATGAAGAAGAAGTTCATGTCTTTGTGAATCATTGGCCATCCAGAAGGGATGGAGCAGAAGAAACCAGTCCCAAACGAATTAAGGCCGCCGAGACCATCATTCAAAAACTAGAACAGATTCCGGATGAAAACCCAAACTGTATCATTATGGGAGATTTTAATGATGACCCTAAATCGGAAAGTATTCAGCGCTTAATGGATACAGGTAGATTTATCAACCCTATGCAATCTTTACTCTCTCCAAATTCAGGTAGCGCCAATTATAAAGGGGAATGGAGTTTGTTTGACCAAATATTGCTTTCACACAGCTTTTTGAATTATGAAAACGGCACGCACAGCTTTAAAAAAGCAAAGATTTTCGAACCAAAATCTCTGAAAGAGTGGAATGGAAAATACAAAGGCAATCCATTTCGGACGTATGCCGGAAAGAAATATTTAGGAGGATATAGTGACCATTTTCCTGTTTATGTGATATTGAAGGAAAATTAAAAGAAGGAAAAGTACTACACAACAGTATTTTAAACTTTCACAACAGCTCACCGTAAAAATTTGTGTAATTCATCGAAATAAAAGGCTTTTTGAACGATGATTTATGCTTCTTGAAATACTATTGTAGTCCAAATCTTACTCAACCTCGATTATGGACTTTAAAATACCTACTTGGGCAACTAGGCTTTTTACACAAACTATTTTCTTCTTTTTTGGAGTACTTTCCAGCTTTGGTCAAACTTTTTCGGAGCAGCAAGAAATTCTTCGAGATTACAATCAGCAGAAAATCACAGCGCTTATTTCAGAATTTGAAGAGGAAGCTAAGGAGAATACCTTACAAATGGCTAAGTCCAAAAAAGCAAACGATTGGAGCAGGATAGAAAAGTTGAGAGATGGAACAGAGGTTGCCTTAAATGATATTGGTGATGATGGCACACCTTTATATTTTACTACACTAAATGACCCAACCAATCAAGTATCCAGAGCACAATCCCTTTACTCAAATGGAGCTTTGAATCTTGGTTTGGATGGAAGCGGAATGCAGGTTGGTGTTTGGGATAGCGGTATTGCTTTAAATTCCCATCAAGAGTTTGATTCTAGGGCATTGACCGGCGATACTTCACAAGAAGTGAGCCCACATGGGACTTTGGTAACCGGAAACATCATTTCATCTGGTGTAAAACCTAAAGCCAGAGGAGTTGCCTTTGGCGCACAGGCTATTACACATAACTGGACTCGGGATAAAATCGAGGTAGCCGAGGCTGCCGCTTCAGGAATGCTTTTGAGCAATCATTCCTATGGAATAAAATCTGACCGTGTCCCTGATTGGTATTTTGGAGCTTACATTAAAATATCTCAAGATTGGGATAAAATCATGTACAACGCCCCATATTATTTGATGGTGAATGCCGCCGGGAATTCCCAAAAATCTCAAGACAACGCATCACCCATCTATGGTAAAACCGCTGACGGATTTGATTTGCTTTTAGGATTTACTACTTCGAAAAACGCATTGACGGTTGCAGGTGCAAACACCAAGTTAAATGGAAAGGGTGAGTTGACGGAAGCCAAGGTTGCTGCTTACAGCAGCCTAGGGCCTATTGACGATGGTAGAATCAAGCCTGATTTGGCAGGTGATGGATCCTCTATTTTTTCCACTACTTCACAAAGTAATTCCAGCTATGGAACTTCAACGGGAACTTCCATGGCTGCTCCAGGGGTAACAGGTTCTTTGCTTTTACTTCAACAATATCACAATGAACTTTTTGGTCATTATATGAAAGCAGCAACCCTAAAAGGACTCGCACTTCATACTGCGGATGATGTGGGAATTCCAGGCCCGGATTATAAAATGGGATGGGGTGTACTTAATACAAAGACTGCTGCGGAGGCTCTTCAGAATGAAGGATTCACCACCTTAATTGATGAAAACCAGCTTACTCAGGGAGAAACATACACTTTAGAAGTAGAAGCTTTGGGCAACGAAGATTTAACTATATCGGTTTCTTGGACCGATGTTGAAGGAGCGTATATCAATCGAGGAGATCTCAACAGTGCTACGAAAGCTCTGATAAATGATTTAGATGTTCGGGTGATAAAGAATAATGAAACACATTTACCTTGGAAGCTAAACCCTCATCGTGCCAATGATGCGGCAACCAAAGCGGATAATTCTGTTGATCCGTTTGAACGCGTAGATATCAAAAATGCAAAAGGAACATATACTATTGTTATTGGCCATAAAGGGGAATTGAAAAATGGCTTTCAAGATTTTTCATTGATTGTGTCTGGAGCAAAAATCTCAAGTTGCTCACTAGAAACCCCTACTGAAATCAATTTGGACTCGTCTAATGAGGATTCAGTGGCCATTACTTGGCCGGGGGCGGAAGAAACTCTTTTTGAGGTTCAGTATAAGAAGAGTTCGGATGATAGCTGGAACGCTGATTTGCTTTCAGAAAACACCATTCAACTTGAAGCACTTACGATAGGGGAGGAATATGAAGTTAGGATTCGTACCATATGCACCGAAAGCAAAACTTCTGAATTTTCCGAAACCATACGGTTTGTATTTAATGGGACCGAAACCCAGATTCTGGAAAACGAAACTTTTGGATTTAGTGACTCACTTAGGATAAGTGTTTACCCTAATCCAGCGGTAAACGAATTGGAAATTGCGGCTGAATTGTCTCAAGACGCGGTATACTCCATTGTAACTTCCTCAGGAACTATTGTTAAAAAGGGGAGTGCCGTTGAGAAAGTAGCTGTCAGCGATTTATCCTCTGGACTGTACATTTTGGTAGTACAAGATTATTCTGGAATTCAAAGCACTAAGTTTTATAAGAATTAGTATTCCTTCATTGAAAAGTTGGTCTTTCAATCTTGATGTTTAGACCCTTTCGATTTCATTTTCACGTAAAAGGGTATCATTTCTTAGTCGTAAAAACACTTGGGCCGTAGTCACAACGTCCAATTCACAATAGGAAACAATTCGGTCCAAATCATTTTCTTCATAATAAACCGACTGCACCATACTCCCATCCATATCTTCTTTGGGTGAAGGAATACCCAATATATGGGCCAATAGTTTGAGGGAAGTATAATGTTTATAATCCCCAAATTTCCATAGCTCCATAGTGTCTAAATGAGGTACTTCCCAAGGCTTTTTGCCAAATAAATCTAATTTATAAGGAAGGTTTAAGCCATTGATAACCATTCTGCGCGCTATATAGGGGAAGTCAAACTCCTTACCATTGTGGGCGCACAATAGATGTTTTGCTTGACTAAAATGT